>NZ_JBSFEN010000012.1:0-350563 GCF_053594455.1 Streptomyces sp. NPDC001927 | reverse complement strand
GGTGCCCCCGGAATCGCCCGACGGCCGCCGCGGGGGGGGGGGGGGGCACGCGCCGCCGCCCCTCCGGCGGGGGGGGGGGGCCCCCCCCCCCCCAACCCCCTCACCCGAACCGCCCCTCAGCCCGCCGCCCCGTACACCCGCCCCGGGACCTCCGCCGCCGCCAGCAGCTTCAGCGTCGCCTCCCCCGCCTCCGCCGGGGTCCAGCGCGCGCCCTTGTCCGTCGACGGGCCGGCCCGCCAGCCCTCCATGACCGTGATGCGGCCGCCCTCCGCCTCGAAGACGCGGCCGGTCACGCCCGCCGAGGACGCCGAGCCGAGCCAGACCACCAGCGGGGAGACGTCCTCCGGCGCGGCCTCCAGGCCCTCGAAGGCCTGCTCGGTCATCCGCGTTCTGGCCGCCGGGGCGATCGCGTTGACCTGGACGCCGTACCGGCCCATCTCCGCCGCCGCGACCAGCGTGAGGCCGACGATCCCGGCCTTCGCCGCCGCGTAGTTGCCCTGCCCGACGCTGCCGAGCAGCCCCGCGCCGGACGTCGTGTTGACGACGCGGGCCACCGGCGCGCGCCCCGCCTTCGCCTCCGCCCGCCAGTACGCGGCGGCGTGCCGCAGCGGCAGGAAGTGGCCCTTCACATGGACGCGCATCACGGCGTCCCAGTCGTCCTCGCCGAGGTTCACGAGCATCCGGTCCCGCAGGAAGCCCGCGTTGTTGACCAGCGTGTCGAGCCGCCCGAAGGTGTCGAGCGCGGCTGCCACCAGCGAGGCCGCGCCCTCCTCCGTGGCGATGTCGCCGCCGTGCGCGACGGCCTCGCCGCCCGCCGTACGGATCTCCTCCACGACCTGTTCGGCGGGCGAACCCGAACCGGCCGAACCGTCGAGCCCGACTCCCAGGTCGTTGACGACCACCTTCGCCCCCTCGGCGGCGAAGGCCCGGGCGTGCGCCCGGCCGAGCCCCCGCCCCGCGCCCGTCACGATCACGACCCGGCCTTCGCACAGTCCCTCGCGCAGTCCCATCTCAGCTCTCCTTGTTGACAGTCGCGGCATCCAGAAACGCGGGGCGTTCGCCGCCCCCGTGCACCAGCAGTGCGGCCCCCGAGACGTATCCGGCCCGGTCGGAGGCGAGGAAGACGGCCGCCTCCCCCACGTCCGAGGGCTCGGCGAGCCGGCCGAGCGGCACGGTCCTGGCGACGGCCTCGATCCCGTCCTCGTTCCCGTAGTGCAGATGGGAGAGTTCGGTCCGGACCATCCCGAGGACCAGGGTGTTCACCCGGACGTAGGGGGCCCACTCAACGGCCATCGACCGCGCGAGGTTTTCGAGGCCGGCCTTCGCGGCGCCGTACGCGGCCGTGCCCGGCGAGGGCCGGGTCGCGCTGACGCTGCCGATCATCACGACCGAGCCGCGCGACTCCCGCAGCAGCCCGTGGGCGGCGAGCGAGGCCGTGAGCGGGGCGGTCAGGTTCAACTCCACCACCCGCGCGTGCCGTTCGGCCTCGCCCTCCCCGAGCAGCCGGTACGGCGTGCCGCCGGCGTTGTTGACCAGGGTGTCGAGCCTTCCGTACCGCTCGCCGACCCCCGCGAAGAGGTCGCCGACCGCCGCGGGATCCCGCAGGTCGACGGGGACGAACTCGGCCTCCCGGCCCGCTTCCCGCACCGGTTCGTCCGGCGGTCGGCGGGCGCAGACGACGACCCGCGCGCCCGCCCCGAGGAAGGCCCGCGCGATGCCCGCGCCGACCCCCCGTGTGCCACCGGTGACGACCGCCACCCTCCCGTCCAGCTCCATCGGCTGCTACCTTTCCTGACCAAGCAGTCACCTAACAAATGTTTGGTGGAAAGGTAGCTGATCCGCTCATGGGTGTCTCCACCACAAGCCCCGGCAAGGGCATCGCCCTTGTCACCGTCGACTTCCCACCCGTCAACGCCCTTCCCGTGCAGGGCTGGTACGACCTCGCCGACGCGATCCGCGCGGCCGGCCGGGATCCCGAGACCCGCTGTGTCGTGCTCGCCGCCGAGGGCCGCGGCTTCAACGCCGGCGTCGACATCAAGGAGATGCAGCGGGACCCCGGCCACGCGAGCCTGATCGGCGCCAACCACGGCTGCGCGGAGGCGTTCGCGGCGGTCTACGACTGCGAGGTGCCGGTCGTCGCGGCCGTCGGCGGCTTCTGTCTGGGCGGCGGGATCGGGCTCGTCGGCAACGCGGACGCGATCGTCGCCTCCGAGGACGCCACCTTCGGACTGCCCGAGCTGGACCGGGGCGCGCTCGGCGCCGCCACCCACCTCGCCCGGCTCGTCCCTCAGCACCTGATGCGCGCGCTCTACTACACCTCGCGCACCGCCACCGCCTCTGAGCTGCACGCCCACGGCTCGGTCTGGAAGGTCGTACCGCGCGCGGAACTCCTCGACGCGGCACTGGAGTTGGCGGGCGAGATCGCCCGCAAGGACGCGTATCTGATCCGGCTCGCCAAGGCCGCCATCAACGGCATCGACCCCGTGGACGTGCGCCGCAGCTACCGCTTCGAGCAGGGCTTCACCTTCGAGGCCAACCTCAGCGGCGTCGCCGACCGCGTCCGCGACACCTTCGGCAAGGACGAAGCGAGGTCCGACAACAAGGCCAAGGAGGGCACCCCGTGACCGACAAGACCATGACCCCCGACGAGGTCGTCTCCCGCCTCCGCTCCGGCATGACCCTCGGCATCGGCGGCTGGGGCTCACGCCGCAAGCCGATGGCCCTGGTCAGAGCGCTGCTCCGGTCCGAGATCACCGATCTCACCGTGATCTCCTACGGCGGCCCCGACGTCGGCCTGCTCGCCGCCGCCGGCCGGATCCGACGGCTCGTCGCCGCCTTCACCACCCTGGACTCCATCCCCCTCGAACCGCACTACCGCGCGGCCCGCGAACGCGGCGACCTCGCCCTCACCGAGCTCGACGAGGCCATGTTCATGTGGGGCCTGCACGCCGCCGCCAACCGGCTGCCGTTCATGCCCGTCCGCGCCGGGATCGGCTCGGACGTCATGACGGTCAACCCCGAGCTGCGCACGGTCACCTCGCCGTACGAGGACGGGGAGACCTTCGTCGCCGTGCCCGCCCTGCGCATGGACGCCGCCTTCGTCCATCTCAACCGGGCCGACCGGCTCGGCAACGGCCAGTACCTGGGCCCCGACCCGTACTTCGACGACCTCTTCTGCGAGGCCGCCGACACCGCGTACGTCTCCTGCGAGCGGCTCGTCGACCGGTTCGACGCCGACACCGCCCCGCAGTCCCTGCTCGTCAGCCGGCACAGCGTCACCGGCGTCGTCGAGACCCCGAACGGCGCCCACTTCACCTCCTGCGTCCCTGACCACGGCCGCGACGAGCCCTTCCAGAAGCTGTACGCGACCACCCCCTGGCCCGAGTTCGCCGAACGGTTCCTCGCCGGCAAGAGCGAGGACGACTACCAGCAGGCCGTACGAACCTGGCACGAGGAGCAGCAGTGACCACCACGACCGCGACCACGACCCGCGCCCCCCTCCTCCCGCCCACCCGCCCTGAGTACTGCATCGTCGCCTGCGCCGAAGCCTGGCGCGACAACGGCGAGGTCCTCGCCGCCGCGATGGCCCCCGTCTCCTCCTTCGGCGCCCGGCTCGCCAAACGCTCCTTCGCCCCCGACCTGCTCCTGACCGACGGCGAGGCGATGCTCGTCGGCCTCGACGGGGAGCCCGAGGGCTGGCTGCCGTACCGCCGCCACCTGACGATGGTCACCGGCGGCAAGCGGCACGTCATGATGGGCGCCAGCCAGATCGACCGGCACGGCAACCAGAACATCTCCTGCATCGGCGACTGGTCCCGCCCCGCCCGCCAGCTCCTCGGCGTCCGCGGCGCGCCCGTCAACACCCTCAACAACCCGGTGAGTTACTGGGTCCCCAAGCACTCGCCCCGGGTCTTCGTCGAGCGCGTCGACATGGTGAGCGGCGTCGGCTACGACCGGGCGGCGGCCGCCGGGGCGGAGCGCTTCCACCGGATCCCCCGGGTCGTCTCCGACCTCGGCGTCTTCGACTTCGAGACGCCCGACCGCTCCATGCGGCTCGCCTCCCTGCACCCGGGCGTCACCGTGGACCAGGTCCGGCAGGCCACCGGCTTCGAGCTCGTGATCGGCGACGACGTCCCGTACACCCGCGAGCCGACCGCCGAGGAGCTGCGGCTCATCCGCGAGGTCATCGACCCCAAGGGGCTGCGGGACCGGGAGGTACGGGTCTGATGGAGACGGCGCTCACCCGGCTCACCGGGGTGCGGTACCCGATCGTCCAGACCGGCATGGGCTGGGTCGCCGGGCCACGCCTCGTCTCGGCCACCGCCGAGGCGGGCGCGCTCGGCATCCTCGCCTCGGCGACGATGACCGTCGACGAACTGCGCGCGGCGGTCCGCGAGGTGAAGTCCCGTACGGACCGGCCCTTCGGGGTCAATCTGCGCGCGGACGCGGGGGACGCCCGCGAGCGGGTGCGGATCATCGTCGACGAGGGCGTACGGGTCGCCTCCTTCGCGCTCGCCCCGTCCCGCGAGCTGATCGCGGAGCTGAAGGACGCCGGCGTGGTCGTCGTCCCCTCGATCGGGGCCCGGCGGCACGCCGAGAAGGTCGCGGCCTGGGGCGCGGACGCGGTGATCGTGCAGGGCGGCGAGGGCGGCGGGCACACCGGTGACGTGGCCACGACGGTCCTGCTGCCGCAGGTCGTGGACGCGGTCTCCATCCCGGTGATCGCGGCCGGCGGCTTCCACGACGGGCGCGGTCTGGTGGCCGCGCTCTCCTACGGGGCCGCGGGCATCGCCATGGGCACCCGCTTCCTCCTCACCTCCGACTCCACCGTCCCCGACGCCGTGAAGGCGAAGTACCTCGCCGCCACGGTGAAGGACGTGACGGTGACGACGGCCGTCGACGGGCTGCCGCACCGGATGCTCCGTACGGAGATGGTCGCCGCCCTCGAACGAGCGGGCCGGATACGGGCGTTGACGCAGGCGGTGCGTCGGGCGGCGGGCTTCCGCAGGCTCTCGGGGCTCTCCTGGCCGGCCATGGTCCGCGACGGCCTCGCTATGAAGCACGGCAAGGACCTGTCGTGGAGCCAGGTCCTGCTCGCCGCGAACACCCCCATGCTCCTCAAAGCGTCCATGGTCGAGGGCCGCACCGACCTCGGCGTCATGGCGTCCGGACAGGTCGCCGGGATCATCGAGGACCTCCCCAGCTGTGAGGAACTCGTCCTGCGCGTCATGTCCGAGGCAGAGAAAGTGCTCCGCACCCTGCCGACAGCAGGGTGAACCCGCTCTCCCCCTACGGGAGTTCCAGCACAGGGAGTTCAGTCATGCCCCTATCGAGACGCGCACTGCTGAGCACCGCCGGTGCCACCGCCCTCGTCTCGCTCGCCTCTCCGGCCGTCGCGGCGCCCCGCCGTCGGCTCCGCGCCTCGGCCGTCCGGCACATCCCCCTCCAGGGCGCGGTCAACGTCCGTGACCTGGGCGGCTATCTCACGTACACCGGCGATCGGGTGCGCCAGGGCCTGGTCTACCGGGCCGATGCCCTGGGCAAGCTCACCGACGCCGACGTGACCACGCTCGCGGGGCTGCGCCTGTCCACAGTGGTCGACTTCCGGATTCCGCTCGAGGTCCAGTCCGACGGCGCCGACCGGCTGCCCGGCGGGCTCGTCCCGGTCTCGCGGGCGGTGACCGACAACGGTCTCAACGCCCTGATCCGGGCGGCGATCGGCTCCCGGGACCCGGTGAAGCAGGAGGAGATGCTGGGCGGCGGCCGGGCGCCCGCGTTCATGGCGGAGGTCTACCGCTCGTTCGTCACCAGCGCCGACAACCGGGCGCGGTTCGCCGCGACGATCCGCGACATCGCCCGCCCGGGCGCGGGACCGCTGCTGTACCACTGCACGTCGGGCAAGGACCGTACGGGCTGGCTGAGTTACCTGCTCCTTACGGTGGTCGGGGTGCCCGAGCGGTACGCCGTGGAGGACTTCCTGGCCTCCAACACGTTCCGGGCCGCCTACGACGCCCAGCTCCGCGCGGGCCTGAAGCAGGCCGGGCTGATGCAGAACCCGGACCTGCTCATCCCGATGCAGGAGGTACGGACCGAGTACCTGAACGCCGCGCTGGCCGAGGCGAAGACCCGCTACGGCAGCGTGCTCCGCTACCTCACCGACGGCCTGGCGCTGGAGCCGCGCACCCTCGCGCAACTCCAGGACCGGCTCGTCGACTAGAGGACAGCGCCTAGGCGGCGCCGCCGGACCGGCGGCCACGACCGCCGCCTCCGCTGCGGGTACGGGTGGGCGAACCACCCGTACCCGTACGGGCGTTGGCGCCGGAACCACCCGTACGGGCGGTGGCACCGGAGCGGGAACGGCCGCCACCGTTGCCGCCGCCGGAGCCGCCACCGCCGCGGCGGGAGCGCGATCCGCCGTTGCGGGCGCTCGCGGGCTGGGTCGGCTGGGGGACCTCGATGACGACCGGGACGCCCGAGGGCTCGCGGGCGCCGGTGAGGCGGGTCAGCTCCTCGTCGCTGGACTTGATCTGCGCCGTGCGCGGGCTGATCCCGGCGTTCGACATCAGCCGGCCCATGTCGCGCTTCTGCTCGGGCAGGACGAGGGTGACGACGCTGCCGGACTCGCCGGCCCGGGCGGTGCGGCCGCCGCGGTGCAGGTAGTCCTTGTGGTCGATGGGCGGGTCGACGTTGACAACCAGGTCGAGGTCGTCGACGTGGATGCCGCGGGCCGCCACGTTGGTCGCGACCAGGACGGTGACCTGGCCGTTCTTGAACTGGTCCAGGGTGCGGTTGCGCTGCGGCTGCGAGCGGCCGCCGTGCAGCCCGGAGGCCCGGACGCCGCTGGCGAGGAGCCGCTTGACGAGCCGGTCCACGGCACGCTTGGTGTCCAGGAAGAGGATCGTGCGCCCGTCACGCGCCGCGATGCGGGTGGTGACGGCCTTCTTGTCGGTCTCGTCGGCGATGTAGAGCACGTGGTGCTCCATCGTCGTGACGGCGCCCGCCGACGGGTCGACGGAGTGCACGACCGGGTCGTTGAGGAACATCTTCACGAGCCGGTCGATGTTCTGGTCCAGGGTGGCCGAGAACAGCATCCGCTGGCCGTTCGGCTCGACCTGCTTGAGCAGCGCGGTGACCTGCGGCATGAAGCCCATGTCGGCCATCTGGTCGGCCTCGTCGAGGACCGTGATCGCGACCTGGTCGAGCCGGCAGTCGCCGCGCTCGATGAGGTCCTTGAGTCGGCCGGGCGTGGCGACGAGGACCTCGGCGCCACGGCGCAGGGAGTTCGACTGCTTGGTGATCGACAGACCGCCGACGACGGTGGCGAGCCGCAGCTGCACCGAGGTGGCGTACGGCGAGAGCGCGTCGGTGACCTGCTGGGCGAGCTCGCGGGTGGGCACCAGGACCAGGGCGAGCGGCGCCTTGGGCTCGGCGCGGCGGCCCGCGGTGCGGGCGAGGAGCGCGAGGCCGAAGGCGAGGGTCTTGCCGGAGCCGGTGCGGCCGCGGCCGAGGATGTCCCGGCCGGCGAGCGAGTTCGGCAGGGTGGCGCCCTGGATCGGGAACGGCTCGGTGACGCCCTGCGCGTTCAAGGTCTTGACCAGGGCGGCGGGCATGTCGAGGGCGTCGAAGGACTCGACGGAGGGGAGCGCGGGCGTCAGCGTCTCAGGCAGGGTGAACTCGCGCGGCGGCGGAGGCGTGGCCGGTCCACGGCCGCGTCCGGCGGCCTTGGGCCTGCCGTTGCCCCTGGGGGCGGCGGAGCCGCGGCGGGAATTTCCGGACGTGGTTCCGGAGCGGGATTCGGCGGCCCGGCGGGGCCGCTGTTCGGAGCGAGTCATGGGAAATGCCTTCCTGGCCTGAGCAGAGCGCCCGAGCAGAGTGCCTGAGCACAGCGCGAGCCGGGACCCGCACCTGCGCGGTGCGGGCCCCGGCTGCGAGAATCGCGTACGGCGATCAGGCGGGGAGGATGTTCTCCGCCTGCGGGCCCTTCTGGCCCTGCGTGACGTCGAAGGTGACCTTCTGGCCTTCCTGCAGCTCACGGAAGCCGGAGGTCGCGATGTTGGAGTAGTGGGCGAAGACGTCGGCGCCGCCGCCGTCCTGCTCGATGAAGCCGAAGCCCTTTTCGGCGTTGAACCACTTCACGGTTCCGGTAGCCATGTTTTCTCCTGAATAGGTAAGGGTCCCATCCCGGAGAGTCCGGAAAACAAAATTGCGCCTGAGGAACATTCCCGTCAGGCGCACATAAAGTTCATGGGTACCAACTAGCAACACAGGGAACCTTAGCACGCCGCCCCACCCGAAGGGCGAGGCGGCGACGCACGTCACATACCGTCCGGTAGGGCCTCAGAGCCGCTCGATGATCGTCACGTTGGCCTGTCCCCCACCCTCGCACATGGTCTGGAGGCCGTAGCGGCCGCCCGTGCGCTCCAGCTCGTGCAGGAGCGTGGTCATCAGCTTCACGCCGGTCGCGCCGAGCGGGTGGCCAAGCGCGATCGCGCCGCCGTTGACGTTCACCCGTGCCGGGTCGGCGCCGGTCTCCTTCAGCCAGGCGAGGACGACCGGGGCGAAGGCCTCGTTGATCTCGACGAGGTCCATGTCGTCGATGGTCATGCCGGTCTTCTTCAGGGCGTACGCGGTCGCCGGTATCGGCGCGGAGAGCATCCGGATCGGGTCCTCGCCCCGCACCGAGAGGTGGTGGATCCGGGCGCGCGGGGTGAGGCCGTGCTCCCGTACGGCCCGCTCGCTCGCGAGCAGCATGGCCGCGGCGCCGTCGGAGACCTGGGAGGAGCAGGCCGCCGTGATCGTGCCGCCCTCCACGACGGGCTTCAGGCCGGCCATCTTCTCCAGCGTGGTGTCCCGGCGCGGGCCCTCGTCCACGGTCACGTCGCCGTAGGCCGCGGTCTCGCGGTCGAAGCGGCCCTCGTCGATCGCGCGCAGCGCCCGCTCGTGCGAGCGGAGGGCGAATTCCTCCTGGTCACGGCGGGTGATCCCCCACTTCTTGGCGATCAGCTCGGCGCCGTGGAACTGGTTGACGGGCGCGTCGCCGTAGCGGGCCCGCCAGCCCTCGGAGCCGGCGTAGGGGCCCTCGGTCAGGCCGAGGGGCTCGGCGGCCTGCCGGGAGGCGAAGGCGATCGGGATCATCGACATGTTCTGCGTACCGCCGGCGACGACCAGGTCCTGGGTGCCGGAGAGGACGCCCTGGGCGGCGAAGTGCACGGCCTGCTGGGAGGAGCCGCACTGGCGGTCGATCGTGACGCCGGGGACCTCCTCGGGGAGTCCCGCGGCGAGCCAGGCCGTACGGGCGATGTCGCCGGCCTGCGGGCCCACGGTGTCGAGGCAGCCGAAGACGACGTCCTCGACGGCGGCGGGGTCGACGCCCGAGCGCTGGACGAGGGCCTTGAGGACATGGGCTCCGAGGTCCGCCGGGTGGACGGAGGCCAGGCCTCCCTTGCGGCGGCCCACCGGGGTGCGGACCGCTTCGACGATGTAGGCCTCGGCCATGACAACTCCTCCAGACGTCGGTGGAACGTGGGGCTAGGTGCGTACGGCGATCCCGTCCAGGACCATCGACAGGTACTGGCGGGCGATCTCCTCCGGGCTGTGCTGTCCGCCCGGGCGGTACCAGGACGCGGCGACCCAGACGGTGTCGCGCACGAAGCGGTAGGTGAGCCGGATGTCGAGGTCGGCCCGGAAGGTGCCGGCCTCCACTCCGCGCTCCAGGGTCCCCAGCCACGCCTTCTCGAACTTCTGCTGCGAGTCGGAGAGGTAGTGGAAGCGGGGCTGGTCGGTGAGGTGCCTGGACTCCTTCTGGTAGATGGCGACGGCGGCGCGGTGCCGGTCGATCTCCCGGAAGGACTCGGTGACGAGGGCCTCGATGGTCTCCCTGGGTCCGAGTCCGGCGGCGAGGACGGCGTCGTACCCCTCCCACAGCTCGGTCAGGAAGGTGGAGAGGATCTCGTCGAGCATCGATTCCTTGGAATCGAAGTGGTAGTAGAGGCTGCCGGCGAGCATGCCGGCGGCGTCGGCGATCTTGCGGACGGTCGTGGCGTTGTACCCCTGGGCGGCGAACACCTCGGCCGCCGTGTCCAGGAGCTCGCGGCGCCGCTCGGGCGAGGCGGTCACGGGGGGCTTCTTCTTGCTGTTGCTGACGGTCTTCGGCACACGTCCATTCTGGTCCTACGCGTGCTGGCTGCTGACGGAGACGGTCTCGCCGGTCATGTAGGAGGAGTAGCCGCTGGTGAGGAAGACGATGACGTTGGCGATCTCCCAGGGTTCGGCGTACCGCCCGAAGGCCTCGCGCTCGGTCAGCTCGGCGAGCAGCTCGGCGGAGGTGACCTTGACCAGGTGCGGGTGCATGGCGAGGGACGGGGAGACGGCGTTGACGCGGACGTCGTATTCCGCCGCCTCGATCGCGGCGCAGCGGGTGAGGGCCATGACGCCGGCCTTGGCGGCGGCGTAGTGGGCCTGCCCGGCCTGGGCGCGCCAGCCGACGACGGAGGCGTTGTTGACGATCACGCCGCCGTGGTCCGCGCCCTGGAAGTGGCGCAGGGCGGTGCGCGTGCAGCGGAAGGTGCCGTTGAGGGTGACGTCGAGGACGCGCCCCCACTGGTCGTCGGTCATGTCGACGAGCGCGGCGGTGCCGCCGAGGCCCGCGTTGTTGACGACGGCGTCGAGGCGGCCGTGGAGCCGTACGGCGGTGTCGAAGAGGGCCTGGACCTGGCTCTCGTCGGTGACGTCGCAGGCGAGGGCGTCGACCCGGTCGGCGCCGAACTCGGCGGCGAGGGCGGCCTCGCTCTCCTTGAGGCGGCGGGCGTGGGCGTCACTGATGAGGACCCTGGCTCCCTCCTCCAGGAAGCGGCGGGCGGTGGCGCCGCCGATGCCGGCTCCGGCGGCGGCGGTGATGACGGCGGTACGGCCGGCGAGCAGGCCGTGCCCCGGGACGTAGGGGGGTGGCGTCATGGGCGCGGCTCCTTCGGGAGGCCGAGCACCCGCTCGGCGATGAGGTTGCGCTGGATCTCGCTGGATCCGGCGTAGATGGTGTCGGCGCGGGAGAAGAGGAACAGCCGCTGCCACTCGTCGAGTTCGTACGGTTCGGCGGCGACGACCGTGGCGGCGGCGCCGCAGATGTCCATGGCGAGTTCGCCGAGGTCGCGGTGCCAGTGCGACCAGTAGAGCTTGGCCATGGAGGGGTCGGTGGAGCGCAGCGCGTTGGCGCGCATGGCCTGCAGCCCGGTCCAGGCCCGGACGAGCCGGTCGCGGATCAGCGGGTCGGCGAGGGCGCCGTTGCGCCGGGCGAGCGCGACGAGGCCCTCCCATTCGCGCCGGAAGCCGACCTGCTGGCCGAGGGTGGAGACGCCGCGTTCGTAGCCGAGGGTGGCCATCGCGATCCGCCAGCCGTCGCCGGGCGCGCCGACGACGTGCGCGGCGTCGGTCCTGGCGCCGTCGAAGAAGACCTCGTTGAACTCGCTGGTGCCGGTGAGCTGGACGATCGGCCGGACCTCGACGCCCGGCTGGTCCATGGGGACGAGCAGGTACGAGAGGCCCGCGTGCCGCCGCGAGCCCGGCTGGGTGCGGGCGACGACGAAGCACCACTGGGACTCGTGGGCGAGGGAGGTCCAGATCTTCTGGCCGTTCACCACCCACTGGTCGCCGTCGAGGGCGGCGCGGGTGCGGACGGCGGCGAGGTCGGAACCGGCGTCGGGCTCGCTGTAACCCTGGCACCAGAGCTCCTCGACGGCCCGGATCGGGGGCAGGAAGCGGGCCTTCTGCTCCTCGGTGCCGTGGTCGATGAGGGTGGGGCCGAGGAGCTGTTCGCCGATGTGGTTGACGCGGGCGGGGGCGTCGGCGAGGGCGTACTCCTCGTGGAAGGCGATCTGCTCCTCGATGCTCGCGCCGCGCCCGCCGTACTCCTTCGGCCAGCCGACGCAGGTCCAGCCGTGGGCGGCCAAGTGCCGTTCCCACGCGAGGCGTTCGGCGAAGGCCTCGTGCTCGCGACCCGGTCCGCCGAGGCCCTTGAGGGCGGCGAACTCGCCACCGAGGTGGGCCCGTAGCCAGTCCCGTATCTCGGTGCGGAACTCCTCGACGCTGCTCATGGCGCTGCTCATGGCCGTACGTTAACCTACCAAACACTTGTTAGGGAAGGAGCGTCGAAGGATGCAGATGCCCGTGCTGTACGAGCGTCGCGGCCCGGTCGCGTACGTGACCATGAACCGCCCCCGCTACCGCAACGCCCAGAACTCCGCGATGACCTACGCCCTGGACGAGGCCTTCTACCGGGCGGCCGAGGACTCCGAGGTCAAGGTCGTCGTGCTCGCCGGCGCGGGCGAGCACTTCTCGGCGGGCCACGACATCGGCACCCCCGAACGCGACGCCCATCTCCCCTTCGACCGCCGCGCCGGACTGTGGTGGGACCACTCCGACAAGCGCGGCGCCGAGTCCCGCTTCGCCCGCGAGTCCGAGGTCTATCTCGGCATGTGCAGGCGCTGGCGCGAACTCCCCAAGCCGGTGGTGGCCTCCGTCCAAGGGGCCTGTGTGGCGGGCGGGTTGATGCTGGCGTGGGTCTGCGACCTGATCGTGGCGAGCGAGGACGCGTTCTTCGCCGACCCGGTGGTACGGATGGGCATCCCGGGCGTCGAGTACTTCGCCCACCCGTGGGTGATGCCGCCGAGGATCGCGAAGGAGTTCCTGTTCACGGGCGACCGGATGAGCGCGCGCAGGGCGTACGAGATCGGCATGGTGAACAGGCTGGTGGAGCGGCGAGAACTGCCGTCTGCGACGGATGAGTTGGCGCTGCGGATAGCCGAGATGCCCCGACTGGGACTCGCCCTGACCAAGCGGGCGGTGAACCAGGCGGAGGACCTCCAGGGCCTGCACGCCGGGATGGACTCGGTCTTCGGGCTCCACCATCTCGCCCACGCCCACAACGCGGAGACCGCGGCGGACCCGCTGGGCGGGATGGACGTGGCGGCGATGAAGGAGGCGGGGGTCTGATGGACCTGTCGTACAGCGAGGAGGAACGGGAGTTCCGCGCGGAGGCGAGGGAGTGGCTGCGGGCCCACGTCCCGGCAGAGCCGCTGCCGTCCCTGGAGACCCGGGAGGGCTTCGCCGCGCACCGCGCCTGGGAGGCCGAACTCGCCGCCGACCGCTGGTCGGTGGTGTCCTGGCCCGAGCGGTACGGGGGCCGGGGCGCCGACATCTTCCGGTGGCTCGTCTTCGAGGAGGAGTACTACGCGGCGGGGGCGCCCGGCCGGGTCTCGCAGAACGGCATCAACCTGCTCGCCCCGACCCTCTTCGACCACGCGACGGAGGAGCAGCGGGCCCGGGTGCTGCCCTCGATGGCGACCGGGGAGGTCGTCTGGGCGCAGGCGTGGTCGGAGCCGGAATCGGGCTCGGACCTGGCGTCGCTCTCGTCGCGGGCGGTACGGACGGAGGGCGGCTGGCTGCTGTCCGGCCAGAAGACCTGGTCCTCGCGGGCCGCCTTCGCCGACCGGGCCTTCGGGATCTTCCGCACCGACCCGGAGACGGACCCGGCCCGGCCGCACCGGGGGCTGACGTACCTGATGTTCGACCTGCGGGCGCCGGGAGTGACGGTCCGGCCGATCGGCCGGCTCGACGGGAAGCCGGCGTTCGCGGAGCTCTTCCTCGACGAGGTCTTCGTACCGGACGAGGACGTGATCGGGGAGCCCGGCCAGGGCTGGCGGATCGCGATGTCCACGACCGGCAACGAACGTGGCCTGATGCTCCGCTCCCCGGGCCGCTTCCTGGCGGCGGCGGACCGGCTGGTGGGGCTGTGGCGGGAGACGGGCGCGGACCCGGCGCTACGGGACCGGGTCGCGGACGCGGTGATCGGGGCGCGGGCGTACCAGCTCTTCACGGCGGGCGGCGCGTCGCGGTTCGCGGCGGGGGCGACGATCGGGGCGGAGTCGAGCCTCAACAAGGTCTTCTGGTCGGAGTACGACATCGCGCTGCACGAGACGGCGCTCGATCTGCTGGGCGACGAGACGGAGTCGGCGGACGGGGAGTGGGGCGAGGGGTACGTCTTCTCGCTCGCGGGCCCGATCTACGCGGGCACCAACGAGATCCAGCGCGACATCATCGCCGAGCGGCTGCTCGGCCTGCCGAAGGGGCGGCGCTGATGCGATTCCTGCCGACGGACGAGCAGCGCGACTTCGCGCGCTCCCTGGACGCGATGCTGACGGCGGCGGACACACCGACGGCGATACGTTCCTGGGCGACGGGCGACCACGCTCCCGGCCGCACCCTGTGGTCCCGCCTGGCGGAAGCGGGCGTCTTCGCCCTGGCGATCCCGGAACACCACGAGGGCGTAGGCCCCCTCCCGATCGAACTGACCACAGCGTTCGTGGAGTTGGGCCGCCACGGGGTCCCGGGGCCGGTGGTGGAGACGGTGGCGGCGTCGGCACTCCTGACGGAACTGGCCGAACGGGGCGACCCGGCCCCCGCGAAGCGCCTGCTGCCGGGCCTTGCGACGGGGCAGACCATCGCCACGCTGGCCCCCGTTGTGGGCAGTCGTTCCGCTGGGGCCGACTGCCCACAACCCGGGGAGCCCGGGTACACGCTGGACACGGACGTCGCCGACGTGATCCTCGTCGTCCAGGGGGACGAACTCCGCCTGGCCCCCGGGCACGAGCCGGTCCGCACCTCACCGGACCCCGCCCGCCGCCTCGCCCGCCCCACCCCCGGCGGGGAGCTCCTGGCAGCCGGCCCCGTCGTCACCGCGGCGGCCACGCACGCCCAGCAATGGGCCATGCTCGCCACCGCCGCACAAGCCCTCGGCGTAGGGCTCACGCTGCTCGACCGCACCGTCGCCTACGCCAAGCAGCGCCGCCAGTTCGGCACCGAGATCGGCTCCTTCCAAGCGGTCAAGCACCGCCTCGCCGACACCCTGATCGCCCTGGAGTTCGCCCGCCCCCTCCTCTTCGGAGCAGCGGTCACGTTCCGGAGCGCCGATCTCGCCGCCGCCAAGGTCGCCGCGGGCGAGGCCGCGTACACCGCCGCCCGTACCGCCCTGCAGATCCACGGCGCCGTCGGCTACACCGAGGAGCTCGACCTCTCCCTCTGGCTGCGCAAGGCCCGTCCGCTCCGGGACGCCTGGGGCACCCCGTCCTGGTGCCGGGCCAGGGTCATGGAGACGTACGACCGCGACGCCGGCGAGGCCGACGACGGTTCATGACGTCGTCTCACGCGGCGGGCTGTCGTCCTTACCGCGCCGGATCGTCCGCACCGGCCGCCCCGGCGTCCACGAACGGATGACCATGTCGTCGCCCTCGACGAACGTGCGGACGACCTCCGTCGGCTCGACCCGGAAGACATGGAACGGCATCGGCATCCCGACCGCCTCCGCGTACCGGTCCAGCTCCACCGGGTCGGAGATCTCCACGACCCGGCCGGAGATCCGGACGTCCCCGCCGCCCATGTCCGTACCCGAGCCCGGGTTGGCGAGCAGCGAGAAGCGGGGGTCGCGCCGCAGGTCCAGGGCCTTGCGGGAGTTCGGCATCATGCCGAGCCACAGCTCGTCCCAGCGGAAGTCCGCCTCGATCCCGCTGAGCCGGGGCGAGCCGTCCTTCCGCAGGGTGCCGAGCACGTGGTGGGTGAACTGCCCGAAGCGCTCCCGTACGGTCGAGGCGAGTTCGGGCTCGGCGGCGGCGAAGGCCGCCCAGGAGGTTCCGGATCCGGTGCTGGTGTGTCCCATGACTCCAGTGAACACCGGAAACCGGACATCCTCTGTCTGGATTACTCCGACGCCGCCGTGGCCGTCGAAGCCGCCGCGGCCTCCGTGGCCTCACGCTCCGCCCGGCTCCGCTCGACGCAGAACTCGTTGCCCTCGGGGTCCACCATCGTCACCCACCCCAGACCGCCGGGCTTCCGGTGGTCCTCGAAGACCGTGGCGCCGAGGGCGAGCAGCCGCTCGACCTCCTCGTCACGGCTGCGGTCCTGCGGCTGGAGGTCGAGGTGAACGCGGTTCTTGACCGCCTTTACCTCCGGCACCTGAATGAAGAGCAGCGCGCCCGCGGCGGTC
Source organism: Streptomyces sp. NPDC001927 (assembly GCF_053594455.1). NCBI lineage: Bacteria > Bacillati > Actinomycetota > Actinomycetes > Kitasatosporales > Streptomycetaceae > Streptomyces > Streptomyces sp. NPDC001927. Next base: position 334,533 of record NZ_JBSFEN010000012.1, on the reverse strand, counting down.
TCTACCAGCGCCTCCGGATCACCGGGCTTGTCGTCGTCGGAGACCTTGGAGTCCAGGGCGGAGGCCCAGAAGGTCGCCAGGGTGTACGCGTCGGCGCAGTCGATCGTCACATGTCGCACAAGAGAGGCCATGGGCCCACTATCACGGGCCCACTGCCACCCGGCCACAGGTTTTCGACCGCCGTCACGCCCGGACGATGGACCTGGCCCGGGCGGCCGCCAGCCACGCCGGGAACTCGGCGACGATCCTGTCGTACAGCTCGGCGTCCGGGACGGTACGCGGGTCCAGGCCGGCGTGGAAGAAGCCGGCGTTGTCGACGCACCGCCTCTGCGGAACCGCCAACTCGTCCAGTTTCCGCAGGAATTCGAACTGCCGGCTGCCCGGGTCACCGAAGCCGACGAACTGCCAGAAGAGCGGCAGCTCGGCCGCCTTGCACAGGTACCGTTCGGCCGCGAGCTTGTTGATCGGCCCGCCGTCCGTCTGGAAGACGACGAGCGCGGGGGCGGTCGCGCCGCTGTCGAGGTAGTGGTCGATGACCGCGTCCATCGCCAGGTGGTAGCTGGTCTTGCCCATGTGGCCGAGCCCGGCGACGATCCGGTCGATCCGCCCCGCGTGGCCGGCGAGTTCGATGTCCGTCTCGGCGTCGATGTCGGTGGAGAAGAAGACCACGGGCACCCGCCCGTCGTCGTCCAGGTTGGCCGAGAGCCCCAACACCCGGTCGGCGAGCGCTTGGACGCTGCCGTCCTTGTAGTACGGCTTCATGGAACCCGAGTAGTCGAGCACCAGGTAGACGGCCACCCGCTGCCCGTCCATCCCGTGCTTGCGCAGCGAGACCCCCGCCGACTTGTACAGACTCACCAGCGCCGGTGCGGTCTCCTCGACCTTGCGCAGACTCAGTGCCACGGACGGCTCCCCTCCCCGTTACGAAGAGGGGACCCCTTTCCCCCCGGAGTGCCGAGCGTACGTGATCAGGGGGCGGGAACCAGGGGGTCGAGTCCGAGCGCGGCGGCGATACGGCCCCGGTGCTCGGCGGGCGGTCCGAAGAGGCGGGCGCACTGGTGGGCGCGTTTGAGGTGGTCGTGCGCCGGGTGTTCCCAGGTCACGCCGATGCCGCCGTGGAGCTGGATCATCTCGCCCGCGACCGTCTCGTACGTCTCCGAGCACACCGCCCGCGCGGCCGCCGCGGCGAGGGGTTCGGCGTCCGCGTGGGCGGCGGCCATGGCGAGGGAGCGGGCGGACTCGACGGCGGTGTACAGGTCGGCCAGGCGGTGCTTGACGGCCTGGAAGGAGCCGATGGGCCGGCCGAACTGGACGCGCTCGCCGACGTGTCGGACCGTGTCCGCCAGGGCCCGGTCGGCACCCCCGACCTGCTCGGCCGCGAGGACGGTCGCGGCCACGTCGCGCACGCGCGCCAGGACGGCCTCCCCGTCGGCGGAGAGGAGCCGCGCGGGCGACCGTTCGAGCCGGATCCGGGCGAGCGGGCGGGTCCGGTCCAGGGTGGGAGCGAGGGTGAACTCCCACTGATCGTCCCTGAGTTCGTAGAGGCCCAGGCGGCCCGTGCGGGCGTCGACGGCGAAGACCAGGCACAGGTCCGGGCGTTCGGGTGCGGCCAGGACGTACTCCTTGCGGCCGGTGAGGTACGTGTCGCCGTCCGCCGTCGTCGCGAGCGCCCCCGCCTCCCAGCCGCCCTCCTCCGCCCAGGCGAGCGCGCCGGACCCGGTGCCCTCGGCGAGGCCGGGCAGGAGGCGGGCGCAGGCGTCCCAGTCGCCCGCGGCGAGGAGGGCGGTCACGGGCAGGACGGCGGAGCCGAGGAACGGGACCGGGCTGAGGGCCCGCCCCAACTCCCCCGCCACCACGGCGATCTCCGGCAGCCCGCAGCCGAGTCCGCCGTACGCCTCCGGTACGGCGAGGGCCGCCACGCCGATCTGCCCGGCCAGCGGAGCCCAGGCCGCCGCGCCCTCGTGGCGGTCGAGCACGGACCGTACCGCCGCCCGCAGTTCGTCCTGTTCAGGGGTCGTCCTCATGCGTCCTCTCCTCTCGCCGCGCGCCGCAGTTCGCCCTTCAGGAGCTTGCCTCCGGCGTTGCGCGGCAGCTCGGGGACGACGACGAAACGGCGCGGGACCTTGAAGTTGGCGAGCCGCTCGCGGGCCCAGGCGGTCAACTCGCCCTCGTCCAGGGCGCGGTCGGTCACGACGAACGCGACTCCGACCTCACCGAGCCGCTCGTCCGGTGCGCCGACGACGGCGGCGTCGCGCACGGCCTCGTGGCGCAGGAGGACGTGCTCGATCTCGGCCGGGTAGGCGTTGAAGCCGCCCACGACGTACATGTCCTTCAGCCGGTCGGTCACCGCGAGGTAGCCGCGCTCGTCGAGGGTGCCGATGTCCCCGGTGCGCAGCCAGCCGCCGTCGACGACCGCCTCGGCCGTGGCCGCCGGGTCGTCGAGGTAGCCGCGCATGACGTGGTGGCCGCGGACCTGGATCTCGCCGGGCTCCCCGGGGCCGAGCACCGCGCCGAGCGGGGAGGCGATCCGGATCTCGGTGCCGGGCAGCGGCAGGCCGACGGTGTGGGCGACGGTCTCGGCGTCGGCGTCCGTCGGGCAGACGGAGACCACGCCGCAGGACTCGGTGAGCCCGTACGCGGTGAAGACGTCGGGCGCTCCGAGTTCGTCCCGTATCTCCTCGACGAGCGGGGCGGGCACGGTCGCCGCGCCGGTCCCGGCGAGCCGGAGCGCGGAGAGGTCGTGCGTCGCGCGGCGCGGGTGGTGGATCAGGCCGTGGAAGACGGTCGGTGGTCCCATGAGGCAGGTGACGCGCTCGGCGGCGATCCGCTCCAGGACGCGGTCGGCGTCGTAGACGGCCTCGGGGAGCATGGTCGCGCCGGTCAGCAGGCAGGCGAGCACCCCGGCCTTGTAGCCGAAGGTGTGGAAGAAGGGGTTGACCAGCAGATACCGGTCGCCGGCGCGCAGTCCGACGAGCCGGGCCCAGTCGGCGTACACGCGCAGGGTCTGGCCGTGGGTGGTCATCACGCCCTTGGAGCGGCCGGTGGTGCCCGAGGTGTAGAGGATGTCGCAGAGGTCGTCGGGGCGTACGGCGGCGGCGCGGGCGATCCGCTCGCTCTCGGGGACCGCGGCGCCGGCGGCGAGGTAGGCGTCCCCGTCGGGTCCGTGGAGGGTGAGGGTGGAACGCAGCGCCCCGAGGTCCTCCCCGGAACCGTGCAGGGCGGCGGCGTAGTCGGTGCCGAGGAAGTCGTGTTCGGTGAACAGGAACCGGGCGCCGCTGCGGCGCACGATGTCGGCGGCCTCGGCGGGCTTGTAGCGGGTGTTGACCGGTACGAGGACGGCGCCGACCGCGACCGCGCCGAGGGCGGCGGTGATCCAACGGCGGCTGTTGGGGGCCCAGATCGCGACCCGGTCGCCGTGCCGTACGCCGTGGGCGAGGGCGGCGCGCGCGGCGGCGGCGATCTCGTCGCGGAGCCGCGCGAAGCCCCAGCGGACCCCGTCGTCGACTCCACCGGCCCCGCCCCCGACCAGCGCCTCAAGGGTCCGATCGGCGTGCGTGGCAGCCGCCCAGTCGGGCAACTCGGCGATGGTGCGGGGTAGTTGTCCCGTGGGTTGCTGTGGCACTTGCTGGGGGCTGATCACTGACCCTCCCTACTTGACGTGCGAGCGTGGCGGGTATCCAATCACAGGTGTTTCGGTTAGGCATATACCTAGTAGGAACATTCTCAGGAGGTCCCATGGATCCGGATCCCACCGACATGAAGTCCGCGCTGGCGGGCTTCTGCACGGGTGTCGCCGTCATCACCGCCCGCGACCCGGCCGACGGACGGCCCGTCGGCATGGCGGTGCAGTCCTTCTCGTCCGTCTCGCTCGACCCGCCCCTGGTCTGCTTCTGCCCGGCGCACACCTCGACGACCTGGCCGCGGATCCGCGCGGCCGGCCGGTTCGCGGTGAACGTGCTCGCGGCCGACCAGGAGGAGCTCTGCCGGCGCTTCGCGGTGACGGGCGGCGACAAGTTCGCCGGTACGGCCTGGCGGCCCGGCGCCGCGGGCGCGCCGCTGCTCGACGGAGCGCTCGCGACGATCGAGTGCACACTCGACGCCGTCCTGGACGGCGGAGACCACGCCATCGCGCTCGGCCGGGTCGACGCGCTCACCGCGCACCGCGACACCGGCCCGCTGCTCTACTTCCGCCGCACCTACGGGCGCTTGCCCTCAGCGGCGTCAGAGGCCGCGCGCGCCTTCTCCAGCTCCTCGATGTCGGCGAGCATGGCGTCCGCCAGGTCGCGCTCGGAGGCGTAGTACCGCTCGGCCCACTTGAGGGTGAGCGTGGGGTACGCCCACGCCTCCTCGGCCTTCGCCCCCTCCACGTCGGCCTCCGCGCGCAGCCGCATGGTCTCGGCGAACTCCCGGTGCCGGGCGAGGACTTCGCGCTGCTGCTCGGGTTCGAGGAGATGCCCGAGCCAGAGCCGCAGCATCGGCCCGTGCTTGAGCACGGGCGGATCCACGGGCGCGGTCCGTGCCCACGTACGGACGGCGGCCATCCCCTCGTCCGTGATCCGGTAGACCCGCTTGTCGCGGCTGCCCGTCTCCTGGGCGACCGTCCGCGAGGTGGCGTAGCCGGCCTTCTCCAGTCGCTTCAGCTCGCTGTAGATCTGGCTGAACGACGGGCTCCAGTAGAAGAAGCGCAGCGACCAGTCGGACCACTTCTTCAGGTCGTAGCCGGACAGCTCCTCCCCGAAGGAGAGCAGCCCGAGCACCGCCCAGCTGGTCGCCGGGAACCCCGGGATATCCGGGACGTCTTCCTGACCTGCCCGCTTCTTGTCCGCCACGGACCGAAGTCTACGGCCCCCTTCCCCACCCCAGGTATGACTGCTAGAAGTATTCCTATTAGAAATAGAAGAGGAGAGGAGTTCACCGTGAAGTTCTCCATGATCTTCGAGGCCCAGCTCGTCGACCCGACCCCCGAGCGGGAGCGCCAGGTCATCCACGACTGCGTCGAACAGGCCGTCCACGCCGAGAAGATGGGCTTCGACCGCGTATGGGCGGTCGAGCACCACTCCCTCACCCAGTACGCGCACATGAGCGCGTCCGAGATCTTCCTGACCTGGGTCGCCGCCCGCACCGAACGCATCCGCATCGGCCACGGCGTCGTCACCATGCCCTTCGGCTACCAGCACCCGGTGCGGGTCGCCGAGCGCGCCGCGATGCTCGACGTGCTCAGCGGCGGCCGGGTGGACATCGGCGCAGGCCGGGGCGCGACCCGGCAGGAGATGCGGATGTACGGCGTGCGCCCCGAGGACACGTACCCGCAGATGGAGGAGGCGCTGCGGATCTTCTCGCACGCCTGGCGCGAGGAGCAGTTCGAGTGGCACGGCTCGATCGACATCGGCCCGGGCGCGATCCTGCCCCGCCCCGTGCAGGACCCGCACCCGCCGCTCTTCATGGCCTGCTCGAAGCACGACACCCTCAAGCTCGCCGCCGAACTCGGCATCGGCGCGCTGGTGATGGGCTTCGCGGGCGCCGACGACGTGCGCGCGATGCGGAAGGTGTACGACGAGGCCATCGCCGTACGCGACGGCTCCCGGCTCGTCTCCTCCGAGGTCAACGACCACTTCTCGGCGCTCTGCCCGACGATCGTCCTGGACGACGCCGAGCGGGCGCTCCGGCTCGGCACGCGCGGCCAGCGCTTCTTCGCCGAGTCGATCGCCCACTGGTACGGCAACGCGCCCGCCCCGACCGGCTACGCGGAGGACGAGGACCACACGGGCGCGCTGGAGCGGCGCCGCGAGGAGCTGGTCGCCCGCCTCCACGAGGCGAACATCCCGGCCCGCCCGGTCGACACCGGCACGTACAACACCGACCACGCCTACGGGGACGCCGACACCGCCATCGCGTACGTCGAGCAGCTCCGCGAGATCGGGGTCGACGAGGTGATGTGCCTGATCCAGATGGGGACGGTCCCCCAGGAGGTCTGCATGGAGACCATCCGGCAGTGGGGCGAGAAGGTCATCCCGCACTTCCGCGCGCTGGAGGCGGCCAAGTGAGCTCCCTGGCAGGCAAGGTCGTCCTGGTCACCGGCGCGGCGCGCGGCCAGGGCGCGGCCGAGGCCCGGCTCCTGGTGGCGGAGGGCGCGCGGGTGGTCCTCACGGACGTACGGGAGGAGGAGGGCCGGGCGGTCGCGGCGGAGCTGGGCGACGCGGGGGTGTTCGTCCGCCACGACGTGACCTCCGCGGACGACTGGCGGAAGGTGGTCGCGCGCGCCGTCGACGCGTACGGCCGCGTGGACGCGCTGGTCAACAACGCGGCGCTGTGGCGGACGGCTCCGGTGGAGTCGGAGACGTACGAGAACTTCGAACTCCTCCTCCGGGTCAACCTGTTGGGCCCGTTCCTCGGCATCCAGGCCGTCGTGCCGGCGCTGCGCGAGGCGGGCGGCGGCTCGATCGTGAACGTGTCGTCGACGGCCGGCCTGGTCGGCATACCGGGCCACGCGGCGTACGGCTCCAGCAAGTTCGGGCTGCGCGGGCTGACCCGCTCCTCTGCGCTCGACCTCGCGCGGTACGGGATCCGCGTCAACTCGGTGCACCCGGGGGCCGTCGACACACCGATGACGGCGGAGGTCGCGGACCGGGACTGGTCGCACGTCCCGCTCGGCCGGATGGGCCGGGCGGAGGAGGTCGGCGGCCTGATCGCCTTCCTGGTCTCGGACGCCTCCTCGTACATGACGGGCGCGGAATTCACGGTGGACGGGGGGCTGACGACCGGATGACGGATCCACTGACCCCGACCGCCCGTGCGCTGTGCGAGGCGATGTCGGCGGGCTTCCCCGGCCCTGGCTCCCCGGAGGCCCTGCGGGCGGCGGCACGGGCGGGGGTACGGGAGATCCCGCCGCCGAGGGAGGAGACGGCGAACGGCGTACGAGTACGCCTGTACGGCCCTTCTGCGGGCACCGGCGCTCCGGTCATCGTCTTCGCGCACGGCGGCGGCTGGGTCCTCTGCGACCTGGACACGCACGACGGCCTCTGCCGCGAACTGGCGTCCCGTACCGGGGTGTCCGTGGTCTCCGTGGACTACCGGCGCGCCCCCGAGCACCGCTTCCCGGCCGCCGAGGACGACGTGCACACCGTCGTGGAGTGGGCGGCCGAGCGGTACGGCGGCCCGCTGTTCCTGGCGGGCGACTCCAGCGGCGGCAACCTCGCGGCGGGCGCGGCCCTGCGCGCCCGGGACGCGGGCGGCCCGCCGGTCGCCGGCCAGCTCCTCTTCTACCCGGCCCTGGACCACCGCCTGGACTCGCCCTCCGCCGAGGCGTACGCCGAGGGCTTCTTCCACACGACGGCCCACATGCGCTGGTACTGGGAGCAGTACGTGGGCCCTGCCGGCGACCCGGTGGCCGCGTCGCCCGGCCTCGCGGCCGACCTCACGGGCCTCCCTCCCACTCTCGTGGTCCTCGCGGACTGCGACCTCCTGCGGGACGAGGGCCTGGCCTACGCGCGCCGCCTCTCCTCGGCCGGGGTCCAGGCGCAGGTGCAGCTGCACACCGGGGTCTTCCACGGCTTCCTGGGGGCACGGGGCGTCCTGCCCGAAGCGGAGAACGCGCTGGACGGGGCGGCGGCCTGGGTGACCACCGTGGCCGGGTAATTCCCGAAACCCGGCCCACGACCCCGTACCGCCCGCTCGACCCGACCTCGGGCCACCACCCCACCGCCCCTGCGAGGCGGACGCACCGCGGCGCCCTCCCAGTCGTCCGGTCGGGGACATTCGGGGGGCGCCGCGCTCAGTTCCGTACGTCGTTGTACGGGACGTCTTGGGACGGGACGGTCAGACCGTCAGGGCACGGTCCGTCGGGCGGATCGGGGCCGGGAGGTCGCTCGCGCCCGTCAGGAAGCGGTCGACGCCGCGCGCCGCCGAGCGGCCCTCGGCGATCGCCCAGACGATCAGCGACTGGCCGCGACCCGCGTCACCGGCCACGAACACACCACCGACGTTGGTGGCGAAGTCCGCGTCGCGAGCGATGTTACCTCGCTCGTCGAGGTCTAGACCAAACTGCGCGACCAGACCGTTCTCCACGTCCGTACCCGTGAAGCCCATCGCGAGCGTCACCAGCTGCGCCGGGATCTTCCGCTCCGTGCCGGGCTTCTGCGTGAGCTTGCCCTCGACGAACTCGACCTCGACGAGGTGGAGGAACTGGACGTTGCCGTCCTCGTCGCCCTCGAAGTGGGTGGTGGAGACGGAGTAGACCCGCTCGCCGCCCTCCTCGTGCGCGGAGGTGACCTTGTACAGCATCGGGAACGTCGGCCAGGGCTGGCCGGCCACCCGGTCCTCGCCCGGACGCGGCATGATCTCCAGCTGCGTGACCGAGGCCGCGCCCTGACGGTGGGCGGTGCCCACGCAGTCCGCGCCCGTGTCACCGCCGCCGATGACCACCACGTGCTTGCCCTCGGCGGTGATCGGCGGGGCCACGAAGTCGCCCTCGACGACCTTGTTGGCGAGCGGCAGGTACTCCATCGCCTGGTGGATGCCGTTCAGCTCACGGCCCGGGACCGGCAGGTCACGCGCGGTCGTGGCGCCCGCGGCGATGACCACGGCGTCGTACCGCTTGCGCAGGTCCGTCGAGGTGATGTCGCGGCCGATCTCCACACCCGTGCGGAACTTGGTGCCCTCCGCGCGCATCTGCTCGATACGGCGGTTGATGTGCCGCTTCTCCATCTTGAACTCGGGGATGCCGTACCGCAGCAGGCCGCCGATCCGGTCCGCGCGCTCGAAGACGGCGACCGTGTGACCCGCCCGCGTCAGCTGCTGGGCGGCGGCGAGACCCGCCGGGCCCGAGCCGATGACGGCGACGGTCTTGCCGGACAGGCGCTCGGGCGCCTGCGGCTTGACGTCGTTGGCGTCCCACGCCTTGTCGATGATCGAGACTTCGACGTTCTTGATGGTGACGGCCGGCTGGTTGATGCCGAGCACGCACGCCGCCTCGCACGGAGCCGGGCACAGGCGGCCGGTGAACTCCGGGAAGTTGTTCGTCGCGTGGAGGCGCTCGGAGGCCTGCTCCCAGTCCTCGCGGTAGGCGTAGTCGTTCCACTCGGGGATCAGGTTCCCGAGCGGGCAGCCGTTGTGGCAGAACGGGATGCCGCAGTCCATGCAGCGGCCGGCCTGCTTGCTGATGATCGGCAGCAGGGAGCCGGGAACGTAGACCTCGTTCCAGTCCTTGACTCGCTCGCCCACCGGACGGGTCTTGGCGACCTCGCGCCCGGTGGTCAGGAAGCCCTTGGGGTCAGCCATTGGTCGCCGCCTCCATCATCTTCTCGGTGGTCTCGGCCTCGGAGAGACCGGCGAGCTCAGCGGCGTCCTTGGCGGCGAGCACTGCCTTGTACGTGGACGGGATGATCTTGCTGAACCGGTCCGCGTTCGCGTCCCAGTCGGCGAGGAGCTTCTCCGCGACCGTCGATCCGGTCTCCTCCTGGTGGCGGCGCACGACGTCGTGCAGCCACTGCTTGTCGGAGTCGCTCAGCGCCTCGACGGCGGACGCGTTCCCGGAGTTGACGTTGTCCCGGTCGAGGTCGACGACGTACGCGACGCCGCCCGACATGCCGGCCGCGAAGTTGCGGCCCGTCTCGCCGAGGACGACCGCGCTGCCGCCGGTCATGTACTCGCAGCCGTGGTCGCCCACGCCCTCCGAGACGACCAGCGCGCCGGAGTTGCGGACGCAGAAGCGCTCGCCGGTGCGGCCGCGCAGGAACAGCTCGCCGCCGGTCGCGCCGTACGCGATGGTGTTGCCGGCGATGGTCGAGTACTCGGCCAGGTGGTCGGCGCCGCGGTCCGGGCGGACGACGACCCGGCCACCGGAGAGGCCCTTGCCGACGTAGTCGTTGGCGTCGCCCTCCAGGCGGAGCGTGACACCGGCCGGCAGGAACGCGCCGAACGACTGGCCGGCGGAGCCGGTGAAGGTGATGTCGATGGTGTCGGCCGGCAGACCCGCGCCGCCGAACTTCTTCGTCACCTCGTGGCCGAGCATGGTGCCGACCGTCCGGTTGATGTTGCGGATCGCGACCTGCGCGCGGACCGGCTGGGCCTCCTCGGCCGTCGCCGCGCCAAGCGCCTCGGCGGCGAGCTCGATGAGCTCGTTGTCGAGGGCCTTCTCCAGGCCGTGGTCCTGCTCGATCAGGGCGTGGCGGACCGCGCCCTCGGGCAGCTCCGGCACGTAGAAGAGCGGGGCCAGGTCGAGGCCCTGCGCCTTCCAGTGCGTGACGGCCCGGCTGGTGTCGATCAGCTCGGCGTGGCCGACGGCCTCTTCGAGCGTACGGAAGCCCAGCTCGGCGAGGAGCTCGCGGACCTCCTCGGCGATGAACTCGAAGAAGTTGACGACGAACTCGGGCTTGCCGGAGAAGCGGTCGCGCAGGACCGGGTTCTGGGTGGCGATGCCGACCGGGCAGGTGTCCAGGTGGCAGACGCGCATCATGACGCAGCCGGAGACGACGAGCGGCGCGGTCGCGAAACCGAACTCCTCGGCGCCGAGCAGCGCGGCGATGACGACGTCACGGCCGGTCTTCAGCTGGCCGTCGGTCTGCACGACGATCCGGTCGCGCAGGCCGTTGAGCAGCAGCGTCTGCTGGGTCTCGGCGAGACCGAGCTCCCAGGGGCCGCCCGCGTGCTTCAGCGAGGTCAGCGGGGAGGCGCCCGTACCGCCGTCGTGGCCGGAGATGAGGACGACGTCCGCGTGCGCCTTGGAGACACCGGCGGCGACCGTGCCGACACCGACCTCCGACACCAGCTTCACGTGGATGCGCGCGGCCGGGTTGGCGTTCTTGAGGTCGTGGATCAGCTGAGCCAGGTCCTCGATGGAGTAGATGTCGTGGTGCGGCGGCGGCGAGATCAGACCGACACCGGGGGTGGAGTGCCGGGTCTTGGCGACCCACGGGTAGACCTTGTGGCCGGGCAGCTGGCCGCCCTCGCCGGGCTTGGCGCCCTGGGCCATCTTGATCTGGATGTCGTCCGCGTTGACCAGGTACTCGCTCGTCACGCCGAAGCGGCCGGAGGCGACCTGCTTGATGGAGGAGCGGCGCGCCGGGTCGTAGAGGCGGTCCGGGTCCTCGCCGCCCTCACCGGTGTTGGACTTGCCGCCCAGCTGGTTCATGGCGATGGCGAGGGTCTCGTGCGCCTCGCGGGAGATGGAGCCGTACGACATGGCGCCGGTCGAGAACCGCTTGACGATCTCGGAGACCGGCTCGACCTCGTCGATCGAGATCGAGGGGCGGTCCGAGGTGAAGCCGAAGAGGCCGCGGAGCGTCATCAGGCGCTCGGACTGCTCGTTGATCCGGTCCGTGTACTTCTTGAAGATGTCGTACCGCTTGTTGCGCGTGGCGTGCTGCAGGCGGAAGACGGTCTCCGGGTCGAACAGGTGCGGCTCGCCCTCGCGGCGCCACTGGTACTCGCCGCCGATGTCGAGCGCGCGGTGCGCGGAGGGGACGCCGGAGGCCGGGTACGCCTTGGAGTGCCGGGCGGCGACCTCCTTGGCGATGACGTCGAGGCCGGCGCCGCCGATCTTGGTGGCGGTGCCGTTGAAGTACCGCTCGACGAAGGCCGTCTCCAGGCCGACGGCCTCGAAGACCTGGGCGCCGCGGTAGGAGGCGACGGTCGAGATGCCCATCTTGGACATGACCTTGAGGACGCCCTTGCCGAGCGCGTAGATCAGGTTCCGGATGGCCTGCTCGGGCTCGAGGCCCTCGATGAAGGTGCCGGCGCGGACCAGGTCCTCGACGGACTCCATCGCCAGGTACGGGTTGACGGCGGCGGCGCCGTAGCCGATGAGGAGGGCCACGTGGTGGACCTCGCGGACGTCGCCGGCCTCGACGAGCAGACCCACCTGGGTGCGCTGCTTCGTGCGGATGAGGTGGTGGTGGACGGCCGCGGTGAGCAGCAGCGACGGGATCGGCGCGTGCTCGGCGTCGGAGTGCCGGTCGGAGAGGACGAGCAGGTGCGCGCCGCCCTCGATGGCCGCGTCGACCTCGCCGCAGATCGCCTCGATCCGGGCGGCGAGCGCGTCGCCGCCGCCGGAGACCCGGTACAGGCCGGAGAGGGTCGCGGCCTTCATGCCGGGCATGTCGCCGTCGGCGTTGATGTGGATGAGCTTGGCCAGCTCGTCGTTGTCGATCACCGGGAAGGGCAGGGTGACGCTGCGACACGACGCGGCGGTCGGCTCCAGCAGGTTGCCCGACGGGCCGAGGGAGGAGCGCAGGCTCGTCACCAGCTCCTCGCGGATCGCGTCCAGCGGCGGGTTGGTGACCTGCGCGAAGAGCTGGGTGAAGTAGTCGAAGAGCAGCCGGGGGCGCTCGGACAGGGCCGCGATCGGCGAGTCCGTGCCCATGGAGCCGAGCGGCTCGCCGCCGGTGCGGGCCATCGGGGCGAGGATGACGCGGAGCTCTTCCTCGGTGTAGCCGAAGGTCTGCTGGCGGCGGGTGACCGAGGCGTGGGTGTGCACGATGTGCTCGCGCTCGGGGAGGTCGGAGAGCTCGATCTCCCCGGTCTCCAGCCACTCGGCGTACGGCTTCTCGGCGGCGAGGCCGGCCTTGATCTCGTCGTCCTCGATGATCCGGTGCTCGGCGGTGTCGACGAGGAACATCTTGCCGGGCTGGAGGCGGCCCTTGCGGACGACCTTGGCGGGGTCGATGTCGAGGACGCCGACCTCGGAGGAGAGGACGACGAGGCCCTCGTCGGTGACCCAGTAGCGGCCGGGGCGCAGACCGTTGCGGTCGAGGACCGCACCCACCTGCGTACCGTCGGTGAAGGTGACACAGGCCGGGCCGTCCCAGGGCTCCATCATCGTGGAGTGGTACTGGTAGAAGGCGCGCCGGGCCGGGTCCATGGAGTCGTGGTTCTCCCACGCCTCGGGGACCATCATCAGGACGCTGTGCGGGAGGGAACGCCCACCGAGGTGGAGCAGCTCCAGGACCTCGTCGAAGGAGGCGGAGTCGGAGGCGTCGGGGGTGCAGACCGGGAAGATCCGGTCGAGCTCGCCCTCGCCGAAGAGCTCGGAGACGAGCTGGGACTCGCGGGCCACCATCCAGTTGCGGTTGCCCTTGACCGTGTTGATCTCGCCGTTGTGCGCGACGAAGCGGTACGGGTGGGCCAGCGGCCAGCTCGGGAAGGTGTTGGTGGAGAACCGGGAGTGGACCAGGGCCACGGCGGTGGCGCAGCGGCGGTCCGACAGGTCCGGGAAGAAGGGCTCCAGCTGGCCGGTGGTCAGCATGCCCTTGTAGACGATCGTGCGGGCGGAGAGCGACGGGAAGTACGTCCCGGCCTCGCGCTCGGCGCGCTTGCGCAGCACGAAGGCCTTGCGGTCGAGCGCGATGCCCTCGCTGCTGCCGTCGGCGACGAAGAGCTGACGGAAGACGGGCATGGTGGCGCGGGCGGAGGCGCCGAGCAGTTCGGGGGCGACGGGGACGTCGCGCCAGCCGAGGACGTTCAGACCCTCCTCGGACGCGATCGTCTCGATCTGCGAGACGGCCTGTGCGGAGCCGTCGGCAGGGAGGAAGGCGATACCGACGGCGTAGGCGCCGGCGGTGGGGAGGTCGAAGTCGGTGACCTCGCGCAGGAAGGCGTCCGGGACCTGGAAAAGGATGCCGGCGCCGTCTCCCGAGTCGGGCTCGGAGCCGGTGGCGCCGCGGTGCTCGAGATTGCGCAGTACGGTCAGCGCCTGCTCGACCAGCGCGTGGCTGGCAACACCGGTCAGGGTGGCCACGAACCCGACACCACAGGCGTCGTGTTCGTTACGGGGGTCGTACATCCCCTGCGGAGCGGGGCGACCGTCCATGGGCGACCAGGCGTCGGAACGCATCGGCTCTCCCGTCGTCGTCGTGGCATATGCAGCTGCCGAGGGACGACGTTGGCCCTCCGCGAAATTTCGTGCAGGTTACATGATGGCTGGCTTCTCGCGAAGTGGATAGCTCATTCCAACATGCGGACACCGCTGACACGGAGCGGTGATGGTGGTTCACACGTGAACTCGTAAATCTCAGGGTGGTTCTGGGGGTGAATCTCTACGGATCTCAAGGGGTCGGAGGACCCGTCGCAGAGCGAGCCTCATTGCCCGCGGCGCTTACGCCTCATGCCCGGTGGTTAAGCCTTCGAAACCGCCGGGTTACGGCTACATATGTCGCGCTGTGCATAGTGTCTCACTGGCCGGCCGATCCGCCCAGGGGATATACATCACAGCCAGCATGCACGCGAAAGGCCCTCGCCGCAGGGCGAGGGCCTTTCACAGAGGGCGGGCGCGGGCCTGTCGCAGAGGGCCTCGGCGCAGGGCGAGGGCCTTCAGCAGGGGGCGGCCGCGGGCCGCGCGGGTCAGAGCGCGGCGCCGAAGGCCATTCCGAGCCCGTACGTGACGGCCGCGGCGGCGCCGCCCAGGACGAGCTGGCGCAGCCCGCTGAACCACCAGCTGCGGGCGGTCACCCGGGCCACCAGCGCGCCGCAGGCGAAGAGCCCGAGGAGGGCGAGCAGCACGGCCGGCCACAGGGCGCTCGCACCGAGCAGGTACGGCAGCAGGGGCAGCAGCGCGCCGAGCGCGAACGACGCGAACGACGACACGGCGGCGACCGTCGGCGACGGCAGGTCGTCGGGGTCGATGCCCAGCTCCTCGCGGGCGTGGATCTCCAGGGCCTGCTCCGGGTCCCGGGAGAGCTGCATCGCGACCTCGCGGGCCAGCGCCGGCTCGACGCCGCGCGACACGTACAGCGCGGCGAGCTCCTCCATCTCGTCGACCGGGTGCTTGCGCAACTGACGACGCTCGACGTCCAGTTCCGCCTGGACGAGCTCGCGCTGCGAGGCGACGGAGGTGTATTCACCGGCCGCCATCGAGAAGGCGCCGGCGGCGAGTCCGGCGAGGCCGGTGATGACGATGGTCTGCTGCGAGACCGCGCCGCCCGCGACACCGGTCATCAGGGCGAGGTTGGAGACGAGTCCGTCCATCGCGCCGAAGACCGCGGGGCGCAGCCAGCCACCGTTCACATCGCGGTGCGTGTGGTTGTCGCGGTGGGCTTCGTGCAGTGGCGCCTGGGCTTCGATGATGGACATGCTTCTCCCCTGTTCAGTCCGGCGGGCCGGGTCGCACCCGCCGCCCCCAACACCCTCGAAAATACGCGCGATGTAAGGGGCGCGCCAGCAAGGCAGGCCGTACTTACTAAGGCTGACCTTGCTGTCCACACCCCCTTCTGGCGGGGTGTCAGCCGGGTGACAGAGACGTTTCTTCGACGTCATCGCCGCCCCCACGTGGCACAGATCCAGGAACCGCGAAAGGGGTGCGAGATGGTGAGCGAGACGGGAACGATTGCATGCGATACGCGCGAGCGCGCGAGGGGCGCGCTCCTCGGCCTCGCGGTCGGTGACGCGCTCGGGGCGCCCGCCGAGAACATGCGCCCGTCGGAGATCCGACGCCGATGGGGCCGGATCGAGGGCTTCGTGACGGACAGTCCGGCGGGCACGGACGACACGGAGTACGCGATCTTCTCGGGGCTGCTGCTCGCCCGGCACGGCTCGGCGCTGACGGTCCAGCATGTGGAACGGGCCTGGCACCACTGGATCGCGGACCTCGACGAAGGCCCGTTCCGGGGCGCGGGCTTCAGCGAGCGGGGCACGCTGGAGAACCTCCGCAGGGGGCTCGCGGCGCCGATCTCGGCCCAGCACCGGCACGCGTGGTCGGACGGCCTGGCGATGCGGGCGGCCCCGTTCGGGGTCTTCGCGGCGGGCCGCCCGGCGGAGGCCGCCCGCCTGGTGGCGATCGACGGCACGGTCAGCCACGACGGCGAGGGCATCTACGGCGGGCAGGCGGTCGCGGCGGGCGTGGCGGCGGCGATGGGCGGCGCGTCGGTGACGTCGGTCATCGCGGCGGCGCTCTCGGTGGTCCCGATGGACTCGTGGACGGCGCGCTCGATGCGCCGCGCCGTGGTGGCCGCGCAACGGCTGGAGCCGGACCCGCTGCTCCGCGAACGCACGGTCCGCTCGGCGGTCGTCATCGGCGGCTACCCCTGGACGGACCTGGCCCCGGAGGCGGTGGGCCTCGCCTTCGGCGCCTTCGCTGCGGCCCGCGGCGACTTCCGTACGGCGGTCCTGACCGCGGTCAACATGGGCCGCGACGCCGACACGACGGCCGCGGTGGCGGGCGCCCTGGCGGGCGCGGCCTCGGGCGTCTCGGCGATCCCGGACGAGTGGGCCACGGCCATCGGACCGGTCACAGGCAGCTGCCTCCCGTCGATGCGCGGCTACCACGTCCTGGACATCGCGGACCTGCTGACGACAGACGAGGAGGACCAGTCATGAGCTCCGCTGTGGGCAATCGTCCCGCAGGGCGGGACGGGTGGGCACAGCCCACGAGACCGAGCGCCCCGGACGTGACCGGCAGCCACGTGGGCCTCATGGCCGCGCACGGGGCCGGCGCCGCACCCGAGGGCCTGGGGCACGCCCCAAGACCTGGCGCACCCGCGCGGCGGGAGGCCGTCGAGGGCCTGCTCCTCGGCCTCGCCGCAGGCGACGCCGCAGGCTGGCCCGCCGCCAGACACCGCGCCGCCCGCATGCCCGAGTGGACCCGCCGCCTCACCCGCGAACTCGACACCTTCGCCGAACAGAACGCCACCACCACCCTCCCCGTCCCCATCGCCCTCAACCAGCCCCCCGAGCCCCTCCGCCTCGGCCCCTCCGACGACGCCGAATGGGCGGTCTTCACCGCCGAGGCGGTCCTCGCCGCCGCCGGCCCCCTCTTCGGCACCCTCCCCCCGGAGCGCCGCCTCCGCGCCGCCGTCGACCTCGCCTGGAACTCCCTCGCGAGCCAGGTCGCCGCCGCCGCCGACCGCGCCCCCGAGGTCGAGTCCGCCGTACTGCCCCTCCGCGCACGGATCTCCGTACGCGCCGGCCTCGGCAATCTCGCCACCGGCCTCCGCCCGCCCGCCACCGGCCACGACAACCCGCACTACTTCGACGACGCCGCCTGCGTCCGCGCCGCCGTCCTCGCCCTCGTCCACCCCGGCGACCCGGCCGCCGCCGCCGAACTCGCCGAGTTCGACGCCCGGTACACCCAGGACGGCGACGGCGTGCACGGCGCCCGCGCGATGGCCGCCGCCGTCGCCGTCGCCCTGGGCGGCGCGGACGTGGACGAGGCCGTGGAGGCGGCCCTCGCCCAACTCCCGCCCGCCACCGAGATCGGCCGCAACGCCCAACAGGCCGTCAAGATGGCCCAGGACGCGACGAGCGCCTTCGAACTCGTCCCCCTCCTGGAGCACCAGATCGTCGACCACGTCTACAGCTACGGCATCGCCGCCGCCGAGACCGTACCGGTGGCCCTCGCGCTCGCCCTCGCCGCGCGCGGCGAGCCCTCCGGGGCAGTGCCGGCCGCGGCCTGCCTGTCGCGTGTCGCCGACTCCGCCCCCGCGCTCGCGGGCGCGCTCACCGGCGCGCTCGGCGGCGCCGGTTCCCTCCCCGCGACCTGGCGCGACGCCTGCCGCACGCTCGCCGGCTGCGCGCTCCCCCGCCTCGCGGGCACGGATCTGGTCGAACTCGCCGGGCTCCTCGCAGCCACGGAACTGACCACCAGGGGTAGACAATTCCGACATGACCCCCACACCACCACTTGATGACCGCATCACCGGAAGCCTCGTCGGGGCCGCCGTGGGCGACGCCCTCGGCGGCCCGGTCGAGGGCTACACCCCCGACCAGATCGTCGAACGCCACGGCGGTCGCGTCACGGGCATCGTCGGCCCCTGGAACGGCGACGACTGGCGTACGGCACGCCCCATCGCGCCGTACCACAAGGGCGACGGGCACGTCACCGACGACACCTTGATGACCCACGCGCTGATCAGGGTGTACGAGAAGGTCCGCGACCACCTCGACGCGTACGCGGTGGCGGACCACCTGGTCCCCGACCTGATCTCGACCCCGGTCTGGATCCCCGAACTGGAGGCGGAGGCCCTCCCCCTCCAGCGGATCTTCCTCGCGGAGAAGTGGCTGGTGGCCCGTATCCACTACGGCCACGTGGACCCGCGTGAGGCGGGCAGCGGAAACATCGTCAACTGCGGTGCGGCGATGTACATGGCGCCGGTGGGCCTGGTCAACGCGGCGAACCCGGCGGGCGCGTACGCGGAGGCCCTGGACGTCGCGGCTCCCCACCAGTCCTCGTACGGACGGGAGGCGGCAGGGGTGTTCGCGGCGGCGGTGTCGGCGGCGTGCGAACCGGGCGCGACGCCGGTCTCGGTCGTGGAGACGGCGCTCTCCCTGGCGAAGGACGGCACACGCGAGGCGATCGAGGCGGTGGCGGAAGTGGCCTGCGGACACACGGACTTCGAGTCGGCGCTGATCCCCCTGCGCAAGGCGGTGGCCCCGTTCGACACGGTGGGCGCGGAGTACCGCGCGCCGGGCCTGGGCGCGCGGCGCCCGTCGCGCCTGCACGCGATCGAGGAACTCCCCATCGCCCTCGGGATGCTGCTGGTCGGCGCGGGCGACTACCGCCACACGGTCCTGGGCGCGGTCAACTACGGCCGTGACTGCGACTCGATCGCGACGATGGCGGGCGCGATCGTGGGCGCGCTGGTGGGCGAGTCGGCCGTCCCGTCCACCTGGGCGAAGCAGGTGGCGGAGGCGAGCCGTCTGGACCTGCACGCTCCGGCACGGGCGCTGACGGCGGTCGCGCACGAGGTGTTCGCCCGCGACACGGCCCGCCGCCGGGCCCACGAGTCGGCGTTCACGACCCTGACGAACGTCCGATGAACGTACGCCTCACCTGGGTCCAGCCGGAGGACCTCGTCGGCCACGAACTCCGCCAGGCGGCGGAGGACGGCCGCGACGCCACCACGATCGCCGCCCGCTGGCAAGCGGCGGGCGGCCCCCCACCCCCGCCCACAGCGGGCGCCTCCCCCACTCCCCGCCCGGACCTCCGCCCCCTGGCGGAAACCCTCCTGACCGAACTGGCAGCCCTCCCCCCGGCCGAGCCCAAGGCATCACAACCCCCCACCCCCGCCCCCGTGCACGCGCCCCCCGCGCACGAAGCACCGCGTCCCCAGGGGTACGGGGGCGGAGCCCCCGCGAGGGAACCCCACCCCCTCCGCGACCGGCTGCACGCCGCCTGGCTCGGTCGCGCCGCCGGCTGTCTGCTCGGCAAGCCCGTCGAGAAGCTCCCGCTCCCCGCCATCCGCACACTCGCCCGCGCCGCCGGCAACTGGCCCCTCACCACCTGGTTCACCGAGCGCGGCGTCCCCCCGCACCTTCTCGCCGCCCACCCCTGGAACCGTCGCTCCGCCGCCACCTCCCTCGCCGAGAACATCGACGGGATGCCCGAGGACGACGACCTCAACTACCCCCTCCTCAACCTGCTCCTCCTCCAGCGGTACGGCCGCGGCTTCACCACCTCCGACGTCGCCCGCCTCTGGCTCGACGAACTCCCCGCCGGCCGCACCTTCACCGCCGAGCGCATCGCCTACCGCAACCTCCTCGACGGCATCGAACCCCCGCTGACCGCCTCCCACCGCAACCCCTTCCGCGAGTGGATCGGCGCCCAGATCCGCGCCGACGTGCACGGCTGGACGCACCCCGGCGACCCCGCGGCCGCCGCCGAGCAGGCGTACCGGGACGCGGCGCTCACCCACACCGCCAACGGCCTCTACGGCGCCCAGTTCGTCGCCGCGGCCATCGCCGGCGCCGCCACCGGCACCGCCGACGTCCACCAGGCCCTCGCCGCCGGGCTCTCCGTCGTCCCGCCCCGCTCCCGGCTCGCCGTCGCCGTCCGCCTCGGCATCGAAACCGCCCGCACCACCCCCGACTTCGACGCCGTCGTGGACCGGCTCCACGCCACCCTCGGCGGGTATCACTGGGTCCATGCCGTCCCCAACGCCGCCCTCCTCGCCGCCGCCCTCACCCACGGCGACGGCGACTTCTCCCGCACGATCTGCGCGGCGGTCTCCGGCGGCTGGGACACCGACTCCAACGGCGCCACCGCCGGTTCCGTCGCCGGTCTCCTCGCCGGCCACCCCGACCGGCTCCCCGAGCGCTGGACCTCCCCCCTCAAGAACCGGCTCGCCACCTCGATCCCGTCCTTCGACGGCATCGGCTTCGACACCCTCGCCGAACTGACGTATCTGGAGGCAGTACGCCCATGACCAGCATCGTGGTGCTCGGCAGCACCAACATGGACCTCGTCGCCTTCGTGTCCCGGGCCCCCGCGCGCGGAGAGACCGTCACCGGTCGGGAGTTCCGTACGATCCCCGGCGGCAAGGGCGCCAACCAGGCCGTCGCGGCCGCCCGGGCCGGCGCCGAGGTCGCGATGATCGGCGCGGTCGGCGCCGACGACTTCGGCGAACGGCTCCGCGCCGCCCTCGAAGCGTCCTCGGTCGACACCGACCTCCTGCGCACCGTCGAAGGCCCCTCCGGCACAGCCCACATCGTCGTCGACGACGAGGGCGGCAACGCGATCGTCGTCGTCCCCGGCGCCAACGGCACCGTCACCTCCCTCGACCACGGCGACG
Organism: Streptomyces sp. NPDC001927; assembly: GCF_053594455.1. Classification (NCBI taxonomy): domain Bacteria; kingdom Bacillati; phylum Actinomycetota; class Actinomycetes; order Kitasatosporales; family Streptomycetaceae; genus Streptomyces; species Streptomyces sp. NPDC001927. The sequence continues at coordinate 314,038 of NZ_JBSFEN010000012.1, read as the reverse complement.
AGGCCCTGATCGCCACCGCCGACGCCCTGCTCCTCCAGCTCGAGCTCCCCCTCTCGGCCGTCACCGAGGCCGCGGTCACCGCCCGCCGCCTCGGCGTCCGTACGGTCCTCACCCCCGCCCCGGCCCAGCAGCTTCCCCCCGAACTCCTCGCCGCCACCGACCTCCTGGTCCCCAACGAGCACGAGGCCGCCGCGCTCACCGGCCTCACCGACCCGCGCGCCGCCGCGACCGCCCTCCTCGCCCACGTCCCCGAGGTGGTCGTCACCCTGGGCGCCTCCGGCAGCCTGTACGCGGCCCGGGGCGGCGAACCCATCACGGTCCCCGCCCCCCGGGTCGCCGCCGTGGACACCACCGCCGCCGGCGACACGTTCGTCGGCACCCTCGCCGTCGCCCTCGGCGAGGGCCGCCCGGTCCGCGAGGCGCTGGCCTGGGCGTCCACCGCCGCCGCGCTCTCCGTCCAGCACGCGGGCGCCTCGTCCTCGATGCCGTACCGCGCCGAGATCGACGAGGCCCACACCGCCTTCACCGGCCGGGAGGTCGACGCCGTATGACACCCAGCGAGGAACGCACGGACCGCACCGAACCCGCAGCCCGGCCTCCCCTCCACGGGCTGCGCGTCCTCGATCTCGCCACCCTCTTCGCGGGACCGCTCGCCGCGATGATGCTCGGCGACTTCGGCGCCGACGTGATCAAGATCGAGCACCCCCGCAAGCCCGACCCCTCCCGCGGCCACGGCCCGGCGAAGGACGGCGTCGGTCTGTGGTGGAAGGTCCTCGGCCGCAACAAGCGGACCGTCACCCTCGATCTCTCCACCCCCGGCGGCCGGGACACCCTGCTGCGGATGGCCGCCGAGGCCGACGTGATCGTGGAGAACTTCCGCCCCGGCACCCTGGAGCGCTGGGGTCTGGGCTGGGAGGAGCTCTCCACCGTCAACCCCCGCCTGGTCCTGACCCGGGTCACCGGCTTCGGCCAGTTCGGCCCGTACTCCCACCGGCCCGGCTTCGGCACCCTGGCCGAGGCGATGAGCGGCTTCGCCGCCATCACCGGCGAACCCGACGGTCCGCCCACCCTTCCCCCCTTCGGCCTGGCCGACTCGATCGCCGCCCTGGCCACCGCGTACGCGGTGATGACCGCGCTCACGGCCAGGACGACCACCGGCCACGGCCAGGTCGTCGACATGGCCATCATCGAACCGATGCTCTCCGTCATCGGCCCCCACCCCCTCTGGTACGACCAGCTCGGCTACGTCCAGCCCCGCACCGGAAACCGCTCCCGCAACAACGCCCCCCGCAACACGTACCGCACGTCCGACGACGCCTGGGTCGCCGTCTCCACCTCGGCCCAGTCGATCGCCGAACGCGTCCTGCGCCTGGTCGGCCGCCCCGAGCTGATCGACGAGCCCTGGTTCGCCGACGGCGCCGGCCGGGCCGCCCACGCGGACGTCCTCGACGAGGCGGTCGGCTCGTGGATCGCCCGCCACACCCGGGACGAGGCGATGGCCGCCTTCGAGAAGGCCGAGGCGGCGATCGCGCCCGTCTACGACGTCCGGGACGTCATGGCCGACCCGCAGTTCCGCGCCCTGAACACGGTCACCGAGGTCCCGGACCCCGAGCTGGGGCCGATCCGCATGCAGAACGTCCTCTTCCGGCTCTCCGAGACCCCCGGAGCGATCCGCTGGGCCGGCCGCCCGCACGGCGCGGACACCGCCGAGGTCCTCGCCGAACTCGGCCTCACCCCCGCCGAGATCGGCGCCCTGCGCGGCGAAGGAGCCGTATGAGGACCACGCCCCTGCCCCTCACCTGGCTGTACGCCCCCGGGGACCGCCCCGCCGTCGTCCAGAAGGCGCTGGCCTCCGGCGCCGACGTCGTGATCGTCGACCTGGAGGACGCGGTCGCCCCCGACCGCAAGGCGTACGCGCTCGACGCCACGGCCGATCTGCTCTCCGACCCCCACTCCGTACCGATCCATGTCCGCATCCACACCCCGCGCGACATCCCCACCCTGGCCCCCCTCCCCGGCCTCCGCGGTCTCCGTGTTCCCAAGGTGACACACGCCACTGACATCCACCGGATCGCCGACGCCGTCACCGACGTCACCGCCGGAATCCCCCTCTACCCCCTCCTGGAGAACGCCCTCGCCGTCGAGCGCGCGTACGCCATCGCCAGCGCCCATCCCGCCGTCCACGGCATCGCCCTCGGCGAGGCGGACCTCCGCGCCGACCTGGGGGTACGCGACGACAGCGGCCTCGACTGGTCGCGCGGCCGCCTGGTGGTCGCCGCCCGCGCGGCGGCCCTGCCCCCACCGGCCCAGTCGGTGCACCCCGACATCCGCGACCTGGACGCCCTGGCGGCGAGCTGCACCCGGGGCCGCGCCCTGGGCTTCTTCGGCCGGGCCGCGATCCACCCCCGCCAGCTCCCGGTGATCGAGCAGGCCTACCTCCCCACCCCCGACGAGGTGGCGGCCGCCGAGGAGGTCGTGAAGGCGGCCGAGGCGGAGGAGGGCGCCCTGGCGCTCCCGGACGGCCGCTTCGTCGACGCGGCGGTCGTCGACGGCGCCCGCCGCACCCTCACCCTGGCGGCCCGATTCTGCTGACCGCGGGAAAACGACAGGGCCGCCGGGACCAGAAGGTCCCGGCGGCCCTGTGAAAAGGCGTTCGGCGTCCGTCAGCCCTTGGCGGGCGACTCCGCACCGCCCGCGGGTGTGTCGACCGCCTCGTCGCCGAGGTCCGCGAACAGAGCGGCACCGCTCTCGCCCTCGGCGGTCCCGTCCTCCGGGTCGGCTCCGTTCCCGGCCTTGCCACCGGCCGGCTTGTCGCGCTCCGGCTCGACGATCTCCTCGCGCCCCGGGCGGAGCCGCGACGAGATCACGATGTAGGCGACGGCCAGGGCGAAGACGACGATCGCCGTCCAGACGTTCAGCCGCAGACCGAGGACGTGGTGCGCCTCGTCGACCCGCATGTACTCGATCCACGCGCGGCCCGTGCAGTACGCGGCGACGTACAGGGCGAAGGCCCGGCCGTGTCCGAGCTTGAAGCGACGGTCGGCCCAGATGACCAGGAGCGCGACGCCGATGCACCACAGCGACTCGTAGAGGAAGGTCGGGTGGTAGATCCCGGCCTCGCGGTTCGCGCCGGCGCTGATCTCCAGGCCCCAGGGCAGGTCGGTCGGCTTGCCGTACAGCTCCTGGTTGAACCAGTTGCCCCAGCGGCCGATGGCCTGGGCGAAGGCGATACCGGGCGCGATGGCGTCGGCGTACGCAGGGAGCGGGATGCCGCGGCGGCGGCAGCCGATCCAGGCGCCGACCGCGCCGAGGGCGATGGCGCCCCAGATACCGAGGCCGCCCTCCCAGATCTTGAAGGCGTCGACCCAGTTCTCACCCTCGCTGAAGTACAGCTGGTAATCGGTGATGACGTGGTAGAGCCGGCCGCCGACGAGGCCGAAGGGCACCGCCCAGACGGCGATGTCGGCCACGGTGCCGGCTTTGCCGCCCCGGGCGATCCAGCGCTTGTTGCCGTACCAGACGGCGACGAAGACACCGAGGATGATGCAGAAGGCGTAGGCGCGCAGCGGAACCGGTCCGAGGTGGAGGACACCGGTCGACGGGCTGGGAATGAAGGCAAGGTCCATGGCAGGACCGACGCTACCTTGCCGGGTGGGCGTCACGGCAGCCCACCCGGCAACGTCTGAGTAACTAAGAGGATCGAACAAGAGGGTCGGCCGAGCGGATCGGCCCGGAGGGTCGAGCCGAGCGGATCCGGCCCCGGGGAGGTCAGCCCGCCGACGGCGAGGCCGTGCCCGCCGTCTTGCCCTTGTTGGCCTCGGCGACCCACTTCTTCAGGTTCTCCGGGGAGATCTGCTCGCTCCCCTTCTGCGGGAAGATCGATTCTCCGTTCAGGAGCACCGAGGGCGTGCCCTGGAAGTTGCCCTTCTCGAAGGCCTGGTTCGACTTCCCGACCCAGCTGTCGTGCGTGCCGTCCTCGACACAGCTGCGGAAGTCCGGCGTGTCGAGGCCTGGCACCTTCGCCGCGAGCTCGATCAGCTTGGCGTTGTCCCCGAAGGTGTCGTCGGTCTCCGGCGGCTGGTTGATGTACAGCGTGTCGTGGTACGCCGTGAACTTCCCGGCGTCCTGGGCGCACGCGGCCGCGTTCGCCGCGCGCAGCGAACCGTTGCCGCCCATGTTCCGGTCGATGAGGGTGGCGAGGTGGTACTCCGTCTTGAGCGCGCCGGAGGCCTCCAGCTCGTGGATGGTGTCCCGGAACGCGTTCTCGAAGGAGGCGCACGCCGGGCAGCGGAAGTCCTCCCAGATCGCGAGCGTCGACGGGGCGTCCGACGTCCCCGTGGGGATCGCGGGCTTGTCCCCTTCGACCGCGCCGGTCGGGGCGACGACCGGGCCCGCCTTGTCGGAGCCGCCGTCCTTGCCGCCGGTGTTGGCGGCGATCACGCCGACGACCGCGGCCAGGCCGAGGACGCCGACGACCGCGGCCGACACGATCAGGACGCGCCGCTGCTTGTCGCGGGCCTTGTCGCGCTCGCGCTGCTGCTGGAGCCGCTCCCGCGCACTCCGATTACCGTTACCGTCACTGTTCTTCTTGCTCACGTCCGGAGCAACGAACCGGGGAGGCGCGGACGCGCCTCCCCGGTCACAGATCCACCCGATCGGGCTACGAAACTCGACGGACGCCCTCGGCGAGTTCGCCCGCCAGTTCCCTTACGGCGGCGAGTCCGGCGGCCTCGTCGTCGGCGTCGAGCATCCGCTTGACGAACGCGGAGCCGACGATGACGCCGTCGGCGAAGGCCGCGACCTCCTTGGCCTGTCCGGCGTTGGAGACGCCGAGGCCGACGCAGACCGGCAGATCGGACGTGGCGCGGGTACGGCGGACGAGGTCGGCCGCCTCGGCGCCGACGGACTCGCGGGTGCCGGTGACGCCCATGAGCGAGGCGGCGTAGACGAAGCCGGAGCCGGCGGCCGTGATGGTGGCGAGCCGCTCGTCCTTGCTGCTGGGGGCGACGACGAAGACGGTCGCGAGACCGTGCTTCTCGGCGTGCTCACGCCACAGGCCGGACTCCTGGACGGGCAGGTCCGGCAGGATGCAGCCGGTACCGCCGGCCGCGGCCAGCTCCTCGGTGAACCGCTCGACGCCGTAGCGGTCGATGGGGTTCCAGTACGTCATGACCAGGACGGGCTTCCCGGTGGCCGCGAAGGCCTCCCGCACCGTCCGCATGACGTCGGCGATCCGGACGCCGCCGCGCAGGGCGATGTCGTCGGCGGTCTGGATGACGGGGCCGTCGAGGACCGGGTCGCTGTGCGGGAGACCGACCTCGACGATGTCGGCGCCGCCGTCGAAGACGGCCTTGACCGCCTCGATGCCGCCGTCGACGGTCGGGAAGCCGGCCGGGAGGTAGGCGATGAGCGCGGCGCGGTTCTCGGACTTGGCCTTCGCCAGGGTGTCGCTGAGCAGCTGGATGTTCCCGGTCGTCACTTCGTGTCCCCCTCGGTCCCGTCGTACAGCCCGAAGTAGCGGGCCGCCGTGTCCATGTCCTTGTCGCCGCGCCCGGAGAGGTTGACCAGGAGCAACCCCTCGGGGCCGAGCTCCTTGCCGATCTCCAGGGCCCCGGCGAGCGCGTGCGCGGACTCGATGGCCGGGATGATGCCCTCGGTACGGGAGAGCAGCCGCAGGGCCTGCATGGCCGCGTCGTCGGTGACGGCGCGGTACTCGCCGCGTCCGGTGTCCTTGAGGTACGCGTGCTCCGGGCCGATGCCCGGGTAGTCCAGGCCGGCCGAGATGGAGTACGGCTCGGTGATCTGGCCCTCGTCGTCCTGGAGGACGTACGACCGCGAGCCGTGCAGGATGCCGGGCTCGCCGGCGGTGAGGGTGGCCGCGTGCTCGCCGGTCTCGACGCCGTGGCCGGCCGGCTCGCAGCCGATGAGGCGGACGTCGCTGTCCGGGATGAAGGCGTGGAAGAGCCCGATGGCGTTGGATCCGCCGCCGACGCAGGCGACGGCCGCGTCGGGGAGGCGGCCCGCGCGCTCCAGGATCTGGCGGCGGGCCTCGACGCCGATGACGCGGTGGAAGTCGCGGACCATGGCGGGGAACGGGTGCGGTCCGGCGACGGTCCCGAAGAGGTAGTGCGTACGGTCGACGTTGGCGACCCAGTCGCGGAACGCCTCGTTGATGGCGTCCTTGAGGGTGCGGCTGCCGGACTTCACCGGGATGACCTCGGCGCCGAGGATGCGCATCCGGGCGACGTTCAGCGCCTGGCGCTGGGTGTCGATCTCGCCCATGTAGATGGTGCATTCGAGCCCGAAGAGGGCGCACGCGGTGGCGGTGGCGACCCCGTGCTGGCCGGCGCCGGTCTCGGCGATGACCCGGGTCTTGCCCATGCGCTTGGTGAGCAGGGCCTGCCCGAGCACGTTGTTGATCTTGTGCGAGCCGGTGTGGTTGAGGTCCTCGCGCTTGAGGAAGACCCGGGCACCGCCCGCGTGTTCGGCGAACCGGGGGACCTCGGTGAGGGCGCTCGGGCGGCCGGTGTAGTTGACCATCAGGTCGTTGAGCTCGCGCGCGAACTCGGGGTCGGCCTTGGCCTTGTCGTACTCGACGGCGACCTCGTCCACGGCGGCGACGAGGGCCTCCGGGATGAACTTGCCGCCGTAGGCGCCGAAGTAGCCCTCGGCGCTCGGAACCTGACCGTCGAGGTCGGGAAGGAAGAACTCGCTGGACATGCGACTGCTCCTCGCGGGGCGAACGCCCCGATGACGTGCTGGGTGATGGTCACGTTATGCGCGCGACGAGCTCACGTACGGCAACGCCGTGTGCCGTGACGGCAACGCCATAGCCGTCCCGGCCGCCACCGCCCCCCGTTGTGGGCAGTCGTTCCGCTGGGGCGGAACGGGTGGGCACAACGGAACGGCGCCCTTGCCGGGCCCAGGCTCCCGGTCCCTACGGTGCCCACAGGTGCGGGCGCCGCGTCGTGCGGGGGGCCAGGGAGCGGACGCGCCCGCGGGGGGGGCGCCGTCCCGTGTGCCCACCCGTCCCGCCCTGCGGGACGATTGCCCACACGGGGGGGTGGGTTGCTCTAGGTGAAGTCGCGCACGAGGCGCTCGCGCCATCGCATGCCGTTGACCTGGCCCGGCTCGCTGCCGATCACGTACCGCACACGGCGCCCGTGGACCCGCCGCGCCGGCGCGCGGCAGCCGCGCGGGCGGCAGCCTCGGGCGAGCGGGGCGTGGGCGGGCGCGGCGGCGGTACGGAGCCGGGTGCGCATCGCGCGCGTCGTCACCGCGGCCGCGCCGAACCCGCCCGGGGCGGCGAGGCCCCGGGTGAGCGGCGACGTGACGCGGTACGAGGTCATGGCGGGGTCAGCCCCGCCCGTGGCGCAGGGCCGGGTGGGCGCCGGCGGCGACGAGGTCGGCGACTGCGGACTTCGGGTCGCGGCCGGTCACGAGGGACTCGCCGACCAGGACCGCGTCGGCGCCGGCGTTGGCGTACGCGATGAGGTCGTGCGGCCCGCGGACGCCGGACTCGGCGATCTTGACGATGCCGGCCGGGATCTCCGGGGCGACCCGCTCGAAGGTGGAGCGGTCGACCTTGAGGGTCTTGAGGTTCCGCGCGTTGACGCCGATGATCCGGGCGCCCGCGTCGACGGCGCGCTCGACCTCGTCCTCGTCGTGGACCTCGACCAGCGGCGTGAGGCCGATGGACTCGGCGCGCTCGATGAGGGAGACGAGGGCCTCCTGCTCGAGGGCGGCGACGATCAGGAGCGCGAGGTCGGCGCCGTAGGCCCGGGCCTCCCACAACTGGTACGCCGTGACGATGAAGTCCTTGCGCAGCACCGGGATGTCGACCCGGGCGCGGACGGCCTCCAGGTCGGCGAGCGAACCGCCGAAGCGGCGCTCCTCGGTGAGCACGGAGATGACGGCGGCGCCGCCCGCCTCGTAGTCGGCGGCGAGACCTGCCGGGTCGGCGATCGCGGCGAGTGCGCCCTTGGACGGGCTGGAGCGCTTGACCTCGCAGATCACGGTGACGCCCTCGCCGCGCAGTGCGGCGACGCCGTCCTTGGCCTGCGGCGCCTTGGCGGCGCGCTCCTTGAGCTCGTCGAGGGAGACCCGCGCCTGCCGCTCTGCGAGGTCGGCGCGTACGCCTTCGATGATCTCGTCGAGCACACTCACGCGAGAGGCCCCCTTCCGGGACGGTGATGGTGACGGTCGTGTGGATGAACCAGGTTCAGCCACGTCGATGGTATCCGCCCGAGGGCCCGGGACCCGCATCCGGCCGACGTGCGTCCCATCTGCTGGGACTTCCCCGGAGGGGTCATGGGGCGAGCGCGGAGCCGAAGGGCAGGTTCCGTACGACGCTGAAGAGGGCGAGAACGGCGCCGATCCCCCAGGCCCGGGCGGGGCTGATCGCGATCCTCATGGGCACGGCGCGTACGGCGCGAATCAGCCACACGGCCATGAGGACGGCGAAGAGGCCGTAGCCGACGACGGCGAGGGCGTTGGCGCCGAAGGCGGCGGGGAGGTCGCCGTGGATGAAGGCGTGGGCGCTGCGGAGGCCGCCGCAGCCGGGGCAGTACAGGCCGGTGAAGCGGAGGAGCGGGCAGACGGGATAGTGCCCGGGTTCGTTGGGGTCGACGGCCCCGACGTACGCGAACGCGGCGGCGACACCGGCGAGCGTGCCGAGCGGCGCGAGCAACCGCACCCCGAGCGCCCGAGGCGCCCGCAGGGGCGCCTGAGGCGCGAACGGGCCCCCAGGAGCGCCCACGGGCGCGTACGGGCCGTCCGCGCGCACGGGAGCCCCGGACGGCACCGGAGCCGGCCTCAGGCGCTCCGGGGCCTGCCCGGGCGGCACCGGAGGCGGACCGGGCGGCACCGCGGCCGGGCCCGGACGCGCCGAAGCCTCACACGGCGGCACCGAAGCCCCGCCGGGCTGGTCCGTGGCGGGTTCGTCGTGCTTCGCGGGCGTCGGCTTCGGGTTCACGCGGTGATTGTCGCGCCTGACGCGCGAAGGCGCAGCCCGGCCCCGCCGGACTGCGCCTTCGCGCGTGTCGTGTGTGCCGCTGCCGTCAGGCGCGTGCCTTCAGCGTCGCCGCCTCGCGGGCCGCTGCGACCGCCGCCGACTCCTTCGGCATGCCCATGCCCGCCACCCTCATCGCCAGGCCGATCACACCGCCGAGGACGACGACGGCCATGCCGGCCCAGAAGCCGGCCGTGTTGGCGGCCACCATGAAGACTCCGGCGATGCAGAAGCCGATGAAGGAGATGATGACACCGGTCCAGGCGGCCGGGGTGTGTCCGTGGGCGCTGCCCGCCATGAGTTGCTCCTCGTTGCTGTTGCTCGGTGGTGGCTCGAAGGTGAGGTCTCGCGTGCGCGGACACTCGTGGTTCATTGTCCCGCACACAGGGGCGCGAGGATGAATCGGGGTGGCCCGACGATCACGCGTCGTGTCCGCCGCGGGCACCCGAGGCGCGTGCGACCCCGGGGTCAGTCCTCGCGGGTCGGGTCCTCGCCGCGGTCCAGGGCCTTCCACAGGTCCTCGGGCCGGTCCGTCGCCGCCGCCGTGCGGGGCGTGGGGCGCCCGGCGCGCGGGGCGCCCGCACGCTCGTAGCGGCCGCCCATCGCCGGCCAGCTCGTGCCGAACCGCAGCGCGAGCAGCCCCGCGACGAGGATCAGCAGCGCGCCGCCGGCCGTGACGTACGGCCAGGCGGAGTGGGTGAGGTGGGCGACCGTCGCCGAGGTGTCGCCGGAGATCCGGGCGGCCTCCGCGTCAAGGGCGCCGCTGTCGGACGCGCCGAGGAACGCGGCCACCGCCGCGCCCGCGCCGCTGAGCGCGAGCAGGCCGGCGACCAGGGTGCGTCCGGTGCGGCGGACGGCGAAGACGGCGACGAGCGCGGCGAGGCCGACGATCGCGAGCGCCGTCGGTACGCCCGTGACGGCGCCGCCGTCGGCCTCGACGGGCACCGTGCCGCCGCCGACCGACGCCGTGCCCTGGGCCCAGATCTGGCCCGAGGACAGCAGGACGACGGTGGCGCCGAGGGCGCCGAGGAGGAGAGCCGCGGCGAGGCTGCGGCGGCCGCCGGGCGCGGCGGCGGCGCCGCCCGCGCGAGCGGCTCGGGGCTGGGGTACGGGAACAGCACTCACGTACCCCACTATCCCTTACGCCGTCATGACGCGTTCATCCGGTTGGCGGTGTGGACGGCGCGGAGCACCGCGGCGGCCTTGTTCCGGCACTCGTTGTCCTCGGCGACCGGGTCGGAGTCGGCGACGACACCCGCCCCGGCCTGCACGTACGCGGTGCCGTCGCGCAGCAGGGCGGTACGGATGGCGATGGCGGTGTCGGAGTCGCCGGCGAAGTCGAGGTAGCCGACGCACCCGCCGTACAGTCCGCGCCGGGACGGCTCCAGCTCCTCGATGATCTGCATCGCGCGCGGCTTCGGGGCGCCGGAGAGCGTGCCGGCGGGGAAGCAGGCGGTGAGGACGTCGAAGGCGGTGCGGCCCTCGGCGACCTGTCCCGTGACGGTCGAGACGATGTGCATGACGTGCGAGTACCGCTCGATCGACATGAAGTCGACGACCTCCACCGAGCCGGGCTCGCAGACCCGGCCGAGGTCGTTGCGGCCGAGGTCGACGAGCATCAGGTGCTCGGCGCGCTCCTTGGGGTCGGAGAGCAGCTCCTCGGCGAGGTCGTGGTCCTCCTGCGGGGTGGCGCCGCGGTGCCGGGTGCCGGCGATGGGGTGGACCATCGCCTGCCCGTCCTCGACCTTGACCAGGGCCTCGGGGCTGGATCCGACGACGTCGAAGCCGTTCTCGAAACGGAAGAGGTACATGTACGGGGACGGGTTGGTGGCCCGCAGCACCCGGTAGACGTCGAGCGCCGAGGCGTGGCAGGGGGTCTCGAACCGCTGCGAGGGCACCACCTGGAAGGCCTCGCCCGCCCGGATCCGCTCCTTGATGTCCTCGACGGCGTCCTGGTAGGCCGGGCCGCCCCAGAGCGCCGAGAACTCCGGCAGTTCGGAGGGCGGGAGGGCGACGGGAACGGAGGCGACGGGGCGGGCCAGGTCGGCCTCCATCGCGTCGAGCCGGGTGACGGCGTCGGCGTACGCCTCGTCGACGCCGGTCTCCAGGTCGTTGTGGTTGATCGCGTTGGCGATCAGCAGGACCGAGCCGTCCCAGTGGTCCAGGACGGCGAGGTCGCTGGTCAGGAGCATGGTCAGTTCGGGCAGCTCCAGGTCGTCGCGGGTGGAGTCGCCGATGCGCTCCAGGCGGCGGACGATGTCGTAGCCGAGGTAGCCGACCATGCCTCCGGTGAACGGCGGCATGCCCGAGGCGAGGTCGCGCGGGGTGTGGAGGGTCTCGACGGTGGCGCGCAGGGCGGACAGCGGGTCGCCGTCGGTGGGGACGCCGACGGGCGGGGTGCCGAGCCAGTGGGCCTGCCCGTCCTGGACGGTGAGGGTGGCGTCGCTGCGGACGCCGATGAAGGAGTAGCGCGACCAGGAGCGGCCGTTCTCGGCGGATTCGAGGAGGAAGGTGCCGGGGCGCTCGGCGGCGAGCTTGCGGTAGAGCGCGACCGGGGTGTCGCCGTCCGCGAGGAGCCGGCGGCTGACGGGAATCACACGGCGGTCGGCCGCCAGCTTGCGGAAGGTCTCGAGATCCATGGCGCCAGACCCTACTTGCCCAGGGGCAGGACGTCGGCGTCGAAGCAGGTCCGCGCGCCGGTGTGGCAGGCGGCCCCCACCTGGTCGACCTTGACGAGCACGGTGTCGGCGTCGCAGTCGAGGGCGACGGACTTGACGTGCTGGACGTGGCCGGAGGTGTCGCCCTTGACCCAGTACTCCTGGCGGCTGCGGGACCAGTAGGTGCAGCGGCCGGTGGTGAGGGTGCGGTGGAGGGCCTCGTCGTCCATCCAGCCGAGCATCAGCACCTCGCCGGTGTCGTACTGCTGGGCGATGGCCGGGACGAGTCCGTCCGGGCTGCGCTTGAGGCGGGCGGCGATGGCCGGGTCGAGATTGCTGCTCATGGGGCCATTGTGCCGTGGGCCCGGGGTATGCCCAGGTGGGCGTCCACTGGGCGGACCGCGGTCCGCGGTCGTACGCTGGCGGGCATGTCGACCCATGCCAAGCGTGAACGCCTTCTGCTCGCCGACCTGTTGGAGGCGGCCGGGCCCGATGCTCCGACGCTCTGCGAGGGCTGGCGGACCCGGGATCTCGCGGCCCATGTGGTGGTGCGCGAGCGCCGCCCGGACGCGGCCGCGGGAACGGTCGTACCGGCGCTGAAGGCACGGCTCGACCGGGTGCAGGCGGAGTTCGCGGAGAAGCCGTACGAGGAGCTGATCCAGCTCATCCGTACGGGGCCGCCGCGGATGTCGCCGTTCACCATCAAGCAGGTGGACGAGGGGGCGAACGTCGTCGAGTTCTACGTCCACACGGAGGACGTACGGCGCGCCCAGCCCGACTGGTCGCCGCGCGAGCTCGACCCGGTCTTCTCGGACGCGCTCTGGTCCCGCCTGGAGAAGGGCGCCCGTCTCCTCGGCCGCAGGGCCCCGGTGGGCCTGGTGCTCCGCCGCCCGAACGGTCAGACGGCGGTCGCGCACAAGGGCACCCCGGTGGTGACGGTCTCCGGCGAACCGGGCGAGCTGACCATGTTCGTCTTCGGCCGCCAGGACGTGGCGAAGGTGGAGCTGGACGGCGACCAGGACGCGATCGAGCGCCTGCACGACACCAAGCAGCTGGGGATCTAGGCGGTACCCGGGCGCTTGCCGCCCGGGAGCTCCGCCCGGCGCAGGGCGGTCACGGACAGGCCGTACACCCCGCCCAGCGCGCAGATCGCCGCGCTCGCCACGAACACCGGGCCGAGGCCCCACAGGCCGACCGCCGCGCCCGTGAGGGGGTAGCTCAGCGGGGCGAGGCCCAGGCTGACGAAGCTGGTCACCGCCGTCACCCGGCCGAGGTACGCGGGGTCGCACTCGGTCTGGGTGAGCGCGCCGCACAGGGCGCCGCTGAGCCCCGCGAGCAGGCCCACGCAGAGCGCGAGGGCCACGGCGAACGGCAGCTCGGGCACGTACGCGAGGGCGCCCAGGGAGGCCGCGCCGAGGGCGATCGTCCAGCCCAGGACCGCCCCGGCGCGGGGTATTCGGCCCCGCACGGTCAGCAGCAGGGACGCGGCGCCCGCTCCCGTACCGAATCCGGCGAGGACCCAGCCGATGCCCGAGGCGCCCCAGCCGCGCGCGTCGGCGAGGAGGGCGAGGCCGACGTTGAGGGGGCCGACGAAGCCGAGGTCGCTGAGCGCAACGACGATCATCAGCGGGCCGAGGACGCGGTGCCGGCGAAGGTAGCGCAGGCCGTCCGTGAGGTCGCGCAGGGCCGTGCCGTCACGGGACGGCCCGCCGCCCGGCAGCGGGGCGATCCGCAGCGCGAGGAGCAGCGGCAGGGAGGCCGCGAAGAGGAGCCCGGCGACTCCGAACGCGGCGGCCGGCCCGCCGAGGGCGACGGCGAGGCCGCCGAGCGGGGCGCCGAGGACGAGCGCGCTCCGCTGAGCGAGGCCGCGCATGCCCTGGACCCTGGCGAGCTGGTCGCGGGCGGCGATCCGGGGCGGAAGGGCGCCGACGGCCGGCAGGAAGAGGGCATCGACGGTGCCGAAGACGAGGGCGACGGCGGCGAGCACCCAGAGGGTCGGGCTGCTCAGCAGGAGCAGTCCTGCCACGCCCAGGACGACGAGGCAGCGGACGGTGTCGGAGACGAGGACGACGCGGCGCGGTCCGAAGCGGTCGGCGATCACTCCCCCACCGAGCATGAGCAGCGCGCGCGGGACGGCGCTGACGGCCATGACGAGCCCGGCCTGGGCGGGCGTGCCGCTGCGGACGGCGGTCCAGGAGAGGGCGAGGTAGTAGACGCTGTCGCCGAGGGTGGAGGCGGAGTACCCGCCGAGCCAGCGCAGGACGTTGCCGTCGCGGTGGGCGGGGACGGCGGCGGGCAGGGACGCGGTGGCCGTCATGAGCGGTAGGGGAAGCCGTGGAGGTGGACGGCCACGTTCTCGCGGCCCTCGGTGTCGCCGGCGGCCTCGGCGGCCCGGGCGCGCTGGTCGTGCTTCCTGAGGACCGCCTCCAGCTCCTGGCCGAGGTCGGTGAGTTCGGCGGCGGTCATGCGGGGCAGCCACTCGGCGCTGACGGAGGCCGAGCGCCACTCGGGCGACCAGGTGAGCCGCTCGTCGAGGAAGCGCTCCAGGAGCGAGGCGCGCTGGTCGTTGATCGCGCGGCCGAGGGCGTCGCTCGCGGCGATCAGCTCGGGGGCGCCGCGCATGTCCTCGTCGTGGATGCTCAGCCCGTACGAGCTGGGCCGCCACCAGCGCTCGCGCCCGTCCGCCGACTGGGTCTCCGCCTCCTCGATGAGCCCGTGGTCGGCGAGCTTGCGCAGGTGGTAGCTGACGAGTGAGACGGCCTCGTCGACCTGGTCGGCGAGCTGGGAGGCGGTGGCCGTACGGGCCACGAACAGGGCTCGGTAGAGCCTCATGCGCAGCGGGTGCGAGAGGGCCTTGAGGGTGCCGAGGTCGGTGATCCGGCGACTGTCGGGCGAGGTCATGGAACGACCGTAGATGCGAAAGAAAACTTGCGCAAGAGAAATTGCACAACCAATCTTGCGCAACTGATCCTGCGTATCTGGTCTTGCGCATCCGACAGCATCCGGCAAAGAGAAAGGCCCCCGCCGGACGAACCGGCAGGGGCCCACGCCTGAGACGAGTCAGCGGACCGGGTGGCCCGCCTCCCGCAGCGCGCCCTTGACCTCGGAGATCCGCAGGTCGCCGAAGTGGAAGACCGACGCGGCGAGCACCGCGTCCGCGCCCGCCTCGATGGCCGGCGGGAAGTCGGCCAGCCTGCCCGCACCGCCCGACGCGATCACCGGCACGGTCACGTGCTTGCGCACGGCCGCGATCATCTCCGTGTCGTAGCCGTCCTTCGTGCCGTCCGCGTCCATCGAGTTGAGCAGGATCTCGCCCGCGCCCAGCTCGGCGGCCCGGTGGGCCCACTCGACGGCGTCGATGCCGGTGCCCTGGCGGCCGCCGTGCGTCGTCACCTCGAAGGAGCCCGAGGCCGTGCGGCGGGCGTCCACCGAAAGCACGAGCACCTGGCGGCCGAAGCGCTCCGCGATCTCGCGGATCAGCTCGGGCCGGGCGATGGCCGCCGTGTTGACGCCGACCTTGTCGGCACCGGCGCGCAGCAGCTTGTCGACGTCCTCCGCCGAGCGCACCCCGCCGCCCACGGTCAGCGGGATGAAGACCTGCTCGGCGGTGCGGCGCACCACGTCGTAGGTCGTCTCCCGGTTGCCGGAGGAGGCGGTGATGTCGAGGAAGGTCAGCTCGTCGGCGCCCTCGGCGTCGTACAGCTTCGCCATCTCGACGGGGTCGCCCGCGTCCCGCAGGTTCTGGAAGTTGACGCCCTTGACGACCCGGCCGTTGTCCACGTCCAGGCAGGGGATCACCCGTACGGCGAGAGTCATGACGCCTCACTCCTGTACGCCTCGACCTCGACCTCGACGACCAGACTCGGGTCGACGAAGCCGGACACGATGATCATCGAGGCGGCCGGGCGGACGGCGTCGAACAGCTCCTTGTGGGCGCGGCCGACCTCGTCCACGTCCCGTGCGTGGGTGATGTACATCCGGGTCCGTACGACGTCCTGCGGGCCGAGGCCGAGCTTCTTCAGGGCGTCGAAGGCCACGTTGAAGGAGTTGATCGCCTGCTCGTACGGGCCTCCGCCGGCGATCTGGCCGCCGATCACCGACGTACAGCCGGCGACGAGGACCAGGCCGTTCGGCAGCTCCACCGCGCGGGAGTAGCCGAACTGCTCCTCCCAGGGCGCGCCGGTGACGACCTTCTTCACGCCGTCGGTCATACGGCAGCCACCGCCTCCAGCGCTTCCTCCAGGGTGAACGCCTTGGCGTACAGCGCCTTGCCGACGATCGCGCCCTCGACGCCCAGCGGCACGAGGCCGGACAGGGCGCGCAGGTCGTCCAGGGACGACACGCCGCCGGAGGCGACGACGGGCTTGTCGGTGGCCGCGCAGACGTTCTTCAGGAGCTCCAGGTTGGGGCCCTGCAGGGTGCCGTCCTTGGCGATGTCGGTGACGACGTAGCGGGAGCAGCCCTCGGAGTCGAGGCGGGCGAGCGTCTCGTAGAGGTCGCCGCCGTCGCGGGTCCAGCCCCGGCCGCGGAGCGTGGTGCCGCGCACGTCGAGGCCGACGGCGATCTGGTCGCCGTGCTCGGCGATGACCTTGGCGACCCACTCGGGGGTCTCCAGGGCGGCGGTGCCGAGGTTGACGCGGGTGCAGCCGGTGGCGAGGGCGGCGGCGAGCGAGGCGTCGTCGCGGATGCCGCCGGAGAGCTCGACCTTGATGTCCATGGCCTTGGCTACCTCGGCGATCAGCTCGCGGTTGTCGCCGGTGCCGAAGGCGGCGTCCAGGTCGACCAGGTGCAGCCACTCGGCGCCGGAGCGCTGCCACGCGAGGGCTGCCTCGAGCGGGGAGCCGTAGGAGGTCTCCGTACCGGACTCGCCGTGCACGAGACGGACGGCCTGGCCGTCACGGACGTCGACGGCGGGAAGGAGTTCGAGCTTGCTCACAGCGTTCCGATCCAGTTCTTCAGCAGCTGGGCTCCGGCGTCGCCGGACTTCTCGGGGTGGAACTGGGTCGCCCACAGCGCGCCGTTCTCGACGGCCGCGACGAAGGTCTCGCCGTGGGTGGCCCAGGTGACCTTGGGGGCCCGCATGTTCGGGTTGCCGACCTCCAGGGTCCACTCCCGCACTCCGTAGGAGTGCACGAAGTAGAACCGGGCGTCGGCGTCGAGGCCCGCGAACAGCTCGCTGTCCTCGGGCGCGTCGACGGTGTTCCAGCCCATGTGGGGCACGATCGGGGCCTTCAGCGGCTCGACCGTACCGGGCCATTCGTCCAGACCCTCGGTCTCCACGCCGTGCTCGATGCCACGGGCGAAGAGGATCTGCATGCCGACGCAGATGCCCATGACGGGGCGTCCGCCGGAGAGCCGGCGGTCGACGATCCACTCGCCACGGGCCTCCTTGAGGCCCTTCATGCAGGCGGAGAAGGCGCCGACACCGGGGACGAGGAGTCCGTCGGCGTTCATGGCCCTGTCGTAGTCGCGGGTGATCTCGACGTCGGCGCCGACGTGGGCGAGGGCGCGCTCGGCGGAGCGGACGTTTCCGAAGCCGTAGTCGAAGACGACGACCTTCTTGGACGGGCTCACAGTGCTCACTCCCAGATTCCCTGGATCCGCAGGACGCCCGCGACCAGGCACATCACGGAGGCGACGGCGAGGAGGACGATCACGCCCTTGGGCAGCTGCTGCTTGGAGAAGGAGTACACACCGCCGGCGAGGAAGAGCCCGACGACGATGAGGATGGTGGAGAGGCCGGTCATGGAGTTAGAGCGCGCCCTTCGTGGAAGGCAGGATGCCGGCCGCGCGCGGGTCGCGCTCGGAGGCGTAGCGCAGGGCCCGGGCCAGCGCCTTGAACTGGCACTCCACGATGTGGTGGGCGTTGCGCCCGTACGGCACGTGGATGTGGAGCGCGATCTGGGCCTGCGCGACGAAGGACTCGAAGATGTGCCGGGTCATCGTCGTGTCGTAGGAGCCGATCATCGGCGCCATGTTCTCGGGCTCGGTGTGCACCAGGTAGGGACGGCCTGAGAGGTCGACGGTGACCTGGGCGAGCGACTCGTCCAGGGGGACGGTGCAGTTGCCGAAGCGGTAGATGCCGACCTTGTCGCCGAGCGCCTGCTTGAAGGCGGCGCCGAGGGCGAGGGCGGTGTCCTCGATGGTGTGGTGCGAGTCGATGTGCAGGTCACCGTCGGTCTTGACGGTGAGGTCGAAGAGCCCGTGGCGGCCGAGCTGGTCGAGCATGTGGTCGTAGAACCCGACGCCGGTGGCGACATCGACCTTGCCGGTGCCGTCGAGGTCGATCTCGACGACGACGGAGGTCTCCTTGGTGGTGCGCTCGACTCTGCCAACGCGGCTCATGAGCTCTGCTCCTTCTTCAACTGACGGACCGCGTCGAGGAACGCGTCGTTCTCTTCAGGGGTGCCGGCGGTGACCCGCAGCCAGCCCGGTACGCCGTTGTCCCGGACCAGGACGCCCCGGTCGAGGATCTTCTGCCAGGTCTCGTGGGAGCCCGCGGCTCCGTCGAAGCGGCCGAACTGGACGAAGTTGGCGTCGGAATCGGTGACCTCGTAGCCGATGGCGCGCAGCTCGCCGACCAGGCGGTCCCGCTCGGTCTTGAGCTGTTCGACGTACCCGAGGAGCGTATCGGTGTGCTCCAGGGCGGCGAGGGCGGTGGCCTGCGTGACGGCGGACAGGTGGTACGGCAGGCGTACGAGCTGCACGGCGTCGACCACGGCCGGGTGGGCGGCCAGATAGCCGAGGCGAAGCCCGGCGGCGCCGAATGCCTTGGACATGGTGCGGGAGACGACGAGGTTCGGGCGGCCCTCGATCAGCGGCAGGAGCGAGTCCCGGTGGCTGAACTCGACGTACGCCTCGTCGACGACCACCAGCGAGGGCTTGGCGGCCTGGGCGGCCTCGTAGAGCGCGAGGACCGTCTCGGCCGCGACCGCCGTGCCGGTGGGGTTGTTGGGCGAGGTGATGAAGACGACGTCGGGACGGTTCTCGGCGATCGCCTTCTCGGCCGCCTCGACGTCGATGGTGAAGTCCTCGTTGCGCGGTCCCGAGATCCAGCCCGTGCCGGTGCCGCGCGCGATGAGCGCGTGCATCGAGTACGACGGCTCGAAACCGATGGCCGTACGGCCGGGGCCGCCGAAGGTCTGCAGCAGCTGCTGGAGGACCTCGTTGGAGCCGTTGGCCGCCCAGACGTTCTCGACGGCGACGGGGTGCTTGCCGGTACGGGTGAGGTAGCGGGCGAGCTCGGTGCGCAGCTCGATCGCGTCCCGGTCGGGGTAGCGGTTGAGGCCGCGGGCGGCCTCGGCGACCCGCTCCGCGATCCGGGCCACCAGGGGCTCGGGCAGCGGGTAGGGGTTCTCGTTGGTGTTCAGCTGGACGGGGACGTCGAGCTGGGGCGCGCCGTACGGGGACTTGCCGCGCAGCTCGTCCCGGATCGGAAGATCGTCAATACCGGTCACTTGCTCTCAGGCACCTTCCATCCGAACCGCGCCTTGAGCGCGGCGCCGTGCGCGGGCAGGTCCTCGGCCTCGGCGAGCGTGACCACGTGGTGGGTGACGTCGGCGAGGGCGTCGCGGGTGTAGTCCACGATGTGGACGCCGCGCAGGAAGGACTGGACGGACAGGCCGGAGGAGTGGCAGGCACAACCGCCGGTGGGCAGCACGTGGTTGGAGCCGGCGCAGTAGTCGCCGAGGGAGACCGGCGCCCAGGGGCCGACGAAGATCGCGCCCGCGTTGCGGACGCGGTCGGCGCGGGCGGCGGCGTCGGCGGTCTGGATCTCCAGGTGCTCGGCGCCGTACGCGTCGACGACCTTGAGGCCGTCCTCCAGGTCGTTGACGAGGACGATCGCGGACTGCTTTCCGGCCAGGGCCGGGACGATCCGGTCGTCGATGTGCTTGGTGGCGGCGACCTGGGTCTTCAGCTCGGCCTCGGTGGCGGTGGCCAGTTCCTCGGAGTCGGTGACGAGGACGGCGGCGGCCATCGGGTCGTGCTCGGCCTGGCTGATGAGGTCGGCGGCGACGTGCACGGGGTCGGCGGTGGAGTCCGCGAGGATCGCGATCTCGGTCGGGCCGGCCTCGGCGTCGATGCCGATGCGGCCGGTGAAGTACCGCTTGGCGGCGGCGACCCAGATGTTCCCGGGGCCGGTGACCATGTTGGCGGGGGCGCAGGACTCGGTGCCGTACGCGAACATCGCGACGGCCTGGGCGCCTCCGGCGGCGTACACCTCGTCGACGCCGAGCAGCGCGCACGCGGCGAGGATCGTCGGGTGCGGCAGACCGCCGAACTCCTTCTGCGGCGGGGACGCGAGCGCGACGGACTCGACGCCCGCCTCCTGCGCCGGGACCGCGTTCATGATCACGGAGGAGGGGTAGACGGAGCGGCCGCCGGGCGCGTAGAGACCGACGCGCTGGACGGGGATCCACTTCTCGGTGACGGTGCCGCCGGGCACGACCTGGGTGGTGTGCGTCGAACGGCGCTGGGCGCGGTGGACGATCCGGGTGCGCCGGATGGACTCCTCCAGGGCCTCCCGGACGGCCGGGTCGAGCTGCTCCAGGGCCCGGGCGATCGCCTCGGCGGGCACGCGCACGTGCTCCAGGGTCACACCGTCGAACTTCTCCGCGTACTCGACCAGCGCCGCGTCGCCCCGATGATGGACGTCCTCGCAGATGGGCCGCACCTTCTCCAGGGCGGCTTCCACGTCGAACTCGGCACGGGGCAGCAGGTCGCGCAGTGCGCCACCCTCGGGGAGGGCGTCGCCGCGCAGGTCGATACGAGAGATCACGGGTCAATTCTCGCAGACGCCCCACAAGCGTCGGACGCCCGTATCACTGGCTGATACGAGCCACTCTGGCGTCTTGTCGCCACAGCTGACCGTTAGCGTTCACTCCGTCACTCAGCGGGAAGAACGGCTGTACGAATCCAGGGAAGCGGGTTCGTGGAAAGCGAGGGGGCGGCAGTGACCGAGCCGCACGAGGACGGAATGCCGGACGGGCTGACCGGCCCGGAGCGCGTCATGTGGCGGGCCTTCCGGATCGGCAGGACCTGTGATCTGAGTGAGGGGGACGCGACACGGGACGACCCTTTCGGGGCGCACGTCTGGGGTGAGGAGCGCAGTGTGCGCGCCGAGGTGGTGGCGCTGCTGCTGCTCGACGGCCCGCCGCCGCGCTCCGGGCGGGTCTCGGCGCTCAAGCTGCGGGGCGTGCGGATCACCGGCGTGCTCAATCTGGCCGGCGGGACGGTCGATCCGTACGTGGAGTGGAACCGCTGCCGGTTCGACCAGGAGATCGTGCTGCCGGAGGCCCGGTTCGGCACGGTGCGGATGGTGGAGTGCGCGATCCCCCGGATCGAGGCGGCGCGGCTGCACACCCAGGGCGATCTGCATCTGCCGAGGTGCCGGATCCAGCGCGGCATCCGGCTCACGGACGCGCAGATAGGGACGGATCTGCTGATCAACCAGATCCGGGTGTGGCCGGACCGGCGCGGCCGGGCGATCACGGCGGACGGTCTCGTGGTCGCGCAGGACCTGCAGGCCGAGCTGATCGAGACGTACGGCGAGCTGAGCCTGCGCGGGGCGAAGGTCGGGGTGTCGCTGAGCCTGCGGGGCAGCGTGCTGCGCGGGGCGCAGCAGCGCCGCGCGCTGAACGCGCCGCAGCTGACGGTGGAGCGCTCGCTCTATCTGAACGCGGCGTGGGTGTACGAGGGCACGGGGAACGCCACGGCCACTCCCCCGTACGGCATCGGGTACACCCCGGTGCGAGGGGCGCTGCGCAAGCCGGTGGAGTGCCACGGCGGAGTGCGCCTGGACGACGGGCGGTTCGGGGACGCGGTGGACCTGCACTACGCGCGGTTCGTCCTGGACGGGTCGAAGCGGGAGGAGGTGTCGCTGCGCCGGATAGTGACCCCGGAGCTGCGCTTCAACGGGGAGCAGCCGGAGGAGGGCCGGGTGGTGCTGAACGGCGCCCGGGTGGTGACCCTGATCGACCTCTCCACGAGCTGGCCGGGCCCTGGCGGCCTGTCGATGAACGGCTTCGTCTACGAGAACCTCGTGCCGTACGGCCACTTCCCGCTGGCGCGGCGCCTGGAGTGGGTGGCGGCGGCGACCCCGGAGTACGCCCCGGAGCCGTACGAACGCCTGGCGACGGTGCTGCGCAACAGCGGGGAGGACGCGGACGCCCGGGAGGTGTTGCTCGCCAAGCAGCGCAGACGCCGGGAGACGCTGCCGGTGGCCGGGAAGCTCTGGGGCTATCTCCAGGACTGGACGGTGGCGTACGGCTACCGCCCGGGCCGGGCGGCGCTGTGGATGGCGGTGCTCTGGGCGGCGGGCGCGCTGGCCTTCTCGCGCTACGACCCGGTGCCGCTGAAGGCGGAGGAGTCGCCGAACTGGAGCGCCACGCTGTACGCGCTGGATCTGCTGCTGCCGGTGATCAATCTCGGCCAGGACGGCTACTGGCGCCTGGAGGGCGTGTGGCAGTGGGGCGCGGCGGCGCTCATCCTGCTGGGCTGGGTGCTGGCGACGACGGTGGCGGCGGGGGCGTCGAGGCTGCTGCGGAGAGGGTGAGGCGGGCGGGACGCGAAAGCGGAGGCGCACTGAGGCCCGTGGGGATCGTGGGGATGGTGTGACGCAGGGGATGGATTGCGCCAACCGTCGCCTCTTTCTTTACGGTGTCTTGACCATCTGGAGGACAACTTTCCCGCCGCTACCAAAGCTTCACAGTCCCCCACTGGCGCCGCTCCCACCTGCGGTTTTCAATGGTCCGCACCATGTCTTTGCTCCGCGCCCTGATCGGCACCGCCCGTCTGGTCCGGCACGCACCGCGGCTCACCGCCGCACTGCCGCCGGACGACGACGTGCTGCTCGACGCGCCGGACGAGCGGCTCGCCCCCGCGCTGATCGCGGCCGCGCTCGCCGATCCCGAGCCCGCGGCCAAGCTGCTCGCGACGACCAGGGACGGCGCCGAGTGGGAGGCCAGGGACCGGTACGTGGCCCGGCTCGCCACGTTCGCGTACAGCCGTGACGAGTGGCTGACCCACTGGCTGGAGGCCACCCCGCGCGACCCGGACGCGCTGCTCGTGAAGGCCGAGCTCGCGGTGCGCCGGGCCTGGGAGTCGCCGGCCCGCGCGGAGCGGCTGCGCGAACTGGGACCGCTGATCGACGCGGCGGCCGAGGCCTCGCCCCGCGACCCGGTGCCGTGGCGCCTCGCCCTGGACCACGCGCGCGGCACGCACGCCGGGCACGCGGCCTTCGAGTCGCTCTGGGAGCAGGCCGTGCGCCGCTCCCCGCACCACTACGGCTGCCACATCGCCGCGCTCCGCTACCTCTCGGCCCAGTGGTACGGCTCGCACCGCGAGTGCTTCGACTTCGCGGAACAGGCCGCCGAGGACGCCCCGCCCGGCTCGCTCGCCCGGGTGCTCCCGGTCAACGCGGCCTTCGCCCAGTACCTCACGGGCACCGGCCCGATGCCGGACGACCGGATCGACGCGGCCGCGGACCGGGGCCTCGCGCTGTCGGCGGCGTACCCGGAGGGCGATCCCTGGCCGGCCGAGGTCCGCAACCTGCTGGTGTACGTCCTGGTCCGGCGCGGCCGCTGGGAGGAGGCGTTCGAGGAGTTCCGCAAGATCGGCCCGTACGCCACGTCGTTCCCGTGGGCGCTCGTCGGCGACGACCCGCTGCAGGGCTTCCTGGAGACGAGGGACGCGGTACGGGCGGAGGTGGCGCGGACGATGCCGCTGAGGGAGCCGGGGCGCGGGGGCAACGGGGGCGTCGGCATCTCGCACGGATCGGCCCTCGACAGCAGCCGCGCGACGACCTTCGACACCGGTCGTGGAAGGGGATGGCGGACCGGTCATGGACGGGCCGACCGCGGCGGCCCCGGCGGCCATTACGCTTGACCGCTGTGACCACCGCCAGCCTGCCTCTCTTCCCGCTCAACGCGGTGCTGTTCCCGGGCCTCGTGCTGCCCCTGAACGTGTTCGAGGAGCGGTATCGCGCCATGATGCGCGAGCTGCTCAAGACCGACGAGTCGGAGCCCCGCCGCTTCGCGGTCGTCGCGATCCGCGACGGCCGTGAGGTCGCGCCGACGGCACCGGGGATGCCGGACCCGACGGCGATGCCGGAGAAGGGGCCCGCGGCGGGCTTCGGCCCGGACCCGATCCAGGCGTTCCACCGGGTCGGCTGCATCGCCGACGCGGCGACGATCCGGGAGCGGGCGAACGGCAGCTTCGAGGTGATGGCCACCGGGACGACCCGGGTGAAGCTGCTGTCGGTGGACGCGAGCGGCCCGTTCCTGGTGGCGGAGGTCGAGGAGATCCCCGAGGAGCAGGGCGACGAGGCGGGCACGCTCGCGGAGGGCGTGCTGCGGGCGTTCCGGAGCTACCAGAAGCGGCTGGCCGGGGCGCGGGAGCGGTCGCTGACGACGAGTGACCTGCCGGACGACCCGTCGGTGGTGTCGTACCTGGTGGCGGCCGCCGCCGTCCTGGACACCCCGGCGAAGCAGCGGCTGCTGCAGGCGCCGGACACGGCGACGCGGCTGCGCGAGGAGCTGACGCTGCTGCGGTCGGAGACGGCGGTGCTGCGGCACCTGCCGTCGCTGCCGGCGGTGGAGCTGACCCGGGCGCCGACGAGCCCGAACTGACGGAGGAGCGCGGAGTGGCGAAGAAGCAGAAGAAGCAGACGGGCGGCACTCCGGCGACGGTGGCCCTGACGACGGCCGGTGTGGCGTACACCCTCCACTCCTACGACCACGACCCGGCGTCGCCGTCGTACGGCGAGGAGGCGGCGGAGGCGCTCGGCGTCTCGCCCGACCGGGTCTTCAAGACGCTGGTCGCGGACGTCGACGGCGAACTGACGGTCGCGGTCGTCCCGGTCGCCGGCCAGCTGGACCTGAAGGCCCTGGCCTCGGCGGTCGGCGGCAAGCGGGCGACGATGGCCGACCCGACCCTGGCGGAACGCACGACGGGCTACGTCCGAGGCGGCATCTCCCCCCTGGGCCAGCGCAAACGCCTCCGCACGGTCCTGGACGCCTCGGCCTCCACCCACGAGACGATCTGCATCTCGGCAGGCCGCAGAGGCCTGGAAGTAGAACTCACCCCCACGGCCCTGACGACCCTGACCGCAGCAGTCCTGGCCCAAATCGGCCGAGGCTAGCGCCCCGCGCCGCCTACGCCGGCGGGCTCGCCTGCTCCTCGGGCCACGTCGGGTCCGGGTCCCTCGGGCCGAAGAGGGCCGTCAGGACCAGGTGGACGATCATGGCCGCCAAGGGCCATGCCAGGAGCGCGCCCGCCCACATCTCCAGCTTCAGGGGCGCGTCGAAGACCACGTTCGGGCCGACCTCCCGCGCGTGGGCGACCACGTCGTGGGTCGGGCCGAAGTACGTGCCCACGCCCCAACCAAGGGCGGAGCCCAGCACTCCGCCCACCGCCAGCGCGAGCACCAGCGCCACGCCACCGTGCCGGTGGATCAGGAAGACGAGCGCCGCCGCCAGCGCACCGAAGCCGAGCGCGATCAGCACGAACGTGCCGTCCGCCCCGACCGCCGACTCCCCCTCGCTGTCCCGCAGGAACACCGCCTTGCCGTCCGAGATCAGCGGAACCCTCGGCGCCAGCCACAGCCACAGCAGCCCCAGGGCCACACCGGCCACCGTCGAGACCGCGGCCACCACGGCGGCCTGCCGCAGCTCGGTGGCCGTGCTCGGGGCCCCGTCGTCCACGGGCAGGGAGGGCGGATACGGCGCCGGCCATCCCACAGCGTCGTGCGGAGGCTCGTGAGGCTGGTGAGGCGGTGTCAGGGGTGCGGTCACCCCGCCATCGTGCCAGGTCCGGAACGCGCCCGCCTCAGCGGACCGCCGCCCGGCGATACGCCCATGTCGCCACCGCGAGCGACACCACCCCGACCACCCCGCACACCGCGAGGTTCAGGCCGACCGCCGCCCAGTCCGGACGCGCGTCGAAGGTCCTGGCCAGCGCCTCCACCCCGTACGTCGACGGCAGCAGGTCCCGCGCCCAGCCGATCGGCGCCGGCAGCCGTTCCGCCGGCAGCACGCCGAGGAGCAACGCGGCCGACATGCCCAGCTGCCCGAGCAGCGTCGCGAACTCCTGGCGCGGCGCGAGCAGCCCGAGCGCCGCGCCCAGACCGGCGAGCGCGGCCCCCGCCAGCGGCACGACCGCCGCGAGGATCCAGAGATGGCCGAGCGGCAGCCCGAAGAGCAGGGAGCCGATCACCGCGGTCACCACCGTCCCCGGCACGGTGAAGGACGCGTACGCCCCCGCCGCCCCGAGCACCACGGCCGCCGGCGGCACCGGCAGGGTGGCGTAGTGGTCGAGGCCGCCGGTCGCCCGCAGCTGTCCGAAGTACTGGGCGAGCAGGTTCAGCGCGACGAACGCGACGACGAGCACCGAGGAGCCCGCCACCACGGCCCGCGCCTCCGAGCCGCCGTCGACGACGCCCCGCATCAGGACCATGATCCCGACGGACTGGAACGTCGCCACGAAGAGCAGGGGGATACGGGAGACCCGGGCCCGCGAGAGCTGCGCGCGGTACACGGCGGCGAGCGCCGGCAGCAGCCGGGCGCGCGGCGCGAGCGGCGCGACCGGGCTCACGGCCGACGGCGCGTCGGAGCCAAGGGCCCCGGCCGCCGCCAGGCCCTCGGCCGAAGGGGACGACGACGCTGCCTGTGCGGGCACGATACTCACTCCGTACAGCTCCTCACGCCTTGACCAACCCCTGCGTCTCCCCGCCCAGCGCCAGATACACGTCCTCCAGGCTCGGCGTCGCCAGCGTGAAGTCGTCCAGGGCCGCGAACGCCGCCCCGCCCGTCACCGCGGCGACCGTCGCCCTGGCCTCGTCCGGGGCGAGCCGGAGGGTCCAGCGCCGCCCCGACTCCTGTGCGAGCCCGCGCAGCGCGGCGACCTCGGGCACCTCCAGCGGGGCGCGCTCGCGCCACACCAGGTCGACCCGGACCTCGCCCGCGACGCGCTCCTTGAGCCCGGCCGGGGTGTCGCAGGCGATGACCTTGCCCCGTTCCAGAACGGCGACCCGGTCCAGTACGGTCTCGGCCTCGATCACGTTGTGGGTGACGAGCAGCACGGTGGTGCCGAACTCGGCGCGCCGCCGGTCCACCGCCGACCAGACGGCCCGTCGGGCGACGGGGTCCATTCCGGTGGTGGGCTCGTCGAGGACCAGGACCGGCCGCTCGCCGACGAGTGCGGCCGCGACGCAGGCGAGCCGCCGCTGTCCGCCCGAGAGCTTCCTGAGCGGCCGCCCGGCGAGTTCGGTCAGCCCCAGCTCGGCGAGGACCGCGTCCTTCTCGGCCCGGGCGTCCCGCGCGGAGAGTCCGCGCAGCCGCGCGGTGGTCTCGGCGGCGAGCGAGACCGTCAGCTCGTCGAGCGCGGTGGACTCCTGGCCGAGGTAGGCGAGCAGGCGCGCGGCCCGCTCCGGGTGGCGTACGAGATCGTGGCCGAGCACCTCGACGGTGCCGGAGTCGGGGCGCATCAGCCCGGTCAGCTGGCGGACCAGCGTGGACTTGCCGGCGCCGTTGGGCCCGAGCAGGCCGAAGATCTCGCCGCCCCTGACATCGAGGCTGATTCCGTCGGTGGCGCGGATCTCCGGCGTCGCGGGCGTCCCCCGCCGTGCGCGCGCGGCGGGGTACGTCTTGACCAGATCCCGCACCACGCACACCGTACTCACGGGGGGAGAGCCTACGGGGTCCCCCGCCCTACTCCCCAGCGGGGGCGCGTTCCGCGGCGGCCCGGACGTCGATCTCGCGCCAGAAACCGGCCCGGATCGCGTACCGGTCGTGCTCGTCGATCTGGTCGTCCTTGTGGGCGAGCAGGCCGAATCGGGCGGCGTACCTGAGCAGTTCGCCGTCGATGCGGTGCGGGATCCGCGGGTACATGAGGGAGAGCTTCTGGACGTGGCTCTGCTCGGGGAGCCGTTCCATCCAGCGGCGGGCGAACACCTGCCCGACCTCGAAGGGGTCGCCGCCGACGGTGGTGATGTCCTCCTCGCGGTCCGCCCAGCGCTGTTCGGCGCTGGTGAGCTGGGCGAGGGTGGGCAGGGATGCGGTCTCGGGCGGCTCGCCGAGGGCGGCGGTGGGGCGGTCGATCCAGCCCTTGTCGGAGGACCAGCGGAGGGTGGCGGCGGGCTGGTGCGCGCCGGGCGCGCCCGGTCCGCCCGGTCCGCCCGGTCCGCCCGGTCCGGCGCCGGGCCCGCGCAGCCCGGCCAGGTCCTTGGGTGTGGGGACGCCCTTCCCGGTGGACGGCGCGGGCACCCCGCCGGCCGCCGGTCCGTCCTCGTCGGACGCGGGCGCCGCGGTCTCGGGGGCGGCGACCCCGTTGTGCCCGGCGGCGGCCGCCGCGGCCGCCGCCTCGGCGGCCCGCTCGGCGGAGGCGGCGAGCGCCGACTCGGGCAGCGGGGCGGAGAGGATCGCGGCGATCTCGGGGCGCGGGGCGGGCGGGGGCGCGCAGATGCCGGTGAGGTCCTTGGCGCGGACGGCCCGGGTGATCCAGGCCCGGTCGAGGACGCGGCGCTCGTCGGCCTCGGCGACGAGGTCCTCGGACTGGTTGTAGTCGCCGTCGGCGGCCTGGACGGCCCAGAGGTGGACGGCGACGCCGTGCTCCTTGGCGGACATCAGGCCGGGCAGCAGGTCGCCGTCGCCGGTCACGAGGACCACGTCGGAGCAGGCCCGGTTCCTGGCCAGCTCGGTCAGCTCGGCGTGCATGGCGGCGTCGACGCCCTTCTGGGCCCAGCGGCCGTCGCTGCGGGTCAGGGCGCCGAGCCGGACGGTCACCCGGGGCATCACGCGGAGCCTGCGGTGTTCGGGCTGGGGCACCCGGTCGGGTGCGCCGTCGAACCAGTAGATGCGCAGCAGGGGCTGCTCGGTGTCGGCCTCGGCCCGTTCTCGGAGGTTCTGGATGAGGGCGGCGTGGTCGACGGTGATCCTGGAGCGGGCCGGTTCCCCGGCGAGAAGGCTCGCGGCGGCACCCAGCAGATAGCCGGCGTCCACCAGAACGACGCAGCGGTCCACGTGTTCCACCCTCTTTCGGGAACCTCGGGATCGGAAGTTGCTTCGGATTTCCTTCGAGTCTGCCCGAACGTCGGGAGGTTGACGGCCGGAACTGGATCATCGGCGTGGCGAATGTCACTTCGCGGACGCTCGGTGGCCGACCGGCATACCGATCACTGTCGGTAATGATCCAAAATGCGGCGTTTCACCCCATGTGTGAGTCTGACAGCGGCCCTGGCCCCGAGATCCCTTTGAGGAGGCATCACCATGGCCAAGAATCGCAAGCAGAACCGCAGTCAGCAGCAGTCCTCGCCGGCCGAGCGCGGCGCCCAGCAGGCGCAGCAGTCGTCGATGGAGTCGCAGGCCGAGCAGCGTGCCTCGCAGGTGACTCCCGGCGACATGGCTCGCAAGGGCCGTCAGAAGCGCTTCGGTCACAACTGACCGCGCGTAACCCCGGAAGGGGCGCACCCGTGACGACGGGCGCGCCCCTTCCGCGCGTACGAAAGCTCCCCGCTATCCCGCGAGGCAGGACGGCCCGAGCAGCACCTTCAGGTCGCCGAAGAGCGCCGGGTCGGGCTGGACCCGGTGCCGGTCGAGCCGCAGCACGGTCGTGGTGCGGGGGCCCTGGAGCTTGATCCGTACCTCGGTGTTGCCCTTGTGGTGGCCCAGGATCTCGCCCAGTCGGCTGATCATGGGCGGGGTGACCTTGACCGTCGGGATGGTGAGGATGACGGGCGCGTTGGTCCCGGCGTTCGACAGGTCGGGGACCATCAGCTCCATGGCGACCAGCCGGGGCACGTCCTCGCGCTTGTCGAGGCGGCCCTTGACGAAGACGACCGTGTCCTCGACGAGCTGGGTGGAGACCAGCTGGTACGTGGCCGGGAAGAACATGCACTCGATGGAGCCGGCCAGGTCCTCGACGGTGGCGATGGCCCAGGCGTTGCCCTGCTTGGTCATCTTGCGCTGGAGGCCCGAGATGATGCCGCCGATGGTGACGACCGCGCCGTCCGCGTGCTCACCGCCGGTGAGCTGGGAGATCGCCGCGTCCGTCTTGTCGGAGAGGACGTGCTCGATGCCGAAGAGCGGGTGGTCGGAGACGTAGAGGCCGAGCATCTCGCGCTCCTGGGCGAGCAGGTAGGACTTCTCCCACTCCAGGTCGGAGAACTCCACGTCCAGGCCGAAGCCGGGCTCGTCGCTCGTCTCGTCGCCCATGCCGCCGAAGAGGTCGAACTGCCCCTCGGCCTCCTTGCGCTTGACCGCGACCACGTTGTCGATCATCGGCTCGTGGTGCGCGACCAGGCTCTTGCGGGTGTGGCCCATCTCGTCGAAGGCGCCGGCCTTGATCAGCGACTCGATGGTCCGCTTGTTGCAGACGACGGCCTCGACCTTGTCGAGGAAGTCGGGGAACGTCGCGTACTTCCCCTTCGCCTTGCGCGATTTGATGATCGACTCGACGACGTTGGTGCCGACGTTACGGACGGCGGAGAGGCCGAAGAGGATCACGTCGTCGCCCTGGGCGGCGAAGTTCGACTCCGACTCGTTCACGTTCGGCGGCAGGACCTTGATGCCCATGCGGCGGCACTCGTTCAGATAGACCGCGGACTTGTCCTTGTCGTCCTTGACCGAGGTCAGCAGACCCGCCATGTACTCGGCGGGGTAGTTCGCCTTGAGGTACGCGGTCCAGTAGGAGACCAGGCCGTACGCGGCCGAGTGCGCCTTGTTGAAGGCGTAGCCGGCGAACGGCACCAGGACGTCCCACAGCGCCTGGATGGCCTCGTCGCTGTAGTCACGCTTGCGCGCGCCCTCCTGGAAGATGGTGAAGTTCTTCGCCAGCTCGTCGGGCTTCTTCTTGCCCATCACGCGACGGAGGATGTCGGCCTCGCCGAGGGAGTACCCGGCGATGATCTGGGCGGCCTTCTGCACCTGCTCCTGGTAGACGATCAGGCCGTAGGTGACCGCGAGCACCTCTTCGAGCGGCTTCTCCAGCTCGGGGTGGATCGGGGTGATCTCCTGCTGCTTGTTCTTGCGCAGGGCGTAGTTCGTGTGCGAGTTCATGCCCATCGGGCCCGGCCGGTAGAGGGCCGAGACGGCGGAGATGTCTTCGAAGTTGTCGGGCTTCATCAGCCGCAGCAGCGAACGCATCGGACCGCCGTCGAACTGGAAGACACCGAGCGTGTCGCCCCGCTGGAGCAGTTCGAAGGTCTTCGGGTCGTCGAGCGGCAGGGCCAGCAGGTCGAGGTCGAGGCCCTTGTTGGCCTTCACCATCTTGACCGCGTCGTCCATGATCGTGAGGTTCCGGAGGCCCAGGAAGTCCATCTTGATCAGGCCGAGCGACTCGCACTGCGGGTAGTCCCACTGCGTGATCGTGACGCCGTCGGTGTGCCGGACCCAGATCGGGGCGTGCTCGACGATCGGCTCGCTGGACATGATCACGCCGGCCGCGTGCACACCCATCTGCCGGACCAGGCCCTCCACACCCTTGGCGGTGTCGATGACCTTCTTCACGTCCGGCTCGTTCTCGTACATCGCCCGGATCTCGCCGGCCTCGCTGTAGCGCGGGTGCGACGGGTCGGTGATGCCGTTGAGGTCGATGCCCTTGCCGAGGACGTCGGCGGGCATGGCCTTGGTGAGCCGGTCGCCCATGGCGTACGGGTAGCCGAGGACGCGGGCGGAGTCCTTGATGGCGTTCTTCGCCTTGATCTTGCCGTACGTGCCGATCATGGCGACCTTGTCGGCGCCGTACTTCTCGGTGACGTACCGGATCACCTCGACGCGCCGACGCTCGTCGAAGTCGATGTCGACATCGGGCATGGAGACGCGCTCGGGGTTGAGGAAGCGCTCGAAGATCAGTCCGTGCGGGATGGGATCGAGGTCGGTGATGCCCATGGCGTACGCGACGATGGAACCGGCCGCGGAGCCTCGGCCGGGACCGACGGCGATGCCCTGCTTCTTCGCCCACATGATGAAGTCGGCGACGACGAGGAAGTAGCCGGGGAACCCCATCTGGATGATGACGTCCATCTCGTACTCGGCCTGCTGCTGCCGGTCCTCGGGGACGCCTCCGGGGAAGCGGCGGTTCATGCCGCGCCGCACTTCCTCCCTGAACCAGGTGGTGTTGGTGAAGCCCTCTTCCGGGATGTCGAACTTCGGCATGAGGTCGCGCGGCTCGAACATGCCGGTGGTGTCGATCTGCTCGGCGACCAGGAGGGTGTTGCGGCAGCCCTCCTGCCAGGCGTCCGAGGAGTCGATGGCGTACATCTCGTCCGTGGACTTCAGGTAGTAGCCGGTGCCGTCGAAGCGGAAGCGGTCCGGGTCGGAGAGGTTCTTGCCGGTCTGGATGCAGAGCAGGGCGTCGTGCGCGGTCGACTCGTGTGCGTACGTGTAGTGCGAGTCGTTGGTGACCAGCGGCGGGATGCCGAGCTTCTTGCCGATCTCCAGGAGCCCGTCGCGGACCCGGCGCTCGATCTCGATGCCGTGGTCCATCAGCTCCAGGAAGTACCGGTCCTTGCCGAAGATGTCCTGGTACTCGGAGGCGGCCTTCAGGGCCTCGTCGAACTGGCCGAGGCGCAGCCGGGTCTGCAGCTCTCCGGAGGGGCAGCCGGTGGAGGCGATCAGGCCCTCGGACCACTTCGAGATGGTCTCCTTGTCCATCCGGGGCCACTTCTGGAGCCAGCCCTCGGCGTAGGCGTCGGAGGAGAGCCGGAAGAGGTTGTGCAGTCCGGTGCTGTTCGCCGCCCAGATCGTCTTGTGGGTGTAACCACCGGAGCCGGAGACGTCGTCCCGCTTCTGGTGGGGCTGGCCCCACTGGATCTTCCGCTTGTTCCGCCGGGACTCGGGGGCGACGTACGCCTCGATGCCGATGATCGGCGTGACGCCGGCCTTCTTGGCCGAGTGGAAGAAGTCGTACGCCCCGTGGAGGTTGCCGTGGTCGGACATGGCGATATGGGTCATGCCCATCTCGTTGCACGCGTTGAACATGTCCTTGAGCCGCGCGGCACCGTCCAGCAGCGAGTACTGGGTGTGTACGTGAAGGTGCGTGAAGGGCGGCTTGGTCACGGCGAGGAGCCTCCGGAGAACGGGGGATGGCAGGCTGCGAACAGTCTGGGGGAACAGCGTGGAAGTCTACGTCGGCGGACTGACAGCCGGTGGGCACTCGGCGGTACGGTCGCGCGTTGAGAGACAGAGAACGCGTGTACCAATTGTCATGAACAGTCTTGTCACAGGAGGCATCTCGATGTCGGTCCCCCAGCCCACCGCCACGGAGCGCGGTGAGCAGATCCTCACCGTCTTCGACACCGCCTTCGGCGAGCTCCTCGCGGCCGACCCCGCCGCCTTCCGCGTCAAGTTCCGGAAGATGGCCGGCTCCGCCTTCGCCTTCTACCGGGGTACGGCCTGTCTCTTCTACGCCGACCTGGAGCAGGAGCAGCACGGCGGGCCCTACCTGGACGAGCGGACCGGCCGGGTCTGGATCCACGGTGATCTGCACGCGGAGAACTTCGGCACGTACATGGACGCCAACGGCCGCCTGGTCTTCAACGTCAACGACTTCGACGAGGCGTACGTCGGCCCCTTCACCTGGGACCTGAAGCGGCTGGCCGCCTCGCTCGCCCTGATCGGCTACGCGAAGGCGCTCAGTGACGAGCAGATCACGGAGCTGGTACGGATCTACGCCGCCGCCTACCGGGAGCGCATCCACGCCCTGGCGACCGGCGCCAAGGACGACGAGCTGCCGCCCTTCACGCTGGACACGGCCGAGGGCCCGCTCCTGGACGCGCTGCGCGTGGCCCGCTCCCTGACCCGCTTCGGGCTGCTCGACTCGATGACGGAGATCCGCGAGTTCGAGCGGCGCTTCTCCTCCGGCGGCGGCTCCATCGAGCTGGACGCGGCGACCCGCTACAAGGTGCTCGCGGCCTTCGACGGCTATCTGGAGACCCTGCCGGAGTCCTCGCTCGCGCGCCCCGACTCGTACCGGGTCAAGGACGTCGTCGGCCGGCGCGGGATCGGCATCGGCTCGGCCGGCCTCCCGTCGTACAACATCCTCCTGGAGGGCAACAGCGACGCCCTGGAGAACGATGTCGTGATCTACATGAAGCAGGCCCAGACGCCGGCCGTCTCGCGCCACGTGACGGACGCGGCGGTACGGGACTACTTCCAGCACGAGGGCCACCGCACGGTCATCTCGCAGCGGGCGCTGCAGGCGCACGCGGACCCGTGGCTGGGCTGGACGGAGCTGGACGGCTCCGGGCAGCTGGTCGCGGAGGTCTCGCCGTACGCGGTGGACCTGGACTGGTCGGACATCGACGACCCGGAGGAGATCGCGGCGACCGTGGCCGACCTCGGGCGGGCGACGGCGACGATGCACGCGGCGGCCGACGACTCCAGCGGCCACTCCCTGGTCCCGTTCTCCACGGAGCGGGCCATCGACGCGGCGATCGCGGCGGACGAGGAGGGCTTCGCGGACCTGCTCGTCGACTTCGCCCACAGCTACGGGGCACGCGCGCGTGCGGACCACCAGATCTTCGTGGACCTGTTCCGCAACGGCCGGATCCCGGGCCTGTAGGCCGTTTCGATCGGGCCTGCAGGCCGTTCGATCCCGGGCCCGCAGGCCGTTCGCAGCCGGCCCCCGAGCAGGCTCGCAACCGGCCCTTAAGGACCTCTTACAGGAAGGCATGGCACACTCTCCAGCGACTATGGACATATCAGGGAAGCGGCTCAGGGGGCTGCGGGCGGCGCTCTTCACGGCACTGGTCGTGACGCTGTCCGCCGGTTCCCATGTCCTGCTGTCCCAGGTGCCTCTGCCGCTGCTGACCGTGGGGCTGCTCTCGGCCGGCGTCTTCGCCGTCGCGTACGCGCTGGCCGGCCGGGAGCGCGGCTTCGGCCCGATCGCCGGGCTGCTCGTCCCGCTGGAGCTGGCCGCCGACACGATCTTCACCACCGGCCAGGCGGTCTGTTACGGCCCCGCCGGCGGCCCGGTCGCCGGTTCGCTGCGCGCGGTCGGCGTGGATGTGCTCTGCGGCGGCGCCGTCGGCACCCCGCTGCCGGGCGTCGCCGCGCCGGAGAGCGGGACGGCCGCCGCCCTACTCAGCTCCCCCGCGCCGGCCCTGCCGTGGCTGCTGCTCGCCGCCCATGTGGCGGTCGGGCTGTTCGCGGCGGCCTGGCTGCGGCACGGCGAGCGGGCGCTCGCCCGGCTGATCGGCGCCGTCGCGGCCTTCGCGTTCCGGCCGCTGATGGTCGTCGCCGCGCTCTTCGGCACGCCGCGCGCGGTGTCCGGGCGCGCGGGCCGTCCGGTGGACCGGCCCCGCCCGTCCCGTACGCGCCTTCTCGTGCACTCCGTCGGACGGCGTGGACCGCCGCGCTCGGGCTTCGCCCTCGCCTGAGCACCGCAGTCCCCCTTCCTGCCCTTTCGCCCTTCCGGGCTCGGGCTCTCGACTTTCACGGAGATCACGATCATGAGCGCACGCAACAGCCAGTCCAACAAGGCCGCCGCCCGCGAGCGGCTGCGCGTCGAGCGCGAACGCCAGGCCAAGAAGGAGAAGGTGCGCCGCCAGGTGACCGTCGCCGTGTCCGCGGTCGCGGTCCTGGCGGTCGCCGGCGGCGTCGGCTACGCCGTCGTCCAGTCCAACAAGCCGTCGGCATGGGAGGCGGCCAAGGACGCGAAGGTCACCGCGCCCAAGAACACCGAGGGCACGGACGGCACGACGGTGGTCGTCGGCAAGCCGACCGCCAAGAAGACCCTGGAGATCTACGAGGACTCGCGCTGCCCCGTCTGCGCGCAGTTCGAGCAGCAGGTGGGCGCGACCGTCGACAAGGACGTGACGGACGGCAAGTACAAGCTCAAGTACGTCGGCGCCACCTTCATCGACAACTCCGACCAGGGCGAGGGCTCGAAGAACGCCCTCTCCGCCCTGGGCGCGGCCCTGGACGTGAGCCCCGAGGCGTTCCTGAAGTACAAGGCGGCGCTCTACTCCACGGAGTTCCACCCGGAGGAGAGCAAGGACGAGTTCGCCAAGGACTCGTACCTGCTGAAGGTCGCGGACTCGGTCCCGGCGCTGAAGGGGAACGCCGAGTTCAAGAAGAACGTGGAGAGCGGCACCTTCGACGCCTGGGCGATGAAGATGTCGGCGGCGTTCGACAAGAGCGGTGTGAAGGGCACGCCGACGCT
This sequence comes from Streptomyces sp. NPDC001927, assembly GCF_053594455.1. Classification (NCBI taxonomy): domain Bacteria; kingdom Bacillati; phylum Actinomycetota; class Actinomycetes; order Kitasatosporales; family Streptomycetaceae; genus Streptomyces; species Streptomyces sp. NPDC001927. The sequence continues at coordinate 278,212 of NZ_JBSFEN010000012.1, read as the reverse complement.
GAAGATGGACGGCAAGACGCTGACCGCCCAGGGCAGCCAGAACCCGCCGCTGACGGTCGACGAGTTCAACGCGGCGCTCACGCCCGCGCTGAAGGGCTAGCCCTTCTCGTCGGGATCATGACGGCTCGGGTCCGTGGGAGGCGCTCCCACGGACCCGCCCCTCCAGGCGGCGCGGGGCCCGATTCATCCGCCATGCCCGGGTCATCCCGACCACTGGGCGACGAGTGCGCGAACTTTCCGGTATTCGCCTGCCTGTTCGCCATACTGGTCAGTAATCTGACTGCCCGTGACCAGTCGACACATATCCCCCGCCCCCACCCGCAGAACCGTCGTGAAGGCCGCCGCTGTCACGGCCGTCGTCACCCCTGCCCTGGTGGGCGCCGCCTCCCCCGCGCTCGCGGGCTCCGAGGCCCCCGCGTTCCAGCACGGTGTCGCCTCCGGCGACCCGCTGCCCGACGGCGTCCTGCTCTGGACGCGCGTCACCCCCACCCCCGACGCCACGCCGGGTTCCGGCAAGGGCCCCGCCGTCACGGTCCGTTGGGAGGTCGCCGAGGACCGCGCCTTCACCCGGACCGCGGCCCAGGGCACCGCCACCGCGAGCGCCGCGAGCGACCACACGGTGAAGGTGGACGTCCGGGGCCTGCGCCCGGAGACCCCGTACTGGTTCCGCTTCTCCGCCGGCGACACCGTCTCGCCGATCGGCCGCACCAAGACCACCCCCACCGCCGACGCCACCACGCCGGGCGTCCGCTTCGGCGTGGTCTCCTGCTCCAACTGGGAGGCCGGCCACTTCTCCGCCTACCGTCACCTGGCGGCCCGCACGGACCTGGACGCGATCCTCCACCTCGGCGACTACATCTACGAGTACGCGAGCGGCGCCTACCCCACGGCCCCGTACACGGTCCGGCAGCACGAGCCGAAGCACGAGATCGTCTCGCTGGCCGACTACCGGCTCCGGCACGCCACGTACAAGACGGACGCCGACCTCCAAGCGCTGCACGCCACGCACCCGATGGTCGCGATCTGGGACGACCACGAGGTCGCCAACGACACCTGGTCGGGCGGCGCGGAGAACCACACGCCGGGCACCGAGGGCGACTGGGCGGCCCGCGTTGCGGCCGCCAAGCAGGCGTACTTCGAGTGGATGCCGGTCCGCGCGTCGACCGAGGGCACGGTCTACCGGCGGCTGCGCTTCGGCAAGCTGGCCGATCTGCACCTGCTCGACCTGCGCTCCTTCCGCTCCCAGCAGTCGTCGGTCGGCAAGGGCGAGGTCGACGACCCGGAGCGCACGATCACCGGCCGCGCCCAGCTGGACTGGCTGAAGTCGGGGCTCGCGGGCTCGGACGCGACCTGGAAGCTGGTCGGCACCTCGGTGATGATCTCGCCGGTCGCCTTCGGCGCGCTCCCGGCCCACCTCCTGGCCCCGCTCGCCGAGCTGCTCGGCCTGCCGAAGGAGGGGCTCGCGGTCAACGTCGACCAGTGGGACGGCTACACGGACGACCGCAAGGAGCTCCTCGCGCACCTGACCCAGCGGTCCATCCGGAACACCGTCTTCCTGACCGGTGACATCCACATGGCGTGGGCCAACGACGTGCCGGTGAAGGCGGCGACGTACCCGCTGTCGCAGTCGGCCGCGACCGAGTTCGTGGTGACCTCGGTGACCTCGGACACCGTCGCCGACCTGCTGCACGTGCCGCCGGGCACGGTCTCGCTCGTGGCGTCCGGCGCCATCAAGGCCGCCAACCGCCATGTGAAGTGGGTGGACATGGACCACCACGGCTACGGCGTGCTCGACGTGACGCCCGAGCGGACGCAGATGGACTACTACACGGTCTCCGACCGCACGAAGCCGGACGCCACGACCGCGTGGCAGCGCTCGTACCGGACGAAGACCGGGACGCAGAAGATCGAGCGCGTGTACCAGCCGGTGCGATGAGCTGACCGCATGGTCGATTTTCGGCCATGATCCGTTCTGTTAACGGGAGATCACATCGCCACGACGGGTGGTGAGTTCGGTCGGCCGAATCCGGACACACCACCCGTCGATGCGGCACGCATTGTTTCGTATCCCCGTTCAAACTCCGGAGCGGACCGGAGACTTTCTTCCCGATGCCCCGATATGCACGATGAATGATTGGGCTTGATCAATGCTCATGAAGATCTGACATGGACGCGTAATCTCCCCGCCGTGGCGAGGAATCACCTCTCCGCACACCCCCCGCGAGGAGTCACCATGCGTGCTCTTGTCCGTATATCACCGCGTCTGACACGTCGTATGCTCGGCACCGCCGTCATGGCCGGAACCCTGGCCCTGGCCCCGCTCTCGGCCCCCTCGGTCGCCCAGACGCCCACCACCACGACCGCCGCGGCCGGCGCCGAGGAGTGCGACCCGCACGAGGGCGAAGCCCTCTCCGGCGCCCGCAAGGCCCGTGGCGCCGACAAGCACGGCGCCGAGCCCAACGAGGTCACCGCCACCCAGGCCAAGGCCATGGACGCCGACCTCAACAAGAGACTGGCCGCGGCCCGTTCGAACGGGCGCGCCTCCGCCACCGCCGTTGCGGCCGTGGTGACCATCCCGGTCCACTTCCACGTCGTCCACAGCGGTACGGCCGGCAAGCTGACCGCCACCGACATCAACAACCAGCTGGCGGTCCTCAACGCGGCCTACGCCGGCCAGGGCACCGGCAACGTGAACACCAACTTCCAGTTCACGCTCGCCTCGACCGACTACACGGACAACGCGTCCTGGTACAACCTGGCCTCCGGCTCCACCGCCGAGAAGCAGATGAAGCAGACCCTTCGCAAGGGCGGCGCCGGCGCGCTGAACTTCTACACCGCCAAGCTCAGCGGCGGCCTGCTCGGCTGGGCGACCTTCCCGTCGTCGTACGCCTCCAACCCGTCCATGGACGGTGTGGTGGTCCTCGACTCCTCGCTGCCGGGCGGCTCCGCGGCCAACTACAACGAGGGCGACACCGCGACGCACGAGGTCGGCCACTGGATGGGGCTGTACCACACGTTCCAGGGCGGCTGCAACGGAGCCGGTGACTCCGTGAGCGACACCCCGGCCGAGAAGAGCCCGGCGTACGAGTGCCCGACGGGCCGCGACAGCTGCGCCAACAAGGCCGGCCTGGACCCGATCAAGAACTTCATGGACTACACGTACGACTCCTGCATGACCCAGTTCACCCCGGGCCAGGTCACGCGGATGAACGACTTCTGGACGGCGTACCGCGCCTGAACCACCGCCTGACGGCAGAGGGTGCGGCGGGAGAGCCCCCGCCGCACCCTCGCGCGTGTCCGCTCAGTCCTCCGGCTCAGCCCTCCTGAAGGCTCTCCAGGAACGCGAGCGCGATCGTCCAGGTCTGCTCGGCCGCGGCCTCGTCCCAGTCCGCCAGGTCGGGGTCGGTGAACAGGTGCCCGGCGCCCGGGTAGCGGTACACCTCGACGTCGGCGCCCGCCTTGCCCATCTGCAGGTACCAGGACGTCAGCCAGTCGTGCGGCTCGAAGGGGTCCGGGTCGGCGAGGTGCAGCTGCACGGGAAGGTCGTCGGCGGAGGCGTTCTCCGCGATGTCCGAGGTGCCGTGCAGCATGAGCAGCCCGCGCGCCTTGTCGTCGCCGAGCGCGAGCGTCTGCGCGACCGAGGCGCCGAACGAGAAGCCCGCGTAGACCAGGCCGCGTTCCGAGTAGGGAGCGGCGGCCAGGATCGCCCGCTTCAGGAGCTCCTCCTTGCCGATCTCCTTCTGGAGCGCCATGCCCTCCTCGACGGTGTCGGCGGTCCGGCCCCCGAAGAGGTCCGGCACGTGCACCTGGTGGCCGGCGGCCCGCAGCCGTTCGGCCGCGGCCTCCACCGCCGGGCGGAGACCGTAGGTCGAGTGGAAGAGCATGATGTCCATGCGGTCCATCCTGCCAGCCGCCCCCGACAACCGGCGCTCACCGCATGCTGCGCACATCCAGCTGGCGCAGCACCCGGTCCACGACCTCGGGGTCGGCGCCCGGCTCGCTGCGCGCCGCGAGCACCTCGTGCCGGGCGGCGGACATCATCTCCCGCTGGATCCGCTGGACGGCCTTGAGCCGCCCGGCCCGCTCGGCGAAGGCCGCCCGCCGCTCCTCGTCCACCAGGTCCGGGCTGATCCGGGCCCCGATGTCGAACGCGCCGCGCTGGAGCCGCTCCTGGACCTCCTCCGGCAGCTCCTCGGTCTCCTCGACCTCCTTGAGGCGCCGCTTGGCCGCCTTGAACGCGCGCATCGCGAGCTCCCGCTCCAGGGCGCGCTCGGCGTCCGTGTCGGCGCGTACACCGAGCCGCTTGACCAGCCAGGGCAGGGTGAGCCCCTGGAGGACGAGTGTGGTCATGATCACGCAGAAGGCGATGAAGATGATCTCCTCGCGGAGCGGGAAGGGCTGTCCGTCGTCCGTACGCAGCGGGATGGCGAGCGCGAGTGCCACGGAGGCCACCCCGCGCATCCCGGACCACCACATGACGACGGTCTCCCGCCAGCTGACGGGGATCTCCTCGTCGTAGTCGCGCAGGGTGTGCAGCCGCTTGGCCAGCCAGGTGGCGGGCAGCAGCCACAGCAGCCGTACGACGATCACGACACCGGTCACGGCGGCGCCCCAGCCGATCATCTCGCCGAGCCGGCCGTCGGCGGTGCCGAAGACGTTGTGGAGCTCCAGGCCGATGAGCCCGAAGGCGATGCCGGTGACGAGGGTGTCGACGATCTGCCAGAAGGTCTGCCCGGCGAGCCGCCCCATCACGTCGTCGGCGTCGAGGGCGTTCTCCGCCAGGTAGAGGGCGACGACCAGGACGGCGAGGACGCCCGAGCCGCGCAGCTCCTCGGCGAGGACGTAGGCGACGAAGGGGACGAGGAGGGTGAGCCCGGTCTGCAGGGTGGCCTCGCCGAGGAGGCCCATGAGCTTGTTGCTGAGCCAGCCGAGGACGAGGCCGACGGCCACGGCGACGACGGCGGAGAGGACGAGTTCGAGCCCCGCGCCCTCCCAACTGAAGCTGCCGCCGACGGCCGCGGCGATCGCCACGTGGTAGAGGACGATCGCGGTGACGTCGTTGAAGAGCCCCTCGCCCTCCAGGATCGAGACGAGCCGGCGCGGGAGGCCGAGCGAGCCGGCGACGGCGGTCGCGGCGACCGGGTCGGGCGGCGCGACCAGCGCGCCGAGGGCGACGGCGGCGGCGAGCGGGAGCGCCGGGAGGAGCGCGTCGGCGGTGGCGGCGACGGCGGCCGTGGTGACGAAGACCAGGGCGACGGCGAGCAGGAAGATGGGCCGCCGGTTGGCCGCGAACTGCCGCCAGGACGTGCGCTGCACGGAGGCGTAGAGCAACGGCGGGAGGACGAGCGGAAGGATGTACTCGGGCGGGATGTCGACGTTCGGCACGAAGGGCAGGAACGCCATGACGACCCCGATGACCGTCATGAGCACCGGGGCCGGAAGACCGAGCCGGTCCCCGAGCGGCACGGTGAGCACCGCGCCCAGCAACAGCAGGAACAACAGGGCCAATTGATCCACGGGGCGCCCTCCCGGCCGCCCGACGGCAGGCACGGTCGATGATCGGGCCTCAACCCTGCCACGCCAAGGGGCGAATCCCCCCAAACCACCGTGCGGCGCCGCTCACGTGACGCCCCGGACCCTGCCTAGAGTGCCCGTCGCATCGCGCGGTGCGGGATGCCCGCGTCCGGGAACTCGGGGCCGTACACCTCGTAGCCGAGCCGCTCGTAGAAGCCGAGCGCGTGGGTCTGCGCGTGCAGGTCCACGGCCGTCAGACCACGCTCGCGGGCCGCGTCCTCGATGGCGCGCACCAGCGCCGCGCCGACCCCGAGGCCGCGCGCGGCCTTGGAGACCGCGAGCCGGCCGAGCGAGCCGACGGAGGCGTCGCCCCCGGTCTTGCCAGCCGCGTCGGCGCCGTGCAGCAGCCTGCCTGTGCCGAGCGGAAGACCGTCCTCGCGCACGGCGAGGACGTGCACGGCCGTCGCGTCGTACGCGTCGTACTCGATCTCCTGCGGCACGTTCTGCTCGACGACGAAGACCTCGCGGCGGACCGCGAAGCAGGCCTCCCGGTCCTCGTCCCCGATCGCCTCGCGGACCTCGTAGGCGGTGGTCACGCGCTCTCCGCCTCGATCCGGTCCAGCGCGTTCTGCAGGTCCGCCGGGTACGTGGACGAGAACTCGACCCAGCGCCCGTCGGAGGGGTGCTCGAAGCCGAGGCGCACGGCGTGCAGCCACTGGCGCGTCAGGCCGAGCCGCTTGGCCATCGTCGGGTCCGCCCCGTAGGTGAGGTCGCCGACGCAGGGGTGGCGGTGGGCCGACATGTGCACCCGGATCTGGTGCGTACGGCCGGTCTCCAGCTTGATGTCGAGCAGCGAGGCGGCGCGGTAGGCCTCGATCAGGTCGTAGTGCGTGACCGACGCCTTGCCGTCGGCGGTCACGGCCCACTTGTAGTCGTGGTTGGGGTGGCGCCCGATCGGCGCGTCGATCGTGCCGCTCATCGGGTCCGGGTGGCCCTGGACGAGCGCGTGGTAGCGCTTGTCGACGACCCGCTCCTTGAACTGGGCCTTGAGCAGCGTGTACGCCCGCTCCGACTTGGCGACGACCATGAGCCCCGAGGTGCCGACATCGAGCCGGTGCACGATGCCCTGGCGCTCGGCGGCCCCGGACGTGGAGATGCGGTACCCGGCGGCGGCGAGGCCACCGATGACCGTCGTCCCGGTCCAGCCGGGGCTCGGGTGGGCGGCGACCCCGACCGGCTTCATGATCACGACGATGTCGTCGTCGTCGTGGACGATCTCCATGCCCTCGACCGGCTCGGCGACGATCTGCACGGGCGCCGGGGCGCCGGGCATCTCGACCTCCAGCCACGCGCCACCGCTGACCCGTTCGGACTTGCCGACGACCGCGCCGTCGACCTGGACCTTCCCGGCGGCGGCCAGCTCGGCCGCCTTCGTACGGGAGAACCCGAACATACGGGCGATGGCAGCGTCGACGCGCTCGCCCTCCAGGCCATCGGGAACGGGCAGGGTGCGGATCTCGGGACTTGTACTCACCCGTCGAGTATGCCTTGTGCCGGGAGTGCTCAGTCCTTGTGGACGGTGCCGTCCGGGTCCAGGCCCCGGAAGGACAGGATCACGATCAGGAAGCCGCCGCAGACGATCGCCGAGTCCGCGAGGTTGAAGACGGCGAAGTGCGCGGGGGCGATGAAGTCGACGACCGCGCCCTCGAAGACGCCCGGGGAACGGAAGATCCGGTCGGTCAGGTTGCCCAGCGCACCGCCGAGCAGCAGACCGAGCGCGACCGCCCACCACGTGCTGTAGAGCTTGCGCGCGAGCCGGATGATCACGACGATCACCACGGCCGCGATGCAGGTGAAGATGATCGTGAAGGCCTCGCCCATGCCGAAGGCGGCGCCTGGGTTCCGGATCGCCTCGAACCTCAGCAGGTCGCCGATCACCTGGATCGGCTCGTGGCCCTCCAGCCTGGCGACCACGAGCATCTTGCTGCCGAGGTCGAGCAGGTACGCGATGAGCGCGACCACGAGCAGCGCGACGATCTTGCGCTTGCCCTTCGGCCGCTCGGCCGGAGCCTGGGCCTCGGCCGAGGCCTCCTCGCCCGAACCCGAGGCCGCTCCGCCCGTGGTTTCCCCACCCGAGCCGACCACGCCGTCAGCGTCGTCCGAATCCGGCGTACCGATGATGCGCTCCGCCTCTGCCACGTGAGTCCCTCAACCTAGGTGCCTGACTGTGCACGAGGGTACGGCACACCCCTTCGCGCCCGTCAGCCGCGGCGCTCCTGCTTCTGCTTGTCCTCGACGCAGAGCGTGGCCCTCGGGAAGGCCTGCATGCGCGCCTTGCCGATCGGCTTGCCGCAGACCTCGCAGAGGCCGTACGTGCCCGCGTCGAGCCGCTCCAGGGCGTGCTCGGACTGCTCCAGCATCTCGCGGGCGTTCGCGGCCAGGGCGAGCTCGTGCTCGCGCGTGATGTTCTTCGTACCGGTGTCGGCCTGGTCGTCGCCCGCGCCGTCCCCGGAGTCCCGCATGAGGCCGGTCAGCTCCTCCTTGGAGTGCAGCAGCTCGGCCCGCAGCCGGAGGACCTCGCTCTCCAGCTCGGCCCGGGCCTCGGCGACCTCCTCGGGCGTCCAGGGGTCCTCACCGGGCCGTACGGCCAGCTCGCCGGTGCGCGCCTGGGGAACCGCGGCCTCGCTCTCGGCCGTCGTGACGCCACCCGCGGTCTTCTTCGCTGCCACTGTCGCGGCTCCTGTCTGCTGCGCCTGCGCCGCGGAAGCGGCCTTCTTCTTGACTGCGCTCTTCTTCGCGGCGGCCTTCTTGGTCGCCGACGCCTTCTTCGCGGCCGCCTTCTTCGCCGGCGGCGCCTCGGTGGCCGGTGCCTTCGCGGCGTCGGCCTCGGCGGTGGCCTCGGCGGTGGCCTTGGTGACGGCCTTCTCGGCGGCGGGTGCCTTGGCGGCCTTCTTCGCCACCGTCTTCCTGGCCGCGGCCTTCTTGCCCACCGCCTTGTTGTCCACCGCCTCCTCAACCACCGTCTTCTTGGCGACCGACTTCTTGGCGGCCGCCTTCGTCGTCGCCTTCTTCGCGACCGTCGACTTCTTGCCGGTGACGTCCTTGGCCGCCCCGCCGGTTCCGCCCGTGGAACCGTTGGAACCGGCGGTCGAGGTCTTCTTCGCGGCGGTCTTCTTCGCCACCATGTCGCGGCCCCTTCACATTTTGTGATCTTGCTCGCGAATCGTGCTGGGACGATAAATCGGCCCAAGGCCCGCGGCAACGGGGCACGCCGCCGTTCACACCCGTCCCGTGCCGGTGGCAAGGCGAGTCTGCATCCGTTGTGCCCAGCTCCCCGCCCCGTAATCCGCCCCGCGACGACCTGCGAACTCCGGCCACGCCCGTATGCCCATTCGGGTCACGCCGGGCCACCTCCCGTACCCCCCGAAAAGCGGTCTGCCGAGCCGCCCCCGGCCCCGTACACTGGGCAAAGCGAAAGGCTTGGATGGGGACGAGTAGCGTCGTACGCAGCCATGAGCGACCCGGGGACGGTGAGAGCCCGGGGGCCAGCCCGATGTGAACCATCACCCCGGAGCCGCCGGAAGAAAGCCGTCAGGCGACTAGAACCGGCATCGCGACCCCAATGAGGGGGCCGCGGGCGACGCACGCCCGAGGCCAAGGAGGGTGGTACCGCGGGAGCCGCGCAGCACGGCGCTCTCGTCCCTCCGGACGGAAACGAAGCAGTCCGCCGGAGGAAGCTCGCCGATGAAACCGCCGCAGTACCGCCAGGTACCCGCCCAGGTCGACCTGCCCGCCCTCGAGCACGCCGTGCTCGATTTCTGGCGCGAGAGCAAGGTCTTCGCCAAGACCCTGGAGCAGTCCGAGGGCCGCCCCGAGTGGGTCTTCTACGAGGGCCCGCCGACCGCCAACGGCATGCCCGGCGCCCACCACATCGAGGCCCGCGTCTTCAAGGACGTCTTCCCCCGCTTCCGGACCATGCGCGGCTACCACGTGGCCCGCAAGGCCGGCTGGGACTGCCACGGCCTGCCGGTCGAGCTCGCCGTCGAGAAGGAGCTCGGCTTCGCCGGCAAGAAGGACATCGAGGAATACGGCATCGCCGCGTTCAACGACAAGTGCCGCGAGTCCGTGACCCGCCACACCGACGCCTTCGCCGAGCTCACGACCCGCATGGGCTACTGGGTCGACCTGGACGACGCGTACCGGACGATGGACCCCGAGTACATCGAGTCGGTCTGGTGGTCGCTCAAGCAGATCTTCGACAAGGGCCTGCTGGTCCAGGACCACCGCGTCGCCCCCTGGTGCCCGCGCTGCGGCACCGGCCTCTCGGACCACGAGCTGGCCCAGGGCTACGAGACGGTCGTCGACCCCTCCGTCTTCGTCCGCTTCCCGCTGACCTCCGGCCCGCTGGCCGGCCAGGCCGCGCTCCTGGTCTGGACGACGACCCCGTGGACCCTGGTGTCCAACACGGCCGTCGCCGCACACCCCGAGGTCACCTACGTCGTCGCGACCGACGGCGACGAGAAGCTCGTCGTCGCCGCGCCGCTGGTCGAGAAGGCGCTCGGCGAGGGCTGGGTGACCACGGGCGAGTCCTTCACGGGCGCCGAGATGGAGCGCTGGACGTACCAGCGCCCCTTCGAGCTGGTGGAGTTCCCCGCCGAGGCGCACTACGTCGTCAACGCGGAGTACGTGACGACCGAGGACGGTACGGGTCTGGTCCACCAGTCCCCCGCCTTCGGTGAGGACGACCTCAAGGTCTGCCGCTCCTACGGCCTGCCGGTCGTGAACCCGGTCCGCCCCGACGGCACCTTCGAGGAGGACGTGCCGCTGGTCGGCGGCGTCTTCTTCAAGAAGGCCGACGAGCAGCTGACCGCCGACCTGGACGCGCGCGGCCTGCTCTTCCGCCACGTCCCGTACGAGCACAGCTACCCGCACTGCTGGCGCTGCCACACGGCGCTGCTCTACTACGCGCAGCCGTCCTGGTACATCCGTACGACCGCCGTCAAGGACCGCCTTCTCGAGGAGAACGAGAAGACGAACTGGTTCCCCGACTCGGTCAAGAACGGCCGCTTCGGCGACTGGCTGAACAACAACATCGACTGGGCGCTCTCCCGCAGCCGCTACTGGGGCACCCCGCTGCCGCTGTGGCGCTGCGAGGACGGCCACCTCACGTGCGTGGGCTCGCGCGCCGAGCTGTCCGAGCTGACGGGCACGGATCAGGCTGAGCTCGACCCGCACCGCCCGTACATCGACGCGGTCACCTTCCCCTGCCCGAGCTGCTCGAAGACGGCGACGCGCGTGCCGGAGGTCATCGACGCCTGGTACGACTCGGGCTCGATGCCGTTCGCTCAGTGGGGCTACCCGCACAAGAACAAGGAACTCTTCGAGTCCCGCTACCCGGCGCAGTTCATCAGTGAGGCGATCGACCAGACGCGAGGCTGGTTCTACACGCTGATGGCCGTCGGCACGCTGGTCTTCGACAAGTCCTCGTACGAGAACGTGGTCTGCCTGGGCCACATCCTCGCCGAGGACGGCCGCAAGATGTCCAAGCACCTGGGCAACACCCTGGAGCCGATCGCGCTGATGGACCAGCACGGCGCGGACGCGGTGCGCTGGTTCATGGCGGCCGGCGGCTCCCCGTGGGCGGCCCGCCGGGTCGGCCACGGCACGATCCAGGAGGTGGTGCGCAAGACGCTCCTCACCTACTGGAACACGGTGGCCTTCCAGGCGCTGTATGCCCGTACGTCCGGCTGGGCGCCGAGCGCGGCGGACCCGGCGCCCGCGGACCGCCCGGTCCTGGACAAGTGGCTCCTGTCCGAGCTGAACACGCTGGTGACCGAGGTCACCGGGGCGCTGGAGTCGTACGACACCCAGCGTGCGGGCAAGCTGATCTCCTCCTTCGTGGACGACCTGTCGAACTGGTACGTGCGCCGGTCGCGCCGCCGCTTCTGGCAGGGCGACAAGGCGGCGCTGCGCACCCTGCACGACGTGGTGGAGACGGTGACGCGGCTGATGGCCCCGCTCACCCCGTTCATCACCGAGCGGGTCTGGCAGGACCTGGTGGTTCCGGTGACCCCGGAGGCCCCGGAGTCGGTCCACCTGTCCACCTGGCCGGAGCCGGACGCGACGCTGGTCGACCCGACGCTCTCCACGCAGATGACGCTGGTCCGCAGGCTGGTCGAGCTGGGCCGGGCGACGCGGGCGGAGTCGGGCGTGAAGACCCGGCAGCCGCTCTCCCGCGCGCTCGTCGCGGCGACGGGCTTCACGGAGCTGTCCGACGAGCTTCAGGCCCAGATCACGGAGGAGCTGAACGTCACCTCGGTGGCCTCGCTCTCCGAGGTCGGCGGCAGCCTGGTCGACACGACCGCGAAGGCGAACTTCCGCGCGCTGGGCAAGCGCTTCGGCAAGGGCGTCCAGGACGTGGCGAAGGCGGTCGCGGTGGCGGACGCGGCGGCGCTGTCGCTGGCGCTGCGCAGCGGCGAGGCGACGCTCGAGGTCAACGGCGAGACCATCACGGTCGGCCCGGAGGAGATCATCATCACGGAGACTCCCCGGGAGGGCTGGTCGGTCGCGTCGGACGCGGGCGCGACGGTGGCCCTGGACCTGGAGATCACTCCGGAGCTCCGCAAGGCCGGCCTGGCGCGTGACGCGATCCGTCTGATCCAGGAGGCCCGCAAGAACAGCGGCCTGGACGTGGCGGACCGGATCGCCCTGCGCTGGACGTCGGAGTCCCCGGAGACGACGGAGGCCCTGGCGGCCCACGCGACCCTGATCGCGGACGAGGTCCTGGCGACGGACTTCGCCGAGGGCGCCGCCGACGACACCTACGGCACCCCGTTCACCGACGAGGGCCTGACCCTCACCTTCCGCCTCCGCAAGGCGTAAGCGGTACGCGAGGAAGGCCCGGCACCCCCAGAGGGTGCCGGGCCTTCCTCGTTCCCCGGAGGACAGCGCCTCGCGCACGGCAAAAGGGCCGGGCCCCGGTTTCCCGGGGCCCGGCCCTTGCAGCCTGCCGACGGCTACGCGCTCATCGCGCGAACTGCCGCCGTCAGTTGTCGTCCTCGTCGATCAGGAAGCCACGCATCGGCGCGGGCGCCTGCTGCATCGGCTGCGGCGCCTGCGGCCGCACCGGTGCCATCGGCTGGGTCATCGCCGGGGACATCTGCTGCTGGCCACCGTAGGACGGGGCACCGCCCATGGACGGCGCGCCGCCCATGGTGCCGTTGCCGCCGTACGACGGGGCGCTCGCGCCGGCCGAAGCCATCGAGGGCGACGGCGGCAGCGAAGCCGTGGCCGGCGTCCGCGGCGGGGCGAGGGAGTCGTCCGCCTGGGTCTCCAGCTGACGCAGCTGCGACTCCAGGTACGACTTCAGTCGCGTCCGGTACTCACGCTCGAAGCCTCGCAGGTCCTCGACCTTGCGCTCCAGCGTCGCGCGGGCGGACTCCAGCGAGCCCATCGCCACGCGGTGCTTCTCCTGCGCGTCCCGCTCCAGCGCGTCCGCCTTGGCGCGGGCGTCCCGCTCCAGGCCCTCGGCGCGCGAACGCGCCTCGCCGACGATCTTGTTGGCCTCGGAACGGGCCTCCGCGATCGCCTGGTCGGCCGTCTGCTGGGCCAGCGAGAGAACCCGGGCGGCGCTGTCGCCACCGGGACCCTGCTGGGGCTGCTGCATCGGCTGCTGCATCTGCTGCGGGTGCCCCATGGGGCCGCCCATCGGCTGGCCCATCGGGCCGCCCTGCATCTGGCCGGGGCCGGGGCCCATCGGGCCGCCCTGCATCGGACCGGGGCCGTGGCCACCGGGACCGGCGGGGAGCTGCGGGGCACCGGACGGCAGCTGCGGCGGACCCATCTGCGGGGGCTGCTGCTGGACCGGCGGACCGGATATGGCGGCGGGCACCGGGGCGCCGGGACCGACGGGACGATCCTGCTGCTCCGGGGGCTTGCGCATGCCCTGCTGCTGCTGGTTCTGCGCGGCGGCACGCGTCGCGGCGGCCAGCTTGGCGCGCAGGTCCTCGTTCTCGCGGAGCAGGCGGGTCAGTTCGGCTTCGACCTCGTCGAGGAAGGCATCGACCTCGTCCTCGTCATAGCCTTCTCGAAGGCGGACGGTCGTGAACTGCTTGTTCCGCACGTCCTCGGGGGTCAGCGGCATCTCTTCTTCACCTCTACGTAGTCGTCGGCAGTCGGCAAGACCGTATCGTCCACATTCACCTCGCGAAGCCGCTCACGATGGAGATCAGGATGTAGACGATGATCATCAGAACGAAGAAGGACAGGTCGAGTGCCACGCCCCCGAGACGCAGCGGCGGGATGAACCGCCGCAGAAGCTTGAGCGGTGGATCGGTGACAGTGTAGGTGGCCTCCAGAACGACCACCATCGCCTTGCCGGGTTGCCATGAACGCGCGAACTGGAACACGTAGTCCATGACCAACCGGAAGATCAGCACGATGAGGAAGCACATCAGCGCGATATAGACCACCTGCAGTGCGACGCCCATCCCGCGCTTCCCTCTCCCCTGACTCTCGTGCTCTCGCTTGTCCGGCCTTCCGGCCGGCCGTTCCGGTCTTCGTTGTCTCAGCTCTGGTTGAAGAATCCGCCCTCTGCGATCCGGGCCTTGTCCTCCGCCGTGACATCGACGTTAGCAGGCGACAACAGGAACACCTTCTGCGTCACGCGCTCAATGCTGCCATGGAGCCCGAAGACGAGTCCGGCGGCAAAGTCGACAAGTCGCTTCGCGTCGGTGTCGTCCATCTCCGTGAGGTTCATGATCACCGGAGTGCCCTCACGGAAGTGTTCCCCGATGGTACGGGCTTCGTTGTAGGTCCGGGGGTGCAGTGTGGTGATGCGGTACGGCTCCCGCTCGGACACGACCTTGGGCATGATCACCGGCGCGTTCTTCTCCAGGCTCGGACGTTCGGGTGTGATGGACGCCACGGGGGCGATTCGTGCCGGACGTCCGCTTTCAGCGGAAAGCGGGGCGGCGTGCGCGACCGGCTCGCGGGGCGCGGGCTGCTGCACCACGCGCACCGGTTCCTCCCGCTCCACCTGACGCGGGGGCTGATGGCGCCGCTCACGCTCGGGTTCCGGTTCCAGCTCGGGTTCGAAGTCGTCGTCGGGGTCAAAACCCCGGCCGTCGTACCCATCGTCCTCCACGAGGCCGAGGTAGACCGCCATCTTGCGCATCGCGCCGGCCATTCTCTGAGTCCTCCGCTCTGTGGTGGATCGGCCTCGTCGCCAAGTGCCCGTGATCCACGCGGTCCGCCCCCGCCGACCGGCGGGAATGACCATATTTTCTGCTGTGGTCCGACTTGCTTCGCGACGTTACCCGAGCCTGGGGCGGACACCCAGTACCGCCGTACCGATGCGCACATGTGTCGCTCCGGCTGCCACGGCGTCCTCGAGGTCCGCACTCATTCCCGCGGACACCATGTTCGCAGCCGGGCGGTTCGCGCGCAGGAGAGTCGACAAATCCATCAGGCGGTCGAACGCCGCACGTTGGCGCCCCGCGTAGGGCCCCGCGAGCGGCGCGACGGTCATCAGTCCGTCCAGCCGGAGCCCGGGTGCCGCGTCCACGGCGGCGGCCAACTCCTCGATGCCGTCCGGCCCGACGCCACCGCGCTCGCCACGCTCGCCCGACTCGGCGTCGAGCGCGACCTGGACGAGACATCCCAGCTCGCGACCGGTCTTCTCGGCCGCGGCCGAGAGGGAGCCGACGAGCTTCAAGCGGTCGACAGACTGCACGACATCCGCATAACTCGTCACAGAACGGACCTTGTTGGTCTGCAACTGGCCGACGAAGTGCCAGCGGAGGTCCAGATCCGCGCAGGCCGCCGCCTTGGGGGCGGCGTCCTGGTCGCGGTTCTCCGCCACGTCCCGCACCCCGAGTTCGTGCAAGATCCGCACATCGCTCGCGGGGTAGGTCTTCGTGACCACGATCAGGGTCACTTCGGATCGCTCGCGCCCGGCGGCGGCGCAGGCCGCGGAGATTCGTTCCTCCACCCGCGCCAGATTCTCGGCGAGTTCCGTCTTACGATCCGTCATTTCCGTTCCAACCAGACATATCCCGCGAGTCGCCCTGTGGTGCGATCGCGGCGGTACGAGAAGTGGTCGCCCGACTCGAGCGTGCAGACTTCACTGGCCCGCCGGTCCTCGATCCCGAGCCGCTCCAACTGCGCGTGGACCCCGGCGGTGACGTCGACGGCGGGGGTCCCCCAGCTCGTCTCGGCGAAGGCGGCCGGTTCGACCGCGGCCACATCGGCCCGCATCGCCTCCGGGACCTCGTAGCAGCGCCCGCAGACGGCGGGGCCGGTACGGGCGGTGATCCGGGCCGGATCGGCGCCCAGTTCGATCATGGCCCGCACCGCGGCCGGTACGACCCCGGCGACCATCCCGGGCCGCCCCGCGTGGGCCGCGGCGACGACCCCGGCCACGGGGTCGGCGAGGAGCACCGGGGTGCAGTCGGCGGTCAGGACGGCGAGGGCCAGTCCGCGCCGGGCGGTGACGATCGCGTCGACCTCCGGAACCGGCCGGTCGCCCCAGGGCCCGTCGACCACCGCGACATCGGGGCCGTGCACCTGGTTCATCCAGACGACCTGCCCGGGGTCGAGCCCGAGCTCCCCCGCCGCTCGCGCCCGGTTGGCCCGGACGGCCTCGGGGTCGTCCCCCACCGCGCCGCCGAGGTTGAGCTCCTCGTACGGAACGGCGCTCACCCCGCCCCACCTGTCGGTGAAGGCGAAGTGCGCGCCGCTCACGGGTTCGAGCCGGTCTATCACTTCAAGAAGTCCGGGACATCCAGCTCTTCGGCCTGGGTGTCCGGGTACGGGCGGGCCGTCGGGACCACCGGCGGGGTGACCGGCGGCAGCGTGCTCTCGGCCGAGGCGACCGGGGCCGGCTCGGCAGGGGCGGACGGCTCGTCGCGCGGGGCGACGGTGCCGAGGCCGCCGAGCGGGCGCTCGGTGGCGCGGGGCGCCGGGGCCGGCTCCTCGCGCTTGGCCGAGGCCGAGCTGAGGATGTTGTCCCGGCGGGCCGGCGGCTGGCCGCCGTCGAACCCGGCCGCGATGACCGTGACCCGTACCTCGTCGCCCAGGGCGTCGTCGATGACGGCGCCGAAGATGATGTTGGCCTCGGGGTGGGCCGCCTCGCTGACCAGCTGCGCGGCCTCGTTGATCTCGAAGAGACCGAGGTCCGAGCCGCCGGAGATGGAGAGCAGGACGCCGCGGGCGCCGTCGATGGAGGCCTCGAGGAGCGGCGAGGAGATCGCCATCTCGGCCGCCGCCACCGCGCGGTCGTCGCCGCGGGCGGAGCCGATCCCCATGAGGGCCGAACCGGCCTCGGACATGACCGACTTGACGTCGGCGAAGTCGAGGTTGATCAGACCGGGGGTGGTGATGAGATCGGTGATGCCCTGCACACCGCTCAGCAGCACCTGGTCGGCCGACTTGAAGGCGTCGAGCACGGAGACCTGACGGTCCGAGATCGAGAGCAGCCGGTCGTTCGGGATGACGATGAGGGTGTCGACCTCTTCGCGGAGCTCGGCGATGCCGTCCTCCGCCTGGTTGGCCCGACGGCGTCCCTCGAAGGTGAACGGCCGGGTGACCACACCGATCGTCAGGGCGCCGAGCGAGCGCGCGATGTTGGCCACGACGGGTGCGCCGCCGGTGCCGGTGCCGCCACCTTCGCCGGCGGTGACGAAGACCATGTCGGCCCCCTTGAGGACCTCCTCGATCTCCTCACGGTGGTCCTCTGCCGCCTTGCGACCGACTGCCGGGTTGGCCCCGGCCCCGAGGCCGCGGGTGAGTTCACGGCCGACGTCGAGCTTGACGTCGGCGTCGCTCATCAACAGCGCTTGCGCGTCGGTGTTGATCGCGATGAACTCGACGCCCTTGAGACCGACCTCGATCATTCGGTTGATGGCATTGACACCACCGCCGCCGACACCGATGACCTTGATGACTGCGAGGTAGTTCTGCGGTGCTGCCACGTCGAAGGCCTCTCGCCTCGAGTTACGTGTCGCCGCTTCGCGGTAGTCGCGCTGCGACGACGGATGCCGATTGGGACGGTCCGAAACGCCGACCCAAACCCTAACGTTGAAGTTTAGGGTTACCAGTGTCTCTGTTCGCTGGACTCTTCCGAACAGGACACTAAGTCGACAAGTGGCGCACGTTCAACGAACACGCCGAACCTCCCGTTTTTCTTTTCACCCTATGTGATCACCCATGTCGCTGGCCAACCAGGGCACTGGCCAGCGGGTATGCGCGTCAACTCCCCGACGCGGCGGGGGCCGTGGGGGCGCTTACATCGAAGTGCCCCGCTTTGGGCACCGCCTTCATCAGAGCGGTCAGGACCCGCGCCTTGACGGCACCGTCCTCGCCGCTGCCCCAGAAGACCGTGCGGCCGCCGCTGAGCTCCAGAGTGATGGAGTCGTACGAGGTGACGCTGACGACACGAGTGTCCCGGGCGATTTTCTCGGGGAGTTCGCCCGTCACGCCCACGGCCTCGCGCAGCAGCCGGTCCTCGTCGAAGCGGCGCAGGCTCGGCGCGGAGCCGGCTTTCAGGACGAGCTTCGGCACGCCGGCAGGGGCCTTGTCCACGGTCGCGAATCGCGTTCCGGCGGAGTCCACTTCAATGAACTTTCCGCCCTTTTCCACCACGAGAACGGGCTGCCGTTCCGTCACTTTCAGACCGATTCCATGCGGCCAGGACCGAAAGACCTCGACCGTGTCGATTCGGGGCAGTTTCCGCAGCAGTCGCGCCTCGATGGCGTCCATGTCGACCGAGACGAGCGGGGACCCGATCGGTACGGCGGCGACCTCCTCCACCTCACGAGGCGTCAGAACCCGTGTGCCGGAGGTCGACACCCGCTCCACCCGCAGCCAGCTGGAGCCGTAGAGCGCCCAGATTCCACCGGCCACGATCAGGACGAGGCCGAGCACGATCAGCAGCAGGCGCGTCCCAGGCGCCCGGAATCCCTGATTCCGGGCGCCTGGACGGGAGGAGTCCGGTTCCGACGACCCCTTCGGCTCGCGTGTGCCACGCTTCTCCGCTGTCGTCGGTCCCGACACGTGCCCTGCCTCCTGTGCTGTGCGGGCGCGGCCCGCCGCCTACGAGCGCCGCGCGGCGATCGCCTCGTACACCATGCCGACGAGCAGGTCGTCGGCGTCCCGGCGGCCGAACTCGGCGGCGGCGCGGGACATCTCGTACAAGCGGTGCGGATCGGCCAGTACGGGCAGGACGTTGCCCTGCACCCACTGCGGCGACAGCTCCGCGTCGTCGACGAGCAGTCCGCCGCCCGCCTTGACCACCGGCTGGGCGTTGAGCCGCTGTTCGCCGTTGCCGATCGGCAGCGGGACGTACGCGGCGGGCAGCCCGACGGCCGAGAGCTCGGCGACGGTCATCGCGCCCGCGCGGCAGAGCATCATGTCCGCCGCCGCGTACGCGAGGTCCATCCGGTCCACGTACGGTACCGGGACGTACGGCGGCATCCCCGGCATGTTGTCGACACGCGGCACCTCGTTCTTCGGGCCGACCGCGTGCAGGATCTGGATGCCCGAGCGCTGGAGCACCGGGGCGATCTGCTGGATGACCTCGTTGAGGCGCCGGGCGCCCTGCGAGCCGCCCGAGACGAGCAGGGTCGGCAGGTTCGGGTCGAGGCCGAAGGCGGCGCGCGCCTCGGGCCGGACCCGGGCCCGGTCGAGGGTGGCGATCGTGTGCCGCAGCGGGATGCCGATGTAACGGGCGTTGCGGAGCTTGGAGTCCGGGGTGGCGACGCCAACCCCGGCCGCGTACCGCGAGCCGATCTTGTTGGCCAGGCCCGGCCGGGCGTTGGCCTCGTGGACCACGATCGGCACCCCGAGGCGCTTGGCCGCCAGGTAGCCGGGCAGCGCCACGTAGCCGCCGAAGCCGACCACGCAGTCCGCCTTGGTGCGCTCCAGGATCTGCTCGGCCGCCTTGATGGTGCCGCGCAGCCGTCCGGGGACGGTGATCAGCTCAGGGGTGGGCTTGCGCGGCAGCGGCACGGCGGGGATGAGCGCCAGCTCGTAGCCCCGCTCGGGCACGAGCCGGGTCTCCAGACCCTTCTCCGTCCCGAGCGCCGTGATCCCCACGCTCGGGTCCTGCCTGCGCAGGGCGTCCGCGAGGGCGAGCGCGGGCTCGATGTGGCCGGCGGTCCCCCCACCGGCGAGTACGACATGCACCGAAATTCACCGCTCTCCGGACGGACGCTTCTTGACGCGCCGTCGCATCGACTTCCCAATCATCCCGGTCCGCTTGCCCCAACCGGGGCGCCGCATGGCCAGGGCCGCTTTCGCGGCGGGATCCTGTCGCGCGAAGGCGATGAGGAGCCCGACGGCGAACATGGTCGGCAGCAGGGCCGACCCTCCGTAGGAGAACAGCGGGAGCGGGACACCGGCGATCGGCAGCAGACCGAGCACCGCACCGATGTTGATCACGGCCTGCGCCGTGATCCAGGTGGTCACACCTCCCGCGGCGTACCTCACGAAGGGGTCCTCCGTGCGTCCGGCCACGCGGATACCCGCATAGCCTAGAGCCGCGAACAGGGCGAGTACCGACAGCGTCCCCGCCAGCCCCAGTTCCTCCCCGGTGACGGCGAAGATGAAGTCGGTGTGCGCTTCGGGTAGTTGGCCCCATTTTTCCACACTGGCGCCCAGTCCGGAACCGAACCATCCGCCCGAGGCCAGAGCATAGATGCCGTGGGCCGCCTGGAGGCAGGGCGCACCCTCTCCCCCGGGGTCGGTGGCGCCGATGCACGCGAAGCGCTTCAGCCGGTTGTCGCTGGTCCTGATCAGCAGGAAGCCGATCGTCCCGGCGACCGCGAGCACGCCGACGAAGAGCCGGGTGGGCGCGCCGGCGGTCCACAGCAGACCGAAGAGGATCGCGGCGAGCACGATCGCCGTGCCCATGTCCCCGCCGAGCATGATGAGGCCGAGGAGCAGGAACGTTCCGGGCACCAGCGGGACCAGCATGTGCTTCCACTGGGTGAGCAGTTTCATGTCCTGCTTGCGGGCCAGCAGGTCCGCGCCCCACAGGATGAGCGCCAGCTTGCCGAACTCACTGGGCTGGAGCATGAACGGTCCGCCCAGCGAGATCCAGTTCTGGTTGCCGCCGACGGCCTTCCCTATCCCGGGAATCTGCACGAGCACCATGAGGAAGACCGCGCCGACGAGGATCGGGTACGCGAGCGCCCGGTGCAGCTTCACCGGCATCCGGGAGGCGACCAGGAGCAGCGCGGCGCCGAGGACCGCGGCGAAGAACTGCTTGCGGAAGAAGTACGAGGGCACCAGGTCGTAGCGGAGCGCCGTGATCATCGAGGCGCTGTAGACCATCACCAGGCCGAGCGTGGTGACGAGCAGCGCGGCGCCGAGGATGACGTAGTACGCGGTCAGCGGCCGGTCCCAGGCCCGCCGTGCCTGCTCGTACATCCGCCGTACGCCGGCGGCGCGGGGTGGGCGGGACGGCGCGGGCGCGCGGCCTCCGCCGCGGTCGGCGGAGGGCCTGCGGGTCCCGGCGGTTCTGCTCGGCATGGTCGCTGTCCCCTCCAGTCGGGCCCGGCGTCGCCGGACCTCCTTGCCCGCAGGTCAGCGCCCGGTCGCGGCGAGGGCGCGGACGGCGTCCGCGAAGGCCTCGCCCCGCTTGTTGTAGTTGGTGAACATGTCCATCGAGGCGCAGGCCGGGGCCAGCAGGACGGTGTCGCCCGGCTGCGCGAGTCGCGCCGCCTCCCGGACCGCCTCGGACATCGCCCCAGTGTCGGTCCGGTCGAGGTCCACGACCGGCACCTCGGGGGCGTGTCGCGCCAGGGCTTCGCGGATCAGCGCGCGGTCGGCGCCGATCAGGACGACCCCGCGCAGCCGCTGCGCCGACTTGGCCACGATCTCGTCGAAGGTCGCACCCTTGGCGAGGCCGCCGGCGATCCAGACGATCGGGTCGTAGGCCGCCAACGAGGCTTCCGCGGCGTGGGTGTTGGTGGCCTTGGAGTCGTCGACGTAGGCCACGCCCTGGATCTCCTCGACCAGCTCGATGCGGTGCGGGTCGGGCCGGAAGGCCCGCAGTCCGTCCCGTACGGCCTTCGGCTCGACGCCGAAGGCGCGGGCGAGGGCGGCCGCGGCGAGCGCGTTGGCGATGTTGTGCGGGGCGGGCGGCTGGACGTCCGCGACGTCGGCGAGCTCCTGGGCCTGCTTCTGCCGGTTCTCGACGAAGGCCCGGTCGACGAGGATGTCCTCGACGACGCCGAGCTGGGACGGACCGGGCGTACCGAGGGTGAAGCCGATCGCGCGGCAGCCCTCCTCGACGTCGGCCTCGCGGACCAGGTCCTCGGTGGCCTTGTCGGCGACGTTGTAGACGCAGGCGACGGTGTTGCCCTCGTAGATCCGGCCCTTGTCGGCGGCGTACGCCTCCATGGAGCCGTGCCAGTCGAGGTGGTCGGGCGCCAGGTTGAGCACGACGGCCGAGTGGGCGCGCAGGGAGGGCGCCCAGTGGAGCTGGTAGCTGGAGAGTTCGACGGCGAGGACGTCGTACGTCTCCTCGCCGAGGACGGCGTCGAGGAGCGAGACGCCGATGTTCCCGACGGCGGCGGTACGCAGCCCGGCGGCCTCCAGGATCGAGGCGAGCATCCGGACGGTCGTGGTCTTGCCGTTGGTGCCGGTGACGGCGAGCCAAGGAGCGGCATCGGGGCCCCGGAGTCGCCACGCGAGCTCGACGTCGCCCCAGACCTCCACGCCCGCCTCGGCGGCGGCCGCGAAGAGCGGCTTGTCGGGCCGCCAGCCGGGGGTCGTGACGATCAGCTCGGTGCCTTCCGGCAGGGTGTCGCCATCGCCGAGGCGGACGGTGATCCCCTCGGCCCGCAGCTCCTCCGCCTGCGCCCGGGAGCGCTCGTCGTCGCCGTCGTTGACGACGGTCACGACGGCGCCGAGGCCGTGCAGGACGCGGGCGGCCGGGATCCCGGAGACCCCGAGACCCGCGACGGTGACCCTCTTGCCGTTCCAGCTCACTTTTCGGATGCCCATCCCGCGTAGAAGAGGCCCAGGCCCACGATCACGCACATGCCCTGGATGATCCAGAACCGGACGACGACCAGCACTTCCGACCACCCCTTGAGTTCGAAGTGGTGCTGGAGCGGGGCCATCCGGAAGACGCGCTTGCCGGTCATCTTGAACGAGCCGACCTGGATGACCACCGACATGGTGATCAGCACGAACAGGCCGCCGAGCAGGGCGAGCAGCAGCTCGGTACGGGAGCAGATGGCGAGACCGGCCAGCGCGCCGCCGAGGGCCAGCGAGCCGGTGTCACCCATGAAGATCTTGGCCGGCGAGGTGTTCCACCACAGGAAGCCGAAGCAGGCACCCATGAGGGCGGAGGCGACGACCGCGAGGTCGAGCGGGTCGCGGACCTCGAAGCAGGCGTTGGGGTTGGTCAGGGTGACCGCGTTGGCGCAGGACTCCTGGAACTGCCACAGGCCGATGAACGTGTACGCGCCGAAGACCATCACCGACGCGCCGGTGGCCAGGCCGTCCAGACCGTCCGTCAGGTTCACGCCGTTGGACATGGCGAGAATCATGAAGAGCGCCCAGACCACGAACAGGACCGGCCCGATGGCCCAGCCGAAGTCCGTGATGAAGGAGAGCTTCGTGGAGGCGGGCGTGAGCCCGCGCAGGTCCGCGAACTGCAGCGAGAGCACGGCGAAGGCGATGCCGACGATCAGCTGGCCGGCCATCTTCGCCTTGGCCCGCAGACCGAGCGACCGCTGCTTGACGATCTTGATGTAGTCGTCGAGGAAGCCGACGAGACCCATGCCGGCCATCAGGAAGAGGACGAGGACGCCCGAGTACGTCGGGTCCTCACCGGTGATGACCTTGGCGAGGGCGTACGCGATGAGCGTGGCCAGGATGAAGGAGATGCCGCCCATGGTGGGCGTGCCCTTCTTCCCGGCGTGGCCGCGCGGGCCGTCGTCGCGGATGAACTGCCCGTACCCCTTGCGGGCAAGGAGCTTGATGAGCAGCGGAGTGCCGATCAGGGTCAGGAAGAGCCCGATGGCGCCCGCGAAGAGGATCTGCCTCATCGGCCCGTGACCTCGCTCTCGGAGTCGAGGAGAGCCAGGGCGACCTGCTCCAGACCGACCGACCTGGACGCCTTCACAAGGACGACATCCCCCGGGCGCAGCTCACTGCGCAACAGGTCGACCGCCGCCTGCGCGTCGGACACGTGCACCGACTCCTCACCCCACGAACCCTCGTTATATGCGCCCAGTTGCAACCAGGACGCTTCCCTGTCCCCGACCGCGACGAGCTTGCTGACGTTGAGCCGGACGGCCAGCCGTCCGACCGCGTCGTGCTCGGCGAGCGATGCGTCCCCGAGCTCGGCCATCTTGCCGAGCACCGCCCACGTACGGCCCCCCTGGGCCTGTGCGGCCCGGCCCATGGCCGCGAGCGCGCGCAGAGCGGCTCGCATGGACTCGGGGTTCGCGTTGTAGGCGTCGTTGACGATCGTCACGCCGTCCGGACGCTCGGTGACCTCCATGCGCCAGCGCGACAGGGTGCCCGCCTCGGAGAGCGCGGTGGCGATCTCCTCCACGGGCATGCCCAGCTCATGGGCGACGGCGGCCGCGGCGAGCGCGTTCGACACGTGGTGCTCACCGTACAGGCGCAAGGTCACGTCACTGCACCCGGTGGGTGTGTGAAGCCGGAATGAGGGCTGTCCGGCAGCGGTGAGGTGCACGTTCTCGGCACGTACGACCGCTTCGTCCGACTCTCCGAACAGCGTCACGCGCGCGTGGGTCCGTGCGGCCATGGCGCGGACGAGGGGGTCGTCGGCGTTGAGGACCGCCACTCCGCCCTTGTCGGCGGGCGGCAGGGCCTCGACGAGTTCGCCCTTCGCCTGGGCGATCTGCTCGCGGCCGCCGAACTCGCCGATGTGGGCGGTGCCCACGTTCAGGACGAGTCCGATCCGCGGCGGGGTCAGTCCGGTGAGGTAGCGGATGTGACCGATGCCGCGGGCGCCCATCTCGAGGACGAGGTGCTGGGTGTCGTCGCTCGCGCGCAGCGCCGTCAGCGGCAGCCCGATCTCGTTGTTGAGCGAGCCGGGCGTCCAGACGGTGGGCGCGTGGCGCTCCAGGACCTGGGCGATCAGGTCCTTGGTGGAGGTCTTGCCGGCCGAGCCGGTCAGCGCGACGACATCGGTGCCGAGGCGTTCGACGACGGCGCGGGCGAGCGCGCCGAGCGCCGCCTGGACGTCGTCCACGACGATCGCGGGCACACCGACGGGGCGGGCGGCCAGCACGGCTGCCGCGCCCGCCTCGACGGCGCGGGCCGCGTAGTCGTGGCCGTCGACCTGTTCGCCGGCGAAGGCGGCGAACAGGCTGCCGGGCTTCACCTCACGGGAGTCGATGACGACGGGACCGGTGATCCGGACGGCCGGATCCGGTATGTCGTACGACTGCCCGCCGACGATTTCGGCGATCTCGGCGAGAGAGAGGGCGATCACAACTTATCCCTGACTGTTCTTGAGGCTGCGTTCAATCGCTTCGTGCAGGACCTGGCGGTCGTCGAAGGGGCGGACCACCCCGGCGATGTCCTGGCCCTGCTCGTGGCCCTTGCCGGCGACGAGCACGGTGTCGCCCGACTGCGCGCGGGCCACGACCGCCGCGATGGCGGAGGCCCGGTCGGCGTCGACCAGGACGTCGCCGCGCTCGTGGGCGGGCACCTCTGCGGCGCCCGCGAGCATCGCGGCCAGGATCGCGAGGGGGTCCTCGGAACGGGGGTTGTCGGAGGTCAGTACGGCGGTGTCGGCGAGGCGCGCCGCGGCGGCGCCCATCGGTCCGCGCTTGGTGGTGTCCCGGTCGCCTCCGCAGCCGAGGACGATGTGCAGCTTGCCCTCGGTGACCTTGCGCAGCGAGCGCAGGACCGATTCGACGGCGTCCGTCTTGTGGGCGTAGTCGACGACCGCGAGGTACGGCTGGCCGGCGTCGACGCGCTCCAGGCGGCCCGGGACGCCGGGCACGGCGGCGATGCCGTCGGCGGCGGTCTGCGGGTCGATCCCGGCGACGGCCAGGGTGACGATCGCGGCCAGGGTGTTGGCGACGTTGAACGGGCCGGGCAGCGGGGCGGCGGCGGAGATCCGCTCGCCCTCGGGGCCGAGGACGGTGAACGTGGAGCCGTGGGAGCCGATCTCGACGGACTCGGCGCGCCAGTCGGCGTCCGGGTGGCCCTCGGCGGAGAAGGTGACGACGGGGACGCCGGACTCCGTGGAGAGCCTGCGGCCGTACGCGTCGTCGAGGTTGACCACGCCCCGCTTGCTGCGCTCGGGCGTGAACAGCCGCGCCTTGGCCTGGAAGTAGTCCTCCATGTCGGAGTGGAACTCCATGTGCTCCGGGCTGAGGTTGTTGAAGACGGCGACGTCGAAGACGCAGCCGTCGACCCGGCCGAGCACGAGCGCGTGGCTGGAGACCTCCATGGCGACCGCCTCGACACCGCGTTCGCGCATGACGGCGAAGAGCGCCTGGAGGTCGGTGGCCTCGGGGGTCGTCCGTTCGGACTTGATGCGCTCGTCGCCGATCCGCATCTCGACCGTGCCGATGAGGCCGCTCCTGCGGCCGGCCGCCTTGAGGCCGCCCTCCACCAGGTAGGCGGTGGTGGTCTTCCCGGAGGTGCCGGTGATGCCGATCTGGAGGAGGTCCTCACCCGGCCGGCCGTAGATCTCCGCGGCGAGCTCGCCCATCCGGCCGCGCGGCTCCTCCACGACCAGGACCGGCAGGCCGGTCGCGGCGGCGCGGTCGGCGCCGGCCGGGTCGGTGAGGATCGCGGCGGCGCCGAGACCGGCGGCCTGGTCGGCGAAGTCGGCGCCGTGCAGCCGGGCGCCGGGGAGGGCCGCGTAGACGTCGCCGGGGCGTACCGCCCGCGAGTCGTGGGTGATGCCCGTGACGTCCGTGTCGCCGGGCGTCTCGATTCCGAGCCGTGCGGCCAGGTCGCCCAGGGGTGTCGGGCGGGCCTGCTCCGGGCGGGGCGGGGTGGTTCGGTACTGATCAGCGTGTGGCACGGCGGTGAGCGTACCGGGCCCACCCGCCGCGGGGCCAAAAGAGGCCCGGGCGTCGCCGGAGTTCGATTTCCGGTTCCCGGAATCGGGGGTGATCGTGCTCACTGGTGCTCCCGGGGTTTCACTCGCTGTCCTTGAACGTGACCGGCAGTCGGGCGGGCTCGCTGCCGGTGGGGGCGACATGGAGCGTCTTGAGGGCGAACTCCATGACCTTCTTGTAGATGGGGCCGCAGATCTGGCCGCCGAATTCGCTGCCCTTGGTGGGGTTCTGGATCGCGCAGTAGACCGTGATCCGCGGGTCGTCGGCGGGCGCGAACCCGGCGAAGGAGGCCGTGTACCCCCAGTAGCCGCCGCGTTCGGGGTCGAAGCGGTTGGCGGTGCCCGTCTTGCCCGCGACCCGGTAGCCGGGGATGCGCGCCTTGGTGCCGGTGCCCTCGCGGTCGTCGACCACGGACTCCAGCATCTGCGCGAGGGACTTGGCGGTCTTCTCGCTGACCACCCGGGTCTGCTCCGGGGCGGGCGCCGGGGTGAACCTGCCGTCGGGCCCCTTGGTGCCGCGGACGAGCGTCGGCTCGATCCGTACGCCTCCGTTGGCGATGGTCGAGTAGACCGAGGTGGCCTGCATGGCGTTGATCGACAGTCCCTGGCCGAAGGGGATCGTGTACTGCTGCGAGGTCGACCAGTCCTGGGGCTTGGCGAGGATGCCCGGGGTCTCGCCGGGGTAGCCGAGTCCGGTGGGGCTGCCGATGCCGAACTTGCGCAGGTAGGAGTGGAGGACCTGGTTGGCCTCGGCCTGGGTCTTGCCGAGCTGGCCGGCCGCCAGGATCGTGCCGATGTTGCTGGACTTGGCGAGGACGCCGTTGAGCGTCAGGTACCAGGTCGGGTGGACGATGTCGTCCTTGAAGCTCCGGTCGCCGCGGTGCAGCCGGTTGGGCACGACGACATGGGTGTCGGGGGTCGCCACGCCCTCCTCCAGGACGGCGGCCATGGACATGACCTTGCTGGTGGAGCCGGGCTCGTAGGCGTCCTGGAGGGCCGCGTTGCCCATCGCGGCGGCGTTGGCCGCGGAGAGGTCGTTGGGGTCGAAGCCGGGGGCGTTGGCCATGGCCAGGACCTCGCCGGTCCTCGTGTTCTGCACTATCACGTAGCCGCGGTCGGCCTTGGACTTCCGCACCTGCTCGGTGATGGCCTTCTGCGCGGCCCACTGGATGTCCCGGTCGATGGTCAGCTCGATGTCGGAGCCGGGCACGGCCGGGGTGCCCTGGGAGCCCGCGGTGGGCACCTGGCGCCCGCCGGACTGGGCGAACTTGATCTTGCCGTCCTCACCCGCCAGCTCCTTGTCGAGCTGGGACTCCAGGCCGCTGGCGCCCCGGCCCTCGGCGTTGACGTACCCCAGTATCCCGGCGGCCAGCTCCCCGTTGGGGTACACGCGCTTGGTGCTGGGCTCGCTGAGGATCCCGCCGAGCAGGTTGATCCCGTTGCCGCCCGCGGAGGCCTTGGCCTTCTCCCCGTAGACCTTCTTGAGGTCCTTGATCTGGTTCCAGACCTGGGGGGTCTGCTTACGGGCGAGCAGGGTGTAGCGGGACTTGGGGGTACGGAGTTTCTTGGCGAGCTCCGCGGGCTCCTTGCCCAGGAGCGGCGCGAGGAGCGCGGCGGCCTGCTCGGGGGCGTCCTTGACCTTGCTGTCCTCGAGGGTGAAGAGCTTGGGGTCGGCGGTGATGTCGTACGCGTCGACGCTGGAGGCGAGCGCGACTCCGGAGCGGTCGGTGATCTCGCCCCGCTCGGCGGAGAGCGTGTACTCCTGGAAGCGGTGGGCCTCGGCCTTGGCGGCCAGCGTGTTCGCGTCGACGGCCTGCACCTGGAGCAGCCGGACGACGAAGGCCAGCATGACGAGGGTCAGGCCCAGGGAGACGAGCCGCAGCCGGGGCTTGGGGCTGCCGAGCCGGATCGTGCGCACCTTCCGCGCCGGCGGGCGGGGCGCGGGCCTGCGCGGGGCGCCGGAGCGGGCGCCGGCGGCCGGACGTGCGGCGGCCGAGGGCCGGGGGCGGGCCGGGCGGCCGGGGTGCGCGGGGCCGGGCACGCGGCGGCGCGGGGGCTCCTTGGGGGGCACTGAGGTCACCTGCCGGAGTTCGTCGGGGCGGGCGCGGTCGTGGGCGCGGGCGGTGGCGCCGTGGTGGGGCTCGCGGGCGGCAGGCCGCTCGGGGTGGCCGTCGCCGTGGGGACGGGCTTCGTGGTCGGCGTCGGGTCGGGCTTCGGGGCCGAGGCCTTGGACGGCTTGCCCTTGACCGTCCCGTCCGGCTCCAGGAAGGCCGGGCTGCCGCCGGGAACCATGCCGAGCTCACGGGCCCGCCGCTCCAGCGCGTCGGGCGCGGAGCGGTCGTCCACGTCCCGCTGGAGGGCCTGCTCCTCGTCGGTCAGCTCGGTCGTGCGGTTCTTGAGGTCGCGCAGCTTGAAGGAGCCCTGGTTGAGGGCGGAGTTCAGCAGCAGGAGCGTGATGAGCCCGCCGCCGAGGAGCACGACGACGAGCAGGACGAAGGGGGTACGGGCCGCACTGCTCGGCCCCGACGGCATCAGCCGCCCGAGCCGCGCGGCCCGCCCTTTGAGCGGCCCCTTCGTCGTCATGCGGGCACATCCTCCCGGATGCGCTGAGCCCCTCGGAGCCGGGCCGGGGCCGCGCGGCGGTTCTCGGCGATCTCCTCCTCGGTGGGGAGTTCCGCGCCGCGGGTGAGGAGCTTCAGGCGGGGCTGGTACTGCTCCGGGACCACCGGCAGGCCGGGCGGCGCGGTGTTGGCCGCGCCCGCCGCGAAGACCTGCTTGACCAGCCGGTCCTCCAGGGAGTGGTACGACAGGACCGCGATCCGGCCGCCCACTGCGAGCGCCTTCACGGCCGCCGGGATCGCCCGCTCAAGGACCGTCAGTTCGCCGTTGACCTCGATACGCAGGGCCTGGAAGGTGCGCTTGGCCGGGTTGCCGCCGGTGCGCTTGGCCGCCTGCGGGAGCGCGTCCCGGATCAGCTCGACCAGGCGGGCGCTGTTGGTGAACGGCTCCTTGTCGCGCTCGCGCACGATCGCCGAGACGATCCGCTTGGCCTGCTTCTCCTCGCCGTACGCCCGCAGGATCCGGACCAGTTCGCCGGCCGGGTAGGTGTTGAGGACCTCCGCCGCGCTGACCCCGGTCGTCTGGTCCATGCGCATGTCGAGCGGCGCGTCCTGCGCGTACGCGAAGCCGCGGTCGGCCTCGTCGAGCTGCATGGAGGAGACGCCCAGGTCGAAGAGGATGCCGTCGACGCGCGGGACGCCGAGCCGGTCGAGGACCTCGGGCAGTTCGTCGTAGACCGCGTGGACGAGGTTCGCGCGCTCCCCGTACGGGGCGAGCCGCTCGCCGGAGAGACGCAGCGCCTCCTTGTCCCGGTCGAGCGCGACCAGGCGCGCCTCGGGGAACCGCTTGAGCAGCGCCTCGCTGTGCCCGCCGAGGCCGAGGGTGCAGTCGACGACGACCGCGCCGGGGCGCTCCAGTGCGGGGGCCAACATGTCCAGGCACCGCTGGAGCATCACCGGGACGTGTCGGTCGTTGCTCAATGCGCCCTCTCAGAATTCGGCTCAGATTCGGCGCGGCCGCTACGCATCCGCCGCACACGCGGGGGAGAAACTGCGGAAATCGCTCATTGTCTCCGTCAAACTCCGCGTCACTTTAGTCCACTGACCCCGACGGTCAATCAACCGGCTGGCGCGTCGCGCGGGCCTTCGAGCGGAGCCGGACATTCATGTCGACTCACCCGGATGGACCTCGCCTTCTCCTTCCTGTGGGTTACCTCACAACAAGGCTCATTGATGTTCTTTGTCCGCTCTCACAGCGGGCTTGTCACGCACGTGACCACTACCGTCATCAACATGTCGACCTCTGCGCACTTCTCCGCCGAATCCGCCGGTACCGTCACCGACCGCCTCGTCGAGGCCAACGCGCGATACGCCGCCGACTTCGCCGACCCGGGCATGGACGCCCGACCCGTCCTGAACGTGGCCGTCGTCGCCTGCATGGACGCCCGGCTCGACCTGCACGCCGCGCTCGGCCTCTCACTCGGCGACTGCCACACCATCCGCAACGCGGGCGGTGTGGTCACCGACGACGTGATCCGCTCCCTCACGATCAGCCAGCGCGCCCTCGGCACGCGCAGCGTGGTGCTCATCCACCACACCGGCTGCGGCCTGGAGTCCCTCACCGAGGAGTTCCGGCACGACATCGAGATGGAGGTCGGCCAGCGGCCGGCCTGGGCCGTGGAGTCCTTCCGCGATGTCGAGCAGGACGTCCGGCAGTCGATGCAGCGGGTGCGCACCTCGCCGTTCCTGCTGCACACCGAGGACGTCCGGGGCTTCGTCTTCGACGTGACCACCGGTCTGCTCCGTGAGATCGACCCGGCCTGATCGGCCCCGATCTCCTGCCCGATCTCCTGGGCGCAACAGAGCAAACCCCGGCATATCGATCCCACTTGTCCACAGCCAAGTGACACAACCCGGCCAGGGCAACAAGAATGCTCGGGTGACACCCCCCGAATCACCGCGGGGGCAGGTGTCGGTGTTTACGGAGGGGCCGAGGAGGGCCGGGTGACGACCTATGACGATCGAGCGAGCCTCACAGATCTGACCACCACAGCGGAGCGTGTCCGCAGGTCGGTGGAGGGTGTGATCGAGGGCAAGCCTGAGGTCGTACGGCTTTCGCTGACCGTGCTGCTCGCCGAGGGACATCTTCTGATCGAGGATGTCCCCGGCGTCGGCAAGACGATGCTGGCCAAGACGCTGGCGCGGTCCATCGACTGCTCGGTGCGCCGCATCCAGTTCACGCCCGATCTGCTGCCCTCGGACATCACGGGCGTGTCGATCTTCGACCAGCAGCGGCGTGACTTCGAGTTCAAGCCGGGCGCGATCTTCGCCCAGATCGTGATCGGCGACGAGATCAACCGCGCGTCGCCGAAGACCCAGTCCGCGCTCCTGGAGTCCATGGAGGAGCGGCAGGTCACGGTGGACGGGCAGACGTACGAGCTGCCGAGCCCGTTCATGGTGGTGGCCACGCAGAACCCGGTGGAGATGGAGGGCACGTACCCGCTCCCCGAGGCGCAGCGCGACCGCTTCATGGCCCGGGTCTCCATCGGCTACCCCAGCGCGGAGGCCGAGCTCCAGATGCTCGACATCCACGGGGCGGTCAACCCGCTCGACGACCTGCAGCCCGTCGCGCACGCCCACGACATCGTCAAGCTGATCGACGCGGTACGGGCGGTCCACGTCGCCGACTCCGTCCGCCGGTACGCCGTGGACGTCGTCGCCGCCACCCGCACCCACCCGGACCTGCGGCTCGGCGCCTCCCCGCGGGCCACGCTGCACCTGCTGCGCGCCGCCAAGGCGTCCGCCGCGCTGAGCGGCCGCGAGTACGTCCTGCCGGACGACCTCCAGGCCCTCGCCGTGCCCGTCCTCGCCCACCGGCTGCTGCCGACGGCGCAGGCCCAGCTGAACCGGCGCACCTCGGAGCAGGTCGTCCGCGACATCCTGCAGCGCACGCCCGTCCCCGCCGCGGCGCCGCCCGCCGGCCCGCACTACGGCCAGCAGCAGCCCGGCGTCCGGCCGCTGTGATGGCCACCTCCGCCGCGCCGGAGGGGCAGCGGGGCGACGACGACCGGGACGGTCGCCCGGGTGAGGATCCGACCGGTCTGCGCGCCGCCCTGAGCGGTCTCACCACGCGCGGCCGGTCCTTCCTGGCCGCCGGGGTCGCCGCCGGGATCTGCGCCTACGTCCTCGGCCAGGGCGACCTGCTGCGTGTCGGGCTGCTGCTCGCCGCGCTGCCGCTGATCTGCGTCGGCGTGCTCCACCGCACCCGCTACCGGGTCGCGGGCAGCCGGCGGCTCTCCCCGCAGCGGGTGGCGGTCGGCTCGGAGGCCCGCGTCCACCTGCGGATGGACAACGTCTCCAAGCTGCCCACCGGGCTGCTCATGCTCCAGGACCACGTCCCGTACATGCTCGGGCCGCGGCCCCGGTTC
This sequence comes from Streptomyces sp. NPDC001927, assembly GCF_053594455.1. Taxonomy (NCBI): domain Bacteria; kingdom Bacillati; phylum Actinomycetota; class Actinomycetes; order Kitasatosporales; family Streptomycetaceae; genus Streptomyces; species Streptomyces sp. NPDC001927. Next base: position 245,642 of record NZ_JBSFEN010000012.1, on the reverse strand, counting down.
GTCCTGGACCGGGTCGAGGCGGGCGGCCGGCGCGAGGTGTCGTACCGGGTCCGCTCCGATCTGCGCGGCCGGTTCCCGCTCGGGCCGCTCCAGCTGCGGCTGAACGACCCGTTCGGGATGTGCGAGCTGACCCGCTCGTTCAGCGCGTACGACACCCTGACCGTCGTCCCCAGGACCGAGGCGCTGCCCGCGGTGAAGCTGACCGGCGAGGCGTCGGGGTACGGCGACGGCTCCCTGCGCTCGCTGGCGCTGGCCGGGGACGACGACATCATTCCGCGCGCCTACCGCCACGGCGACGACCTGCGCCGGGTGCACTGGCGGTCCACCGCGCGCTACGGCGAGCTGATGGTGCGCCGTGAGGAGCAGCCGCAGCGGGCCCGCTGCACGGTGCTGCTGGACACCCGCGCGATCGCCTATCAGGGCGCGGGCCCGGACTCGGCCTTCGAGTGGGCGGTGTCCGGCGCGGCCTCCGTCCTGGTCCACATGCTGGAGCGGGGCTTCTCGGTACGGCTCCTCACCGACACGGGCACGGCGGTGCCCGGCGAGGGCGCCGAGGGCTTCGCGGGCACCTCGCAGGACTCGGCCGAGGCGGCCGGGCTGATGATGGACGCCCTGGCCGTCGTGGACCACTCCGACGGGGCCGGGCTCTCCCGCGCGTACGACGTGCTGCGCGGGGGGAACGAAGGCCTACTGGTCGCCTTCGTCGGCGACATCGACGAGGAGCAGGCCGCGCTGGCCGCCCGGATGCGCCAGCGCGGCGGCGCGGCCGTCGCCTTCATCCTGGACTCCGGGACATGGCTGACCGGCGGCGCCGTGGCCGGTGCGGTCGACGAGCGGCTGCGGCAGCTGCGCGAGGCCGGGTGGACGGCGCTGGCCGTGCCCCCGGGGGCCAGGCTCGCCGAGCTGTGGCGGCAGGCGAGCGGCATCCGGGCGGAGAGCGCCCCGGGTGACACGTACGGAGGTTGGGCATGAGCGGCCGCGGGCGGCTGACACTGGGCGCCTACGCGGCCACGCTGATGGCGGCGGGCGCGCTCCTGCCGCTGGTGAACCCGTCGACGTGGATCTTCACGGCGGCGTTCCTGCTCGCGCTGCAGAGCGGGGTCGGCGCGCTGACCCGGCGCGTGCCGCTGGCCAGGCCGCTGACGGTGGCGGCCCAGTTCGTCGTCACGCTCCTCGCGCTGACCCTGGTCTTCGCCCGACAGGAGGCGCTGCTCGGCATCCTGCCGGGGCCGCAGGCCTTCGAGCGGTTCGCCGCGCTGTTCCAGGCGGGCGCCAACGACGTCGGCACGTACGCCCCGCCCGCCCCGGACACCGACGGCATCCGGCTGATGGTGGTCAGCGGCGTGCTCCTGATCGGGCTCCTGGTGGACACCGTCGCGGTGACCTTCCGCAGCGCGGCCCCCGCGGGCCTGCCGCTGCTCGCGCTGTACTCGGTGGCCGCGGGGCTCTCCGAGGGCGGGGCGAGCTGGATCTGGTTCCTGCTCGCGGCCTCCGGCTACCTCCTGCTGCTCCTGGCCGAGAGCCGGGACCGGCTCTCGCAGTGGGGCCGGGTCTTCGGCGGCGCGGCACGGGCCGGCAGTCCGGGGACGCCGGCCGGCTCCGGGGGCGGGGGCGGGAAGGCGCTCGCCGCCGTGCGGACCGGTCGGCGGATCGGCGTGCTCGCCATGGGTGTCGCGCTGGCCGTTCCGGCCGTGCTGCCCACGCTCTCGGGCGGCCTGTTCGGCGCGGGCGCGGGCCCCGGCGACCGGGGCAAGGGCGGCACGATCTCGGCGGTCAACCCGCTGGTCTCGCTCCAGGACAACCTCCGCCAGCCCGAGGACCGCGAGGTGCTCCGCTACCGGACGAACGCGACCGACACGAGCGGCATGTATCTGCGGCTCGTGGCGCTCGACCAGTTCGACGGCACGTCGTGGAAGTCCTCGGTCCGGCCGATCCAGGACGTGCCCGAGCGGCTGCCCCGGCCGGCCGGGCTGAGCGACCAGGTCCGCACGGTCGAGGTGACGGGCAACTTCGTCGCCTCCCCGACGTACGAGCAGAAGTGGCTGCCGATGCCCTTCCCGGCGGACCGGGTGGAGATCGGCGGGCGCTGGCGGTACGAACCGGCGGGGCGGATGCTCGTCGGCGACGACGGGCAGAACACCAAGGGCGCCCGGTACACGGTGACCAGCCTGGACGTCCGGCCGACGGCCCAGCAGCTGGCGGCGGCCCCGCCGGCGCCGGAGGCGCTCCGTACGGAGTACACCAAGGTCCCCGACTCGCTGCCGCTCGACGTCCGGGCGACGGCGCTGCAGGTCACGAAGGGCGCCCGGAACGACTACGAGCGGGCGGTGAAGCTCCAGGACTGGTTCACGACGGACGGCGGCTTCCGCTACGACGTCGAGGTCGAGTCCGGTACGGGAGTCCAGGCCATCTCGCGCTTCCTGGAGCGCCGGGAGGGCTTCTGCGTCCACTTCTCGTTCTCGATGGCGGCGATGGCCCGCTCGCTCGGGATCCCGGCGCGGGTGGCGGTCGGCTTCATGCCGGGCAGCCGGCAGTCCGACGGCACGATGTCGGTCGGCATCCGGGACGCCCACGCCTGGCCCGAGCTGTATTTCGAGGGCGCGGGGTGGACCCGGTTCGAGCCGACCCCGTCCCGCGGCTCCACGCCGGAGTACACGCGTGAGCAGTCCCCCTCGGGCACGCCGAGCGAGTCGGCGCAGCCGTCGACGAGCGCGTCGGCGACGCCGTCCGCGGCGCCGAGAACCTCGGAGAGCTGCCCGGCGCAGATGCGCCGGCAGGGCGAGTGCGGCCAGGACGAGCCGGCGGGCGCCGACGCGTCGGACGGCGGCGGCCCGGATCTCCTGACGGTGGCGCTGGTGACCCTGGGGGTCGTGGTGGCGCTGCTGATCCCGCTGTCGCCGTTGCTGTACCGGACCCGGGTACGGGCCCGGCGGCTCGGCTCCCCTGGCCGTACGGCGGAGGACGGGGTGGCCAGGACGCTGGCCGCGTGGCAGGAGATCAACGACACGGCCTGGGACCACGGGGTGGTCCCGGACGAGTCGATGACGCCCCGCAGGACGGCGGCGCGGATCGTGCGGCTCGGCTCCCTTGAGGGCGAGCCGGCGAACGCGGTGCACCGGGTGGCGCGGGCGGTCGAGCAGGTGCTCTACGCCCCCGAACCCCGCCCGGGAACGGGCCTCGTGGACGAGGTGGCGCTGGTCCGGTCGGGCTTCGCGGCGGTTTCCTCCCGACGGGTCCGGCTCCGGGCCCTGTTGGCGCCGCGCTCGACCGTCCGGGTGATCTGGCGGGCCTCCTCCTGGTGGTCGGCCACGACGACGGCCTGGGGCGCCCGCCGCGACGCCCTGACGGCCCGGGTGACCGCCCGATTCCAGCGCCCGTCCCGCCACGAGGGCTGACGCAAGCCGGGGGCCGGTGGCCCGCCCTTACGGGGGCGGGGCACCGGCGCTCGTGCGTTGCGATGCGGATCGGGTGACGCCTCCGTCGCAACTCCACGAGACATGCGACGAGCCCCGTGGGCCCGGGACGCGTTGTCGCGTTCCGGGCCCACGGGGCTCGCTCGGGAAACCACCTGTCAGGGGCAGGGCCCTCGGCGCGGCCTCAGTGGCCGCCGCCCTGCTGCTCGTCGCGGCGGCGCTGCCAGCGCTCCTCGATCCGGTTCATCATCGAGCGACGCTGTCGGGTCCGACGGCCACCGGCCGCCTCCCCCGCACTCGCCTGCTGCTCACCCGGCTTGGGCGCCTTGCGCCAGCCTGTCACGGCCATCACCGCGCAGCCCAGCATGACGAGGAACCCCACCACGCTGATCCACCACTGCTGAGCGACCATTCCAGCCATGAGGAGCGCGATACCCACCAGGAAGCCGGCGACTGCCTGGTAGACCCGTCGCCGGGTGTACGTACGCAGCCCGCTTCCCTCGAGCGCTGTCGCGAACTTGGGATCTTCGGCGTACAGCGCTCGCTCCATCTGCTCGAGCATTCGCTGCTCGTGCTCCGAGAGCGGCACGGAGTCCTCCTAGTCGTCGGTCGCGGGGGCGACCGGGATGCGGCCCTTTCAGGATAGGCAGGGATTCGCCCCCGTGAAACCCGCCCTCAACGCCTATTCGTCAATCCGGGCCGCCACGCGGTCGGGTTGCTGAGGCGTTGATTCCCCAGCACCTTGCCCGTCATGCCGGATCGTGTCCCCCGATCATACGGGGCAAAGCCGTCGACCGGAGGTTCTGTGGCGTACTCCATGTGCGGCTGCGTCGCTGATCAGCGCACCACCCCCGGGTATCAGGCGCGCTTCTCGCCCAGGAGGTGCAACTGGGTGGCGATGGCATGGAACGACGGAAGCTCCGCCGCGGCGGCCTCCAGCTTGAGCAGCGCCTCCGCCGCGCCGGGCTCGGTGTCCACCAGGACACCGGGGACGAGGTCGGCGAAGACCCGTACGCCGTGGACCGCGCCGACGTCCAGACCGGCCGCGCCGGCCAGCCCGGTGAGCTGGTCGGCGGTGAAGCGCCGGGGCACCGGGTCGCCGTCGCCCCAGCGTCCGTCGGGGTCGCCGAGGGCGTTCCTGGCCTCGGTGAAGTGTCCGGCCAGCGCGCGGGCGAGGACGGCGCCGCCGACGCCCGCCGCGAGCAGGCTGAGGGCGCCGCCGTCCCGCAGTGCGGCGGCCGCGTTCCGTACGCCCTCGGCCGGGTCGTCCACGTACTCCAGGACGCCGTGGCAGAGCACCACGTCGTACCCGTCGCGGCCGACCACGTCGAAGAGACCGTGGATGTCGCCCTGGACCCCGGTGACCCGCTCGGCCACGCCGGCCTCGGCGGCCCGGCGCTCCAGCGCGAAGAGGGCGTTGGGGCTGGGGTCGACGACCGTGACCCGGTGGCCGAGCCGGGCCACCGGGACCGCGAAGTTGCCGGAGCCGCCGCCCGTGTCGAGGACATCGAGGCTGTCCTTCCCGGTGGCCTTGACCCGGCGGTCGAGGGCGTCCTTGAGGACGTCCCAGACGACGGCCGTACGAAGGGAGGCGCGCGACGGGCGCGACGACGCCTCTCGACCGAAGACAGGGGAAGGGTCCGACACGGCTGTTGACTCCTCGGTGACGGTGTACGAACGCCTCCCACCCTATGGCCTCGCGGGCCGTCCCCGGCTCAGCCGCCCCTCACCCGGTGGCTTCCCCGTCGGCCGGTCGGCGGGGCAGCACGGGCTGGAGGACGAGGAGCCGCTCGACGAGGCGCAGGAACATCCCGGCGTCCCGGATCAGGTCGTCGGCGTCCCTCGGGGTGGCCGCGCCCGGGATGCCCGCCTCGGCGCGGGCCCGGCGGGCGGCACCGGAGGCGAACAGGGCGCTCCACTCCGTGAGCTCCGGCGCTATCTCCGGCAGCACCTCCCAGGCGCTGCGGATCCGGGTCCGCTTGCGCGGGTTGGTCTCGGGCCTGCCCCGGACGGCGAGCACGGCTGCGGCGGTGCGGAGGGCGGCGAGGTGGGCGGTGGCGTACCGCTCGTTGGGCCGGTCGAGACCGGCGGCCTCGTCCAGACCGGCGGCGGCCTGGGCGAGCAGATCGAGGGCTGCGGGCGGCGCGGTCTGGCGGCGCAGCACGGGGTGGACGGCGGCTGCGGAGGAGCTGTTCATGACGTGCCTCCTGTCGTCGTGTGACGGCTCGGTGTCCGTATGTGTCCATCCTGACGGGCACCACTGACAATCGCGCTGACCTGCGGTTTTGCCGAGATCGCCGATCCAGGGGTAAGTTTTTGCACTGACTGGTCAGTTCAAAAGGGGAAACGGGGGGTGGACCGGTGGATGCGAAGCCGGAGGAGCCGCACGGCGCCGCCGTCGTCGCGGACGGATTCGGGCTGAAGGGGCCGCGCGGCTGGGTCTTCCGCGAGGTCGGCTTCCGGGCCGAACCCGGCGCGCTCGTCGCGATCGAGGGCCCGTCCGGGTCGGGCCGCACCTGTCTGCTGCTCGCGCTGACCGGCCGGATGAAGCCCCACGAGGGCCACGCCGAGGTCGCCGGGCTCCCGCTGCCCCGCCGGATGGCCGCCGTGCGCCGGATCAGCGCGCTCGGCCCGGTGCCCGGGGTCAGCGACCTCGACCCTTCGCTCACGGTCGCCGAGCACCTGCGCGAGCGCGCCCTGCTCCAGCGCCGGTACGACGGCGCCGTACGGGCCCTGTTCCGGCCGCCCGCCGAGCGCGCCGCCGCCGCGAAGGCGCGGATCGACGCGGCCCTGGAGGCCGCCGGGCTCGACCTGGACGCCCTGCCGAAGGCCGAGCGGACCTCCGTACGCGACCTGGAGCGCCTGGAGGCGCTGCGCCTCTCCGTGGCCCTGGCCCTGATCGGCCGCCCCCGGCTGCTCGCCCTCGACGACACCGACCTCAAGCTCTCGGCCGCCGACCGGGCCGAGGCCTGGAAGCTCCTCCGCTCGATCGCCGACGCGGGCACGACCGTGCTCGCGGTGTGCAGCGAGGCACCCGAAGACGCCCTGAAGATCACCACCGCACCGCGCACGGCGGACGCCACGGAGACCGCGGAGGACGGCGGCGACACGGACGCCGAGAGCGCCGACAGCACCGAGGGCGCCGACGAAGAAGCCGCCGGCGAGACCGAAGACGCCGACGAAGACGCCACGGCCGGCGAGACCGAAGACGAAGACACCGCCGCCGGCACCGACGAAGACACGACCGAGGAGGGGGAAGCCGATGCGCTCGCCGAAACTGGCCGCGCTTGAGCTGAAGCGGTTCGGCAGGGGGAAGCTGCCGCGCGCCGCGCTCGTCGCGATTCTGCTGCTGCCGCTGCTGTACGGCGCGCTGTACCTCTGGTCCTTCTGGGACCCCTACAGCAGGCTCGACCGGATACCCGTCGCGCTCGTCAACGAGGACAAGGGCGCCACCGCCGACGGCAAGAAGATCACCGCGGGCGCCGACATCACCGAGAACCTGCTGGAGAGCAAGGTCTTCGAGTGGCACCAGGTGAGCGACGCCGAGGCGCGCGAGGGCGTGGAGGACGGGACGTACTACCTCTCGCTGACCATGCCCGGCGACTTCAGCTCCCGGATCGCCTCCAGTTCGGGCGACTCCCCGGAGACCGGCGCGCTGCAGGTCCGCACGAACGACGCCAACAACTACATCGTCGGGCAGATCTCGCGGACGGTCTTCTCCGAGGTCCGCACCGCCGCCTCGACCAAGTCCTCGCGCTCCTTCCTCGACAAGATCTTCATCTCCTTCTCGGACATCCACGAGGCCACCGCGGAGGCGGCCAAGGGCGCGGGTGACGTCAAGGACGGCGTGGACAAGGCCAAGAAGGGCTCCAAGGACCTGGCCGACGGGCTGAAGGACGCCAAGAGCGGCAGCGGGAACCTGGCCACCGGCCTGAAGAAGCTCGACAAGGGCGCGGGCCAGCTGGAGACCGGCTCCCGGCAGGTCGCGGCCGGTACGAAGGAGCTCGCCGACAAGGTCAACGGGACGGCCGCCAAGGTCCGCCCGTACCTGAAGGACAATGGCAAGGCGATCGGCGACACCGCACGCCTGGTCGGCGACGCGGCCACGGCGGTCCGCAACGACCTGGCCGACGTGGTCCGGCGCGCCCCGCTCGCGCGGAGCGCCGCGCACCTGGCCGACGACAAGCTGGAGGCGCTCCACAAGAAGCAGTGCGTCGACGCGCTCCTCCCCGACGCCAAGGCCTGCGAGGTCCTCAAGGAGGCCAAGGTCTCGGCGAACGACGTGGCCAAGATCGCCGACGATCTCCACGAGCTGACCAAGGACAGCGACGGCGACCTGAAGAAGCTCGACGCCAAGCTCGCCACCGTCCAGAAGCAGGCCGCCGAGGTCGCCAAGGCGGCCCCGCACCTCGACACCGACCTCGAGGACGCCGTCAAGAAGATCAACAAGCTGAACGAGGGCGCCCAGAAGGTCGCCAAGGGCGCCGACGAGCTCCACACGGGCCTCACCAGCGCCAAGGGCGGCTCGGTGAACCTCGACACCGGCGTCGGCAAGCTGAAGAAGGGCGCCGGGGACCTCGACGGCGGGCTGTTCAAGCTGGCCGACGGCTCGGGCGAGCTGGCCACCGGCCTGAAGGACGGGGTCACCAAGATCCCCGACTACGACAAGGACGAGCGCGACCGGCGTACGGAGGTCATGGCGGACCCGGTCGAGTTGGCCTCCCAGTCGCTCCACAAGGCGCCCAACTACGGCACCGGTTTCGCCCCGTACTTCATCCCGCTCTCCCTCTGGGTCGGCGCGATGGTGGCGTACATGCTCATCCAGCCGCTCAACCGGCGCGCGCTCGCCGCCGGTGCCTCCGCCTGGCGGATCGCCCTGGCCGGCTGGCTGCCCGTCGCGGCCATCGGGCTGCTCCAGGTCGCCGCGCTGATGTCGGTCCTGCACTGGGGTCTCGGCCTGCAGATGGCGAGGGCCGCCGGAACGGTCGGCTTCCTCGCCCTGGTGACCTGCTGCTTCGCCGCGATCATCCAGTGGCTCAACGCCCGCTTCGGCGCGGCGGGCCGGATCCTGGTGCTCGCCGTGCTGATGCTCCAGCTGACCTCGGCGGGCGGCACGTACCCGGTGCAGACCAGCCCCGGCTTCTTCAACGCCATCCACCCCTTCCTGCCGATGAGCTACGTGGTCGAGTCGCTGCGCCGGCTGATCTCGGGCGGCGGGATCGGACCCGTCTGGCAGGCGTGCGCGGTGCTCGCCGCGTTCACGCTCGGGGCGCTCGCGTTGACCGCCGTGTCGGCCCGGCGCAAGCAGGTCTGGACGCTCGACCGGCTGCACCCCGATCTGAGCCTGTGACACCACCGGAACCTGTGAGAATCGAGCCCATGGACAGCAGCAGCACCAGACGCCAGGCCACGCGCGCGAAGCTCTACGAGGCCGCCGTCACGCTCATCGCCGAGCAGGGCTTCTCGGCGACGACGGTGGACGAGATCGCGGAGCGCGCGGGGGTCGCCAAGGGCACGGTCTACTACAACTTCAAGAGCAAGACCGAGCTCTTCGAGGAGCTGCTGCGGCACGGCGTCGGTCTGCTCACCGCCTCCCTTCGGGAGGCGGCCGAGGAGACGGAGCGGCAGGGCGGGAGCCGGATCGACGCGCTGGACGCGATGATCCGGGCGGGACTGGTCTTCATCGACCGCTATCCGGCCTTCACCCAGCTGTACGTGGCCGAGCTCTGGCGCACCAACCGGGCCTGGAACTCGACCCTTCTGGTGGTCCGCCAGCAGGCGGTCGCGGTGGTGGAGGGTGTGCTGCGCCAGGGCGTCGAGGAGGGCGAGCTGAGCGCGGAGATCGACATTCCGCTCACGGCGGCGGCGCTGGTCGGGATGGTCCTGGTGGCCGCCCTCGACTGGCAGGCCTTCCAGCGGGAGCGCTCGCTCGACGACGTCCACAGCGCCCTGTCCCGGCTGCTGCACGGGCGCGTGAGCGGGCGTTAGCCCCCCCACACACGGACGGCAACACGACGAACGGCGAGGCTCGATCCCCCCGAGCCTCGCCGTTCGCGTTCCCTGCACCCCCGTGCACCCCCGTGCACCCCCGTGCCGGCAGGCGCGCGGCTCCGTTCCGCCACCCCGTGTCGGCGGTCCCGGAGCCGCGCCCCTTCCGTGGACACCACTCTCTCGTCCGCGCAGGTCGGAACCCATCCGCGTACCTACTCATCTCGACACCTAGGTACGGATACTCAGAGCTGGTTACGATCGCGGACGTGTCCGTACTCCCCCTGGTCTTCACCAGCGGCTGGGCGAGCGGGATCAACGCGTACGCGGTGGTCCTCCTGCTCGGCATCTTCGGCGCGACCGGTCTCACCGACGAGGTGCCCGAGTCGCTGCAGCGCACCGACGTCCTGATCGCCGCCGGAGTGCTGTTCCTCTGCGAGGCGGTGGCGGACAAGATCCCCTACGTCGACTCCGTCTGGGACTCCGTCCACACCGTGATCCGGCCGGTGGCCGGAGCCGTGGTCGGTGCCCTGCTGGCCGGGCAGTCGGGTTCGCTCTCCGACCTGGCGGCGGGCGCGGTCGGCGGCTCGACCGCGCTGATGAGCCACTTCGTCAAGGCCGGGACCCGGATGGCGATCAACACCTCGCCGGAACCGTTCTCCAACATCGCCATGAGCACGGCGGAGGACCTGGGCGTCGCCGGGATCATCACCTTCGCCATGTTCAACCCCCAGGCGGCGGCGATCATCGCGGCCGTGCTGCTCGTGCTCGGCCTGGTGATACTGATCTTCCTGGCCCACGCCATCCGCCGCTTCCTGCGCCGCCGGGCGCAGCGCAGGGAGGAGCGCCGATTGGCCGCCGCGCAGCCGCGGCACTCGGTCCCGCCCGACTGACAGGGCTGTCGGTGGCGGCCGATAGGGTCCCTGACATGGCACGGATTGTGGTGATCGGCGCCGGGATGGGCGCCATGGCGGCGGCCGCCCGGCTGGCCGTGGCGGGCCACCGGGTGACGGTGTACGAGCGCGGCGGGACGTACGGCGGTGCGGTGCGCCGCTTCGAGCGGGACGGGTTCGGCTTCGACACCGGCCCCGGTCTGCTGCACCTGCCCGCGGTCTACCGCGATCTGTTCGTCAAGACCGGCAAGGAGCCCCTGGAGGAGCTCGTCGAGCTGACGCAGGTCGACCCGGCGAGCCGTCATGTCTTCGCCGACGGCACCCGCGTGGAGCTGCCGAACGCCTCACGGGCCGGCACCGTCTCCGCCCTGGACGCGGCGCTCGGAGCGGGCGCGGGCGAGCGCTGGGGCGACTTCCTGGTCCGGGCCCGCGAGGCCTGGGACCGCACGCGCCGCCCCCTCCTGGAGGAGCCGCAGGCCGCGGACACCACGCCGCTCGCCCGGGAGCCGTACCCGGCGCTCAAGGCGGGCCTGTTGCGGCGCCCCACGACCACGCTCGCCCAGGTCGGCGCGCGGGAGCTGCGGGACCCCCGGCTCGTCGCGCTCCTCGACGCGTACGCGTGGGCGTACGGCTTCGATCCGGCGACCGCCCCCGCCTCGGCGGCCGTCCTGCCGTACATGGAGCAGACCTTCGGGTCCTGGTACGTGAGCGGGGGCATCCGGGCGCTCGCGGACGCGGTGCACCAGCGGTGCCTGAAGCGGCGGGTGGAGTTCGTCTTCGACTCCGCCGTCACGGGGGTCGTGGAGAAGGACGGCCGGGCGGCCGGGGTCGAGCTGGCGGGCGGCCAGATCGTGGCGGCCGACCACGTGGTCGCCGGGGCGCCCGTGCCGGCGCTCTACGGCGAGCACGTCGTGGCCTGGGAGCGCCAGGACGACTGGCCGTCGTACCAGACGGACACGACGGGCAGGCTGACGGTCTGTCTGGCCCTGCGCGGCGCGCGCGAGGCGGGGGCCGCGCACCGCACGGTGGTGCACGCGGCCGGCGACCGGCCGACGGTGACCGTGCTGCGGCCCGACGACCCGGCGCTGCGCCCCGACGCCGACCACGAGTCGGTGACGCTCTCCGCGACGGTGAACCTGTACCCCGAGCACGACTGGGCGGAGCTCGCCGGTGAGCTGGTCACGGCGGCGGAGTCGGCCGTGCCGGGGCTCCGCGAGCGGCTGCTCTGGCAGGAGGTCCGCACCCCCGAGGACACCCTGCGCGAGACGGGCGCCGCCGAGGTCCCCGGGCCCGCGCTCGCGGGTGGCCGGGGCATGTACCTCCCGGCGGCCAACCGCTCCCCGCTGCCGGGCCTGTACTTCGCGGGCGGCTGGTCCCACCCGGGCGGCGGGCTCGCCCACGCGGGCATGTCGGGCGCGCTGGTGGCCGGACTGATCGTCGAGGGCGACGACTTCCGCGGCTCCCAGTAGGCCCGACCGCCGGCCGTCGCCGGCGGTGGGCCCGAGCGCCTCAGTCAGTACCGGTACTGCTGGTCGTTGTCGTAGCCGTAGTACTCCTGGCCGCCCTGCTGCGGCGGCGGAGCGGGCTGCTCGCCGTCCCGCTGCTGCGGCACCCACACCCCACCGGGCGGGGTGTCGTAGGCGTACGAGGGCGCGTACGGGTCCGCGTAGGACTGCTGGCCGCCGGTGCCGTAGTCGTACGCGGCGTACTGCTGGCCGTCCGTGCCCGGGCCGATGTACGGGTCGGAGTAGGCGGCGTACTGCTGCCTGCCGCCGTCGTAGTCGTAGGCGGGCTGCTCGTACCCGGGCTGCGGCGCGTACCCCGGGTGCTGCTCGTAGCCGCCGTAGCCGCCGTCATATCCCCCGTAGGAGTGCTGCGAAGTCTCGGCGTGGGCCTGCGCGTGGTCGTACGCGGGGGTGTAGATGCCGTACTGCCCGGTGTCCTCGGGCATCGGCTGGGGCTCGTAGACGGCCGTCGTCTCGGCCTGTGTCTCGTCGTGCGCGGGGTCGACCGGCTCGTACGCGAGGTCGCTGACCTCAAGCGTGGGGCCTGCGGCCTCGGCGGGCGGGCCGGACTTGCGGCGGCGGCTCGCGCCGGGGCTGCCGCCGATCGCCCAGCCGGTCGAGAAGCCGCGGCGGAAGGAGAGCGTCACGTACGTCTGGCCGACGGCGAAGGCCACCGCGCCCACGATGATCACCGCGACGGACGGCATCAGCACACCGAGGACGACCCCGAGGAAGCCGCAGAAGGCGAGCACGCGCCAGCGCAGCCTCGCCTTGTACTGCAGGAGCACCTCACCCAGCAGCCACAACGCGACGACACCGAACGCGATGTAGAGGACCGTCCACCCCATGCCCGCCCCTCTCCTACGGCCACCGCCGCGGGTCTGGGGCGGGTACGCCGGTCACGACTGCACGTGCAGTCCGAGATTCTCGTAGATCTCCAGCGTCGCGGTGGAGTTGTTCAGCGTGATGAAGTGCAGTCCGGGGACACCCTCGGAGAGCAGACGTGCGCAGAACTCCGTCGCGAACTCGATGCCAATGGAGCGTACAGCGGCCGGATCGTCCTTGACGGCGAGGATGCGGTCTTTCACATCCGCCGGGAAGAGAGCGTTGCTCAGCTGGGGCAGCCTGTCGAGGGTCTTCACGTTCACAACAGGCATGACTTCGGGGATGATCGGCGTCTCGCAGCCGGCCTTCACGACGCTGTCGCGCATCCGCAGATAGTTCTCGGGATCGAAGAACATCTGGGTGATGGCGTAGTCCGCGCCGGCCCGGCACTTGTCCACGAAGTGACGGATGTCCGTGTCCCAGTCGGTGGACCGCGGGTGCATCTCGGGGAAGGCGGCGACGCCCACGCAGAAGTCGCCGGACTCCTTGATCAGCCGAACGAGGTCGGCGGCGTACTGCACGCCCTCGGGGTGCTCGACCCACTCCCCGAGCGGGTCGCCCGGCGGGTCGCCGCGCAGCGCGAGCATGTTGCGGATGCCGGCGTCGGCGTACTGGCCGAGCACGTTGCGCAGCTCGGCGACCGAGTGGTCGACGGCGGTGAGGTGGGCGACGGGGGTGAGGGTGGTGTCGCCGGCGATCTTCTGGGTGGCCTTGACGGTGCCGCCGCGGGTGGTGCCGCCGGCGCCGTAGGTCACGGAGACGAAGCTGGGGCCGACCGCCTCGACGCGGCGCATGGCGTTCCAGAGGCTCCGCTCGCCCTTCTCGGTGCGGGGCGCGAAGAACTCGAACGAGTACGACGGCTTGCCGGACGCGAGGATCTCGCGGACCGTGCGTGCGCGGTCCGAGCGGGTGGAAGCGGTACCTAGGGCCATACCGGCAGGTTAGACGGGGTGCTGCGGCCGACGAAGTGGTGTCCGAGTCGTGGACACCTTTTTGGACACCGTTCGGACGGGGTTTCCCTGCCGCCCGTCGGGGCGCCACGGGGGGGTGTGCGCTAGGCGGAGCGCTCGCGGATCCGCTTGGCCAGGCGGGCCGTCGCGGCGGCCGGGTCGTCGGCCTCGGTGATCGCGCGGACGACGACGATGCGGCGGGCGCCCGCGTCCAGGACCTCGTCGAGATTCGTCTCGTCGATACCGCCGATCGCGAACCAGGGGCGGTCCTGCTCCAGGGCGGCGGCGTACCGCACGAGGCCGAGGCCGGGGGCGTACCGCCCGGGCTTGGTGGGGGTGGGCCAGCAGGGGCCGGTGCAGAAGTAGTCCACGCCGGGCTCGGCGGCGGCCGCGTCCACCTCGGACTCGGCGTGGCAGGAGCGGCCGATGAGCACGTCCTCGCCGAGGATCGCCCGGGCGGCCGGGACGGGCAGGTCGTTCTGGCCCAGGTGCAGCACGTCGGAGCCGATGGCGTGGGCGACGTCGGCCCGGTCGTTCACGGCGAGCAGCCTGCCGTGCCGACGGCAGGCCTCGGCGAAGACGGCGAGGTGCTCCAGCTCCTCACCGGCCTCCATGCCCTTGTCGCGGAGCTGCACGATGTCCACGCCGGAGGAGAGCACGGCGTCGAGGAAGGCCGGCAGGTCTCCCTGGCGCCTGCGGGCGTCCGTGCAGAGGTAGAGCCGGGCGTCGGCGAGCTGCGCGCGAGGCGTGGACATGGGTGGTTCCCCCCGTTGGGTGCGGCGGTCCGAGGGGGCCGGCTGAGCCGGCCCCCAGGGCCTCCTGTGGTGTCTCGGAGCGTGTGCGTCAGACGGCGAGCGCCTGGGCGCGGCGCTTCACCTCCGTGCCGCGATTCTCGCTGAGGGCCTGCGCGGGCGTGCCCGGCAGGGTGGGGTCGGGAGTGAAGAGCCACTCCAGCATCTCTTCGTCGGTGAAGCCGTCGTCCTTCAGGAGGGTCAGGGTCCCGGAGAGGCCCTTGACCACCTTGTCGCCGTCGATGAAGGCGGCGGGCACCTGAAGCGCCTTGTTCTCGCCGCGTCGTACGGCGATGAGCTGGCCCTCCTTGACCAGCTGCCGCACGCGCGTCACCTCGACATCGAGCATTTCCGCGATGTCGGGGAGGTAGAGCCAGGCGGGGACGAGAGCATCGGTCTTTGCGTCAATCTCGGTCACGGGAACAAGCCTGCCATCCCGGACTGACAGTCGGTAGTCGGGCCCTACTGGACTGCGGCCTTCAGAGGGACCGAGGGGTCGGTGGCGCGGGTGGGGTCGAGCTTGGCGCCGGACTCGATCAGCTTGCGGCCCTGGGCCAGGTCGCGGGGGCGGCCGACGGCGAGCAGGGCGACGAGGGAGCCGTCGTGGAGCCAGAGGACGGACCAGGAGGGGTCGGCCGGGTCGCCGCGCCGGACCAGTTCGGCGGCTCCGCTGTGGTGGCCGGCGTACTGCACGAAGCGGCCGAACTGCTCGGACCAGAAGTACGGCACCGGGTCGTAGACCGTGGGGGTCTCGCCGATGATGTCGGCCGCGACGGTCCGGGGGCCCTGGAGCGCGTTGTCCCAGTGGTGGACGAGGAGCCGGGCGCCGTAGCGGGCGGAGGGGAAGGACGCGCAGTCGCCGACGGCGTACACGTCGGGCAGCGAGGTGCGCAGCCGGTCGTCGGCCGTGACGGAGCCGTCCGCGCCCAGGGCGATGCCGGAGCCGGTGAGCCACCGGGTGGCGGGCCGGGCGCCGATGCCGACGACGACCGCGTCGGCGGGCAGCCGCCGGCCGTCGGTGAGGACGACCGTGCCGGGTTCGACGGACTCCACGCGCGCGTGGGTGAGGAGTTCGGCGCCGCTCTCCTCGTACCAGCGCGCCATCGGGGCGGCGACCTCGGCGGGCAGCGCGCCGGCGAGCGGGCGGTCGGCGGCCTCGACGACGGTGACCGCGCACCCCGCCTCGCGCGCGGCGGTGGCGAACTCGGCGCCGATCCAGCCGGCGCCGACGACCACGATGTCGTGGCGGCGCTCCAGGACGGGCTTGAGGCGGGCGGCGTCGTCGAGGGTGCGCAGCAGGTGGACCCCGGGGACGCCCTCGGTGCCGGGCAGGGTGATCGGTTCGGCGCCGGTCGCGAGGACCAGGACGTCGTACGGGACGGGTCCGGCCTCGGTGTCGACCTCGTGGGCGTCGGCGCGCAGCCCGGTCACGTCGAGGCCGAGGCGCAGCTCGATGGCGAGCGCCTCGAAGTCGACGTCGAAGGCCGAGTCCTCGGCCTTGCCGAGGAGGACCGCCTTGGACAGCGGCGGCCGGTCGTAGGGCTGGTGGGGCTCGGCCCCGATGAGGGTGACCGCTCCGGTGAAGCCCTGTTCGCGCAGGGCCACGGCGGTCTGCACCCCCGCCATCCCGGCGCCCACGACGACGACCCGCTGCTCTGCCTGCATCTGCTCGCTCACCCGTTCACCTTAACTATCTGACGTACCGTCAGGAAGGCAGCTGTTCCACGACGCTGGTGCCGGAACCCTCCTGGGACTCCCATGCCCAGCTCTCCTCCAGTCGAACGCGCCCGTCCGGCAGCTCCACCACGAGCGAGTCGCAATGCCCGGAAGAGGTCGTTCCGTCCTGCTTCAGCTGGACGTACCGGAAGTCGAGCCGGTCCCCCGCGCGCGTGCCGACGAGAAACCCGCGCACGACGTCCCCGCCCGCGTACTCGGCCCAGATCCGGCCGTCCTCCTCGTGGTACGTGAACCGGGTACGCGTCCCGACCTGACCGGGGGCCTGGTCGGCGACCGGCGCGAGGACGAGTCCGTCGAGAGAACGGGGCACGGTGGAGGCTCCCTTACTGGGCGTCGGGGGCTGGGGTTAGGCTGACCGTCAACGTAGAGCACTCGCGGGAGCCCGGACGCACCGGGCTGAGAGGGAGGCTGGCCGGCCTCCGACCGTACGAACCTGATCCGGGTCATGCCGGCGAAGGGAGGGGCTGGACGCCCATGTCGCGTACACGCAGTACGGGCAGTACAGGCAGTACCCGCAGCGCAGGCGGTACCTCCGACGTTCTCGTCGTCGGGGGCGGCATCATCGGCCTGGTCACCGCCTGGCGGTCCGCGCAGCGCGGGCTCAGCACGGCGGTCGTGGACCCCGAACCGGGCGGCGGGGCCGCCCGCGTGGCGGCCGGGATGCTCGCCGCCGTCACCGAACTCCACTACGGCGAGGAGACCCTGCTCGCCCTCAACCTCGCTTCCGCGCGCCGCTACCCCGCGTTCGTCGCCGAACTCGAGGAAGCCACCGGGCACGACGTCGGCTACCGCGCCTGCGGCACGCTCGCCGTCGCGCTCGACGCCGACGACCGGGCCCATCTGCGCGATCTGCACGCCCTGCAGATCCGCTCCGGCCTGGAGTCGGAGTGGCTCAACGGGCGCGAGTGCCGCCGCCTCGAGCCGATGCTCGCCCCGGGCGTGCGCGGCGGACTGCGGGTCGACGGCGACCACCAGGTCGATCCGCGCCGCCTCGCCGCCGCCCTGGTCACCGCCTGCGAGCGGGCCGGGGTGGTCTTCCACCGGAGCCTCGCCGAACGCCTCACGGTGGTACGGGACCGGGCCACGGGCGTGACGCTCGCCGACGGCGCCGAGCTCACCGCGGACCAGGTCGTCCTGGCCGCGGGCAGCCTCAGCGGCCGGCTCGCGGGCGTACCGCCGGAGGTCCTGCCGCCCGTACGACCCGTCAAGGGACAGGTCCTGCGGCTGACCGTGCCGCCCGCGTTCGCGCCGTTCCTGTCCCGGACCGTCCGGGCGGTCGTGCGCGGCAGCCACGTCTACCTCGTCCCGCGCGAGAACGGCGAGCTGGTCGTCGGCGCGACCAGCGAGGAGCTGGGCTGGGACACCACCGTCACGGCGGGCGGGGTGTACGAGCTGCTCCGCGACGCCCACGAGCTGGTCCCCGGCCTCACCGAGCTGCCGCTCACCGAGACCCTGGCGGGCCTGCGCCCCGGGTCGCCGGACAACGCGCCGCTGCTCGGCCCGACCGCGCTCGACGGCCTCCGCCTCGCCACCGGGCACTACCGCAACGGCGTGCTGCTCACGCCCGTCACCGGCGACGTCATGGCCGAGTTCCTCACCACCGGCGTGCTTCCCGACGAGGCCCGCCCCTTCACTCCCCGCCGCTTCTCCCCCGTACGACAGGAGCAGCCCGCATGACCGCCACGAACACGACCGTCTCCGTCAACGGCGAGGCGCGTGTCCTCGCCGCGCCCACGACCCTCGACGCCCTGGTCACCACGCTCACCACCGCGCCCTCCGGCGTGGCGGCGGCCGTCAACGAGACCGTCGTGCCGCGCAGCCAGTGGTCCGCGACCGTCCTCGGCGAGGGCGACCGGGTCGAGGTCCTCACCGCCGTCCAGGGAGGCTGAGCGCGATGTCCGACGACACCTTCCTCCTCGGCGGTACGGAGTTCTCCTCCCGGCTGATCCTCGGCACGGGCGGCGCCCCGAGCCTGGAGATCCTCGAACGCTCCCTGGCCGTCAGCGGCACCGAGCTGACCACCGTCGCCATGCGGCGGCTCGACCCGACCGTGCGGGGCTCGGTCCTCTCCGTCCTGGAGAAGCTCTCGATCCGCGTGCTGCCGAACACGGCGGGCTGCTACACGGCGGGCGAGGCGATCCTGACCGCGCGCCTGGCCCGGGAGGCGCTCGGCACCGACTGGATCAAGCTGGAGGTCATCGCCGACGAGCGGACCCTGCTGCCGGACCCGGTCGAGACCCTCGACGCGGCCGAGACGCTGGTCGACGACGGCTTCATCGTCCTGCCGTACACCAACGACGACCCGGTCCTCGCCCGGAAGCTGGAGGACGTGGGGTGCGCGGCGATCATGCCGCTCGGCTCGCCGATCGGCTCCGGGCTCGGGATCCGCAACCCGCACAACTTCGAGCTGATCGTCGATCGCGCGGGCGTCCCGGTGATCCTGGACGCGGGCGCGGGCACGGCCTCGGACGTCGCCCTCGCGATGGAGCTGGGCTGCTCGGCGGTCATGCTCGCCTCCGCGGTGACCCGGGCGCAGGACCCGGTCCTGATGGCGGAGGGGATGCGGCACGCGGTGGAGGCGGGCCGCCTCGCCCACCGGGCGGGCCGGATCCCGCGCCGGCACTTCGCCGAGGCCTCCTCCCCCACGGACGGCCGCGCGGTCCTGGACCCGGAACGCCCCGCGTTCTGAGCCCGCGGGAGCCCTTCGGGCCCGAGGCGCGCCGTGCGTCGCGTCACAGGTGTGCTGCGGTCGGGCCGGTGGGGAACGGGGTGTCCTCACCGGCTCGTAAACTCGGGGCCGTGGACACGACCCTTCAGGACCCCCTCGTCGGGCAGCTGCTCGACGGCCGCTACCGCGTCGACGCGCGCATCGCCGTCGGCGGGATGGCCACGGTCTACCGGGCCGTCGACACCCGGCTCGACCGGGTGCTCGCGCTCAAGGTGATGCACCCGGCCCTCGCCACCGACGCCGCCTTCGTCGAGCGGTTCATCCGCGAGGCCAAGTCCGTCGCCCGGCTCTCCCACCCCAATGTGGTGGGGGTCTTCGACCAGGGCGCGGACGGCGCGTACGTCTATCTGGCCATGGAGTACGTCGCCGGGTGCACCCTGCGCGACGTGCTGCGCGAGCGCGGGGCGCTCCAGCCGCGCGCCGCGCTCGACATCCTGGAGCCGGTGCTCGCCGCGCTCGGGGCCGCGCACCGGGCCGGGTTCGTGCACCGGGACATGAAGCCGGAGAACGTCCTGATAGGGGACGACGGCCGGGTGAAGGTCGCCGACTTCGGTCTCGTACGGGCGGTCGGCTCGGCCACCAACACCACGGGGTCGGTCCTGGGCACCGTCTCGTACCTGGCGCCGGAGCAGATCGAGCACGGCACGGCGGACACCCGCGCCGACGTGTACGCCTGCGGTGTCGTCCTGTACGAGATGCTGACCGGCTCCAAGCCGCACTCCGGGGACACCCCCGCCCAGGTCCTCTTCCAGCACCTGAACACCGACGTCCCGGCCCCCTCGGCGGCCGTGCCCGGCCTCGCCCTCGAACTGGACGAGCTGGTGGCGACCGCCACCGCCCGCAACCCCGAGGTCCGCCCGTACGACGCCGTCGCGCTCCTCGCGCACACCCGGGAGGCCCGGGCGGCCCTCGGGGACGCGCAGCTGGACGCCGTACCGCCGCAGGCGCACGCCGAGGACCGTACGGGGGCGGAGGACCGGACCAGCGTGATCCCCCGGGTCGCGCCGGCGGCCGCGCTTCCCGAGGACGACGTCCAGCACACCAGCCGGCTCCCGATGCCGCCGCCCGAGCTCGGGCCGGAGCTCCGCTCCGAGGGCCGGGCGGAGCGCCGGGACCGTGGCCGGCGCCGGCCGCGCGGTCCGCTGCTCGTCGTCGTCGCCGTCCTGCTCGCTCTGGGGATCGGCGGGGGCGTCTGGTACATCAATTCCGGCCAGTTCACCCGCGTCCCGGCCGTCCTCGGCCAGACCGAGGAGAAGGCGACCAAGCGGCTCACGGACGCGGGGCTCGACGTCCGCGCGACGAAGCGGGCGTTCAGCGACGTGTACGAGCGCGGCACGGTCATGGCCACCGACCCGGCCTCGGGCCAGCGGATCCGGGGCAACGGCACGGTCACCCTCACCATCTCCCGGGGCCCGGAGATCGTGAAGGTCCCCCGGCTCAAGGGGAAGCCGCTGGCGCAGGCCAAGCGGCTGCTCGCCGACGAGGGCCTGCTGGTCGGCGTGACGACGACGGCTTTCAGCCAGGACGTCCCGCAGGGCGCGGTGATCAGCTCCGACCCGGAGCCGGGCACCGAGCGCAGCCCCGACTCGGCCGTGGCGCTCGTGGTCAGCAAGGGCCGCCCGATCGACGTCCCCGACGTGGCCGGCGACTCGGTGGCCGACGCCACGAGCACGCTCCAGGACGCCGGGCTCAAGGTGGAGATCGCGAGCGAGCAGATCCACTCCGCCGAGGCGGCCGGCACGGTCGCCGCCCAGTCGCTCGCGGAGGGCAGCCGGGCCGCCCAGGGCGACCGGATCGTCCTCACGGTCTCCAAGGGGCCGCGGATGATCGAGGTCCCCGACGTGACGGGCGAGTCGACCGACTCCGCGCGCACGAAGCTGGAGGCGGCGGGCTTCGAGGTGAAGGTCGAGAAGACCTTCCCCTTCCTCGGCGACACGGTCTCCGGCCAGTCCGTCGAAGGCGGCACCACCGCGCCCGAGGGCTCCACCATCGCCATCACGATCAAGGGACTGTAAGAACTCATGCGCAACCCCGTCGGCGGTCATGTCCCCGTGGCCGGCGGTCTCGCCACGGTCGGTCTCGGCTACGCCCGCGAACTGGGCGCGGAGACGGTCCAGGTCTTCGTCGCCAACCCGCGCGGCTGGGCCACGCCCGTCGGCAACCCGGCGCAGGACGAGCTGTTCCGCGCCGGGTGCGAGGCCGAGTCCCTGTCGGCCTGGGTGCACGCCCCGTACCTGATCAACTTCGGCTCCCACACCGAGGCCACCGTCGAGAAGTCGGTCGAGTCGCTCCGGCACTCGCTGCGCCGGGGCCGCGAGATCGGGGCGAAGGGCGTGGTCGTGCACACCGGCTCGGCGACCGGCGGCCGTCCGCGCGCGGAGGCGCTCGCGCAGGTACGGGAGCGGATGCGGCCGCTGCTGGAGGAGCTGACGCACCCGGACGATCCGTTCCTGCTCCTGGAGTCGACGGCCGGGCAGGGCTTCTCGCTCTGCTCGCGCGCCGAGGACTTCGGCCCGTACTTCGAGGCACTCGACCATCACCCGAAGCTCGGGATCTGCCTCGACACCTGCCACATCTTCGCCGCGGGACACGATCTGACCGGCCCGCACGGCATGCGGCAGACGCTCGACGAGCTGGTGGCGACGGTGGGCGAGGGCCGGCTGAAGCTGATCCACGCCAACGACTCCAAGGACGTCGTCGGCGCGCACAAGGACCGGCACGCGAACATCGGGGCCGGGCACATCGGCGAGGACCCGTTCCGCGAGCTGATGCGGCACCACGCGACCGAGGGCGTGCCGCTGATCATCGAGACGCCGGGCGGGAAGGAAGGCCACGTCGCGGACGTGGAGCGGCTGAAGAAGCTCCGGGGCTGAGATTCCCGTGGCGGAATACCCCTAGGGGGTATACGGTTCCTGCGTAGGCAGCAGGAACCGCCATCGGTCATTGGGGGAACCCATGCAGTACGAAGCGCACGCCGACCCGCACGCCCGCCACGACGGACACGACCACGGACAGGGCCACGGACAGCCCCCGGCCAAGGCCAGCTGGTCCATGGCGATGAAGGCCACCCTGCACTGCCTGACCGGATGCGCCATCGGTGAGGTCCTCGGCATGATCATCGGCACCGCGCTCGGCTGGGGCAACGCCCCGACGATGGTCCTGGCCATCGCCCTGGCCTTCTTCTTCGGCTACTCGCTCACGCTCTGGGCGGTCGTCCGTGCGGGCCTGAGCCTGAAGGCGGCCATCGGCGTCGCGCTCGCCGCCGACACGCTCTCGATCACCGTCATGGAGCTCGTCGACAACGGAGTGCTGCTCCTGGTGCCGGGCGCGATGGACGCACACCTCTCGGACGCGCTCTTCTGGGGCGCCCTGGCGTTCGCCTTCCTCGTCGCCTTCCTGATCACCACGCCCGTCAACAAGTGGCTGATCGGCCGCGGCAAGGGCCACGCGGTGGTCCACCAGTACCACCAGCACTGAGCGAGCACTGGTACTGGCACCGGCACCGATCAGAGTTCCGGGCCGTCCCCCGGCTCCTCCTGGTACGAGTACCGCTGTTCCTTCCAGGGGTCGCCGAGGTTGTGATAGCCGCGCTCCTCCCAGAAGCCGCGGCGGTCGGCGGTCATGTACTCCACGCCCCGGACCCACTTGGGACCCTTCCAGGCGTACAGGTGAGGCACCACGAGCCGCAGCGGGAAGCCGTGCTCGGCGGTGAGCAGCTCACCGTCCTTGTGGGTGGCGAACATCGTCTGGTCGGAGGCGAAGTCGGAGAGCCGCAGGTTCGCGCTGAAGCCGTACTCGGCCCAGACCATCACATGCGTCACGTTGCCGGCCGGCGGGGCCAGATCCAGGATCGTCCGGGCGGGCACCCCACCCCATTCGGCCCCGAGCATGCTGAATTTCGTCACGCAGTGCAGATCGGCCACGACCGTCGCGAACGGGAGGGCCGAGAACTCCTCGTGGTTCCAGCACCGCTTGTCGCCGTCCGCCGTCGCCCCGAAGACCCGGAACTCCCAGCGGTCGGGCTTGAACTTGGGGACGGGGCCGTAGTGGGTGACCGGCCAGCCGCGCTGCAGCCGTTGCCCCGGCGGAAGATCCGTCTGCCCTGCTTCCCGGTGTACCCCGCTCTCCGGCTGACCCATGTCATCCATGGTGACAGACCGCGAGGGGTGGTCATGACCAGCCAACCTCCCCAGCAGGGCAGCTTTGGGGCAACTCCCACTAAGCCTGCACTTACTGGACGGTCCCCAACCGTGGTGCAAGGATGCGGCCATCCTGCCCAGTCACGACTTAGACATGCGTGGAAGGAGCCTCTGCGATGCAGGGCGACCCCGAGGTCCTCGAGTTCCTCAACGAGCAGCTGACCGGCGAGCTGACGGCCATCAACCAGTACTGGCTGCACTACCGCATCCAGGACAACAAGGGCTGGACCAAGCTCGCCAAGTACACCCGCGAAGAGTCCATCGATGAGATGAAGCACGCGGACAAGATCACCGAGCGCATCCTGATGCTCGACGGTCTGCCCAATTACCAGCGGCTCTTCCACGTACGCGTCGGCCAGACGGTCACCGAGATGTTCCAGGCGGACCGCCAGGTGGAGGTCGAGGCGATCGACCGCCTCAAGCGCGGGATCGATGTCATGCGGGCCAAGGGCGACATCACCTCGGCCAACCTCTTCGAGGAGATCCTCGCGGACGAGGAGCACCACATCGACTACCTCGACACGCAGCTGGAGCTGATCGAGAGCCTGGGCGAGGCGCTGTACATCTCGACGCTGATCGAGCAGCCGAGCTAGCTCGGCCGGCTTTGGATCGGGCAGCTTCGAATCGGCCGGCTTGGGATCAGGCGGCTTCGGACAGCTCGTCCGGCTCGTTGATCTCCGCCGTCAGGGCGGGGATCCCCTGGTCGATCAGATCCCGGCGCGGGCAGTTGCCGCGCCCGAGTATGGCCTGGATGCGTCGTACGCAGGAACCGCAGTCCGTTCCCGCCTTGCAGGCGGAGGCGATCTGGCGGGGCGTGCAGGCGCCCGCGTCCGCGTGTTCCTTGACCTGCTTCTCGGTGACTCCGAAGCATGAGCAGACGTACACGCGGATTCACCTCCCGCCGAGATCGATAAGGCTAACCTAACCTTACCCGGCACGTCCGAGGTGTAAAGCTCTGCATATGACATGGGGCGCGGATCACAGTGATCCGCGCCCCATCGTCGTACGAAGCTACTTACTGATCGCGGTACATCTCCGCCACCAGGAACGCCAGGTCCAGGGACTGGCTGCGGTTGAGGCGCGGGTCGCAGGCCGTCTCGTAGCGCTGGTGCAGGTCGTCGACGAAGATCTCGTCGCCGCCGCCCACGCACTCGGTGACGTCGTCACCGGTGAGCTCGACGTGGATGCCGCCCGGGTGGGTGCCGAGGCTCTTGTGGACCTCGAAGAAGCCCTTGACCTCGTCGAGCACGTCGTCGAAGCGGCGGGTCTTGTGCCCGGAGGCCGCCTCGAAGGTGTTGCCGTGCATCGGGTCGGTCACCCAGGCGACGGTCGCGCCGGAGGCGGTGACCTTCTCGACCAGCTCCGGGAGCTTGTCCCGGACCTTGTCGGCGCCCATGCGGACGATGAAGGTCAGCCGGCCGGGCTCGCGGTCCGGGTCGAGCCGGTCGATGTACGTCAGCGCCTCGTCGACCGAGGTCGTCGGGCCCAGCTTGATGCCGATCGGGTTCGCGATCCGCGAGGCGAACTCGATGTGGGCGTGGTCGAGCTGGCGGGTGCGCTCACCGATCCAGACCATGTGGCCGGAGGTGTCGTACAGCTTGCCGGTGCGCGAGTCGGTACGCGTGAGGGCGCCCTCGTAGTCGAGCAGCAGCGCCTCGTGGGAGGCGTAGAACTCGACGGCCTTGAACTCGGCCGGGTCGGTGCCACAGGCCTTCATGAAGTTCAGGGCGTTGTCGATCTCGCGGGCGAGCGCCTCGTAGCGCTGACCCGACGGGGACGACTTCACGAAGTCCTGGTTCCAGGCGTGCACCTGGCGCAGGTCGGCGTAGCCACCGGTGGTGAAGGCGCGCACCAGGTTGAGCGTGGAGGCGGAGGCGTTGTACATCCGCTTCAGGCGCTCGGGGTCCGGGATGCGGGCCTTCTCGTTGAAGTCGAAGCCGTTGACGGAGTCGCCGCGGTACGTCGGCAGGGTCACCCCGTCGCGGGTCTCGGTGCCCTTGGAGCGAGGCTTGGAGTACTGCCCCGCGATGCGGCCGACCTTCACGACGGGCACGGAGGCCGCGTACGTGAGGACGGCGCTCATCTGGAGCAGCGTCTTGAGCTTGGCGCGGATGTGGTCGGCGGAGACGGCGTCGAAGGCCTCGGCGCAGTCGCCGCCCTGGAGCAGGAACGCCTCGCCACGGGCGACGGCTCCCATACGGGCGCGCAGCTGATCGCACTCGCCCGCGAAGACGAGCGGCGGATACGACTCGAGGTCCGCGATCACATCGCGCAGAGCCTCGGCATCGGGGTACTCGGGCTGCTGCGCCGCGGGAAGGTCTCGCCAGGTGTTGCCACCGGTTGCGGTGGTCTTAGCGTTCACGGTCACAACCACCACATTACGGTGTCCGGCGCCCTGTCCATCGCGCCGCCCAATGGCTGAGACACGCGTCCGCTATGTCCGATGGTGATGGTCACCCCTTCGGGTGGTGTTACCCTCACGCGCGTTTAAACAACTGAGACCTAAATACTTCACAGGGGTGGGCGTGAGCCAAGGGCACCGCAGGGACCGCAAGAAGAGACGGCTGCTTTACGGTGCGGCGGCGGCCGTCGTCGCCACGGCGACGATCGGCACGATCGCCGTCGCGTCTCCGGGCATCCTGACCTCCTCGGACGGCAAAGCGGGCGGGGACCCCTCGCTGCAGTCGCAGTTCGCGGCGGCCGCGGATGAGTTCGACGTTCCGCAGAACGTGCTGATGGCGGTGTCGTACCGGCAGACGCGGTGGGAGTCGCACGACGGGCAGCCCAGCGTCACCGGCGACTACAACGTGATGGGCCTGACGAAGGTCGACCCTGAGGACGTCGAGGACTCCGACGAGCACGTCGACCACCTCGTGAACGGCGCCGGAGACCCGTCGGTCGACAAGAAGGTCGACAAGAAGAAGCTGCTGGCGCCGCTGCCGAAGGGGGACGTCGACACCGACGACCCGAAGCTGCACACCCTGGACAAGGCGGCGGAGCTGATCGACAGCTCGGCCGAGACCGTCCAGAAGGACACCGGCGCTTCCATCCGTGCCGGTGCGGCGCTGCTCGCCGAGTACCAGAAGCAGGCCGGCGCCGAGCTGTCGGACAAGCCGGGCGACTGGTATCCGGCGGTGGCCCGCTTCAGCCAGTCCGAGGACCGCAAGGGCGCCGACCAGTTCGCCGAGCGCGTCTTCGAGTCGATCAAGACGGGCGAGGCCGAGATCACCGCCGACGGCGAGCAGGTCGTCCTGCCGGCCGATCCGACGGCCGAGCCGGTCAAGCCGGCGAACGTCCCACTGGCCGCGACGTCCGCGGCCACCACGGCGACCGCCGAGTGCCCCACCGGCCTGGCCTGCTCGTACAACTCGGCGGCCTACGCCCAGGACCTGGGCAACTACAACATCGCGAGCCGTGTCCCGTACGGCACCGGCGGCTTCGACATCCGCCAGATCGTGATCCACGACGTCGAGGGCACCCACGACGGCGCGGTCTCGGTGTTCAAGGACCCGAACAGGTGGGCCAGCGCCCACTACATCGTGCGCTACGACGGCCGCGTCACGCAGATGGTCGAGACCAAGAACGAGGCGTTCCACGCCGGCAACAAGACCGTCAACATGCACTCGATCGGCATCGAGCACGAGGGCTACGCCATCAAGGGCGGTGGCGGCTGGTACAAGGAGTCGCAGTACGACACCACCGCGGCGATGGTGAAGTACCTGGCGGGGAGGTACAACGTCCCGCTGACCCGCGAGCACATCATCGGCCACGACGAGGTTCCGGGCGTCCTCGACTCCAAGGCCGCGGGCGTCCACTGGGACCCGGGCCCGTTCTGGGACTGGAACCGCTTCATGGCCAAGATCGGCGCCCCGACCGGCGCCGAGGGGGCGGGCGGTCTGCTGAAGGTCGGACAGACGGTCCGCGTGGTGCCGCCGTTCACGTCGGCGAACCAACCTTCGCTCTCGTACACCGAGTCCGTCAACGGCACCGTCGTGCGGAAGACCGCTCCGGCCCAGCCGACGAACTTCGGGTACCTCTACTCCGAGCCCGTCGCCGACTCCGCCAAGGTGATCAAGGACCCGTACATCTCCGGCGCCGTCTGGAACAGCGGCGACAACTGGGGCAACAAGGTCGTCGCCGGCAGCCAGTACGTCGTCGCCGACGTCCGCACCGACTGGACCGCCATCTGGTACGGCGGCCAGAAGGCCTGGTTCCGCAACCCCGGCGGCCAGTACACCTCCCTGGTGAACACCGCGCAGACCGTGGTGAAGCCCGCGGGCACGACCGCGGTCAAGGTCTACGGTCGCGCCTACCCGGAGGCCGCGGCGTACACGGGAACGGGCGTGAGCGTCCAGGACAAGAACTCCGACCCGCTGACCAAGTACACGATCCCGGCGGGCCAGGCGTACATCGCCGCGGGCGCCGAGGTCGCCGGTGACTACTACTCCAGCGCGTACAACACCGACGGAACCCGCGTCCAGGGGACGACCAAGTTCATCCCCATCCACTACAACCACCGCATCGCGTGGGTGCAGTCCACGGACGTCCAGGTGGTGGCGGCGGCAACGCCCGCCGCGACGAACAACCGCTACAACCTGCTCGCCCGTGACGCCTCCGGTGTCCTCTGGCAGTACCAGGGCACCGGCAGCGCCACAGCGCCGTTCCTCACCCGGTACCGGGTCGGCAGCGGCTGGAACATGTTCAACGCCATCACCCCGATGACCGCGCTGCGCGCGGACGGCATCGGGGACATGGTCGCCCGGGACCCGGCCGGCGTCCTCTGGTACTACCAGGGCACCGGCAACCCGTCCGCGCCGTTCAAGGGCCGGCTCAGGACCGGTGGCGGCTGGCAGATCTACGACAAGATCATCGGCACCCGGGACCTGAACGGGGACTCCATACCCGACCTCATAGGTCGCGAGAAGTCCGGCGTCCTGTGGTTCTACAAGGGGACCGGCAACCCGGCCACCCCGTTCGCCGCGCGCGTCCGGGTCGGCGGCGGCTGGCAGATGTACAACCAGCTCGTCTCCACCGGCGACCTCAACGCCGACGGCAAGGCCGATCTCATCGCCCGCGACTCCGCCGGGAACCTGTGGTTCTACAAGGGCACCGGCAGCTCCACCACGCCGTTCGCCGCGCGCGTCAAGGTCGGTGGCGGCTGGCAGACGTACAACCAGCTCGTCGGACCGAGCGACCTGAACGGCGACGGCAAGGTCGACCTCATCGGCCGCGACACGACCGGAGCGCTCTGGTACTACAAGGGCACCGGCAGCGCGACCGCCCCGTACGCCGCCCGTACCAAGGTCGGCAGCGGCTGGCAGATCTACAACCTGATCTTCTGATCCACAGGTTGGCTTCAGGGGCCCGGCTCGCACCGTCCATGGTGTGAACCGGGCCCCTTCGCGCTGCCCGGCTGCGTTACAGTGCTCGCATGTTCGCGCAGACGACCCTGAACTGGTGGTGGCCCGCTCCTCCGGCGGCCTCCTGACTGCGCGTACCCCCACACCACACGCGAAGGCCGCCCGAGAGGGCGGCCTTCTGCGTTCCCAGGGCCGTTCCTCTCCGTCTCCCGGAAGGAACACACCCCATGGACCTCTCCCGTCTCCTCGACGACGCCTGTCCGCCCTTCGCCCTGCTCCGCAGGCGCACCCCCGGGCGTGACCACGACACCGTCGAGGTGCTGATCGGCGCGGTGCACGAGGCCGAGCGCCTCGCCGACCTGCCCGTCGGTGAGCTGCCGACCCTCGCCCTCGTGCCGTTCCGGCAGATCCGTGAGCGCGGATTCGACGTCCGCGACGACGGCACCCCGCTCTCCGTGCTCATCGCCGAGGAGACGTACGAGCTGCCGCTCGCCGACGCGCTCGCGCAGCTGCCGACCCACGCGGTACGGGTCGAGGGCGGCGGGTTCGACGTGTCGGACCAGGCGTACGCCGGGACCGTGCGGCGCGTGATCGAGGAGGAGATCGGCGCGGGCGAGGGCGCCAACTTCGTCATCCGGCGGACGTACACCGGGGAGATCCCCGGCTTCGGGCGCGCCGACGCGCTCGCGCTGTTCCGGCGGCTGCTCGCGGGTGAGCGGGGCGCGTACTGGACCTTCGTCGTCCACACCGGCGACCGGACCCTGGTCGGCGCGAGCCCGGAGGTGCACGTGCGGATGGCCGGCGGCACGGTCGTCATGAACCCGATCTCCGGCACGTACCGCTACCCGGCCGGGGCCGCGCCGACCCCCGAGGATCTGCTGACGTTCCTGGCGGACCGCAAGGAGACCGAGGAGCTCTCCATGGTGGTCGACGAGGAGCTGAAGATGATGTGCACGGTCGGCGACATGGGCGGGGTGGTGATCGGGCCCCGGCTCAAGGAGATGGCGCACCTCGCGCACACCGAGTACGAGCTGCGGGGCCGCTCCTCCCTGGACGTGCGGGAGGTGTTGCGGGAGACGATGTTCGCGGCGACGGTCACCGGCTCTCCGGTGCAGAACGCCTGCCGGGTCATCGAGCGGCACGAGGCCGGCGGTCGGGGTTACTACGCGGGCGCCCTGGCCCTGCTCGGCACCGACGAGAACGGGCTCCAGACCCTGGACTCGCCGATCCTCATCCGTACCGCCGACATCTCCCGCGACGGGGCCCTGCGCGTACCGGTCGGCGCCACGCTCGTCCGCCACTCCGACCCCGACGGCGAGGTCGCCGAGACGCACGCGAAGGCGGCCGGGGTGCTCGCGGCGCTCGGGGTGCGGGAGGGGCGGCCGCGGGACGAGGCGCCGGTGGCGGTCCGGCTCGCGGACGATCCCCGGGTGCGGGCGGCGCTGGACGCCCGGCGGGCCGACCTGGCGCCGTTCTGGCTGCGGATGCAGGTCCGCTCCGCCGAGCTGACCGGCCACGCCCTGGTGATCGACGCCGAGGACACCTTCACCGCGATGCTCGCGCACCTGCTGCGCTCCTCGGGCCTGGAGGTCTCCGTCGTCCGCTACGACGAGCCGGGGTTGCGGGAGCTGGCGCTCGCCCACGAAGGCCCGGTGGTGCTCGGCCCGGGGCCGGGGGATCCGTCCGACGCCACCGATCCGAAGATGCGTTTCCTGCGCGGGCTCACCGCCGATCTCGTACGGGACCACCGGCACGGTCTGCTCGGCGTCTGCCTCGGCCATGAGCTGATCGCGGCCGAACTGGGCCTGGAGATCGTCCGCAAGCGCACCCCGTTCCAGGGCGCGCAGGTGCGGATCGATCTCTTCGGGCAGGAGCGGACGGTCGGCTTCTACAACAGCTTCACGGCCCGCTGCGACGAGCGGACCGCCACCGAGCTGGCCCTGCACCGGATCGAGGTGAGCCGGGACGAGGAGACGGGCGAGGTCCACGCGCTGCGCGGGCCGGGCTTCGCGGGCGTGCAGTTCCACCCGGAGTCGGTGCTGACGATGGAGGGCGCGGAGCTGACCGCCTCCCTGCTCGCCGGCGTGCTCGTCTGACCTCGATCTAGGAGTCGGAGGCCGGGACCAGGACGTTCTCGCTGCGGCGGCCCGCCGCGTAGTCGAGGACGTTCTGGACGGTCGTGTCCACGATCTGGCCGACCGCGTCCACGGTGTAGTACGCCTGGTGCGAGGTGACCACCACGTTCGGGAAGGTCACCAGGCGGGCCAGGGTGTCGTCCTCGACGACCTCCAGGGACTTGTCGAGGAAGAAGAGCCCCGCCTCCGCCTCGTACACGTCGAGGCCCACGCCCGCGAAGCGGCCCGCGCGGAGTTCGGAGACCAGGGCCTCGGTGTCGATGAGGCCGCCCCGGCTGGAGTTCACCAGGATGGCGTCGTCCTTCATCGTCCGCAGCGCGGCCGCGTCGACGATGCGCCGGGTCGCAGGGAGCAGCGGCACGTGCAGGCTGACCAGGTCGGACTCGGCGAGGAGCCGCTCCTTCTCGACGTACTTCATGCCGAGTTCGACGCACGCGGGGTTCTCGGCGACGTCCCAGCCGAGGAGGTTCATGCCGAAGCCGTGGGCGATCCGGGTGAAGGCCTCGCCGATCTTCCCGGTGCCGAGGACGCCGACCGTACGGCCGCGCAGGTCGCGGCCCATCAGCCCGTCGAGCCGGAAGTCGAAGTCGCGGGTCCGGTTGGAGGCGCGGACGATCCGCCGGTTGACGGCCATCGCCAGGGTCCAGGCGAACTCGGCGACGGAGTACGGCGAGTAGTACGAGACCCGGGCGACGGTGAGGCCGAGCTGGGCGGCCACGTCGAGGTCGATGTTGTTGAAGCCGGTGGAGCGCTGGGCGATCAGCTTGGTCCCGCCGGCGGCGAGGGTACGCAGGACCCGGGCGCCGAGGTCGGCGTTGACGCTGGTGGAGACGGCTTCGTAGCCGGTCGCGATGGCGGCCGTGTCCTCGGTGAGGAACACGTCCAGGCAGCGGACGTCGTGGTGTCCCGCGAAGGCCTTCTCGATCAGCGGCTTCTCGTCGGCCTGCACGCCGAATGCCAGGATGTCCACGGATCCGCTCCCGGGGGTTCTGCCGGAATTGTCTGGTCACCGGCGAATATACGGTTCCCGGGAGCGGTCCGCGTGAGCTGCCGTCCCTGTCGGCGGCGCTCAGCCGAAGAAGACGCCCACCTCCGCGTAGAGCGCCGGATCGACGGTCTTGAGCCGGGCCGTGGCCTCCGAGATCGGGACGCGGACGATGTCGGTGCCGCGCAGCGCGACCATCCGCCCCCAGTCGCCGTCCCGGACGGCGTCGATCGCGTGCAGCCCGAAGCGGGTGGCGAGCCAGCGGTCGAAGGCGCTGGGCGTGCCGCCGCGCTGCACATGGCCGAGGACCGTGGTCCTGGCCTCCTTGCCGGTCCTGCGCTCGATCTCCTTGGCGAGCCACTCGCCCACGCCGGAGAGCCGCACGTGTCCGTACGAGTCGAGGGTGCCGTCCTTGAGGACCATGTCCCCGTCCTTCGGCATCGCGCCCTCGGCGACGACCACTATCGGGGCGTAGGTGGCCCGGAAGCGGGAGTGGACCCAGGCGCAGACCTGGTCGAGGTCGAAGCGCTGCTCGGGGATGAGGATGACGTTGGCGCCGCCCGCGAGACCGGAGTGCAGCGCGATCCAGCCCGCGTGGCGGCCCATCACCTCCACCACCAGGACCCGCATGTGGGACTCGGCGGTGGTGTGGAGCCGGTCGATGGCCTCGGTGGCGATGCCGACGGCCGTGTCGAAGCCGAAGGTGTAGTCGGTGGCGGAGAGGTCGTTGTCGATGGTCTTCGGGACGCCCACGCAGCGGACGCCGTGCTCGTCGACGAGCCGGGCGGCGACGCCGAGGGTGTCCTCGCCGCCGATCGCGATCAGGGCGTCGATCTCGTACTTGGCGAGGTTCTCCCTGATCCGCCGGACGCCGTTGTCGGCGGTGAACGGATTGGTGCGGGAGGAGCCGAGGATCGTGCCGCCGCGCGGCAGGATGCCCCGGACGGCGGGGATGTCGAGGGGTACGGCGATGCCCTCCAGAGGCCCGCGCCAGCCGTCGCGGAACCCGGTGAACTCGTAGCCGTACTCCTGGACGCCCTTGCGGACGATGGCGCGGATGACCGCGTTGAGACCGGGGCAGTCGCCGCCTCCGGTCAGTACGCCGACGCGCATGGAGCCTCTCCTTCGCCGTGGCGGACGTGGTTACGACCCACGCTAGTAGTGACGTGGGTCACTCCGACACGGCATGGAAGGTGAATTGCCGGGCTCCACCCGGATGGGGTCAGGCGTCGTCGAGGCCGCGCTCTATGGCGTACCGGACGAGCTCGACGCGGTTGTGCAGCTGGAGCTTGCCGAGCGTGTTCTGGACGTGGTTCTGGACGGTCCGGTGCGAGATGACCAGGCGCTCGGCGATCTGCTTGTAGCTCAGGCCCTTGGCCACGAGCCGCAGCACCTCGGTCTCGCGCTCGGTCAGCTGGGGCGCCCCGGGCTCGTCGGCCCCGGGGGCCGGCAGCGGCTCGGAGGCGAGCCGGCGGTACTCGCCGAGGACCAGGCCCGCGAGGCCGGGCGTGAACACGGGGTCCCCGACGGCCGTGCGGCGCACCGCGTCGATCAGCTCCGCCGTGCTGGCCGACTTCAGCAGATAGCCGGTGGCGCCGGACTTGACCGCCTCCAGGACGTCCGCGTGCTCACCGCTCGCCGAGAGCACCAGGACCCGCAGGGCGGGGTTGGCGCCGACCAGCTCCTTGCAGACCTGGACGCCCGGCTTGGCGGGCAGGTTGAGGTCCAGGACGAGGACGTCCGGGCCCGCCGCCCCGGCGCGGCGCACGGCCTGCTCGCCGTCGCCCGCCGTGGCCACCACGTCGAAGCCCGCCTCGGCGAGGTCGCGGGCGACCGCGTCCCGCCACATCGGATGGTCGTCCACGACCATCACCTTGATCTGCCGCTCGATCCGCTCGTCGCTCATCGCGTTCCCGCCTTCCCCCGTGTGTCCCTCGGGACCTTCAGTTCCACTTCCGTGCCCTGGCCCGGTACCGAGATCAGCTCGGCCGTGCCGCCCAGGTCGCGCAGCCTGCCGCGGATGGAGAGGGCGACCCCCATCCGCCCCTCGCCCTCGGCCTGCGCGAGCCGTCCCTCCGGGATGCCCGGGCCGTCGTCCCGTACGGTCACGATCACCTCGTCGGGCCAGTCCTCGACCAGGATCCAGGCCTGGGCCGCGTCGCCCGCGTGCACCCGGACGTTGTCCAGGGCCGCGCCGACGGCGGAGGCCAGCTCGCGGGCGGCCTCCGGCGGCAGCAGGACCGGGGCGCCCGGGTCCGCGAGCGTGATCCGCGCCCCGGCGCGCGGCGCGAGCAGGGCCCGCAGATCGACCGGGGAGTCGTCGTCCGGCTCCTCGACGATCCGGACCATCGCCCCCTCAGACTCGTCCTCGGAGACCAGCGAGGGCCGGGTCAGCCCGCCGGCGACCAGGGTGCGCAGGGCGACCTCCTGCTCCCCGGCCATCCGGCCCAGCTCGGCGGCCTCTCCGCCCAGGGCGGTGCCGCGCCGCTGCACCATCGCGAGGACCTGCAGGACGCTGTCGTGGATGTCCCGCGCAAGGCGTTCCCGCTCCCGGGTCGCGGCCTCGATCTCCAGGGCGCGGGCGAGGGTGCGCTCGGAGGCCCGGGCGACCTCGACGACGTACCCGATGGCGATCGACGCGACCCAGACGAGCAGGACGTTGTGGAGGGTGTCCCGGGTGGGGTGGGCGCGCTCGATGATGTTGGCGACGGCGACCAGCGAGGAGGCGAACCCGGCCCAGCGCCAGCCGCCCTTGATCGCGTACGCGAGGACGGCCCCGGCGGTCCATATGGACGGCAGGGTGGGGCTGTCGACCGTGCGCGCCTGCTCGTCGGCGAGCGGGGTCAGCAGGATGCCGGTGAGGGCGATGGTGAGGTCCGCGACGAGGAAACGCTTGGTGCAGCCGGCCGCGTTGGCCACCTTAGGGAGCGTCGCCAGCGTCCAGACGCAGAGGAACGCGAGGAAGACGACGGCCACCCAGGGCCGCTCGTAGCGGTCCCGGCCGAAGACGAAGATCAGGACGGCATAGATCATCGTCAGGACGCGATACGCGGTGAGCGCACGCCACAACGGCTGCTCCACCGACATCCGCACGACACGCTCGCGCTTGGCCATCTCCCCCACCCCCCAGACGCCGCCTCCCCCAGCAGGGGTCAGGCGCCGGACTCTTCCCGTGCCGCGATCTCGGCCTTCACGGCCTCCTTGGCGGCCTTCTCGGCCTCCGCGATCTGACGCTTGGCGGCCGTCGCGTAGATGTCGACGTACTCCTGGCCGGACAGCTTCATGATCTCGTACATGACCTCGTCGGTCACCGAGCGCAGGATGAAGCGGTCCCCCTCCATGCCCTGGTAGCGGGTGAAGTCCAGCGGCTCGCCGATCTTGATGCCCGGGCGCATCAGCTTGGGCACGACCTTGCCGGGCGGCTGGATCTTCTCGGTGTCGATCATGGCGACCGGGATCACGGGCGCGCCGGTGGCCAGGGCCACGCGCGCGAGGCCGCCGGGCTTGCCCCGGTAGAGCCGGCCGTCGGGCGAGCGGGTGCCCTCGGGGTAGATACCGAAGAGCCCGCCCTTCTCGATGACCTCGATACCGGCCTTGATCGCCGCCTCGCCCGCGCCCCGGCCGCCGGAGCGGTCCACGGGGAGCTGGCCGACGCCCTTGAAGAAGGCGGCGGTGAGCTTGCCCTTCACACCGGGCGAGGTGAAGTACTCGGCCTTGGCGATGAAGGTGACCTTGCGGTCGAGGACGGCGGGCAGGAAGAAGGAGTCCGAGAAGGAGAGGTGATTGCTCGCGAGGATCGCCGGCCCCTCGGCGGGAATGTTCTCGAGGCCCTCCACCCACGGCCTGAAGGCGAGCTTCAGGGAGCCGCCGATGGAGAACTTCATTGCGCCGTAGATCAACTCGAGTACCTTCCGTGTGCCGTCGGACAGACCTTATCCCGCCTTTTCCCGCCCGCCCGCTCCGGTGCGGCCGAGGACGGGACACCTTCGTGGATTCGGACCTGGTCGGGTGTCGGTCCGGTCGCGTACCGTGAAGTCCTTCCCCTTTATGCCCTCGCTTCGTCGAAGCCCCGCCCTCCTCGAAGCCGAACCCCCTGAACAGGAGACCCCGGTGCCGGTCCTTCCTGGAGCCGAGCCGTACCGCCACGACGGCGGCAAGGTAGGCGTCCTTCTCTGTCACGGATTCACCGGTTCCCCGCAGTCGATGCGCCCCTGGGCCGAGTACCTGGCCGAGCGCGGGCTGACGGTGTCGGTGCCCCTGCTGCCCGGGCACGGCACGCGCTGGGAGGACATGCAGCTCACCACCTGGCACGACTGGTACGCGGAGGTGGACCGCGAGCTCCGGGACCTCCTCGCCCGCTGCGAGCAGGTCTTCGTCTTCGGCCTCTCCATGGGCGGGGCGCTGGCGCTGCGCCTCGCGGCCAAGCACGGGGACGCGGTGCGCGGTCTGGTCCTGGTGAACCCGGGCAACAAGGTGCACGGCCTGGCCGCGCACGCGCTGCCGGTCGCCCGCCACTTCGTCCGCTCGGCGCCGGGCATCGCGAGCGACATCGCCAAGGAGGGCTCGGTCGAGGTCGGCTACGACCGGGTGCCGCTGCACGCGGCGCACTCCCTGCGCCAGTTCTTCCGGACCGTGGACGCGGAGCTGCCCCAGGTCACGCAGCCGGTCGTGGTGCTGCACAGCCCGCAGGACCACGTGGTCCCGCCGGCCGACTCGGCGCGGGTGCTCAGCCGGATCTCGTCCACGGACGTCAAGGAGCTCCTGCTGGAACAGAGCTACCACGTGGCGACGTTGGACCACGACGCGGAGCGGATCTTCGAGGAGAGCTGGGCGTTCGTGGGCCGGCTCGCTCCGGACGTCGTCGGGGAGAAGGGGAGCACGAGCGGTGGCTGAGCAGCAGGACGGGGAGCGCGACCCGCAGCCCATCGACGAGGAGGCGGCCTGGGCCGCGATCGTCGCCGGGTACGGCGACGAGCCGGCGGACCCTCCGGGCGCGAAGCCGTTCCGGTCGGTGGAGGACCTGGCGCTCCCGGAGCCGGTGGACGGCGACGGTGAGGGCGCCGGTGACCCGGACGCCGACGAGGACGAGGACGAGGACGACGAGGAGGACGAGGACCGGGACGGGCCCGCGAAGCCCGCGCTCGGCAGCTCGATCGTCTTCGCGCCCGGCGTCGGTGTCGGTGTGGGCGGCGGCGGCCCCCGGGACTACGAGCTGGCCGACCCGGACGCCGAGCCCGACGAGACGGACGGGGCGGACGGGGACGGCAAGAAGGCCGGTAAGGCGAAGAAGGACGACGACGGCGAGGGCCACTTCGTCCCGCCGGAGCCCCCGCCGCTGCCGGAGGCGGACGCGACGACGAAGTTCGCGTGGCTGGGCGTGATCGGCGGCCCGGTGCTGCTGCTCCTCGCCGTCCTGCTCTCGTGGGACATGACGTGGTGGCTCACGACGGTGTGCGTGGGCGGCTTCCTGGGCGGCTTCGCGACGCTGGTCGCCCGGATGAAGCACGACGACGATGACGACGGCTACGACGACCCGGGGCGCGGCGCGGTGGTGTGACCGCGCCGCGGGTCCGGGCGCCCTGTCCGTGGACCGGCCGTACGGCTCAGGACGCCTGGAGCCGTACGGCGGCCAGGACCGGCAGGTGGTCGGTGGCCGCGCGCAGGTCCGCCGGGTCGAGGCCGTCGAGGTCCTGGGGGACGCCGCAGCCGAGGAACTCCACGCCCCGCGTCGCCAGGATCGCGTCGATGCGCTGGTGCGGGTCGTCGGGCGTGGAGGTGTACTCACCGCCCCAGGGGCTGATCTCCCAGCCGTCCTGGAGCTCCTTGGTCAGCCGGGTGAAACTCCGGCCGCCGGGGCGCTCGTTGAGGTCTCCGGCCACGATCACGTGCGGGGCGTCCATCCCGGCCACCCGGTCGAGGAGCATCCCGGACTGGGCGTACCGCTCCTCGCTCCGCAGGCTCAGATGGCAGCTGATCAGGCCGACCCGGGCGCCCGCGAACCGTACGACGGCGGTGGCGAGGCCACGCCGGTGGAGCCCGGGGGTGAGCGGCAGGAGCACGTCCTCGGTGCGTTCGACGGTGGCCCGCAGCGAGCACATCAGGAGCGGCCCGGCGGCGGTCGCGCCGCCGCTGAGCAGGACGAGTTCGCTCTTCGCGGCGAGCCGGGCCGCGTGTTTGCGCCAGCGGAAGAACCGGGGCGCCTCCTGGACGAAGACGAGGTCGGGCGCGCAGGCCCGGATGACACGGGCGAGGGCGTCCTCGTCGTCCCGCATCGAACGGATGTTGTAGCTCAGGACCCGGACGACGGCCGAACCGTCCGCCTCGGTGCGGGAGTTGGGCAGCGGGGTGATCGCCATGCCCTGCAACATACGACACCCGCCCGCCGCTCCCCAGGGGACGCGACGGGCGGGTGGGCGTACGACCACGCGATGGCTAGCCCTGGCGGGCCAGGTCGGCCGCGCCGACGAGGCCGGCCTTGCCGCCGAGCTGGGCGGCGAGGACCTGGGCGTGCGGGCGCCACTGGCCACCGATCAGCCAGCGGCGGAAGGACTTCCGGATCGGGTCGAGGACCAGCTCGCCCTCGTCCGAGACCCCGCCGCCGACGATGAAGGCGGACGGGTCGAAGAGCGACGCCAGGTCGGCGAGGCCGGCGCCGGCCCAGCGGGCCAGCTCGCGGAAGGAGTCGATGGCCACCGGGTCGCCCGCGCGGGCCGCCTGGCTGATGTGCTTGCCCTCGATGCCCTCGGGCGTGCCGTCGCCGAGGCCGAGGAGGACCTCGGCGCGCTCGGGCGTGGCGTTGGCACGCTGCTTGGCGTACCGGACGAGGGCGCGGCCGGAGGCGTACTGCTCCCAGCAGCCCTGGCTGCCGCAGCCGCACAGCAGGCCGTCCGGGACGACCCGGATGTGGCCGAACTCGGCCGCGACGCCGAAGCGGCCGCGGCGCAGCTTGTTGCCGATGATGATGCCGCCGCCGAGGCCGGTGCCGAGGGTGATGCAGATGACGTCCTCGTGGCCCTTGCCCGCGCCGAACTTGTACTCGCCCCAGGCCGCCGCGTTGGCGTCGTTCTCGACGACGACGGGCAGGCCGACCCGCTGCTCGACCTTGTCCTTCAGCGGCTCGTGCCGCCAGTCGATGTTCGGCGCGAAGAGGACGGTGGCGCGCTTGTCGTCGACGTAGCCCGCGGCACCGATGCCGACAGCCTCGATCTGATGGCCCTTGCCGGCCTCGGAGACAGCGGCGCAGATCGCGTCGACGATGCCTTCGGGGGTCGGCGGGGTGGGCACCTTGTGCGTGTCGAGGATGTTGCCCTCCTCGTCGACCACGCCGGCCGCGATCTTCGTGCCGCCGATGTCGACGCCGATGGTGAGTCCCATGTGTCCCTCAGTTTTCGGTCGAGCCCCGCTAGGGCCAACCGTACCCGAGGGGGCCACCCGTACTGATCAGTCCAGATCGATGGGGCGCCCGGGACCGGGCCCGTCGTCCTCGGACTTGGGGTCCTTCGGGGAGTCCTTCGGGGCGTCCTTGGGGGTCTCGTCCCGGCGTGGGTCGTTCGGCTCGTCGCGCGTCCAGCGGGTCTCGTGGTTCTCGACCGCCGAGCGGTAGGCGGCGAGCAGCTCGTTCCCGGCGGCCGCGAGGTGGTCGAAGACCTGCGGGTTGCGCTCGATGATCGGCTCGACGGCGGCCTTCGCCTGGTTGACGAACTGCTGCACGGTGCCCTGGGCGGCCATGCCCGCGAGCGGGCCGCGCAGGGTGGAGACCTTGTCGGCGACGGCGTCGAAGAGCTTGCGGAACTCCTCGGCTGCCGAGCCGGGCTCCGCGCCGGAGGCGGCGCGGCGGCGGGCCTTCTCGGCCTCCAGGTCCTCGGCGCACGCCTTGGCCCAGGCGTCCTGATCGCTCATGGCGTACTCCTTACGGCTTATACCGTCGACGGTACACGCCCTCAGGGGGCCTTCGGCCAGAGACCGGCGTCCGGGGCGAACCTGACCCTCAGATCGCCGTCGACGAGCCCCGCCCCGGCGACCGTGCAGCGGCGCAGGGCGGGCGGGAGCGGGACGTTGCGGCGGAACGGGCCGACGGCGAGGAGCAGTTCGTCGCCGCGCCGGACGAGGGAGAGCTCCTCCTTGACGGCGCCGGGCAGGGGGATGTGCCAGACGAGGATGCCGTCCTCGGCACGGCGGTCCTCGACCGTCCACGCGGGGGCGGGGGCGGGCTCGGGTTTCGTGTCCACGGCGAGCAGGGCGAGGTCCTCGGAGCCGCGCGGGTCCCGGCCGAGGTGCGGGAGGGCGTGGACGGCTCCGTCGTGTCCGGTACGGAGCCGGTCCAGGTGCTCGTGCTGCTGGGCGGTCAGGGCGGCGAACCAGGGGTCCTGGGACTCGGCGGGGAGCAGCTTGTTGGCGACGACGGTGTCGAGGGCGAGGCCGTGCAGGGCGAGCCCGAGGCGGGCGGTGCGCAGGGTCTCGGTCGCGGCGGGTCCGGGCTCGACGACCAGGCGTACGGCGGTGGTGGGGGCGTCGACGACGGCCTGGACGGCGGCGAGCTCGGCCTCCCAGCGGGCGGTCGTCTCGTAGAGCCACTGCGCGGGCATGGGGACGCCGGCGAGCTGGGCCAGCATGGGGCGCAGGGCGCGGGCGGCCTGCCGCTCGGGCGGCAGGAGGCGGCGGAGGTAGCGGCGGAGCTGCTCGGGCAGGGCGAGCAGCGCGATCGCGTCGAGCAGTGGGGGCAGGTCGACGACGACGAGGTCCAGGTCAGGCCGCGCGGCGGCGTCGCGCAGGGCGCGGAGCAGGGCGAAGGGGGCGCTGCCGGGGAGCTCGGTGAGCTCGGCGTCCTCGAAGGGGGTGGCGCCGAGGAGGTCGAGGGCAGTGGCGGAGCGTTCCTGCAGGGCGAGGAACTCCCGGCGGAAGTCGGCGGCGGGGGCGGGCCGGAGGACGTCCACCCCGAGCCCCTCGTCGGCGTCCGCCGAGACAAGCAGTACGCGCCGCCCGGCAAGCGCCTCGGCGAGCGCGGTGGCGGCGGCGACGGTACTGCGTCCGGCGCCCCCGGCCCCGGTGACAAGCAAGATCCCCATACGGCGCAACGTTACCGGCCGGAGGGGCCCCGGCCGCGGGCGACCGCCCCGATCCCGGGCCCGCGGCCTCGGGCTACTCGCCCGACTCGACGCGCTTCTTCAGGCCCGCAAGGGCGCGGTCGATGATGACCTTCTCGGCCTTGCGCTTGATCATGCCGAGCATCGGGATCTTGACGTCCACCGTGAGCTGGTACGTCACCTCGGTGCGCGTGCCGTCGCCGGCCGGGGCCAGCTGGTAGGAGCCGTCCAGGGCGCGGAGCATCTGGGACTTCACCAGCGTCCAGGAGACCTCGTTGTCACCGGTCCAGGTGTACGCCAGCGTGTGGTCGTCCTTGATCGCGCCCGCGTCGAGCAGCAGCCGGACCTTCTCCGCGCGGCCGGCCGCGTCCTTCTCCAGGACCTCGGCCTCCTTCACCTCGCCCGTCCACTCGGGGTAGCGCGCGAAGTCGGCGATGACGCTCATGACGTCGACCGGCGCCGCCTCGATGGTGATGCTCGAGCTGGTGTGTTCGGCCATCGTGGTGGCTCCTCCACTGTGCGGTCCGGCGGAAGTTCTCGCGGCACGAACGTGCCGACTCGAAGGCTATCGCGCCCTCACCGGCGCCCCGTCACCACTCCAGCGTCCACGGCCGGCCCGTCGCCGCGAAGTGACCCACGTTCACGCACTCCGTGCCCGCGACCCGCATGCGCCGGGCCAGCGGCTGGTGGACGTGACCGAACAGCGCGTACCGCGGCCGGGTGCGCCGGATCGCGTCGAGCAGGGCCCGGCTGCCGCGCTCGAAGCGCCGGGCGACCGTGTCGTACGTCAGTTCCGGGACGTCCGGCGGGATGTGGCTGCACAGCACGTCCACCGCACCGAGCGCCTCGACCTTCGCCGCGTACTCCTCGTCGGAGATCTCGTACGGCGTGCGCATCGGCGTGCGCAGCCCGCCGCCCACGAAGCCGAAGACGAGCCCGCCTATCTCGACCCGCTCGCCGTCCAGGACCGTGGTCCCCGGGCGGGCGTACTCGCGCCAGAGGCCCGGGATGTCGACGTTCCCGTACGTCGCGTACGTCGGGGTGGGGAAGGCCGCGAAGAGCTCTTCGTACTGGCGGCGCACCGCGCCCTCGATCGCCGTGTCGCGGTCGACGGCGAGCTCCGACCAGAGCCGCCGCCCCAGGTCACGGGCCTCGTCGAAGCGGCGGGCGGTGCGCAGCTCGACGATCCGGTCCGCGTTCTCCACGCCGAAGAGGTCGGGGAAGATGCCCCGGCTGTGGTCGGCGTAGTCGAGGAAGAGCACCAGGTCACCGAGGCAGACGAGGGCGTCCGCCCCCTGACCCGCCTTCGCGAGGGCCCCGCTGTTCCCGTGCACGTCGCTGACCACGTTGATCCTCATGCCGTCAGCGTAGGGGGTCGGACCTGCGGTTACTTCCGAGTCGTCAAAGCTGTGGACTACTGTGCGCGGAGCACCGCCACAGCTGTGTGACGCACGGAACATCTGACCAGGACCCCCTATCGGGAACCCAGTACTGATGGGTAACGTCCGGGCAGTCCAGTTGTGCTCACCCCACTGAGCACCTGCCCGATCTTGGACCGCACCGGTGCATTACACAGAGCCGTGGCGCCGGCGCCCGATGAGGAGCAGCAGTCTTGCGCGAGTTCAGCCTTCCGGCCCTGTACGAGGTCCCCACGGACGGCAATCTGACGGATCTCATCCGCCGCAACGCCACTCAGCACCCAGACACCGCCGTGATGGGACGCAAGGTGGCCGGCGTCTGGACGGACGTCACCGCCAAGCAGTTCCTCGCCGAGGTCAGAGAGACCGCGAAGGGGCTGATCGCGGCGGGCGTGGAGCCCGGCGACCGGGTCGCCCTGCTGTCCAGGACGCGGTACGAGTGGGTGCTCCTCGACTTCGCGATCTGGAGCGCGGGCGCGGTGACCGTGCCGGTGTACGAGACCAGCTCGCCGGAGCAGATCCAGTGGATCCTCGGCGACTCGGGCGCCACGCTCGCCATCGTCGAGTCGGCGGCCCACCAGGAGGCCGTGGTCTCGATCCAGGCGAACCTGCCCGACCTCAAGGGGATCTGGCAGATCGACGCCGACGCGATCGGGCACCTCGCGGGGACCGGCTCGGACATCTCGGACGAGCTCCTCGACCAGCGGATGTCGACCGCGCACGCGGACGACCCGGCGACGATCGTCTACACCTCGGGCACCACCGGCCGCCCCAAGGGCTGTGTCCTGACGCACCGCGCGTTCTTCGCGGAGTGCGGCAACGTGGTGGAGCGCCTGAAGCCGCTCTTCCGGACCGGCGAGTGTTCGGTCCTGCTCTTCCTGCCCGCCGCGCACGTCTTCGGACGGCTCGTCGAGGTCGCGTCCGTGATGGCGCCCATCAAGCTGGGCTGCGTACCGGACATCAAGAACCTCACGGACGAGCTGGCCTCCTTCCGGCCGACGCTGATCCTCGGTGTGCCGCGCGTCTTCGAGAAGGTCTACAACTCGGCGCGGGCCAAGGCCCAGGCGGACGGCAAGGGCAAGATCTTCGACAAGGCCGCGCACACGGCGATCGCGTACAGCCGGGCGATCGGCACCCCGCAGGGCCCGTCGTTCGGCCTGAAGCTCAAGCACAAGATCTTCGACAAGCTCGTCTACTCCAAGCTGCGGGCGGTGCTCGGCGGGCGCGGCGAGTACGCGATCTCGGGCGGCGCGCCGCTGGGTGAGCGGCTCGGCCACTTCTTCCGCGGGATCGGCTTCACGGTCCTGGAGGGCTACGGCCTGACGGAGTCGTGCGCGGCGACCGCGTTCAACCCGTGGGACCGGCAGAAGATCGGCACAGTCGGTCAGCCGCTGCCGGGCTCGGTGGTGCGGATCGCCGACGACGGCGAGGTGCTGCTGCACGGCGAGCACATCTTCTCGGGCTACTGGAAGAACGAGTCGGCGACGGCCGAGGCGCTCGCCGACGGCTGGTTCCACACCGGCGACATCGGCACCCTCGACGAGGACGGCTACCTCGCGATCACCGGCCGGAAGAAGGAGATCCTGGTGACGGCGGGCGGCAAGAACGTCGCCCCCGCGGTCATCGAGGACCGGATCCGGGCGCACGCGCTCGTCGCGGAGTGCATGGTGGTCGGCGACGGGCGGCCGTTCGTGGGCGCGCTCGTCACCCTGGACGAGGAATTCCTCGGCCGCTGGGCGAGCGAGCACGGCAAGCCCGCGGGCTCGACGGCGGCGACGCTGCGCGACGACGCGGAGCTGCTCGCGGAGGT
This sequence comes from Streptomyces sp. NPDC001927, assembly GCF_053594455.1. NCBI lineage: Bacteria > Bacillati > Actinomycetota > Actinomycetes > Kitasatosporales > Streptomycetaceae > Streptomyces > Streptomyces sp. NPDC001927. The sequence goes on along the minus strand of NZ_JBSFEN010000012.1, from coordinate 201,762 downwards.
CCAGCGCGCGGTGGACGACGGCAACGCGGCGGTGTCCAAGGCCGAGTCGGTCCGGAAGTTCCGCGTCCTGCCCGCGCAGTTCACCGAGGAGGCGGGCCACATCACGCCGTCCCTGAAGCTGAAGCGGAACGTGGTGGCGAAGGACTTCGCGGACGAGATCGAGGCGATCTACCGCGCCTGACGCGGACCCCACGACATGAGGAGGGCCCCTCGGTGCACCCGCACCGAGGGGCCCTCCTCACGTCTCCTACAGCAGTTCCCTCAGGCGCTCCGCCAGGAGGTCCCAGCGCCAGCGGTCCTCGACCCACTCGCGGCCCCGGGTGCCCATGCGCCGGCGCAGCTCCGGGTCGAGGAGGAGGGTCGCGATGCGGTCGGCCGACTCCTCCGGGGCGTCGCCGCGCACCACCCACCCCGTCTCGCCGTCCAGGACCGCGTCCGGCGCCCCGCCCGAGTCGCCCGCGACGACCGGGAGCCCGGTGGCCGAGGCCTCCAGGTAGACGATGCCGAGACCCTCGACGTCCAGGCCGCCCCTGCGGGTGCGGCAGGGCATCGCGAAGACGTCACCGGCGCCGTAGTGGGCGGGGAGCTCGGCCCACGGCACGGCCCCCGTGAACCGTAGGGAATCGGCCACGCCGGTCTCCGCGGCGAGCTTCCGCAGGTCGTTCTCGTACGGCCCGCCCCCGACGATCAGGAGCACCGTGTCCGGCACTCGGCGCAGGATCTCCGGCAGGGCCCTGATCAGCGTGTCCTGGCCCTTGCGCGGGACGAGCCGCGAGACGCACACGACCACGGGGCGGTCGCTGAGCCCGAGCCGTTCCCGTACCGCGTCGCCGCCCGAGCCCGGGTGGAAGGTCTTCTCGTCGACGCCCGGCGGCAGCTGGACCATCCGCCCCGCGGCGGCCGGGGTGAGCGCGCCGGCGATCCGCGAGCGCGTGTACTCGCCGAGGTACGTGAGCGTGTCCGTGCCCTCGCCGATCCGGCGCAGCAGCTGCCGCGCGCCGGGCAGCTGGGCCCAGCCCGCCTCGTGGCCGTGCGTGGTCGCGACGAGCCGCCGCGCGCCCGCCCTGCGCAGCGCGGGGCCCATCAGGCCGAGGGGCGCGGCCGCCCCGAACCAGACCGACTCGCAGCCGTGCTCGCGCAGCAGCGCGGTGGCCCGGGCGGTGACCCGAGGTGTGGGCAGAAGCATGGTGGTGCGGTCCCGGACGACCGTGAAAGGCTGTTCGGCGTCGAACGCGGCGGTCGCCTCGATCCCCTCGCGGCTGCGCTTCCAGGTGGAGGCGTAGACCACGACCCGCTCGGGATCCAGGCGCAGCGCCATGTTGTGCAGGAAGGCCTGGATTCCACCGGGTCGGGGCGGGAAGTCGTTGGTTACGATCAGGGTCTTGTGCATCGTCGCCGAATGTACGTGACGGCACCCCCCGCCCGGCAACACCACCCTCCGCCCGCGCGGACCGAACAGACCGACCGACGGATTGGACGAGTCAGGAATGACGGGCGTACTGGGTACGGCTGCCGAGCGCGCGAGAAGGAACCCCGATCTGGTCTGGGCGGTCACCCGGATCGTCCTGCTCCTGTGCGTCTTCAAGGTCCTCAGGGTCCCGGGGCCCGACGTCACGAGCGACATCGACCAGATCTACCGGGGCTGGTTCGAGGTCCTGAGGACGGGCACGTACCCGCTGGACGACGTGACCTGGCAGTACCCGCCGCTCGCCGCCGTGGCGATCCTCTCCCCCGCGCTGCTGCCGTTCCTGGACTACGCCGCCGCCTTCTTCGTCCTCGCCTTCCTCTGCGACGCGCTGGTCTACGGGCTGCTGCGGTACACGGGCCGTCGGCAGGGCCGCAGCCCGCGCGGGGCGTGGATCTGGATCGCGGGCGTGCCGCTGCTCGGCCCGACCGCGTATGCCCGGTACGACCTGATGGTCACCGCCGTCGCGGTGGCCGCGCTGCTCGCCGGGGCGCGGCGGCCGGGCGCGCTCGGGGCCCTCGCGGGCTTCGGGGCGATGCTGAAGGTCTGGCCCGCGCTGCTGCTCGCGGGCACCCCGCGCGGCCGCGCCACGTTCCGTTCGTGGCCCGCGGCGGCGGGCGCCGCGGCGGGGCTGCTCCTGCTGTGCGTGCTCGCGGCGCCGGGGGCTCTGGCGTTCCTGAACTTCCAGCGCGACCGGGGTACGGAGGTCGAGTCGCTGGGCGCCCTGGTCTTCCATGTGGCCCGGCACTTCGGCTGGGACGGCGAGGTGCGGATGAACTACGGCTCGATCGAGTTCCTCGGCCCGTACGTCTCCTCGGTCTCCACCGCGGCCATGGCGCTGACCTTCGCCGCGTTCGGCTGGCTGCTGGTGTGGCGGATCCGGGCCCGGGCGTTCGCGACGTCGACGACGGCGGACGCGGCGTTCGTGGCGGTGCTGCTCTTCACCACGACGAGCCGGGTGATAAGCCCCCAGTACATGATCTGGCTGGTGGGCCTGGCCGCCGTGTGCATGGTCCACCGGGCCAGCCGGATGCGCCGGCCCGCGCACCTGGTGCTGTGGGCGACGGCGGTGACGCAGCTGGAGTTCCCGGTCTGGTTCTCGCACGTCACGGACAGCGATCCGCTGGGCGTCGCGCTGCTGCTCGTACGGAACGGGCTGCTTGTCGTCGCGTCGGTGTCGGCCTGCCGGATCCTGTGGCGGCAGACGGTGACCGAGCCGCGCCTGACCCCGCTGTCGATCCCGGCCCAGCGGGAGCCGCTGCGGTCGGCTACCCCAGCCTCTGCCGCAGGTACGTCCGCCAGTCGTCGGTGAACTCCTCCAGGGTGGTGCCGAGGACCTCGGCGAGCGCCTTCTCCACGGCGCCCTCGCGCTGCGGGTGGGCGCCCACCGCGCGGTAGAAGGCCCGGAGTTCCGCCTCGCCCCAGCGCTCCGCGATCATCGCGCACGCCAGCCAGCCGCCCTCGTAGGCGCGGGCCAGGGCGTCCGAGTCGCCGCCGAAGGCGAAGGCCTTGTCGTCCGGGAGCGCCGCCGGCAGGTCGCCCGCGCGGACCGCGCGGCGCAGCTCCGGGGCCGCCTGCGCGGCCGTGCGGCCCGTCTCGCGGTACCCCACCCAATCGGCGAGGCCCTCGGAGAGCCAGACCGGGGTGGCCGCGGAGGTCGCGGCGCGGGTGGCCACGTGGGTGGTCTCGTGGGTGAGGACCACCTGCTGCCCGAACTCCCCGAGCACGCCGTACGCCTCGGGGTTGACGATCACCCGGTCCGCGGGCGCGTCCGGGCCGCCGCCGACCTCCCCGGTCGTGACCGCCGCTATCCCCCGGTACGAGGCCGCGGGGGCCCCGAGGAGCCCGCCCATGCCGTCCAGCGTGGCCGGGACGAGGACCACGACCCTGCGGGCCCAGTCCTCGGGCCAGGCCGCCGAGACCGCGGGCACCGCCCGGTCCGCGTACGCCGCGATCGTCTTGAGGCGCTCCTCCGACTGCCCGACGCCGAGAACGAGGCTGTGCTCGCCCCGTACGGTCTCGACGTCGCCCTGCTGCCAGAGCTGCTGGGTGGCGCCCTCGGCGGGCCGGTCGCCGGTCACGTACCAGCGGCCTTCCCGCTCAGTGAGGTCCAGGACGCGTTCGGTGGTGACGGGCCCGGAGTCGTAGCCGTCGATCCGGTAGCTCAGCTCGGCGCGGACCGTGGCCCGGTCGCCGCCCGCCCGGTCCCCACCCTGCCGCTCGACGGCCTTGAGCCGGTAGCCCCAGGAGGCGAGCGGCACCTCGGCGAGCCGGTCGAACTCGGCGATCGCGGCGGGCGCGTACGTGGGGTCGAGGGCCACGGCGTAGGCCGCCTCGTCGCGGGCGAGCAGCGCCCGCGCGTGCCGGTCGAGGAGCGCGCCGATCTCCTGCGGCGCGGAGTCGGTCGGTTCGGGGGCCGCGCACCCGGCGAGCACGAGCAGCGCCGTCAGCAGACAGGCCGCCGCCCTTCGCCCCGCACCACGTCCCTGACCTGCCACGCACCCGATCGTACGGGCAGGCGGATGGACAGGTGTCCGGTCAGACCCGCGTCACCGTCACGTGGGACATCATCACCACGGGGTCGTAGCGCACCCGGGCCCCGGGATAGGGGGCGTGGATCACCTGGCCGTTGCCCGCGTAGATCCCGACGTGGCTGGCGTCGCCGCGGTACGTCACGAGGTCGCCCGGCTGCGCCTGGGAGAGCGGGACCTGCCGGCCGGCGTACCGCTGCGCCTGCGAGGTCCTGGGCAGGCTGATCCCGGCCTGCCGGTACGACCAGACCATCAGGCCCGAGCAGTCGAAGCCGGAGGGGCCGGTCGCGCCCCACACGTAGGGCTTGCCGATGGCGCTGCGGGCGGCGATCACCGCGGCGGCGGCCCGCGAGGAGGCCGGGCCGAGGTCGGCGAGCGGCGGCAGCTCCTCGAGTCCGTCGCGGCCCGAGCGGGAGGCCCGGCCCTCGAAGTCCGCGCGCTCCTCGGCCGTCAGGGACTGCAGCAGCCGGCGGGCCTCGGCGAGCTTCCGCTCGACGGTGCGTTTGTGCCGGCCGACCTGGGTGCGGCTGATCTCCAGCTCGGCGAGGAGCCGGGTCGCCTCGGTCCGTTCCTGGTTCAGCCGGCGTTGCTCGTCCTTGAGCCGGCCGAGCTCCAGGCCCTGCCGCGCGGCCACCCGGTCGAGGACGGAGGCCCGTTCGAGATACGAGTCCGGGTCGGCGGAGAGCAGCAGGGCGAGGGCCGGGTCGATGCCGCCGGAGCGGTACTGGGCACCGGCGACCGAACCGAGCGCGTCCCGCATGCGGTTGACGCGCTCCTGGCCGCGCGCCACGCTGTCCCGCGCCTGGGCGACCGTCCTGCGCAGCCCGTCCGCCCGCTCGTCGGCCTTGTTGTAGCCCTCGGTGGCCTGTTCGGCCTCCTCGAAGAGCCGGTCGACCGTGGCGCGCGTCGACTCCGGGGTGCCGACCGGGTCGGCGTTCGCGGGGACGGCGCCGAAGGCCGTGGCGGCGGTGGCCGCGGCGGCGGTCAGGACGGTGACCCTGGCGGGTCGTCGGTGGGACGCCACGTATCGCGCTCCGTTCGGTGTTGCCCGGGCTGGCGCGGCAGACAGTAGCCGGTGATCACTCGCCGTCCAACGAAGCTCTCGGGCACGCAAAGTGACGCCCCACCGGAGACCACAAGGTCACCGGCGGGGCGTCACGTCAGCGAAGGAGGCGACAATCCACCCGATTGGGCGTCAGGTCGCGGGAGTCGGGCGCGTCAGATGCGCACGCCGAACTGGAAGGTGCCCATGTAGCTCATGGACTCGTAGCGGACCACGGCACCCGGCTTCGGCGCGTGCAGGATCGTGCCGTTGCCCGCGTACAGACCCACGTGCGAAAGGCCGTTGAAGAAGACCAGGTCGCCCGGCTTGAGCTGGCTGCGGCCGATCTTCACGCCGTCGTTCTGCTGGGTGTACGTGGTGCGGGTGAGCTTCACGCCGGCCTGGCGGTAGGCCCACTGCGTCAGACCGGAGCAGTCGTACGAGTTGGGGCCCTCGGCGCCGGAGACGTACGGCTTGCCGAGCTGGGTGGCGGCGGCGCTGAGCGCGGCGGCACCACGCTGGGAGGCCGGGACCTCGTTGCCGAGGTCGACCCGCTCGCCGGCGGCGCGGCTGGCGCGCTGCTCGTCCTGCTGGATCTTGGCGCGCTCGGCGGCGGTGAGGGTGTTGAGCAGCTTGCGGGCCTCGGCCAGCTTGCCCTGGTAGCTCTTCTTCTTCTCACCGAGGGTCTTGCGGACGTCCTCGAGGTCGGCGAGCTTCGTCGTCGCCTCGGCGCGCTGCTGGGCGAGCGTGCGCTGCTTGGACTGGATCGACTGGAGCACGTCGGCCTGCTTGGCGCCGAGCTGGTCGATCGCGGACGCCTTGTCGAGGTAGGTGTCCGGGTCGGAGGAGAGGAAGAGCTGGAGCGCCGGGTCGATGCCACCGGAGCGGTACTGCGCGGAGGCGACCGAACCGATGCTGTTGCGCAGGGTGTTGAGCTCCTGCTGGCCGCGGGCCACCTTGTCCTGGAGGGTGCTGATCTCGCCCTGGAGCTTGCCGCGCCGCTCGTCGGCCAGGTTGTACTGCTCCGTGGCCTCTTCGGCCTCGTGGTTGAGCTTGTCGACCTTCGACTTCACATCGTCGATCTTCGGCTTGGGAGCCGCCTGGGCGCCGGTCTGGGCGGTGAGCGCAACGGCAGCGGCGGCGGTGACGCCGAGCACGGTCACACGGGTGCGGCTCGGCTGCTTGGGTCGACGGTGGGACGCCACGAAGGCGAGCTCCTCTTCCTCGAGCCGCCCAACCGAGGTGCGTCAGGCGGTTCCTCCGCTGACATCCCGGATGGATGATCAACCGCGCGAAGGTTCGAGGCCCGACCCTAGTGACCATCTTGTGATCAGTTCAAATCCTCATGGGCAAAATCTCGCTCACAGGGCACATTATTTACACGCACCACACGGGCGGTAATGGGCACTTGACCCTGCGCCCTCCAGAATTCGGGCATTACGCCCAGGACTTGCGATCCGTCACGACATGCGCGAAAGCCGCTTCAGCAACAAGGCGGACGCGACCGGCCGCGCACCGGCCTTGGCGACCCCGTCGGCCACCTCGCGGTCGGTGGAGACGACCACGACCGGACGGCCCGGCGGCTCGGCGCGGACCAGCTGGCGGATCAACTCGTCGGCCGTGACACCCGGCTTGGAGAACAGCACCCGCACCCCGCGCGGCGGCGCGAGGAGGACCGGGGCGGCCAGCTCGGCCCCGTCGAAGACACAGGTGACCTCGGCGCCCGAGCGGGCCGCGAGCGCGGAGAGCCCGCCGAGCAGCCGCAGCCGCTGCTTCTCCAGCGGCATCGTCGGGTAGCCGGTCTTGGTGACGTTGTAGCCGTCCACGACCAGATGCGTCTGTGGCAGCGCGAGGAGCTGGTCCAGGAGCGCCGGGTCGGTCTCGGAGAGCGCGCGGGCCGCGATGTCCTTCGGGGACATCCGGCCGGGCTCCACCGCGTCGACGGTGTCGGCGGGGTGCACGGAGACGGGCGGCAGGGCCAGTTCGCGCCGGAGCCCCTGGGCGGCGTCGAGCACCGTGTCGAGCAGCAGCCGCAGCCGCATGTCCTCGACCGAGCGCCCCTCGCGGGCGGCCCGGCGGCTTGCCTCCAGGGCGGCCTCGACCTCACCGAGCCGGGCCTTGAGCCGGCGGGTCTCGCTCTCGGCGGCCGACACCTGCGCCGCCGCCTCCGACCTGATCGTGTCGACCTCGGCGTGGGTCCTGCGCAGGGCGGCCTCGCCGCGCTTCACATCGCTCTGGGCGCTGCGCAGCTTGCGGTGAAGCGATTCGGCTTCCCTGCGGGCCGCCTCCAGATCGTGGCGCAGCTGCTCGGTCTCCGCGCGGCCGCGGTCCTTGGCGGAGGCGACCTCCTCGCGCAGCCGCTCCAGCTCGCGCCGGCCGGCCTCGTCGGCTCGCTCGGCGTCCGCCCGCTGGGCCTCCTCGCCGGCGGCGGCGACCAGCTTGACCCAGCCGGTCGGGCGCAGCACATAGGCGGCCGCGGCGACGTCGACGGGGTCGGCGGCGGCCGGCGGGGCGCCGGTCTCGACGGCCCCGGCCAGCTCGGGCTGCGCCTCCTTGAAGCGCTCGCCGATCCGCTGCCGGAAGAGCGGATCGCTCTCCAGGGCGGCGGCCATGGCGTTGCCGGCGAACTTGGCCCGCCGGCTCGCGGTGAAGCGGGCGTACTGCCGCAGGGGTGCCGGAAGTTCGGCGACGGTCAGCCCGCCGAAGGCGTCCGAGACCAGCGCGACGACCCTGCGCCGTACGCCGTCAGGCAGCGGGCGGTCGAGCGCCTCGGCAGCGTCACCTGCCGCGCCGGCCGGCTCTCCACCGTGCGCGGGCTGCTCCACGATCCGTCACCCCATTGTCATTCGCACCGCTCCGTCAGGAGGCGCTGCCGGGCCTGTCCACCAGTTCGATCTGGTCCACCGCGTTGCACCAGCGGCAGCGGACCGACTCGATGGTCTCACTGACCACCTCGCGCTCCTCCACCTTCGGCTCACCCGCGAGATCCAGATGGACGTACTCGACGACCTTGGAGGAGCGGGTCACATCGAACCGGGTGAGGTTGCCGCAGAGGGTGCAGCGCCAGCGGGTCTCGGCGGTCGGCAGGGGAACCGTCGTCATCGTGCCGTCCTCTTTCATTGCGTGATGCGGGTGCGGGTGCCGCGGTGCGCCGTCGAACTGCGGAGGTACAACGCGTAACCCTACGGCCTTGCGGGTACCCCGTGTCGCGGCGAGGCACTCTGTCCAGGTCGGCACCGTTACGCCATGATCTGTCCATGATCGATTGGCGGCGGATCGACTGGCGGCGGACGGCCCTCGACACCTGGCGGGGCGCCCGGACCGGCCCCTCGGTGACGTACGCCCTGATCACCGCCTGCTGCGTGGTGTTCCTGATCAGCCCGGTGTCGGGGCTCAATCCCGTGTACGGGACCGGGGACGCGGCCCTCGCGGCGCAGAGCGCGTACTTCCACGACTGGGGCGTCGTACCGGCCGAGCTGATGGCCGGCGGGCCGCCGCGCACCCTGCTCACCCCGCTGACCGCCCTCTTCGTCCACGGCAGCTGGCTGCACCTGCTGGGGAACATGCTCTTCCTCTACGTCTTCGGCGCGATGACCGAGGACCGGATGGGCCCGCTCGCGTTCGGCCTCTTCTATCTGGGCTGCGGCTATCTGGCGCTGCTCGGCTACGCGGCGGCGCACGCGAGCAGCGAGCAGACGCTGGTGGGTGCCTCGGGGGCGATCTCGGGGGTGCTCGGCGCGTTCCTGTTCCTCTTCCCCCGCACCCGCGTGACCAGCCTCTTCCCCTTCCTGCTCTTCCTTCCGCTGCGCTTCCCCGCCTGGATCGTGCTCGTCTTCTGGTTCGTGCTGCAGTGGCTCGCGGCCCGCGCGGCGGGCGCGGGCCCGGGCGTGGCGTATCTGGCCCATGTGGTGGGCTTCGCCGTCGGCTTCCTCTACGCCTGGGGCCGCTACCGGGGTGGGGATACAGTGAAACCCCCAGCCGCGGCGACCGAGGGAGAAAGCCAGCCGTGATCACCGCGATCGTGCTCATCAAGACCAGCGTGGACCGCATCCCCGAGATCGCGGAGTCGATCGCCTCGCTCGACAGCGTCAGCGAGGTCTTCTCGGTGACCGGTACGTACGACCTGATCGCCATGGTCCGCGTGCCCCGGCACGACGACCTGGCGGACGTCATCCCCGGCCGGATCAGCAAGATCCCGGGCGTCGAGGCGACGGACACGCACGTGGCGTTCCGTACGTACTCGCAGCACGACCTGGAAGCGGCCTTCGCCATCGGCCTGGAGTCCTGACGCCCTCTGCGGAGACGCTCCCGGCGAGGACGCCCTCGAAGATGAAGGAATCCTCATCGGGGCCTCATCCTCGCCGGCGCCCGCGCGCGCGAGCCTGATCGCATGTCCTTCACCCATCGCATGGCCACGCTCGCGGCCGTCGTCGCCATCCCGCTGGGGATAGCGGCGACGAGCTACGCCCTGACCGACGAGCCCGAGGCTCCCCGGGTGCCGCCGGCCGTGGAGCTGAGCTCCACGCCGAGCCCAGGCACGACGGGCACGCCGACGACCAGCGGGACGCCCTCCACCCCGCCGCCGTCCGACGCCGTGGTGCCCGGGCCCTCGGCCACCGGCGACGACGATGACGACGTCCGTGACGAGGGCTGAATACCGGGTGTCCGCCCGCGTCCGCATCCTGCTCTGGCTGCTGCTCGTGATGGCCGTGGCCCTGGCGGCCGTCGCCGTGGCCACCCGCTCGATCCTGCTGCGGGACGTGGACCACCGGATCAACCAGCTCCTGACCCAGGAGACCGGGGAGTTCGCCAACTTCGTGGCGCAGGGCCTCGACCCCGCGACGGGCCGCCCGTTCACCGATCCGGACGCGCTGCTCCGCGTCTTCCTGCAGCGCCAGTACTCCGACCCCGACGAGGAACTCCTCGGCCTGGTCGGCCCGTCGGGCCAGGGGCTCCGGGTCATCCGGCAGTCCCGTGAGCTCCCCGCCTCCGTCGCCCTGCACCGCGACCGCCCCTCGCTGGACGCCATCGCCGCCTCCGGGGCCTCCTCGGGACGGCTCGACCGCGCGCGCGGCGAGGTCCGCTGGGCGAAGGTGCCGATCAGGAGCGACGCCGCACGCGGGGCGGCCTTCGTGGTCGCCTTCCACGCGGACCGCGAGCGGGCCGTCGCCGACGAGGCGTTCCGCGCGCTGCTCGCCATATCGGGCGTGGCGCTGCTGATGACGACCGGGATCGGCTGGGCCGTCGCGGGCCGCATCCTTGCACCCGTACGAGTGGTACGCGCGACCGCCGCCGAGCTGACCGAGCGCGATCTGACCCAGCGGATCCCCGTGCAGGGCCGGGACGACATCGCCGCGCTCGCCGAGACCTTCAACGCGATGCTGGACCGGCTTGAACAGGCGTTCGCCGGGCAGCGCCAGTTCGTCGACGACGCCGGGCACGAACTGCGCACGCCCATCACCATCGTGCGCGGCCATCTGGAGCTGATGGGCGAGGACCCGGCCGAACAGCGCGAGACCGTACGGCTCGTGACCGACGAGCTCGACCGGATGAGCCGGATCGTGGAGGACCTGCTCCTCCTCGCCAAGGCCGAACGGCCGGACTTCGTCCGTACCGAGCCCGTCCAGCTCGCCGAACTGACCGCCGACGTCTTCGTGAAGGCCCGCGCCCTCGGCGAACGGGACTGGGTCCTGGACGGGGTCGCCGACCGGGCGGCCGTCCTCGACCCGCAGCGGATCACCCAGGCCATGGTGCAGCTCGCGCAGAACGCGGTCCAGCACACCGTCGCCGGGCAGCGGATAGCGATCGGCTCGCGGGCGGTCGAGGACCGGATCGAGCTGTACGTCGCCGACGCGGGACCGGGCGTCCAGGAGCAGGACGCCGACATCATCTTCGAACGGTTCCGGCGCGGCACCGCCCGCCGGGGCGCCCGGACCGGCGGCGCCGGGCTCGGGCTCTCCATCGTCCGGGCCATCGCCGAAGGCCATCGGGGCGGGCGCGTCGAGCTCCGCCCGACCGAGGGCGGCGGAGCCACCTTCGTCCTCGTCCTCGACCTCCAGGAGTCGCCGTGAACCGCATTCTGATCGCCGAGGACGAGGACCGGATCGCCTCCTTCGTGGAGAAGGGGCTGCGCGCCAACGGCTTCACCACCACGGTCGCCGCCGACGGTGACACCGCCCTCGCCCGGGCGGTCTCCGGCGGCTTCGACCTGATGCTCCTGGACATCGGGCTGCCCGGCAGGGACGGCTTCACCGTGCTGCGGGAGCTGCGCGAGGCCCGGGTGACGCTGCCCGTCATCGTGTTGACGGCCCGTGATTCGGTACGGGACACGGTGGCCGGCCTGGAGGGCGGCGCGGACGACTGGATGACCAAGCCGTTCCGCTTCGAGGAGCTGCTGGCCCGGATCCGGCTGCGGCTGCGCACCGCCGCCCGCACCCCCGAGGTGACGGTGCTGCGCGGCGGCGAGGACCTGAGCCTGGACCTGCGGACCCGACGGGCCAGGTCCGGGGAGCGGACGGTGGATCTGACGGCCCGTGAGTTCGTGCTGCTCGAACTCTTCCTGCGCCACCCGGGCCAGGTCCTGTCGCGGGAGCAGATCCTCTCCCACGTCTGGGGCTACGACTTCGACCCCGGCTCGAACATCGTGGACGTGTACGTCCGGGCGCTGCGCAAGAAGCTCGGGGCGGAACGCCTGGAGACGGTACGGGGCATGGGGTACCGCATGCCGTAGCGAGCGGGCCGCCGCCCGCATGAACCTTCCTTCATGGCGGGCTCATGGGCGGCTCACCCCCCGCTCGGAGAGTGGTTCTCGTGAACCTCTCCCTCCGTCAGGCGGTCTGGCTCTGCCTGGCCCTGAGCCTCTGCGCCCTGCTCGCCGTCCCCGGCACCGCCCCGGGGCTCGGCGAGGAGGCCCGGCTCACCCTGGCCGTCTTCGCCCTCGCGACCTGTGCCTGGATCGCCGCCCCCGTCGACGACACCTACGTCGCCCTCGGCGCGGGCCTCGCGCTCACCGCGACCGGGGTGATCAGCGCCGACACGCTCTTCAGCACCCTCGGCGACGAGACGATCTGGCTGCTGATCTGCGCCTTCGTGCTCGCCGCCGCCGTGACCCGGACCGGGCTGGCCGGGCGGGCGGCCGCCTTCCTGGTCAGCGGGGCCCGTACCGTACGGCAGTTGGTCCATCTGACCACCGCCGCCCTGGTGGTGACCGCCTTCGCCGTCCCCTCCACCTCGGGCCGCGCGGCGCTCGCGCTGCCCGTCTTCCTCGCGCTCGCCCAGGTCCTCGCCGAGCGGCGCCGGCTCGTGGTGATGCTGGCGCTGCTCTTCCCGACCGTCGTCCTGCTCTCGGCGGTGGCCACGCTGATCGGCGCGGGCGCGCACCTCATCACGGTGAGCCTGCTCCTGGAACGGACGGGTGAGCGGATCGGTTTCGTGGAGTGGCTGGTGCTCGGGCTGCCGCTCGCGGTGGTGTCCTCCCATCTGGCGGCGGAGACCGTGCTGTGGACGACGACCCGCCGCGCGGACCGGCGCGAGCCGGTGCGGATCACGGTCGCCCAGCTCCAGGAGCACTCCCCCACCGCCGTCTCGGGACCGCTCACCACGGCGGAGACCCGCTGTCTGCTGCTGCTCGGCACGGTGGTCGCGCTCTGGTGCTCGGAGCCGCTCCACGGGGTGTCCCCCGCGGTGGTGGCGCTGATCGGCGCGGTGGTGGCCTCCTCGCCGGCGCTGGGGACGGTACGGCTCAAGGAGGGGCTCGGGTCGGTGCCCTGGCCGATGCTCCTGTTCATGGCGGCGACCACCGCGATGGGCGTGGCGCTCGTCGACTCGGGCGCGGCCAGCTGGCTGGTCGGCGGTCTTCCGGTGGACGGGATACCCGCCTGGGGGTTCCTCGCGGCGGTCGTGGTGGTCGGCACGGCCGCGCACCTGGTCCTCCAGTCGCGCTCCGCCCGCTCCTCCGTGCTCGTCCCGCTGGTGATCGCGGCGGCGGTCGCCGCCGGGGTCAACCCGGTGGCCGCCGCGCTCGCCTCGACGGCGGCGGCCGGTTTCTGCCAGACGCTGCCCGCCTCCGCGAAACCGGTCGCGCTCTTCGCCGAACCACCCGACGGCGTCCCCACCTTCACCCCGGGCCATCTGCTGCGGCTCTCCGCCGTGCTCGCCCCGCTCAGCGCCGCGCTCGTGCTGTGCTTCGCCCTCTTCGTCTGGCCGCTGCTCGGCGTGCCCGTCCTTCTGGAGTCCCAGCCATGACCTTCCGTATCGCCGTCGCCCCCAGCGGTTTCAAGGAGTCCCTCTCCGCTCCCGAGGCCGCCGAGGCCATCGCCGAGGGGGTGCGCAGGGCCTGCCCGGACGCCGTGCTCGACCTGATCCCGCTGGTCGACGGCGGTGAGGGTACGGCGCGGGCCCTGGCGGCCGCGACCGGGGGCAGGCTCGTGCCCCGGGTCGCGACCGGCCCGCTGGGCTCACCCGTCCGGACCCACTTCGCGCTCCTCGCCCCCGACTCCGCGGTGGTCGAGATGGCGGCCGTCGCGGGCCTCTCGCTGGTGCCGGCCGGGCGGCGCGACCCGGGCGCCACGACGACCTTCGGGGTCGGCGAGCTGATCCGGGCCGCGCTGGACGCCGGGGCGCGCCGCGTCCTGGTCGGCTGCGGCGACTCGGGCACCTCGGACGGCGGCGCGGGCGCGCTCCAGGCCCTCGGCGCCCGACTCCTGGACACCGAAGGAGCCGAACTCCCCCTAGGTGGAATGGCGTTGAACCGCCTCGACCGGATCGACGCGACGGGCCTGGACCCCCGCCTTGACGAGGCCGAGCTCCTCGTGGCCTGCAATCCGTACAACGTGCTGTGCGGCGAGCGGGGCGTGGCGCGGGTCTTCGGCCCGCAGAAGGGCGCGAGCCCGGAGCAGGTCGAGGAGTTGTCGGCGGCCCTGGAGCGGTGGGCCGCCGTCCTCGGCCGCGACCTGCCGGTCCCGGTCGCACTGCGGACCGCCCCGGGCACAGGCGCCTCGGGCGGTCTCGGCGCCGGGCTCGCCGCGCTCGGCGCCCGGCTGCTGCCCCGGTTCGAGGTGCTGCTCGACCGGATCGACCTGGACGCCCGGCTCGCCCGCGCCGACCTGGTCATCACGGCCGAGGGCGCCCTCGACGGGCAGACCGTACGCGGCAAGATCCCCGCCGAGGTGGCCCGTCGGGCCAAGGCCCACGGCGTCCCCGTCCTCGCCCTCGCGGGCACCCTCGGCAAGGGCGCCCACCACGTACGGGCGGTGGGGGTGGACGCCTACGGCTCGATCCTGCCCGCCCCGATGGCGCTGCCCGAGGCGCTCGACCGGGGCGCGGAGTTCCTCGCCGACGCGGCCGAGCGCGCTCTGCGGATGGTCCTGCTGGGCACCCGGCTGGCGGCCTGAACAGCCCTGATCGTCAGCCGCGGTCCGGGACGCAACGGCCGTCCTCGGTGCGGTACTTCCACTGCGCGCCGTCCCGGACGAGCTCCTTCACGGCCCGTACGAAACGCTCCACGTGCTCGTCGGGCGTACCGGCGCCGAAGCTGACCCGGATCGCGTTGAGCGACTTCTCGCCGGGCGCGGCCTCGGGCGCGCCGCACTCGCCCTGGGTCTGCGGGTCGCTGCCGAGCAGGGTGCGGACGAGCGGGTGGGCGCAGAAGAGGCCGTCGCGGACGCCGATGCCGTACTCGGCGGAGAGCGCGGCGGCGAAGTGCGAGCTGTTCCACCCCTCGACGACGAAGGAGATGACGCCGACGCGCGGCGCGTCGTCGCCGAAGAGCGAGAGCACCTTCACCTCGGGCACCTCGGCGAGGCCCGCGCGGACGGTGTCGATGAGGTGCTGCTCGCGGGCGACGAGCTGGTCGAAACCGGCCTCGGTGAGCGCCTTGCAGGCGGAGGCGATGGAGTAGACGCCGATGACGTTCGGCGAACCGGCCTCGTGGCGGGCGGCCGTGGTGTGCCACTCGACGTCGACCCCGCCGTCGGCGCGGCGGGCGACCTTCTTGGAGGCGCCACCACCGGCGAGGTACGGCTCGGCGTCCTGGAGCCAGTCGGCGCGGCCCGCGAGGACGCCCGAACCGAACGGGGCGTACAGCTTGTGCCCCGAGAACGCGACCCAGTCCACGTCCAACTCCCGTACGGAGACGGGGTGGTGGGGCGCGAGCTGGGCGGCGTCGAGGACGATCCGGGCGCCGTGCGCGTGGGCGGCGGCGGCCAACTCCTTGACCGGCCACAGCTCACCGGTGACGTTCGAGGCACCGGTCACGCAGACGAGGGCCGGGCCGTAGGGGTCGCGGTCGGCGAGGGCGCGCTCCAGGGTCTCGACGGCCTGGGCGGGCGTGCGGGGCGCGTTGAGGTAGGTGACCCGGGCGTCCTGCCACGGCAGGAGCGAGGCGTGGTGCTCGGTCTCGAAGACGAAGACCTCGCACCCCTCGGGGACGACCTGGGCGAGCAGGTTGAGCGAGTCGGTGGTGGAGCGGGTGAAGACGACCTGGTCCTCGGGGCGGCAGTCGAGGAACTCGGCGACCGTGACGCGGCTGTTCTCGAACAGGTCGGTGGAGAGCTGCGAGAGGTACCCGGCGCCCCGGTGGACGCTGCCGTAGTACGGGGCGTACGCGGCGACGTCGTCCCACACCCGCTGCAGGGCCGGCGCGCTGGCCGCGTAGTCGAGCGCGGCGTACGTGACCTCGCCGCCGGTCACGAGCGGCACGGTGACGTCCCGCCCGAGGACCGGGAGCGGAGCGGCACAGCAGGGGTCGGCGGATTCGGCGTCGGCGGCGGTGGCGGCAGTGGTGACGGTGGCGTTCGGGTACGCGGACATGGCGGTATCTCCCTGGCAGGACTGGGGCAGCGAAGGGCCCGCAGGGCAGCACGATGTGGGTGCCTCGTACGGGTGTTGCCTCGACACACGACACGGCGTGCGGAGGGTGGGGAAACGGGGCCGAAGGCCCTATCGCATTCGCTTGCTCACGAGACTGCTCCCTTGAGGACCAGGACCCCAGGGTGTCGCAGGGGTCCGCGCTTGCCGCGGACCTTGCTGTCCACGGCCTGGTCTTCACCCGGGGCACCCCGCCACGGACGGAGGGTTGCCGGACAGCAAGCCGGGGCTTCGTAGCTGTCACTCATGACCTGGCCAAGAAGCTATGTCAGGTGATCGCTCCGGCGCAACCCGTGTCCGGGATCCGGGACGCGAAAAAGGGGCCCGGACAAACCCGGACCCCTCTGCCGCGCGCCGGCGCTACGCGTTGCTCGCCGCCACCCAGCGCTCCAGCGCCTTCCGGGCGGCCCCCGAGTCGATCGACTCGGCCGCCCGCGCGATCCCCTCGCGCAGCTGCTCCGCCAGGGTGCCCGACCCCGGGTGCAGCGCCACGAGCGCCGCCGCCGAGTTCAGCAGGACCGCGTCCCGTACGGGACCGGTCTCACCCGCCAGCAGCCGGCGCGCCACGTCCGCGTTGTACGAGGCGTCGGCGCCGCGCAGGGCCTCCACCGGGACCAGCTCGATGCCGACGTCCCTCGGGTCGAAGGCCTCCTCGCGCACCTGGCCGTCCCGTACCACCCAGACCCGTGAGGTGGCCGTGGTCGTCAGCTCGTCCAGGCCGTCGTCGCCGCGGAAGACCAGCGCGGAGGAGCCGCGCTCGGCGAGCACTCCGGCCATGATCGGGGCCATCCGGGCGTCGGCGACACCAGTCGCCTGGGCCTTGACGCGGGCCGGGTTGGTGAGCGGACCGAGGAAGTTGAAGGTGGTCCGGATGCCGAGCTCCTTCCGGGCCGCCGCCACGTGGCGCAGCGCCGGGTGGAACTTCACGGCGAAGCAGAAGGTGATCCCGGCCTCGTCCGCGACCTCGGCGACCCGCTTCGGGGTCAGTTCGAGGTTGACGCCCAGCTTCTCCAGGACGTCGGAGGCACCGCTCGCGCTGGAGGCGGCCCGGTTGCCGTGCTTGACGACCTTCGCCCCGGTGCCGGCCACCACGATCGCGGACATGGTGGAGATGTTGACGGTCTTGGCGCCGTCGCCGCCGGTGCCGACGATGTCGACGGACGGTCCTGGGACCTCGATCAGGTTGGCGTGCTCGTACATCGTGCGGACGAGCCCGGTGATCTCGTCGACGGTCTCGCCCTTGGCGCGCAGGGCGACGGCGAAGCCGGCGATCTGCGCGTCGGTGGCCTCACCGCGCAGGATGCGGTCCATGGCCCAGGCGGTGTCCTCGGCGCTCTGGTCGCGGCCGGTCAGCAGTCCGTCGAGGACGCCAGGCCAGGTGGGGGTCCCCCCGGTCGAAGCCAGGGGGAGGCCCGCCCTGTACTCGCCTCCAGCGGGGGTCGCAGCGCTCATGGCAGCTCCTGGTCATCACGTAACGGAATACAGGTCCCACCCTATCGATCCGGGAGCACGGCAAAGAGCCCCGTCCATCGAATGGACGGGGCTCTCGCTGTGGCGACCTTGCGGTCAGGCGATCAGGTGATCAGTGGTGGCCGTGGCCGCTCGTGATCTCCTTGTACTCCTCGGCGGTCGGCTTGGCGATCTGGTGGTCCTCGCCGTAGTAGCCCTTGCTGAGCTTGACGCGGAGCTTCTCCATGCGGCCGACCTTGCGCTCGACGCCGTTCTCGTCGACCAGCGGGCCGAGCTCGGCCGGCTGGTTCTGCTCGTGCGCCGTGAGCTTGTACAGCTCGCCCTGGCTGAGCGGCTGGTGGACCTCGACGAACTCACCGTGCGGCAGGCGCTTGATGATGCCGGACTCGCGTCCGTGCAGCACCTTGTCCTTGTCCCGGCGCTGGAGGCCGAGGCAGATCCGCTTGGTGACGACGAACGCGATGACCGGTCCGACGAAGAAGAAGATCCGGACGAACCAGGTGATCGAGTTGATCGACAGGTGGAAGTGGGTGGCCCAGAGGTCGTTTCCACCACCGACGAGCATGATCATGTACGCGGTGATCCAGGCGACACCGAAGGCGGTGCGCGTCGGAGCGTTGCGCGGGCGCTGCGCGATGTGGTGCTCGCGCTTGTCGCCGGTGATCCACGACTCGATGAACGGGTAGACCGCGATGGCCGCGAGGACCGCCGGGAAGATCGCCAGCGGGATCATCACGCCCAGGACGAGCGTGTGGCCCCAGAGGTTGATCTCCCAGCCCGGCATGACACGGATCAGACCCTCGGCGAAGCCCATGTACCAGTCGGGCTGGGCGCCGGTGGACACCTGGTCCGGGCGGTACGGGCCGAGCGCCCAGATCGGGTTGATCGAGGCGATCGCCGCGATGACCGCGATGACACCGAAGACCAGGAAGAAGAAGCCTCCGGCCTTGGCCATGTAGACCGGCAGCAGCGGCATGCCCACGACGTTCTTGTTCGTACGGCCGGGGCCCTCGAACTGCGTGTGCTTGTGGTAGAAGACCAGGATCAGGTGGGCGACCACCAGACCGAGCATGATGCCGGGCAGCAGCAGGACGTGCGCCGAGTAGAACCGGGCGACGAAGTCGCCGCCGGGGAACTCCCCGCCGAACAGGAACATCGACAGGTACGTGCCGATGATCGGCACGGACAGGATCGCGCCCTGCATGAAGCGGACACCGGTGCCGGAGAGCAGGTCGTCCGGGAGCGAGTAACCGGTGAAGCCGGTGAACATGCCCAGGAAGAACAGCAGGAAGCCGAACAGCCAGTTGATCTCACGCGGCTTGCGGAACGCGCCGGTGAAGAACACGCGCATCATGTGCACGAACATGCCGGCGAGGAAGATCAGCGCCGCCCAGTGGTGGATCTGCCGGATGAGCAGACCACCGCGCACATCGAAGGAGATGTGCATGGTCGAGTTGAACGCCTCGGACATCAGCTGACCCTGCAGCGGGATGTAGCTGCCGTGGTACTCCACCTCGTTCATCGACGGGTGGAAGAACAGCGTCAGATACACACCCGTGAGGATGATGATCAGGAAGCTGTAGAGGCAGATCTCACCCAGCATGAAGGACCAGTGGTCCGGGAAGATCTTCCGCATGTTGGCCTTGGCCAGGGAGTAGATCCCCAGGCGGCCGTCGGCCCAGTCGGCCACCCGCTCGCCGGCGGGTGCCTTCTTCTTCGTATCGGTCACAGTGCTCATCCGCGCTCCCAGAAGGCAGGGCCGACGGGCTCGTCGAAGTCGCCGAGCGCCTCCAGGTTGCCCTTGTCGTTCACACCGATCCGCAGCTGCGGAAGGGCGTGACCGGCCGGGCCGAAGATGACACGGGCGCCGTCGGAGAGGTCGAAGGTGGACTGGTGGCACGGGCAGAGCACGTGGTGGGTCTGCTGCTCGTACAGCGAGATCGGGCAGCCGACGTGGGTGCAGATCTTCGAGAAGGCGACGATGCCCTCGTGCGACCACTCCAGCTCGCGCTTGTCCTTGATGTCCTCCGGCTGGATCCGGACGATCATCAGGGCGGCCTTGGCGATCTGGACCTGGAAGTCGTGGTCGTGCTCCGTGAGGCCCTCGGGCATCGCGAAGGTCAGCGAACCGACGGCGACGTCCTCGGGACGCAGCGGCTCGTGCGTGTTCATGTTGATGAGCTGCTTGCCGTTGGCCCACAGGGTGGACCGGAGCTTCTTCTCGGGCAGCGGGCCCATGTCACGCAGCAGCACGATGCCGGAGAGCGGTACGAGCGTCAGCGCGCCGAACATCGTGTTGCGGATGAGCTTGCGGCGGCCCATGCCGGACTCGGCGGCACCGGCCGCGAAGTCCGCCATGACCTTCGCCTTGGTCTCCGGCGACGCCTGGATCGGGTGACGCTCGTCGGCGATCTCCACGTCGGACATCAGGGTGCGGGCCCAGTGGACCGCGCCCGCGCCGATGAAGAAGAGCGCCGCGCCGAGGGTCAGACCCAGGCTGAAGTTGAGCGCGCTCACCCGGCCGAACGGCCAGATGTAGACGATCTTGTCGACCGGGAAGATCACGTACGAGGCGATGAAGCCGACGGTGGCCAGCATCGACAGCGTGAACATGAAGGCGACCGCACGCTCGGACCGCCTGGCGGCCCGCTCGTCGATGTCCTGGATGCGCGGCTTGTGGGGCGGGAGGCCCGGGTCCGCGAACGGGTCGTCGAGGACCTTCACCGCGCCGTGCGCGGTGTCCTGCTCTGCGGGCAGGTTCTCTTCTGGAATCTCTTGGCTACTCATGACTTCTTGGCCTTAGCGGTGTGGGCCGCGACCCAGACGGCAACTGCGATCAGCGCACCCAGACCGAACACCCACGCGAACAGACCCTCGCTGACGGGGCCGAGGCCGCCGAGGCTGAGCCCGCCGGGGCTGTCGGCCTTCTCGCCGTTGACAGCCTGGACGTACGCGATGATGTCCTTCTTCTCCTTCTCCGGCATGGTCGTGTCGGGGAAGGACGGCATGTTCTGCGGGCCGGTCTGCATGGCCTCGTACAGGTGCTTCGGGCTCACGCCTTCGAGGTTCGGGGCGTACTTGCCGTGCGTCAGCGCGCCGCCCTCACCGGTGAAGTTGTGGCACTGGGCGCAGTTGGAGCGGAACAGGTCGCCACCACGGGCGATGTCGGCGCCGTCGGGGCTGTACTGGCCCTCGGTCGGCGTGATCGGGCCGGCACCGAGGGAGGCGATGTACGCCGCGAGCTGATCGATCTCAGCCTGCGTGTAGATGACCTTCTTCTTCGGCACCTGGGCGCCCGGCTGCTGGGCCGGCATACGGCCCGTGCCGACCTGGAAGTCCACGGCCGCCGAACCGACGCCGACCAGGGACGGGCCGTCAGTGGTGCCCTGACCGCCGGTTCCGTGGCAGCTGGCGCAGCCGACGGCGTAGAGCTTCTTGCCCTCCTCGATGGCGAGGGACTGGGCTGTTTCATCGGCCTTCGCCGTGCCCGCGGGCGCGAACGCGGCGTACAGCCCCCCGGTGGCCGCCAGCGCGAGGAGTAGGACGACGACCGCCGCCAGCGGATGGCGTCGTCGTGCGGAGAGCTTTTTCACGGATTACCCCGGTGTCAGGATCTTCTGCGTCGATGCTTGCTGGATGTGCTCGGGTCCCGGGACCCGATTACTTGATCATGTAGATCGTGGCGAAGAGGCCGATCCAGACGACATCGACGAAGTGCCAGTAGTAGGACACGACGATGGCGGCGGTTGCCTGCTCGTGAGTGAACCTCTTGGCGGCGTACGTCCGGCCCAGGACCAGCAGGAAGGCGATGAGACCGCCCGTCACGTGCAGGCCGTGGAAGCCGGTGGTCAGGTAGAACACCGAGCCGTACGGGTCCGACGAGAGCGAGAGCCCCTCGTGCTTGACCAGCTCGGTGTACTCGAACACCTGGCCGCCGATGAAGATCGCACCCATCACGAACGTGATGATGAACCACGTCCGGAGCTTCTTCACATCGCCCCGCTCCGCGGCGAAGACGCCGAGCTGGCAGGTGAGGGAGGAGAGCACCAGGATCGTGGTGTTGGTCGCCGAGAACGGGAAGTTCAAGGCGTCGGCCTTTTCCGTCCAGAACTCGGGGCCGGTCACCGATCGCAGGGTGAAGTACATCGCGAAGAGGGCCGCGAAGAACATCAGCTCGGAACTCAACCAGATGATGGTTCCGACGCTGGTGAGGTTCGGTCGATTGACCGACGGGTGCGCGTGCCCGGTTTCTACTGTCGTTACTGTCGCCACGACCGACATTATGTCGGTCGCTTATCCCGCCCTCACTCCGGGGGGTGCCGTTCGGAGTGTCAGGGGCCTCTGTCCAGCCCGAACGGCCCATCGAAGTGGCCTCCCAACCGGTGTCGTACCGGTGTTGACGGGGTGTGGGACGGAGTAGCATCCCGCGCATCGGTTGATGACCTTCACGGAGGAACGATGCAGTCGAGCGCCACGGTCCTGGTCTACAGCGACGACGCGAACACGCGGGAACAGGTGCGGCTGGCTGCCGGGCGCAGGCCCGCGGCCGACGTTCCGCCGGTCGAGTTCATCGAGTGCGCGACACTCCCGGCCGTGCTCGCGCGCCTCGAGGAGGGCGGGATCGACGCCTGCGTCCTGGACGGCGAGGCCGTGCCCGCGGGCGGGATGGGCGTCTGCCGGCAGATCAAGGACGAGGTCTTCCGCTGCCCGCCGGTGCTGCTCCTGATCGGCCGGCCGCAGGACGCCTGGCTGGCGACCTGGAGCCGGGCGGACGCCGCGGTCACTCTTCCGGTGGAACCTGTCGAGTTCGCGGCGTCCCTGGCGGGTCTGCTGCGCGAGCGCCTGTCCATCGACGCGTAACGGCCTCGGAAGGACCTAGATCGACGGCGCGAGGCGGCTGGGGTCGGGCTCGTGGGCGGCGCTCTTGGTGTCGGCCACCAGGGCGCTGCCCTGGCGCCACTTGTCCCACTCCAGGTTCCAGTCGCCGAAGCCGTTGCCGAACGGGTCCATCGTGTCGCCGATGCTGTTGACGGTCTGCACGATGTCGCCGGGGCGGACGGTCTCGAAGAACCAGGCCGCGTTCCCCGTCGACATGCCGACACAGCCGTGGCTGACGTTCGCGAATCCCTGTGAGCCGACGGACCAGGGCGCGGCGTGGACGTACTCGCCGCTCCAGGTCACCCGGGTGGCGTAGTACACGGGCAGGTCGTACGACTCCGAGCTGCCCTCGGCGATGCCGACGCTGGTGCCCCGCATCCGGACGTAATACTCCTTGCCGAGCACGACTTTGATGCCGTTACGGGTGGAGAAGCCCGGTTTGCCGGTGGTCACCGGCATGGTCTTGATCACTTCTCCGTTGCGCCGCACGGTCATGGAGTACGAGCCCGCGTCCGCGACGGCCTCGATCCGGTCGCCGATGGTCAGCTTGAGCGGCTTCGATTCGCCGCCGTAGAGCTTGTCGCCGACCTTGACGCCCGCGAGGTTGCCGGTGACGGTGATCGACGCGCCCGCGGGCCAGTACTCCTTCGGACGGAAGTGCAGTTTCCGGTCGTCCACCCAGTGCCAGGAGCCCGCGACGGCCGGCGTGGAGCGCACCTTCAGGGCCCGTTCGACCACCGCGCGGGCCTTCTTGTCCTGCACGGGGAGGCTGAGCTCGGCCGTGATGGGCTGCCCGACGCCGTACTTGCCCGCCTCCGGGCCGAACTCGACGGTCAGGGCCCGCTTGGCCGGGGCGGTCTCGAAGGTGAACGTACGGGTGCCTGGGGCCCCGTCCTCGTCCTCCACGGAGACCTTGACGGTGTAGCGGGCGCCGGCCGTCAGGGAGCCCGTGGAGCGCCAGAGGCGGCCGTCGGCGGTCAGTTCGCCGGCCAGGTGGTGCCCGGTCGCGTCGACGGCCGTGACGTCGGTGATACGGCCGTCGGAGCCCTTGGCCGTGATCTCCAGCGCCTTGTCCGGGTCCGCCTTCTTGTCGCCCTCGGGGGCGCTGAAGGAGACCTGCTCCGCCGCGTCGTACGGCTTCGCCGAGAGCGGATGGCCGTCGGAGCCCGCGCAGGCACCGGCGCCCACGCTGACGAGCAGGGCCATAAGAGTGCAGCTCAGAACAGTCCGAATGCGCGGCGTGTCGTTCATGACATCACCGTAAGAACATTCCGGCCGACCAGCGCGTCGAGTACTGCAAACGAGGGGCCCGGACACTTCGTGGCGACGAAGTGTCCGGGCCCCTCGGGGTGTTACGGGGTGAAGCGGGTGGTGCTACTGGTTCTGGTTCTCACCGCGGTAGAACTCGAACACCCAGCCGAACAGACCGACCAGGATCAGCGGAGCCGAGAAGTACAGGATCCACCAGCCCATCGCGACGGCGAGGAAGGCGAGCGCACCACCGACGGCCAGCGAGAGCGGCTGCCAGCTGTGGGGGGCGAAGAAGCCCACCTCGCCGGCCTCGTCCGCGACGTCGGCCTCCTTGTCGTCCTGCGCCATCGCGTCGACCCGCCGGGCCGTGAAGGCCAGGTAGTAGCCGATCATGATGGCGAGGCCGAAGGCCAGGAAGAGCGCCGTGGTACCGACCGGCTCCTTCGACCACACGCCATAGAGAATCGCCATGGCGAGGATGAAGACGCTCAGCCAGATGAACATCTTGCCCTGGATCTTCACTTGCCGGCCTCCTTGCTGCTGCCGGCGGTGAGAGCCTCGGCCTCGTGCGGCTTGTTCTCCAGCTGGTCGACCGCCGCGATCTCAGGGTGGTGCAGGTCGAACGCCGGGGATTCGGAACGGATCCGCGGCAGGGTGAGGAAGTTGTGCCGCGGCGGCGGGCAGGAGGTCGCCCACTCCAGCGAACGGCCGTAGCCCCACGGGTCGTCGACCTCGATCTTCTTGCCGTACTTGGCGGTCTTCCAGACGTTGTAGAGGAACGGCAGGATCGACAGACCGAGCAGGAACGAGGAGATCGTCGAGATCGTGTTGAGCGCGGTGAAGCCGTCGGCGTCGAGGTAGTCCGCGTAACGACGCGGCATGCCCTCGGCACCGAGCCAGTGCTGCACCAGGAACGTGCCGTGGAAGCCGATGAACAGCGTCCAGAACGTCATCTTGCCGAGCCGCTCGTCCAGCATCTTGCCGGTGAACTTCGGCCACCAGAAGTGGAAGCCGGCGAACATCGCGAAGACCACGGTGCCGAAGACGACGTAGTGGAAGTGCGCGACGACGAAGTACGAGTCGGAGACGTGGAAGTCCATCGGCGGCGAGGCCAGGATGACGCCCGTCAGACCACCGAAGGTGAAGGTGACCAGGAAGCCGATCGTCCAGAGCATCGGTGTCTCGAAGGACAACGAGCCCTTCCACATCGTTCCGATCCAGTTGAAGAACTTCACACCGGTCGGTACGGCGATGAGGAACGTCATGAAGGAGAAGAACGGTAGGAGCACGCCACCGGTGACGTACATGTGGTGGGCCCACACCGTCACGGAGAGACCGGCGATCGCGATGGTCGCGGCCACCAGACCGATGTAACCGAACATCGGCTTGCGGCTGAAGACCGGGATCACTTCGGAGACGATGCCGAAGAACGGCAGGGCGATGATGTACACCTCTGGGTGTCCGAAGAACCAGAAGAGGTGCTGCCACAGCAGGGCACCGCCGTTGGCCGCGTCGAAGACGTGGGCACCGAATTTGCGGTCCGCCTCCAGGGCGAACAGCGCGGCCGCGAGGACCGGGAAGGCGAGCAGGACCAGGACACCGGTCAGCAGCACGTTCCAGGTGAAGATCGGCATACGGAACATCGTCATGCCCGGAGCGCGCATGCAGATGATCGTGGTGATGAAGTTGACCGAGCCGAGGATCGTGCCGAAGCCGGAGAAGGCCAGACCCATGATCCACAGGTCGGCGCCGACACCCGGCGAGCGGACGGCGTCCGACAGCGGGGAGTAGGCGAACCAGCCGAAGTCGGCCGCACCCTGCGGGGTGAGGAAGCCGGCCACCGCGATGATCGAGCCGAAGAGGTACAGCCAGTACGCGAACATGTTCAGCCGCGGGAACGCCACGTCGGGCGCGCCGATCTGCAGCGGCATGATCCAGTTCGCGAATCCGGCGAACAGCGGCGTCGCGAACATCAGCAGCATGATCGTGCCGTGCATCGTGAACGCCTGGTTGAACTGCTCGTTCGACATGATCTGCGTACCCGGACGGGCCAGCTCGGCGCGCATGAAGAGCGCCATGAGTCCGCCGATGCAGAAGAAGACGAACGACGTGACCAGGTACAGCGTGCCGATCGTCTTGTGGTCGGTGGTGGTCAGCCACTTCACCACGACATTGCCGGGCTGCTTGCGGCGTACCGGGAGCTCGTTCTCGTACGAGTCCTCAGCCGCGGCCGCACCCTGGGGTTCGTTGAGGATGCTCACAGTTGGTTCTTCTCCGCATTCCTGGCCGGGTCCGTCTGCTCAATGCCCGACGGGATGTAGCCGGTCTGCCCCTTCTCCGCCAGCTCCTTCAGGTGCTGCTGGTAGCGCTCCGGAGAGACCACCTTGACGTTGAAGAGCATCCGGGAGTGGTCCACGCCGCAGAGCTCGGCGCACTTGCCCATGAAGGTGCCCTCCTGGGTCGGAGTCACCTCGAAGACGTTGGTGTGACCCGGGATGACGTCCTGCTTGAACAGGAAGGGGACCACCCAGAAGGAGTGGATGACGTCACGGGAGGTCAGGACGAACCGGACCTTCTCGCCCTTCGGCAGCCACAGGGTCGGACCCGGGTTGCCGGTCTGCGGGTTCCGGTCACCGGGGATACCGGCGTCGTAGACGCCGCCGGCGTTCGCCGGGAAGTCGTCCTGGTACTTGTCCGGGATCGCGTCGAGGTTCGGGGCCGTCTGCGCGTCACCCGTCACACCCGGCACGTTCTCGACGTAGTTGAAGCCCCAGCTCCACTGGTAGCCGACCACGTTGATCGTGTGGGCCGGCTTGTCGGAGAGCGACAGGAGCTTCGACTCGTCGCGCGCCGTGAAGTAGAAGAGCACGGAGACGATGATGAGCGGGGTGACCGTGTACAGCGCCTCGATGGGCATGTTGTACCGCGTCTGCGGAGGTACCTCGACCTTGGTGCGGCTGCGCCGGTGGAAGATGACCGACCACACGATCAGCCCCCACACCAGCACGCCCGTGACGAGCGCGGCCGCCCACGAGCCCTGCCAGAGGGAGAGGATGATGGGTGCCTCTTCCGTGACCGGAGTGGGCATACCAAGGCGGGGGAAGTCTTCCCAGTTGTACGAGCAGCCGGTGGCTGTCGCCAGGATCAGGCCCGCAGTCAGCACCTGCGGCAGCTTCCGCCGCATCGGGCGCCGAGACGTGGGGGTACCACCCGCGCCTTGGCTGCGGGGGAGGTCGGAGCCGTTGGGACTCACGTAGCGCCTTCCCGAGAGTCTCGGCCCGCGCTGGTCGGCCACGGCCGTCCGTCACGTGGTCGGTCGCCGCCCCGGCCGCGGGCAGGGGTTTGGATGTTTATGCGGACCAAACCCTACTGGACGCTATTTGGGGTCGCGCGGGGAGGGTGCCCAACGCGCCGTCCGACTCCCCGAAGGGGTGGACGCCGGGCTTCCGCCGGGCGGTCGCGACCCCCCGGACGTGGGGCGATCGGCGCTGCGGACGGGGGATCTGACGGGGGATTACGGAGCGGGGGCTAGCGTGGTCCGGTGCCCTACTTCGACGCCGCCTCCTCCGCCCCGCTCCACCCCGTCGCCCGCCAGGCCCTGCTTGCCTCCCTCGACGAGGGCTGGGCCGACCCCGCCCGGCTCTACCGCGAGGGGCGGCGGGCCAGGATGCTGCTCGACGCGGCGCGGGAGGCCGCGGCGGAGGCGGTGGGCTGCCGCGCCGACGAGCTCGTGTTCACTCCTTCGGGGACAAGGTCGGTGCATTCCGGAATTTCCGGCGCGCTCGCGGGGCGTCGGCGTGTCGGGGCCGGTCTGGTGGTCTCGGCGGTCGAGCACTCGGCCGTCCTGCACGCGGGCGAGGCGCACGCGGCGGCCGGCGGCACGGTGACGGAGGTTCCGGTGGGCCGGTCCGGCGCGGTGGAGGCCTCGGCCTTCGCGGCGGCCCTGGGGCCGGGGACGGCGCTCGCCTGTCTGCAGTCCGCCAACCACGAGGTGGGGACGGCGCAGCCGGTGGCCGCGGTCGCCGAGGCGTGCCGGGCGGCGGGCGTGCCGCTGCTCGTGGACGCGGCGCAGTCGCTGGGCTGGGGGCCGGTGGAGGGGGCCTGGTCGCTGCTCGCGGCGAGCGCGCACAAGTGGGGCGGTCCTGCGGGCGTGGGGCTGCTCGCGGTCCGCAAGGGTGTCCGTTTCGCCCCTCAAGGTCCTTCGGACGAGCGGGAGTCGGGGCGGTCGGCCGGCTTCGAGAACCTGCCGGCGATCGTGGCCGCGGCGGCCTCGCTGCGGGCGGTGCGGGCGGAGGCGGAGGCCGAGGGGGCGCGACTGCGGGATCTGGTGGACCGGATCAGGGCGCGGGTGCCGGAGCTGGTGCCGGACGTGGAGGTGGTGGGCGATCCGATGCGCCGGCTCCCCCATCTCGTCACGTTCTCCTGTCTCTATGTCGACGGAGAGACCCTGTTGCACGAGCTGGACCGGGAGGGTTTCTCCGTTTCGTCCGGTTCGTCGTGTACGAGTTCGACCCTGACGCCCAGCCATGTGCTGCGCGCGATGGGGGTGCTGAGCGAGGGGAACGTCCGGGTGTCGCTGCCGGTGGGCACGGCGGAGGAGGACGTGGACCGCTTCCTGGCCGTGCTGCCGGGCGTGGTCGCGGGGGTACGGGAGCGGCTCGGGGCGCCGGAGGCGGCCGCCACGGAGCCGGGGCCTTCCGGCTCTCTCGTGGTGGACGCGCTGGGCCGGCGCTGCCCGATCCCGGTGATCGAGCTGGCGAAGGTGATCGGCGACGTGCCGGTGGGCGGCACGGTCACGGTCCTCGCCGACGACGAGGCGGCCCGCCTGGACATCCCGGCCTGGTGCGAGATGCGCGGCCAGGAGTACATGGGCGAGAAGCCGTCCCCGAAGGGCGGGGTGGCGTACGTGGTGCGGCGAGTGTCCTAGGGACAGCCCTTACGGGCAGCGCATAGGGGCTCCGCCGCGGCGGAGCCCCTGGCGCGTCGCGTCAGCTCAGGTGCGTCTGGACCTCGGCCGCGGCCTCGTCGCCGTACGCCTTGGTGAAGCGCTCCATGAAGTTGGCGCGGCGCAGCGTGTACTCCTGGGTGCCGAGGGTCTCGATGACCAGGGTCGCGAGCATGCAGCCGACCTGGGCCGCGCGCTCCAGGCTGACGCCCCACGACAGACCGGTCAGGAAGCCGGCCCGGAAGGCGTCGCCGACGCCGGTCGGGTCGACCTTGGCGTCCTCCTCCGCGCAGCCGACCTCGATGGTCTCGCCGCCCACGCTCTCGATGCGCACACCGCGCGAGCCGAGGGTGGTGACCCGGTGGCCGACCCGGCCGAGGATCTCCTCGTCGCTCCAGCCCGTCTTGGACTCGATCAGACCCTTCTCGTACTCGTTCGAGAAGAGGTACGTGGCGCCGTCCAGGAGCGTGCGGATCTCGTCGCCGTTCATCCGCGCGATCTGCTGGGAGAAGTCGGCCGCGAAGGGGATGCCCCGCGTCTTGCACTCCTCGGTGTGGCGCAGCATCGCCTCGGGGTCGTCGGCGCCGATCAGGACCAGGTCGAGGCCGCCCACGCGGTCGGCGACGGCCTTCAGCTCGATCTGCCGGGCCTCGCTCATGGCGCCCGTGTAGAAGGAGCCGATCTGGTTGTGGTCCTTGTCCGTGGTGCAGACGAAGCGGGCGGTGTGCAGGACCTCGGAGATCCGCACGGAGCCGGTGTCGACGCCGTGGCGGTCGAGCCAGGCGCGGTACTCGTCGAAGTCGTAACCGGCCGCACCCACCAGGATCGGGTTGCCGCCGAGCTGACCCATGCCGAAGCAGATGTTCGGGCCCACGCCTCCCCGCCGGATGTCGAGGTTGTCGACGAGGAAGGAGAGGGAGACCGTGTGCAGCTGGTCCGCTACGAGCTGGTCTGCGAACCGGCCGGGGAAGGTCATGAGGTGGTCGGTGGCGATGGAGCCGGTGACTGCGATACGCACGGCTGGGCGCTCCTGCGGGACGGAAAGCGGTTGACACTTTACGTTACCGGCTCGGAGGCCCCAGCCGAACAGTGGAAACTACCCCAGAGTAGGCCTTTTCCCCGGAGCGGTGGCGTGCGTACGGTGCGCACATGTCCACGCAACCCGCTCCTCGTGAGCCTCAGGAGTCCGAGTTCAGCCTCGCCCAGCTGCGCGGCGACAGCGCGCGCATGGCTCCGCACTGGGTGGTTCCGGCGGACGCCGCACCCGCCCGGGTCTCCCCCGCGGCGATCCACGGGGTCGTCGTCCCGCCCGCTTCGGCGCGGCTGATCGACGCCACGCCCGAATACGGCGCCTGAGGGACGGAACCGCTCGCACGTCCGTTCCGTCCCACTGATGTCTTCCGGGAGGCGTCCTCCCGGGCCAGGGACGAAGGAGCGATGCGGTGAGCGGTACGGAGAACCGGCGGACGCGGCCCCGGCCGCTTCTCGTGGCCTCGGTCGCGGCGGGCGTCCTGCTCGTCGGGGGCGGCGGGGTGTACTTCGCGAACACCTCGGACGGCACCGCCACGTCGAGCGGCGCCCCGGCGGCGCCCCCGCCGCTGAGCCTGGACGCCCCGGGCGACGGCGCGAACCGGGACGGCGGTCCCGGTATCGCGCCCGGTGAGCCCGACCCGAACGGCGGCGGAGCCGTCTACAAGGCCAAGGGTCCACTCCCCAAGGGGCCCTCCTCGGCAGCGGTCCACCGGCCCGAGGGCCGGGTCACCTCGGCGGAGGTGACCCGGCTGGCGAAGGCCCTGGGCATCGCGGGCACGCCGCGGCTCGAGGGCGAGGTCTGGAAGATCGCGCCGGAGAAGGACGGCTCGGGGCTGCGGCTCGACGTGTCGGCCGAGGCGCCGGGCAGCTGGACGTTCGCGCGGCACGACGGGGGTCCGGTCGGCGACACCTGCCTGAAGGGCAAGGCCTGCCCGCCCCCGGGTGAGGCGGAGTCGCCGAAGGGCGGCCCGGTGAGCGAGGCGGCGGCGCGGGCGGCGGCCGCTCCGGTCCTGAAGGCGGTCGGCCAGGACGACGCGAAGGTGGACGCGAGCCAGCTGATGGGCTCGCTGCGGGTGGTCAACGCCGACCCGGTCGTGGGCGGGCTGCCGACGTACGGCTGGTCGACCGGGATCCAGGTGGGCCCGGGCGGTGAACTGGTCTCCGGCAGCGGGCAGTTGAAGGAGCCGGCGAAGGGCGCCGAGTACCCGGTGGTCGGTGCGGAGAAGGCCCTGGAGGAGCTGAACAGGTCGGCCGTTCCGGGCTCGATCGGCATCGGCGGCTGCGCGACGGCCCCGCCGGCCGGGGAGAAGCCCGACGCTTCCGCCGGGGACACGGCCACGGCTCCCTGCGAGCCGAGGAACGAGCCGCGTGAGCTGGCCGTGACGGGCGCGGTCTTCGGACTCGCGGCGCAGTTCGTGGACGGTGAGCGGGCACTCGTACCGTCGTGGCTCTTCCAGGTGGAGGCGGAGGCCGGGGCGAAGCCCCACACGGTCGTCCGCACGGCCGTGGCGCCCGAGCACCTGGTGCCCCCGGCGAAGCCGACGCCCACCCCGACCACGACCCCGGACCCGGGTGAGGGCACGGCGCCCGCGCGGCAGATCCAGTCGTACCGGGTGGACGGCGCCGGCACGAAGCTGTCGGTGACCTTCTGGGGCGGGGTGTGCAGCACGTACACGGCGACGGCCCAGGAGAGCGCCGACAAGGTCTCCGTACGGATCACGGAGAAGCCGATCGACCCGGACCGGGTGTGCATGGCCATCGCGGTCGAGGTGACCCGCACGGTGACCCTGGAGCAGCCGCTGGGCGGCCGCGCGGTCGTGGACGGGGCGAGCGGGCAGTCCGTACCGAGGAAGTGACCGGAGACGCCCTGAGAGGCGTCCTGAGAAGCGCGAAGGCGGCCGCCCGGAGTCCGGGCGGCCGCCTTCGGCGTACTGCGTGAGGCTTAGCTGAACGAGTCGCCGCAGGCGCAGGAGCCCGTGGCGTTCGGGTTGTCGATCGTGAAGCCCTGCTTCTCGATGGTGTCGACGAAGTCGATGGAGGCGCCGTGCAGGTACGGGGCGCTCATGCGGTCGGTGACGACCTTGACACCGTCGAAGTCCTTGACGACGTCGCCGTCGAGCGAGCGCTCGTCGAAGAAGAGCTGGTAGCGCAGGCCGGAGCAGCCGCCGGGCTGTACGGCGACGCGCAGCGCCAGATCGTCGCGGCCTTCCTGGTCGAGCAGGGCCTTGACCTTGGCCGCGGCGGCGTCAGACAGGAGGATGCCGTCGCTGACAGTGGTCTTCTCGTCCGATACGGACATCTGCTTCTCTCCCGGGTTGTACGGAGACGGAGACTGCTTGCCGACGGTTGCAACCAGCGGGGTCCCGGATTCATTCCGGGCGAGGCTCGGCTTCGCGTCGTTGTCCCTTTCATGCTCGCACACCCGCTCGCGAACCCGGAGCGAGTGCCTGCGCGCACGCGAACTCGTCACATCGACACTATGGCCATCGTCAAACTGACGTGAAGCGGTTATGATAGATAGCGTCATTTAGACGAAAAGCCAGCTCTTCCGCAGAAAGAAAGGGTGCGTGACGTGACCACCGCCCAGCCCCTGGACGTCCAGCCGACGCCGCTCGCCCTGCTGCTGCTCGGCCGCGAGGCCGACCCGAAGAGCGAGCGCGGGGTGGAATGTCCCGGCGACCTTCCGTCGCCCTCCGACCCGGACCTGGTGGAGCGCGCCCGGGCCGCCAAGGAGAAGCTCGGGGACAAGGTCTTCGTCCTCGGCCACCACTACCAGCGCGACGAGGTCATCCAGTTCGCCGACGTCACCGGCGACTCGTTCAAGCTCGCCCGCGACGCCGCGGCCCGCCCGGAGGCCGAGTACATCGTCTTCTGCGGTGTGCACTTCATGGCCGAGTCGGCCGACATCCTCACCACGGACGACCAGAAGGTCGTGCTGCCGGACCTCGCGGCCGGCTGCTCGATGGCCGACATGGCCACCGCCGAGCAGGTCGCCGAGTGCTGGGACGTGCTGACCGAGGCCGGCGTCGCCGAGCAGGTCGTGCCCGTCTCGTACATGAACTCCTCGGCCGACATCAAGGCCTTCACCGGCAAGCACGGGGGCACGATCTGCACCTCGTCCAACGCCAAGCGGGCCCTGGACTGGGCCTTCGAGCAGGGCGAGAAGGTCCTCTTCCTGCCCGACCAGCACCTGGGCCGGAACACGGCCGTGCGCGAGATGGGCATGACGCTGGAGGACTGCGTCCTGTACAACCCGCACAAGCCGAACGGCGGCCTGACCGTCGAGGAGCTGCGGAACGCCAAGATGATCCTGTGGCGCGGGCACTGCTCGGTGCACGGCCGCTTCTCGCTGGACTCGGTCGAGGACGTACGGGCCCGGATCCCCGGGGTCAACGTGCTGGTCCACCCCGAGTGCAAGCACGAGGTCGTGGCGGCCGCGGACTACGTCGGCTCGACGGAGTACATCATCAAGACCCTGGAGGCGGCCCCGGCCGGCTCGAAGTGGGCGATCGGCACGGAGCTGAACCTGGTCCGTCGCGTGGCGAACGCGCACCCGGACAAGGAGGTCGTCTTCCTCGACAAGACGGTCTGCTTCTGCTCGACGATGAACCGGATCGACCTGCCGCACCTGGTGTGGGCCCTTGAGTCGCTCGCCGAGGGCAAGCTGGTCAACCAGATCCAGGTCGACAAGGAGACCGAGAGCTTCGCGAAGCTGGCGCTGGAGCGGATGCTGGCCCTGCCGTAACGATTCCCCACGGCTCACGACGTACGAAGGGCGCCCCGCATCTCGCGGGGCGCCCTTCGGCCTACCTGGGCCGGTACCGGCCTACCTGCGCCGGTACGGACGTCAGACGTCCAGCGCGTCCAGCAGGGTCGCGTCCGCGGGGGTCACGTCCGGCTGCTCCGGGTTGCCGGTGCCGTCGCCCTTCTTGCCCTTCTTCGCCTTCTTGGCCGCCTTCTTCTTCGCGCGGCGCTCCTTGCGGAGCTCCACCATCGCGTAGAGCGTCGGGACCAGGAGCAGCGTCAGCAGCGTCGACGTGATCAGACCGCCGATCACGACCACCGCGAGCGGCTGCGCGATGAAGCCGCCCTCGCCGGTGATGCCGAGCGCCATCGGGAGCAGCGCGAAGATCGTCGCCAGGGCCGTCATCAGGATCGGGCGCAGTCGGTGCCGGCCGCCCTCGACGACCGCCTCGACGACGCCCAGGCCCTGCGCCCGGTACTGGTTGATCAGGTCGATCAGGACGATCGCGTTGGTCACGACGATGCCGATCAGCATCAGCATGCCGATCATCGCCGGCACGCCCATCGCCGTACCCGTGATCACGAGCAGACCGATCGCGCCGGTCGCCGCGAACGGGATCGACACCAGCAGGATCAGCGGCTGGATCAGCGACTTGAAGGTCGCGACCAGCAGCATGAAGACGATCGCGATGGCCGCGAGCATCGCCAGGCCCAGGTTGAGGAACGCCTCGGACTGGTCCTCGGAGACACCGCCGATGGACGCGGTCGCGCCCTCCGGCAGGTCGAGCGCGCTGATCTTCGACTGGAGCTCGGTGCTCACCGCGCCGGTGTTGTCACCGGTCGGCTTGGCCGAGATCGTCGCGGCCCGCGAGCCGTCGATCCGGGTCATCGAGACCGGGCCGGGGACCAGCTCGACCGTGGCGATGTCGCCGAGCTTGACCGGGCCGAACGGCAGCGCCTTCAGGCTCGCCATCGTGGTGGCCTGGTTCGCCGAGGTCAGGACGATGTCCCGCTCGGTGTCATTCAGGATCGCCTTGCCGGCCGGGGTGCCCCGGACCGCCTGGGCGACGGCCATGCCGAGGGTCGTGTCGTCGAAGCCGAGCTCCGCCGCCTTGGCGTTCGCCTTGACGGAGATCCGCGGCACGGACTGGGAGAGGTCGCTCTGGACGTCGGTGACGTCGTCGAGCTTGGCGACCTCGGCCTTGACCGCCTCGGAAGCCTTCTTCAGGGTGTCCGCGTCGGAGGCCTTGACCACCACGCTGAGGTCCTGGCTGCCGAAGCCGTCGCCGGCCGCGATCGTGGTGTCGCCGATGCCGTCGAGCTTGCCGAGGGCCGCGTCGATCGCGTCCCGGGTCTTCTCGTACGAGGCCGAGTCCTCCAGGGTCAGCTGGTACGAGGCCTGGTTGGCGCCCGTGCCGCCGCCGAACGCGGCCATGAAGCCCGAGGAGCCGACGGTGACCTGGTAGTCCTTCACGCCGTCGGTGTCGGCGATGACCTGCTCGACCTTCTTCGCGGCCGCGTCGGCCGCCGCCAGGCTGGTGCCCGGGGCCAGCTCCTGCTTGATGGACATGACCTCCTGCTCGCCCTGGTCGAAGAAGTTCGTCTTCAGGAGCGGGGCCATGCCGAAGGTGCCGACCAGGACGACGATCGCGATCGCCACGCTGGTGAGCCGGCGCCGGGTCGCGAACCGCAGGACCGGGACGTACAGGCGCTGCAGCCTGCTCTTGTTCTCCTTCTCCTCCGCGAGGCGCCGGGCCTCGTCCGGGTTCTCCGACGTGCCCTTGGGGGCGCGCAGGAACCAGTACGAGAGGACCGGGACGACGGTGAGCGAGACGAGGAGCGAGGCGAGCAGGGCGGCGGTGACCGTCAGGCTGAACGAGCCGAACAGCTCCCCGACCATGCCGCCGACCAGACCGATCGGCAGGAAGACCGCGACCGTGGTGAGCGTGGAGGAGGTGACCGCGCCCGCGACCTCGCGGACGGCGGTGAGGATCGCCGACTGGCGCTCCTCGCCGTAGCCGAGGTGCCGCTTGATGTTCTCCAGGACCACGATCGAGTCGTCGACGACCCGGCCGATGGCGATGGTGAGGGCGCCCAGGGTCAGCATGTTGAGCGAGAGGTCACGGGTCCACAGCACGATCAGGGCCAGGACGACCGAGAGCGGGATCGAGACCGCGGTGACCAGCGTGGAGCGGATCGAGGTCAGGAAGACCAGGATCACCAGGACGGCCATCACGAGACCGAGCGCGCCCTCCGTGGTCAGACCGGAGATCGACTTGGAGACGGCGGGGCCCTGGTCGGAGACGACGGTCAGCTCGGCGCCCGCGCCGAGGTCCTTGCGGAGCTCGGGCAGCTTCTCCTTGACGGCGTCGGAGATGGCGACGGCGCTGCCGTCGTTGTCCATGGTGGCCATCACGGCGAGGCTCGGCTTGCCGTTGGTACGGGTGATGGAGACCCGGGAGGCCTCCTCCTGCTTCACCTCGGCCACGTCGGCGAGGCGGACCGCCTTGCCCTGCTCGGGCTTGATCCGCAGCTCCTGGAGCTGCTGCAGCGAGGTGAAGCCGCCGCCGACCTGGACCGTGCGGCTCTTGCCGTCCTCGGAGAACGAGCCGGCCGGCACCGTGCCGCCGCCGGAGCGGATGGCCTCGGCGAGCTTGCCGGCGTTCAGGCCGGCCGCCGCGAGCTTGGCGTCGTTCGGGGTGACGGAGACCTGGAGGTCCTGGACGCCGTCGATGGAGACCTGGCCGACGCCGTCGATGTCCTCAAGCGCGGGGACGACGGTGCGCTCCAGCTGGTCGGCGAGCGCCTGCTGGTCCTTGTCGGAGGTGACGGCGAGGACGACGGTCGGGATGTCGTCGGTGGAACCGGCGACGACCTGCGGGTCGACACCGTCGGGCAGCGCGACGCGCGCGCGGTTCACGGCCTGCTGGACGTCGGCGACGAGCTGCTTGGTGCCCTCGTCGCCGTAGTCGAAGGTGGCCATGATGACGGCGTTGCCCTCGGAGGCGGTGGACGTGACGCCCTTGATGCCGTCGACGGCCTTGATCGTGGACTCGAGCGGTTCGACGACCTGCTTCTCGACCACATCGGGGGACGCGCCCTGGTAGGGGGCGAGGACCGAGACCATCGGCAGCTCGATCGAGGGCAGCAGTTGCTGCTTCAGCTGCGGGATGGCTATCGCCCCGAAGACGATGGCGACGATGGACATCAGCCCGATCAGGGCCCGTTGCGCGAGGCTGAATCTTGACAGCCAGGACATGGGGTCTCTCTTCTGTGGCGTGCTCGGCAGGCGGGCGGTGATGGGTGCCCGCATCCACGATCAGCCATGAGAGGCAACGGATCCTCGGCCCCGGGGCTCAATTCCTTATGCCGCGCATACCGCGTCTGGAGTACGCCGGGGTACTCCGTCACTCCACCCTTGGACGTACCAGCCCCGACTCGTAGGCGGTGACCACCAGCTGGGCGCGGTCGCGGGCGCCGAGTTTGGCCATCGTCCGGTTGACGTGCGTCTTCACCGTGAGGGGGCTGACCTCCAGGCGTTCGGCGATCTCGTCGTTGGAGTGCCCGCCGGCGACGAGGACGAGGACCTCGCGCTCCCGGGTGGTGAGGGCGGCCAGGCGCTGCGAGTACGCCGGCGCGCCGTCCTCGCCGTCGGGGTCCGAACTGCCGCCCTGGGCGAGGAACTTGGCGATCAGCCCTTTGGTCGCCACGGGCGAGAGCAGGGCCTCCCCGGCGGCGGCGATCCGGATGGCGTTGAGCAGTTCGTCCGGTTCCGCGCCCTTTCCGAGGAAGCCGGAGGCCCCGGCGCGGAGCGACTGCACGACGTACTCGTCCACCTCGAAGGTGGTCAGCATGACGATCCGTACGTCGGAGAGCTCCGGGTCCGCCGTGATCAGCCGGGTGGCGGCGAGCCCGTCCGTGCCGGGCATCCGGATGTCCATCAGGACGACGTCGGCCCGGGTGGAGCGGGCGAGGGCGACGGCCTCGGCCCCGTCGGCGGCCTCGGCGACGACCTCCATGTCCGGTTCGGAGTTCACGAGCACCTTGAAGGCGCTGCGGAGCAGCGCCTGGTCGTCGGCGAGCAGTACCCGGATCGTCATGCGTCCTCCCCCGTACGGGCCGTAGCGGGCAGTATCGCCTGGACCCGGAAGCCGCCGCCGTAGCGGGGTGCCGCGGTCAGCGTGCCGCCGAGGGCGGTGACCCGCTCGCGCATGCCGAGCAGCCCGTGGCCGCCGGTGTCGGTGGACGGCGTCGGCTGCGGCACGCCGTTGTCGAGGACGGTGATCTCAACCGTACGACCGACCCGGATCACGCTCACCTCGGCCTTGGCGCCCGGGCCCGCGTGCTTGCGCACATTGGTCAGAGCCTCCTGGATGATCCGGTACGCGGCGAGGTCGACGGCCGCCGGCAGCCGGAGCGCCGTCGGGGCGCCCCCCGGCCGGTGGCTGAGGGGGGCGGTGTCGTCGTCGGCGCAGGCCAGCTCCACGGGGAGGCCGGCGTTGCGGAAGGTGGTGAGGAGCTCGTCGAGGACGGTGAGGCCGGGCGCCGGTTCGGTGGGGGCCTCGGGGTCGCCGGACTGGCGGAGGAGCCCGACGGTGGCCCGCAGCTCGTCGAGGGCGGAGCGGCTGGCGGCCCTTACGTGCCCGAGGGCCTCCTTGGCCTGGTCGGGCCGCTTGTCCATGACATGGGCGGCCACTCCGGCCTGGACGTTGACCAGGGCGATGTGGTGGGCGACGACGTCGTGCAGGTCGCGGGCGATCCGCAGCCGCTCCTCGGCGACCCGGCGGCGGGCCTCCTCCTCGCGGGTCCGCTCGGCGCGCTCGGCCCTCTCCCGGATGGCGTCGACGAAGGCGCGGCGGCTGCGCACCGCGTCACCGGCGGCCGCGGCCATGCCGGTCCAGGCGAAGACGCCCAGGTTCTCCTGCGCGTACCAGGGCGTCGGCCCGAAGAGCATCGAGGCGCCGGTGAGCACGGCCATGGTGATGAGGCCGACGCGCCAGGTGGTGGGCCGGTCGGTGCGGGCGGCGACCGTGTAGACCGCGATCACGGCGCTCATCACGACGGGCGCGGGCCGGTCGTCGACGATCAGCTCGACGAGGGTGACCGCGCCGGTGAAGGCCAGGACGGCGAGCGGGTCGCGGCGCCGCAGGATCAGGGCGGCGGCGCCGATCACCATGAGGCCCACGCTGCCGATGTCGGGGGTGCGGTCGCCGAAGGTGGGACCGTTCGGGCTGCCGTGGGGGTCGGCGAAGGACGCGGTGATCATGCAGATGAGCGCGCCGAGCGCGAGCGCCGCGTCGAAGGCGAGGGGGTGCGCCCGCAGCCACTGCCGGCCTCGCGGGAAGCCGCTGTCGAGGGTGGTCACGACATGCAACGGTACGGGGTGGAACGCGCCGGTGCCCCGCTCCTCCGGTGGGGAGGGGCGGGGCACCGATCTGTTGGAGAGTCCGGCTCAGCCCGGGATGAGGCCGTCGTCGGAGAGCATCGCGCGGACCTCTTCGAGGGTCGCGTCCGGCGCCGGCAGGATCAGCTCGGAGGGTTCCAGTGCGTCGTCGGGGAGGGGTTCGCCGATCCGGCGGACCTCGTCGAGGAGCGCGGACAGGGTCCGGCGGAAGCCCTCGTCGTCCCCCGACTCCATCTCCGTGAGCAGCTCGTCGTCGAGCTTGTTCAGCTCGGCGAAGTGGCTGTCGGCCAGCTTCCACTGGCCCTCCCCCATGATCCGTACGATCATGACGCGTTCCTTCGGGCTCGTTCCTGCTGGTCGCAGCGGGCTCTACTGCTTGTCGAAACGGGGCTGGGACTGCTGCTGGTCCTGCGGCGTGGCCGTGCCGTTGCCGCCCTCGATGGCCTGCTTCGAGGCCGACGGGCCTCCGGCCAGCTCCGCCTTCATCCGCTGGAGCTCCAGCTCGACGTCCGTACCGCCGGAGAGCCGGTCGAGCTCCGCCTGGATGTCGTCCTTGGCCAGGCCCGACTGGTCGTCGAGCGCGCCCGAGGCGAGCAGCTCGTCGATCGCGCCGGCCCGCGCCTGGAGCTGGGCGGTCTTGTCCTCGGCGCGCTGGATGGCCACGCCGACGTCGCTCATCTCCTCGGAGATGCCGGAGAAGGACTCGGCGATCCGGGTCTGCGCCTGGGCCGCCGTGTAGGTCGCCTTGATGGTCTCCTTCTTCGTACGGAAGGCGTCGACCTTGGCCTGCAGCCGCTGGGCCGCCAGCGTGAGCTTCTCCTCCTCGCCCTGCAGCGTCTGGTGCTGCACTTCGAGGTCGCTCACCTGCTGCTGCAGGGCGGCGCGCCGGGAGAGCGCCTCACGGGCCAGGTCCTCACGGCCGAGCGCCAGCGCCTTGCGGCCCTGGTCCTCGAGCTTGGAGGACTGTCCCTGGAGCTGGTTCAGCTGCAGTTCGAGCCGCTTGCGCGAGGTCGCCACGTCGGCGACGCCCCGCCGGACCTTCTGCAGGAGCTCCAGCTGCTTCTGGTAGGAGTAATCGAGGGTCTCGCGCGGATCCTCGGCCCGGTCAAGGGCCTTGTTTGCCTTCGCGCGGAAGATCATCCCCATACGCTTCATGACACCGCTCATGGGCTTCGCGCGCCCCCTTCTGACGGACTCGGCTCAAGCTCTCCAACAGGATCCACAGTACGGTCCCTGTCTCCATTACCGCACTGTTCGGGGGCGGATGTGCTCCTCCCCAAGGACGACTGCGAGCGGGCTCTCTCCGGCCCAGGGAGTAGATGGACCTCGGGGAAACCGTGCGTGTCGTCCGTGCGTACCCCCACAGACGCGGTCCGATACCAGATCGTTCCCGCCCGCACTGGGGTCCACACCCCCCACCACGTACTCTGGGTTTTGTGTTCCGTAGCCGTTCCAAGGAAGAGAAGGCCGCCACCGACAAGGTGAGCGTGGACTTCTCCAAGCAGACCCGCGACCCCGAGGCCCCCAAGGGCCGCCCGACCCCGAAGCGGAGTGAGGCGCAGACCCAGCGCCGTCGCGCCGCGACGGTGCCGACCGACCGCAAGGAGGCCGCCAAGCGCCAGCGCGAGGCGCGCCGCTCCGACCTGGCCCGGCAGCGCGAGGCGCTGGCGAGCGGTGACGAGCGCTATCTGCCGGCCCGCGACAAGGGTCCGGTCCGCCGCTTCGTGCGCGACTTCGTCGACTCGCGCTTCGCCATCGCGGAGTTCTTCCTGCCGATGGCCGTGGTGATCCTCGTGCTGTCGATGGTCCGCGTCCCGGTGCTGCAGAACGTCTCGCTGCTGCTCTGGCTCGGTGTGATCGTGATGATCGTCATCGACTCGATCGGCATCTGGCTCCGTCTGAAGAAGCTGCTCAACGAGCGCTTCCCGAACGAGCCGAAGCGCGGAGCCGTGGCCTACGGCCTCATGCGTACGCTCCAGATGCGCCGACTGCGACTGCCGAAGCCGCAGGTCAAGCGCGGAGAGCGGCCCTGAGCGCGGACGTCGGCACGGACACCTCCACGTCCGGCACGGCGAGCGGCCCGCTGGCCGCCGCCTCCTCCCCGTGGCCGAGCGGGTACGGCGGGCTGCGCGAAACGGTCCGCCAGGAACTCGTCGCGCGCCAGCTCGACGAGCAGATAGCCGGCCGCTACCCGGTGGGGCAGCGGCTGCGGATCCTCGACGCGGGCATGGGTCAGGGCACCCAGGCCCTGCGCCTCGCCAGGGCCGGTCACACCGTGACCGGCCTGGAGTCGGATCCCGAGCTGCTCAAGGCGGCGCGCGAGGCGCTGGCCACCGAACCGGCCGGGATCCGTGAGCGGGTCCGGCTGATCGAGGGCGACGGCCGCGAGACGGGCGTCCACTTCCTGCCCGGCAGCTTCGACGTCGTGCTCTGCCACGGCGTGCTGATGTACGCGGACGAGCCGGACGCGCTGCTCGCCGGGCTCGCCCGGATGCTGGCGCCCGGCGGTCTGCTCTCCCTGGTCGTACGGAACGCCGACGCCCTCGCCATGCGGCCGGGGCTCGCCGGGGCCTGGTCGGACGCGCTGACCGGCTTCGACTCGGACACGTACACCGACCGCAACGGCGCGAAGGTGCGGGCCGACCGGCTCGACGCGCTGACGTCGACGCTCGCGGGGATCGCGGCGCCGCTGCACACCTGGTACGGCGTACGGGTCTTCACCGACGGCGTGCCCGGCGAGGTGGGCCTGCCGGCCGCCGAGGAGCTGGAACGTCTGCTGACCGCCGAGGACCGCGCGGGGCGGACGGAGCCGTACCGCAGGGTGGCGGCGCTGCTGCACCTGTGCGGGGTACGGGGCGGCTGAGAACGACGCACGGCCCCGGAGGGCCGGGGCCGTGGTCAAGCACGTCCTGGGGCGGTCCCCGGTGTCCTGCTAGCCCTCCGCCGCCTCGCGGAGGGACATCGTGTAGATCTTCGTGTCGTCCTCGAAGAGCGACGCCTGTTCCGTGCCGCCCTCCAGGAGGTCCTTCCAGACCTCACCGATCCAGGACTCGGCGTCGCCCTGGGTCGTCCAGTCCTCCGGTTCCACCGAGGGAGCGGTCTCCGTGCCGTCGGCCTTCTCGAACCGCCACGTCCATGCCATGTCCGCCTCCTGAGGCTCACCGGATGATCGGTTTCCTGCCCGCAGCGTAGCCGGGCGCGCACCCCTCGCGGTGTCGCGGGAGGATCATTGGGTGGAACTGACTCTGCTCGGCACCGGCGCCCCCCTCGGGCTCCCCCGCCCCGAATGCCCCTGCGCCGTCTGCGCGACCTCCCGCGGCCCCCGGGCGCGCGCCGCCACCGCGCTGCTCGTGGACGAGGCGCTGCTGCTCGACCTGACGCCGGGGGCCGCGCTGGCCGCAGCCCGGGCGGGGCACTCGCTGGTCAACGTACGGCAGGTGCTGCTCACGCACCCGCACGACGGGCCCGCGGTGGAGGTGCCTGCCGGGCTTCCGG
This sequence comes from Streptomyces sp. NPDC001927, assembly GCF_053594455.1. Lineage (NCBI taxonomy): Bacteria > Bacillati > Actinomycetota > Actinomycetes > Kitasatosporales > Streptomycetaceae > Streptomyces > Streptomyces sp. NPDC001927. The sequence goes on along the minus strand of NZ_JBSFEN010000012.1, from coordinate 159,639 downwards.
CAGCCGGAAGGGTGCCGGACGGACGCGAGTTGACGCTCATCAGCGGGCACCGGGTGCGGGCGGTGCCGATGGACTCCCCCGGTACGGGGTACGAGGTGACCTCGGCGGAGGGCGAGCGGCTGCTCTACCTGCCGCCCGGGGGCTCCCCCGCCGGTCTGCCGGAGAACCACCGGCCGCCGTACGACATGGTCGTCATGGACGTCACGGGCCGGCCGGACGCGCTGGCGCGGCTGCGGGCGACCGGGGCGGTCGGGGCGAGCACCGACGTGATCGCCGTCCACCTCGACCACGACGTGCCGAACGGGCGCGAGTTGGACCGGCGGCTCGCGGCGGCGGGGGCGCGGGCGGTCCCGGACGGCACGACGCTGTACGTCGGCGAGTACCACGCCGTGCCCGACGTGCCGCGCCGCACGCTGGTGACCGGCGGCGCGCGCTCGGGCAAGTCGGTGGAGGCCGAGCGGCGCCTGGAGACCTTCCCCGAGGTGCTGTACGTGGCGACGAGCGGGACCCGGGAGGAGGACCCGGAGTGGGCGCAGCGGGTGGCCCTGCACCGGGACCGGCGGCCCGGCTCCTGGCGTACGGAGGAGACCTGCGACCTCGTCCCGCTGCTCGCGACCGAGGGGCCCGCGCTGCTGATCGACTGCCTGTCGCTGTGGCTGACGGACGCCATGGACCAGGTGGGCGCCTGGGAGGACGAGCGGTGGGCGAGCGGGGGCCAGGAGGCGCTGCGCAGGCGGGTGGAGGAGCTGGTGGCGGCGGTGCGCGCCACGTCCCGCACGGTCGTCACCGTGACCAACGAGGTGGGCTCGGGGGTCGTTCCCGCCAGCGCGGCCGGACGGAGGTTCCGGGACGAGCTGGGGCGGCTGAACGCGGCCTTCGGGGACGAGTGCGAGCAGGTCCTCCTGGTCGTCTCGGGGCAGGCGCTGGTGCTGCGCGGGTAGGGTTCGATCACCCATTGGCCACAGCTTGGCCACAGCCGACGTCGACGTCACGAGGACGAGCCTTGAACCTGGACGACTTCTCCGATCTGATCGAGCGCCCCGACGGCGGGGTGCGGCGTGACGCCGAGGAACGCCGGGAGCGGCTGATCGTTCCGCCCGGCGCGCTCGGCCGGCTCGACGAGCTCGGCGAGTGGCTCTCGGCGGCGCAGGGTTCGGTCAAGGTGCGGGCGATCGAGCAGCCGAAGGCGGTGCTCTTCGCGGGCGACCACGGGGTGGCCTCGCTCGGGGTGTCGGGCCGCCCGGCCGGCACGGCGTACGAGCTGGTCCGCTCGGTGCTCGACGGGGCGAGCCCGCTCGCGGTCCTCGCGCGCAGCGCGGGCGTTCCGGTACGGGTGGTGGACGCCGGTCTGGACTGCGAGCCGGAGCTGCTGCCCGCCGAGGTGGTCCGGCACCGGGTGCGGCGCGGCAGCGGCCGGATCGACATCGAGGACGCGATGAGCGCCGAGGAGACCGAGGCGGCGATCCGGCTCGGGGTGGCGATCGCGGACGAGGAGGCCGACTCCGGTACGGATCTGGTGGTGCTCGGCGATCTGAGCGTGGGCGGTACGACGCCCGCGTCGACGCTGATCGCGGCCCTGTGCGGGACGGACGCCTCGGTGGTCACCGGCCGGGGCGGGGCGGGCATCGACGACCTGGCGTGGATGCGCAAGTGCGCGGCGGTCCGGGACTCGCTGCGGCGCGCGCGGCCGGTCCTGGGCGACCAGTTGGCGCTGCTCGGCGCGGTCGGCGGGGCGGACCTGGCGGCGATGACGGGCTTCCTGCTGCAGAGCGCGGTGCGCCGGATGCCGGTGATCCTGGACGGTGTGGTGGGCGCGGCCTGTGCGCTGGTGGCGCAGCGGGCGGCGTTCCGGGCGCCGGACTGGTGGCTGGCGGGTCAGGTGAGCGGTGAGCCGGCGCAGGCGAAGGCGCTGGACCGGATGGCACTCAACCCGCTGCTCGACCACGGCGTCACTGTGGGCGAGGGAACCGGGGCTCTGCTCGCTCTTCCCCTCGTCCAGGCCGCCGCCGCACTGGCGGCGGAGCTGCCCGAGAAGCCGGAGCCGACCACTCCGGAGGACACCTCGGACAGCACGGCGGACTCGCCGGACGAGGAGAACTAGACGGATCAGGGCGCCGGAAGCAGGTCCGCCACATTCGGGCGGGCGCTTCCGGCGCCCCGCCATGACGAGCGATGCCCCATATGATCGCTTTTCATGGGAGAGGTCCGTTTGTCCACCGAAGGAACGCCCAGGGGCACGGCCCGTTCGCGGCGCAGCGCCGCGTTCGCCGTCTGGTACCTGCGCGCCGTCACGTTCATCAATTTCCTGAGCGCCGTGTGGGTCTCCCTCGGCCAGGACCTCCGTCGGCACAACACGGACAACTACTTCACTCCGTACATGCTGACGGCGGGCTTCGCCTCGGGCGTCTTCACGCTCTTCCTGGCGATCACCATGCGCCGCCGCAAGCGCGCCGCGTGGATCCTCAACATCGTCCTCAGCGGGCTCTTCCTGCTGCTCTTCGCCTTCGCGATGTTCTTCCCGGAGATCCGGCAGCACGCCCAGAACTGGATCTCGCTCGTCCTCACCGCCGCGTTCGTCCTCGCGCTGATCCTCGGCCGCAAGGAGTTCTACGCGAAGGGCGACCGCTCCAACCCCTGGCTGGCCGCCGTCGTGGCGGTCGGCGGCCTGCTCGTCACCTCGCTGCTCGCCGCCGTGCTCGTCACCGTCACCAACACCTCCACCGGCACCTCCACCTTCCTGGAGCGCTGGCGGTACGGCGTGATGCGGCTGATCACCCTGGCCGCCGACGACTCGGCCTTCGACGGGATCGCCACCCCCGGCTGGGTCAACGTCGTCATCAACGTGCTCTCCACGCTGCTGATCATCGCCGTGCTCTACGCCGCGTTCCGTTCCCGCCGGGCCGTCGACCCGCTCACCGACGACGACGAGGAGAAGCTGCGGGCCCTCCTCGACAAGAACGGCGACCGCGACTCGCTCGGCTACTTCGCGCTGCGCCGCGAGAAGAGCGTCGTGTGGTCCCCCAGCGCGAAGGCCGCCGTCGCCTACCGGGTCGTCGGCGGGGTCTCGCTCGCCTCGGGCGACCCGATCGGCGACCCCGAGGCCTGGCCCGGCGCGATCGAGCCGTGGCTCGCCGAGGCCCGCGAGCACGGCTGGATCCCGGCCGTCATGGGCGCGAGCGAGGAGGCCGGCACCATCTACGCCCGGCACGGCCTGGACGCCCTTGAGCTGGGCGACGAGGCGATCGTGGAGACCGACGAGTTCACCCTCGAAGGCCGGGCCATGCGGACCGTCCGGCAGGCCTTCAACCGGGTCAAGCGGGCCGGGTACGAGGTACGGATCCGGCGCCACGAGGACATCCCCGCCGACGAGATGGACGCGCTGCTCCGCAAGGCCGACGACTGGCGCGACGGCGCCACCGAGCGCGGCTTCTCCATGGCGCTCGGCCGGCTCGGCGACCCGCGCGACGGGCGGTGCGTGATGCTGGAGTGCTCCGACGAGGACGGCGAGCTGCGGGCGGTGCTCTCCTTCGTGCCCTGGGGGCCGAAGGGGCTCTCCCTGGACCTGATGCGCCGCGACCGGGACTCCGAGAACGGCCTGATGGAGTTCATGGTCATCGAACTCCTCCAGCGCGCCAAGGAGATCGGGATCACCCAGGTCTCGCTCAACTTCGCCATGTTCCGGTCCGTCTTCGAACGTGGCTCGAAGCTCGGTGCGGGGCCTGTGCTGAGGATGTGGCGTTCGCTGCTCAGCTTCTTCTCCCGCTGGTGGCAGATCGAGTCGCTGTACCGCGCCAACGCCAAGTACCGACCGATCTGGGAGCCCCGCTTCATGCTCTTCGAGAAGAGCGCCGACCTGCTCCGCATCGGCCTCGCCGCCGGCCGCGCCGAGGGCTTCCTGGAGGCCCCCGGGCTGCCGAAGTGGATGCACCGCAAGCACCTGGAGGGCCGGCGGTGAAGTCCGCGCTGAAGGGCTTCGCCCGCCGCGAGTGGGGGCCGCTGTACACCGCCGTACGGGACGCGCTCGTCACCAAGAAGTGGCGCGCCATCCCGATGACCCTTGCGGCCGTCTGCCTCACGGCCCTCTTCCAGATCGTGCAGAACCAGGACTGGGGCTACCAGCCGGTCCAGAACATCGGGTCCGTGCGCGCCGAGGACCCGGTGTGGCTGGCCCTGCTGCGTACCCCGCTCTCGCTCTTCGTCCCCGCGCTCGATCTGCCGGTGTGGGGCGCGCTGGCGCAGATCCTGCTGGTCTTCGGTATCGCCGAGATCTGTCTGGGGCGGTGGCGGACCCTCGCCATCGCGTACCTCTCGACGCTGGCCGGGACGCTGTACGCGCGCGTGGGCATCGCGCTCGGCCCGGACAACCCGCTGGGGCTGCCCGCCTCCGACGCGCGGGTCGTGGACACGGGCCCGTCGGCGGCGGTGGTCGGCCTCGCGGTGTACGTCTGCTGGCGCTACCGCGCGCGGTGGACCGGGGCGCTCGTGGTCGTCGCGATGGTGGTGGAGGTGCTGATCAAGAGCAACCTCGCGGGCAAGGAGCACCTCGCGGCGATAGCCGCCGTGCTCGTGCTGATCGCGGTCATGGCCTGGCGCGAGCGCCGTCAGTCCCCACCGCCGGGGCCGGGCGGCGGGGCGGACCCCGAAGACCCTGAAGACCCCGAGGACCCTGCGGACCCCGAGCCGGAGTTGCGACCCGGGACCCGTTCCTGGAAGCCGCCGATCACGTCCTGAGTGCGCCGCCGCACCTTGTCCCAGCGCCGGTCGTGCCGGTAGGTGCGCAGCCGGGACTTGGCGCGGGCGCGGTGGCGCCGGCGGTAGAGGTGGCGGGACCACCAGGAGCCGGGCCGGGCGAGGCGGACGGCGCCGACGATCGCGACGAACGGCACGAGCGTGCCGATGACGGCGAGCCGGAACTTCCCCTTGACCAGCGTGATCAGGACGAAGAGGAAGTTCACGAGGAGCGTCAGGACGAAGGTGCCCCGGTTCTGCCGCTCGTCCGGGGTCAGTTCGTTGACCCCCAGCGGCGAGAAGCCGCCGAGGACCAGCATGACCAGGGCGGCGGTGAACACGACCATCTCGACACTCTGGCGGCCCTGGTCGCTCCAGTAGACGTCGTCGAGGTGCAGGATCAGCGCGAACTCGTCCAGGACGAGGCCCGCGCCGATCCCGAAGACCGCCGCGAAGACGCAGGCCGTGACGCCTTCCCGGCCGCTGGCGACCGCGCCGAAGCCACCGACGACGGTGAGGACGACACCCGGCACGACATGGTGGATGTGCAGCCCGCCGGCGGACTTCACATTGCCGAACGGGCCCTTCCCGGCCCGGATCATCCGCACGATGGTCCGCGTGACCAGGAAGGTGATCATGAAGGAGGCAAGGGCGATGAGCAGCGGGAGCTTCCCCGGCTCGACGAAGTTGCGGTAGAACCAGTGACCCATGCCACCCGCTTCCGATTTGTACGTGATGCGCAATTTACCTCGTGAGGCTCTGCCTTACCCTGCCCGGATGGACGGCCTGCGTTTCGCTTTCGGCACCCTCACCGTGCTGCCCGCCCGCATCACCCGCTGGGACCGGGACGCGGCGCGCGCCGGCATGCTCTGGGCCCCGCTCGCGGGCCTCGTCCTCGGCCTGTTCGCGGCCGCGCTCGGCGGGGTGCTCCTGCTGCTCGGCTCGGGACCGCTGCTCGCCGCGGTCGCCACGACGGCCGTCCCCGCGCTGATGACCCGCGGCCTCCACCTGGACGGGCTCGCGGACACGGCGGACGGGCTCGGCAGCGCGAAGCCCGCCGAGGACGCGCTGCGGATCATGAAGCAGTCGGACATCGGCCCGTTCGGCGTGATCACGCTCCTCTTCGTCCTGCTCGCCCAGGTCGCCGCGCTGTACCAGCTGTACGAGGAGGGCTGGGCGTACGGCACCGTCGGCGCCGCCCTCGCCGCGACCGTCGCCCGCCTCGCCCTGACCCACGCCTCCCGCGAGGGCATCCCGGCGGCCCGCCCCGAGGGCCTGGGCGCGATGGTCGCCGGCACCGTCCCGGTCCGCGCCGCGGCCCTGGTCACGGCGGCCGTCCTGGCGGCGTGCGCCGCGACGGCCGCGCTGTTCTCCCCGTACGACGCCCTGCGCCACGTCCTCGCGGCGGGCGTGGGCCTCGCGGCGGCGGCCCTGCTGCTGCGCCGCTGCGTCCGGCGGTTCGGCGGGGTGACGGGCGACGTCTTCGGCGCGGTCGAGGAGACGGCGGCCACGGCGGTGCTCGTGGCGCTGACGCTGGGCCTCTAGGGACCAGCGACGCGGTCCAAGGCGTGCGGGAGCGTGCCCCAGGGGTGGGCGCCCGTGCCCGGGACCGCGCAGTGGACCCGGGTGGTCGGGAGGGCGTCGCGGGGGGCCGCGTAGACCAGGTGGCAGTAGTGGTCGGCGACCGGCAGGTCGAGGCCCCGGTAGGAGTCCCAGGGGCCCTCGAAGGTGACCAGCAGGTCGGCGAGTTCGGCGTAGCCGGGGTCGGGGTGGGCGCCGTGGTTGAGGACCAGGGTGCGGGCCCCGGCGGCGCGGGCGGCGACGCCGATGCGGCGCACATGGCCGAGCGCCTCGGGCGCGGTCGGCACCTGGTCGAGGAAGGCGCCGTCGGCTCCGTACCAGTCGCGGTGGCGCAGCAGCTCGGCGACGACCTCGCCGTGCGGGCGGCGCCCGTACGCGGTGTCGGTGTAGCCGAGGACGCGGACGCCCGCGGTGCGGAGCCGGGCCGCGAGGGCGGCGAACGCGGGGTCGGGGGCGGTGCCCGCGCCGTTCGCCGGGTTGAGGACGACGCCGTACAGCGACGGCGCCGCCTCGACCACGGCCTCCCAGGCGTCGGGGCGGTCGGCCGGGTGCTCGTAGAAGGGCACGAGAAGGGTGGGGCTGGGGGCGTTCACGAGCCTTCCTCAGACACGGTGGGCGGTCGGTCGGACGAGCAGGGCGCAGGTCAGGACGGCCATGGCGGCGGCCGCCGCCCCCGCGACCAGCGGCCCCGAGGACGGGGCGAGGGTCTGGGCCGCGGCCGCGAGCGTGCACACGGCGGCCGCGCCGCGCACCGCGCCGAAGGCCTGGAGCAGCAGCCCGAGCCAGAGCACCACCCCGACGAGCAGCAGCCCCGACAGCCCGGCCCCGTCGGGCCCGGGGGCTCCGGGCCACAGCAGGACGCCCACGACGGCCAGGGCGAGGAGCACGGCGAGGTACGCGCCGAGGCATTGCGCGAGGGCCCCCGCAGCCGCCCGCCGGAACTCGCGCGCACTGGTCAGGGTCCGCAGCCCGGCGACGCTCAGGCGCCGGAACCGGTGCAGCAGCCACTCGGCGGGCCCCATGGAGAGCGTCAGCGCAAGCACGGGCCCCGCCCCGGTGACGAGCGCCTCGTCACCGCCCGCGTACAGCACGAGCAACCCGGTCCCGAGCCCGAAGAGCCCGTACGGGACGGAGGCGAGGAGCGGCGGGCCCGAGCGGGGGCGGCGGGGGGCGGGGCTCCGTACGCCCCCGCCCCGCAGCACCAGGGCAGCGAAGGTGATCGCCGCCGCCAGGGAGAGGGCCGGGAGGCCGGCCCTCAGGACGTCCGGGACGTCGTACCGGAACGCCGGGACCGCGCCCGCCAGCGGGGCGAGGGCGCAGAGCAGGGCGCGTTCGCGGCCGAGGACGAGGAGGACGGTCGCGGCCGCCAGGTAGAGCGACTGGCCCGTGGCGAACACGACGACCGGCCACTCGCCGGGCCCTGCCACCGCGAGGGCGACCGCCGAGCCGACGAGCGCGCCCGCCGGGGCGCCGACGCGCAGGCTGCGGACGGCGGAGTCCCGGTCACCGAGCCCGAGCCAGGTGTACGCGCGGTGCGACAGGGCCTGGTTCCAGACCCAGCCCGCCACCGCCCCCGCGAGCAGGGGAACCGTTCCCGCACCGCCGAACAGCGGGGCCCCCAGGACGTACGCGAGCCCGGGCAGGGCGAAGACGACGCCCCGCAGCAGACAGCCGCCGAGGCCGTGGTGCCAAGGCCCCGCGGGCGGGGCCTCCGGCTCGGGGTGGCGCCGCTCCACGCGCGCGTAGAGGTCCTCGGCGAGGGCGAACGAGTCGGCGCGGCCGTAGGTGAGCCGGATGTGGTCGTCCGTCATGCCGTCGGACTCCAGGATCGCGGCGATCTCGTCCGGATGCACCGCGACCGCCGCCAACCCGGCCAGCCGGTCCGCGAGTTCGTCGACGGGGTCGGCGGCGAGGATCCCCGCCCCCGCCACCCGCTGGCGCGGGATCACCGGCAGGGTGTCCCGCATCGTGCCGTTCTTCAGCCAGAGGGAACCGCTCATGACAGGGACCCCCCGCCGACGAGTTCAGGCCGCCAGGGGTCGGTGAGCAGCACGGTCCAGTCCTCCGAGGGCTCCGGCGCGGTGGGCACGGGCGGCTCGCCGGCCAGTTCCAGGTAGATCCGGCGGAAGCCGTCCACCGAGCGGTGCAGGGTGAACCGGTCGACGACCCGCTGCCGGGCCCTGCGCCCCAGTTCGGCCCTGCGCTCCCCTTCCCGCAGCAGCTCCGTGACGGCCGCGGCCATCACGGCGGGCTCGCGGGGCGGGACGACGATCCCGGTGTCGCCGACGGCCTCGCGTACCCCGCCGACATCGGTGGAGACCGTGGCCCGGCCGCAGGACATCGCCTCGATCAGCGAGAACGGGAACCCCTCGCTGATCGAGGAGAGCATCACCACGCTCCCGGCCGCGTACGCGCCGGCCACGTCGGAGACCCGGCCCTCGAAGGTGATCCCGTCGGTCACACCCAGCTCGGCGGCGAGCTTCTCCAGGCCGGTGCGGTAGTCCTCGTTGCCCGCCGGGACCGGGCCGAACAACCGCAGCCGCAGCTCCGGGAGTTCGGCGCGGGAGATCGCGTACGCCCTGATCAGCGTCTCCAGATCCTTGATCGGGTCGACACGTCCGCACCAGCTGAGGGTGGGAACCTCCGGCTCGGGCCCCGCGTAGGGGAACGCGTGCGGGTCGACGCCGTTGTAGACGGTCCGGATCCGGGCGGTGGGGGCGCCACCGCGCTCCTCCCAGCGCCGGTTGTACTGGTTGCAGGGGGTGATCAGGTCGGCCTTGCGGTAGCCGAGGGTGTTGAGCTCGCGGTAGAAGCCGAGCATCAGGGCCTTGACGGGCCAGCGCTGGGCCTCGGTGCGGTAGCCGAGGTAGCGCTCGCGGAGATAGATGCCGTGTTCGGTGAGCAGGAAGGGCACCCTTTCGAAGTGCTGGGCGGCGAGCGCCGGCAGCGTCGCGAGGCCGCTGGAGACCGCGTGCGCGACGCTGCCGTCGGATATCCGGGCGGCGAGCGGACGCAGCGCGTGTTCGAGTAAGTCGGTCGCGGTGAGCGCGTCGTGGACCGTGGGCCGGGCGGCCGCGGTCGGCAGATGCGGCATGGTCCAGATCCACATCAGGGAGCGCAGCGCGCCTTCGGAGCGCAGCGCGGCGGTCAGTCCGCCGCGCCGGGCGAGCGCGGCGAGGGCGTAGAGGCCCTCGCCGAAGTCGCAGCCGGCGTCGGGGTCGAGGATGGAGAGCAGGAAGCGCTCGTAGGTGTCGGTGAAGCGGCGCCGCTCACGGCCCCGTGGGGCCCGCCCCCGCTCCGGGGCGGAGCCCCAGAGCGGGAAGGCGGTGTGACGGGAGATGTTCGACGGCAGCTCCCAGGTCACGGGTTCGCGGCCGTTGCCGGTGAGGGCGAGGATCTCGAAGTCGACCTCGGGCATGCCCCGCACGAGCTGGTCGCACCAGGTGCTGACTCCCCCGTGCACGTGCGGATAGGTGCCTTCGGTGAGCATGGTGACGTGACGGCCACGGCTCGGCATGTGCGTTTCCCCCCAGAACGTACGGTGGTCGGTTCGTACGGTCGTACGGTCGTCGTCAGGCCGTCGGGAGCTTGAGCGTGGTCGTGGACTGGAGCGCCTCGGGGGCGGTCCAGGCCGAGCGCGCTCCCGCGTAGGCCGTGCCGAACACCGCCGTACCGAGCAGGAGTTGCTTACGCGTCCCCTCGGGGACGGTGACCGGGGCGGTCACTCCGGAGGGCGCCTTGACGGTGACGGCGGTGCCGATGCGGTACGCCGTGACCTGACCGGCCGCGAGCGCCCGGTCCCAGGCGGCACGGCGGTCGAGCTCGGTGCCGACGTCGCGCTGACGAGGATTCACCAGCGGGGCGTTGTCGGCGTACAGGGCCCGGTAGTCGGCGAGGACCCGGTCGAGGACGGGGTAGAGGATGCGGTCCTCGGCCAGGTTGGACTGGTGGACGTAGTGCGGGCGCGGGTCGTTGGCGACCACGTGCGAGAGGGCCGTGCGGGCCTCCTGCGGGACGATGTGGGCGGCGTACCCGGTGGCGGTGTCGAGCGGGGCGGGCAGGCAGGTGGAGGCCGGGTTGGACTCGCAGATCCCGCTGCCGCCGTCGGCCCGCGAGGTGTAGATCCAGTTGTACTCGTCGGCCATCTCGGCGGCGGTGCCCACGTTGTAGTACACGTTCATCGGGTGGCGCGGGACGGTCTTCGCCGCGCCGACCGCCCGCTGCTGGGGCTCGCGGGAGTTGTCGCTGGCGATCCACTTCACGCCGTTGTCGGCGAGCGCGCCGGCCAGGTACGGGTTGTCCACGGGCTGCTGCGGCGAGGTCTTCAGGCCGGAGTGCTCGCCGGTGACGAGTTCGGTGCGGTCGACGGAGATGCCCTTGGCGACGGCCCAGTTGTGGTTGTCGCGGATCTGCGCGGCGATGGTGCTGCGGCTGGTCCACTGGGTGGCTCCGGCCGCGGTCTTCGCGCACTGCCAGGGGACGGTGCTGGTGTCCTGGACGCAGCCGAGGAAGGGGTGCGTGTAGGTGTGGTTGATCCAGCGGTACTGGGCGCGGTCGGCGATCAGCTTGGCGGCGAGCGGGTCGGCGCCGGCGTGCTCGGTCTTCCACTGCTCGCCCTGGCCGCCGTTGTAGACCATGTCGAGCGTGAAGCCGGCGGCCTTCTGCCAGGCGGCGGCGTACGTGGCGTCGGCGGCGGTCATCCGGACCGGGTTCTCGCCGGCCTCGCCGTCGCCGCCGGGGCAGTCGAAGTCGCCCGGGGTGCAGTTGCGCGCGGTGTCCCAGCGGGCGTCGGGGGCGAAGACGTCGTCGACGTGGACGGAGAAGTAGTTACGGCTCTGGCCGAGGTGGACGCCCTCGGTGAGCCACTCGACGATGCCGCGCGCGAGGACCCGGAACTGCCGCTGGTACTGGTTGTAGGCGAAGGTGACGACGAGTTCGCGGCGCCCGTCGTGGGCGTACTCGCCGATCAGGCTGGCCCGTCCGCCGCCCGACACCGGCACGTCGAGGAGGCTGGTGAAGCCCGCGCGCGGGCGGCCCGCGTAGCCGTAGCTCTCGGTGATGGCGGCGTCGTTGTCCTCGAAGGTCACCGCCCCGTCGAGGTACCGGAAGGGCCCGGCCTTGCCGGCGGCGGTGAGGTCGGCGGTGGCCCCGTCGAGGGAGCCGGAGTAGCCGCCCTCGTTGGTGTAGTCGAGGCCGACGCCCGGGTGGGACCAGGTGTACGCGTCGACCTGCGGGATCTTGAAGGTCGTCTCGTACGCCGCGAGCGCGGCCTGCTCGGCGGAGTCGGGCCCGAACGCCGACTCGTGCGGCAGCACGACGCCCTGGTACTTGGCCCGGGGGCGCCCCGAGACGGTGTCGCTGAGGAAGGCGGCGTTGATGACCGGGCGACCGGAATCGGCCAGATCGACCCGGCGGTACGGGACGCCGGTGGAGCGCAGCTCGGCGACGATCGCCTGCACGGCGCTGCCGCCGTCATCGACCACGAGCACGGTGAGGTCGACCCGAGGCACGGGCGGCGCGGCGGCGCTCGCCCCGGCCGAGGGAACGACGGTCGCGAGGAGCGCGGCGGCGACCATCGCGGCGGTCCTGGCGGTTCTGGGCATGCGGGATCCGGCAGAGTCCATCGTGTGGTGTCCCCCCTCGACAGGCCCGCCGGACGCGGAGGACCTGTGGAGATGATGCGGATGATGCAAAGGAGCGTGTGCTGCCCTTGCGCGAATGAGGCGAGTGTGGACGAGCTCACCGACTCTGAGGGGTAAACGTGAAAGAGACACCACGGATGAGTGAATCACCGTCGCCGTGAGCGAACACGAAGAGCGAGCGTAGGCTCGTTCTCGGCGCTCTCCGGGCCGAAATACGATGCGGCGGGCATGGTCGGCCCATCCCTCGACCGCCACAGAACTCAATGGAAGCGAGATTTCACCACCGTGACTGCTCTCACTCTCAGCACAGCCGGCGCCGCGACGCTGCGCGCGGACGCTCTTGTCGTCGGTGTCGCCAAGTCCGGCAAGGGCCTGGTCGTCGCGCCCGGCGCCGAGGCCGTGGACAAGGCGTTCGACGGGAAGCTGGCCGCCGTCCTGGAGACCCTGGGCGCTGCGGGTGCCGAGGGTGAGGCGACCAAGCTGCCCTCCCCCGCGGGTCTGAAGACCCCCGTCGTGCTCGCCGTCGGTCTGGGCTCCGTGCCCGAGGACGGCGCGTCGTACCGCGCCGAGACGCTCCGCCGCGCCGCCGGTACCGCCGCCCGCACCCTGCACGGCGCCAAGAAGGCCGCCTTCGCGCTGCCCGTCGCCTCCACCGAGGACGCCGAGGCGATCGCCGAGGGCGCGCTGCTCGGCGCGTACGCGTACACCGCGTACCAGGAGTCCAAGGACGCCAAGAAGCCGCTCGGCGAGGTCGCCCTGCTCGGCGGCAAGCCCCGCGACAAGGCCTTCAAGGCCGCCGCGGAGCGCGCGCAGGCGCTGTCCGAGGAGATCAACCGCGCCCGCGACCTGATCAACATGCCGCCGAACGACCTCTACCCCGAGACGTTCGCCGCCATCGTGACGGCCGCCGGCAAGGAGCACGGCCTGAAGGTCCAGGTGCTCGACGAGAAGGCGCTCGACAAGGGCGGCTACGGCGGCATCCTCGGCGTCGGCAAGGGCGCCGTCCGCGGTCCGCGCCTGGTCCGGGTCGCGTACACGCACCCGAAGGCGGAGAAGACCCTCGCCCTGGTCGGCAAGGGCATCACCTACGACTCGGGCGGCATCTCCCTGAAGCCGGCCGGTCACAACGAGACGATGAAGTGCGACATGAGCGGCGCGGCCGCCGTGTTCGCCGCCGTCGTCGCCGCCGCGCGGATCGGTCTGGCCGTCAACGTCACCGGCTGGCTGGCGCTCGCCGAGAACATGCCGTCCGGCAACGCCACCCGCCCCGGCGACGTGCTGCGGATGTACAGCGGCAAGACCGTCGAGGTCCTCAACACCGACGCCGAGGGCCGTCTTGTCCTGGCCGACGCGCTGACCCGCGCCTCGGAGGAGAACCCGGACGCGATCGTCGACGTGGCGACCCTGACCGGCGCGATGGTGCTCGCCCTCGGCAACCGCACCTTCGGGATCATGGCCAACGACGACGACTACCGCACGGCGATCCACGAGACCGCCGAGGAGGTCGGCGAGGCCTCCTGGCCGATGCCGCTCCCCGCCGACCTGCGCAAGGGCATGGACTCCCCGACCGCCGACATCGCCAACATGGGCGAGCGGATGGGCGGCGGCCTGGTCGCCGGTCTCTTCCTGAAGGAGTTCGTCGGCGAGGGCATCACCTGGGCCCACCTCGACATCGCCGGCCCGGCCTTCCACGAGGGCGCCCCGTACGGCTACACCCCGAAGGGCGGCACCGGCTCCTCGGTCCGCACGCTGGTGAAGCTGGCGGAGAAGACCGCCGACGGCGAGCTCTGACCCGTCCGGTGACACGGAGCGCGGCCCCCGGACCCCGGTCCCGGGGCCGCGCGTGTTCACCCTCGACGAAATCCGTACGTTCGTACGGCCCGGTTACCTGTCCGTACGGGCGATCGGCCGGTCTCACACACCGGCCCCGCGTCCCGCCTTCCGGCAACAAGTGCGAAGATGGGTTCTCGGCAGGACAGGGCCCCCACCACAGGGCCGACATAAAAGCGGCCGGACACCAGCCGCCGCCCGGTCACAGGAGACCGGCGACGAGCGCACATGCATGGAGGACGTGACGTGGCGAACGACGCCAGCACCGTTTTCGACCTAGTGATCCTCGGCGGCGGTAGCGGCGGTTACGCCGCGGCGCTGCGCGGAGCGCAGCTGGGCCTGGACGTCGCACTGATCGAGAAGAACAAGCTCGGCGGCACCTGCCTGCACAACGGCTGCATCCCCACGAAGGCCCTGCTCCACGCCGGCGAGGTCGCCGACCAGGCGCGCGAGGCGGAGCAGTTCGGTGTCAAGGCCACCTTCGAGGGCATCGACATCAAGGCCGTGCACAAGTACAAGGACGACGTGATCTCGGGCCTGTACAAGGGTCTGCAGGGTCTCGTCGCCTCCCGCAAGGTGACGTACATCGAGGGCCACGGCCGGCTCTCCTCCCCGACCTCCGTCGACGTGGACGGCCGTCGCGTCGAGGGTCGTCACGTCCTCCTCGCCACCGGTTCCGTACCGAAGTCGCTCCCCGGCCTGGAGATCGACGGCAACCGGATCATCTCCTCCGACCACGCCCTGACCCTGGACCGTGTCCCGGAGTCGGCGATCATCCTCGGCGGCGGTGTCATCGGCGTCGAGTTCGCCTCGGCGTGGAAGTCCTTCGGCACCGACGTGACGGTCATCGAGGGCCTGAAGCACCTGGTCCCGGTCGAGGACGAGAACAGCTCCAAGCTTCTTGAGCGCGCGTTCCGCAAGCGCGGCATCAAGTTCAACCTCGGCACCTTCTTCCAGTCCGCCGAGTACACCGAGAACGGTGTCAAGGTCACCCTGGCCGACGGCAAGACCTTCGAGGCCGAGGTCCTGCTCGTCGCCATCGGCCGCGGCCCGGTCTCGGCCGGTCTCGGCTACGAGGAGCAGGGCGTCGCGATGGACCGCGGCTACGTCCTGGCCGACGAGTACATGCGTACGAACGTGCCGACGATCTCGGCGGTCGGCGACCTCGTCCCGACGCTCCAGCTCGCGCACGTCGGCTTCGCCGAGGGCATCCTCGTCGCGGAGCGGCTTGCCGGTCTGAAGACCGTTCCGATCGACTACGACGGCGTGCCCCGGGTGACGTACTGCCACCCCGAGGTCGCCTCCGTCGGCATCACCGAGGCCAAGGCCAAGGAGATCTACGGCGCGGACAAGGTCGTCGCCCTGAAGTACAACCTCGCGGGCAACGGCAAGAGCAAGATCCTGAAGACCGCGGGCGAGATCAAGCTCGTCCAGGTCAAGGACGGTGCCGTGGTCGGCGTCCACATGGTCGGTGACCGCATGGGCGAGCAGGTCGGCGAAGCGCAGCTGATCTACAACTGGGAGGCGCTGCCGGCGGAGGTCGCGCAGCTGATCCACGCCCACCCGACGCAGAACGAGGCTCTCGGCGAGGCGCACCTGGCGCTGGCCGGCAAGCCTCTGCACTCCCACGACTGACGCTCACGTCATCAACGGGCGCGACGACCACTTCCCGCAATTCGTTAGGAGCAACTGAAACCATGTCGGTTTCCGTAACCCTGCCGGCGCTCGGCGAGAGCGTCACCGAGGGCACCGTCACCCGCTGGCTCAAGGCCGAGGGTGAGCGTGTCGAGGCCGACGAGCCGCTGCTCGAGGTCTCGACCGACAAGGTCGACACCGAGATCCCGGCGCCCGCGTCGGGCATCCTGGCCTCCATCAAGGTGGCCGAGGACGAGACCGTCGAGGTCGGCGCCGAGCTCGCCATCATCGACGACGGCTCCGGCGCTCCGGCCGCCGCGCCGGCTCCGGCCGCCGCCGCTGCCGAGGCCCCCGCCGCCCCGGCCGCTCCGGCCCCCGTGGCCGAGGCCCCCGCCGCTCCGGCTCCCGCCGCCGCTCCGGCCGCCGCTCCCGCCGGTGGCGCGACCGGTACGGACGTCGTCCTGCCGGCGCTCGGCGAGTCCGTCACCGAGGGCACCGTGACCCGCTGGCTGAAGTCGGTCGGCGAGACCGTCGAGGCCGACGAGCCGCTGCTCGAGGTCTCCACGGACAAGGTCGACACCGAGATCCCGGCCCCGGCTTCGGGTGTCCTCCTGGAGATCGTCGTCGCCGAGGACGAGACCGCCGAGGTCGGCGCCAAGCTGGCCGTCATCGGCGCCGCGGGTGCCGCCCCGGCCGCCGCTCCGGCTCCGGCCGCTCCGGCTCCGGCCGCCGCCGCCCCGGCCCCGGTGGCTCCGGCCGCCCCGGCCCCGGCTCCCGCCCCGGTCGCTCCGGCCGCCCCGGTCGCCGCTCCGGCTCCGGTCGCGCCCGCCGCCCCGGTGGCCGCCCCGGCTCCGGTCGCCCCGGCCGCTCCGGCCCCCGCCGCTCAGCCGGTGGACGACGGCGCCTACGTGACGCCGCTGGTCCGCAAGCTGGCCTCCGAGAACGGCATCGACCTGGCGTCCGTCAAGGGCACCGGCGTCGGCGGCCGTATCCGCAAGCAGGACGTCCTCGCGGCCGCCGAGGCCAAGAAGGCCGCCCCGGCCCCGGTCGCCGCCGCTCCGGCCGCCGCCGCGCCGAAGGCCGCCCCGGCCCTCGAGGTCTCCCCGCTGCGCGGTCAGACCGTCAAGATGACCCGCATGCGCAAGGTCATCGGCGACAACATGATGAAGGCGCTGCACGGCCAGGCCCAGCTGTCCTCGGTCGTCGAGGTCGACATCACCAAGCTGATGAAGCTGCGCGCCCGTGCCAAGGACGCGTTCGCCGCCCGTGAGGGCGTCAAGCTGTCCCCGATGCCGTTCTTCGTGAAGGCGGCGGCCCAGGCGCTGAAGGCCCACCCGGTCATCAACGCCCGGATCAACGAGGACGAGGGCACCATCACGTACTTCGACTCGGAGAACATCGGCATCGCCGTGGACTCCGAGAAGGGTCTGATGACGCCGGTCATCAAGGGTGCGGGCGACCTGAACATCGCCGGTATCTCCAAGGCCACGGCCGAGCTGGCCGGCAAGGTCCGCGGCAACAAGATCACCCCGGACGAGCTGGCCGGCGCGACCTTCACCATCAGCAACACCGGTTCGCGCGGTGCGCTGTTCGACACGATCATCGTGCCGCCGAACCAGGTCGCCATCCTGGGCATCGGTGCCACGGTCAAGCGTCCGGCCGTCATCGAGACCGCCGAGGGCACCGTCATCGGCGTCCGCGACATGACGTACCTGACGCTCTCCTACGACCACCGTCTGGTGGACGGCGCCGACGCGGCCCGTTACCTGACGGCCGTCAAGGCGATCCTGGAGGCCGGCGAGTTCGAGGTCGACCTCGGTCTCTAAGGGCACGTGCCTGGCCTCGTGCTTGGCAACGTAACAAGCCTCACCTGCGGCGCCCCCGCCCGGAAGTGTTTCCGGGCGGGGGCGCCGCCGTATTGTCTTGAGTGTCAACGCGTCCCTTAAGGAGGGGCTTCATGAGCGTCCCCGTCGTCCACTCGCTGCGCGAACAGATCCGCGAGCACATCGTGGAGGGCATCGTCAGCGGGCGCTGGAAGCCGGGTGAGCGGATCGTGGAGCGCCGGATCGCCACCGAGCTGGAGGTCAGCCAGACCCCGGTGCGCGAGGCGCTGCGTGAGCTGGAGTCGCTGCGGCTGATCGAGTCCTCCCCCAACAAGGGTGTACGGGTACGGAATCTGACGGCGGCCGACCTGGAGGAGAGCTACCCGGTCAGGGCGGGCCTGGAGCAGATCGCGGCGGAGCTGGCGGCGAACCGGCTGGCGGCCGACTGTTCGGCCCTGGAGCCGCACGTGGCGGCCCTGTACGAGGCGGACCGGGCGGCCGACGGGACGGCGCAGGTGCGGCACACGGTGGGCTTCCACCGCGAGCTGGTGAAGGCGGCCGGGAACAGCGTGCTGCTGCACACCTGGGAGGGCCTGGGCATCGAGGTCTTCACGGCGCTTTCGATCCGCTGGCTGGGCACGGTCCAGAAGTCGTACGCGGAGGAGCACCAGGACCTGGTGGAGGCCTTCCGCCGGGCCGACCCGAACATCGGCGCCCTGGTGAAGGCCCACGTCCTGGGCTGCGCCCCGCGGGCGTAACGCTCCGCAGGGTCACCCCCGGACCTCCCCCACCCCACCCCTTCCCGAAACTCTGCCGGGGCGGGGGGGTGGGGAATGCTGCTTCCGGGGGCTCCGCCCCCGACCCCCAAGCGGCAGCTCCGCGCCGCCCGGCCGCGTGCCGAGCGCCTTCGAAGCCGCCCCACCCACAGACCGCTCATTCGTGCGACTCACCCCTCATCCGCTCCCCCACCTGCGAAAACAAGGCACCGGGTGCCCGATTTCGCGGCACCCTGTGCCGACTTTCGGGTTCCGGGGAAGTTTTTCCCTTCAACACTTTGATCGATCATCGATCGGCGGCTTACAGTCTTCGGCGGGCCGCTACCCGGCCCTTCGCCCTGTCCTGCCAGACAAGGCACCCCTTCTCCACCCCCATCTGTCCGGAAGGCGGCGATCATGACCGATCCCGTAGGCAAGATTCCGAGCGAGCTCGACCAGCTCCCGGACCGTGACACCGAGGAGACCGCCGAGTGGGCGGCCTCCCTGGACGCCGTCACCAAGGCCGCCGGCCCTCACCGGGCCGCCTACCTGATGCGCCGCACGCTCCAGCACGCCGAGGGCGCGGGTCTCGCCCTGCCCAAGCTGCTGGAGACGGACTACGTCAACACCATCCCCACCTCCGCCGAGCCGGCCATCGACGGCGACGAGGAGATGGAGCGCAGGATCACCGCCTGGAACCGCTGGAACGCGGCCGCCATGGTGACCCGCGGCGCCAAGCATGGCGTCGGCGGCCACATCGCCACCTTCGCCTCCGCGGCCTGGCTCTACGAGACCGGCTTCAACCACTTCTTCAAGGGCAAGGAGTCCGGCGACGCCGCCGGCTCCGGCGACCAGCTCTACATCCAGGGCCACGCCTCCCCCGGCATCTACGCCCGCGCCTTCCTCGACGGCCGCCTCACCGAGGCGCACCTCGACAACTTCCGGCAGGAGTCCGGCGGCAACGGTCTGCCCTCCTACCCGCACCCGCGCCGTCTGCCCTGGCTGTGGGAGTTCCCGACCGTCTCCATGGGTCTGGGCCCGCTCTCCGCCATCTACCAGGCGCGCTTCAACCGGTACCTCACCAACCGCGGCATCAAGGACGTCTCGTCCTCGCACGTGTGGGCGTTCCTCGGCGACGGCGAGATGGACGAGCCCGAGTCGACGGCGGCCCTCGCACTCGCCGCCCGCGAGGGTCTGGACAACCTGACCTTCGTCATCAACTGCAACCTGCAGCGCCTCGACGGCCCGGTCCGCGCCAACTTCAAGATCGTGCAGGAGCTGGAGGCCCAGTTCCGCGGCGCCGGCTGGAACGTCGTGAAGTCGCTGTGGGGCAACGCCTGGGACGAGCTCTTCGCGCTCGACACCAACGGCGCCCTCGTCCGCCGCCTCCGCGAGGTCCCGGACGCGCAGGTCCAGACGTACCAGACCCGCGACGCCGCCTACATCCGCCAGGACTTCTTCGGCTCCGACCCCGCGCTCGTCGCGATGGGGCAGCTGCTGAGCGACGACAAGATCCTGGAGTGCTTCCACCTCTCCCGCGGTGGCCACGAGCCCCGCAAGGTGTACGCCGCGTACAAGGCCGCCGTGGAGTTCAAGGGCGCGCCGACCGTCATCCTGGCGCAGACCGTCAAGGGCTTCACCCTCGGTGAGGGCTTCGCGTCGAAGAACGCGAACCACCAGATGAAGAAGCTCAGCACGGACGAGTTCAAGGCCATGCGTGACCTGCTCGACCTGCCGATCTCCGACGCGCAGTTCGTCGACGGCGTGGTCCCCTACGGCCACCCGGGCGCCGACTCCGCCGAGGTCCGCTACCTCCAGGAGCGCCGCGCGGCGCTCGGCGGCCCGGCCCCGGCCCGCCGCGTGCAGCCGCTCGCCCCGCTGCCCGCCCCGGCCGAGAAGACCTTCGCCGCCTTCGACAAGGGCTCCGGCTCGCAGTCGGTCGCGACGACGATGGCCTTCGTCCGGCTGGTGAAGGACCTGGTCCGCGACAAGGAGACCGGCAAGCGCTGGGTCCCGATCGTCCCGGACGAGGCCCGTACCTTCGGTATGGAGTCGCTGTTCCCGTCGCTCGGCATCTACTCGCCGAAGGGCCAGACGTACGAGCCGGTCGACCGCGACCAGCTGATGTACTACAAGGAGGCCGTCAACGGCCAGATCCTCAACGAGGGGATCACCGAGGCCGGTTCGATGGCCGACTTCATCGCCGCGTCCACCGCGTACTCCACGCACGGTGAGGCGATGATCCCGTTCTACATCTTCTACTCGATGTTCGGCTGGCAGCGCACCGCCGACCAGATGTGGCAGCTCGGCGACCAGCTCGGCCGCGGCTTCCTCGTCGGCGCCACCGCCGGCCGTACGACGCTGACCGGTGAGGGTCTCCAGCACGCCGACGGGCACTCCCCCGTCATCGCGGCCACGAACCCGGCCGCCCTGACGTACGACCCCGCGTTCGCCTACGAGGTCGCAGCGATCGTCAAGGAGGGTCTGCGCCGGATGTACGGCGAGGCCGCCGAGGGCGAGGACCAGAACGTCTTCTACTACCTCACGGTCTACAACGAGCCGATGCCGCAGCCGGCCAAGCCGGCCGGCGTCGACGAGGGCATCGTCAAGGGCCTGTACCGCTTCAACACGGCGGAGTCGGCCGGCCTGGACCTCCCGGCGAACGCCGCCCGGATCCAGCTGCTCTCCTCCGGTACGGCCATCCACTGGGCCCTGGAGGCGCAGAAGCTGCTCGCCGCCGAGTGGGGCGTGGGCGCCGACGTGTGGTCCGCCACCTCCTGGACGGAGCTGCGGCGCGACGCGCTCGAGGCCGACGCGGCGCTGCTGCGCGGCGAGGAGCAGGTGCCGTACATCCGCAAGGCGCTGGAGGGCGTGGACTCCCCGGTCCTGGCCGTCTCCGACTACATGCGCCAGGTCCCGGACCAGATCGCGCAGTGGGTCGAGCAGGACTGGTCCTCGCTCGGTGCGGACGGCTTCGGTCTGTCCGACACCCGTGACGCGGCCCGCCGCCACTTCGGTGTCGACGCGCAGTCGATCGTCGTCGCGGCCCTGGCCCAGCTCGCCCGGCGCGGCGAGGTCCCGGCCTCGGCTGTGAAGGAGGCGCGCGAGCGCTACGGCCTGTAAGGGCCTCGGGTCTGCCCCCGGCTTGTCAGTGGCGGCACGCATGATGGGTTCATGCGTGCCGCCCGGCTTATCAAGATGGTGCTGCTCCTCCAGTCCCGGCCCTCGATGACGGCGGCCGAGCTGGCGGAGGAGCTGGAGGTGTCCGAAAGGACCATCACGCGCGATGCCCTCGCCCTCTCGGAGGCGGGGGTTCCGGTGTATGCGGACCGGGGCAGGGCGGGTGGGTACCGGCTGATCGGCGGGTACCGCACCCGGCTCACGGGGCTCGCGCGCGGTGAGGCCGAGGCGCTGTTCCTGTCCGGACTGCCGGGCGCGCTGCGGGACATGGGCCTTGAGGACGCGGCCTCGGCGGCCCGGCTGAAGGTGTCGGCTGCGCTGCTGCCCTCGTTGCGCGACGCCCCGGAGTCGGCGGCCCAGCGCTTCCTGCTCGACGCTCCCGGCTGGTACCAGGAGCCGGACACGCCGGACCTGCTGCCGCCGATCGCGGAGGCGGTCTGGGACGACCGGATGCTCTCCGCCCGCTACCGCCGCGGGGACGGCGAGGTGGACCGTGACCTCGCTCCGTACGGCCTCGTGCTGAAGGCGGGCGTCTGGTACCTGTGCGCGCGTGCGGGTACGGCCCTTCGTACGTACCGGGTGGACCGCTTCACGGCGGTCGCGCTCACGGAGGAACGGTTCGTACGGGACGAGGAGTTCGACCTGTCCGCGTTCTGGGCGGAGCGCGCGGCGGAGTTCGCCCGCTCGATCCTGCGCGCCGAGGTCGAGCTGCGGCTCTCGGAGGCGGGCGCGCGCCGCCTGCCGTACGTGACGGACCGCGCGGCCGCCGAGGAGGCCCTGGCGGGCGGTACGAAGGACGGGGCGGGCCGGACGACGGCGACGCTCCTCGTGGAGAACGAGGAGGTCGCCTTCAGCCAGCTGCTCGCGCTCGGCGCGGAGGTGGAGGTCCTTGGCCCGGAGTCGCTCCGGGCCCGTTTCGTGGCGGCGGCGGAGGGCCTGTCGGCGCTCTACCGATAGTCGGCCGTCACCGGTAGTCGGCCACGTCCGGCTTTCCGCCCGACTCGCCGGCGAGCATGTAGCCCCAGGCGTCCGGCTGGGAGCCGTCCGCGTCCGTGAAGCCGTACACCTTGGCCAGTTGGCCGCTGGAGAGCGACTGGCCGGTCCAGCGGTCCCGGTCGGGGTCGGCGGCGAGGGCGGCGACGGCGCGGCCGACGTAGGTCGGGGACTCGGCGATCTCGAAGCCGGGGATCCTCTCGATGGCGTCCCGCCAGTTCTCCTCCCTCACGCCGAAGGCCGCCAGCATCTGCTCGGAGCGCAGCCAGCCGGGCGTGAGGCAGACCGCGGTGGCGCCGACGTCCTTCAGGTCGTGGGCGAGCGCGAAGGCCATCCGGATCGGGGCGTTCTTGGTGAGGTCATAGAAGAAGTTCTCCCGGAACCGCGTGTTCCATTCGGCGGTGCCGTCGGTCATCTCGACGACGAGTCCGCCCGGGTGGCGGATCAGCAGCGGAAGCGCGAGGCGGGAGGTGATCGCGTGCGTCCGCACGCCGAGCTCCATCATCCGCAGCCCGTCGGTCAGATCGGTCTCCCAGATCTTCAGGCCGAACTTGAGCAGGTGCTCCCCGCCCCACACGTCGTTGACGAGGACGTCGAGCCGGCCCCGCTCCGCGTCGATGCGCGCGATCAGCGCCTCGACCTGGTCGATCTCCAGGTGGTCGGTCGGCACCGCGACGCCCTCGCCGCCGGCCGCCGTCACCAGCTCGGCCGTCTCCTCGATCGTCTCGGTCGCACGGCCGACCTCGCTGACCCTCTCCCGGGTGGTCCGCCCGGTCACGTACACGGTGGCGCCGGCGGCGCCCAGCTGTACGGCGATGGCCCGTCCCGCGCCCCGTGTGGCGCCCGCGACCAGTGCGATCCTGCCGCTCAGCGGCTTCGTTTCGGTCTCCATGGAAGGAGCGTGACAGGAAAGTACGACATCTCCTGTCCGATTTGATTTTGGCTGTTTCCGGGTGCGCCGCCCTCCCCCACGGTCGATGCTGGATGCCGTGATGGACGAAACGGAGTTCTGGGAGATCATCGACTCGACCCGAGAGGCCGCCGAGGGCGATCCCGAGGAACACGCCGACCTGCTCGTCGAGCGGCTGCTGCAGCTCGATCCCGACTCCGTGCTCGACTTCGCCCGCCATTTCGAGGCCCGTTACAACCGCGCGTACCGCTGGGATCTGTGGGGCGCGGCGGCGGTGCTGCTCGACGGGGCGGGCGACGACGCCTTCGACTACTTCCGCTGCTGGCTGATCGGCCAGGGCCGGGAGGTCTTCGAGGGCGCGGTGCACGATCCGGACGCCCTCGCCGAGCTGCTCGACGACTTCGACGAGGAGATCGACGGGGACGGCGAGGAGCTGGGGTTCGCCGCCGACGAGGCGTACGAGCAGCTCACCGGGGCCGAGGCGCCCGACCTCGGGATCCCGCCGCAGCCGGCGGAGCCGGAGGGCGTGGCCTTCGACCTGGCGGACGACGCGGCGCTCGCGGCGCGCTACCCGCGGCTGTGGGAACGGTTCGGCGCGCTGGCGGGCTGAGGATCCGGCGTAAGAGGTACGGACCCGGGGGCCGTCCCACCCCGGGTCCGTACCGGTCCTTGGCGCCTCAGAAGTGCGTGCCGCCGTCGATGCGGACCTCGGTGCCGGTGATGAACTTCCCGTCCTCGCTCGCGAGCATCGCGACGACGCCGGCGACGGTCTCCGGACCGGCGAAGCCCTGGCCGAGGGCGGGGGCGAGCTTCATGAAGAGGGAGAGGTCGGCGTCCTCGGGGAGGCCGGGGCCGACGCTCTGCCGGCTGGCGCCGGTGCCGTCGGTCATGCCCGAGGAGATGGAGCCGGGCTGGACGGCGGTGAAGCGGATGCCCTGCTTGGCGTACTCGGCGGCGAGCGCGTGGGTCATGGACTGGATGCCGCCCTTGCTGGCCGCGTAGGCGGCCATGTACGGGTGGGCGAACTGCGCCGAGGTGGAGGAGAAGTTCACGACGGCGGAGCCGTCGCCCTCGAGGAGGGCCGGGATCGCCTCGCGGATCATCAGGAAGGTGCCGGTCAGGTTGATCCGGACGACCTGCTCGAAGGAGTCCAGGGTGGTCTCATGGGTGTGCGCGGAGCGCAGGATTCCGGCCGCGTTGACCAGCACGTCCAGGCCGCCGAGGGCGGCGACGGCGGCGGCGACGCCCGCGCGCACGGAGCTCTCGTCGGCGACGTTCACGACGACCGTGGTGAGCCGGTCGGCGGCGGCGCCGGCCTTGGCGACGGTGTCCTTGAGGCCGTCCTCGCTGATGTCGGCGGCGACGACGCGGCCACCCTCGGCGAGCATGCGCAGCACGGTGGCCTGGCCGATGCCGGAGCCGCCACCGGTGACCAGTGCGCGGCGTCCTTCGTAGCGGTTCATGTCCTGTCCGACCTCTCGATGACGAGCTTCTCGATGCCCTGATGTCTCGACGCTCTGATGTCTTGATGCAGAGCACACCGTACGCCTAGGTGGCACGTTTTGCCACAGTTGCATGAAATGCAATGTCGGCAGGGGTGGGGCGTACTCTCGTACGGTGAGCACCCAGCCCGCCGCCAGGCCCACCACCAGGTCCGCTTCCCTGACCGAGCGCCGCAAGGCGGCCACCCAGCTCGACATCGCGCGCGCCGCCGCCGAGCTCTTCACCGAGCGCGGACCGGACGGCACGACGGCCGAGGACATCGCGCTGCGGGCCGGGGTCGCGCTGCGGACCTTCTACCGCTACTTCCGCTCCAAGCAGGACGCCGTCGCCCCGCTCCTCGCGGGCGGCGCGGACCGCTGGCGGGAGTCGCTCGCGGCGGCGGAGCCCGGGTCGACCGTGCCGGCCGCCCTCGAACGGTCGATCGCCGAGGCGCTCGCGGGGGCCGACGAGGAGGCCGCCGAGGGGCTGCGCTGGACGCGCGGGCTGCTGCGGGCGGCGGCCGAGGACCCGGCGCTGCGGGCGGTCTGGTACCGGGTCAACCAGGAGTCGGAGGAGAAGCTGCTCGTCGTGGTGGCCGAGCTCGCGGGCCCCGACGCGGACCCGCTGGAGGTACGGCTCGCGGCGGCGGCCGCCACGGACGCGATCCGGGTGGCCCTGGAGGCCTGGGCGGAGACGGACGCCCCGGTCCGGGGCAAGGGCGCCCCGGCCGAACTGGCGGTGCGCTGCCTGCGCGAACTGATGGGCGGTATGGGCCCGTTGAGGCCCTAGCCGCTACGGCGTGAGCGAGCGGCCCATCAGGACGTCGTCCACGTACGCGCCGTCCAGGAAGAACTCGCCGGGCAGGACGCCCTCGACGGCGAAGCCCTCGGCTTCGTAGAGCGCGCGGGCCGGGGCGTTGTGGCCGAGGACGCGCAGGGTGATCCGCCGGGCCCCCTGGCGCCGGGCCTCCGCGAACGCGGCACGCAGCAGCGCACGGCCCACGCCCCGGCCCCGCGCGCTGTCGGCCACGGCGAGCCCCTGGATCTGGCGGACGTGCTGGTTGCAGGCGAGCGGGGTGGCCGGGACGAGCCGCAGATACCCGACGACCACCTTGGCGCCGTCCTCCGCCACCAGGTAGTCCTCGGGCTGGTGCCGCTCGTCGAAGAACGGGCGGTACGGGGGTTCGGGGGCGGGCTGCACGGCGTGCAGCGGCGACCAGGTGGACCGGTCGAGTTCCCCGAGGGCGTCCTCGTCGGCGGGAACGGCCCGGCGTATGCGCGTCTCCGGCGTGATCATGGCGGCCACTGTGCCACGCGCGGGCCCGGAAGGGCAGGATGGGCGCATGGAACGCTCCCGCATCGCCGTCACCGGCGCCTCCGGTCTCATCGGCTCGGCCCTGGTGCGCTCCCTGCGCGCCGACGGCCACCAGGTCTCCCGTCTCGTCCGCCGTCCCGCCAGGACCGCCGACGAGGTCGAGTGGGACCCCGCGCGGCTGTACGTGGACGCGGCCGGGCTCGTCGGCGTCGACGCGGTCGTGCACCTGGCGGGCGCGGGCGTCGGGGAGCGCCGCTGGAGCGAGGCGTACAAGAAGGAGATCCGCGACAGCCGGGTGCTCGGTACGCGGGCGATCGCGCAGGCCCTCGCCTCCCTCGCCGAGCCGCCGAAGGTCCTGGTGTGCGGCACGGCGCTGGGCTACTACGGCGACACGGGCTCGCGCGCCGTGGACGAGAGCGCGCCCGCCGGCGAGGGCTTCCTGCCCTCGGTGTGCGTGGAGTGGGAGGCGGCGGCGGCCCCCGCCGAGGAGGCCGGCATCCGGGTCGCGTACGCCCGCACGGGCCTCGTGGTGGCCGCCGAGGGCGGCGCGTGGGGGCGGCTCTTCCCGGTGTTCCGTGCCGGGATCGGCGGGCGGCTCGGCGACGGCCGGCAGTACTGGAGCTTCATCTCGCTGCACGACGAGGTCGCCGCCCTGCGGCACATGATCGACACCGAGTCGCTGTCCGGCCCGGTGAACCTGACGGCCCCGGAGCCGGTCACCAACCGGGAGGTGACGGCGGCGATGGGCCGGGTCCTGCGCCGCCCGACGCTCTTCGCCGTCCCCGCGCCCGCGCTGCGCCTGGCGCTCGGGGAGTTCGCGACCGATGTGATCGGCAGTCAGCGGGTGCTGCCGAGTCGCCTGTTGGAGTCGGGCTTCTCGTTCGCGTTCCCGACGATCGACGAGTCGATCCGCGCGGCGGCCTGATCCGGGCCTGGGGCCGGGACACAGACTCCGGCGGTGCGACCCCGTGCTCCGTGCACCCCCGCGCGCGCCGCTGGCGCGGGTGGGCGCGGCTGCCCGAGGCTGGCATGCCCTGAATGCGAACGAGGGCATTCCGGGGGCCTGTTGGGGGCATAGGCCTCCCACCAAGCCGCGCCGACCTGGGGAGGGGCACGTGCTCAGTACCGCACGCCACACGGATGTCGTCACGGACGTCGTCATAGTCGGGGCCGGGATCGCGGGACTCGCGGCCGCGCACCGGCTGACCAGCGCCGGACTCGGCGTCACGGTCCTGGAGGCCGGCCCCCGGGTCGGCGGCCGGATGGTCACCGACGACGTCGACGGCTTCCGGCTCGACCGGGTGGGGCCGCTCCTGACGACGTCGTACGCGGAACTGCTCCGCACCCGGGGGCTCGCCGGGGTGACGCTGCGGCCGTTCGCGCCGGGGGCGATGGTGCACAGCGACGGCCGGTACGTGCGGATCGGCGAACCGTTCCCGCACCCGCGCCGCCGTGCGCCGCACAGCCGGGGGTGGGGGTCTCCGCACGCCGCCTGGCGCGTGGGGGGCGCGTACACGGTGGCGCGCGCCCTCGCGAGCGCCCCCCGGAATCCGGCGGCCTCGTTGGACCAGGCGCGCCTCGGCGCGTCCCTGGCACGGCTCGCGGCGACCCCCGTGCAGCGCCTGCTGACGCGTCAGGAGCGGACCGCGCGCGAGGCCCTGACGGCCCGGCTGCCCGCCCGTACGGTCCAGGGCGTGCTGCGGCCGCTGGTCGCGGCCCTGCTCGGCGACCCCGACCTGGGCACGTCCAGCCGCTACGCCGACCTGGCCCTGCGCGCGTTCGCCCGGGGCCGGTTGTCCGTGCCGGAGGGCGGCTCGGGGATGCTGCCCGAACTGCTCGCGGCGGCGCTCCCGGAGGGCACGGTACGGACCGGGGTGCGGGTCACGGAGGTCGGGATCGACCGGGTCGAGACGGCGGAGCACGGGGTGTTCGGCTGCCGCTCGGTGATCCTCGCGACGGGCGCGCGGACGGCGGCCGAGCTGCTGCCGGGGCTGCGGCTGCCGGCCTTCCACGCGGTGACGGTCCTGCACCACACGGCCCCCGAGCCGCCCACGCGGGACCCGGTGCTTCTCCTGGAGTCCGACCCGGGCGGCCCGGTCGCCCACTCGGCGGTCATGAGCGCCGTCGACCCCTCACGCGCGCCCGACGGCCGGGCCCTGGTCACCTCGACGGTCCTGGGCGCCCCGCCCGACGACATGGAGCGCCGGGTGCGCAAGCACCTCGCGACGCTGTACGGGACGTCGACGGACGAGTGGGAGCTGCTCGCGCTCCACCACACGCCCGACGCGATCCCGGCGATGCCCCCGCCGCACGACCCGCGCCGACCGGTCCGGCTGCTCGCCGGTCTCTACGTCTGCGGCGACCACCGCGACACGTCCACCCCGCAGGGCGCCCTCACCTCCGCGCACCGCGCGGCCCACGCGCTCCTCACGGACCTGGGCATCCCGGTCCCGCAGGGCGCTCCGGCGGAGGTCGCGGCCTAGGAGTCCGTAAGGACCGTACGGCTCAGCCGATCGCCGCCACGCGGTCGCGGTAGGTACGGACCGCGGCCGCGTCGCGGTACGGCTCCAGGCGGCGCTCGAAGTCGCG
Source organism: Streptomyces sp. NPDC001927 (assembly GCF_053594455.1). Classification (NCBI taxonomy): domain Bacteria; kingdom Bacillati; phylum Actinomycetota; class Actinomycetes; order Kitasatosporales; family Streptomycetaceae; genus Streptomyces; species Streptomyces sp. NPDC001927. The sequence continues at coordinate 131,177 of NZ_JBSFEN010000012.1, read as the reverse complement.
TACGTACTCCAGGGCGCGCGCCGAGCGCATCTCGGAGGCCTGCTGGGCCGCCTCCGCGCCGAGGGCGCAGGCCTGGTCGAGTTCGCCGAGGCCGAGGCGGGCGGAGGCGAGGACCACGCGGCAGAACAGCCGGCTGCGGGCGAAGCCGGGGGCACGGAGCTGGAGGGAGCGTTCGGCGTGCTGGGCGGCGGCGCGGTACTGCTGGAGGTCGCGGTGGCAGTGCCCGAACTCGTCGGCGAGCTGCGCCTCGTCGAAGGGCCGCGCCCAGTACGGCACGTCGTCCCCGGGCCTCGCCGCCTCCAGGGCCCGCTCGGCGCGGGCGAGGGCGGCCCCGCACGCCCGCGCCTCGCCGAGCACGCTGTGCCCGCGCGCCTCGACGGAGTGCAGCAGGGCCTGGACGACGGGCGGGGCGGCCGAGCCGACGCCCTGCTGGGCGACCCGGGCCAGCTGCACGGCCTCGCGCCCGTGGCCGAGGTAGACGGCCTGCCGGCTCATGGTGATGAGGACGTACGAGCCGTACGCCCGGTCCCCCGCCGCCTGCGCGAGCCGCAGCGCCTGGACGAAGTACCGCTGGGCGAGTCCGTGCGCCGCGATGTCGTACGAGGTCCAGCCGGCCAGGCGCGTCAGGTCGGCGGCCGCGGCGAACAGGCGGCGGCCGACGGACTCCCCGTACGTGCCGCGCAGCATCGGCTCGGCCTCGTGCTCCAGGTAGCGCACGAGGGCCTGGCGGGCGTGGCCGCCGCCGTACGCGTGGTCGAGGGTGCGGAACAGCTCGCCGACCGAGCGCAGGGCGGAGATGTCGCCGCTGGAGACCCGCTGCCCGGGCCCCCGGTCCGTACCGCGCTGCCGGGGGACGGAGAGCCGGCCCTGCGGCGGGACGCGCGGGTCCTGGGCGAGCCGGCCGTCCGGACCGAGCCGGCCGTTCGGCGCCGGCGGCTCGCCCCGCGCCACCCGGTCGTCGGCGCGCCCGATCAGCCAGTCCCGGCTGGGGACGACGAGGCCCGCAGGCGTGAACGCGATCTTGCGGAGTTCGGCGTGGCTGCCGGAGTCCTTGCGCCACAGGCCGCTGACGATGTCGACCGCCTCCTCGGGCGAGGCGGCGAACTCCAGGCCCGCGTAGACCGGCGCGCAGGCGTCGAGACCGAGGTCCTGGGCGGAGAGACGGCGGCCGAGGCGGCGGGTGAAGACCTCGGCGATGAGGGCGGGCGTGGTGCCCCGGGGCTGCTGGCCGCGCAGCCAGCGGGTCACGGAGGTCTTGTCGTACCGCAGGTCGAGCCCGTGCTCCAGGCCTAGCTGGTCGACCCGTCTGGCCAGGCCCGCGTTGGAGAAGCCGGCTTCCGCGATGAGCGCGGCGAGCTGGCGGTTCGGGATGCGCTGCGGAGGTCGTTCCGTCATCAGCTGTGCGGTCTCCTGCCTTCCGGGCCCGGGTGGAACCTCGTGTGGACCCTCCTGGAACGGCGCGAATTTAGCGGCCCTCACCGCCCTTACCGCCACCTTCGCCCCACATTCATCCGATCGTGTGAGGAACGGGAGGGAGGGTTGCCGCCGGCGAGCACCTGGCGGCAACCCCGCGGGACGAGACCTGACGGGACCGGTGCCGGTCAGCCGAGGGGGCGGCAGATCACCACGGCGCCGACGTCCTGCGGCGAGCCGCTGGTGTTCCGTGCGGCGACGTTCCAGCCCCAGGGCGTCGGCAGGGACTCCTGCGGATAGACCTGGAGGCCGACGAACTGGCCGCCGCCGGTGGGCACCTCGTTCGTCGCCGACGAGCAGGTCGCGATGGAACTGCCGATGTAGTTGTGCGGCGTGCGGTACGGCTCGCCCAGCCGTACGACGTGCGGCTGGGTGGAGCAGATCACCTGCGCGGTGATGAAACCTTCGTCGAGCGCGTGGTTGTACCCCTCGGCCCGCCATCGGTCGTTGCCGACGGGGCCCGAGTCCTGGATCAGGAAGACGGACTGGTCGCCTGGCCCGATGCCGATCGCCATGTGGCCGCCGCCGCTGGCGGTCGTTCCCGCGGGACAGGCCGCCACCGCGTCGCCGACGGTGGAGCCCGGCACACCGTAGGTCGTGGTCTGGCGTACGGAGTGGGCCGCCTGGTCGCAGACGACGTAGGCGCGGATGCTCATGCCGCCCTGCGTGCTGTAGTTGCGCGCCGTGACGGACCAGCCGTCGGCGGTGTCGGTCTGCTGCGGCACGGCGATCGAGGTGGAGAGGGCGGGCTGGCCGCCGTCGGTGTCGGCGCCGCCACCCGTCGCGTAGTAGCCGGCCGGGCACTGCACGCGGGCCGACTGCTCACCGCTCGGCCCGGTGCTGCGCCACGCGCCCTCCACGCGGACGGGCTGCAGGGCGCGGGGCGCCTTCCTCGCCTCGGGGCGGGCGGGGTCCGCGGCGGCACTCGGGGTGTAGGCCGCCGCTGCGCTCACGCCGGCCGTCAGGAGCGTCGCGGTGAGGAGGGAGAGGAGGCGCCGGGCCCGGGGGCGGCGGGGCGGGGGAACAGGGGGAACGCGCATGGACGGTCTGGCCTCTCTGTGCCGTGCCGAGGGTTCGCTGCGCGGCTGACGCTAGGGCGGGCCCGGAGCGGTGAACCGATTCTCCCGACGGGACACGCCGTCACGTTCCGTAGCCGGTTGGCGGGCGTACGACCACGGACCGTCGCCCCTTCGGCCTCCGTCCGCACCGGCCCGCCGTGGGCGCGCGGCGCGGCCGTACAGTGGCATGGGCGCGAATGACGCATGGTGCCGAACCGGCCCGGGACGATCCCCGGAACCCGGCCACGGCATCCAGGAGGAGGCATTGCCGTGAGTGAGCTGCGATTCGTCCGCTTGGGCTTCGGCGAGGACGCCGTCGAGTACCAGGTGGCCTGGGACAAGCAGCGCGAGGTGCACGCGGCCCGGTTCGCCGACGAGGTCCCGGACACGTGCCTGCTCCTGGAGCACCCGCCCGTGTACACGGCCGGCCGGCGTACGGCGGAGAGCGAGCGCCCCCTCGACGGGACGCCCGTGGTGGACGTGGACCGGGGCGGCAAGATCACCTGGCACGGCCCGGGCCAGCTCGTCGGCTACCCGATCATGAAGCTGCCCCGCCCGGTGGACGTCGTCGCGCACGTCCGCCGCCTGGAGGAGGCACTGATCCGCACGGCTGCCGAGTTCGGCCTGGAGACCACCCGGATCGAGGGCCGCAGCGGAGTGTGGGTGCTGGGCGACCCGGTCGAGCAGCGCCCCGCGCTCGGCGGGCTCTCCCTGGACTTCGACCCCCGGCTGACCGACGAGGAGTTCGACCCGCGCCTCAACGGTCCCGAGTACGCCCCGTCCAACGCCGGCCAGCGCCGCGAGGACCGGAAGCTGGCGGCGATCGGCATCCGGGTCGCCAAGGGCGTCACCATGCACGGCTTCGCGCTGAACGTGAACCCGGACAACACCTGGTTCGACCGGATCATCCCGTGCGGCATCCGCGACGCGGGCGTCGCCTCGCTCGCGAACGAGCTGGACCGGGACATCACCATCGAGGACGTCCTGCCGGTGGTCGAGCGGCACCTCGCCGAGGTCCTGGAGAACGCGGAGCTGAAGGCGCGCGAGGTCCCGGAGCGCGAGCCCGCGCCCGCGGCCGTCTCCGCCTAGGAACCCCTCGGGGCCCCTGGGGAATGACGGGCCCTGGCCACAGGTTGGCCAAGCGTAAACAAAACCGCATGAACAACGGGCGTACCCTGGTGTGCGCCGAAGAATCGAAGCTACAGGGAGCCGGTCGTGTCCGCAGTCGCACCCGACGGACGCAAGATGCTGCGCCTGGAGGTCCGTAACGCCCAGACCCCCATCGAGCGCAAGCCCGAGTGGATCAAGACCCGGGCGAAGATGGGACCCGAGTACACGAAGATGCAGGGCCTCGTGAAGAAGGAGGGCCTGCACACGGTCTGCCAGGAGGCGGGCTGTCCCAACATCTTCGAGTGCTGGGAGGACCGCGAGGCCACCTTCCTCATCGGTGGCGACCAGTGCACGAGGCGCTGCGACTTCTGCCAGATCGACACGGGCAAGCCCGAGGCCCTCGACCGTGACGAGCCCCGCCGCGTCGGCGAGTCGGTCGTCACGATGGACCTGAACTACGCCACCATCACCGGCGTCGCGCGCGACGACCTGGAGGACGGCGGCGCCTGGCTGTACGCGGAGACCGTGCGCCAGATCCACGAGCAGACGGCGGCCCGCGCCGACGGCCGTACGAAGGTCGAGCTGCTCGCCCCCGACTTCAACGCGGTGCCGGAGCTCCTCGCCGAGGTCTTCGCCTCGCGCCCCGAGGTCTTCGCGCACAACGTCGAGACGGTGCCGCGGATCTTCAAGCGGATCCGCCCCGGCTTCCGCTACGAGCGCTCGCTGGACGTCATCACCCAGGCCCGTGACTACGGTCTGGTCACGAAGTCGAACCTGATCCTCGGCATGGGCGAGACCCGCGAGGAGATCAGCGAGGCGCTCCAGCAGCTGCACGCGGCCGGCTGCGAGCTGATCACGATCACGCAGTACCTGCGTCCCACGGTCCGGCACCACCCCGTGGAGCGCTGGGTGAAGCCGCAGGAGTTCGTGGAGCTGAAGGAGGAGGCCGACGAGATCGGCTTCTCCGGTGTGATGTCGGGTCCGCTGGTGCGCTCCTCGTACCGCGCGGGCCGGCTGTACCAGCAGGCGATCGAGAAGCGCGGCGAGGTCGACAACGCGACCCAGGCGGTCTGATCCTCGCCACCGTGCAGCGCGTGTGAATTCGCGCACAAGTAGTTACCGGCAGGTAGTGGCCGGAATCGCCGCGGCCCGTACGACCCCCCAGCTCAGGGGGTCGTACGGGCCGCGTCAGCGTTTCCGGAGGCGTACAGATGGCCCCATCAACGTTTCATCAGTGTTTGACCGCCGGGTCACGCACTGGTAACACCAATCTGTGAGCCTGGCTTCACTCACCGCCACAGCGGGACGCCACACTCCGCTCCACCCCCCACCTCATCTCATCCATGCTTGAGGGAGGACCCCGTCATGCAGGCCGCGACACATGTCCGTGCCACCGCCATCCCGTCCGTCACCGACGCCCTGAAGGCCGTCGAGGCGCTGCTGCTCGCCGGCGGCCAGCGGACCGCCCGCCGCAACGCCTGGACGTCGGTCCTGGAGGACCGCCGCCGCGCGAAGGACAGGGTCGAGGCCCAGGATGTGATGGAGGCCGTGGCTGGCCGCGCTTCCCGGGCCACGTAAACTTCAGGACATGGCGAGGAAGGCAAACACGGGCAGCGGTGACGCTGCGAACCAGGGGCGACTGAAGCAGATCGCCCTCACGTACAAGATGACCCGAAAGGCTGACCCCAAGGTCGGGCTTGTCGTCGCGGGCGTGGGCATCGTCGTACTCGGTGTCCTCCTCGCGATCGGCTTCCTGATCGGTCACCCGGTCTACCTGGGCATTCTGGGCTTCATCCTGGCGCTGCTCGCGATGGCGATCATCTTCGGACGACGTGCCGAGCGCGCGGCCTTCGGCCAGATGGAGGGCCAGCCGGGCGCGGCCGCGGCGGTGCTGCAGAACGTCGGGCGCGGCTGGACCACGACCCCGGCGATCGCGATGAATAAGAGCCAGGACGTCGTGCACCGCGCGGTCGGCCGGGCGGGCATCGTGCTGGTGGCCGAGGGCAACCCGAACCGGCTGAAGCCGCTGCTCGCGGCCGAGAAGAAGAAGATGGCCCGGATCGTCGTGGACGTCCCGGTCACCGACATCATCGTGGGCAACGGCGAGGGTCAGGTACCCCTCAAGAAGGTCCGTACGACCATGCTGAAGCTCCCGCGCGTCCTCTCGGGCCCGCAGGTGACGGCGGCCAACGACCGGCTGCGGGCGATGGGCGACCTGATGAGCAACATGCCGCTGCCGAAGGGTCCGATGCCGAAGGGCATGCGGATGCCGCGCGGCGGAAAGATGCGCTGACCCTCTGAGAAGTCTGTGACGAAGAAGGGGCACCCCGGAGGTACGGGGTGCCCCTTCTTCGTATGCCTGGTCCTACGGTGTCAGATCCGAACCTGGACGGCGCCGGAGAGGCGGTCGTGGAGGCCGCGGCCGTCGCGGTCCCAGATGAGGGCCGGGATGGCGAGGCAGACGAGGACGCTGCGGAGGAGGACGCGCAGGATGCCGAGCCGGCCGCCGGTCACCGAGGCGACCCGGAGGCCGAAGATCCGCTTGCCCGGGGTGGAGCCGATGGTGCCGACCGTGAGGACGCTCAGGACGAGCAGGATGAGGAGCGCCCAGTTGCCGGTCGCCTGGCTGTAGCCGTCCGTGACGAGGCCGTATGCGATCACCATGCAGAGGGCCCAGTCGACGGCGAGGGCGCCGATCCGGCGGCCGGGGCGGGCGATCGAACCGGGCCCCTCCTCGGGGAGCCCGAGCTGCTGACCGCGGTAACCGAAGTCGACGCCTGCGTTCTCGGCCGCCGCGCGGGGGCCGGACAGCCATGATCCGAGTGCTTCCCTGTTGTCCACGCGTCCACGGTACTGTGCCCGTTTTTGATCACTTCGGCCCGGGTGGCCGAGGAGCGCCGAGGGGCGGAGCGACACCCGGGCCGGTTAACTTGGGCGAAACAAATGGGTCACGCTTGAGAAATCCCCCCTGCCTATGGTCGGGTCCAGCGTGTGCCACCGCACTGGCCGCACAAAACGAGCTTGCAACCCCGCCCCTCCCCGGGCCGGGAGTAGGAGGAGTTGGATGTTCCAGAACGCCGACGAGGCCAAGAAGTTCATCAAGGACAATGACGTCAAGATGGTCGACGTCCGTTTCTGTGACCTTCCGGGAGTGATGCAGCACTTCACGATCCCGGCGACGGCGTTCGACCCGTCCGACGAGCTGGCCTTCGACGGCTCGTCGATCCGCGGCTTCCAGGCCATCCACGAGTCCGACATGGCGCTGCGCGCCGACCTGTCGACGGCCCGCCTGGACCCGTTCCGCCGCGACAAGACGCTGAACATCAACTTCTTCATCCACGACCCGATCACGGGCGAGCAGTACAGCCGTGACCCGCGCAACATCGCGAAGAAGGCCGAGGCGTACCTCGCCTCCACCGGCATCGCCGACACCGCGTACTTCGGCCCCGAGGCCGAGTTCTACGTCTTCGACTCCGTGCGCTTCAACACCACGGCCAACGAGGGCTTCTACCACATCGACTCCGAGGCCGGCGCCTGGAACACCGGTGCGGTCGAGGACAACCGCGGCTACAAGGTCCGCTACAAGGGCGGCTACTTCCCGGCCCCGCCGGTCGACCACTTCGCCGACCTGCGCGCGGAGATCTCCCTGGAGCTGGAGAACGTCGGCCTCCAGGTCGAGCGCCAGCACCACGAGGTCGGCACGGCCGGCCAGGCGGAGATCAACTACAAGTTCAACACGCTGCTCGCCGCGGCCGACGACCTGATGCTCTTCAAGTACATCGTGAAGAACGTCGCCTGGCGCAACGGCAAGACCGCGACCTTCATGCCGAAGCCGATCTTCGGCGACAACGGCTCGGGCATGCACGTCCACCAGTCGCTCTGGGCCAACGGCGACCCGCTGTTCTACGACGAGACGGGCTACGCGGGCCTCTCGGACACCGCCCGCTACTACATCGGCGGCATCCTCAAGCACGCCCCGTCGCTGCTCGCCTTCACCAACCCGACGGTGAACTCGTACCACCGCCTGGTGCCCGGCTTCGAGGCCCCGGTCAACATGGTGTACTCGCAGCGCAACCGCTCCGCCGCCATGCGTATCCCGATCACGGGCTCGAACCCGAAGGCCAAGCGCGTCGAGTTCCGCGCGCCGGACCCGTCCTCGAACCCGTACCTCGCCTTCTCGGCGCTGCTCCTCGCGGGCCTCGACGGCGTGAAGAACAAGATCGAGCCGGCGGAGCCGATCGACAAGGACCTGTACGAGCTGGCTCCCGAGGAGCACGCGAACGTCCAGCAGGTCCCGACCTCGCTCCCGGCGGTCCTCGACGCCCTGGAGGCGGACAACGAGTACCTGCAGGCCGGCGGTGTCTTCACCTCCGACCTGATCGAGACCTGGATCGACTACAAGCGCACGAACGAAATCGCCCCGATCCAGCTCCGCCCGCACCCGCACGAGTTCGAGCTGTACTTCGACCTCTAAGCCGGACGCGGCACACCGCTGCACGAGGCCCCGTCGCTCTCCCCGGAGAGTGGCGGGGCCTCCGCGTTGTGCGCGGCCGCGTGTCTCAATTTGTGCAACACCTGTGCGGCGATCTTCACTTGGTGTTTACGATTCCCTCGCATTTTGCTGCCGCTCCTCGGAGTGGCCCTGCTGCGAGGAGCGCCGCCGTGTACCCGAATCAGCCTGCTCAGCCGTACCCGAACCCTTACGGGACCCAGGTGCCGCCGCCGGTGCGGCGGCGGTGGTGGCAGCATCCGGCGCTGGTCATCGCGGCGTTGGTCGTGCTGCCGCCCGCGGGGATCGCGCTGGCCTGGCTGAGTCCGTGGAGCGGCCCGAAGAAGATCCTGGCCACCGCGCTCTCGGGGATCTGGTTCCTGCTGCCGTTCTTCGGCGACCCGCCGGCGGAGAAGAAGGACGACGACGCCAAGGCGAAGACGGTGGCTTCGGCGAGCCCGACGCCCCCGCCGACGGCCGTCAGCCCGTCGCCCACTCCCTCGCCCAGCGCCGATGTCGTGATGCCGAACGTCGTCGGCAAGGCGTTCTCGGACGCCGAGGCCGCCGTGGAGGCGCTGATCGACGGGGAGTTGCGGGCGGGCAGTGCGTACACCGATGTCAGCCTGCCAGCGGACCACGCGACCTGGATCGTCTGCTTCCAGGGGCCGGCTGCGGGGGCCCGGCTCGTGCCGGCGACTGCAGATCCGAATGTCGATCTGGTGGCGCCCGGTACGACGTGTCCCGCCACCACCGGGACCGTACTGCGTCCCACGCAGTCGCCGAAGGCGACACCCAAGCCGACGGTGTCCCCGAAGCCCAAGCCTCAGCCCGTGCGCACGACCCCCGCTCCGGAGCCCACGCGGGACGAGCCGGACAACGTGTACTACCAGAACTGCGCCGCCGTGCGAGCCGCCGGTGCCGATCCGATTCACGTCGGGGAGCCCGGCTACGGACGTCACCTCGACCGTGACGGGGACGGCGTCGGCTGCGAGTGACGTGGCGAGGCCCCGGAGCGCGTGGCTGCGCTCCGGGGCCTCCGGTGTTCCTCTCCGGTCAGCGGCCGTAGCGGATCAGGGCGCGGACCATGCGGCACGTGGTGTCCGAGGGCGGGTGGATGCCGATGAGTTCCGCCGTCGTGCGTATCTTGTCGTTGCTCGCCCGCGCCGGGTCGTGAACGCCCGCGTCGAGCAGGACGATCGCGAGGCGCATGGCCTTCAGGCGGCGGTTGTGGCTCACGTACCACTCGCGGGGGCGGCCCGCGGGGAGCGGCTGCTTCTGGAGGGGCTTCCAGGGTTCGAGGGACGGTGTCCGGATCACGGCGAGTGCCATGGGCGACCTCCTGGCGAATGCGGGGTGCGGGCCCTCCCCGGGACCCTCACCTTCACCCCCTATTTTAGGCGCCCCCACTGACAATCGCCCCTGTTCAGACCGGGTTTGAGGGGTACTGGACGGGCGCGCGCCGGGTACCGTTGGGGCCATGGAGATCTGGATCAATCCCGCCTGTTCGAAGTGCCGTGGCGCGCTGCATCTGCTCGACGAGGAGGGCGCCGAGTACACCGTCCGGCGCTACCTGGAGGACGTACCGAGCCCGGCCGAGATCAAGGACGTCCTGGAGCGGCTCGGGCTCGAACCGTGGGACATCACGCGGACCCAGGAGGCGGTCGCGAAGGAGCTCGGCGTGAAGGACTGGGCGCGCGACGAGGCGAGCCGTGAGCGGTGGATCGAGGCCCTGTCCGCCCACCCCAAGCTCATCCAGCGGCCGATCATCACCGCCGACGACGGTACGGCCGTGGTGGGGCGGAGCGATGAGGCGGTGCGGGACGCGCTGTCCCGCTGACGGGTCACGCGGTCGTCAGGAAGCGCGCCACGCGCTCGTACGTCCCCCTCGGCGCGCCCGCCGGCAGCGTGTGGTGCGTGGCCCCCGCCAGCGTCGCCGTCTCCACGTGCGGGGCGGTGGCCCGCGCCCGGGCCGCCACGTCGGCCACGGCGTGGGCCCGGCTCCGCTCCGCGAGGAGCAGGAGCGTCGGCGGCTTCAGGGTGGCAAGGGCGGCGAGCGCCGGGCGGGGGCCCGTGACCGGGCGGGTGCTCGGGAAGTCGGCCGCCAGCGTCAGCAACCGCCGCCCTCCAGGGTCGAGTTCGGCGCCGCCGCCCGTCTCCCACCGCAGGAACGCGTCGGTCCGGGAGGGAGTGGGACGCAGCAGCATGGGCAGGGCGCGGAGCAGGTAGCGCGGGCTGAAGCCGGTGAAGCAGTTCGTCGGGTCGAGGAGGACCAGCCGGTCGACGCGCCCGGGGGCCCGCAGGGCGTGGTGGAGGGCGATCCAGGCGCCGTAGGAGTGGCCGACGAAGGCGGCGGAGTCGAGGCCGAGGCCGTCGAGCAGCGCGCCCAGCCAGGCCGTCAGGTCGTCGACGGTACGGAGGGGCCTGCCGGCCGCCGGGACGCTACAGCCCGGTTCTCCGATCAGGTCGACCGCGTGGACCCGGTGGGTCCGGCCGAGCGCGGCGGCCATGGCGTGCCAGCCGGTGGCGGTGGCGCCGCCGCCCGGCAGGAGCAGGACGGGCGGGGCGCCCGCGGGGCCATGGCTGAGGAGATGCGTCGTGCCGTACGCCGTCACCCGCTCGGAGGTGGTCGTACCGGCGGGCCACCGGGCGAGCTCGGCGTCGTAGGCGGCGAGGAAGGCAAGGGGGACGGTGGCCTTGGGCATGGCGCAGACCTCTCGCTCGGCGATAATCTCGCTGAGCGAGATAATACGGCGAAGGGGCGGCGCATGACAGACTCACCGGAGCTGCGCATCTTCCATCTGCTGCGCGCGGTCACGGTCGAATACGGCTTGCGCCAGGGCGAGTTCGCCGCAAGCAACGGCATGCACGCCACGGACCTCCGCGCCCTGATCTGTCTGCTCGACGCCGAGCGCGCGGGGACGGACGCGACCGCCGGATGGCTCGGCGCGCAGCTCGGCCTCAACTCCGCCGGGACGACGGCCGTCATCGACCGTCTCGAACGGCTCGGCCACCTCGCCCGCGTCCGGGACAGCCGCGACCGCCGCCGCGTGCTGCTCCGCGTCGAGGAGAGCGCCAAAGAGCTCGGCCGGGCCTCCTTCGGCCCGCTGATCGACGGAACGGTGGCCCTGCTCCGGGAGTTCGACGCGGGCGAGGTGGATGCCGTACGGCGGTTCCTTACGGGCGTACGGGAGCTCATGGCCCCGGAGGAGCCGGCGTGAGGTAGGGGACGTGGGCCTGCTCGCCCTAGGCCGACGAGCCCGTCACCTGGGCCTCCGCCTGCGCCAGGATCTCCGTGAGCCGGGCGCCGAAGTGGGCGTCGCAGGGGTGGGGCTTCTCCGTCCGGGCCGCCTCGATCAGGGCGTCGATCGCCCGGCCGTACGCGTCCACCGCGCCGTCCCAGCGCGGGAGTTCCACCCGGCCCCGCTCCCCGTACAGCGTCATCGCGGCCTCCGCCGCCTCCGGGGGTGCGGAGAGGGTGAGGGTCGCCGTGCTGCTCGCGCCCGAGGTGTGGCGCAGGACCAGGTGGTGGGTGTCCGCCGGGCCCCGGGCGGCGGTCACTTCGGTGACGTCGCCGAGGATCGGGAGGTACGCCGAGAGGACGTGCGGGCCCACGTCCCACAGGCCGCCCTTCTCGCGCCGCCACGGCGAGGCCGCGTACGCGCTCGCGGAGCCCGGCGCGAAGAGTGAGCCCAGCCAGTGCGCCTCGCCCAGGAACCAGCCGCCCGCCGCCGCCTGTTCGTCGATCCAGCGGGCCGTCGGCTCCGCGAAGCGGAGCGTGCAGAAGACGACCGAGGCGGCCCTGCCCTGGTCCGCGACATCGGCGACCTGGCGCGCCGTCTCGACCGTCGTCGCCACCGGCTTGTCCAGGAGCAGATGGCGGCCCATCGCCGCCGCCCGGAGCGCGAGCGGGGACTGGACGTCCGGGGGCAGCGCGAAGGCGATCGCGTCGCAGGACTCGAAGAGGTCCTCCTCGTCGTCGTACGCCGTCGTGGCGAAGGCGGCCGCCAGTTCGGCCGCGGCCTCGGGCCTCCGGCCCCAGACCCCGGCGAACTCGACACCGGGGTGCGCGGCCAGCGCCGGCGCGTGCGTCCGTGCGGCCCAGGGGCCCGTGCCGAGGAGTCCGATGCGCATCTTCATGGGGCCAGTCTGCCGTGTCCCTCCGACAACGTCCCCCGGCGGAAATCCGGTGGCGTTCCCGCCCCGCCTCGGTGTTACGTTGCCTCCGCCGGCCGCGGGACTCCGGTGCGACTTCCGGGACCTGCCTTTGAAGCAACGTTTTCGCTGTTCGCTCCCCCATTCCCCGGCCGGCGACCCCACCCCTGCGAGGACCTCATGACGGAGACGTACGCCGACCTCATCGCCGCCGAGGACGTCCTGCTCTTCGTCAACGCCGCCGTCACCTCCACCGGCCAGCGGGAGTTCCGGTCGTCCGCCGGGGAGCAGCGGCTCTCGCTCGCCTTCCTGCACGAGTACGTCCGCGTCAACTACCGGCCCGTGTACGCCGCCGCGCTCGCGCTCGACATCAACGACCACAACGCGGCCACGATCGTGGAGCAGTTGCTGCGCACCGCCGACGAGACCGGTGGGGCGGACGAGAAGCGGGCCGAGGGGCGGCTGATCGCCGCCCGGCTCGCCGCGCTGCCCCCGCAGCGGGTCTACCGGCTCTTCCGCGCCCTGCGCGCCGCCAAGGTCAACAACCGCCGCACGCGCGCGATCGTCCGCGACTGGCTGGCCGGCCGCGCCGACCTCGGTCACGACGCCGTCAAGTACCGGGCCGGGCTGAAGGCCACCGCCCGCCACACCCACCTTCCCCTCCCCGAAGCCGAGTGCGGCGACTTCCTCTTCCGGCCCGGTCGCCGGGTCCGTTACGAGCACCCGTACCTGGACGCGTTCCGGCGCGCCCACTACGAGCAGGGGGCGCTGTACGAGCTGCCGTTCACCGTCGCCGAGGGGTTCGCGGCCCGGCACGGCGTCCCGCGCGAGGTGTTCCTGGAGCGGATCGCGCCCCGGATGACCCGCCTGGAGCGGCTGCGCACGGAGCGCGCCCGCGACCTGACCGTGATGCCGCTGACCCGGCTCGCGCTCTACGTCCTCTCCCTCCCCTTCGGGGAGAGGGTCGCGCGGCGCGAGGAGCTGACGGGTGCGCTGCGGGCTGCCGCCCACCGGGTCGCGGGGCCGTACGCCGGGACGTGGGGGCGGGTCGCCGCGGTGCTCGACGACAGTTACTCCGCCTCCGGTTCGGCCGTGAAGCGGCGCCGGCCGCTGGCCGTGGCCCTGGGCTGCCACTTCCTCCTCGACGCGCTCGCCGCGCCGGGGGCGTACACCGCGCACTGGACCTCGGGCACCACCGATCCGCTGCTCGTACGCCCCTGGGGGCCGACCCCGCTCGGGACGCGGATCCTCGACGCCCTGGAGAGCCCCGAGGGCCGCGCCCCCGACCGTCTGGTGATCGTCTCGGACGGCTGGGACAACGCCCCGCCGGGCCTCGCGGGCGAGGTGCTGCGGGTCTGGCGGACCCGGCTCGATCCGGAGCGCCGGACGAGCGCCATTCATGTGAACCCCGTATACGACGCGGACGGGTTCGACGTGCGCCGGCTCGCGCCGAGCGTGCCGACGGCCGGGATCCGGGACGCGGAGGACCTGGCGGCGCTCGTGGAGGTCGCCCAGTTCGCGGAGGGGCGGACGGGGCTCGCGGAGCTGCTGGCCTATCTGGACCGGCGGGTGGAGCTGTTCCTGAAGGAGGCGCGACGGTGACCCGGATCGATCTGACCGGTCTGGAGGTCCGGCCCGCGCAGGTGTGGGGCGGGGTACGACTCGTACCGCTGGTGCGGGCCGAGCCGGTGGAGGGGCTGCGGCTCCACCGGCAGGCGTACGGACCCCAGGCGTACGGAGACTCCGTCGACCTCGGGGACCGTACGACCTACACCTCGTACATCCCGCACGGCTTCGTCGCGGACTGGTCCGGGGAGGAGCGCGAGGCGGCCGCGTACGGCACCCGGCTCGGGGCCGACGCGCCGCCCGCCGTTCCCGTGCGCCGCACCCCTCACCACCGGCTCGCCAAGCGCCGTCGCAAGGACGGGCGGGCGGAGAAGCGGCTGCGCTTTCTGCCTCTGCACCTCGCCCTGGAGGGGTATCTGGCGCTCCACTTCGGCGGGCCTTCCGTCGTCTGGGACGAGTGGTCCCAGCAGGCGGTCCGCCAGGGGCTTTCGGCGCGGGCCGAGGCGGCGTACGCGGGGTGGAGCGTGCCGGGGCTCGCGGAGGCGCTGCGGGTCTTCGAGATCCACCCGGGGCAGTGCGGACTCATGCTGTACGTGGCCGACTCCCTGGCCGCCGCGTTCGTCGTGCCCCACCCGCAGGACTACCGCGCGCTCCACCCGACGCTGATCGAGGACCTGTACGGGGAGCTGATCCACCAGTACGCGTTCTACGGCGCCGAGGTGCCGGAGTTCACGGCCCGCATCCGGGACGGGGCGGGCTCCGTCCGTACGCTCGCCGATCTGCGGGCTGCGGCCCGGGCGCAGGAGCGTGCGTGGGCGGAGGCGCACGACGGGCTCATGGCGCGCGACCTGCTGGAGACCTCGTACGCCTACGAGCGCGTGTACCGGATGGATTCGTACGATCTGTACCGGTTCCTTCCGCCGTTCCTGCGGGGCGGTCAGGAGCAGCACATCGGCGAGCTGATCGCCGACCACAAGGGCCGGACGGTGTACCTGAAGACCTTCCGGCTGTCCGAGAACCAGATCCGGCGCGGTCATCTCCTGCGCCGGCTCGCGGAGTGCGACTGGCACCTGGGCCGGACGGCCGAGGCGCTGGGAACGTCGTACGCCGAGCTCGTGCGGCGGGTCGAGAACGCCGGATTCGCGTCGCTGCTCGACGTCCACGCCACCGCACGACGGGTCCGTGAAACACAGGAAAGCTGAGTAACACGGGGTTCACATTCGGGCAACGACCGGGAAATCCCGTGTTGCCAAGCTGCGCGCAGACAGACAGACACACACCACCGCAGCTCTCGCAGCGTCGCGAGCCGCAGCACGCTCCCCGCAGCAGCAGCACGCCAAAGGATGAGGCCCGTGACCTTCAAGGCTGAGTACATCTGGATCGACGGCACCGAGCCGACCGCCAAGCTTCGTTCGAAGACGAAGATCATGCCGGGCTCGGGCGCCTCCCTGGAGGAGCTGCCCATCTGGGGCTTCGACGGTTCCAGCACGAACCAGGCCAAGGGCCACGCCTCGGACCGCGTCCTGAAGCCGGTCTTCGTCTGCCCCGACCCGATCCGCGGCGGCGCCGACGTGCTGGTGATGTGCGAGGTCCTGAACACGGACATGACGCCGCACGACTCCAACACGCGTTCCGCGCTGGCCGAGGTCTACGCGAAGTACGCCGCGCAGGAGCCGATCTTCGGCATCGAGCAGGAGTACACCTTCTTCGACGGCGAGCGCCCGCTCGGCTTCCCGGTCGGCGGCTTCCCGGCCCCGCAGGGCGGCTACTACTGCGGTGTCGGCGCCGACGAGATCTTCGGCCGTGACATCGTCGAGGCGCACCTGGAGAACTGCCTGAAGGCGGGTCTGGGCATCTCCGGCATCAACGCCGAGGTCATGCCGGGCCAGTGGGAGTTCCAGGTCGGCCCGCTGGCGCCGCTGGAGGTCGCGGACCAGCTGTGGGTGGCGCGCTGGCTGCTCTACCGCACGGCCGAGGACTTCAAGGTCTCGGCGACGCTCGACCCGAAGCCGGTGAAGGGCGACTGGAACGGCGCGGGCGCGCACACCAACTTCTCCACGAAGGCGATGCGCGAGGGCTACGACGCGATCATCACCGCGGCCAAGTCGCTGGGCGAGGGCTCGAAGCCGCTCGACCACGTCAAGAACTACGGCGCCGGCATCGACGACCGCCTGACGGGCCTGCACGAGACCGCCCCGTGGGACGAGTACTCCTACGGTGTCTCCGACCGCGGCGCCTCGGTCCGTATCCCGTGGCAGGTCGAGCAGGACCAGAAGGGCTACATCGAGGACCGTCGCCCGAACGCGAACGTGGACCCGTACACGGTGACCCGCCTGCTGGTCGACACCTGCTGCGAGGCCCTGGAGAAGGCCGGCCAGGTCTGATCCGCACCCGCTGTCCCGAAGGGGCGCCCCACCGTCGAACGGTGGGGCGCCCTTTCGGCGTTGCGGCCGGTAAGGGGGTCGTCGCGGGTATTCCCGAGTAGTAGAGTAGGGATATGGCCATCACCCAGAACGACACCGCGACAGGTCGCTTCGACCTCGAGCCGTTCTGGCCTTCCCGTCAGCACCACGACTTCGACCGGTGCTGTCGGCGCGTGAGGAACGCGTCGGCCCTCTAACGCCCCGACCGGTGTGTGAACCGGTCCCGGCCTTCGGCCGACGCGCGAAACGACGTCGTACGTCTTCGTCTTCTCTCCGTCTCGCGCGAAAGAGCTGAGCTTGCCATGGCCCACACCCAGACCGCCCAGACCGCTCCCCTCACGCCGCTCCGCCCCGGCCGGCACCGACTGCGGGCCGTCGATCCCAACGAGGTCGTCGACCTCTCCCAGGTAGCGGAGTTCCTGCCGCCCGGTGCCACCCTGCTGCCCGCGCCGCCGCACGCGCTGCCGACGCTGCCCGGGCGGCCCCCGATGGTCGGGTATCTCGTGCTGCTGCCGGCCGGCGGGCAGCCGGCGGCCGCGGCCCCGGTGGCCCCCGTCGTCCCGGAGGACGAGCAGGGGCCCGTGACGATCGACTCCGCCCGGCGCGTCGCCCATGTCGACGGGGCCCAGATGGACCTCACGTACCTGGAGTTCGAGCTGCTCGCCCACCTCGTCGCCCACCCGCACCGGGTCCACACCCGCGACCAGCTCGTCACGACGGTGTGGGGGTACGGGCACGTGGGCGACGGGCGGACCGTCGACGTCCATGTGGCGCGGCTGCGCCGCAAGCTGGGCGCCGAGCACCGCCACACGATCCAGACCGTGCGGCGGGTCGGCTACAAGTACGCGCCCTGATCAGGCCGCCGGGGACTCCTCGGAGTCCTGCGACGCCTGGGACCTCGCCTTCACCCTGGCCACCAGGGCGAGGGCGAGGTCCACGACCAGGAACGCCACCAGGCTGAGCCCGAGCATCGGGACGAACCAGCCCACCAGGGCCGTCACCGCGAGCAGCGGAAGCAGCATGGTCGGCGGAACCTTCCGCCACGCCCCGCGCGCGACCGGGCGGCCGGGGCGGCGGAGCCACCACATCCGGTAGCCCCAGACGATCAGCAGGATGAGCGCGAGGGCGAGAGCGGCCAGCGCGAGCTGGTTGACCAGGCCGAAGGTCACGCCCATGTGCAGGTCGATGCCGAAGCGGGTGAGCTGGGCGAGCACCGGGTAGTCGGTGAACCGCAGCTCGTCCATGACCGCGCCGTCGGCCGGGTTCACGGCCACCGAGTCGAGGTGCACGGGGAACTGGGCGTCGGTCTCCTTGACGACGTAGCCCTTGCCCTCGGAGGGCAGGACGACGGACAGCTTGCCCTCGATGCCCTTCGCGCGGGCCGCCTCGAGCACCTTGTCGATGCCGACGTCCGGGCCCTTGGGGGCGGCCGTGTGGCCGCCCATGTCGTGACCCTCGTGCTCCGAGGAGCCGCCGCCCGCCCCGGCGAGGGTCGCGGAGACGGACGGGGTCGCGCCGCCCAGCTGGTCCTGGACCGCGCCGATGTTCTCGCCCGCGTACCGCGACCAGGTCAGACCGGTCGCGGAGAGCACCACGAGTCCGGCGACCGCCCACAGGCCGACCGTGCCGTGCCAGGAGAGCGTACGGCGGCGGGACTTGGGGCCGCGCTCCGGTACGAAGAGGTCACGTCGGTTCTTGCGGCGCCGGCCGATCCAGAGCGCCAGGCCGCCGAGGGCTATCACCCAGAGCCAGCTGGCGGCCAGCTCGCTGTAGTTGCGGCCGAGGTCGCCCAGGTGCAGATCGCGGTGGAGCTCGTCGATCCAGGTGCGCAGCGGGAGCGCGCCGGAGCTGCCGTAGCTGGGGAGCTGGCCCCGGATCTCGGCGGTGTACGGGTCGACGAAGACGGCGAGGGACTTGCCCTCCTCGACGTCGGGGTCGGCCATGAGGACGCGGGTGGTGGCGCCGTCCTCGGCGGAGGGCCAGACGGCGGTGACGGTGCCGTTGGGGTTCACCTTGGTGGCGGCGTGGACCTGCTGCGAGAGCGGCAGGACCTCCTTCCCGACGGGGACCTCCAGCTCGTGCGCGTAGACGATCTTCTCCGCCTGGAAGGAGAGCGCGTACAGCAGGCCGCTTGCGGCGGCGGCGAGCAGGAAGGGGGCGATGAGGACGCCGGCGTAGAAGTGCAGGCGCAGGACGAGGGGGCGCAGCGCGCTCCAGGTCCCGGGGCGGGTGGCGGTTCTCTCGGGTGGCGCTTCGGCGGATTCCGGGCGCGCGAGGTCGTCGATGGTCATGACTGTCCTAGGAGTCGGTGTCGACAGGGGGAATCGCCCCCGGGTCAGACGTGTGCTCCGAGGGCGGTGGCGCGGGGTACGGACAGCCGGGGCGGGCCGCGCCGGGAGAGGCTGTGCGCGAGGACGACGTCGTGCGGACGGCGCCGGGTGCGCGGGCGGGGGCGTACGGACCGGGGCGGCTCGGGTACACGGACGACGGCAAGCAGCAGGCGCAGCGGGGTGAAGGCGAGCGCGGCGACGGTCCGGGCGAGCGCGAAGAGCGCGGCCTCGCCCCTGGCCAGCCAGAGGCCGCAGACGACGGCGGCGAGGAGGTGGGCGGCGAGCATGCCGAGGGAGGAGTGGCTCCCGCCGGCGCCCATCGTCATCGCCATGGCCGAATCCATCGCATGGCCCGCCGCCGGGTCCAGGGCCGCGTGCGCCGTGGTCGGGTCCGTGGCCGCCATGTGCGCCATGGCCGGGTCCGTGATGGCGGCGTCCGTCATGGTGGCGGAGTGGTCCGTCGCCGTGTGGCGGGACGTGCCGCCGCCGTGTCCCTGGCCGGCCGAGAAGATCAGGTGCAGCGCCGTCTGGACGGCCGCGAGGCCGCCCGCGATCGCCACCGGGCCGCGCCGCCGGCCACCCGCCAGCCACGCGATGCCACCCGTGACGGCGAACGCCGCGTACAGCGAACCCGCCGGGATCTCGTGCGCAGACATGGACGAATGCCCCACAGCGGCCAATACCACGCAGACCGCCGCGAAAAGCGCGGCTCGCAGGGCGCGTATCGGCGACCGGGACTCCGTCATGATTCGGCCATGGTGACATCCCGTCGCCGCGAGCGGGAGACCGCCTCCCTGGTCAACCTCCCGGTCGATGCGTCGAACGAACATAGCTATCGATCGGGCTGAACGCGTGGGGCGTGGCGTGCGTATGGAGTCCCATGCGACGCACACGAAAACGTTCGACACGCGCGAAACGAGTTGTGGCCGTCTCCGTCGCCCTGATTCTGGGCGCGGGCGGCCTGGTCGCCGTCAATGTCTACGCCTCCGCCGGCGAGGGCCGGGGCGATCCGCCGCCGTCCGACGCGCGGAACGCGGTCTCGACGATCGACTGTCCCGACGCGGCCGAGGAGCTGACCGACGTACCGGAGGAGGCTCGGGACTCCGTGGACCGGGAACTCGCGGCCCTCGACAGCCAGATCACGGCCGCCTACCAGCGGCTCGCCGACGACAGGGAACGGGTCGAGAGCGACCCGGACTTCGCCGAGCAGCAGATCCTGGCCCCGCTGAAGGACGAGCGGCTCCCCGTCCTGCAGCGGATCGGGCAGTCCGTGGACGAGCCGCTCGACGGGCTCGCGCCGTGCACCCTGCGCGCCGACGACGAGCCCAGCGGCGGCGGTCGCGGCGGCGACGAGCAGGGGCAGTCGGGGAACGGGCCCGAGGCCTCCGACTTCGTCGACATCCGCTCCGTACGCCCCAATGTGAACCTCCCCCAGCAGCGCCGGGGCGGCTCGCGCGGCTCGTTCGTCACCGACTGCGGCCGGAACCAGAACGGCAAGTTCAACCCGGACAACGTCATCGTCGCGCCGGGCGTGAGCAACGGCGCCCACCACATGCACGACTACGTCGGCAACCAGGCCAACGACGCCTTCGCGAGCGACCAGGACCTCGCCAGGGGCCGGACCACCTGCCGCAACCAGGGCGACCGGTCCACGTACTACTGGCCCGTGCTGCGGCTCCAGAACGGCAAGGCCGAGAACGATGCCAACGCGGACGGTGGCGGCAAGGACCAGAACGTGGGTGAGATCCAGACACCCGCGCAGGTCACCCTGAACTTCGTCGGCAGCCCCATCTCCAAGGTCACGGCGATGCCCCGCTTCCTGCGGATCATCACCGGCGACGCCAAGGCCTTCACCAACGGCGACGCGAACGCCAACGCCTCCTGGTCGTGCACCGGGTTCGAGAACCGCCAGCTCAAGGACAAGTACCCGATCTGCCCGCAGGGCAGCAAGGTGGTCCGGACGTTCCGCTTCCAGAGCTGCTGGGACGGCCGGAACACCGACAGCGCCAACCACCGCACCCACGTGGCCTTCGCCGACCCGAGGAGCGGACGGTGCGGCAAGGGCTTCCGCGCCATCCCGCAGCTCGTCCAGAGGATCGTCTACGACGTGCCTCCCGGCCCCGGCTTCGCGGTCGACTCGTTCCCCGAACAGCTCCACAAGCCGATCACCGACCACGGCGACTTCATCAACGTCTTCGACCAGCGGCTGATGCGAAGGGTGGTGGACTGCGTCAACACCGGCCGCCGGTGCTCCTAGGACCCGTCGCGCGAGCCGGGTCCGGGGACGCCCGGATCCGGCCCGGGCCCCGCCCGGCGCCCGAAGATCACCGGCGCGTGCGCGGGGGCGTACGGAGAGACGATCAAGGACTCCGGTAGGGCCATGTGGGGGAGCTCGGGCAGCCGAGCCCCGGGGCATACGACTCCGTGAACCCACTCTTCTTCGGAGCTGCCCGTGAAACGCAACATCCTCGGACTCCTCGCCCCGCCCGTGTTCGCCGCCGCGCTGGTCTTCGCGACCGGCTCCGCGGCCGCGGCACCCAGCGGATACGACCGGTGCCCGAGCGGACACTTCTGTCTCTTCAGCGAGTACGACGGCAACGGCGCGATCGCGTCGTTCCGCCTGGGCAGCCCCAACCTCGCCCAGCAGGGCTTCGACGACCTGGGCGCGTCGTACGCCAACCACACCGACAGCGTCTGGTGCACCTACGGCGACTACAACTACAGCAAGGCGCAGCTCCACGGCGCCTGGGAGGCGAACACGGCGGGGAGTCTGGGCGAACTGCACAGCTTCATCAGCTCGGTGCGGAAGGGACAGTGCTGACGAGGAGCGGGATCCGGACGACGAAAGGTCTAGTGGTGTCCCGTACCCGCGTCCGCACCTGAGGAATGCGTCCCGTGCGGCTCGGTGGTCTCGATGCGACCGCCGAGCCGTTCGCGTACCCGCTCCACCGTCCCCGCCTCGCCCGAGACCGCCCACTTGCGGCCGACGAGGTAGGAACCGCCGTAGTCCTTGGCCTGGTTGAGCCACTCGCGCTGGCCTCGGTCGGTCGCGAAGGTGGTCAGGACGTACGTGCCGTCGTCCGTCGCGCACTTCGCCTGGCGCAGCTCCGTCGCGTCCGTCTGGACCTCCGGGGTGCAGACGGCGCGTTCCGCTATCTGTTCGAGCGTGCCGCTCGCTTCGGCGGGGGCGTCCCCGGGCGCCGACTCGCAGGCCGCCAGGGCGAGCAGGGCCGCGGCCACCGCTGCCGTTCGTCGCGTACGCATCAGCATCCGCCCATCCTGCCCGCCCGGTCGCGCCAGGGTGAGCGGAATCCGATCGGTTACGGTTTGGTGGGTTATGCCCCTGTACGTACCGCCCTGAGGGGCCGATCCGGAGGAGTCGACGCCATGCCCGCCATCCCCGCCGCCACCGTCGCCAACCTCCGTGACCTGGGCACCCTCCCCCTCGGCGGGGGCCGCAGCGTGCGCTCGGGCCGGATCTTCCGCTCCGCGCAGCTCGACCGGCTCGACCCGACCGAGCCCGCCGTGGCCGCCCTCGGCATCCGTACCGTCGTCGACTTCCGCACCGCGCACGAGCGCGCGGACCGCCCCGACCACCTGCCGCCGGGCGGGCGGCTGCTCCTGGCGGACGTGCTCGCCGACCATCTGGCCGCCAGCGGCCTGCCGCCCGCCGCCCAGCTGAAGTCCCTCCTGACCAACCCGATGCTGGCCGAGCAGGCCCTCGGCGGGGGCCGGGCCCACGAGGCCTTCACCCGCACGTACCGGGCCTTCGTGTCGACCGACTCCGCCCGCCTCGCCTACCGGGCGTTCCTCACCGAGCTGGGCGATCCGCGCGGCGGGCCGCTGCTCTTCCACTGCACGGCCGGCAAGGACCGCACGGGCTGGGCGGCGACGATCGTGCTGACACTGCTCGGCGCGGACGAGAAGACGGTCATGGCGGAGTACCTGTCGGTCAATCCGGCGGTACGGCACGCCTTCGCGCCGATGATCGAGGGGTTCACGGCACAGGGCGGCGACCCGGAGCTGGCCCTCGCCCTGATCGGGGTCGTACCGGAGTACCTGGACGCGGCGCTCGACGAGGTGGCGGTCCGGCACGGCTCGATGGAGGCGTACGTGCGGGACGGGCTCGGCGTCCCCGACGAGGTGACGGACGTGATCCGCGAGCGGCTGACGGTGTACGACGTCTGAGGCGCCCGGGTTCTCCCCAGGGGTCCTCCGTCCGGGGGACCCGTCCGAGGGACCCGTCCGAGGTGACCATCGCACCATTCGCTCGTTCTGCTGAATGTGAGCACCCAGGAACTCGACGCCTCCCCCCTCGGCGCCCCCCTCGACCCGGTCGATGTCGAACAGGCCGAGGCGGCGCTCGTCGAGCACTACCAGCGTCTCGTCCGGATCGCGTACCTCGTGCTGCCGCCCTCGCTCGGGCGCAACCGGCGGGTCCTGACGGCGCACGCGCTCGTCCAGGGCTCGCTGCCGCGCCGCCGGACGTCCGGTTCCGGGATCCCCGGAGCGCGCCGGGCCGAGGACGCCGTCGACCCGGGGTACGCGTACGTGCGGGGCGAGGTGCTGCGGCAGGCGCTGATCGCGGGGCTGCCGCTGCTGCGCCGGGCGCTGCCCCGGCGGGCGCAGTTCCCGCCGCTGCTGCCGCAGGTGTGGGGGCTGCGGCTGTTCCCGCGGGCCGGCGGGGCCGACGAACTGGCCCTGGACCAGAGGCTCTCCGCGCTCTCCGGACCGGCCCGCGCGGTGTACGTGCTGCGGGGGCTGGAGCGGCAGGGCGACCCGGAGGTGCTGCGGGTGCTCGGGGCGGCCGGGGTGGCGCGGGCCGACGCGGCGGCGGCGCTCGCGGAGGCGAACGAGCTCCCCGCGCAGTACGCCCTCCTCGACTCGCCCGAGTTCGATCCCTGCTCGCTCCAGGCCCGGCCGCCGGACCTGATGCGCCGCCGCCAGCACGGCCGGGCCGCGCTCGCCGCGCTCGCGGCCGCCCTGGTGTGCGGGACGCTGCTCGGGCTGCCCGGCGACGGCTGGGGCCCCGGCGCCGCCGCGCCCTCGTACGCGCGCAATCCGGCGGCCGAGGCGGCGCTCGACCCGGCGAAGCTGCGGCGCGTCCCGGCCGGGTACTGGCAGAGCTCGGCGCGGACGGACTTCTCGGTGTGGCCGGTCAGGGGCGCCCTGGCGGACGACCGGGGGCTGCTGCGCCGGGCCCTCGCGGTGTGGGCGAGGCCGGGCCCGTCGGTGCGGTCATCGGCGACCCCGGGGACGCCGGTGGGCCCCCCGATGGGCCCGCCCCAGCTGCTGTACGCGGGCGAGGTGGACGGCTCGCGGATCGTGCTCCTGCACGACGGGCTGCGGGCGGTCCGGTACGCGGAGCCGCGCGCGGGGAGCGCGGGGGCGGCCCTGGACTTCGCGCGGACCGACGGCGCGGACCTGGTCGGTTCGGCGGCGCTCGTGCTCTCCCGCACGACGGCCAACGTCCGCTATCTGACGGCGCCTTGGGTGCAGGAGACGGCCGTACGGGACCTGCTGGCGCCGGCCAAGGAGCCCTGGCGGCTCGGCCGTGACGCGCACGGGGTGACCGAGCCCCTGCTCAGCCCGGCGCAGGCCCAGGGGTGCACGGCGTGGAACACGCTCCAGGTGCGGGACGCGAACGGGGAGCGGCTCCTTGCCGATCTCGGCGAACTGGCCCCCGCCCGGCTGACCTCGGGGCCGCCCGCGGCGCCCAAGGACGTGACGGGGAAGGACGCGACGGCCAGGGCGGCGCGGGAGATGTGGGCACGGGCTGCCTGCGGGCTCACGGCGGTCCGGTCGCACGGGGTGCGGTCGGTGAACGCCTGGCCGTTCGCCGAGCAGCGGCTCCCCGAGGACGGGGGCCGGGCGGCCTGGGTGTGCGCGCGGGCGGAGACCTGGCGGGGCAACGGGAGCCGGGTCCTCGCCCAGTTCCAGGTCCAGGCGCCGAAGGTGGCCGCGGCCGTCGCGGCCCGGGCCGAGGAGTCCCCGGCGTGCGGGGTGCGCGACCCACGGGTCCTGGCGGGGGTGCTCTGGCAGGCGAAGAGCGGGCACTGGTACGTCCTGGCCGCGGGCAGCGGGGAGTTCGTGTCGCTGCGGACCACGGGCGGGGTGAAGGGCGAGGCGGAGGGCCGGCTGCTGGCGGTACGGGCGAAGGCGGGCGCCCGTGCGAACCTCGACGGCACGCTGAGGAACGGGACGCGGGTGGGGGCGCTGCGCTAGGGCGATTCGCCTGGATCACGCGCGGGTCGAAATCTCGTGCACGACCCTGTTGCCAACTGCTTACCCCTCAGTACATTGACGGCATGTCTAATACGCAGCCTGCACCGGTGGCGTCGGAGCACATCGAACTCAAGGCCCGCAAGGTCTCCTTCGACTGGGAGGAGACCCCGCTCCACTGGGTTCCCGGCGACCCGTTCACGACCCACACCATCAACGTGCTGCACCTGCTGCTCCCGGCCGGCGAACGCTGGTTCGTGCACGTGTACAAGCAGGTGCTCCCGTTCATCACCGACGACCGGCTGCGTAGCGACGTCATCGGCTTCATCGGCCAGGAGGCCGTCCACTCCCAGGCCCACGACGACGTGCTGCCGCACCTCAAGAAGCTGGGCCTGGACCCCACTCCGTACACCGCGCAGGTCGACTGGTTCTTCGAGAAGCTGCTCAGCGACCGGACCCTGCCGCCCGGCCGGGCGCGGCGCTGGTGGCTGATGGAGCGGGTGGCGCTGATCGCCGCCATCGAGCACTACACGGCCTTCCTCGGCAACTGGGTGCTGAACGCCGAGGAGTTGGACCGGCGGGGCGCGGACCCGACGATGCTGGACCTGCTGCGCTGGCACGGCGCGGAGGAGGTCGAGCACCGCTCGGTCGCCTTCGAGCTTTTCATGCACCTCGACGGCGGCTACCGGCGCCGCGCCCGCACCTGGGCCACCGCGTTCACCGCGCTGGTCTTCCTCTGGCAGCGCGGCACCCGCTTCTTCATGGAGAACGACCCGACGCTCGTCGACGGCCGTGCCTCGGTGGGCCAGTTGGTCCGCAAGGGCCGGGAGGGTGTGCTGCCGTCCACGCCCGACCTGCTGCGGGCCGTCCCGCGCTACCTCAGCCGGGCCTACCACCCGTCCCAGGAGGGGAACACGGCCCAGGCCGTCGCGTACCTGGCCAACTCCCCCGGCGCCAACGGAGGCCGCTGACCATGCCCCGTCTCCGTACCGTCGTCCTGATCGCCGGGGCCGCGGTCCTCGCCAAGCGCGCCATGCGCCGCCGGATCACCGCCGCCCCGCTCTGGCCGATGCCCGCCCTCGACGAGCCGACCTCGGGCCGCGGCCGGCTCGCGACCGTGACCCGCAGGGTCCTGGTCGCCGAGCGCACCGAGCCCGCCGAGGGCGTGGTCCGGCTCCGCCTCGAAGGCACCGGCCTGCCCGCCTGGCAGCCGGGCGCCCACATCGACCTGATCCTGCCGTCCGGGCTCGTCCGCCAGTACTCGCTGTGCGGCGACCCGGCCGAGACCGACGCGTACACCGTGGCGACCCGGCTCATCGAGAACGGCCGGGGCGGTTCGCGCGAGGTGCACGAGCAGCTCCACGTGGGCACGGAGATCGAGATCCGCGGGCCGCGCAACCGCTTCCCGCTCGTCGACGCCCCGGCGTACGTCTTCGTGGCGGGAGGCATCGGCATCACGCCCGTGCTTCCGATGCTGCGCGCGGCGGAGGCGGCGGGCGCGGAGTGGCGGCTGCTGTACTGCGGGCGCAGCCGCGCGACCCTGCCGTACGTGGAGGAGATCGAGAAGCTCGCCGGCGGCAGGGTGTCGGTGGTGACCGAGGACGAGTCCGGCCGCCCCGACCTCGGCTTCCTCGCCGAGCTCCCCGAGGAGACCGTCGTCTACTGCTGCGGCCCCGAGGGCCTGATGGCCGCGGTGTCCGCCGCGCTGCCCGAGGGCCGGACCGCGCACCTGGAGCGCTTCTCCCCCGCCGGTACGGCGGGCGGCGGCCCGTTCGAGGTCGAACTGCGCCGCTCCGGGCGTACGGTGACGGTGGCCGCCGACCAGTCGGTCCTCGCCGCCGTCCGGGGCGCGGTGCCCGGGGTCGCGTACTCCTGCGAGCAGGGCTTCTGCGGCACCTGCCAACAGCGGGTCCTGGAGGGCGAGGTCGACCACCGGGACGAGCTCCTCACGGACGGAGAGCGGCCGGGCTCGATGCTGATCTGCGTCTCGCGGTGCGCCGGGGAGCGCCTGGTACTGGACCTGTAGGGGTCGGGTCAGGGCAGGATCAGCCAGTCGAAGGCGAGGGCGGCCGCGAGGCCGCCCACCAGGAGCCAGGTGCCCAGGCGGGTACGGCCGTTGCGGGAGAGCTCGATCACGACGCCGCAGAGGATCATCGCGAGCCCGTACACGCCGACGACCAGAACGGACGTCCGGCTCGCGAGCCGGATCGCCAGGACCACGGCCATGGCGACCAGCAGAACGGACGCGGCGGCTATCCGTAGTTGGCGTGCCTGCTTCGGGCTCAAACCGGATGTGCTCATGTCGAGGGAGCGTATCGGACGCCCGTTAGGCTGTTCGCATGACGACCGGAGTGCGCCGCAGGATGGGCGTCGAGGAGCGCAAGCAGCAGCTGATCGGGGTGGCCCTCGAGCTGTTCAGTCACCGCTCGCCCGACGAGGTCTCCATCGACGAGATCGCCGCGGCCGCGGGGATCTCGCGGCCGCTGGTCTACCACTACTTCCCCGGCAAGCAGAGTCTGTACGAGGCGGCGCTGCGGCGGGCGGCGGACGAGCTGGCCGCCCGCTTCCTGGAGCCGCCGCAGGGGCCCCTCGGCGCGCGGCTGCTGCGGGTGATGGGCCGGTTCTTCGACTTCGTCGACGACCACGGCCCGGGCTTCGCGGCGCTGATGCGGGGCGGCCCCGCGGTGGGCTCCTCCACGACGAACGCGATGATCGACGAGGTGCGGCAGGCGGCGTACGAGCAGATCCTGGCGCACCTGGAGGTGGAGACCCCCTCGGCCCGCCTGGAACTGGTCGTCCGCTCCTGGGTGTCGCTGGCGGAGTCGACGGCGCTGATCTGGCTCGACGGGCGTCGGGTGCCGCGTGCGGAGCTGGAACTCCAGCTGGTGCACGACTTCGCGGCCCTCGCGGCGGTGAGTGCGGCGTACGACACGGACATGGCGGACATCCTGATCCGCATGCTCGCCGACGAGCCGTCGGACGGCCCGTTCGGCGAGCTGGTCGGCCGGCTCATGACCCTGGTACCGAGGGTGCCGGCGCAGGGCGCGCGTTAGGCGCCGGGTGGACACCCCTGAGGAGTCCCCACCGCTGGGTGGACACCCCTGAGGAGTGCCCACCCAGCCATGTGCTCAGCCGGCCTTGAAGACGGCCACTGTGCGGGACGGGACCGTGAAGGTGCCCGTCGTCGGGTCGTAGGACGCCGACTTCGCCGTGGTGTCCGCGCCCGCCGCCTGGAGCGGGTGGAGGGCGTAGGGCTTTCCGGACAGGGCCGCGATCCGCTGGGGCTGCCGCTGCGGGGTCGCGTTGAAGACCACCACGAGGTCGCCCAGACGCATGGTGATCACGCCCGGGGTCTCGTCCGTGCCCGAGAGCGGGAACGACAGGGCGTCCTGGACCTGCCCGGCGGTCGCCAGGGAGAAGGCGGGTTCCGTCGTACGGATCTTCTGCAGGTCCCGGTAGGCGGCCGAGGCTCCGTCGATCTCGGCGCAGCCGACCGTCAGTGACGGGGCGGTCAGCAGGGGCTTTCCGTACCCCCACTTCGGCTTGTTGTCCGCCGCCGGCGGCAGGCCGCGGCCGAAGCCGTTGCCGTCCCGGCAGTCCCAGTGGATCGCGTTGAACCAGTCACCGCTGTCGTACGAGTTACGGTCGAGCGACTTGGAACGCAGCAGGTCCGAGCCCGCCTGGGAGAGCGCGGGGCCCTGCGAGAGCGTCGCCGTCGCCATGGCGAGGACCTGCATGCGCGCCCGGTCGGCGGCCGAGGTGGTCGCCGGGAGCTTGAAGGCGAGCGCGTCGTACAGGGTCTCGTTGTCGTGGGCGTCGGCGTAGGCGAGCGCGTCGCCGGGGGCCGCCGCGTACCCTGCCGGGGAGCCGTTGTAGTCGACCTGGCTGCCCTTGACCGTACGGCCCGAGGTGTCGGTGAAGGTGTAGTCGGCGAGGTTGCCGGAGAGACCGACCTTGATCAGGTCCTGGTAGTGGAGCAGACGGGCCTTCTGCTGCTCCGGGGTGCCGTTGGCCGTCGAGGAGTTGGGGTCCGTGAAGAGGCCCGAGGCGAAGCCCTGGACGCCCGGGTCCTCGTCGAAGGGGCCGCCGCCGCGCACGGCGTCACGGGCCCGGTCGGAGAAGGTCGCGATCCCGGTGCCGGCCATGTTCTTCTGGGTGGCCTGGACGAAGCGGGCGTCGTCGGCGATCTCGCCGAAGTTCCAGCCCTCGCCGTAGAGGACGATCGCCTTGCCGTCGACACCGTCCTTCGCCACGGTCAGCGCGTCCAGGGCCTTGCGGACGGCGAGGATGTTCTCCTTCGGGTGGTGGCCCATGAGGTCGAAGCGGAAGCCGTCCACCTTGTACTGCTTGGCCCAGGTGACGACCGAGTCCACGACGAGCTTGCCCATCATGGCGTTCTCGGGCGCGGTGTTGGCGCAGCAGGTGGAGGTGGCGACGGAGCCGTCGGCCTGGAGGCGCTGGTAGTAGCCGGGCACGACCTTGTCCAGGACGGACTTGTCGGCCTGGCCGCTGGCCACGGTGTGGTTGTAGACGACGTCCATGACCGTGCGCAGTCCGGCCCCGTTGAGGGACTGGACCATCTGCCGGAACTCGACCGTGCGGCGGGTGCCTTCGGGGTCGGTGGCGTAGGAGCCCTCGGGGACGGTGTAGTGCAGCGGGTCGTAGCCCCAGTTGTACGCGTCCTTGGCCGCCGCGGCGGCCACGCAGGCCTGCTGCTCCTCGGAGTCGGGGGCGTAGACCTTCAGGTCGCAGGCGGGGGCGGTCTGGTCGGACTTCTTCTCGGGGATCGTGCCGATGTCGAAGGCCGGGAGGAGGTGGACGTACGAGGTCCCCGAGGCGGCCAGGTCACGAAGGTGGCGCGAGCCCTTGCTGCCCGCGTCGGTGAAGGCGAGGTACGTGCCCCGGTGGGCCGGGACGGCCGTGGTGTCCGCGATCGAGAAGTCGCGGACGTGGAGCTCCTGGATCTGGGCGTCCCGCAGGGGCACGGCCGCGGGCTTCTTCAGGCCGGTCCAGCCCTTGGGGGCGAGCTTCGGGTCCGTGAGGTCGACGACGAGGCTGTGGGTGGAGTCGGTGGTCAGGGCGGTGGAGTAGGGGTCGGTGACCTTGTTGGTGACGAGCCGCTGGACGCTCGGGGCCCAGACCTTCACCACGTACCGGTACGGCTTTCCGGTCCACGCGCGCGTGCCGGTGGCCGACCAGACGCCGGAGGCGTCGTCGCGGCGCATGGGCACGGTCCTGCCGTCGAGTTCGAGGGCGACCGACTGGGCGGTGGGCGCCCACAGGGAGAGCGTGGGACGGCCGTTCCGGAAGACCGGGCCGAGGTCGGCGCCGGTCGCCTTCGGCGCGTACAGGGCGTCGAGGACCCCGGCGAGCTGGACGCCGGTGGCGGTCAGGACGGCACCGTTCGCGGCGTACTGGGCGGCGACGAGCTGACCCCCCAGGGCCTCGCGGATCCGGTCGCGGTCGCGCGGGTCGACGGTGAAGGCGCCGTACGACTTCAGGTGCGGGAACGCGGCCTTCTGGGCGTCCGTGAGCTGCGTCCGGTTCAGGCGCAGCACCTGCCGGTCGCCGCTCAGCGCCCCGTCCTCGACGGTGATCGCACCGTCGCGGGAGGCGAGCAGCACGCTGGAGGCGGCGGCGTCGCTGCCGTTCCAGGCCAGCGTCGTCCCGTCGAGCCAGACGGCCTGGGCCTTGGTGAGGTCCAGGGCCGCGCCGCCGCCCTTGGGCTGCGGGAGCAGGTACTTCTCCTGGCCGCCGAGCAGCCAGACCTCGTGGCCGTTGGCCTTCAGGTCGAGGGACTGGTCGCTGGGCAGGTCCTTCTCGTCGCCCTTGTGGAGGATGTAGGAGAGGGAGGTGGCGCCGGCGGCGAGCGGGACCTCGTAGACGGCTCCGTAGGCGTCGACGCGGACCGGCTCCAGCGGCTTGCTCCAGTCGGTGGGGTTCGCGGCGCCGGTCCAGGTGTGCAGCCCCCAGCCCGTGTAGTTCCCGTCGGCCCGCTTGTAGTGCAGGACGGCCTTGGCCGTGTCCTGCGGCGGGTACGCACCGTCGGGCGCGGCGTTGAGCACCTCGGCCTTGCCCTGCTCGATCCAGACCTCGCCGGTGCGGGACAGGTCGACGGTCCGGTCGGCGTCGGTGTCCTTGACGCCGTCCTTGTTCACGGCGATGAAGCCGACCGAGGAGGCGCCGGGCTTGAGCTTGACGTAGGCGAAGGCGCCGTACGCGTCACGGCCGGTGAACGGCTTTCCGGCGGGCCAGGTGGTGCCTTCGCCGTCGGCGATGTCGCCCCAGGTGTAGAGGCCCCAGTCGTCGTAGTCCCCGGCGGGGCGCTTGTAGTGGACGATCGCGTAGTCGCGCTGGGTGGCGGTCGGCGGCTGCTCGACGGCCGGGGCGCCGCTGGTGGTCGCGGCGGTCGCGCTCGCGGTGCGGCCGGCGCTGTCGACGACGACGGCCTTGTAGCGCAGGGCCGTTCCGGGGGGGGCGGTGACCTTCTGGGTGACCTTGTACGGGGCGTGGTCGGCGGAGCCGAGGACCTGCCACTTCCCGGTGCCGGTCTGGGCGGCGAAGACGACGCGGTTGAGCCGGCCGCCGTCGACGTCGGCGCTGATCTCGACGGTGCCGGTGGCTCCGGCGGCGGGCGCCTTGAGGGTGAGCGTGGGGGTGGCGGCGGGCGCGGGGAGCGGCTTGGCGGCCTTGAGCACGAGGGAGCCGAGGGCGGGGACGGTCACCTTGACCTTGGTGTCACCGGCGCTGGTGACACGGGTCGAGCCGCCGCCGTGGAGGGCGGTGAAGTCCGTGCCTGCGGCGGAGCCGGTGGGGATCTCGACGGTCCTGGCCTCGGTGGAGCTGTTCACGGCGACGACGTACTCGACCTTGGCCCGGGCGTCGGTACGGGAGAAGGCGTAGACGTTGCCCTCGGCGTACCGCTGCTCCTGGACGCCGTCGCGCAGGGCGGGGTGCTCGCGCGTGAGCTTCGAGAGGGCGGCGATCTGCCGGTAGAGGGGGTGCGTGGGGTCGTACGCGTCGGTGGCGTGGGTGCGGTCGGTGCCGAGCTGGTCGTCGTCCAGGTAGTCGGCGGTCTTCGAGGCGAAGAGGGTCTGGCGGGAGTCCTTGTCGCCGCCGGCGCCGGTGTAGCCCTGCTCGTCGCCGTAGTAGACGACGGGGTTGCCCCGGGTGAGGAACATCAGCTCGTTGGCGAGCCGGTAGCGGGCGAGGAGTTCGGCGTCGCCGGCCTTCGGGTTGTCCTGCTTCAGGAAGGTGCCGAAGCGGCCCATGTCGTGGTTGCCGAGGAAGGGCACGGACTCGTAGGCGTTGGCCTTGTCGGTGGTGTAGCGGTAGTCCTGGCCGAAGAGGTTGGCCAGCTTGTCGGCCTGGGCGCCCTGCGAGGCGAAGGCGCGGGCGGCGTCCTGGAAGGGGAAGTCGAGGGTGGCGTCGAGGCGGCCCTCGGTGACGTACGGGGCGGTGATCGCCGGGTCGGCGGAGTACACCTCGCCGAACATGAAGAAGTCCTCGCGCCCGCGCTTGGCTGCGTACGCGTCGAGGGCGGTGGCCCATTGGGTCCAGAAGGCGGTGTCGACGTGCTTGACGGTGTCGATACGGAAGCCGTCTATGCGGAAGTCCCGAACCCACCGCTGGTAGATCTTCTCCATCCCCTCGACGACCTCGGGACGCTCGGTCCAGAGGTCGTCGAGTCCGACGAAGTCGCCGTACTGGGAGGACTCGCCGGCGAAGGTGGAGTCGCCGCGGTTGTGGTACATCGTGGGGTCGTTGAGCCAGGAGGGAACCTTGAGGTTCTTCTTGTCGGCGGGGACGACGGGGGTGCGGGGGAAGGAGTCGGTGTCGACGCGGGGGAAGGAGTCGGCGTCGACGCGGGGGAAGGTGCCGCTGCGGTCGTCGAAGGGGACGCCGTCCTTCGTCAGGTACGGGAAGGCGCCCTTGGAGAGGTAGTCGTACGCCTTCTCTTCGTAGTCGACGACGTCGGCGGTGTGGTTGGTGATGACGTCGAAGAAGACCTTCATGCCCTTGGCGTGGGCCTGGTCGATCAGCTTCTCCAGGTCGGCGTTGGTGCCGAAGTGGGGGTCGACCTGGGTGAAGTCGGTGATCCAGTAGCCGTGGTAGCCGGCGCTGGCGTCCTTGCCGGTGCCCTGGACGGGCTGGTTCTTGAAGATCGGCGCGAGCCAGATGGCGGTGGTGCCGAGCCCCTTGATGTAGTCGAGCTTCTTCGTGAGCCCCTTGAGGTCGCCACCTTGGTAGAACCCCTTGTCGGCGGGGTCGAACCCGGTCTGGAGGCGGGTGCCGGTGAGGCGGCCGCGGTCGTTGGCGGGGTCGCCGTTGGCGAAGCGGTCGGGCAGGACGAAGTAGAACTGCTCGCGGGTGAGGTCGTGGCGGGCGGGTTGGTCGGCGAGCGCCCGGTCGGTGGGGGGTGGTGGGGGCGGGGGCGCAGCGGCTGCGGGGAGGGCGGGGCTGAGCCCGACCGCCAGACTCGCGGCGAGGGCGACGCCTAGGGCGCGCGATCGTCCGGTGCGGAACAAGTGCGTTCTCCTTAACGAGTTCGGACACCCCACCCCACCCCTCCCCGAAACCCTGCCGGGGGCTGGTGGGGACGGGCCGGCACTACCGGGGGCTTCGCCCCCGGGCCCCGGGGGGCGGGCGGTGCGGCGGCTTCGCGCCGCGAGGCGGTGGGCGGGTGGCGCGGCAGCTTCGCGCCGCGGGCGGTGGGTGGGGCGCCGCCGGGTGGCGGCTCCCGTTGTGGGCGGGCGTTCCGCCGGGGCGGAACGGTGGTGGGCACAACCCGCGGGGGCGGTGCCCGGAACGAGACCGTGGGCCGCAGGCCCGCGGCGCCGCCGGTGGGCGGTGCACCGCAGGGCCGTGACCCCCGTTGTGGGCAACCGTTCCGCCTGGGCGGAACGGGTGGGCACAACCCACGGGGGCGGCACCCGAGACAAGACCGTCCGGCACGGGCCCCGCGGCGCCGCCGGTGGGCGGTGCGCGCCGCAGGATCGCGACCCCCGTTGTGGGCAAACGTTCCGCCGGGGCGGAACGGGTGGGCACAACCCACGGGGGCGGTGCCCGGAACAGGGCCCTTCAGCCCGGTCCCGGCACGTGGGCGGCAGCTTCGCGCCGCGGCCGCAACCACCGTTGTGGGCAAACGTTCCGCTGGGCGGAACGGGTGGGCACAACCCACGGGGGCGGCGCCCGAGGCAGGGCCGTTCAGCCGGGTCCCGGTACGGGGGCAGTGCCCGGGACAAGGACGTTCAGCCCGAGCCCCGCACGCGGGCCGCAGCTTCGCGCCGCCGCCGCAACCACCGTTGTGGGCAAACGTTCCGCCGGGGCGGAACGGGTGGGCACAACCCCCACGGGGGCGGCCCCCGGGACAAGGCCGTTCAGCCCGGCCCCGTACAGGCGCCGTGCGTCACGTGCGGAACGTGTCCGTCAGCGTTAGCTGGCCGGCCGGCGGGACCGTCGCTACGCGGTTCGCGCCCGACTCCCACGTCACGTTGCCCGCCGCGTCCTTGCGGAGGTACTTGTACTCGAACGTCGTGCCCGCCGGGAGGGGGACCGAGAGCGTCCAGGTCGGGTACGACGCCGGGTCCAGTTTCAGGGCCGCCGCGGGGGACCAGTTGCCCAGCTCCGTGCGGTTGCCCGTCACGTAGATGTTCTGGCCCACCGTCGTCGTCGCCGTCACCGCGAAGGACGCTCCCGTCGCCGATGAAGGCGGCGCGCACGTGCGCGCGTTCACGTGCAGCGCCAGCGCCGTGTTCGACCCCAGCGTCGCCGTGAACTGGCCCGACGCGTTCACCGTCACCGGATTGCCGGTCTGCACGTCGCAGTACGTGCCCGCCGCCAGCCCCGTCTGGAACGTGCGCGTCAGCGAGCCGCTCTCGTGGTTGATCGCGACGTACCCCTTGTCGCCCCGCCCGAACGCGATCGCGTTGTTGCCGTTGTCCCACCAGTTGCCGACCGCCGTGCCGCGCGTCGCGTTGCGGAAGCCCACCATCGAGGCGATCTCGCGCCACGCGTGCTGGCACTTCCACCCGTCGGTGTAGCAGGCGTTGACCTGGCCACCGCCCGGCGCGCCGGCGTCCTTGTCGGACCACTCGTAGCCGGAGTGGACGTCCGGGGAGCCGTACGGCCAGGCCAGCATGAAGACCGAGGCCAGGGTGTACGTCGCGCCGTTCTTGTAGTTGAGGGTGTCGCCGCCGCGCTCCGTGTCGTGGTTGTCCACGAAGACGCCCGACGAGCCTGACGGCATGTAGCCCCATGATTCGCCGAAGTTGCTCAGGTACGACAGCTTCTCCGAGCCGAAGATCCGCTTCAGGTCCCGCGCGTAGCGGAACTCCTGCACGTCCCCGTTGCCCAGGTACTCGCTCGGCGACACCGCCTCACCGGCCCCGAATATCGCCTCCTGCTTCCAGTAGACGCCCGGGTTGCTCAGCCGCGACTTGATGTTCGCGAGGTCCGCCGCCGGCATGTGCTTGGCCGCGTCGACGCGGAAGCCGTCCACGCCCAGCGACAGCAGGTCGTTCATGTACGCGGCGATCCGGCCCCGCACCCAGTCCTCACCGGTGTCGAGGTCCGGGAGGCCCACCAGCTCGCAGTTCTGGACGTTGGCCCGGTCCTGGTAGGTGGAGATGGTGGCCCGGCAGTCGTCCATGTCGGCGCCCGAATACAGGCCCGGGTAGTCGTACTTGGAGAACGAGGTTCCGCCCGTCCCCGTACCCGACGCGTTCGCCATGTGGTTGATGACGGTGTCGGCGACGACCTTCACACCCGCCGCGTGGCAGGTGTCGACCATCGACTTGAAGGCGGTGCGGTCGCCGAGCGGTCCGGCGATCTTGTAGCTGACGGGCTGGTACGCGGTCCACCAGGTCGAGCCCTGGATCCGTTCCTGGGGCGGCGAGACCTGTACGTAGCCGTAGCCGGCCGGACCGAGCTGGTCCGTACAGGCCTTGGCCACCGAGGCGAACTTCCACTCGAACATCACCGCGGTGACGTCCTTGGGCCCGGGTGCCGCCGCCCACGCCGGGGCGGGCGGCGGCGCCGTGACGGCCACAGCGGCTCCCGCCACCAAGGCGAGTGCAGCGGCCACGGTCTTTCTGGCCATGATTCCTCCTGACGACGTCCCTGTCGCAAGAAGTTGCCGAAAATGACAGCAACTGTTTTCAGCCGTGACCGTACGAGCGCCCCGGGGCGGGGTCAACCCTTTGGACCCCTCAACGCAAGCAATTACGCAAGGAGTTGCAGCGAGCGCTCGGCCGGCGGCTGCGCCGTGGAGCCGCGGACCACCAGCTCCGGCTGGAAGACGAACTCCGTGCGCTGCACGGGGTTGCCCTCCACCTCCTCCAGGAGCGCGCCCACCGCCGCCGTCGCCATCGCCTGCACGGGCTGGCGCACGGTGGTGAGCGGCGGGTCGGTGAAGGCGATGAGCGGCGAGTCGTCGAAGCCGACCACCGACACGTCACGGGGCACGTCGAGGCCCCGCGCGCGCACCGCGCGGATCGCGCCGAGCGCCATCAGGTCGGAGCCGCACACGATCCCGGTGCAGCCCTGGTCGAGCAGGATGTCGGCCGCCGCGTGCCCGCCCTCGACACCGAACAGCGTGGGCCGGATGTACCGTTCGGCCTCCGCCCGGTCCAGGCCGAGGGCCACGTGCAGCTCGGCCGTGAAGCCCTCGGCCTTCCGGCGCGAGGGGACGTAGCGCGTCGGGCCGATCGCGAGGCCGATCCGTTCATGGCCAAGCTCGACCAGGTGCCGTACGGCCATCCGCGCCGCGGCCCGGTCGTCGGGCGAGACGAAGTTGGCGTCCACGCGCTCGTTGTAGCCGTTGATGAGGACGAACGGGACGCCCCGCGCGGCCAGTCGGACGTACCGCTCCGGGTCGGCGGTGGCGTCCGCGTGCAGCCCGGAGAGGAACACGATGCCGGTGACCCCGCGCTCCTCCAGCTGCTCGACCAGCTCGTCCTCGGTGGCCCCGCCGGGCATCTGGGTGCAGAGCACCGGGGTGTAGCCGTGCCCTGCCAGGACCTGCTCGATGACCTGCGCGAACGCGGGGAAGATCGGGTTGGTCAGCTCGGGCACGACCAGGCCGACCAGGCCCGCGCTGCGGCGTTTGAGCCGTACCGGACGCTCGTAGCCGAGCACGTCGAGCGCGGCCAGGACGCGGTGCCGGGTGCCGCCGGCCACGCCCGCCTTGCCGTTGAGGACGCGGCTGACCGTGGCCTCGCTGACGCCCGACTGGGCCGCGATGTCCGCGAGCCGCGGGGCGCCGTTCCCGGCGCCCCGCGGCAGGGGAACGGTCACACCGCCCACCAGACGGTGGTGTCGGCGGGCAGCTCCACGACACCCTCTCCGTGGGAGACGGTCTCGTTGGAGAGGAGGAACCGGCCGGGCAGCGGGACGGAGATGGCCCGGCCGGTGGTGTTGGCGGTGCAGACGAAGCCGTCGCGGCGGAAGGAGAGCACACCCTCGGGTGCCTCCAGCCACTCGACGCCTTCGCCCGCACCGAGTTCGGGTCGCTCGCGGCGCACCGCGAGCGCGCTGCGGTACAGCTCCAGGGTGGAGCCGGGGTCGCCCGCCTGGGCCTCGACGCTCAGGCCGCCCCAGGTCGCCGGCTGCGGCAGCCAGCTGCCGCCGTCGCCGAAGCCGTACGACGAACCCTCGACGGTCCACGGGATCGGCACCCGGCAGCCGTCGCGGAAGCCGTCCTGGCCGGTGGCCCGGAAGAACGACGGGTCCTGACGGACCTCGTCGGGCAGGTCGGTGACGTCCGGCAGACCGAGCTCCTCGCCCTGGTAGACGTAGGCCGAGCCGGGCAGCGCCAGCATCAGGAGCGTCGCCGCCCGGGCCCGGCGCAGGCCGAGCGCGCGGTCGCCGGGCTCGCGCAGCTGGGTGCCGAGGCCCGCCGGGTTGGCGAAGCGGGTCGCGTGCCGGGTGACGTCGTGGTTGGAGAGCACCCAGGTGGTGGGCGCGCCGACCGGGCGCATCGCGGCGAGCGAGGCGTCGATGACCCGGCGCAGCTCCTCGGCGTCCCAATGGGTGCCCAGGTACTGGAAGTTGAAGGCCTGGTGCATCTCGTCGGGGCGGACGTAGTGCGCGGTGCGCTCGACGGTCGGGGTCCACGCCTCGGCGACGAGGACGCGCTCGCCGTCGTACTCGCTCAGGACCTGGCGCCAGGAGCGGTAGATCTCGTGGACGCCGTCCTGGTCGAAGAAGGGCATGACGTCGTTGCCGAGCAGCTTGAGCTGGTCGTGGGCGCCGATGTCCGGCAGGCCCTCGGCCTTGACCAGGCCGTGGGCGACGTCGACGCGGAAGCCGTCGACGCCCATGTCGAGCCAGAAACGCAGGATGGAGCGGAACTCGTCGCGTACGGCGGGGTGTTCCCAGTTGAAGTCGGGCTGCTCGGGCGCGAAGAGGTGCAGGTACCAGTCGCCGTCCGCCACCCGCGTCCAGGCGGGGCCACCGAAGATGGACTCCCAGTCGTTGGGCGGCAGTTCGCCGTTCTCGCCCTTGCCGGGGCGGAAGTGGTAGCGCTCGCGCAGCGGGGAGCCGGGGCCCTCGCGCAGCGCGCGCTGGAACCACTCGTGCTGGTCGGAGGAGTGGTTGGGCACCAGGTCGACGATGATCCGCAAGTCCAGCTCGTGCGCCTCGCGGATGAGGGCGTCGGCGTCGAGCAGGTTGCCGAACATCGGGTCGATGGCCCGGTAGTCGGCGACGTCGTAGCCGGCGTCGGCCTGCGGGGAGGCGTAGAAGGGGCTGAGCCAGACGGCGTCGACGCCGAGGTCCTTCAGATACGGCAGCCGGCTGCGGATGCCCTCCAGGTCGCCCATGCCGTCGCCGTTTCCGTCGGCGAAGCTGCGTGGGTAGACCTGATAGATCACCGCGTCTCTCCACCAGCCCGTGTGCGTGCCGGTGGTCGGGGCGGCGGCGGGGGCAGCGAGATGCTGGGTCATGTCTTCCTTGATCGGTAAGGAGAGGCGTAAGGACGAAGACGAATACGGGAGCGGGCGGACAGCCGCCGCTAGCCCTTCACCGCGCCGGCGGACATGCCGGTCACCAGGTGCCGCTGGACGAAGAGGAACACCAGCGCGGCCGGGAGGGCGATGAGGACGGACGCCGCGGACATCGGGCCCCACTGGGCGCCGTACTGGTTGACGAACTTCTGCAGACCGCCGGCCAGGGTGAGGTTCTCGTCGCCGACCATGAAGGCGGAGGCGTAGGCGACCTCGCCCCAGGCGGTGATGAAGGAGTAGAACGCCGTCACCGCGATGCCGGGCTTGGCGAGCGGCAGGATCAGCCGCCAGAAGGTGCCGAACGGGGTGAGGCCGTCGACCTGCCCGGACTCGTCGATCTCACGCGGGATGGTGTCGAAGAAGCCCTTCATCATCCAGGCGCAGAACGGCACGGCGATGGTGAGGTAGGTGATGACCAGGCCGGCGGGCTCGTTGAGCAGCCCCATCGACGACATGATGTTGTAGATCGGCACGATGAGGACGGCGACCGGGAACATCTGGGTGATCAGCAGCGTCCACATCAGTCCGCGCTTGCCGGGGAACCGGAAGCGGCTGACGGCGTAGCCGGTGGTGGAGGCGATGAAGACGCCGAGGACCGTGGTCAGACCGGCGACGAGCAGCGAGTTGCCGAACCAGGTGAGGAACGGGGTGTCGTTCAGCAGGTTCGTGTAGTTCTCGAACGTCGTCTCCTTGACGAAGTCCGTGGTGGTCGCGTACTTGGCCGGCTTGATCGAGGTCAGGAAGACCCAGAGCACCGGGAAGACGGCGATCACGGAGGCCACGATCAGGGTGGCGTGCAGCCCGACCGAGGCGAGCGGCGAACGGCGGCCGCGCATCGGGGTGTTGGCGGTGGTGTTCGTGGCGGTGGTCACCAGACTTCTCCCTGCTTGCGGAGGACGCGCCGGTAGACCGCGGCGAAGACCATCAGGAGGACGAGGATCAGGACGCCCCACGTGGACGACTGGGCGAAGTCGCGGGGGCTGATCTCGAAGGAGAACTTGTACGCCTGGGTGACCAGGATCTGGGTGGCCTCGCCGGGACCGCCCCGGGTGAGCAGGAAGATCACCGGGAACATGTTGAAGGTCCAGATGGTGGACAGCAGGATCACGGTGGTGGACACGGACCGCAGTCCGGGCATCGTGATGTGCCGGAAGCGCTGCCAGGCGTTCGCGCCGTCCATCTCGGCGGCCTCGTACAGCTCACCGGGGATGGACTG
Organism: Streptomyces sp. NPDC001927; assembly: GCF_053594455.1. Classification (NCBI taxonomy): domain Bacteria; kingdom Bacillati; phylum Actinomycetota; class Actinomycetes; order Kitasatosporales; family Streptomycetaceae; genus Streptomyces; species Streptomyces sp. NPDC001927. The sequence continues at coordinate 91,132 of NZ_JBSFEN010000012.1, read as the reverse complement.
CAGCCCGCCGAGGAGGGCGACCATCATGAACGGGATGCCGAGCCAGACGTTGACGGCGATGACCGAGAACTTGGCCCAGGTGGGGTCGTTGAGCCAGGGCAGCGCGTCGAGGCCGCCGCCGGCGAGGATCTGGTTGAGCAGACCGCGGCGCTCGTCGTAGAGGAAGCGCCAGGCGAAGACCGAGACGAAGCCGGGCACGGCCCACGGCAGGATCAGCAGCAGCCGGTAGAGCGAGCGGCCCGCGATCTTCCGGTTGAGCATGTTGGCGAGGACCAGGCCCAGGCCGAAGGTGACCGAGACACAGGCGACGGTCCACACCAGCGTCCACCCGAGGGTGGAGAGGAACTGGTCGCCGCTGAGCGCGTCGGCGTAGTTGTCCAGGCCGACGAACTCGTACGTCGCGGGGATCTCGTTGACGCCGATGGAACGCGCGACGTTCCGCTCGTTCGCGTCGGTCAGCGACAGGTAGACGCCGCGCACCAGCGGGTAACCGATGATCACGCCGATCACGATCACCACCGGGGCGACCATCGCCCAGGCGTACCAGTGGGTGGAGAGGGAGCGCCTGAGCGGGCCCCGGGATGTGCCAGTACCGCGGCGCCGGCCGCGGGCGACGCTGTCGCCCGCGGCCTTCGCCACCGACTGGCTGCTGGTGTCCACAGCCATCAGTCGGCCTGCCTTCCTTCTACTTCCAGTCCTTCAGGAGCTTGCGGTAGGACTCGCCGATGGCCTTGGCCCCGGCCTCCGGGGTGGCCTGGCCGGTGAGGACCTTGGCGTACTCGACCTTGACCGGCTCGAAGAGGCTGCCGCCCTCGGGGATCCACGGGCGCTCGACGGCCTTGTCGACGACGGGCTTGAAGAAGCCGATCATCTGGTTGCTCGCGACGTCGGGCTTGACGTAGACGGACTCGCGGGTGGGGAGCAGGCTGAGCTCCTTGGCGATCTGCGTCTGGGTCTCGACCGAGGTCATGTACTCGGTGAAGGCGTAGGAGGCGTCCAGGTTCTTGGAGCCCGCGTAGATCGCCAGGTTGTGGCCGCCCTGCGGGGCGCCCTGGGCGGCCGAGCCGGCCGGGACCGGGGCGATGCCCAGGTTCGCCTTGTCGGCGAACTCCTTGCCCGCGAAGGTGTCGGTGACGGCCCACGGGCCGTTGATGATCATCGCGACCTTGCCGTCCTTGAAGGCGGCCTGCATGTTGTCCCAGCCGTTGGTCGCGTCGGTGATCGCGGCCTTGGAGTCGACCAGGTCCTTCACGGTCGCCAGCGCCTTGACGCCGTTGGCGTCGTCGACGGTGACGGTCTTGGTCTCGGCGTTGACCAGGTCGCCGCCCTCGCCGTACAGGAAGGAGAGGAACCAGTACGGGTCGTCACCGCGCAGGTACATGCCGGTCTTGCCGGTCTTCTGCTTGATGGTGGCGGAGGCGGTCTTCAGTTCGGCGATGGTCTTGGGGACCTCGACGCCGGCGTCCTTGAGGATCTTCTTGTTGTAGAAGATGCCCATGGAGTCGATGACCTGCGGCACGGCGTAGGTCTTGCCGTCGAACTTGGTCGAGGCGGCCGCCTGCTTGAGGAAGTCGCCCTCGTCCTTCAGGGCCGGGGTGCCGTCGAGCGGCTGGAGGTAACCGAGGCTGGCGAAGTCCGGGGTCCAGGCGACCTCGGAGCGGATGACGTCCGGGGCGCCGGAGCCCGACTGCGCGGCGTTCTTGAACTTGTTCTGCGCCTCGCCGAACGGCACGTTCACGTACTTGACGGTGACCTTCGGGTGCTTCTTGGTGAAGTCCTCGGCGATCTTCTTGAAGACCTTGTCCTCGGAGCCGACCGTGGAGGTGTCCCACCAGGTGACGGTGCCGGAGAGCTCGCCGGAGCCCTTCGAGCCGCCGTTCGCCGAACCGTCGTCACTTCCGCACGCCGCCAGGGTCACGCCCAGGGCAGCGACCAGCGCGGTGGCCGCTATGCCACGCCGCATGTGAACTCCTTCAACTGATCCCGGGGTGACGAGGGGCTGGAACCTGCCTCATGCGACCGCTCCCTCGCGGCGCGCCGGGTTGCCAGGAACGTAACAGGGATGAAAACGAGCCGAAAGACCTTGCGAGAACTTTCTGCAAGACCCGGCGATCGTTACATCGACGTGTCCTGAAGGTTGCCGACGAGTCGCTTGACAGCAGGCCCGGGCCCTCCCCAGGCCCTCTTGCGGCCGCCCACCAGCCCTGCAAGTCTTTGCATCATCCCTTGCAGGACCGTTTCACGGCCGCTCCGACCTCGTTGTCAGTACGAGTTGTCCGCACGAAGCCCGCCCCGGAACACGCGAGAGGGACACCGCACATGGCCCACGAGCTCACCTCACCGTCGATGTCGGACTCCGCAAGCTCTTGCGGAAGCCCCGCACGACCCGGCTGGTGGCGGGACGCCGTCATCTACCAGGTGTACGTCCGCTCCTTCGCGGACAGCGACGGCGACGGGATCGGGGACCTGCGCGGCGTACGGGAGCGGCTGCCGCACATCGCGGAGCTTGGCGCGGACGCGGTCTGGCTGACGCCGTTCTACGCCTCCCCGCAGGCCGACGGCGGCTACGACGTGGCGGACTACCGCGCGGTGGACCCGGTCTTCGGGGACTTGGCGGACGCCGACGACCTGGTGCGCGCGGCGCACGGGCTCGGCCTGAAGGTCATCGTGGACATCGTCCCCAACCACACCTCCGACCGGCACCCCTGGTTCCAGCAGGCGCTCGCCGGGGTGGGCCGGGACCGGTACGTCTTCCGGCCGGGCCGTGGCCCGGCCGGCGCCGAGCCCCCCAACGACTGGGAGTCCGTCTTCGGCGGCCCCGCCTGGACCCGGGTCGCGGACGGCACCTGGTACCTCCACCTCTTCGCGCCCGAGCAGCCGGACCTGAACTGGAAGAACGCGGAGGTGCGGACGGAGTTCGACTCGGTGCTCCGGTTCTGGCTGGACCTGGGGGTGGACGGCTTCCGGATCGACGTCGCCCACGGCATGGTCAAGGCGGAGGGCCTGCCGGACATCGGGCACGGGCAGCAGGCGAAGCTGATCGGCACCCAGCGGCTGCCCTTCTTCGACCAGGACGGGGTGCACGAGATCCACCGCGGCTGGCGCCGGCTCCTGGAGTCGTACGGCCCCGACCGGATCGGGGTCGCGGAGGCCTGGGCTCCGACGCCGGAGCGGCTCGCCCTGTACGTACGCCCCGACGAGCTGCACCAGGCCTTCAACTTCCAGTTCCTGAACTGTCCGTGGGACGCGGCGGCGCTGCGGTCGGTCGTCGACGAGTCGCTGCGCGCCACGGCCTCGGTGGGCGCACCGACGACCTGGGTGCTCTCCAACCACGACGTCGTCCGGCACCCCACGCGGTACGGCAGCCCGGCGCGCGGCCGGGCGGCGGCGCTGCTGATGCTGGCGCTGCCCGGGTCCGCCTACGTCTACCAGGGCGAGGAGCTGGGCCTGCCCGAGGTCGTGGACCTGCCGGACGAGCTGCGGCAGGACCCGGCGTTCCTGCGCGGCGACGGGCAGGACGGGCTGCGCGACGGCTGCCGGGTCCCGCTGCCGTGGACGCCGGAGGGACCGTCGTACGGCTTCGGTCCCGGCGGCTCCTGGCTCCCGCAGCCCGCGGAGTGGTCGGGCCTCAGCGTCGCCGCGCAGGCCGCCGACCCCGGTTCGGTCCTGGAGCTGTACCGCCGGGCGCTGCGGCTGCGCCGCGAACACCCCGCGCTCGGCGCGGGCGAGGCGGTGGAGTGGCTGGACGGACTCCCGGAGGGCGTCCTCGCGTTCCGGCGCCGTGCGGAGGGCGGGGAGGTCCTGGTCACCCTGAACACGACGGCGCGTGAGGTGCCCCTGCCGCTCACGGCCTCCCCGCTCCTGAGCAGCACCCCGCTCCCGGGGGTTCCCGTATTCCCCTCCCCCGCCCCGGAGTTCACCGCCCGCGCCGCGCATGCGCACAACGTCCGGGTTCCCGCCGACTCCTGCGTTTGGTGGGCAATCTGACGTGCGACCGGTACAGTCCAATCCCATGACCGCGCGGCTTGCCGACATCGCAGCCCAGGCGGGGGTCAGTGAAGCCACAGTCAGCCGCGTGCTCAACGGCAAGCCCGGCGTGGCCTCGGCCACCCGTGAATCCGTGCTTGCCGCACTCGACGTCCTCGGATACGAGCGTCCGGTACGGCTGCGTCAGCGCAGCGCCGGGCTCGTCGGACTGATAACCCCCGAACTGGACAACCCGATCTTTCCCGCGCTCGCGCAGGTCATCGGGCAGGCCCTGACCCGGCAGGGCTACACCCCCGTCCTCGCCACGCAGACCCCCGGCGGGTCCACCGAGGACGAGCTGACGGACATGCTCGTCGAGCGGGGCGTCTCCGGGATCATCTTCGTCTCCGGACTGCACGCCGACACCACCGCCGACATGACGCGCTACGACCAGCTGCGCGGCAAGGGCGTTCCGTACGTCCTGATCAACGGCTTCTCACCCAAGGTGCAGGCCCCGTTCGTCTCGCCCGACGACCGGGCCGCGATGCAGCTGGCGGTGACCCATCTCGCCGCGCTCGGGCACACCCGGATCGGACTGGCGGTGGGACCGAAGCGGTTCGTGCCGGTGCTCCGCAAGATCGAGGGGTTCCAGCGCGGGATGAAGGAGCGGCTCGGGCTCTCCCCTGAAGAGTCCGAGGAACTGATCCAGCACTCTCTGTACACGCTGGAGGGCGGACAGGCGGCCGCGGGCGCGCTGATCTCGGCCGGCTGCACGGCGGTGGTCTGCGCGAGCGACATGATGGCGCTCGGTGCCATCCGGGCGGCCCGGCAGCAGGGGCTCCAGGTCCCCCGGGACGTCTCCGTGGTCGGTTTCGACGACTCTCCGCTCATAGCGTTCACCGACCCGCCGCTGACCACGATCCGCCAGCCCGTGCAGGCGATGGGGCAGGCGGCGGTCCGGGCGCTGCTCGAAGAGGTCGGGGGCACCCCGGCGCCGCACAGCGAGTTCGTCTTCATGCCTGAGCTGGTCGTTCGCGGTTCAACCGCTTCGGCGCCGAGTCAGGGCAATCCCTGACGGTCCCGGCACGCGCCTCCGTCTCAAGGCGGAGCATGTGCGCCCCGAACCCGTCGGAGGGATGATCGGACGAGGGGAATGGATCTGGCAGACTCTCCTCCTATGGGTGAAGCGACCGTGAAGAGTTTGGAAGGCCGGACGGCGGCCAGCCCGTCACCCATGTCGGACGGTGGCGGAATGCGGGCCAGGCTTCGCATGCCTCGACGCCCCCGGATCTGGTTCGAGATCCTGCTCATCGGTGTCAGTTACTGGACGTATTCGCTCATCCGCAACGCGGTACCGGAGCAGAAGGCCCAGGCACTGAAGAACGCCGACTGGATCTGGGACGTCGAGAAGTCCCTCGGACTGGCCTTCGAGCAGACCGTCAACCACGCCGTGAACTCGGTGACATGGCTGATCGTCTCGATGAACTACTACTACGCCACGCTCCACTTCGTCGTGACGATCGGTGTGCTGGTGTGGCTGTACCGATGGCAGCCGGGCCGTTACGCGGCGTCCCGCACGGTCCTGTTCGCCACCACCGGTGTGGCCCTGGTCGGTTACTACCTGTATCCGCTCGCGCCGCCCCGGTTGATGAACGGCCAGTCCTTCATCGACACGGTCCTGGTCCACCACACCTGGGGCTCGATGGCCTCGGGCAACCTCAAGCACATGTCGAACCAGTACGCGGCGATGCCGTCGATGCACATCGGCTGGTCGCTCTGGTGCGGTCTGACCATCTTCGCCCTGGCCTCGGCGCCCTGGGCCAAGATCCTCGGTCTGCTCTACCCCGCCGCCACGCTGGTCGTGATCGTGGCCACCGCCAACCACTTCTGGCTGGACGCGGTGGGCGGCATGATCTGCCTCGCCTTCGGCTTCGCCGTCTCATACTTCTGGTACGGCTCCCTCCCCAAGGGCCTCCCCAAGCTGGTGGAGACCCCGGCCCCGGTGGCCCGGGGCGGCCCCTCCTCGCGGACGGCTGAAGCCCGCGAGGAGGAACAGGAGAAGGAGCGCGCGACCCGCTAGCGGCTGTCCGCTAGCCCCGGTGCGTGATGCGGCCGCCCGCGATCGTCAGGCGGATCGGGGCCTCAGCCGTCTCGTCCGCGGGAGCCGTCGTCGGGTCCAGGGTGAAGGCCGTCAGGTCGGCGCGGAGGCCCGGGGCGATGCGGCCGCCGAGGTGCTCCTCGCCCGCCGCGACGGCCGCGTGCGTGGTCAGGCCCTCCAGGGCCATCGAACCGGTCAGGCCGTGTCGGGCCGAGGCGGCCCCGCGGGGGGCCTGAGCGGTGGCGAGGACCTGGCGGGCGTCGTAGTGGGCGATGGGCCAGTCCGAGCCGAGCGCCAGGATGGCGCCCGCGTCCCGCAGGTCCCGGCAGCGCCAGGCGCGGTCCGCGCGGACGTCACCGAGGCGCTTGGACCACTCGTCGGTGTGGTCGGCCCGGGTGTACGCGGTGTGCGGGGGCTGCATCGAGGCGACGACACCGAGGGCCGCGAACCGGCCGAGCTGGTCGTCGGGGACCGTCTCGATGTGCTCGATCCGGTGCCGGGGGCCCGGGGCGCCGAGCGTTTCCACCGTGTCCAGGACGTGCCGGACCGCCGCGTCGCCGATGGCGTGCGTGGCGGTGCCGACGCCGGCCTCGTGGAGGTGGCGTACGGCGGCCGAGTAGGCGGCCGGGTCGGGCCAGAAGGCGTCGGTGCCCTGGCCGTGGCAGTCGGCGTGCTCCAGCCAGGCGGTGCCTCCCTCGACGGTGCCGTCCATGAAGAACTTCACCCCGCCGACCCGCCACAGCCGCCCGGCCCGCTCCTGGAGCCGTACCAGCTCGTCCAGCTCCGCTGCGGTCGCGCCGGGCATGCACCAGGGCGCGAGCCGGAGCCTGAGCGGCAGGTCGCCGTCGGCCTCCAGGGCGGTGAGCAGCCCGGGTACGTCGTGGCCGCCCATGTCCATGACGTGCGCGCCGGTCAGTCCGGTCGCGGCCATGGAGCCGAGCAGCTCCACCAGGCGGTCGCGGCGCTCGGTGAAGGGCTGGGCGGGCAGGACGGGGGTCATCAGGTCCATCGCCGCGTGTTCGATCAGATGGCCGGTGGGCCGTCCGTCGGCGTCGCAGACGATCTCCGAGCGTTGCGCGAAGGTGCGCGGGCCGTTGACGGCGGCCAGTTTCAGGGCCGTCTCGCTCGCGAGGGCGGAGTGTCCGTCGTAGAGGCGCAGGAAGGCGGGGGCGCCGCCGAGGACGTCCTCGATCAGCTCGCGGTGGATCGGCCGCCCGCCGAAGGCGTTGTGGTCGAGGCCGTAGCCGATGATCCAGCCCTCGCGGCGTTCGGCGCCGGCCAGGGTCGAGCGGAGGCTGTCGAGGTCGCGGACGGCGGAGAGGTCCGTCCCGGTGGCCATCTCCAGGCCCCAGACCGGGTGGCTGTGGGAATCGGTGAGGCCGGGGGTGAGGGTGGCGCCCCCGAGGTCGACGGTCTCGGTGCCGGGTCCGCGCCAGTCGCGGGCGTCGGTGGCGTCGCCGACCGCGGTGATCAGTCCGTCGTGGACGGCGACAGCGGTGTGCGCGGAGAGCTCTGGGGTGCGGACGCGGGCGTTGACGAGGACGAGGTCGGGGGCGGGCACGAGGCTTCTCCTTCTGCGGACTGTGCGGGCACTGCGGGTTCTGCGAGCTCCGTCGGCTCTGCTGCGAAGTTCGCGTAAACCTCGGGGCGCGTGCGGCGGAGCCGGTACGCGAGGAGGAGGCCGAGGACGAAGACGGCGGGGACGAGGGAGATCAGGACGGTGTTGACGGTGGTGGAGGCGCCGGTGAAGAGGTCGACGTGGGTGACGACGAGACCGATGGCCCCACCGAGCAGGACGAAGGCGGCGACGGGCGCGACCACCGTGCGCAGCCTGCCCTCGTCGTGGCTGATCCGGCGGAAGAAGAGCGGTACGGCGAGCGCCGCGAGGAGCTGGAGGACCATCAGGCCGATCATGCCGGGGGTGTTCACCCAGAGCAGCAGTTGCTGGTACGGGTCGGCTCCGGCGGCCGCGAAGCCGACGACGACGACCGCGCCGAGGACGGTCTGGAGGACGCCGGAGACGTACGGGGAGCGGTGGCGCGGGTGGACGCGGGCGAAGGCCGCGGGCAGGACGCCCTCCTCGGCGAGCGCGAGGCCGTACCGGTTGATCGCGTTGTGGAAGGCGAGGAGCGAGGCGAGGACGCTGGTGACGATCAGGATGTGCATCAGATCGGCGGCCCACGCGCCCACGTAGGTGGTGATGGCGGCGAAGAAGAGCCCGCCGGGGTCGTCGGTGGCGGCCTGGACGACCTTGTCCTGGCCGAAGGCCTGGATGACGGTCCAGACGACGAAGGCGTAGAAGAGGCCGAGGAAGCCGACGGCGATGTAGGTGGCGCGGGGGATCGTGCGCTCCGGGTCGCGGGCCTCGCGGCGGTAGATGACCGTCGACTCGAAGCCGGTGAAGGCGGCGAAGGCGAAGGCCAGGACGGCGGCGGTGCCGGGGACGAGCACGTTGCCGGGGGCGAAGGAGGTCAGGGAGAGCCCATCGGCGCCGCCGTCGAGCAGGACGCCGCCCGCGAGGAGGACGAGGATGCCGGTCTCGGCGACGAGCAGGACGCCGAGGACCTTGGCGCCGAAGTCGATGGAGCGGAAGCCGCCGTACCAGATGAGCAGCAGCCCGGCGAGGGAGACGGGGAGCCAGGGGATGTCGATGCCCCAGAGGGCCTGGCCGGTGTCGGCGGTGGCGGTGCCGAGGAGTCCGTAGACGCCGATCTCCATGCCGTTGTAGCCGAGCATGGCGAGCAGGGCGGCGGCGATGCCGACGGGCTTGCCGAGGCCGCGGGTGATGTACGCGTAGAAGGCGCCGCCGTTGCGGACGTGCCGGCTCATGGCGGTGAAGCCGACGGCGAAGACCGCGAGGGTGATGCCGGCGAGGAGGTAGCCGGCGGGGGCGCCGACTCCGCCGAGGACGACGGCGATGGGGGCGACGCCGGCCATTTCTCAGCCCCTTGGGAGCGGTGGTGGCAGTTGAGGACATGGAGCGGGAAGCCCTTCCGAGGCAGGAAACCTAAAGGCTTTCGGTTCGCGCAATGTAACCTCGCGTTCAACGATTCGGGAAGACCTGACCAGGGGGAAAATCAATCATGGGCCGGCCCCGCAAGCCCCTCCTCGACCGCGAGCGGATCACCACGGTGGCGCTCGAACTCGTCGACGAGCGGGGCGAGTTCAGCGTCCCGCAGATCGCGAAGCGGCTCGGGGTGCAGACGGCGTCGGTGTACCACCATGTGGACGGCCGGGACGGGATCGTGGAGCTGCTGCGGGAGCGGGTCAGCGCGGCGATCGACGGCTCCACCCTGGAGTCGGGACCGTGGGACGCGGCGATGGCGGCCTGGGCACGCTCCTACCGCGCGGCCTTCGCGGCCCACCCCCGGGCGATCCCGATGCTGATGACGTCACCGGTGCGGGCGCCGATGGTGCTCGCCCAGTACGAGGCGGCGGTGACCCTGCTGCTCGCCGTCGGCTTCGACAACGCCGACGTGATGACGGTGATCGTCGCCCTGGAGAACATGGTCCTGGGCTCGGCGCTCGACCTCGCGGCCCCGGACACCATGTGGGAGCTGCCCGACGAGGTCACGACCCCGCGGCTTGCCGAGGCCCTCGCGGCGGTCGGTCCGGCCCGCGCGGACGCCGCGTTCGACCTGGCCCTGGAGGCGTTCCTGGTGCACTGCCGGGCGCTGCTCGAGCACGCGGACGGCTGATCCCGGCGCCCCCCGCGCCCCTACGCCCCGTAGAAGTGCTCCTCGACGACCGCGCGGGCCCGGCGCGTGATCCGCCGGTAGTCGTCGACCATCTCCCCGACATGGCCGGGGCCGTACCCCAAGTACCGTCCGACCGCCGCCAGTTCGCGCCCGTCCGAGGGGAAGGTGTCCCCGGGCCGGCCCCGTACCAGCATCACCGCGTTGCGGACGCGGGTCGCGAGCACCCAGGCCTCGTCGAGGATCTGGGCCTCGTCCGTGGGGATGAGCCCGGCGGCGTGGGCGGCGGCCAGGGCCTCGCGGGTCCTGGTCGTGCGCAGCCCCGGCTCGGCCCAGCCGTGCCGCATCTGGAGCAGCTGGACGGTCCACTCGACATCGCTCAGACCGCCCCGGCCGAGCTTGGCGTGGAGCGTCGGGTCGGCGCCGCGCGGCAGCCGCTCGGTCTCCATCCGGGCCTTCAGCCGCCGGATCTCGCGGACCGGCTCCTCGCCGAGGCCCTCGGCCGGGTAGCGCAGCGGCTCGATCAGCTCGATGAACCGCCCCGCGAGCTCCGCGTCGCCCGCCATCGGCGCGGCCCGCAGCAGCGCCTGGCTCTCCCAGACCAGGGACCAGCGGCGGTAGTAGGCCTCGTACGACTTCAGCGTACGGACCATCGGGCCGCTCTTGCCCTCCGGGCGCAGGTCCGCGTCGATCAGCAACGGCGGGTCGGCGGTGGGGACCTGGAGGAGCCGGCGGATCTCGGAGACGACCCGGTTCGCCGTCTGGGCGGCTTCCTGCTCGTCGACGCCCTCGCGCGGCTCGTGTACGAACAGGACGTCGGCGTCGGAGCCGTAGCCGAGTTCGTGGCCGCCGAAGCGGCCCATCCCGATGACGGCGAACCGGGTCGGCAGGGTGTCGCCCCAGCCCTCCCGTACGGCGGCGCGCAGCGCGCCCGAGATCGTCGCCGCGTTCAGGTCGGTGAGCGCCCGGCCGACCCGGTCGACGAGCGCGCCCGGGTCGAGTTCCCGCGGGCTGTCCTCCGTACCGTACGAGCCGATGAGGTCGGCCGCGGAGGTACGGAACAGCTCGCGGCGCCGTACGCCGCGGGCCGCCGCGACCGCCTGCTCGGCGCCGTCGGCGCGGCCGACGGCCGCGAGGATCTCCTGCTCCAGATGGTCCCGGCCGCGCGGCTTCAGGCCCTCCGGGTCGCCGAGGATGGCGACCGCCTCGGGGGCGCGCAGCAGCAGGTCGGGGGCGAGCCGGCCGGCCGAGAGCACGCGGGCGAGGTTCTCCGCCGCCGCGCCCTCGTCGCGCAGCAGCCGCAGGTACCAGGGGGTCTTGCCGAGCGCGTCGGAGACCCGGCGGAAGCCGAGCAGTCCGGCGTCCGGGTCGGCGGAGTCGGCGAACCAGCCGAGGAGCACCGGAAGCAGCGTCCGCTGGATCGCGGCCTTGCGGGTGACGCCGGAGGCGAGCGCCTCCAGGTGGCGCAGGGCGGCGGCGGGGTCGGCGTACCCGAGCGCGACGAGCCGCTCGCCGGCGGCCTGCGGGCTGAGCCGGGTCTCGCCGGGGGTGAGCTGGGCGACGGCGTCGAGCAGCGGCCGGTAGAAGATCTTCTCGTGCAGCCGGCGGACCACCGAGGCGTGCCGCTTCCACTCCTTGTTCAGCTCGACGACCGGGTCGGTGCGCAGGCCCAGCGAGCGGCCGAGGCGGCGCAGGTCGCTCTCGTCCTCGGGGACGAGGTGGGTGCGGCGGAGCCGGTAGAGCTGGATGCGGTGCTCCATGGCGCGCAGGAAGCGGTACGCCTCGTCCAGCTGGGCGGCGTCGGCGCGGCCGACGTAGCCGCCGGCGGCGAGCGCCTTCAGGGCGTCCAGGGTGGTGCCGCTGTGCAGGGTCGCGTCGCCCCTGCCGTGCACCAACTGCAGGAGCTGGACGGCGAATTCGACGTCGCGCAGGCCGCCGGGGCCGAGCTTCAGCTCGCGCTCCACCTGGGCGGCCGGGATGTTGTCGACGACCCGGCGGCGCATCTTCTGCACGTCGGGGACGAAGTTCTCGCGCTCGGCGGCCTGCCAGACGAGGGGGGAGACGGCCTCGATGTACTCGGCGCCCAGCTCCGGGTCGCCCGCCACCGCCCGGGCCTTGAGCAGGGCCTGGAACTCCCAGGTCTTGGCCCAGCGCTGGTAGTAGGCGAGGTGGGAGGAGAGGGTGCGGACCAGGGGGCCGTTGCGGCCCTCGGGGCGGAGGTTGGCGTCGACGGGCCAGATGGTGCCCTCGACGGTCGTCTCCGAGCAGATCCGCATGAGGTGGGAGGCGAGCCGGGTCGCGGCCTGCATCGCCTTGCCCTCGTCGGCCCCGTCGACGGCCTCGGCCACGAAGATCACGTCGACGTCGGAGACGTAGTTCAGCTCGTGGCCGCCGCACTTGCCCATCGCGATGACGGCGAGCCGGCAGTGGGCCGCGTCGGCGGGGGCGGCGGTACGGGCGATGGCGAGGGCGGCGCGCAGGGTCGCGGTGGCGAGGTCGGCCAGCTCGGCGGCGGTCTGGGCGACCTCGGCGGAGCCGCAGACGTCCCGGGCGGCGATGGCGAGGAGGCAGCGGCGGTAGGCGACCCGCAGGGAGACGGGGTCGGTGGCCTCGGCGAGGCCGTGCTCGAACTCGGCGACCCCGGGGTTCAGGTCGGCGGCCTCGTAGGTGACGAGGGCCTGCCAGTCCTTGGGGTGCCGGGCCAGGTGGTCGGCGAGCGCCTCAGAGGCGCCGAGGACGCCGAGCAGCCGGTCCCGGAACGGCTTGGCGGAGAGCAGGGTGGCGGTGAGCGTCTGGCGCTCCTCGTCGGGCTGGGCCTCGACGAGCCGGACCAGGCCGCGCAGGGCGAGGTCGGGGTCGGCGGTCGCGCCGAGCGCGTCGAACAGGACGGGGTCGTCGCGCAGGGCGGCCAGCTCGGGGAGGTCGAGGAGCCGTTCGGCGCCGGACGGGTCGGTGAAACCGTGCCGCAGCAGGCGGCTGAAGGTACTGCTCCTGCGCCCCGGCACCGCCGCCATTCCGCCGCTCCCTCCACACCGTCGGGGCTCCTCCGAGCTCCGCGATCGAGCCTATCCGGAGGGCGGGGCCGGGTCGCCTCGGGGCACGGGCCGCAACCCACACAGATCGGACCTTTGTTTCGTAAGAGATCACACGTGATATCTCGCACATTCCTTACCGTTTGCAGCCGATGAACCGTATTGCTTGTAACTCCATCTCCAGACACAAGTACTGTTCGTCGCGCACACCTTCACCACAGATCCACCACAGACAGTTGCGCCACTCGCAGCTCCTCGCTCCTCGCTCCACACCCCTCGCCTCCGTCACCGGGTCACCCCCTGTCTGAAAGCACACACACTCGATGCCTGGCCGCCACCGCCTCCGTTCTGTCTCCGTGCTGACGAAGACAGCCGTCGCAGCCGGTTCCTTCGTGGGACTCCTGCAGCTGACCTCCGGCTCCCCCATCGGAGCCGACACGTCCGCCAGCCTTTCCGCGGCAGACCTGCCGCCGGTCGACGACGCCCCCGCCGGCACGGCCGACAAGGCCACGAAGACCGCCGAGACGGCCACCGCCAACAGGGCCGTCAAGACCGACGGCCGGACCGGGCAGGCCGACGGAGGCGCGAACGCCTCGTCCGACGCCGGGACCGTCGGCCGGTTCGCGACCGCCGCGACGCCGAACGCGCGGACGGCCGTGGCGCCGGTCCGTACCGCCGACATCGCCGTGGCGCAGATCGTGGCCCACCCGGACGACGACCTGTACTTCATGAACCCGGACGTCGTGCAGTCCATACGCTCCGGCAAGTCGCTGACCACGGTGTACCTGACGGCCGGCGAGGCGAACGGCGTCAACGGCCCCGGCAGTGTCGCCAACAAGGCCAACTACGCGGCCGCCCGGCAGAACGGCATACGTGCTGCGTACGCCGAGATGGCCACCGGCAGCCGCACCAGCCCCTGGGACCGCGTCTCCATACCCACCGTCGGCGGCGGGGCCGCGCAGATGGACGTGCTGCGCGCCGCGCCCCACGTCAGCCTGATCTGGATGCAGATACGCGAGGCGGGCGCGATCAACGCCGACCGGCCGAACAGCCTGAACGGCCTGTGGAACGGCCGGGTCCAGACCCTCGCCTCCCAGCGCGCCACCGGCACCCCGGTCACCACGGACTTCACGTACAGCAAGGACCAGGTGATCGACGCGATCACCGTGGTCCTGGAGCGCCTCCGGCCGACGTTCGTCCGGATCATGGACCCGACGCCGGGCCGGAACCTGAAGACCGGGGCGCTCACCGACCACCAGGACCACCTCTTCGGCGCCCGGTTCGCGCAGGCCGCCCTGGAGCGGTACGCCGCCAAGGGCACCGACTCGGGCCGCCCGCACTTCGCCGTACAGAACTACCTCGGCTACCCCACGAGCGGACTGCCGTCCACCCTCGACCCGGAGACGGCCGGGAACAAGCTGAGCACGATGAAGACGTACGCCTGGTCGGACGGAGTCAACGACTGCGGCGACCCGGCCGGCTGCGGTGACCTCAACGTGGCCGCGCGTCCGGCGGGCTCCGGCTGGACGAAGACCGTCCGGTACGCCCGTGGCAACTCCACCTCCTGGGTACAGCGCGGCCCCGACGGCAGTCTGTACGCGTTCTCGGTGCTCGACGGGCGCCTCGCGGTGTGGACGAAGGCCTCGGCCGCGACCGGCGACTGGCAGGGGCCGGTGCTCCTCGAGGGCACGGGTCTGGACAGCGGCGTGACGTCGGTACGGCTCCGGGACGGGCGGATCGCCGTCTTCGGCGTCCGGACGACCATCGGCACGACGGCGGGGAACTACCGCCGTGAGGTCGTGACGACCGAGCAGACGACACTCGGCGGCGCCTTCGGCGCGTGGCGTTCGCTCGGCACGCCCGAGCAGAACGACTCCCTGGGCATGTCGAACATCAGCGCCCCGGCGGCGGCAGTGGACGGGACGGGCCGGATCACGGTGGTCCTGCGCGACAGCGCCCACCGGCTGAAGGCCCGCGAGCAGCAGGCGAACGGCGCCTGGGGCCCGTGGCGCAACCTGTCGGCGAACACGCCGACGGCAGCGGGGGCCCCGCCCGCCAAGGCGGCCACCAGCCAGTCGACCGCGCCCGCCGCGGCGGGCGTGGCGGCCACCCCGGGCCAGGAGCCCACTCCCGGCCTCGACGCCCATCCCAGCCACGAGGCCACCCCCGGCCAGACGGCAGAGGGCAGGGCCACCGCGAGCGCGGCTGCCGCCACGGGCGTGACCCACCGCGGCGCGAGCGGCGGCACCGCCGCGAGCGGCTCCAACAGCACCCTGACCGCCACCGGTCTCGCCGCCCTCCTGTACAGCGACCCGGTGGCGACGACGGACGCGGCGGGCCGGATCCACGTCTTCGCCGGCACGGCGAAGTCCGTCCTCACCTGGTCGCAGCCGAGCCCCGGCGCCCCGCTGAGCATGGCCCGGGCGACCGGTCTGCCGGCGACGACGCTGGCCCTGAACGCGAGCCCCTCGCCGACCGGCGACGGCGTACGGCTCTGGTTCCGCAAGCCGTACTCGGGCGACGTCCGCACGGCCGACTTCCCGGGCTCGGGCGGCCGCTTCGTCGGACCGGCCGTCGAGCTGGCGGGCGGGGTCCTCGGCCCCGGCCCGCTCGGCGGCAGCGGGACCGGCATGCTCGCGGTCCGCTCCCGTACGGGATTCTTGGCGACGTCGCCCGGCAACGGCGGCACGGGAGCGCAGCCGCTGTGGACGCTGCAGAACTTCCTCTTCTCGGGCGCCCCGGGCGGGGTCGTGGACGGCGTAGCGGTGATGGGTCTGGACGGCGAGCTGCACTGGACGCCCGCGGTGCGATGAGTTCGGGCGGGACGCGGGGTCATACATCTGTGGACGTACGTATGACCCCGCTCGCCCCGCTCCCGAAAGAGGAACGCCGATGACCCCGGAACCGAGCCTTGACCCCCGCTACAGCGACCCGAAGGCCCGGCCTGCGGAATGGGCGGCGGTCTCCGCCCGGCTGGCCGGGGCCGAGGTCTTCTGGCTGACCACCGTCCGCCCGGAGGGCCGCCCTCATGTGACTCCGCTGATCGCGGTCTGGTCGGCGGACGCGCTGCACTTCTGCACCGGCCCGGACGAGCGCAAGGCGCGCAATCTGGCGGAGAACGGCGAGGTCGTCCTGACCACCGGGACGCCGACGCTGGAGGACGGCTTCGACCTCGTGGTGGAGGGCGAGGCCGTCCGGGTGACGGACGAGGCGCGGCTGCGGGCGCTGGCCGACGCGTACGTCGAGAAGTACGGCGAGGACTGGCGATTCGACGTGCGGGACGGTGCGTTCGTGGGCGACGGTGGGACCGCCCTGGTGTTCGCCGTCGCACCGCGCACGGTCTTCGGCTTCGCCAAGGGCGAGCAGTTCGGTCAGACCCGCTGGCGTTTCTGAGGAGACCTTCCATGAACTGGACGCTCGAAGTCGTCCTCGTCCCCGTGACCGACCTGGACCGGGCGAAGGAGTTCTACGGCGAGAAGTGCGGCTTCACGATCGACCTCGACACCGAGGTCGCTCCGGGCATCCGGATCATCCAGGCGACGCCGCCGGGCTCGCGCTGCTCGATCTCGATGGAGAGCGGCATGCCGCCGATGCCGGGCACGAAGCCGATGACCCCGGGCAGCCTGCAGGGCCTCCAGCTGTGCGTCACCGACATCGAGGCGGCCCGCGAGGAGCTGCTCGGCCGGGGCGTGGACGTCTCCCCGGTCCGCCGCGTGGGCGCGTCGGGCTGGGAGGAGGGCAAGGGCGAGACGTGGAACTCGTTCCTCACCTTCGCGGACCCGGACGGCAACGGCTGGGTGGTCCAGGAGGCCCCGTCGGAGCTGTCGGAACGCTGAGCGGGGGGCGGGGGCGCGCAGGCTCAGGGACCCCGCCTCACTCCCCCGCGCCGAACTCCACCCGGTAGTACCGCACCCGCTCGTCCTCGCCCACGTACCGCATCCCGGCGCCCTCCATGACCTTCTGCGAGGCGACGTTCCCCAGATCGGCGTCGCCCTTGGCCCCGGCGACCCCCTGTGCGCGGGCCAGGTCGAGCAGCGCGCGCAGGGCCTCGGTGGCGTACCCCCGCCCCCGTACCCCGGGCACGAGCCCGTACCCCACGGTCACGAACCGCCCCTCGTCGGGCGGCCCGTGGAACCCGATCCCCCCGACGGCCACCCGGTCCTCCCGGCGCCGTATCTCGTACGGCCCGAACACCCCGGGGTCCCCGTGCTCGTCCCGCGCGTCCAGGAACCGCCGCGCCACGGCGACATCCACGTCGGAGGGGTACCCCTCGGCCCACTGCCCCGGGAACGCGGGCACAAGGCCGACGATCCGCGCCGCATCGTCGGCACTGAGCCGCCGCAACACCAGCCGCTCACTCAACAACTCGTCCATCCCGCCTGACTACCACCCGACCGCCCCACGTCACATCAGGTTTTCAGGAGGGAGGGGCTGTCGGAATGACGCCGGGCCGCCGTCCGTGGCATGCCCCGCACGCCTCCGGCTCCCCGGCGGGAATCGGCCGTAGCGTGCGAACGACCCGTCCGGATACCGGACGACGTCCCGCACCCCCCGCCACTCCGGCGTTCCCCTGGAGGTCATGATGCCCAGTCCGCCCCAGCCGTTCGGCACCGTCGTCAGCACCATCGGCGTCAATCTGCGGAAGTACCCGAGCACCGACTCGACCATCGTCGGCAACCTGAACCACGGCGCCGAGATCGGCCTGCGCAGCAAGGTCCACGCCCAGACCATCGACGGCAACAGCATCTGGTACCTGCTGCGCGACCAGGCCGTCTGGGTCGCCGCCCGGCACGTGGACAACACAGGAAACGTCCCGCTGTCCAAGGACGTCGAACCGGCCGCGCCCCACGGCTGACAGCGACCAGCCCGTCAGAGCTGTTCCAAACAGAAGAGGGCCGGCGGCAGCATGCCACCGGCCCTCATCGCGCGACCTACAGCACCGGCAGGTTCTTCCGGAGCTCGAAGGCGGTGACCTCGGAGCGGTACTCCTCCCACTCCTGCTTCTTGTTGCGCAGGAAGAAGTCGAAGACGTGCTCGCCGAGGGTCTCCGCCACCAGTTCGCTGCGTTCCATCAGGTGGATCGCCTCGCCCAGGTTCTGCGGGAGCGGTTCGATGCCCATCGCGCGGCGTTCCGCGTCCGAGAGGGCCCAGACGTCGTCGTCGGCGCCGGCCGGGAGTTCGTAGCCCTCCTCGATGCCCTTGAGGCCCGCCGCCAGGAGGACCGCGTAGGTCAGGTAGGGGTTCGCGCCCGAGTCGATCGAGCGGACCTCCACCCGCGACGAGCCCGTCTTGCCCGGCTTGTACATCGGGACGCGGATCAGGGCCGAGCGGTTGTTGTGGCCCCAGCAGATGTACGAGGGGGCCTCGCCGCCCGCGCCGGCCGCGCGGGAGGAGCCGCCCCAGATGCGCTTGTAGGAGTTGACCCACTGGTTGGTGACGGCCGAGATCTCCGCCGCGTGCTTCAGGAGGCCCGCGATGAAGGAACGTCCCACCTTGGAGAGCTGGTACTCCGCGCCCGACTCGTAGAACGCGTTCCGGTCGCCCTCGAAGAGCGAGAGGTGGGTGTGCATGCCCGAGCCCGGGTACTCCGAGAAGGGCTTCGGCATGAAGGTCGCCTGGACGCCCTGCTCCAGCGCCACCTGCTTCATCACCAGGCGGAACGTCATGATGTTGTCCGCCGTCGACAGCGCGTCCGCGTAGCGGAGGTCGATCTCCTGCTGGCCCGGCGCGCCCTCGTGGTGGGAGAACTCCACCGAGATGCCCATCGACTCCAGCATCGTGATGGCCTGGCGCCGGAAGTCCATGCCCACGTTCTGCGGGGTGTGGTCGAAGTAGCCGGAGTTGTCGGCGGGGGTCGGCTTCGAGCCGTCCAGCGGCTTGTCCTTCAGGAGGAAGAACTCGATCTCCGGGTGGGTGTAGAACGTGAAGCCCAGGTCCGAGGTCTTGGCCAGAATGCGCTTGAGGACGAAGCGCGGGTCCGCGAAGGACGGCGAGCCGTCCGGCATCAGGATGTCGCAGAACATCCGGGCCGTGCCCGGGGCCTCGGCGCGCCAGGGCAGGATCTGGAAGGTGCCCGGGTCCGGCTTGGCGATCATGTCGGATTCGTATACGCGGGCGAAGCCCTCGATGGCGGAGCCGTCGAAGCCGATGCCCTCGTCGAACGCCTGCTCAAGCTCGGCGGGCGCCACGGCCACCGACTTCAGGAAGCCGAGGACGTCGGTGAACCACAGCCGCACGAACCGGATGTCGCGCTCTTCGAGCGTCCGGAGCACGAATTCCTGCTGCTTGTCCATTTCCACACCCATCTTTGCTGGTCAGGCCGCCTGTTCCCACCGCCTCGGGCACATCGGAGGGCACCTGAGCATCCCACCACATGGTTTCGCGCACGTTGCACACCCATAGTGCCCGCTCGCGTGTGACTCAGGTAACGGAAGACAGGCCGGATCCGGGCGTCTGTTCGCTCCGCGGTTGCCCCCGAGTGTCCCCTCCAGGCCCTTCGGCCACTACGATCTCCGGCCATGGGGGGACCTCTGTCCGTACGCCGGTCCCGGCGCGCGCGTCCCATGGCACTGGCGAGTGCCGTGGCGACGCTCCTCGCCGCGCTCTTCGTCTGTCTGGGGAGCGGAGAGCCCGGTTCCGCGCACCACGGGCGCGACAGCTCCGCGGACCGGGTCGCGGGAGCCACCGGCGCCGCACCCGTCGTCCCCGTCTTCAGCGAGTACGTCTGTCCTTATGACCGCGACGGCTGCTCCCTCTTCCCCTCGCTCAGCCCGGCGGTGCTCACCGCGCCGCCGCTCGACCCCCCGCCGCAGGCGGAGGGCCGGCTCCCGGGCCCCGTGGCGGCGTACGACACCGCCCGGGCACCCCGCTCGGCCGCGCAGCCGCGCGCGCCGGACCTGCACGTCCTTCAAGTCCTGCGGACGTAGCCGGCGGGCCACCACCCCTTGCCCCGCCCACGGCTCACGCCCGACACCTGACGCCACCCCACATCCGAGAAGGACGACCACCATGGCCGCCAACCGCTCCGCCAACGCCGACCGCCGCGCCCGAATAGAGGAGATGCGCCGCGCCGAGCAGGCCCGCGAGCGCCGCAACCGCTTCATCACCATCGGCGTCTCCGCCGTGGTCGTCCTGAGCCTCGTCGGCTTCGGCGGCTACGTGCTCAACCAGCAGTCCGAGAAGAAGGAGAAGCAGGAGGCCGCCGCCAAGGCTCCCATCAAGGACGAGAAGTCCTGGGACGCCAAGAAGCTCGGGCGCAACCACGTGACCACCCCGGTCTCCTACGAGATGAAGCCGCCGGTCGGCGGTGACCACGACCAGGTCTGGCAGAACTGCGACGGCGACGTCTACACGACGCAGATCGCCGACGTGAACGCCGTCCACTCGCTGGAGCACGGCGCGGTCTGGGTCACGTACAGCAAGAAGGCCCCCGAGGCCGAGGTGAAGAAGCTGGCCGAGAAGGTCGGCAAGACCCCGTACACGCTGATGAGCCCGATCGACGACCAGGCCGGCGCGATCATGCTGAGCGCCTGGGGCAAGCAGGTGACCGTGGACAGCGCGAGCGACCCGCGGGTCGACGCCTTCTTCACCAAGTACGTGCAGGGCCCGCAGACCCCCGAGCCGGGCGCGGCCTGCACCGGTGGTGTCGGAGCCACCCAGTGAAGCTGACCCGTACGCACGGGGCCTCGATCGCCGCCGTCGTCCTCGCGCTGCTCTTCGCCGGGGGCGCCGTCACGGTCGCCTCCGGAGAGGACGAGGGCGCGGCTGCGGCGTCCCCCGCCTCGGTGTCGGCGGACGCGGGCTTCGCCCGTGACATGTCCGTCCACCACCAGCAGGCCGTCGAGATGTCGTTCATCGTCCGGGACCGGACCGAGGACGCGGACGTACGCCGGCTCGCGTACGACATCGCCAACACGCAGGCCAACCAGCGCGGCATGATGCTGGGCTGGCTGGACATGTGGGGGCTGCCGAAAGTCGAGTCGGGCACCGAGCCGATGGCCTGGATGGGCATGGGCGGGCATGGTGACACCGGTCCCCTCGACGGGGCGCTGATGCCGGGCATGGCGACCGACACCGAGCTGGACCGCCTGCGGAAGGCGAGCGGCAAGGAGGCGGAGATCCTCTACCTCCAGCTGATGATCGACCACCACAAGGGCGGTGTGCACATGGCCCAGGGCTGTGTGGACAAGTGCTCCGTGGAGGTCGAGAAGAACCTCGCGCAGGGCATGGTCGAGGCCCAGGAGTCCGAGATCGGGCTGATGACCATGCTGCTGGAGCAGCGCGGAGCGAAGCCTCGCGGCTGAGCCCCGCACCCCGGCCCCCGTGACCCCAGCGGTCGCGGGGGCCGTCGCGTACGCGGACAATGGTTGAGGCTCGGGGACGTACGACGACGTGACTACGGAGGTACGCACCCCATGACCACGGCGAAGGACATCATGCACCCCGGGGCCCAGTGGATTCCCCGGCACGAAACGCTCGACCGCGCGGCCCAGCTGATGCGCGACCTCAACGTGGGCGCCCTGCCGATCGCCGACGAGAACGAGCGGCTGTGCGGCATCATCACGGACCGCGACATCGTGGTCGGCTGTGTGGCCATGGGTCACGACCCGGCGAAGGTCACCTGTGGCGAGATGGCCAACGGCACCCCCCGCTGGATCGACGCCGGCTCGGACGTGGGCGCGGTCCTGGAGGAGATGCAGAGTCATCAGATCCGCCGCCTCCCCGTCATCGAGAACAAGAAGCTCGTCGGCATGATCAGCGAGGCCGATCTGGCCCAGCATCTGACGGACGAACAGATCAAGGCGTTCTGCGAGAGCGTCTACGCCGCTTCCTGAGGCCCGAGTCCCAGGACGGGGCTTCCGCCGGGGTGCAGTACGGCCCCGGCGACCACGTCCGGGCAGTCCAGCATCATCAGGTGGCCCGACGGTTCGACCGCCTCGTAGCGGGCGTCGAGCCGTTGGGCCAGCGCGCGTTGGCGGCGGGCCCAGCGGGCGGAGCCGTCAGGGGCCGCGAGGACGGTGACGGGGACGCCGGACGGCAGCGGCCGCTCCTCGCGCAGCGCGAGGAGTTCGGCGGCGACGGCTCGGTAGTGGGCGTTCTCCAGGAGCGTGCCCCGCAGCACGCGTGAGGTGCGGTAGCAGCGGCGTACGAGGTCGGTGGGCGCCGGGTCGCCGCCCGACGCCCGGGAGAGCCGTACGGTGGCGCGGCGGACGGCCGGGCCGAGGGCGGCCGGGGCTCCGGCGGCCGAAAGCAAGGTGCCGAGGCCGCGGGCGGCGGCGGTGCGCAGGGCGGGGGCGGCGGGCGTACGGGCCTGCTCCTCGACGGACACGTCGACGAGGAGGAGCCCGGCGGTGCGGGCCGGGTGCAGCCGGGCGAAGGCCTCCGCGTGGAACCCGGCGATGGAGTGCCCGACGACGGTGACAGGCCCCGCGGGCAGGGGCAGCGCGTCGAGGAGGCCGGCGATGCGGTGGGCCTCGCCGGTGGCCGAGGGCGGGACGGCGGCGGGGGCGGAGAGGCCGTGGCCGGGGCGGTCGAAGCGGACGACCGTGCGGTGCGGTGCGAGCAGCGGGACGACCGGGTCCCAGTCGAACCAGCTCATCCCGAGGCCGGCGCTGAGCACGCAGACGGGTCCGGTGCCCTCGACGACGACGTGGTGGGCCACTCCCCCGACCCGTACGAACTCGCTCACGGTCGCTCCCCTCGCTCCCGGACGACGGAGACGGCGAGGACGACGAGCCAGACCGCGACGAGCAGGACCTGGAGCCGCTGTCCGGCCCCGAGCGCCCAGGTGTCGTGGCCCGCCTCGAAGGCGGCGACGGCGGCCAGCGTCCATACGGTGGCGGCCAGTTCGACGGCGACGAGGGCGGGGCCGAACCGGGCCAGCGGCCGCCACACGCCGTGGCGGTGTGCGGCGAAGGTCAGCAGGAGCATGCCGGCGACGGCCGCCGCCATGGCGAGGCTGGAGCTGACCGCGTGGGCCGCATGGGTGAACGGGACAAGCCCTGCGTCCTCCCGGGCCGCGCACGCCGGGTCGGCGGTGGGCGTGCAGCTGAGCGGCAGCCGCGAGTCGGCGACGGTGGCGGCCCCGAACAGCGCGAGGGCGCCCCAGCCGGCGCGCACGAGCCTGCCGGGGCGGGCCCGTCGGCCGCCCCACAGCGCCGTCAGCGCCGCCGCGAGGATCAGGAGGCCGGAGGTGAGGTCGCTCGCGCGGAAGAAGTCTCCGTGCGGCTGGTCGGTGGCCATGAGCTCGGAGACGTACGACCGGACCGGGTCGAGCCCGGTCCGGACGACGGCTTCGAGGATCCACGCGCTGTAGGTGAGCGCGCCGAGGACGAGCAGGACGGCGGTGGCTCGCGCGGCACCGTCGGGCCGGGCCGGGGCGGGCCCGGACGATGCGGGCCCGGACGAGGCGGGCCGGGGCAAGGACATAGTGGTACGGATGCTATTCGGGCACGGCGGTGTCCCGGTGGTCGGGGTGGACCCAGCTGGGCTTGCGTCCGAGCGGCTTGCCGAGGGCCTCGCTGACCCAGCGGTAGATGCCGCCCGTCCAGCCGGAGGCGAGTTCGGCGCCGACGAGGGCTCATGATCAAAGGGACCCGGCGGCCCCGCATGTCGACGGCGAGCGTCTTCAGGACACCTTCAGGACACCTTCACGGACACCGGTCGATCACAAAATCCCTGGCTCCTCCATAATCAGCTGGCCTAACGTCAGGCCTCTGAACCGCAGCGATCCCCGGAGGACGCCCGCATGACCACGCCCCACGAGAACCCCGAGAAGAACCCCTGGGGTCCTCCGTCCTCGACGCCGCCCGGCCCGCCTCCGGCCGGTGCGACGCTGCCGGGCATGCCCCCGTACGGCATGCCCCCGACCGGCATACCGGGGATGCCGCCCCCGTACCAGGAGCCGAAGAACGGGCTCGGGGTGACCGCCCTGGTCCTGGGCCTCGTCGGTCTGCTCTTCGGGGTCTTCCCGTTCACGTTCTGGCTCGGCGCGATCCTGGGCATCATGGCCCTGATCTTCGGCATCATCGGCCACGGCAAGGCCCGTCGGGGCGAGGCCACGAACAAGGGCATGGCCCTCTCCGGGATCATCCTCGGCGCGGTCGCGATCGTCGCCTCGATCGCGTGGCTGCTCGT
Organism: Streptomyces sp. NPDC001927; assembly: GCF_053594455.1. NCBI lineage: Bacteria > Bacillati > Actinomycetota > Actinomycetes > Kitasatosporales > Streptomycetaceae > Streptomyces > Streptomyces sp. NPDC001927. Next base: position 67,205 of record NZ_JBSFEN010000012.1, on the reverse strand, counting down.
CGTGGTCGTCGCGGTGAACGACGTCAAGAACGACATCGACGAGGAGATCGCCAAGCAGGACAAGGCCTCCTCGGCCCCCACCACGCCCGGCGCGACGAGCGAGCCCGAGCCGGAGCCGACCGAGACCGCCCCCGCCGCGCTGAAGTTCGGTCAGACCTTCACGTACGAGGACGGCATCAAGGTGACCGTCTCCAAGCCGCGCGCGTACCAGCCCGACCAGTTCGCCGCCGGGCACACCAAGGGCAACAAGGCCTTCCAGGTGACCGTCACGATCGTCAACGGCAGCAAGGAGACCCTCGACGTCACCGGCGCCCTGGTGGACGCCAGCGACGCGGAGGGCGCGCAGGCCGACGCGATCTTCGACGGCAGCGACGCGACGACGATGTTCCGGGGCAACGTGCTCCCCGGCAAGCAGGCCAAGGGCGACTTCGCCTTCTCGCTCCCCGCCGCCGCGGCCGGCGAGATGCAGATCGAGCTGGCCCCGACGATCCTCGAGCACGACGAGGCGATCTGGACCGGCCCGACGAAGTAGTCACGTCGGCGTACGCAGGACCTGGCGTCGGCGTACGCAGGACATAGCGTCGGTCTGACGATTACACTGGGCGGGTGCCTCAACTACGCCTCGCTCTGAATCAGATCGACTCGACCGTCGGCGATCTCACCGCCAACACCGAGGCGGTCGTCCGCTGGACCCGGCACTGCGCCGAGCAGGGCGCGCATCTGGCCGCGTTCCCCGAGATGGTCCTGACCGGCTACCCCGTCGAGGACCTCGCGCTGCGCTCGTCCTTCGTCGAGGCGTCCCGGGCCGCCCTGCGGGCGCTCGCCCGGCGCCTCGACGCCGAGGGTCTCGGGGAGCTGCCGGTGATCGTCGGCTACCTCGACCGTTCGGACCGCGCCGAGCCCCGGCTCGGCCGGCCCGCCGGTTCCCCGGAGAACGCGGCAGCCGTGCTGCACCGGGGCGAGGTGGTGCTCCGGTTCGCCAAGCACCACCTGCCCAACTACGGGGTCTTCGACGAGTTCCGCTACTTCGTCCAGGGCGACACCATGCCCGTCGTCCGGGTCCACGGCGTCGACGTGGCCCTCGCGATCTGCGAGGACCTCTGGCAGGACGGCGGCCGGGTGCCGGCCACCCGCAGCGCCGGTGCCGGGCTGCTCGTCTCGATCAACGCCTCGCCGTACGAGCGGGAGAAGGACGACACCCGGCTCGAACTTGTCCGCAAGCGCGCCCAGGAGGCCGGCTGCACCACCGCGTACGTCGCGATGATCGGCGGTCAGGACGAGCTGGTCTTCGACGGCGACTCGATCGTGGTCGACGCGCACGGCGAGGTCGTGGCGCGCGCCCCGCAGTTCTCCGAGGGCACGGTGATCGTGGACCTCGACCTGCCGGCCGCCGCGCCCCTCTCCGACGCGCCGACGGGCGTCGTCGACGACGGGCTGCGGATCGACCGGGTGGTCCTCTCCGAGGACCCGCTGCCCGCCTACGAGCCGGAGTTGACGGGCGGTTACGCGGACCGGCTCGACGACGACGAGGAGGTGTACTCGGCGCTGGTCGTGGGCCTGCGCGCGTACATCGCCAAGAACGGCTTCCGGTCGGTGCTCATCGGCCTGTCGGGCGGCATCGACTCGGCGCTGGTCGCCTCGATCGCCTGCGACGCGGTCGGCGCGCGGAACGTGTACGGCGTCTCGATGCCCTCGAAGTACTCCTCGGACCACTCGCGCGGCGACGCCGCCGACCTGGCCCGGCGCACAGGCCTCAACTTCCGTACGGTGTCGATCGAGCCGATGTTCGACGCGTACATGGGCGCGCTCGGTCTCACGGGCCTCGCGGAGGAGAACCTCCAGTCCCGGCTGCGCGGCACGATGCTGATGGCGATCTCCAACCAGGAGGGCCATCTCGTCCTCGCGCCGGGCAACAAGTCCGAGCTGGCGGTGGGGTATTCGACGCTGTACGGCGACTCGGTGGGCGCGTACGGGCCCATCAAGGACGTCTACAAGTCGACCGTGTTCCGGCTCGCGCGCTGGCGCAACCGGGCGGCCGAGGAGCGGGGCATGACCCCGCCGATCCCGGAGAGTTCGATCACCAAGCCGCCGAGCGCCGAGCTGCGCCCTGACCAGGTCGACACGGACTCGCTGCCGGACTACGACGTCCTGGACGCGGTCCTGGCCCTGTACGTCGACCGCGACCAGGGCCGGGACGCCATCGTCGCGGCCGGCTTCGACGAGGAGCTGGTGACGCGGACGCTGCGGATGGTGGACACGGCGGAGTACAAGCGGCGCCAGTACCCGCCGGGCACCAAGATCTCGGCGAAGGGCTTCGGCAAGGACCGCCGCCTGCCGATCACGAACCGCTGGCGGGAGTCCCCGAGCGACTGACCACAGGCTCGACTGCCGGGGCGCTTCCCGCGACGACGCGGGAGGCGCCCTCCGTCGTACCCGCACTCGTACGCGTACGGTCCAGCAGGCCCGCCACCGCCGCGATCGCCAGGCCGACCACCGCCAGGCCCGCGCCGACCAGGGTCGGGGAGGTCCAGCCCCAGCCGGTGGCGACGGCCGCGCCGCCCGCCCAGGCGCCGCCCGCGTTGGCCAGGTTGAAGGCGGAGTGGTTGGAGGCGGAGGCCAGGGTCGGGGCGTCCTTGGCCTTGTTCATGACCAGCATCTGGAGCGGGGTCGTGGTCATGAAGCCGACGGCGCCGAGGACGACGACCGTCACCAGGGCCAGCCACGGCACATGGATCGTGAAGCGGAAGGCGACCAGGACGAGCGCCAGGGCGCCGAGGGAGCCGTAGAGGGTCGGGCGCAGCGCCCGGTCGGTGAGCGGGCCCGCGGCGAGGGCGCCGGCCGTCATGCCGATGCCGAAGAGGGCGAGGACCAGGGTGACGGAGGACTCCCCGAAGCCCATCACCTCGGTGGTCATCGAGGCGAGGTAGGAGTAGACGGCGAAGACGCCCGCGAAGCCGAAGACGGCGGTGAGCAGGCCGAGCAGCACCTGCGTCCTGCCGAGCGCGCGGACCTCGCGGCCCAGGCTCTGCCGCTCGTCGACGGGGACGTCCGGCACGAGCCGGGCGAGCGCGGCCATGGCCAGCAGGCCGATGACGGTGACCACGAGGAAGGTGGAGCGCCAGCCGAGGTGCTGGCCGAGCAGGGTCGCGGCCGGTACGCCGAGGATGTTGGCGACCGTGAGCCCGAGGAACATCGTGGCGACGGCCCGCGCCTGCCGCCCCTCCGCCACCAGGCGCGCGGCGACGACGGCCCCGACGCCGAAGAACGCGCCGTGCGGCAGCCCGGCGAGCACCCGGCCCGCGACCAGCCAGCCGAAGCCGGGGGCGAGCGCGGAGGCCAGGTTGCCGACGACGAACAGCGCCATCAGCAGGAGCAGCATCTTCTTGCGCGGCACGCGCGAGCCGAGGGCGGTGAGCAGCGGGGCGCCGACGACGACGCCGATCGCGTACGCCGAGACGAGGTGCCCGGCGGTGGGAACGGAGGTGCCGAGGTCGTCGGCGACGTTGGGCAGCAGGCCCATCATCACGAACTCGGTGGTGCCGATGCCGAAGGCGGAGACGGCGAGCGCGAGCAGCGCCAGGGGCATGGGGAGAGCCTTTCCAGACGAATAGTTCTTCGACTGAACAAATACTCTCAGGCGGAATGTTCCCCTCGGCTTCGGCCCGGTGAAGAGAAGGTTTCGGGCCCGGAGCGCCTGTGACGGCGGCGCGCCCGTGACAGCCGCGCGCCCCTGATCAGAGGGTGACGCGGGCCGCGATCGGCAGGTGGTCGCTCTTCGTCGCCGGGAGCGCCCACGAGGACACCGGCTCGACGCCCTTCACCAGGATCTGGTCGATCCGCGCCATCGGGAACGAGGCCGGCCAGCTGAAGCCGAAGCCGTCGCCCGAGGCGCCCTGGGTCGAGCGCATCTGCGCGGTCACGGCGTTGAGCGCGCGGTCGTTCATCGTGCCGTTGAGGTCGCCGAGCAGGACGATCCGCTCGTGCGACTCGGCGGCGATCGCCTCGCCGAGCAGGTTCGCGCTGTTGTCGCGCTGGTTGGCGGTGAAGCCCGCGTCCATCCGGACCCGTACGGACGGGAGGTGGGCGACGTAGACCGCGACCTCGGCCTTGGGGGTGGAGACGGTGGCGCGCATCGCCCGGGTCCAGCCCATGCCGATGTCGACGGGGGCCGCGCCGTGCAGCGGGTACTTGCTCCAGACCCCGACCGTGCCCTGCACCGAGTGGTACTTGTACGTGTCGGCCAGGCCCTTCTCGTAGACCGGGACCATGTCGCCCTTGAGCTCCTCCAGGGCCACCACGTCCGCGCCGGACCCGGCGATCTGCCGGGCGGTGCCCTCGGGGTCGGGGTTGTCGGCGTTCACGTTGTGGGTGGCGAAGGTGAGGTCGCCGCCCGCCTCCGACTTGTCGGTGATCAGGCCGCCGAAGAGGTTCAGCCAGACCAGGGCCGGCAGGAGCAGGGCGATCAGCGCGGTCGCGGAGCGCCGCAGCACGGCGAGGACCAGCAGGACCGGCACGAGGACGCCCAGCCAGGGCAGGAAGGTCTCGGTGAGGCTGCCCAGGTTGCCGATCCGGTTGGGGATCTCGGCGTGGAAGACCATGAGCAGGGTGAGCAGGACCGCGCAGACGGCGAGGAGGATGCCGCGGCGCCAGATGCCCCGGTCCCCGCGCAGACGGTCGAGCGCCGCTCGGAACCGGGATCCGGAGCGCTCGTTCCGGGCGCCGCCGTTCTCGGTCTCCGCCATGTCCACCCGCGCCATCACTCAGTCCTCACTGCCTTGCCGTCGTGCTGCCTTGCCCCGTGACCCGACGTCGACACTAGGTGATGCCGGGCTCGTCGTACTGCCACGTGGGACGACGGGGCCGCGCGGCGGGTTCCGGCGGTCTCCGTGCGGTGGGGTGGCTGTGACAGAACGCGCACATTCGTACGTTCGTCCCGAAATTCTTCCGTGTCGGCGGTGTGAACAGCGCCACCTCGCCCCACTTCCCCCGTCCCGGCGCGAAGTGCCACCATGGATGTGGTCCGGGGACGCCGTCAGGGCGCCTCGAGATGACGAAGGAGCCGTTCACCATGACGCTTCAGGCTGCCCAGAAGCAGTCCCCCGACAGCAGCAAGGCGCTGTACGGAGGCAAGGGCACGCGACGTATCACCGTCCACGACATCGCCGCCGCCAAGGCCCGCGGTGAGAAGTGGCCCATGCTGACCGCCTACGACGCGATGACCGCGTCCGTCTTCGACGAGGCCGGGATCCCGGTCGTGCTCGTCGGCGACTCCATGGGCAACTGCCATCTCGGGTACGACACCACCGTGCCCGTCACGATGGACGAGATGACCCTTCTGTCCGCCGCCGTCGTACGGGGCACCAAGCGCGCCCTCGTCGTCGGCGACCTCCCCTTCGGCTCGTACCAGGAAGGGCCGGTCCAGGCCCTGCGCAACGCGACCCGGCTCGTCAAGGACGCGGGCGTCGGAGCGATCAAGCTGGAGGGCGGCGAGCGTTCGCTGCCGCAGACCGAGCTGCTGGTCCAGGCCGGCATCCCGGTCATGTCCCACCTGGGCCTGACCCCGCAGTCCGTGAACACCATGGGCTACCGCGTGCAGGGCCGCAGCGACGAGGCCGCGCACCGGCTGCTGAGCGACGCCAAGGCGGCGCAGGACGCGGGCGCCTTCGCCGTCGTCCTGGAGCTCGTCCCGGCCGAGCTGGCCGCCGAGGTCACCCGCTCCCTGCACATCCCGACCATCGGCATCGGCGCGGGACCCGACACCGACGCCCAGGTCCTCGTCTGGACCGACATGGCCGGTCTCACCGGCGGCAAGGTGCCGCGCTTCACCAAGCAGTACGCGAACCTCCGCGCGACCCTCGGCGACGCCGCCAGGGCCTTCGCGGAGGACGTCGCCGGCGGGGCGTTCCCCGCCGAGGAGCACACCTTCCACTAGCCACCGTGGCACGGACCGCAGCCCGCCGACTTCCCCCATCGGCGGGCTGTCGGTCGTCTGTCGGTGCGTTGTCGGTGGTGCCTGATGTAGTGGGGTCCATGACGCGATCCACACACAACGCCGTCGAGGTACGAGGCCTCGTGAAGCACTACGGCGAGACGAAGGCCCTCGACGGGGTCGACCTCGATGTCCGGGAGGGCACGGTCCTCGGCGTGCTCGGCCCGAACGGCGCCGGCAAGACCACGCTCGTCCGCTGCCTGTCCACCCTGATCGTCCCGGACTCCGGGACCGCCACGGTCGCCGGGTTCGACGTGGTGAAGCAGCCCCGCCAGCTCCGCCGCACCATAGGCCTGACCGGCCAGTACGCCTCGGTCGACGAGAAGCTGTCCGGCTGGGAGAACCTGTACATGATCGGGCGGCTGCTCGACCTCTCCCGCGCGGACGCCCGGCGCCGTGCCGACGAGCTCCTTGAGCGGTTCTCGCTCACCGAGGCCGCCAAGCGGCCCGCCATGCAGTACTCCGGCGGTATGCGCCGCCGGCTCGACCTCGCGGCGTCGATGATCGGCCGCCCGGCCGTCCTGTACTTGGACGAGCCCACCACCGGCCTCGACCCGCGCACCCGCAACGAGGTCTGGGACGAGGTGCAGAGCATGGTCGCCGACGGCGTGACCGTCCTGCTCACCACCCAGTACATGGAGGAGGCCGAGCAGCTCGCGAGCGAGCTGACGGTCATCGACCGGGGCAAGGTCATCGCCAACGGCAAGGTCGACGAGCTGAAGGCCCGGGTCGGCGGCCGCACTCTGAAGGTCCGCCCCGTGGACCCGACGGAGCTGCCCGCCATGTCCGCGGCGCTGCGCGAGTCCGGTCTCGACGGCATCGCCGGCTCGACGATCGTTCCCGACGAGGACGCGCTGTACGTGCCGATCCTCAGCGACGAGCAGCTGACGGCCGTCGTGGGCCTGCTCGGCGCGCGCGGCTTCGGCATCGCGCACATCGGCACCCACCTGCCCAGCCTGGACGAGGTGTTCCTGGCCATCACGGGCGAGAAGTCGTCCGCTTCCGACACGATTTCCGAGGAGGTCGCCGCATGAGCACGACCACGACCACGGTCACCAAGCCTCCCGTCGACGCCCCTTCCCCGGTGCAGCGGACGCCCGTCGACGAGGGCCGGATCGGCCTGCGGGCCAATCTCCGCCACATCGGCGCCCTGGTGCGGCGCAACGCGCTGCAGATCAAGCAGGACCCGGAGTCGATGTTCGACGCGGTCCTGATGCCGATCATCTTCGTCCTGCTGTTCGTGTACGTCTTCGGCGGCGCGATCTCCGGCAAGGGCAACAACGACGCGTACGTGAACTACGTGGTGCCCGGCCTGATGGCGATGATGGGCATGAACATCGCCATGGCCGTCGGCACGGGTGTCAACGACGACTTCAAGAAGGGGGTGATGGACCGGTTCCGCACGATGCCGATCGCCCGGTCCTCGGTCCTCATAGCGAAGATCGTCGTCGAGATCGGCCGGATGCTGATCGCCACCGCGATCCTGCTCGGCATGGGCTTCATCCTCGGCCTGGAGATCAAGACCTCCGTCCTCGACCTCTTCGGTGCCATCGGTCTCTCGATGGTCTTCGGCGCCTCGCTGATGTGGATCTTCATCCTGCTCGGTCTGACGATGAAGACCGCCCAGGCCGTCCAGGGCATGGCGATGCTCGTCCTGATGCCGCTCCAGTTCGGCTCCTCGATCTTCGCCCCGACCTCGTCGATGCCCGGCTGGCTGGAGACCTTCACGGACTACAACCCGCTGTCGAACCTCGCCGACGCCGCCCGCGCCATGATCAACGGCACGCCGGTGGGCGACTCGGTCTGGATGACGCTCGGCTGGGCCGTGGTGATCACGGCCGTCACGGCGCCGCTCGCGGTGGCCAAGTTCCGCAAGAAGACCTGACCGGCACAGGGATTCAGGTCTACGGGGATCAGGACTCGACGCGCCCCTGGATCGCGTCGGCGCGTTCGAGCAGGGCGGCGGCCTCCTCCAAGGAGAGGCCGTCGCCCTCGGCGTAGGCGGCCTCGAACGCCTCGTCGCCGAGGACCGAGCGGACCAGCTTGGTGGCCCGCTCCAGGTTGTCGCGCTCGGGCGGGGTGAGGAGATGGGCCTCCGGGAGCAGGCCCTCGTGCGCGCCGAGGAGCTGGGCGCCGACCACCGCGCCGGGGCCGCCGAGCCCGCCCAGGGCCCAGGCGGCGGTGACCAGGTGGATGGCGGGCATCTGCGGGGCGACGATCATCGACAGGGTGCCCAGGGACCGTTCGAGGGCCTCCTTGGCGTAGGCGAGGCCTGAGGCGTACCGGCCGTCGAGGTTGTCCAGCCAGCCGAGGCCGCCGAGGGTGAACCCGCCGAAGATCGACAGCGTCGCGGAGCTGAAGTCGTCCAGGAGCGCGGTCAGGTGCTCGCGGGCCTCGGCGGTGCGCCCGGTCCGGCCGAGCAGCATGGCCAGGAACAGCCGGGCGGCCAGCGTCGGTTCGTGTCCGCGGTTCTCCTCGGCGCCCACGACCTCACGCAGGATCTCCTCCGCCTCCTCGGCGCGACCGGTCATCGAGAGCATGTCGGCGTACCGGGCGCGCAACAGCGCCATCTGGGACTGGGCGCCGATCCGCTCGGCGTACCCCATCGCGGCGACGAAGTCCTCGGCCGCGCCCTCGAAGCGGAGCCGCCGCTCGCGGGCCTCTCCGCGCGCGGAGAGGGCCTCGGCCGCTCCCCAGGAGTCGCCGAGGCGGACGAAGATCTCCAGGCCCTCGTCGGCGTCGTCGGACGCGTCGCCGGCCCAGTCCACGCGGTTGGCCAGCATGTTGGCGCGGAGCGTGAGCGCGTTGGCGAGTTCCCACTCGTAGCCGAAGCGGCGGCAGGCGTCGACGGTGGCGTCCAGCAGCTCCCGCATCCTGCCCGCCTCGCCGATGATGATGACGGCGAAGACGGCGAAGGTGCCGGGCAGTCGGCAGGTCTGCGGGAGTCCGGGCCGGTAGACGGCGGTGATCCGCTTGAGCCGTTCGATCCCCTCGGGCCTGGTCCAGTCGCCCGTCATGTGGTCCATGTTGAGGAGCCCGATCAGCCGCACCCCGCGCCGGGCCTCCCACAGCTGCTCCTCGCTCAGCGGCGGGGGCGTGGCCGTGCACGGCTCGTGGAGCGGGACGACGGGGGCGCTGGGCGGCTCGAAGGGGTCGGGTCCGAGGGCGGCGGCGGCCTCGGACCAGTGCAGGGCGTCGGCGCGCAGGTCGCGCATCTGCCAGTACCAGAGGAGGCAGTGGACCAGCAGGAGCGCCTCCTGCTCGTCCCGGGCGGCGACGGCGCGGCGCAGGGCGGTGCGCAGGTTCTCGTACTCGGTACGGAACCAGGCCATCGCCCGGACCTGCCCGTCGCCGCGGAGCGCGGGGTCGGCGTGCCGCGCGAGCTCGCGGTAGTGGACCAGATGCCGGCGCTCGGCCTCCGCCCGGTCCCCGGCCTCGTCGAGCCGCTCCCCCGCGTACTCCGCCACCGTCTCCAACAGCCGGTACCGCATGCCCCCGTCGTCACCGGGCGCCGCGACCACCAGCGACTTGTCGACAAGGGAACCCAGGACGTCGAGGGTGTCCGCCCCGGAACCCGGCACGCACACCGCCTCCGCCGCCTCCAGGTCACACCCGCCCGAGAACACCGAAAGCCGCCGCAACACCGCCCGTTCGGGCTCGGACAGCAGGTCCCACGACCAGTCGACCACCGCCCGCAACGTCTGCTGACGCGGCAGAACCGTCCGCGCACCCGAGGACAGCAACCGGAACCGGTCGTCGAGCCGGTCCGCCACCTGCCGCGGCGACAACACCCGCAACCGCGCCGCCGCCAACTCGATCGCCAACGGCAGACCGTCCAGACGCCGACAGATCTCCGCACACGCCTCCGGATCGTCCGCCGGATCAAAACCCGGCCGGGCAGCCGTCCCCCGGTCGGCGAGCAACCGTAGCGCCGTCCGCTCCGGCAACGGCTCCACCGGCCGTACGAACTCCCCCGGCACGCCCAGCGGTTCACGGCTCGTCGCGAGGACCGTCACCCCCGGACACCGGGCAAGGAGCACGGCCACCAACTCCGCCGCCGCCCCGATCACATGCTCACAGTTGTCCAGAAGGAGCAGCAGGCGGCGTGACGCGCAGTGCTCCACGAGGCGGGTCAGCGCGTCGTCGGCGGTCCTGAGCCCCTCGGCGCCCGCGCCGCGCAGCACGGTCTCCCGCGCCCCGACGGCCCCGAGCACGGCCTCGGCGACGGCCTCGGGGTCGGTGACGGGTGCGAGTTCAGCCAGCCACACCCCGTCGGGCCAGGGTGCGCCGGCGTCGGCCGCCCGCTCGGCCGCCTCCTGGGAGAGTCGCGTCTTCCCGGCTCCGCCGGGCCCGAGGAGCGTGACGAGCCGGCTGTCGCGCAGGTCCTGCTGCAGCCGGGCGATGTCCTGGTCCCGCCCGACGAAGCTGGTCAGCCGGGCGCGCAGGTTGCCGGGGCGCGCGGCGGCGGCCTTCGGCGCCGGAAGGGTCGCGAGCGGCGCCTCCGGTTTCTGGGCGAGGAGCTCCGCGTGCAGGGCCCGCAGCTCCGGGGAGGGGTCGGTGCCGAGGCTGTCGGCGAGGGCGCGGCGGAAGGACTCGTACGCGGCGAGCGCCTCCGCCGCGCGGCCCGCGGCGCGCAGGGCCCGGATCCGGAGGGCCTGGAGCGGTTCGTCGAGCGGGTGGGCCTCGCAGAGGGCGGCCAGTTCGGGGAGGGCGGACGCGGCCTGCCCGAGCGCCAGGGCCGCCGAGAAGCGGGCCCGTCGCGCGTCGAGGCGCCGGGCCTCCCAGCGGGCGGCCTCCGCCGTACGGTCCGGCAGGTCCGCGAGCGCGGGCCCGCGCCACAGGCCGAGCGCCTCGTCGAGCAGCCGCGCCGCCTCCGCCGGGTCGCCCGCTTCGAGGGCCCGTACGCCCTCCCCCGCGAGCCGTTCGAAGCGGCGCGCGTCCACGTCGTCGGTGCCCGCCGCGAGCCGGTACCCGCCGGGCCCCGACACCACGGCCTCCCGGCCGAGGACCCGGCGCAACCGGCCGACCAGGGCCTGGAGCGCGGCGACCTCGTCGCCCGGCGGGTCGTCGGGCCACACCTCGGCGACCAGGGTCCCGACCGGAACCGTCCGGTCCGCGCGGAGGGCGAGCGCGGTCAGCAGGGACCGCAGCCGCGCGCCGCCGAGGGCGACGGGGCTGCCGTCGGCGGTGTGGACCTGGGTGGGGCCGAGGACGGAATAGCGCACAGGCTCTATTCTCCGTGAGCCGGGGATCTCCGCAGGAACTCACCCCCGCCCCGGCACGTTTCCCGCACACACGCCGCCGCGCCCTGAGGAGTCCCACCGATGACGACGGCCACCACTCGTAGGCACGAGCGCAGGATCAGCCCGGTCTTCCTGGCGATCCTCGCCGTCATGGCGGTCACCGGCTGGGCGGTGTGGAGCGACTTCGCGGCCTCCCCGGGCCTGGCGATCTTCCTCTTCGTGACCTCGGCCTGGATCGTCTCGCTCTGTCTGCACGAGTACGCGCACGCGCGCACGGCGCTGCACAGCGGGGACATCACGATCGGGGCGAAGGGGTATCTCACGCTCAACCCGCTCGCCTACACCCACGCCGTCCTGAGCGTCATCCTGCCGGTGCTGTTCGTGATCCTCGGCGGCATCGGCCTGCCGGGCGGCGCGGTCTTCATCGAGCAGGGCCGGATCCGGGGCCGCTGGAAGCACAGCCTGATCTCGGCGGCGGGCCCGCTGACGAACGTGCTGTTCGCGATCGTCTGCACGGCGCCGTTCTGGCTGGACGCGCTGGACGGCGTGCCGCTCGCGTTCCAGTACGCGCTCGCCTTCCTGGCGTTCCTCCAGGTGACGGCGGCGCTCCTGAACTTCCTGCCGGTGCCGGGCCTGGACGGCTACGGGGTGATCGAGCCCTGGCTGTCGTACAAGATCAAGCGGCAGATCGAGCCGTACGCGCCGTACGGCTTCTTCGTGGTGATCGCGCTGCTCTTCGTCCCGGCGATCAACGGGGCGTTCTTCGACACGATCGACGCGCTGATGCGGGCGCTCGGCGTGCCGGAGATCTCCCGCTACTGCGGCTCGAACCTCTACCGCTTCTGGCAGGAGACGCCGGAGCTCTGCGCGGTCTAGGGCTGTCGAAGGGCCCTGGGAGCCTTTACGCCTCGGTGTGCGAGGCGGCCGCGGCCTCGGTCTTCGCGCGGCGGAAGTAGTACCAGGCCATGTTCGAGGAGAGGCCGGCCAGGAGGACCCAGACGATCCCCAGCCACATGCCCGCGGCGAAGGAGACGACGGCCGCGACGACGGCGAGGACGCAGACGGCGAGGGCGTACAGAGCGAGGCGGGGCATGGGGGTCGGCTCCTGTCCGGGTACGGCTGAGTGCCCGTCCAGTGTCCCCTATGCCCGGCCTCGCTCCGTCGCGGGTCGTCCGTGAGCGCAGATGTCGGGTCGTCCGTCGGCCCGGACGTCGGCTCAGACGTCGGTGACGCGGAGCCCGGCGTGGGCCTTGTAGCGGCGGTTGACCGAGATCAGGTTGGCGACGAGCGACTCGACCTGGTGGGCGTTACGCAGCCGACCCGCGAAGACCCCGCGCATGCCGGGGATGCGGCCCGCCAGCGCCTGGACGATCTCGACGTCGGCGCGCTCCTCGCCGAGCACCATGACGTCCGTGTCGATCTCGTCGATCGCGGGGTCCTGGAGCAGCACGGCGGAGAGGTGGTGGAAGGCCGCGGCGACCCGGGAGTCGGGGAGCAGCGCGGCGGCCTGCTCGGCGGCGGAGCCCTCCTCGGGCTTGAGGGCGTAGGCGCCCTTCTTGTCGAAGCCGAGCGGGTTGACGCAGTCGACGACGAGCTTGCCCGCGAGTTCGGCGCGCAGCGACTCCAGGGTCTTGGCGTGCCCGTCCCACGGCACGGCGACGATCACGATGTCGCTGCGGCGGGCGCACTCGGCGTTGTCGGCGCCCTCGATGCCGAGGCCCAGCTCGTCGGCGGCGGTCTGCGCGCGCTCGGCGGCGCGGGAGCCGATGATCACCTTCTGGCCGGCCTTGGCGAGGCGGTAGGCGAGGCCGCGGCCCTGGTCGCCGGTGCCGCCGAGGACGCCGACGACGAGGCCGGACACGTCCGGGAGGTCCCAGGGGTCCTTGGGGGCGGGCTTGCTGTCAGTCGTAGTCATGGCCTCGACATTACTGGCCGGTCGCCCCATCCGATCCCGTACGGGTGGAACCTCGGCGACCGCCTCACGCGCGCGGCCCGGCTGCGGCAGGATGCGGCGCCATGGATGCCGTACGGGTCGCGCTGCTGCGCGAGGTGCTCGCGGGAACGGAGTGGCCGAGGGAGGCCCGCCGGTTCGCGGCGGCGCTCCGCTCCTCCGTCGTCCCGCACGGGGGCGGGCTGCTCCTGGTGGGGACGGACGGGTACGAGCCCTGGCACCTGTGCGCGCACCTCGTGGACGAGGCCGCCTGGTCGGGCCAGCCGGAGCTGGCGCCGACGCTGGTACGGCACCGGGTGCGGCCGGGCGACCCGGCGCACCTGGCCGTCGGCCTCGGGCGCCTGGAGGCGGCGCGCGGCGGGGCGACCCTGCTGCTGGTGGCGCCGGAGCGGCCCGACGCGGGGCTCCTGGAGCGGGTCCACGACGCGCGCCGGGCGGGGGCGACGGTGCTCTCGCTCGACGGCGGCGACCCGGAGGTGCACGGCCTGGCGCACGAGGCGCTGACGGTGCGGGCGGGCGCGGAGGTGGACCTGGACACGGTCCAGCACCTGGTGAGCGCGGCGGCCGGGGAGAACAGCCTGCCGCCGCCGCGCGGCCGGCGCCGCTTCCGCGACCGCCTGTCGCTCCTGGCGGACCACCTGACGTCACCGCCGCCGACGGGCTGGTGAGCCACCGCTTTGTGAACACGGAGCCCCATGTGACCTGGCCCGTCGCCCCGTAATTCGGTTGCCCGGCGCCGCGCGGCCGTCGGAGCATGGTGCCTCGTGACGTCGAAGCTCTCCGCCGTGCTGCCCGATCTCGCGCCGTGGCGCTCCTCCCGTGACTTCCGGCTGCTGTGGGTCCAGGGCCTGGTGACCGTCTTCGCGAGCTTCATGGCCCTGATCGCGCTGCCGCTGCAGATCATGGAGCTGACGGGCTCACCGTTCGCCGTCGGTCTCATGGGCGCCGTCGAACTGGTCCCGCTGGTCGTGTTCGGGCTCTACGGCGGCGCGCTCGCGGATGCCGTGGACCGGCGGAAGGTGATCGTCGCGACGGAGGCGGGGCTCGGTCTTCTCGCCCTGATCCTGCTGCTCAACTCGCTCCTGTCGGAGCCGCTGCTCTGGCCGCTCTACGTCGTCGCGGCCCTGGTCTCCGCGCTGTCCGGGCTCCAACGGCCCGCGCTCGACTCGCTCCTGGCCCGGATCGTCCCGCACGACCAGATGACGGCCGCCGCCGCGCTCAACGGGCTGCGCTGGCAAATGGGCGCCATCGCGGGCCCCGCGCTCGCGGGCCTGGTCGTGGCGTACGCGGGGCAGGCGACGGCGTACGGCGTGACCCTCGCCGGCTTCGCGCTCTCCGTCCTGCTCTGCCGCCGCCTCTCCCCCGCGCCGCCCGCGCACGACGCCGAGAAGCCCTCGCTGCGCGGCATCGCGGAGGGCGCGCGGTACGCGTGGTCGCGGCCGGTGCTCCTCGGTACGTACGCGATCGACCTGGCCGCGATGTTCTTCGCCTTCCCGAACGCGATCTTCCCGTTCCTGGCGGCGGAGCTGGACGCGGAGTGGTCGCTCGGCCTGATGTACGCGGCGGGCTCGGTCGGCTCGCTCGTCCTCGGCATGACCAGCGGCTGGACGGCGAAGATCCGCCGGCACGGGCTGCTCGTGGTGTTCGGTGCGGCGGGCTGGGGGCTCGCGATCGCGGCGGCCGGCTGGTTCGGGAACGTGTGGCTGGTGCTGCTCTGCCTGGCCTTCGCGGGCGCGGGCGACATGCTGAGCGGCCTGGGCCGTTCGACGATCTGGAACCAGACGATCCCGGAGGAGCTGCGGGGCCGCCTCGCCGGGATCGAGGTCCTCTCCTACAGCGTCGGCCCGCAGCTCGGCCAGGTCAGGGCGGGCGCCATGGCGGGCTGGACGGGCACGCGGGCGGCGGTCTGGAGCGGCGGTGTGGCCTGTGTGGCCGCGGTGGGGCTGCTCTGTCTGACGCTGCCGAAGCTGCTCACCTACGACTCCGACACGGACGAGGACGCGCGGCGCCACAAGGCGGCGCAGGAGCAGCGGGAAGCAGAGGAGAAGGCCGGGGCCGCCGGGGCCCCGGCCTGAGGGTCGGCAGGGCAGTCGCCTCTACTCGGGCGTCCCGTCCGCCTTCGGAGCGTCCGTCGAGGAGTCCTTGGAGCCGTCGTGCCACTTGGGGTCGTTCTCCCACTCCAGGTTGCGCTCGCGCGCGGTCTCCATCGCGTGGGCGGCCTCTTCCCGGCTGGCGTACGGGCCGAAGCGATTCTTCGCGGGGCAGTCGGGCCCCTCCTCGACCGTCTTGTGCTCCAGGCAGTAGTACCACTCGCCCGGCTTGCCCACCGTGCGCTTCTTGAACAGGGCCATCATCGGCTCCTTCCTCTGGGGCCATGCTGCCCCAGACGCGGTCGTTAGACTCGCTGACATGTCTGGCCAGTCGCTGCTCGTACCGGGGGAGCTCTCTCCCCACCGCTCCGTTCCGGGAGCCATCCGCCGTCCCGAGTATGTCGGGAAGCCCTCGCCCACTCCGTACACGGGGCCCGAGGTGCAGGACTCCGACACCGTCGAGCGGATGCGGATCGCCGGCCGCATCGCCGCGCAGGCGATGGCGGAGGCCGCCAAGCACATCGCTCCGGGTGTCACCACGGACGAGCTGGACCGGGTCGCGCACGAGTTCATGTGCGACCACGGGGCGTACCCCTCGACCCTCGGCTACCGCGGCTTCCCGAAGTCGCTCTGCTCCTCGGTCAACGAGGTCATCTGCCACGGGATCCCCGACTCGACCGTCCTCCAGGACGGCGACATCGTGAACCTGGACGTCACGGCGTTCATCAACGGGGTCCACGGCGACAACAACGCCACCTACCTCTGCGGCGACGTGGACGAGGAGTCCCGGCTGCTCGTCGAGCGCACCCGTGAGTCCCTGAACCGGGCGATCAAGGCCGTCAAGCCGGGCCGGCAGATCAACATCATCGGCCGGGTCATCGAGTCGTACGCCAAGCGCTTCGGCTACGGCGTCGTGCGCGACTTCACCGGACACGGCATCAACTCGTCGTTCCATTCCGGGCTGATCATCCCCCACTACGACTCCCCGCACGCCACCACGGTCATCCAGCCGGGCATGACGTTCACGATCGAGCCGATGCTGACGCTGGGCACGCACGAGTACGACATGTGGGAGGACGGCTGGACGGTCGTGACCAAGGACCGCAAGCGGACGGCTCAGTTCGAGCACACGCTGGTGGTGACGGAGACCGGGGCCGAGATTCTCACGTTGCCCTGACGTCTTCCCGGGGTAGTTTTTTACCGACAGGACGTCGGGAACCAGTTGACTTAGGTAAGCCTAAGTAGCAGTATCTCAGCAGGTTCCCGTCCCCATCGGCCTCGGAGGCACGCCTTGGACACGCCCTTCTCGACGCTCATCCGTACGGCCTCTCACGAGCAGCACACCGAGGCCGAGACGTCGACCTTCATGAGCGACCTCATGGGTGGCCGGCTCGCCGTCGAGGCGTACACGCGGTACACGGAGCAGCTCTGGTTCGTGTACCGCGCCCTGGAGGACGGTGCCGAGGCGCTGCGGAACGACCCGGTGGCCGGGCCCTTCATACAGCCGGAGCTGTTCCGCACGGCCGCCCTGGAGCAGGACCTCGCCCACCTGCGGGGCCCTGACTGGCGCGAGGGCCTCTCCCCGCTGCCCGCCACCGCCGCGTACGCCGAGCGGGTGGCCGAGTGCGCGCGCGAGTGGCCGGCCGGCTATGTGGCGCACCACTACACGCGCTACCTCGGCGACCTCTCGGGCGGCCAGATCATCCGCGACAAGGCGGAGCGCACGTGGGGCTTCGCGCGCAAGGGCGACGGCGTCCGCTTCTACGTCTTCGACGAGATCACGAACCCGGCGGCCTTCAAGCGGGGCTACCGGGAGCTGCTCGACGGGGTGAACGCGGACGACCTGGAGAAGCAGCGGATCATCGACGAGTGCAAGCGCGCGTTCGACTTCAACGGCGCGGTGTTCCGGGAGCTGGGCAGCGAGTTCCCGCTGAGCGCGTGAGTTCGGGACTCAGGCGGTGAGGGTCCGCTCCAGGCGGACCCGGCCGCCGAGTTCGATGACTCCGTCGGGGCCGGGGGCGGTCAGGATCTGCGACCCCCGGCCCTGAGTGATGTTCAGGGCCCGGCCCAGCTCCGCCGTGAGCAGCAGGGCCGCCGCGCCCGTCGCCTCGTCCTCGTCGATGCCGTCCCCGCGCCCGGGGAAGCCGCGCGCCCGGATCCGCCCGGCGGCCTCGTCCTCCCAGGCCCAGGCGTAGATCCACTCCCCCGGCTCGGGCACGGCGAGCGCGTCGACCTCGGCGGCCGAGCCGTACCGCCGCAGGGTCCGCGCCGGGGCCCACTCGGCGCGGGCCTCTATCCAGGTGAACTCCCCGTCCCCGCGCACCCACACCTCACCGGCGGGCGGCCGGACGAGCTCCAGGTCGAGCAGCCAGGCGGTCCCGACGAGCGGGTGCCCGGCGAACGGCAGCCGCACACCGGGCGTGTAGATGTCGACGTTCCCCCGCTCGGGATCGTCGACGAACACGGTCTCGCTGAACCCGAGCTCCTTGGCGAGCGCCTGCCGGGCCGCCTCGTCGGGATACGCGCGCCCGTCCCGTACGACCCCCAGCGCGTTGCCGTACCGCCCGTCGCCGGCGCAGAAGACACGCAGGACGTCGATGTCGGCGGCGCTACTCGTCACGGTCGTGTGCATGGCCGAATTCAAGCATCCAGCCGTCCCACTCGGCGGCCCCACCCGGAATCTGCCAGGCGTGCGTACGCGCTTCGCCGTACGGGGCTCCGGCGGCGGCATGCGAGAGGCCTCTCACCCAGGCCGCCCGCTGCCGCTCGGGGTCGGGGCCGGCGAACTCGCGGGTGAGCACCTTCTCGTACTCCTCGGCCACGGAACCGAGGAGTGCCGTCACCTTCTCCTCGTCCTCCGCGCGGGACAGGACGACCGTGCGCGGCGTCCCGCCCTCGGCGAGGGCCGCCACCGCCCGGTCGTGGCCGTCGAGGAGGACCCAGCCGTCGAGGGCCGTCACCGACCAGAGCAGTACGGGTGCGAGGCTGCCCTCCCTGGCCTGCCTGCGGTACGCCTTGACGCGCGGGGCGTCCGGGGCGGACAGCTTCCGCAGGGGCAGGACGCCGTTCCAGCCGTCGCCCCAGTCCAGGTGGCCGTCCGGCCATGCCGTCAGGAAGTCCTCGCCCCAGACGTACGGGGGGAACACCTCACGCGGCCCGAAGATCCATCGGCCCGCGTGCAGGGGCCCCTCGTCGGCGACGTCCAGCCGACCCGCGTACCGGCGCGTCCAGTCGGGCCGCTGTCCGGCTTCGTCGGCGCGTATCGGTGGGACGGGCGAGCGGTAGCCGGGGCGGCGGTGGACACGGATCCCGCCACGGTCCTCGTCGACGCGGGCGAGGAGGACGGGGCGGCCCGACTGGCGGAGCAGCATCCGGCGGCCTTCCGTCATCTCCCAGCGCAGGGGCGGCGGTTCGGGCGGGCCGTCGAGGCGGAACACGGCACCGGGGAGGTTCTCGCGGCGCAGGCGGGTGGGCATGGGCCGCACGCTAGTCGGGCAGGCGGCAGGGCCGCACCGCCGTTTCCGGGGGTGCGGCCCTGCCTGTGGGGGGTGGCGGTATGGGGTGCCGTCGGTCAGGACTCCGTCGTCGTGCGGCGGCGGACCGCGATGACCACGGCCGCGCCCGCGGCGGCGATGGCGCCGGCCGCGCCGAGGAGGGTGCCGGTCGGCACGTCGGAGCCGGTCGCGGCAAGGGAGCCGGAGCCGCCGACCGTACCGCCGCCGGTGGTCGAGCCACCGCCTGCGGTCGAGCCGCCTCCCGTGGTCGAGGTCCCGCCGGTCGTGGACGGCAGTGTGGCGTCCTTGTCGACGGTGAGGGCGACCGTGACCGGGTCGATCGCGGTGCCGGGCTTGTAGAAGGCCTCGCCGTTCGGGCCCGCGAACTGGGCCGCGCCGTCCTTGGTCAGCTTGGCCGGGGCGTTCTTGAGCGTGACGACACCGTTCTTCGCGGAGTAGTCCGCCTTCGACAGGTCGAGGTCGGCGAAGGTGACGTCGTTCTTCGTGCCCTTGGCGGTGGTGACGTCCACGACGACGGTGCCGGAGGAGCCCTTCGCCTTGACCTTCACGTCGCTGATCGCGAGGTCGATCGTGTGCGCCGCGCACGCGAAGCGGACGGTGCCCTTGAAGACCGCGTCGGCCTTGCGGGCCTTCGCGTCCCACGTGGCCGAGCCGAAGCCGAAGTCGTACACGGAGCCGTTGTTCGTGGCGCCGCCGGTCGTGGTGGCCTTGCCGCCGCAGGTGCCGACGACGTACGAGCGCCAGGACTCCTTCACGCCCCAGGTGAGCTTGCCGTTCAGGACCGACGGCGTGCCGGTGGTCGGCGCGGTCGTGGGCGCGGTCGTGGTGGGGGCGGTGGTCGGCGGGGCCGTGGTCTTCGTCGGGGTCGGGGTCGGGGTGGGCGTGGTCTGCGTCGGGGTGGGCGTCGGGGTCGGCTTCGTGCCGCCGGCCTTCACGGTCAGAGTGGCGGCGTCGAGCGCGTCGCCCTCCTTGTAGAAGCCCGCGAAGGCCTCCGCGCCGCCCTTGGTCAGCTTCGCCGGTATGTCCTTGAAGACCATCGCGCCGCCCGCGCCCTGACCGGGCCGCACCTTGCTCATGTCGAGCGCGGCGATCGCGACGTCGTCACGCGTGACGAACTTCCCGTCGTTGCCCTTGGTGACCACGTCGGCGGTGATCTCGCCGGTCGGCGCGGCCGTGCCCTTGGTGGAGAGCTTCACGTCCGAGAGCGTGATGTCGAGGACGCCGTGGTGGGCCTCGAAGTGGACGCTGCCCTTGAAGGAGTTGGCCGTGGCGTGCGTCCCGGTGTCGTACGTACCGGTGCCGTCGACGAAGGTGAACACCCCGTTGTCCGCGGCCTGCTTCGCGCCGCCCGCCACCGTGGTCCTGCCCGCCGCCATCGGAGAGGCGAGGTACTTGCGGAAGGACTCCTTGAAGCCCCAGTCCAGCGTGCCCTCCTTCAGCTCCATGACGGGGGCGCCGGCCGCCTTGTCCGGCCCGTCCGCGGCGAGGGCGGGCAGGGCGAGGACGCTCGCCCCGAGGGCGGCGGCGGTGGCGACGGCCGCCGCGAGGGCGACGGGTCGGCGGGTGGTCGTGGCCATGGTGGGTGGTCTCCTACAGGGATCGGGGGTGAGGGAGAGGTTGGGGGCTTACGGGGCCCGGAAGGGGCGGGGTCAGGCCGAAGGGGGCGTCGTGCGGCGGCGCCTGACGGCGACGTACACCGCGATCGCCGCGGCGAGGAGCACACCCGCGCCGAGCGCGAGGTACGTGGCCGTCGCCGAGGAGTCCTCGGAGGCCGCCGCCTTCGCCGGAGCGGCCGGCGCCGAGGCCGAAGGCGAAGAGGACGCGGCGGCCGAGGGCTTGGTGTCGCTGCCCAGGTCGGGCAGGGCCGGCAGCTGGGCCTTCGCGTCGACCGCGACGGCCAGCGAGACGGGGTCCATCTCCGTACCGGCCTTGTACATCCCGCCGAACGCCTTCGCGCCGCCCTCCGTGAGGGTCGCGGGCGCCTCGGTCAGGACCGCGAGGCCGTTCTTCGGGGCGAAGTCCTTGGCCGTGAAGGTGACCAGGGGGACGGCCTTCTCGGTCTTGCCGGCGCTGGTGACATCGGCGCTGAGCGTGCCCTTGCCGCCGGTCACCGTGACCGAGACCTGGCCGAGGGCGAGATCGATGTGGGTGCCGGTGAAGCGGACGGAGCCCGCGAAGTCGGCGTCGAGGGTCTGCTTCTGAGAGTCGTACGTGCCCTTTCCGCTCGGGAAGCGGAACAGCGCGCCGCCGTCCTGGGCACCGGCGGAGAGGGTCCACTTGCCCTGGGCGATGGAGCCGGTGACGTACTCGCGGAAGGTGCGGCGGACGCCCCAGTCGACGGCTCCGTCCCGGAATCCGCCGGGGGCGGCGGAGGTCGTCGCGGAAGGCTCGGGGGACTTCGTCGCGGTCGGTTCGGCGGCCGTCTTCACGTCGACGGTGAGGCTGATCGGGTCGAGCGGCGTACCGGCCGTGTAGTAGCCGGCGAAGGCGCGGGCGCCCTGCGCGGTCAGCGTGGCGGGCACGTTGGTCAGCGAGATCGGGCTGCCGCCGCCGCGCATGTCGATGCCGGACAGGTCGAGCGAGGCCAGCGGCACCTGCGAGGAGGTGGTGACCTGTCCCGAGCCCTTGGCCTTGCTCGCCATGTCGGCGTGGAGGGTGCCGCGCCCGCCCTCGATCCGGACCCGGGGCCGGCTGATCGTCAGATCCAGCTCGTGGGTGCCGTCGCTCTTGCGGTGACCGAGGAAGCGGACCCCGCCCGAGAAGCCGGCCGTGAGAGCGCCGGTCGCGGGGTCGTACGAGCCCTGGGCGGAGTGGAAGCGGAATTGGCTGCCGCCGACGGTGGCGGCGCCGCCCGTGAGGTTCCAATTGCCCTGGGCGATGGGGCCCGTGACGTAGCTCTGGAAGGAGGACTTGATTCCCCAGTCGAGCCTGCCCCCCTGCACCGTTCGGCCCGCGGCCTGGGCGGCGGTGGCCGGGAGCAGGGACCCGAGGATCGCCGCGAAGAGCAGGACGGTGAACGCCCGGGCGGGTCTGGACAGCAGCATGGAACCCCTCCGAGGGCTAGCAAGTGAGGTAAGGCTAACCTAAGGTACCCGGAGGCAAAACGACAGACTGCTGCCCAGAACGAACAGGACGGTGCTTCCCCGTGCAGAGAACTCGCCTCGCGGGTGCGCTGATGTCCGCACTCGCGCTCGCGCTCCTGGCGACCGGCTGCGGCGACGGAAGCGCCCCGCGGCAGGCCGCCCCCTCGGCGAACTCCCCGCAGGCGAAGGCCGCCCCCGACCGGGTCGAACCCCTGCCCGGCGCCCCGAAGTCCACGCTCCCCGCGACCGTGGACTCGGCGGACGGCCGGAAGGTCACCGTCACCTCCACCGAGCGGATCGTCCCGCTCACCGGCTCCCTCAACGAGATCGTCTTCACCCTCGGCCTCGGCGACCGGGTCGTCGCCCGGGACATCACGGCCACCTTCGAACAGGCCGCGAAACTCCCGGTGGTGACCCGCGCCCACGACGTCTCCGCCGAGAGCGTGCTCTCGCTGCGGCCGACGCTCGTCCTCGCCGACACCTCCACCGGACCGGCCGAGGCGATCGCCCAGATCCGCGACGCCGGCATCCCGCTCGTCGTGGTGAAGCCCGCGAAGGAGCTGGCGGACGTGTCCACCCGGATCGACACGGTCGCCGCCGCGCTCGGCGCACCGGAGGCGGGGACCGCGCTGAAGCAGCGCACACAGGACCGGATCGACGCCGTCCGCAAGGACATTCCCGGCCAGAACTCCCAGAGCGGCACGAAGAGCAAGCCCCGGGTGGCCTTCCTGTACGTCCGCGGCTCGGCGGCCGTCTACCTCCTCGGCGGCGCCGAGTCCGGGGCCGCGTCGCTCCTGGAGGCGGCGGGCGCCGTCGACGCGGGCAAGGAGTCCGGCCTGAGGAAGGACTTCACGCCCATCACCAGCGAGGCCCTCGCGGCCGCCGCGCCCGACGCGATCCTCGTCATGACCAAGGGCCTCCAGTCGGTCGGCGGCGTCGACGGCCTGGTGAAGGTCCCGGGCGTCGCGGAGACCCCGGCCGGGATGGACCGCCGGGTCGTCTCCATCGACGACGGCGTCCTCCTCAACTACGGCCCGCGCACGGACGAGGTACTGCGGTCGCTGGTCGACCAGCTGTACGGGGAGACGAAGTGACGGCGGTCGACGACAGGGAGGCTCCGGCGACCCCGGCGGCCTCGAAGGCCCCGGCGCCCTCCGCCCGCAAGCCGCGCGGTACCGCCACCACCCTCACCCTCGTCCTCCTCGCCGTCCTGCTGCTCCTCGCGCTGCTGTCCGCCGGCATCGGGGCGTACGAGATCCCGCTCGGGGACGTCCTCGCCTCCGTGCAGCACCGCATCGGCCTCGGCGGCCACGCGCTGGAACGGTCGGCGGAGAGCGTTCTGTGGAACATCCGGCTCCCCCGGGTGGTCCTCGCAATCCTCGTCGGCGCCTCGCTCGGCTGCGCGGGCGCCCTGATGCAGGGCGTGTTCGGCAACCCGCTCGCCGAGCCCGGGGTGATCGGCATCTCGGCGGGCGCGGCCGTGGGCGCGGTCGGCGCGATCGCGCTCGGGCTCAGCTTCTTCGGCAACTGGACGGTGACGGTCTGCGCGTTCGTGGCCGGGCTCGCGACCGTGTTCCTCGTGTACGCGATGTCCCGCGCGGGCGGCCGTACGGAGGTGGTGACGCTGATCCTCACCGGTATCGCGGTGAACGCCTTCGCGGGCGCCCTGATCGGCCTGTTCATCTTCTTCGCCGACAACGCGCAGATCACCCAGATCACGTTCTGGCAGCTCGGCTCGCTCGCCCAGGCCACCTGGCCGAAGGTGCTCGCCGTCCTGCCGTGCGCACTGGTCGGTCTCGCCGTCGCCCCGTTCTACGCCCGCAAGTTGGACCTCCTCGCGCTCGGCGAGCGGCCCGCGCGGCACCTGGGCGTGGACGTGGAGCGGCTGCGGATCGTCCTCATCCTGGTCGTGGCGCTGCTCACGGCCGCCGCGGTCGCGGTGGCGGGCATCATCACCTTCGTGGGCCTGCTCGTTCCGCACCTGCTGCGGATGGCGAACGGCCCCGGCCACCGCTTCCTGGTCCCGGGCAGCGCGCTCGGCGGCGCGGTCGTCCTCGCGGCCGGCGACCTGGCGGCCCGTACGATCGCGGCCCCCGCCGAACTCCCCCTGGGCGTCCTCACCGCCCTCTTCGGCAGCCCGTTCTTCTTCTGGCTGCTGCGCAGGACTCGTCGTAGGCAGGGGGGCTGGGCATGATCCGCGGTTCCTCTCCGGCAGCGGACACCCCGAGCGCCTCCCCCTGCCGGGGGTCCGGGGGTTGTCCCCCGGGCAAGCACAGTTGGCTGCTGCGCAGGACTCGTCGTAGGCAAGGTGGTTGGGCATGATCAGCGGTCTTCTCCGTCTCGCGGGCCGTACGCGCGAACTGCCCGTGCCGCCGGCGCCCGGTGACGTCGTCGCCGAGGCTCGGGGGCTCCGGGTCGGGCTCGGTGGGCGGGAGGTGCTCGGCGGGGTGGACGCGCGCGTACGGGCGGGTGAGGTGCTGGCCCTGGTGGGGCCCAACGGGGCCGGGAAGTCGACGCTGCTCGGTGCGCTGGCCGCCGATCTCGCGCCGGCCGGCGGCGAAGTACGGATCTGCGGCCGGCCCGCCACCGGCTGGTCCGCGCCCGAACTGGCCCTGCGCCGTGCCGTGCTGCCGCAGGCGGCCGCGCTCGCCTTCCCCTTCCCGGTCGCCGAGGTGGTCCGAATGGGCCGCGCCCCCTGGGCCGGGACCGGCTACGAGGAGGAGGACGAGGCCGCCGTCGCCGAGGCCATGGCGGCCACGGAGGTGGCGGAGTTCGCCGACCGCCCCTTCTCCGCGCTCTCCGGCGGTGAACGCGCCCGGGTCGCCCTGGCCCGCGTCCTCGCCCAGCGCACCGCGCTGCTGCTGCTCGACGAGCCGACCGCCGCGCTCGACCTGCGCCACCAGGAACTCGTGCTCCAGGTCTGCCGCGAACGCGCCGCCGCCGGGGTCGCGGTGGTCGTCGTCCTGCACGACCTCGGCCTCGCCGCCGCGCACGCGGACCGGGTCGCGGTGCTGCACGCCGGGCGGATCGCCGCCGACGGACCCCCGGCCGAGGTCTTCGACGAGGAGCTCCTGAGCCGGGTGTACCGACAGCCGGTCGAGGTCCTCGCGCACCCGCGGACCGGCGTCCCCCTCGTCGTCCCGCGCCGCGCCGCACCCGGATCCGAGGACGAACCGCGACCCGTACCCGGAGCCGGAACCGGACCCGCGCCCGAAACCGGCAAATCCGGCGCCTTGACCGGCCCTTGACCGTGTCATGGTGCGCCGCAGAGCGTGCCGTGACCGCGTCGCGATCGGACCGGGAACGTGAGAGCGGAATCACTGGACGGCCCGGTATGACTGAGGTAAGCCTCGGTTAAGTTAGGCCCGCCTCACCCCGTCCCACCCCGCCTCACCCCCGTCACGATCCCCTCTGGAGCACCCGTATGCGAGCCGTCCGTCTCTCCGTCGTCACCGCCGCGGTCACCGCCGCGGCACTGACCGCCGTCACCGGCTGCACCCAGAAGAGCGACGCCAAGGGCGACGACGGCGCCGTCACGGTCGTCGCCAAGGACGACTCCTGCGAGGTCTCGAAGAAGGAGTTCCCGGCCGGGCACGTGGAGCTCGCCGTCGAGAACCGGGGCACGAAGGTCACCGAGGTCTACATCCTGTACCCGGACGACCGGATCGTGACCGAGCGCGAGAACATCGGCCCGGGCACCAAGGCCACCGTCACCGCCGAGGTCAAGGCCGGTGCGTACGAGATCGCGTGCAAGCCCGGCATGAAGGGCGACGGCATCCGCCAGAAGGTCACCGTCACCGGTGGCGCGGCGGTCGCCAAGCGCTCCCCCGAGATGGACGCCGCCGTGGCCGCCTACCGCCAGTACGTCCAGGCGCAGGCGGACGAGACCCTGCCCAAGGTGAAGGTCTTCACCGACGCCGTCCGCGCCGGTGACGTCGAGGCCGCGAAGAAGGCGTACGCCGACTCCCGTATCGGCTGGGAGCGCACCGAGCCGGTCGCCGAGTCCTTCGGCGACATCGACCCGAAGGTCGACGTCCGCGAGGACGGCCTGGAGGCCGGCCAGGACCCGGCGAAGGACTGGACCGGCTGGCACCGCCTGGAGAAGGCGCTCTGGCAGGACAAGAAGATCGGCGACCGCGAGAAGGAGCTCGCCGACACCCTCGACAAGGACCTCGCGGACTGGGTGAAGCGGGTCGGCAAGGCCGACATCACCCCGACCTCGATGGCCAACGGCGCCAAGGAGCTCCTCGACGAGGTCGCCACCGGCAAGGTGACGGGCGAGGAGGAGCGTTACTCCCACACCGACCTCGTCGACTTCAAGGCGAACGTCGAGGGCGCGCAGAAGTCCTTCGACCTGCTCAAGCCGGTCGCCTCGAAGAACGACCCGACGCTCGTCGCCGAACTCGACAAGCAGTTCGCGGCGCTGAACACGCTCCTCGACAAGTACCGCACGGACAAGACCGGTTACGTCTTCACCTCGTACGACAAGGTCGGCAAGGCGGAGCGCAAGGAGCTGTCGGACGGCGTCAACGCGCTGGCCGAGCCGCTCTCCAAGCTCGCCGCCGCGGTCGTGAAGTAGAAGGAGCGGAGGACACGGACATGTCCGAAACGAACGAGGCCATAGAGGCGGCGGGCGACGGTCCCGCGACCTCACGGCGCACCGTCCTCGGCTGGGGCGGTGCCGGGCTCGCGCTCGGCGCCGCCGCGGCCGGCGGGGCCGTCGCCCTCGGCCGGCCCGGGGACACCCCCGTGCCCGCCTCCGACAGCGGCTCGGCCGTCCCCTTCCACGGGGCCCACCAGGCCGGTATCGCCACGGCCGTCCAGGACCGGCTGCACTTCGCCGCGTTCGACGTGAAGACGACGGACCGTGCCGAGCTCGTCCAGCTCCTGAAGGACTGGACTCGCGCCGCCGAGCGGATGACGGCCGGTCGCGAGGTCGGCGAGGGCGCGTACGGCGGTTTGCCGGAGGCCCCGCCGGACGACACGGGCGAGGCCCTCGGCCTCAAGCCGTCCCGGCTCACGCTCACCATCGGCTTCGGGCCCTCCCTGTTCGACGGCCGCTTCGGCCTCGCGGACCGGCGGCCGGGGGCCCTGGTCGACCTGCCCAAGTTCCCCGGCGACAACCTGGACCCGGCGCGCAGCGGCGGCGACCTCTGCGTGCAGGCCTGCGCGGACGATCCGCAGGTGGCCGTGCACGCGATCCGCAACCTGGCCAGGATCGGCTTCGGCAAGGTCGCGGTCCGCTGGTCGCAGCTCGGCTTCGGCAAGACGTCCTCCACCACGCCCGACGCGCAGACCCCGCGCAACCTGTTCGGCTTCAAGGACGGCACCCGCAACATCGCGGGCACCGACACCGCGGGCCTGGACAAGCACGTGTGGGTCCCCGCCAAGGACGCCCCGGCCGGGGCCGCCTGGATGACGGGCGGCTCGTACCTGGTCGCCCGCCGGATCCGGATGAACGTCGAGACCTGGGACCGCACTCCGCTGGCCGAGCAGGAGGACATCTTCGGCCGCGACAAGAAGGAGGGCGCGCCGGTCGGCAAGGCCAAGGAGCACGACGAGCCGTTCCTGAAGGCGATGAAGCCGGAGGCCCATGTGCGGCTCGCGCACCCGGACTCCAACAACGGGGCGACGATCCTGCGCCGCGGCTACTCCTTCACGGACGGCACCGACGGCCTGGGCCGTCTGGAGGCGGGCCTGTTCTTCCTCGCGTACCAGCGGGACGTCCGTACCGGCTTCATCCCGGTGCAGACCTCGCTGGCCCGCGCGGACGTCCTCAACGAGTACATCCAGCACGTGGGTTCGGCGCTCTTCGCCGTCCCGCCGGGCGTCCGGGACACGGGCGACTGGTGGGGCCGGGCGCTGTTCTCCTGAACGGGAAGGGACCGACGTGTTCGGCAATTATCTGATCGGGCTGCGCGAGGGCCTCGAAGCCAGTCTGGTCGTCTGCATCCTCATCGCGTACCTGGTGAAGACCGGGCGCCGCGACGCCCTGCGGCCGATCTGGATCGGCATCGGGGTGGCGGTCGGGATCGCGCTCGCCTTCGGCGCCGGGCTCGAGTTCGGCTCGCAGGAGCTGACGTTCGAGGCGCAGGAGCTGCTGGGCGGCTCGCTCTCCATCCTGGCGGTGGCCCTGGTCACCTGGATGGTGTTCTGGATGCGGCGCACGGCCCGGCATCTGAAGGCGGAGCTGCACGGCAAGTTGGACCAGGCGCTCCGGATGGGCACCGGCGCCCTGGTCGCGACCGCGTTCCTGGCGGTGGGCCGCGAGGGCCTGGAGACGGCGCTCTTCGTCTGGGCGTCGGTTCGGGCCTCGTCGGACGGCACGTCGGCGCCGCTGATCGGGGTGCTGCTCGGCATCGCCACGGCGGTGCTCCTCGGCTGGCTGTTCTACCGCGGCGCGCTGCGGATCAACCTGGCGAAGTTCTTCACCTGGACCGGCGGCATGC
Organism: Streptomyces sp. NPDC001927; assembly: GCF_053594455.1. Taxonomy (NCBI): domain Bacteria; kingdom Bacillati; phylum Actinomycetota; class Actinomycetes; order Kitasatosporales; family Streptomycetaceae; genus Streptomyces; species Streptomyces sp. NPDC001927. The sequence continues at coordinate 38,885 of NZ_JBSFEN010000012.1, read as the reverse complement.
TGGTCGTGGTGGCGGCCGGTGTCCTCGCGTACGGCGTGCACGACCTCCAGGAGGCCCGTTTCCTGGACGGTCTGGCCGACAAGGCCTTCGACATCTCGGCGACGATCCCGCCGGACAGCTGGTACGGGACGCTCCTCAAGGGCGTCTTCAACTTCCAGCCGGACCCGACGGTTCTTCAGGTCACGGTGTGGGCGCTCTATCTGATCCCGACGCTCGCGCTCTTCCTGGCCCCGGTAGGGTCGGGTCCGTCCGTGCCCGTGGAGAAGCAGAAGGCGACCGATGAGAAGGCCGAGGCGCCCGTCGAGGGCACGCACTGAGCTGGGGCGACCGTCGAGGGTTCTCGTGGCGACGGCGTTGGCGGGCGCGCTGGCGCTGACGGCGAGCGGCTGCGTGACGGTGCACGGCGAGCGTGAGGTCGTACCGGCCGCGACGCAGACCGAGGCCGCGCAGGCCCTCAAGGACTTCATCGCGGCGTACAACAAGGCCGACAAGGAACACGATCCGAAGCTCGACGCGGACCGGGTCACCGGTGCGTTCGGCGCGATCAACCAGGCCGCGATGAAGGCCCGTTCGGTCACCCAGCCCGACGGCAACCCGGAGCACCAGCCGCTGGAGCTCACCGACGCGAAGTTCGTCGTGCCGAAGAAGGCGGGCTGGCCGCGCTGGTTCGTCGCGGACGCCGACTCCAACCGGGACACCGGTACGGACAACAGCGGCAACCGCTGGCTCGTCGCCTTCGTGCGCAACGGCCCCGACCAGCTGTGGGAAGCCGCCTATCTGACGATCCTGACCCCGGACGAGCGCCCCGTGTTCAAGACGGACGGCGGGTTCGCGGTCCCGGTCGCCCCGGACGCGACCGGCCTCGCGCTGGCGCCCAAGGACCTGGGCCGGAGCTACGCCACGTTCCTCGGGGGCGGGGAGCAGGGCCCGTTCGCGGCCGGTCCGTACACCACGGGCTGGCGGGAGCAGCGGCAGAAGGAGGCGAAGCGGGTCGGCATGGCGACGCAGTACGTCGACCAGCCCACGGACACCGGCGACTTCACGCCGCTGGCTCTCGCGACCGAGGACGGCGGGGCGCTCGTCTTCTTCGCGACGCGCTACTTCGAGCGGCAGACGGCGGCCCAGGGGTACCGGCCGAAGGTCGGCGACGAGGTGAAGGCGCTGATGACGGGCGAGGTGAAGAACACCGTCACGAAGGAGTGGGTGTCGAGCCAGTCGGTCCTGGTGAAGCCCGCGGGCACGACCGACGGCGCGGTCACGATCACGAACCGGCTCCAGGGCGTCACGGCGGCGAAGGGCTCGTAACCCCGGCCCCGCCCCGTCGGCTCCGTCCCTCAGCGGTCCGGCGTCAGCGGCGGCCCAGCGGCCAGGCGACCGCGGGTTCGGCGTGCTGGTCGCCGCGCTCGGCCGCGTGGCGGGCGCAGGCGTCGGTCAGGGTCTCCAGGAGGTTCAGCGGGTCCGGCAGGGCGTGCTCGGGGCCGCGGACCCAGGCGACCGACGGCTGCTCGTCCTCGTCACCGATGAGCCGGGCCGGCGGTACGAGGACATAGCTGCCGCGACAGTGCCAGCGGAGCCCCGGGTGCTCGTCCATGGTCTCCGGATGGCAGTCCAGCTCGCAGGGCCACCACTCGTCCTCGTCCTCGGGGGTGCCGCGGGTGGCGGTGAAGAAGAGCATCCGGCCGCCGTCGCCCGCGCTCTCGGCGGACTCGGCGACGGGCCCGACCTCCACGCCCTGGTCGAGGAGCCGCTCCAGGGCGGCCCGGCCGGCGGCGAGCGGTACGTCGAGGACGTCGTGGACCATGCCGGTGGCCGTGACGAAGTTCGCCTCGGGCTCGTTGCGGGCCCAGCGCTCGATCTGGGCACGGTCGGTGGTCGACTGCGTCTGCCAGGCGAAGGAGACGGGGTGCCGGGCGGGGGTGGGACAGCCGATGCGCTCGCAGGAGCAGCGGTATCCGACGGGGTACGCGGCGGGGGCGAGGGGCAGTCCGGCAGCGGCGACGTCCAGGAGCAGGGTCTCGCGGCGGTTCTCGTCCTCGGCCGCGGTGCGTTTCGGGCGCCTGCGCAGCCACTGCGCGAATCTGCTCTCCGTGCCGCGGTAGCGGCCGATACCGTCGCCCATCTATCCCCTCACACCTGCGCTCGCCTGTTACTCGCCCGTTCGGCTCTGCCCATCGTCGCATCTTCCCGTGCTTCAGGTGACCGGAGTCCCCAACCGGGGTACGTAACGGGGTTACGCCCTGGGCGCGATCCCGCGCAGCGCGTAGTCGACGAGGGTGTCGGCGTAGGCGTGGGTGAGCGGCAGGGTGCGGTGGAGCCAGCGGTGGTTCAGGGGCCCGACGAGGAGTTCGAGGGCGACGCGGGGGTCGACGTCCGGGTCGATGTCCCCGGCGGCCTGGGCGGCCTGGAGGCGGCGTACGTAGTACTGGAGCTGGGGTTCCAGGAGTTTCTCGACGAACTGGGCGCCGAGCTCGGGGTTCACGACGCCCTCGGCGGCGAGGGCGCGGGAGGGGGCGTCGTAGGTGGGGTTGTTCAGCTCGTCGACGGTGGCGCGGAGCACGTACTTCAGGTCGGCGGCGAGGTCGCCGGTGTCGGGGATCTCACTGTCGGCGTCTCCGCCGAGGGCCTCGTTCGCCTGGGCGGCGAGGTCCAGGAAGGCGTCGAGGAGGACGGCGGCCTTGGAGGGCCACCAGCGGTAGATGGTCTGCTTGCCGACGCCGGCGCGGGCGGCGATGCCCTCGACGGTCGTCTTGGCGTAGCCCGTCTCGGAGACGAGGGCGAGGGCGGCGTCGAAGATGGCGCGGCGGGAGCGCTCACTGCGCCGTGAGGCGTCGGGGGCCTTGCTCTTGGTCTCGGTGCTCTTGGAGTCGGTGCTCTTGGAGTCGGGCATGGCTCCAACCTACCAGCCGACGAGACGATGCGTCTCGCCCAACTGTTCCCCCCTGATATTCGGCGGAACCACCCGATCGGTTCACTGCGCCCAGCCGGGTCGAGGGCGGACCATAAGCTCGTCCGACGACTGATTCTCCGTCCGTGAGGAGCTCTCATTGCGCCAGACCCCGCGCGAGGCCTCGCCCCGCCGCTACCTCATGTGCCCACCCACGCACTTCGAGGTGACGTACTCCATCAACCCCTGGATGGACCCCACGAAACCGGTCGACCTGCCGCTCGCCCTCGCCCAGTGGGAGGACCTGACGGCCCGCTACCGCGCCCTCGGCCACACCGTGGAACTGCTCGACCCGCTCCCCGGCCTGCCGGACATGGTCTTCACCGCCAACGGCGCGACCGTCGTGGACGGCCGGGTGCTCGGCGCCCGGTTCGCCCACGCGCAGCGTACGGAGGAGGAGGCCGCGCACCTGGACTGGTTCCGCGCCAACGGCTACACCGAGGTGCGGGTACCGGAGCACGTGAACGAGGCCGAGGGCGACTTCGCGGTCACCTCGTCGTGGATCCTGGCCGGCCGGGGCTTCCGCTCCACGCCGCTCTCGCACCTGGAGGCGCAGGAGTTCTTCGGGCGCCCGGTGGTCGGCCTGGAGCTCGTGGACCCGCGCTACTACCACCTGGACACGGCCCTGTGCGTCCTGGACGCGGAGGCCGACGAGGTCATGTACTACCCCGGCGCCTTCTCCCCCGGCAGCCAGGAGGTGCTGTCCCGGCTCTACCCGGACGCCCTGCTCGCGACCGAGCGGGACGCGGCGGTGCTCGGCCTGAACGCGGTGAGCGACGGCCACCACGTGCTGCTGCCCCAGGCGGCGGTGGGGCTCTTCGAACCGCTCCGTGACCGCGGCTTCGAGCCCCTGGGCATGGACCTGTCGGAGCTGCTCAAGGGCGGCGGCAGCGTGAAGTGCTGCACCCAGGAGCTGCGCCCCTGAGCCGCCGGGCGACCCCTCGGCCCCTCGCCCGCTACTCCGGGGGCCAGGGGTCGCCCCACTCGACGTCCCGGGCGGCCTTGTAGAGCGTCCCGTGGCGCTTCGTGACCGTCTCGCGGGTCAGCCCGGTCTCCTCGGGGCCGCAGAGCTCGAGCAGCACCTGGCCCTTGCGGATCTGCGGCCTCCGGGTCACCCGCGAGGCCACCGGGGCGACGGGGAACCGGGTCGCCGCCACGTAGGCGAACTTCTCGTCCTCGTACGGCAGCGAACCGCCCTTCACCTTCCGGTGCAGCGAGGACCTGCTCACCCGGGCCGCGAAGTGGCACCAGTCCTTGCCCGGCTCGATCGGGCAGGCCCCGCTGTGCGGGCACGGCGCGGCGACGGTGAACCCCGCCTCCACGAGGAGGGAGCGCGCGGCGATGATCCGCTCGTAGCCGTCGGGGGTGCCGGGCTCGACGATCACGACCGCCTGCGCGACCCGCGCGGCCTCGGTCACGAGCGCCGTCCGGTCGGCCTCGGTCAGCTCCTTCAGGACGTACGAGACGGTCACCAGGTCCGTCGCGTCGAGCCGCAGGGCCCCGCCGATCCGGGCGCGGCGCCACTCGGCGTCGAAGACCCCGCCGGCCAGCTCCTCGCCGAGGGCGAGGGCGGGCTCCGCCCAGTCGAGGACGGTGGTGCGCGGGGCGCCGTCCCAGGCCTCCGCGACCGCCCAGCTCGCCGCTCCGGTGCCGCCGCCGACGTCGGTGTGCGTGGCCGGCTCCCACGCGGGCGCCGCGCCCCGCAGGGCGTCGAGGGTCGCGCGTACCGCCTCGAACGTCGCCGGCATCCGGTACGCGGCGTACGCGGCGACGTCGGAGCGGTCGCGGAGGACCGGGGCATCGGTCGGGGTGGTCCCCCGGTAGTTGGCGATCAGCCGGTCGACGGCCTGGGTCGCCTGGCGCGGCGGCAGCCCGTCGAGCAGCCCGGCGAGCGCGGCACGCAGCGCGTCACCGGAAGCGAGGGAGGGGGAGGCGTTCACCTCCACATTTTAGGCGGTCGGTGGGAGCGCTAGGCCGTCGGCTGGGAGCGCCAGGGCCGGCACAGGCCGAGGAAGCAGGCGAGCGCTCCGGCCGCGCAGACCAGCTGGACGACGGCCATCGGCACGGCCGTCGCCTCGCCGGCGATGCCGACGAGCGGGGAGGCGATCGCGCCGATCAGGAAGGACGAGGTGCCGAGGAGCGCGGAGGCCGAGCCCGCCGCGTACGGGGTGCGCATCAGCGCCTGCGCGTTGGTGTTGGGCAGGACGAGACCCATCGCCGACATCAGGACGAACAGACCGGCGGCGACGGCGCCGAGCGAGGGCTTCCCGAAGACCCCGCTCGTCATGACGAGCAGCGCCGCCGCGGCGAGCACGATCACACCGAGCCCCCAGCCCAGGGCCTTGTCCAGACTGACCCGGCCGACGAGCAGCTTGCCGTTGATCTGGCCGACGGCGACGAGACCGATGGAGTTGAGGCCGAAGAGCAGGCTGAAGGTCTGGGGTGAGGCGCCGTAGATCTCCTGGACCACGAACGGCGAAGCGCTGATGTACGCGAAGAGCGCGGCGAAGCCGAGGCCGCCGGCCAGCATGTAGCCGGTGAAGACCCGGTCCGCGAGCAGCCCGCGCATGGTGCGCAGCGCCTCGCCCACGCCGCCTTCGTGGCGCCGCTCGGGCGGCAGCGTCTCGCCCAGCCACTTCCAGACCACCAGGGTCAGCAGGACGCCGATGACGGCGAGGACGTAGAAGACGCCCCGCCAGTCGGTGATCCGCAGGATCTGGCCGCCGATGAGCGGGGCGATGATCGGGGCGACGCCGGAGATCAGCATCAGGGTGGAGAAGAACCGGGCCATCTCGACGCCGTCGTACAGATCGCGGACGACGGCCCGGGCGATGACGATGCCCGCCGCGCCCGCCAGGCCCTGGAGCAGCCGGAAGCCGATGAGCAGCTCGACGGTGGGCGCGAAGGCGCAGACCGCGGTGGCGGCGACGTACACGAGCATGCCGATGAGCAGCGGACGGCGGCGCCCCCACTTGTCGCTCATCGGGCCGACGACGAGCTGGCCGAGCGCCATGCCGGCGAGGCAGGCGGTCAGGGTCAGCTGGACGGTCGCGGCGGGCGAGCGGAGCATCTGGGTGACCTCCGGCAGCGCCGGCAGGTACATGTCCATGGAGAGCGGCGGGAGCGCGGTGAGACCGCCGAGCACGAGCGTGACGAGCAGGCTCGCGCGCCGCGCGGGGGCGGCGGAACCGGCGGATATGTGTCCTTGCGTGGCTTGCTTCGTGGGCTGGCCGCTCTCCGGCATCGACTGCTCCATTTCGTTGAAACTTTCCCTATGCTCTCAGCTCGTCGGGACAGGTCGAGACCTTTCTGAGGTGGGGCATGGGGTCGGGCATGGGGTCGGGCATGGGGTCGGGCATGGAAAAGACCGTGCGGTGGGGCGTCCTCGCGACGGGCGGGATCGCGGCGAAGTTCGCCGACGAGCTGCGCGCGACGGACGGCGCGGAGGTGGTGGCCGTGGCCTCCCGTACGGAGGCGTCGGCGCGGGCCTTCGCGGACCGGTTCGGGATACCGAAGGCGTACGGGGAGTGGTCCGCGCTCGCCGCCGACCCGGACGTCGACGTGGTGTACGTGGCGACCCCGCACCACGCGCACCGGGAGGCCGCCGGGCTCGCCCTGGAGGCGGGCAAGGCGGTCCTCTGCGAGAAGGCTCTCACCCTGAACGCCGGCGAGGCAGAGGAGTTGGTCGCGCTCGCCCGGGACCGTGGTCTCTTCCTGATGGAGGCCATGTGGATGTACTGCAACCCGCTGATCCGGCGGATCGCGGAGCTGGTACGGGACGGGGCGATCGGTGAGGTGAGGACCGTCCAGGCGGACTTCGGTCTGGCCGGCCCGTTCGCCGCCGACCACCGGCTGCGCGACCCGGCGGTCGGCGGCGGGGCGCTCCTGGACCTCGGCGTCTACCCGGTCTCCTTCGCCCAGCTGCTGCTCGGCGAGCCCGACACGGTCCAGGCGCACGCGCTCCTTTCGCCCGAGGGCGTGGACCTGAACACGGGGATGCTCCTCGGCTGGTCGTCCGGGGCCTCGGCCCTGCTGTCGTGCTCGGTGGTGGCGGACACCCCGATGACGGCGTCCGTGACGGGCTCGGCGGGCCGGATCGACCTCCCGCACGGCTTCTTCTTCCCGGACCGCTTCACGCTGCGGCGGCCCGGCCGGGAGCCGGAGGAGTTCGTGCTCGACGGCGACCGGCAGTCCCTCCGCCCGGAGGCGGAGGAGGTCGTGCGCTGCCTGCGCGAGGGCCTGACGGAGTCCCCGCTCGTACCGCTGGACGGATCGCTGGCGGTGATGCGGACGCTCGACGCGGTACGGGCCCGCGTCGGCGTCCGCTACCCCCAGGAGCTCGCTATGCGGGCTTGAGCCCGGGGTTCCCCGCCTCCGTGACGAAGGAGCCGGCCGTGGTGACCGGGGCGCCCGGGGTCGTCACGGCCGAGACCGTACGGAAGTCGGCGCGGGCGCTGTCCTGCCCGAGCGCGACCGTCACATAGCCGCGCCGCCCGTTGTAGAACTTCAGGTGCGGGTTGGCGGCCGTGAGGTTGTCGTAGTTGGCGGGCCGGTCGGCGCCGTCCTTGCCGCTGGCGATCGAGGTGGCGACGATCTCGGTGCCGAGGGTGCGGGAGGCGGGGTCGCGGTGGTCGGCCTTGATGTCGAGGCCGTAGCCGACGTGGACGTCGCCGGTGAGGACCATCAGGTTCTCGACGCCGGCCGCCGTCGCGCCGTCCAGGATGCGCTGCCGGGAGGCCGGGTAGCCGTCCCAGGAGTCCATGGAGAGCTTGAAGGCGTCGGTCGGCACGTCGCGCCGCTCGGCGAAGACGACCTGCTGCGGGACGACGTTCCAGAGCGCGCGCGAGGCGCGCCAGCCGTCGAGCAGCCAGCGTTCCTGCGTGGCGCCGGTCATGGTGCGGCTCGGGTCCTCGGACTCGGGCCCCGGAACCCGCCAGCCGTCGCCGTACGCCTGGTCGGAGCGGTACTGGCGGGTGTCGAGGATGTCGAACTGGGCGAGCCGCCCGAAGCGGAGCCGCCGGTAGAGCCGCATGTCGGCCCCCTGGGGCTGCTGGGGCCTGCGGAGCGGCTGGTTCTCCCAGTAGGCGCGGTAGGCGGCGGCGCGGCGGATCAGGAACTCCTCCGGCGGCACGTCGTTCTCGGGGGTGCCGCCCGCGTAGTTGTTCTCGGTCTCGTGGTCGTCCCAGGTGACGGCGAAGGGATGCGCGGCGTGGGCGGCCATGAGGTCGGGGTCCGACTTGTAGAGGGCGTACCGCAGCCGGTAGTCCTCCAGGGTGATCGTCTCCCGGTTGAAGACGGCGGGGAGCCGGCGGTCGGTGTAGGCGCGGGCGCCGCCGGTGGCGTTGACGGCGTACTCGTAGAGGTAGTCGCCGAGGTGGAAGACGACGTCGACGTCCTCCTGGGCGAGGTGCCGGTAGGCGGTGAAGTAGCCGTCGTGGTACGCCTGGCAGGAGACGGCGGCGATCTTGAGCTCGGTTATTCGGGTGCTGGGCGCGGGCGCGGTACGGGTGCGGCCGACGGGGCTGGCCCAGTCGCCGACGAGGAACCGGTAGTAGTACACGCGGTCCGCGCCGAGGCGGTCGACGGGGACGTGGACGCTGTGCTGGAACTCGGGGTGGGCGGTGACGCTGCCGCGCCGTACGACCCGGGTGAAGCGCTCGTCGTGGGCGAGCTCCCAGCGGACGGCGACCCGGGTGCGGGGCAGTCCGGCGTCGGGCTCGAAGGGGCGGGGCGCGAGCCGGGTCCACAGGAGCACGGAGCCGGGGAGCGGGTCACCGGACGCCACTCCCAGGGTGAACGGGTTCTCGGTGATCCGGCGCGGGTTCAGCTCGGCGGCGCTCGCGGCGCCGGCGGCCGGCAGCTGGACGGCGAAGGCGAGCGCGGCGGCGGCGCCGGTGGCGGTGAGGAAACGGCGGCGGGTGGCGCCCTCGAAGTGGCGGGCGGCGGCGCGGAGTTCGTCGGTGTGGGCGGACCGGTCGGCTGCGGATTCCTGCGGGTACGTCATGTGCCCCTCCCCTGACGGATGTTGTCCGTGAGGCATTGGAGTGGCGCGGGACGTCCCTGGGTTGTCGGGTACAGAACATCCGCGTGTCGGACGGATGAGTTCCCTGTGCACCGATCTCCCGTACGCTGCGCGCCCATGAGCACTGAGTCGCGGGTCGCGGTGGTGACGGGAGCGGGTTCGGGCATCGGCCGGGGTGTGGCCCTTGCCCTGGCCGGGGCGGGCTGGCAGGTGGCGCTTGCGGGCCGCAGGCGGGAGCCCCTGGAGGAGACGGCAGCGCTGTCCCCCTCCCCGGACGTCGTCTGCGTCCCGACGGACGTGACGTCCCCGGAGGCGGTGGGGGCGCTCTTCGACTCGGTACGGGAGCGGTGGGGCCGGGTCGACCTGCTGTTCAACAACGCGGGCACGTTCGCGGGCGGCGGGACCCCGGTGGAGGAGCTGGCCTACGAGACCTGGCGCTCGGTCGTCGACGTCAACCTGACGGGCGCGTTCCTGTGCGCGCAGGCGGCCTTCCGGACGATGAAGGAGCAGTCGCCGCAGGGCGGCCGGATCATCAACAACGGCTCGATCTCGGCGCACGTACCGCGCCCGCACTCGATCGCGTACACGGCGACGAAGCACGCGATGACGGGCCTGACGAAGTCCCTGTCGCTGGACGGCCGCCCGTACCGGATCGCCTGCGGCCAGATCGACATCGGGAACGCGGCGACGGACATGACGGCCCGGATGCAGACGGGCATCCTGCAGGCGAACGGCCAACTGGCCCCGGAACCGGTGATGGACGCGGCGGACGTGGCGGCGACGGTCGTCCACATGGCGGCCCTGCCGCTGGAGGCGAACATCCAGTTCGCGACGGTGATGGCGACGACGATGCCGTACATCGGCCGGGGGTAGGGGCTTCCGCCCCCCACCCGGCCGGGGGTAGGGGGCTTCCGCCCCCACCCCCGACGGCGGCTTAGGCCTGCCCGGCCTAGGCCTGCCCGGTCTCGAAGCGGGCGACCTTCCCGCCCTCGACCGAGAAGTGCCACTTGGTCCGCATCTCACCCCAGGTGTCATTGCGGAACCGGGCGACGAGGGAACGCCCACCGTCCTTCTCGGACTCGATCTCCATGTGACCGCGCGAGGAGAAGATCTCCTTCTCGGTCCACTCGTCGAGGTCCCGGTCGGACCCGTCGTCGGACATGGTGGCTCCAGGCGTGAGGGCCGCCTGGAAGGCCTGCTGGTCATTGGCGTTGAGGGCAGCGACGAAGGCACGCACGGCGGGGTCGCTGATCTTGTCGACAGGAATCGTCATGCGCCTACCGGTACACCGCCCACCCCCGCCCACCACGGACCCGGGCCGGAGGTGTGACGCGCGTCGGTACGGGGACTCGGCCACCTGGCGGAGCTGGCAGGCTTCGGTCCCATGACCGACCTCATGGACGACCCCTGGCGCACGATCGCCCGCCTCGCCTCCTGGATCTCGGACCACCACACCCTGCCGCCGGAACAGGACGTCCTGATGCGCGTTCTGAAGCTCTCCGAGGAGGTCGGGGAGGTGGCGGAGGCGGTGATCGGGGCTACGGGGCAGAATCCGCGCAAGGGCACGAGCCACACCTGGCAGGACGTCGAGTCGGAGCTGTGCGACGTGATCATCACGGCGATGGTGGCCCTGCGCACCCTGAACCCGGACGCACCGGAGGTCTTCGCGGGGCATGTGCGCAGGGTGGCGGCCCGCTCGTTGGAGGAGTGACGGCCGGCGTTGTCAGTCCCGTACGCCATCCTTGGGCGCATGCCCATGCCGATGCCCCGAGCCGCCTGCCCCGTCTGCGGCCGTACCGTCGCCCTGATGCCAACGAAGAGGCTGGGCCACGGCGCGGTCGTCGACCACAAGCGGGAACGCAAGTCCCTGCTCCTGTGCACCGGTTCGGCCACCCACCTCCCCCTCGCCCACGCGACGGCCTGGCAGCTGGAGCTGGGGGCGAGGGACACGGCGGGCTCCACGCCGGACGAGACCATGCCGCTCTTCTGAGGCCGGCGTCGGGAAGCGCCACCGCCCGTGGTGGGAAGAGGCAGACGAGTCGGGCTGTACGCCGGGTTCTGTTCCCCGGGACCTCGCGGTCGTCGGGGTGACGGCCATCCATCTAGGGCCGACGTTGCCGCCGGCCTCGTGCGGTCTACCCGCGAACTCGGGCGAGCAGCCCTCGGTCGTTCGCGCAGAGTCGTCCGAGGACGACCCCTCTTGACCTTGCTCCGGGTGGGGTTTACCTAGCCGCCTGAGTCACCTCAGGCGCTGGTGGTCTCTTACACCACCGTTTCACCCTTACCGAGGACCGAGGTCCCCGGCGGTCTGTTTTCTGTGGCACTGTCCCGCGGGTCACCCCGGGTGGCCGTTAGCCACCACCCTGCCCTGTGGAGCCCGGACGTTCCTCGGGAGGATCCGAGGATCCCCACGCGGCCGCCCGCCCGGCTCGTCTGCCGTGCCGACCATGCTACCCGCCGCGTCCCGCCCGCTTGACCCGCGGGGACCCGCGCCGCGTCCGCTTGACCTTGTCGCAGCGTCAGGGTTTGTACTGGGCTCATGCGAATCGGCGAGATCGCCGCCCTCGTCGGGATCACCCCGCGGGCCGTGCGGCACTACCACCACCTCGGACTGCTGCCCGAGCCCGTACGGCGGGCCAACGGCTACCGCGAGTACGGCATCCGGGACGCCGTTCTGCTCGCCCGGATCCGACGCCTCGCCGAGCTCGGGCTCGGGCTCGACGAGGTGCGGGACGTGCTCGCCGACGACGAGGGGCGCGAGCTCGTGGAGGTGCTCGAGGAGCTCGACGCCGATCTCAGGCGGCAGGAGGCCGTGATCCGGGCCCGCCGGGAGCGGCTCACCGAGCTGCTCGGGGAGGCGCGGGCCGGGCGGCTGACCGCCGAGGGGCCCGTCTCCCCGGAGCTGGCCGGGCTGTTCTCGGGCCTCGGCGAGGTCCCGGAGTCCCCGATGGCCGCCAAGGACCGGGAGATCCTCGCCCTGCTCGACTCCGTCGCGCCCGACGAGGAGCGCTCGCGGCTCATCGGCGCGATGCGCTCCATGACCGAGGACCCGGAGGCCGTCGCCCGCGCCCACGACGTGTACGTGCGGCTCGACGCCCTCGCCGACGCCGCCGCCGACGACCCGCGCGTGGCGGAGGCCGGGGAGGCCCTCGCCGCCTGTCTGCCGGACTCGCTGATCGCGGACATCGGCGAGCACGATCTGCCCGGGGGCCGGCTCGCCGAGGCCTTCTTCGGCGACTTCTCCGCCGCCCAGGCCGCCGCCGTCCACCACGCCTTCCACGTCCTCAGGGAGCGCAACCGATGACCGCCCTCATCCGCCTCATGCGCGCCGTCGCCTACGTCTTCCTCCCCGCCGAGGTCGTCCTCCTCGTCCTGCTCGTGTCGGGGGTACGGATACCTCCGGCCGCCCTCGCCGCCGCCGAGCTCACCGGCCTGGTCCTGTTCGTGGTCGGCGCCGCTGTCTTCGTACGGCTCTGGCGACGCGAGCGCTCCGCCCGCCGGGCCCTCGGGGAGCTGGTGCCCGAGCCCGTGCTCCGGATCATCGGGCACGAGCTGCGCCTGATGGCGAGCCTCGCCCTGTGGGTGGGCCGGCGGCGCGTCGGCGTACGCCCCGGCGACCAGGCGTTCGGGCACGCCCGCGACCAGGCGGCCCTGATGTACGGCTTCGCGTTCGTCTGCCTCGTCGAGACCGTCGGCATGTCGTACCTGCTGGCCGACTGGCCCGTCGTCCACGCGATCGTGCTCGTCCTGGACGTGTACACGGTCCTGTTCGTCCTCGGCCTGCACGGCGCCTCCGCCGTCCGCCCGCACGTCCTCACCGCCGACACGCTCCACCTGCGGCAGGCCGCGCACGTCGACCTCCGCATCCCGCTGGACCGGATCGCCTCCGTACGGCACGAGCTGGTCTTCACGCACGAGAAGAAGAAGGAGGGCGAGCTGAACCTCGCCGTCGCCTCCCAGACCTCCCTCACCATCGAGCTGACCGAGCCCTTCGACGCGCCCAAGTTCTTCGGCGGGACCCGGCCGGTACGCATCGTGCGCTGCCACGCCGACGACGCGCGGGCGCTCTACCGGGCGCTGACGCACTCGGTCGCGGCTACCGCCGCCTGACTCAGCCCGGGCTCAGGCCTCGTGACTCACTCCGGCACGTGCTCGAAGAGGACCTTGTCCCTGTCCGGGTCCGCCGGGTCGGCCTTCGTCAGCTTCGCCTTCACCGGCGTCCCCTCCTTCAGCCTCTGCTGACTCTTCACCGTGCCCACCACGGCCGGGTCCTTCAGATGCACGACACCCTTCCGGCCCGCGCTGTCTCTCACGTCGATCACGAACCCGTCGAAGACCTGGCCGATCCGGTCCTTCAGCAGCGCCGCCTCGACGACGTCCATGCTCTGCCGGTCGGCATCCTTGCCGCGCCCCCGCTCCATGTCGGCCGGCAGCGTCGCCAGCGCGTCCGTGACCCACGCGGGTGGTGCCTGGCCCGCGACGGCCGCCAGACAGAGCTCGCCCACATAGCGGTCGACCAGGCGACGCAGGGGCGCGGTGCAGTGGGTGTACTCGTCCGCGATGGCGGAATGGACCATGGAGTCCGGCAGATGGCCGCCCTCGAAGTGGAGGTAGGCGGACTTCTCGAACAGGCCGGTGGCGGCGTCCATGAGGAAGGCGGCGTGCCGGGGGTTGTCCGCCGGATCGAGCGAGCGGATGAGCTCCGCGTACGAGAGGTGGTGCGGCCAGTCGATCTCCAGCGCCTGTGCGGAGCGGCGCAGCCTCTCGACCCCGTCCGGAGCGGCCCCGAGGGTGCGCAGGACCCCGGTGCCCGCGCCGATCATCAGATCGGCCGCGGCCATGCCGGTGAGCAGGGAGATCTGCTCGTTCCAGCCGTCGACCGGGCGCGGGGCGCGGTAGACGAGGGTGTACGAGTTGCCCGCCTCGACGACCTCCTGTTCCGGGAGTTCGAGGGAGACCCCGCCGCGTTCGACCTCCAGGGCCTCGCGGAGCGTGCCCACCGTCTTGAGCAGGGCGAGCGGTTCCTCGGCCGTACCCGCCTCGATCTGCTGCTGGGCGCCGGCGTAGTCGAGCCTGAGGATGCTGCGGACGCGCGCGCGGCGCACGTCGACATCGACCTGGTAGCCGTCGGCGTCCAGGTCGAAGCGCCAGAGCAGGGCGGGCGCGGTCTGGTCGGGCAGCAGGCTGGCGGCGCCCTCGGAGAGGACCGGGGGGTGCAGCGGGATCTTCTCGTCGGGGAAGTAGAGGGTCTCGACGCGCCGGTGGGCCTCCTTGTCGAGCGCGCCGCCGGCGGTGACGAACGCGGCGACGTCGGCGATGGCGTAGTGGACGCGGTAGCCGCCGCCCGGCCGACGGGCGAGGTGCATGGCCTGGTCGAGGTCGCGGGAGCCCGGCGGGTCGATGGTGAAGAAGGGGATGTCGGTGGCGTCGTACTCCGGCAGCCGCGGGGCGGCCGCGGCCGCCTCCGCCTCGGCGAGGACGGCCGGAGGGAAGCTCACCGGGACCTGCATCCGGGTCCTCAGTTCGCGCAGCGCGGCCCGCAGGTCCTCGGCTGCGCCGGTCACGTGGATGTGGCGGCGTGGCATGGACCGAGCGTATGGCGGAGGGCGGGGCCCGGCACTTTGTAGGCTGAACGTCCTGGGGCCGCACCCCCAGCCCCTGGTCGTACGAAGGAGAACCACCGTGCTCGTGCTGTTGCCGCCGTCGGAGGGTAAGGCCGCGTCGGGGCGCGGGGCGCCGCTCAAGCCGGAGTCCCTGTCGCTGCCGGGCCTTGCCGGGGCACGGGCGGCGGTCCTCGACGAGCTGGTCGAGCTGTGCGTCGCCGACGAGGAGAAGGCCCGCGAGGTGCTCGGGCTGAGCGAGGGGCTGCGCGGCGAGATCGCCAAGAACACGGAGCTGCGGACGGCCGGCGCCCGGCCGGCGGGTGAGATCTACACGGGCGTGCTGTACGACGCGCTCGGCCTGGCCACGCTCGACCCGGCGGCCCGGAAGCGGGCCCGGAACTCGCTCCTGGTGTTCTCGGGGCTGTGGGGCGCGGTCCGGGTGGACGACCGGATCCCCTCGTACCGCTGCTCGATGGGCGTGAAGCTGCCGGGGCTCGGCGCGCTGGTGGCGCACTGGCGGCACGCGATGGCGACGGTCATGCCGGAGGCCGCCGGGGACGGGCTCGTCCTGGACCTGCGGTCCTCGGCGTACGTCTCGGCGTGGAAGCCGAAGGGCGAGGTGGCGGCGCGGACGGCGACGGTACGGGTCCTGCACGCGCCGACGCGGAAGGTGGTCAGCCACTTCAACAAGGCGACGAAGGGCCGGATCGTGCGCAGCCTCCTGGAGGCGGGCGCGGCCCCGAAGAACCCGGCGGAGCTGGTGGAGGCGCTGCGGGACCTGAAGTACGTGGTGGAGGAGGGCAAGGCGGGGGCGCTGGACGTACTGGTGGACGAGATCCACTAGGGGACGAAAGGGTAAGGAAGGAGCGAAAGGGCAGGGGCGTTGCACTCCATGCAACGCTCGTTGCGCAGGATGGCATCGCCCGGCAGGATGGGCGCCATGACCTCCGCGCTGCCCTCCGCCTCCGTTCTCGACCTCGCCCCCGTCGTCCCGGTCGTGGTGATCGAGGACGCCGCCGACGCCGTACCGCTGGCCCGGGCGCTGGTCGCGGGTGGTCTGCCCGCGATCGAGGTGACCCTGCGGACGCCCGCCGCGCTCGACGCGATCCGGGCCATCGCCGCCGAGGTCCCGGACGCCGTCGTCGGCGCGGGCACCGTCATCTCCCCGGCGGGCGTCGCGGACGCGGTCGACGCGGGGGCCCGCTTCCTGGTCAGCCCCGGCTGGACGGACGGCCTGCTGGACGCCATGAAGGCCTCCGACGTGCCGTTCCTGCCGGGCGTCTCGACCACCTCGGAGGTCGTGGCCCTCCTCGAACGCGGGGTGGGCGAGATGAAGTTCTTCCCGGCCGAGGCCGCGGGTGGAGTCCCCTACCTGAAGTCCCTCTCGGGCCCCCTCCCCCAGGCCCGCTTCTGCCCGACCGGCGGCATCTCCCTGACCTCGGCCCCGTCCTACCTCTCCCTGCCCAACGTCGGCTGCGTCGGCGGCACGTGGATGCTCCCCGCCGACGCCCTCGCGGCCCGCGACTGGGCGCGGGTCGAGACCCTGGCCCGCGAGGCGGCGGGGCTGCGCGCCCACTGACCGGCCGTCAGGTGATCGTCAGGCCTACGTGGTCCGTCACCGGCCGGTACCCCAGCCGCCGGTAAAGGGCGTTGCTCGTGGGGTTGGCCACGTCCGTGAAGAGGAGGACCTGGGCCGCGCCCGCGTCCAGGGCGGCTCGGGTGATCGCCGTGGTGACGGCGGCCGCGTAGCCGTGGCCGCGCTGGGCGGCCGGGGTGAAGACCGGTGAGACGCGGGCCTGGCCTGCGACGGTGCGCGAGACGCTCGCCATCGAGACCGGTCCGGCTTCGTCCGTCTCCCAGAGGTGGAGGCGGCCGTCGGCGACGCGGGGCTCGATGTTCGGGGTGTAGTCGACGTCGGCGTCCTCCCCGATGTCGCGGGCGAAGTGCCGCATCCACTCCACCGCGAGGGGGATGTCCTCCGCGCCCGCCGGCCTCGCCCGGCCCGGCGGCGCCGGGTCCGGTGGGGTGAGGTCGCCGAGGCGGTGCAGCCGCATGCGGCGCGCGGTCGTCCACGTCCGGCCCGACACCCGGCACAGCTCCCGCGCGAACGCCTCCGCCGTCTCCTCCTCGCCCCGTACGCCCGTCAACTCGGCCGCGTCCGGCAGGACATGGGCGAGGGCGCGAGCGGCCACGGCGGGCATCGGCCCGAGCGCCGGCTCGTGGGGCAGGGTGAACAGGAAGGCGCCGGTGACCCGGCCGTCCGGCTCGGTCCACCAGCCGTACCGGCCGGATGCGAGGGGGCGTCTGCGGGCGCCCTCGCTGACGGTCAGCAAGACGGTGTTGCGGGCGGGGTCGGCCGCGAAGTGGTCCACGGCCGCGGCCCGGAAGGCTTCGGCGTCCTCGGTGATGTGCCACGTCATGGCGACGATGGTGCTACGGGAGGAGGGGGCGGGCCATCGATTTCCATGACCCGCCCCCTCCTGATCACCGCAGGTGGCTGGTGTCGTTCAGGAGCCGTACCGACGCGTTGCCGTCCGCGTAGTACGCCACCGCCGACAGCGAGGCCGCCGACAGCTCCATCCGGAACAGCGACTCCGGCGGGGCGCCGAGGGCCAGCCGGACCAGGGTCTTGATGGGCGTGACGTGCGTGACGAGCAGGACCGTACGGCCCGCGTACGCGGTGGTCAGCCGGTCCCGGGTCGCCGAGACGCGGCGGGCGACCGTCGCGAAGCTCTCGCCTCCGCCGGTCGGGGCGGCCTTGGGCGAGGCGAGCCAGGCGTCGAGGTCCTCGGCGTACCGCTCGCGCACCTCGCCGAAGGTCAGGCCCTCCCAGGCGCCGAAGTCGGTCTCGCGCAGCCCGTCCTCGACGCGTACGTCGAGTCCCAGGCGGGCGGCGACCGCCTCGGCGGTCTGGCGGCACCGCTTCAGCGGCGAGCTGACGATCTCCTGGATCGTGCCGCGCGCGGCGAGCGCGGTGGCGACGGCGTCGGCCTGCCGCAGCCCGGCGGCGGACAGCTCGGGGTCGGTGCCCCCGCTCCCCGAGAACCGCTTCTCGGGCGTGAGCGCCGTCTCCCCGTGCCGCAGCAGCACGAAGGTCGCGGGCGCCCCCATGTCGGCGGACCCCCAACCGGGAGCGGCGGCGGCAGGCGCGGAGGCCTGCGCCGAGGCCTCCGCCTCGAAGTCGCCGCTCGACACGGACGCGCGCTCCGCCGCCCCGGCCGCCGCCAGGGCGGCACGGGCCTGCGCCGCGACGGTCTCGTCGGCGGGGAAGAGGCCCTCGTCCGAGCGGACGGCAGCGGCGGCGGAGCCCGTACCGGCAGCTGAGCCCGTACGCGTAACACCACCACTGCCCGATCCCGCCAGCGCCGCCCTGGCTCGCGCCGCGCCGGCGGTCGCGTCGCCCGGCGGGCCCGCGGGGGCGGCGGACGCCGCGTTGCGGGCCGCCGAGGTGTCGAGCGCGGCCGTGGACGCCGACGGCTCCCACTGCTTGCCGCGCTTGCCCGCGTCCATCGCCTCGTTGGCGAGCCGGTCCGCGTGCTTGTTCTTCTCGCGCGGGATCCACTCGTACCGGACCTGGCTCGCCGGGAAGACCCGGGACGCCTCGGCCGCCAGCGGCTTCATGTCCGGGTGCTTGATCTTCCAGCGGCCCGACATCTGCTCGACGACCAGCTTGGAGTCCATCCGGACGTGCACCTTGGCGTCCGGGAACAGCTCGCGCGCCGCCTTGAGGCCGGCCACCAGGCCCTTGTACTCGGCCACGTTGTTCGTCGCGACGCCGATGTACTCGGCCCGCTCGGCGAGCGTCTCGCCGCTGACCGGGTCGAGGACCACGGCGCCGTAGCCGGCGGGGCCCGGGTTGCCCCGGGAGCCTCCGTCGGCCTCGACGACGACCTCGCCGACCCCGGCCCCTCCGCTCCTGGCCGTCATTACAGGCCGGACTCCGACGTGCGGACCAGGATCCGACGGCAGTTCTCGCAGCGCACCACCGTGTCCGTCGCGGCCGCGCGGACCTCGTTCAGCTCGGTGATGTTCAGCTCGATGTGGCAGCCCTCGCACTTGCGCTGGTACAGCCGGGCCGCGCCGACGCCGCCCTGCTGCTCGCGCAGCTTCTCGTAGAGCTTCATCAGGTCGGCCGGGACGGAGCCGGCCACGAGCTCGCGCTCCTTGCCGACCGAGGCGGCCTCGCTGTCGAGCTCGCCCTGCGCCGCGTCGCGGCGGGCGGTCGCGTCGTCGGTCTTGGCCTGGACGGCGGAGGACCGCTCGGTCAGCTCCGCGACCCGCTCGGCGGCCGACTCACGGCGCTCCATGACCTCCAGGACGATGTCCTCCAGGTCGCCCTGGCGCTTGGCGAGCGAGGTGATCTCGCGCTGGAGGTTCTCCAGGTCCTTCGGGGAGGAGACGGCGCCCGAGTCGAGACGCTGCTGGTCCCGGACGGCGCGCTGGCGCACCTGGTCGACGTCCTGCTCGGCCTTGGTCTGCTCGCGGGCGCAGTCGCTCTCCTCGGTCTGCGCGGCGACGAGCAGGTCGCGCACCTGCGTGAGGTCCTTGGTCAGCGACTCGATCTCGGCGTGCTCGGGAAGGGACTTGCGCTTGTGGGCGAGCTGCTGGAGACGGACGTCCAGGGCCTGGACGTCGAGGAGTCGGATCTGGTCGGCGGGCGCGGCGTTCAGTTGGGGGCTCCAGGGGAGGTGTGATGGGAGGACCAAGGGTCGGTGACCGTCTTCGAGACGTGGACGCGCAGGTCCCAGCCGTGGCGGTCGGAAATCTCGTCGAGCTGGGCGGCCGCCTGCTCGCACCAGGGCCATTCGGTGGCCCAGTGGGCGGCGTCGACCAGGCCGATCGGCGCGTGTTGGGTGGCCTCGGAGACCGGGTGGTGGCGCAGGTCGGCGGTGAGGAACGCGTCCACACCCGCGGCCCGTACGGCGTCGAAGAGGCTGTCGCCGGAGCCGCCGCTGACGGCGACCCGGCGCACGGTCATCCCCGGGTCGCCGGCGACCCGGATGCCCTGCGCGGTGGCGGGCAGCCGCTTCGCGGCGCGGGCCGCGAACTCGGCCAGCGTCTCGGGGTGGTCCAGCTCGCAGATCCTGCCGAGGTTGTTCTCGGGGACCAGGGGGCCGGTGATCCGCAGGTCGAGGGCGCCGGCGAGGGCGTCGGAGACGCCGGGCTCCGCGGTGTCGGCGTTGGTGTGCGCCACGTGCAGGGCGATGTCGTGCTTGATCAGGGTGTGCACGACGCGGCCCTTGAAGTGGGAGGCCGCGACCGTCGTCGTACCGCGCAGATAGAGCGGGTGGTGCGTGACGATCAGGTCGGCGCCGAGCGCGATCGCCTCGTCCGCGATCTCCTGGACGGGGTCGACCGCGAAGAGGACGCGGCCGATCTCGGCGTCGGGATCGCCGCAGACCGTGCCGACGGCGTCCCACTGCTCGGCCCGCTCGGGCGGCCAGAGGGCGTCGAGCGCGGCGATGACTTCGGACAGACGGGGACGAGACACGAGGGAAAGGCTACCTGGCCCCCGCGCCCCGCCGTCCTGCCTGTGGACAACCGCGGAGAGCGCCGCTCTCCGCCGGTCGTCCCCTCGGTCTCCTTCTTCTGCTTCTTCTTCTACTTCTTCACGAGGTCCGCGCGCAGGTCGTCCAGGACGCTGTTCGCCGCGGTCACGCCGAGGCCCAGGTACCAGGTCTCGTCCGGGACGTCCTTGGCCTGGCCGGCCTTGACCGCCTTCAGGTTCTTCCACAGCGGGTTGGCCTGGGCGGTGTCGCGCTTGGTGGCCTTCGGGTCGCCGTAGACGCCGGTGAAGATCCAGTCGGCGTCGGCCTGGTCGATCTTCTCGGGGCTGACCTCGGCGGCGAGCTCGTTCACCTGCTGGTTCTTGGGCCGGGGCAGGCCGGTGTCCTCGAGGATCGTGCCGATGAAGGAGGCCTTGGCGTAGAGCCGGATCTTGCCCGGGAGGTAGCGGACCATCGAGATGGACGGCTTGTTCGGGCCGATGTCCGTGCCGAGCTGCTTGGCCTTCGTCTCGTACGTCGCGAGCTTCGCCTTCGCGTCGGCGGTCCTGTCCAGGGCCGCCGCGTTGAGGAGGTAGTTCTCCTTCCAGGTGAAGCCGGGGCGGATGGAGAAGACGGTGGGGGCGATCTTCGAGAGCTCGTCGTACTTGTCGGCGGCGCGCAGCTGGCTGCCGAGGATCAGGTCGGGCTCCAGATTGGCGATCGCCTCGAGGTTGAGATTGTTGATCGTTCCGACGGACTTGGGGGCGCCCGCGTCCTTCTGCAGATAGGTGGGGATGCCATCGTCACCCTCGGCGGGGGCGTACCCGACGGGCTTGATCCCGAGCGAGACGACGTTGTCGAGCTCGCCGACGTCGAGGACGACGACCCGCTTCGGGGCGGCGGTGATCTCCGTCCTGCCGAGCGCGTGGGTGAGCGTGCGCGGGAACTGGCCGGGCTTGGCGTCGGTCCCCATGGCCGCGGTCTTGGCCGCCGCGTCGCCGAAGTCCTTGCCGCCCGTGGCGACGTCCTTCTTGGCGGCGCCGTCCTTCTTTTCCGAGGTGGCGGCCGGTGCGTCGGCGCCGCCTCCGCAGGCCGCGAGGGAGAGCGCGGCGGCGAGGGCGACGGCTGCGGCGGTGCCGCGGCGGCGGAGGGACATAGGGGCGACTCCTGTACGGATACGAGGGCGGTGCGGCTCGGAAGCCGTGCGCGGCCGGCGCGGGGCGGGCCCACACCCGGAGTCACAGGCTCCACTTAGGATCGCCTTACCTTATGCACCCCTCATCTCGCCAGCACACCCGGCCCCCTCGCCTCAGCAGAATCGATTCACGGCCACCCTTATGTGTGAAGTGACCGGGCTCGTGTTGTTCGGCAGGAAGTGCGAAAACTAGCTTCGGTGGCCGGAGGTGACGAGTCGATGACAGCCTGTGCCATCGAGACAACGACGGACGACGGCGGCGCGGTGCGGCCGGCGCGCTTCACGATCACGGCGAACGGCGCGTACGCGGCGCGGCTCGCCGGCACCGGGGACGCCCTGTACGCGGAGCGGTGGACCCTGGACGGACCGGAGCCGTACGCCGTACCGCTCCCGCTCGACCAGCCCGAGGAGGCCCACGCCCAGCTGCTGCCGCTCGCGGACGGGCGGGTGCTGATCGGCCGCCGCGTGGACGGCCTGCGGCACACGTTCTCCCTGCTCTACCCGACAGGCCCGGGGACGGGCCAACTCCCCCTGGGCGCCGTCGAGTCCGAGGAGCTCGTCCTCCTGCCGCCCTCCCCGGACGGCATCTGCGGCTACGCGATGTGCGTCGGCGCGGCCACCACCACGATCTGGCTGGTGGCGGGCGGCGCGTTCGGCCCCGAGCAGGTCGCGGAGGTCAAGGGCCGCTGCACGGGCGGCGTCTGGCTGGACCGTACGGGACGGATACTGGCCCTCGACCGGTGCCTGGACGGCGGCCCGGTGAAGGCGGTCGCGGTCGACCTGGAGCGCGGGGGCGAGGTGACACCGCTCCTCCAGATCACCGAGGAGAGCCACGACCGGCTGCTGCTCGCCGACCCGGACAGCGGGCTGCTCCTGATCCGCTCCGACGCCCCCTCCCCGGGCCACGAGCGGCTCGGCTGGGGCGTCCTCGGCAGCCTGCTGCCGGTCCGCTTCCCGGAGTGCCTGCGGCTCGACGACGCGGCGGTGACCCCCTTCGCCGTACAGCCGGGTCAGGTGCTCCTTCCGGAGAGCTGCTCGGTGGCGCTGCGTATCGACGCGGCGGCCGGGAGCTGGGTCGGCATGTGGCAGCCGACCGGCCGCCGGATGCACCAACTGGCCGCGCCGGCGGGGTGGATGCCCGGTTCGGGCCTCTGGACGCCGGAGGGCGTGCTGCGACTGCCGTACGCTACGGAGGACACGACCTGCGGCCTCGCGGGACTCACGGTCCCGCCGGACCCGGAGCCCGTCGCGGTCACGGTCGAACCGCGCGTCTGCCGCCCCGTACCGCTCCAGCAGGCTCCCCTCGCCGACCGTAAAGCCGCCGCTGGCTAGACTCGCGGCCGCACGACAACAGCGATCAATACGGGGTGAGTTCCACCATGTCGGAAGCGCGTACGGACGGCTCGGAGCCGCAGGGCTCCGGAAAGCATCGCGGCGAGGCGGCGCCGTCGGAGGACTCCACGTCCTCCCCCCACGGCCGCCACCGCCGCGACGAGGAGCAGTAGCAAGAGCAGTACCAGTAACAAAAGCCGCCAGTACCTACGGAACGGCCCCGGGGGATCCCGGGGCCGTTCCCGTCGTTTCCCAGGGCCCCGCCCCGGCCCTACCCCCGCTTCAGCCCCAGCACCTCCGCCGCCGCGAACGTCTCGCCCGCCGGGCGGCCCGCGTAGTGCGGGGACAGCAGCCCGTCGAGCTCCTCGTACGTGAACGCGTCCTTCGCCGTGTCGAACTTCGCCGACACCTTCGGCCGGTCCACGATCGCGACCATCCCGCCGTGGACGACGAGGAGTTGGCCGTTGACGGCCGCGGCCGCCGGGGACGCGAGGTAGCCCACGAGCGGCGCCACGTGCTCCGGCGCCAGCGCGTCCAGCTCGCCGTCCCCCGGCTCCGCGAAGCCCGCGAAGACGTCCTCCGTCATCCGGGTCCGCGCCCGCGGGCAGATCGCGTTCGCGGTGACGCCGTACTTCGCGAGGGCGAGCGCCGTCGAGGTCGTGAGCCCCACGATCCCGCCCTTGGCCGCCGCGTAGTTGGGCTGGCCCGCCGAGCCCGCCAGGAACGCCTCGGACGAGGTGTTGACGATCCGGCCGTACACGCCGGTCTCCCCCGCCTTCGCCCGTCCCCGCCAGTGCACCGCCGCGAAGTGCGTGGTGTTGAAGTGGCCCTTCAGATGGACCCGGATCACCGAGTCCCACTCCTCCTCGCTCATCGAGAAGACCATCCGGTCCCGCAGGATGCCCGCGTTGTTGACCAGGATGTCCAGCTTCCCGAACTCGCCCACCGCCAGGTCCACCAGGGCCCGCGCGGTCTCGAAGTCGGCGACGTCGCCCAGGTGCGCGACCGCCCGGCCGCCCGCCGCCCGGATCTCCTCGGCGACCTCCTCGGCGGGGGCCGCCGACGCCTCGCCGGAGCCGTCGCGCCCCGGCTGGCCGTAGTCGTTGACGACCACGGCCGCGCCCAGGCGGGCGAGTTCCAGCGCCTCGGCCCGGCCGAGGCCCCGGCCGGCGCCGGTGACGATCGCGGACAGCCCCTCAAGAGGGAGTGACATCGATTCGCGTCCTCTCAGATTCGGATCGGTTCAGATCTCGATGCAGGTGCGCAGCGCGACGCCGGTACGCATCTGCTCCAGCGCCTCGTTGATCCCGGCCAGCGGCACCCGGTGGGTGATCAGGGACTCCAGGTCGATCCGGCCGGCCCGCCAGAGCGCGATGGCCCGCTCGTACGAGCGCATGACGTCACCGCCGCCGTACATCGACGGCAGGATCCGCTTCTCGTCGAAGAACAGCTCGAACATGTTGAGCTGGAGGTGGTCGTCGAGCGCGCCCGCGCCGACGACGCAGAGGGTGCCGCCGCGCCGGGTCGTCTCGTACGCGGTACGGGCGGTGGCGGACTTGCCGACGACCTCGAAGACGTAGTCGAAGCCCTCGCCGGCGGTGATCCGCTGCTTGGCGTCCGCGAGCGCGTCGGGGGCGACGGCCTCGGTCGCGCCGAAGCGGAGGGCGGCCTCGCGCCGGGACTCGACCGGGTCGACGGCGACGATCTGGGCGGCTCCCTGGAGCTTGGCGCCCTGGATCGCGGAGATGCCGACGCCGCCGCAGCCGATCACGGCGACCGAGGAACCTGCTTCCACCTTCGCGGTGTTGATGGCCGCGCCGAGCCCGGTGGTCACGCCGCAGCCTATGAGCGCGGCGATGTCGAAGGGCACGTCGTCGGGGATCGGGACGGCGCAGCCGGCGTCGACGACGACCTCTTCGGTGAAGGTGCCGGTCCCCGCGAAGCCGAAGACCTCCCCTCCGGGCCTACGGAAGTTGGGGGTACCGGCGTTCATGAAGCCGGCCAGGCAGAGCTGGGTCTGGCCGCGCTTGCAGGCGGGACATGCGCCGCACGCGGGCAGCCAGCACAGCAGCACCCGCTGCCCCTCGCTGAGCCCGGTGACCCCGTCGCCGATGTCGAGGATCTCGCCCGCGCCCTCGTGGCCGGGGATGAACGGGGCGGGCTGCGGGAGCACGCCGCTCATCGCGGAGACGTCGGAGTGGCACAGTCCGGTCGCCCTGACCCGGATCTTGACCTTGCCTGGGCCGAATCCCACGGCCTCGACGTCGTCGAGGACCTCCAGTTTGTCCTGGCCGATCTCGTGCAGTACGGCTGCGCGCATGGTGCGGCTCCAATCGCCCGATCAGGAATACTCGACGAGGGTGTCGGCGAGCACGGGAGCGTCGTCGCGCTCCACGGCCGTGACCGACACCTGGACGCGGCCGTCCCCGGTCCACATCCGGATACGCAGGGTCTCGCCGGGGAAGACGATCCCGGCGAAGCGGGTGCGGTACGAGCGGACCCGGGCGACGTCCCCGCCGAGCACCGTGTCCACCACCGCCTTGAGGGTCATTCCGTAGGTGCAGAGTCCGTGCAGGATCGGCCGGTCGAAGCCGGCGAGCGCGGCGAACTCGGGGTCGGCGTGGAGCGGGTTCCAGTCGCCGGAGAGCCGGTAGAGGAGCGCCTGGTCCTCGCGTACGGGACGCTCGACGGTCTTCTCGGGCTCGCGGTCCGGGAGTTCGAGCCGCTCGGAGGGGCCGCGGTCGCCGCCCCAGCCGCCCTCTCCGCGGACGAAGATCTGCGCGTCGCTGGTCCACAGCGGGCCCTCGTCGTCGGCGACCTCGGAACGCAGCACGAGGACGGCCGCCTTGCCCTTGTCGTACACGGCGGCGACGCGGGAGGTGGTGACGGCCCGGCCCTTCACGGGGACCGGCCGGTGGAGCGTGATCGTCTGGCCGCCGTGCAGGACGGCGGCCAGGTCGATGTCGAGGCCGGGCGCGGAGAGCCCGCCGACGACCCCCATGCCGGCGCCGGCGACGGTGGCGAAGCTGGGCAGGACGTGCAGCCTGGATTCGAGGGTGTAGCGGAGCTCGCCGGGGTCGGTCGCCGGGGTTCCGGCGCCAAGGCCCAGGTGGTAGAGCTGGACGTCCTTGTGGTCCCAGCCGATCTCGGCGCTGCGGGGCTCGGCGGCGACGGCCTTGGCGGCATCAATGGGCATGGGGATGCTGCTCCTTGGAGATCCGTGAGGGTCGGGAGGACGTAGAGGTTCGTGAGGCGTGTGGAAGACCTCGGTGCGACCGTCCGCACCGTCGGCCGCACCGAGGCCGTGCGGGGACCGTCCCGTACGCGCTCGCTCTCCGTTCTAGAACGCGTTCTAGGTCGGTGATCCTCATGTATAGCCGAGCGGGGATGAGTTGAGAAGCCCTCGGGCAACGACACCTGACGATACGTCAGCTAACTGAGGGGCCGGCCCGGTGGCAGGACATTTGTCACTGCCGACTCCGCACATCCACGCCTGCCGCGCTCCCCGGCCGGATCCGTAGTTTCGACGGCATGACGAACGAGCCCGCGTCCGTGGTCTTCGAGGCCACGACGAAGAGATACGGCGCAGTCCGCGCCGTGGACGGCATCGACCTGACCGTCCGCCGTGGCGAGACGGTGGCCCTGCTGGGCCGCAACGGCGCCGGCAAGTCCACCACGATCGCCCTGCTCCTCGGCCTCACCGAGCCCGACGAGGGCCGGGTCTCGCTCTTCGGCGCGGCGCCCGGCCGCGCGGTCGCGGCGGGCCGGGTCGGTGCGATGCTCCAGGAGGGCCGGCCGGTCCCCCGGGTCACCGTCCGCGAGCTCGTCACGTTCGTCGCACGCACCTACCCGGCCCCGCTGCCGGTGGCCGAGGCCCTGGAGCTCGCGGGCCTCACGGAGCTGGCGGGCCGCCGCGCCGACCGGCTCTCCGGCGGGCAGGCGCAGCGAGTCCGGTTCGCCCTGGCGCTCGTCGGGAACCCCGAACTGATCGTGCTCGACGAGCCGACCGTCGCTCTGGACGTGGAGGCCCGCGAGGCGTTCTGGGACGCGATGCGCGGGTACGCCCGCCGGGGGAACACGGTCCTCTTCTCCACCCACTATCTGGAGGAGGCCGACGCCCATGCCGACCGGATCGTCGTCCTCGACGGCGGCCGCGTCCTGGCCGACGGCACGGGCGAGGAGCTCAGGCGCACGGGAGGCGGCAGCCTCGTCTCCTTCGACCTCGCGGGCGGGTCGAGCGAGGGGCTCGCCCACCTCCCCGGCGTGACCTCGGTGGAGATACGGGGAGACCGTGCCCGGCTGCGCACGGACGACTCCGACGCGACCGTCGTCGCTCTCGCGGCGCGGAACGCGATCCGCGGCCTGGAGGTCGCCCCGGTGTCGATGAACGACGCCTTCCTGTCCCTGACCCGACGCACCCTGGAGACCGCCTCGTGATCACCGCGTACGTACGACTCGAAGTCCGCCGGTCCCTGCGCGACGTCGGCTTCGCGATCGGCAGCGTCGGCGTGCCGGTGATGATGTACCTCCTGTTCACCAACCTCGGCACGGACGAGGCGGTGTGGAAGACCGCCTCGATGGTCGGCATGGCGGCTTACGGAGCGGTCAACGCGGCGCTGTCCGTGGGGACGGGGATCGCCGAGGACCGGTCCGTGGGCTGGCTGCGGCAGCTGCGGATCACACCGATGACGCCCCGCCAGGTCGTCATCGGGCGCGCGCTCACGGGGTCGGTGATCGTCCTGCCCGCGCTCACGGCCGTCCTCCTCGCCGGCGCCGTCGTCAACGGCGTCCGGATGCCCGCCTGGCAGTGGGCCGCGCTCGCCGTGGCCCTCTGGCTCGGTTCGCTCCCCTTCACCCTGCTCGGCCTCGGCAACGGATACCGCCTCTCCGCCCAGACCACCGGCGTCGTCAACGTGGCCTGCAATCTGGGGCTCGCCGTCGTCGGTGGCCTCTGGTTTCCCGTGGAGCTCTTCCCCGACTGGCTGCGTGTGATCTCCTCGTACACTCCGACGAACCGCTTCGCGGAGCTCGGCCGGGCGCTGACGGAGGGCTCCGCACCGGGCCTCGCGGCGATCGCCGTGATCACCGTGTGGGCCCTGCTGTTCGGCCTGTACGCGACGGATTCGTACCGCCGCTCGGGCAGACCGACGTGAGACGGACATGAGGACGGGCACGACGACGGCCATGAGGACGGGCACGATGCGCGGGAGGGGCACCATGCGCGGGTGGGGACGTACGCGGCGAGGCGGCCGGGAGTGGGCGCCGGAGGGGATGACGCCGCCCAACGGGTACTCGATGCTGCCCTGGCTGCTCATGGGCATGGGGGCGGTCTCCCACCTCTTCCAGGGCAAGTCGTCCAACCCCTGGCTCACCGGTCTTGGCCTGCTCGTCTTCAACTCTCTCTACATAGCGGTCGTCTTCCGTGCCTTCAGCGGCCCCAAGCGCGACGCGCCCACCACCTGGTGGCTGCTGGCGGGGATGGCGGCCGTCACCCTGGGCCTGAGCATCGCCTACGGCGGCCCGTACCTGCTGTACTTCCCGCTGCTCGGCCTCGCCGCGGGGTCTGTCACCCGCGGCCGGCGGCTGCCCCGCGTGGTGTTCCCGCTCTGTGTCACGGCTGCCGTGGTCGCGGGGGTACGGGACGGCTGGGGAGCGATCAACGTGGCCTACGGGACGTTCATCTCGGCGATGGTGACGGCGGCCATCTTCGCCCTCTCCGAAACCGTCCGCGAGCTGCGCGCCACCCGGCAGGAACTGGCCCGGGCGGCGGTGGAGAAGGAGCGGCTCCGCTTCTCCCGGGACCTCCACGACCTGCTCGGGCACACCCTGTCCGTCATCGTCGTCAAGTCGGAGGCGGCACGGCGGCTCGCCCCGCGCGATGTCGAGGCCGCGCTCGCGCAGGTGGCGGACATCGAGTCGGTCGGTCGCCAGGCGCTCGCGGAGATCCGCGAGGCGGTGACCGGCTACCGCGAGGGCAACCTCGCCACCGAACTGGACGGCGCCCGCGACGCCCTGTCCTCGGCGGGCATAGACCCGGTGGTCCGCCAGTCCGGCCCACCCCTTCCGCCCGCCACCGAGGCGCTGCTGTGCTGGGTCGTACGGGAGTCGGTGACGAACGCGGTCCGCCACAGCGAGGCGACCCGCTGCACCATCGACCTGGGCGGCACCCTGACCCACGTCCGCCTGACGATCACGGACAACGGCAAGGGCACGGCCGCCCCACCCGGCACCGGCCTCAAGGGCCTTCACGAACGCATAACAACCGCGGGCGGCTCCCTCACCACGGGCCCGACCCCACAGGGCGGCTTCCGCGTCACCGCGGAACTCCCCGTGGGGGTCGTGACCCGCTAGTTCTTCTGCAGGGTGCGGGTGACGCCCGCGATGACGGCGGTCGTCAGCACCCACCCCACCGCCATGAGCAGGTAGGCCAGCCACTGGAGGACGCCGTCGGGCCAGTACCAGGCCGTGCGCTGCCCCAGACCCCCGATGGGGATCAGGAGGTCGAGCGTGTAGACGAGCGGCTGGAACGGGGCTCCTTCGCCGGGCTTGCTCGCCCTGGGGGTGTCCGTCGCGAACGACAGCGTGCCCAGCAGGGCCAGTACGAGCAGCCAGACCCCGGCCAGCCAGGGGCGGTAGCCGTAGCCGACGGTCACGTCGAGCAGGTGCCCCCACAGGCGTGCGGCCGGGCGCAGGGTCCGGCGGCGGTGGCGCTGTTTGGCCAGGAGCACGCGGCGGGCGTCGTCGTCGTGGCCGATCCGCCGGCACCAGGCCGCCAACTGCTCGTACGGCTGCGGGGCGTAGCCGGGATGGAGCCGGATCCACGCCAGGCGGCGGGCCACGTCGCCCCTGGGGGGAGTTCCGCCTTCGGCCGCCCCGTGCGACGCGGTGTCCCCGAAGTGGAGGGAGTCGTAGGTGAATCCGTCCAGCAGTACGGTCTGCGGCCAGCTCTCCTCGCTGTCCCGGTACCGCGTGGCTCGTGCGGAGCGGAGGTCCATCGTTCCCTCGGGTGGTGCGGCGGTGGTGCAGTCGAACTCCTCCACCTGCATCGCCGCACAGTCGAGGGCGACGCCGGTGCCGTGCAGACGGGCCCCCGCGAGAGTCAGCGGACCGTCGATCCGGGCCCTGCGCAGCCGCACTTCGCCGTGCGCGGTGAAGCCCTCGGAGCAGTCCACCGTCGAGGTGGCCACCCCGCCCGCGGCGAGTGCGACACCACCGACGTTCTCCAGCCGGGCGGCCTGCAGGAACAGGCCGCTGCGGAGCTGTGCGCCGGGCAGCCGGAGCCCGCCCCGGGTGCTGAGCCGTTGGCCGAAGAGGCAGCCCTCCACGGAGAGGCCGCCGGCGAGCACGGCCCACTCCGCCGTGCCGGAGACCGTGGCGTCCGTGAGGAGCAGGTTGCCGGCTATGTGCGCGCCGACGAGTATCAGAGAGCCGCCCTCGACAGCGGACCGCCTCAGGTCCAGGTCCCCTCCGATGCGGGCCTGCTCGGCGTCGATCCCGGGAAGCCGACTGTCCGTGATCTCGATCGTCCGAGCCGTCGCACCGCGCAGGCTCACGACCTCGTCGAGTCGGCAGTGTGCGAGCGAGACCGTGTGACCGACCTCTGTCCCGGACAGGTCGAGTCGGCCGGTGATAAGCGCCCCGGCGAGCCGCACGGCGGCGACCGCCCCGACCCGTTGTTCACCGTTCGCCCCGAGCAGCAGCGTCGCCACGACAGCCGCACGGACCGTGCGTTCGGGTTCAGGGCCACCCGTGCGCAGATCGACCCGGCGCCCCTCGGGGAACGCGTCCCACAGCTCGCGCTCGGGTGAGGTCAACTCGTCATAGGAGAACACCCGTGCAGAGTAGTGATCTTCCCCGGACCCGTCTCGTCCTGCCCCGACGTTCCGAGCTCGCACGACGCGCCCCAACAGCCCTCCCGCCCTACCCTTTTCCCATGAGCGAGATGCCGCAGGACCACCGCCCGCTGTCGCGTACGAGAGTTCTCCTCGCCGAGGACCAGGGCATGATGCGGGGCGCGCTCGCGCTGCTGCTCGGGATGGAGCCGGACATCGAGGTCGTCGCTCAGGTGGGGCGGGGGGACGAGATCGTGGACACGGCGCTCGTCAGTCGGCCCGAGGTGGCGCTGCTCGACATCGAGCTGCCGGGGCGGTCCGGGCTCGACGCCGCCGCCGATCTGCGCGACGAGGTGCCCGACTGCCGGGTCCTGATCCTGACCACCTTCGGCCGGCCCGGCTACCTCCGGCGGGCGATGGAGGCGGGGGCGGCCGGGTTCCTGGTGAAGGACGGGCCGGTGGAGGAACTCGCCTCGGCGATCCGGCAGGTCCTGCGGGGCGAGACGGTCATCGACCCGGCCCTTGCGGCGGCGGCCCTCAGCGCGGGGCCGAACCCGCTGTCCGCCCGCGAGCGGGAGGCCCTGGGCGCGGCGGTGGACGGCGCGACGATCGCCGACATCGCGGAGCGGCTGCACCTGTCCGAGTCGACCGTACGGAACTACCTCTCCTCCGCCATCGGCAAGACCGGCACCCGCAACCGCATGGAGGCGGTCCGGGAGGCCCGTCAGCAGGGCTGGCTCTAGAGTCTGTCCCCCGGTCCGGCTCAGTCCTGGCGCGTCGGCCTCGGCAGCCACAGCAGCATCAGGAGCGCCGCCGCGAGGAGGACGCCCGTCGCCGTGCGGAAGGCCAGGGCGTAGCCCTCCGTCAGGGCCTCGGGGCTCGTGCCGCCGGCCGTGCGGGCGGCGGCCACGGTGGACAGGACGGCGAGGCCGAGCGCGCCGCCCATCGTGCGGGAGGTGTTGACGAGGCCGGAGACCAGCCCCGCGTCACCGGGCGCGGCGCTGGAGGTGGCCAGGGTGGCCAGGGGGGTGGTGAGGAGGCCGATGCCGGCCATCATCAGGATGCCGGGGCCCAGGATGATGGTCAGGAACGTGCCGTTCGCCGTCATCGTCGACTGCCAGGCGAAGCCGGCCGCGGCGACCAGGGCTCCGATGACCGCGAGGTTGCGCGCGCCCGTCGTCGGCATCAGGCGGGGGGCCAGCTTGGAGCCCACGATGACGCTGACCGAGCTGGGGACCAGGGCCAGGCCCGCCTGGATCGGGGTGTAGCCGAGGACGTTCTGGGCGTACACCGTCATGAAGAACCACATGCCGAACGACGTCGAACCCGCGAGCAGGATCGACACGTTGGCCGCCGAGACCGCCCGCGAGCGGAAGAGCTTCAGCGGCATCAGCGGGGCCGCCGTCCGGGCCTCGACGGCGACGAAGACCCCGAGCAGGGCCAGTCCGCCGAGCAGCGGGACCAGGGTGGCCGGGGCGCCCCAACCGCCCTCCTCCGTCTGCACGATGCCGTACGCGACGGAGGCGAGGCCGCCGGTGACGAGCACCGCGCCCGGCAGGTCGAGCCGTCGCCCGCCGGTGGTACGGCTCTCGCTCAGCCACAGCGCCGCCCCGGCCAGGACCAGGACGCCGACCGGCACGTTGATCAGGAGCACCCAGCGCCAGGAGAGCAGGTCGACGAGGACCCCGCCCACGAAGCCGCCCGCCGCGCCACCGGCCGCCCCGACCGCCGTCCACGTCCCGATGGCCCGGGTCCGCGCCGGCCCTGCCGGTACGGCAGCGGTCACGATCGTGAGCGTCGCGGGCGCGAGGACCGCGGCGCCGAGTCCCTGCACGGCCCGCGCGGCGACCAGCTGCCAGCCCTCCTGCGCGAGCCCGCCCGCGACGGAGGCCGCGGTGAAGAGCCCGAGCCCGAGCAGGAACATCCGCTTCCGGCCGAAGAGGTCCGCCGCCCGTCCGCCGAGCAGCATGAACCCGGCGAAGGCGATCGAGTAGGCGTTGAGGACCCACTGCAGCCCGATCGCCGAGAGACCGAGGTCGGCCCGCATCGACGGCAGCGCGACGTTCACCACCGAGACGTCGAGGACCACGAGGAACTGCCCCGCGCACGCGGCCAGCACGACGAGCCAGGTGCGCGGGGTGGGGCGTACGGAGGTGGACGACGGTGCGGCCGACTCGGCGGCGGAGGACTCGGTTCGGGCCATGCGTGTGATGGTCGCAGACGGTCCGTGCCCCGTACATCGGGAATCGGTCCTAGGAAGGGTCCCAGGAATTGGTCCTACGACCTCCGGACCCCCGGCCCACGCCCCGTCCTACCCCCTCCGCAGCATCGTCACCACCGCCGCCCCGCCGAGCCCGATGTTGTGCGCGAGCCCCACCCGCGCCCCCGCCACCTGCCTCGGCCCCGCCTCGCCCCGCAGCTGCCAGACCAGCTCGGCGGCCTGGGCGAGCCCGGTGGCCCCCAGCGGATGCCCCTTGGAGATCAGCCCGCCCGACGGGTTCACCACCCACCGCCCGCCGTACGTCGTCGCCCCCGACTCGACGAGCTTCCCCGAAGCACCGTCCTCGCACATGCCGAGCGCCTCGTAGGTCAGCAGCTCGTTGATGGAGAAGCAGTCGTGGAGTTCCACGACGTCCACGTCCTCGATCCCGAGCCCGGACTTCTCGTAGACCTGCCGGGCCGCGGCACGCGACATCGGCCGGCCGACCGCGTCGATGCAGGACCCGGACGCGAAGGAGTCCTCGGTGTCCGTGGTCATGGCCTGCGCCGCGATCTCGACCGCCTTGTCGTGCAGCCCGTGCTCGACCACGAACCGCTCGGACACCACCACAGCCGCCGCCGAACCGTCGGAGGTGGGCGAGCACTGGAGCTTCGTCAGCGGCCGGTGGATGGTCTTGGCGGCGAGGATCTCGTCGACCGAGTACACGTCCTGGAACTGGGCGTTGGGGTTGTTCGCCGAGTGCTGGTGGTTCTTGGCGCCGACGGCCGCGAGCTGCACCTCCGTCGTCCCGTACCGCTCCATGTGTTCACGCGCCGCGTTGCCGAAGATCTGCGCGGTCGGCGGGGACATCTCGAAGCCGTGGGCGGCGGCCATGATCCCGTAGTGCCGGGCGACCGGCGAGGTCTTGAAGTCGCCGCCGTCGGATCCGCCGCCCAGCGCCCCGCGCGCCATCTTCTCGAAGCCCAGCGCGAGGACGCAGTCGCCGATCCCGCCCTCCACGAACTGCCGGGCCATCATCAGCGCGGTCGACGCCGTCGCGCAGTTGTTGTTGACGTTGTAGACCGGCACACCGGTCAGACCGAGTTCGTACGCGGCACGCTGCCCGGCCGTGGAGGCCTGGAAGCAGTAGCCGACCGGGACCTGCTGGACCTGCTCGTACGAGACGCCGGCGTCGGCGAGCGCCGCCGTGCCCGCCTCACGTGCCATGTCCCAGTAGTTCCAGTCGCGCGTCTCGGGCTTCTCGAACTTCGTCATCCCGACGCCGACGATGTACGCCTTCCCCATCTCCGCTTCCCCTCAGTCAGTTCAGTCGGTCTCTGGTCTCGGGTCTCTAGTCCCTCGGCAGTCCGAGCAGGCGCTCGGCCACGACGTTGAGCTGGACCTGCGTGGTGCCGCCCGCGATGGTCAGGCAGCGGGACATCAGCAGCCCGTGGACGGCCCGCTCCCCCGCGCCCTCCCGCACGGCGCCCTCGGGGCCGAGCAGTTCGAGCGTGAGCTCGGCGACCTTCTGCTGGTGGACGGTCTGGACGAGCTTGCGGACGCTGGCACCCGCGCCCGGTTCGAGGCCGGAGACCTGGAGCGTGGTGGTCCGCAGCCCGATGCAGGCGAGCGCGTGCGCCTCGGCGACCAGGGCTCCGATCCGTACGCGTACGGAGGTGTCGACCCCGGTCGCCCGCTCGATCAGCGCTTCGAGCCCGGAGTCGAAGGCGACCTGGTCGGCCATGTGGACGCGTTCGTTGCCGAGGGTGTTGCGGGCGACGCGCCAGCCGTCGTTGACCTCGCCGACGACGGCGTCGGCCGGGAGCACCGCGCCGTCGAAGAAGACCTCGTTGAAGAGCGACTCGCCGGTGATCTCCTTCAGCGGCCGGATGTCGATCCCGGGGGTGTTCTTCATGTCGACGAGGAAGTACGTAAGCCCCTTGTGCTTGGGCGCGTCGGGGTCGGTCCGGGCGAGCAGGATGCCGTGGTCGGCCCACTGGGCCGCGCTCGTCCACACCTTCTGCCCGGTGATCCGCCAGCCGCCGTCCTCGGTCCGTTCCGCCTTCGTACGGAGCGAGGCGAGGTCGGACCCCGCGCCGGGCTCGGAGAAGAGCTGGCACCAGAGCAGCTCGCCGCGCAGAGTGGGCCCGAGGTACCGCTCCTGCTGCGTGCCCGTCCCGTACGCGAGGAGAGACGGGACCACCCAGGTGGCGATCCCGAGGCCGGCGATCCGGACCCCGGCCGTGTCCAGCTCCCGTTGCACGGCGAGCTGCTGGAGCGGCCCGGCGCCGAGGCCGTACGGCTCCGGCAGGTGCGGGGCGGCGTACCCGGTGACGGCGAGGGCACGCCGCGCGGCGCCCGGGTCGAGGCCGACGGCGGGCGCGAGCGCCTCGCGCGCGGCGGCGCGGAACGCGTCGGCCTCCGGCGGCAGTTCGAGCCGCAGCTCACGCCGTACACCCTCGGCGGCGAGCCGGACGGCCTGCGCGCGATGGGCGTCGCCCGAGCCGAGCAGCTGGCGGGCGACGAGGGCGCGGCGCAGGGCGAGGTGGGCGTCGTGCTCCCAGGTGAAGCCGATCCCGCCGAGGATCTGGATGCAGTCCTTGGCGCAGCTGTACGCGGCGTCGAGGGCGGTGGCGGCGGCGAGGGCCGCGACGAGCGAGCGCGCGGTCGAGTCGGTGGCCCTGGCGGCGTCCCAGGCGAGCGCGCGGGCCTGCTCGACGCGTACGAGCATGTCGGCGCAGAGGTGCTTGACCCCCTGGAACTGCCCGATGGGCCGCCCGAACTGCTCGCGCGTCCTGGCGTACTCGGCGGCCGTCTCCAGGGCCCGGGCGGCGGTCCCGCAGGCGTCGGCGGCGTACAGCACGGCGGCCAGGTCGGTTACGAGAGTGGGGTCGAGGTCCAGGATCCGCTCGGCGGGCACGTGGGTGCCGTCGGCGGTGACCTCGGCGGTCGGCCGCGTCGGGTCGGCGCTCTCGTGCGGCCGGACGGCCAGGGTCTCGGCGTCCACGGCGGCCCAGACGACACCCCGCGCGGTGCTCGCGGCCAGGATCAGCAGGTCGGCCTGGGCGCCCCCGAGGACGGGCGGCGCGACCCCGTCGAACACGACCCCGCCCTCGACCTCGACCCCGGTCATCCCCCCGGCCCCGAGCGCGACGGCCCCCACCCTGACGCCGCGCACGAGATCGCCGACGAGCTCACCCGCTCCCGGAACCCGACTCAGGACCTCTCCGGCGAGCACACAGGGCAAGTACGGCCCCGGCACGAGCGCCCGCGCGGCCTCTTCGAGCACGACGGCCAGATCGACAAGATCGCCGCCCCCACCCCCGTACGACTCGGGCAGATGCACCCCGAGCAGCCCCTGCTCGACAAGCCCGTCCCAGTACCCGGGCCGCCCGACCCCACTCTCCGCGGGCGCGTCAAGAAGCTTCCGCACGTCCTCGCCCGGCACGGCCCGAGCGAACCACCCGCGCACGGACCGAGCCAACTCCCGCTGCTCTTGCGTGATTCCGATGCCCATGGGGCGCAGACTAGAACACGTTCCAATCTGACGGAAGGTCAGATAACGAGAGAGTTCGCACCGCGGGGGCCCGCCCCGATGGTCTTGCTAGCGGCGAGGGAGAGCGAGGGGCAGCGCGAGAGCGAAAACGATCGCGGCGGTCAGCCACGCGCCGAGACTGTGGTCGGGGTAAAGGGTTACGGCCCACCAGGTGTGACCGACGAAGCCGTCGGGGTTGTACGCGCGGCCTGCGACGAGGTTGAGGACGAGGAACATGAGTCCGGCTGCGGTCGCTGCTGCTTCGTTGATCAGCCGCCGAACGAGGAGGGCGATGGCCAGCAACAGGACGGTGTTCCTGGCGATGTCCATTCCGACCAGCAGCCCGGTCAAGTGGGCAAGGACGGCTGTACCGGTGACGATTCCCCGGTCCAGCGTGCTGATGGGCCGCACCGCCGTGGTCTCCGTCCGGTCGAGGTTGCGGTCCAGGCAGTACATGACGGCGACGACGACCAGTACGGGCGTGAAGTAGGCCAGCTGCGCACTTCCCATGCCGCTGGTGATACTGGGGATGGGGACCTCGCTCGCGCCTGCGAGGAGACACACGGCGGTGAGCAGAGCGAGTGCCGCTGGGACTGCCAACCACTGGCGGACTTTCGTCGCGTAGAGGGTCATGACAGGGCCCTGCAGTGCCGTTGAGCGGTCACAGTGCGGCTGAACCAGGTGGCTTGCTCCTTGGCGGGGCGGTTGCGGACCTTCTGAACCGCCGCCCAGTCCCCCGGCGAGAGTGCTGCCTGAACGCCTTGTTCGGGAACACCGGCTGCAAGGGCCGCCCAGGCGGCGGCCGGAGAACCGGGCTGGCGACAGTCCCGTACTCCGTTCCGTGCAGCGGTTCCTGTGACCGCTGATTCGGCTATGTCCGCCGCGATCTTGGCCGGTTCCGTGCTGTCGCCGGCCGGGGACCAGTACAGGGGCCAGACCCCTGACTCAAGGGGAGCCTTGTCGGAGCTGATCCGTAGCTCCCGAGGCGCGGGGACACCCGCTTCCTGCAGCTTGCCGATGGGGGCAGTGAGGTCCTCCCGCAACTGAGCGGCGTACGGGGCGTACTCCGGCGGGACACACACGCGGGGCTTGTCGCCGACGCAGTTCATGGCGACCGAACGAGGGCTCGTCGGATGGTGGAAGCCCCAGTCGGACACCAGAGCTCGACCGGCGAGCAGCGTGAGGGTGATGGTCGTGAGAGCAACGGCTGCGCCCCAGGTGCGCCGGGGGATGCCGGCGAGTGCCCAGAACGCGAGCGCGAGAGCGGCGGTGACGCCCCAGGGGACGAAGTAGACGGACGGTGAGCGCGTGTCGGTGACGCTCGAGAGCCCGTCGACGAAGCCGCCCAGGTGTCGGAGCCACGGATTGGCAGTCGCGTGGGGCCACGACAGCCAAACCCAGCAGCCGATCGCCACCGCAGGTGCGGCTATCGACTTGGGCAGGACGAGCCCGATGGACCATCCGACGACGAGCCAGCCGAAGGACAGCACGATCAGGTGGACCACAGCGAGCAACCCGGCACCCCGCGGCAGCACCTGGGCGGCGTTGTAGCCCATGACGACAGCGCCGATGGCAAGCACGAGCAGGAGGAGGAGAACGGGGGCGACTGCACGCGAGAGCTGTCGTGCGGCGCTGCGACAGGCAGTTGCGCGCAGTGCTCCCAGCATGCGGTGGCGTCCCGCTTCCCAGGCCGCGGCTCCCGCGATGGCCGGGACGACGACCGCGACCGCGTATGCGGCGAGCTCGCCGGATTCGACTCCGTAGTGGGACGGGACCGGGGAGGCCGCGTCGCCCACGTAGAGGGAGGCATATACGAGGACGGGCAGCATCAGCCAGAGGGCGGCGGATGCACGGAGGTTGGCCCAGGTGATCACTCAGCCGCCTCCAGGAGAGAGGCATAGGCGCTCTCGAGACGTCGTGCCGGTGCGCAGGCGGGATCCGCGTGCTCAGCGAATTCGCGCACGGTGCCCCGGAAGCGCGCCTTTCCCGATTCGAGGACCACGACTTCGTCGAATGACTCGTCGAGGTCGCCGATGTCGTGGGTGGAGACGATGACGTGGACGGACCCGCGCAAGGAGACAAGCAGGTCGAGGAACCGGCGTCGCTGGTGGGGGTCGAGGCCGACAGTGGGTTCGTCGAGGAGGAGGAGTCCCGCGTCGTGGACGAGCGCTTGCGCGATGGCTATGCGCTGCTGCTGCCCACCGGACAGTGTCTTGATCTTGTCGTCGAGTTTGGCGCTGAGGCCCACGCGTTCAATGGCCGAGGGCGCGGAACGCCAGGCGTC
The DNA here is from genome assembly GCF_053594455.1 of Streptomyces sp. NPDC001927. NCBI lineage: Bacteria > Bacillati > Actinomycetota > Actinomycetes > Kitasatosporales > Streptomycetaceae > Streptomyces > Streptomyces sp. NPDC001927. The sequence continues at coordinate 452 of NZ_JBSFEN010000012.1, read as the reverse complement.
GCGTTCACTCATACCCTTGAGCCATCCGACATAGGCAACGTGTTCACGACACGTGAGCCCGGGAATGAAGCCCGGGCGTTGAGGCAGCCACGAGACCTTCTCCCGATAGGCGCGCAGATGCCGGCGGACGCCGGAGTCGAGTCTCCCGTAGCCGACGGTTCCCGACTGAGGTTTCTGGGCGCTTGCCCCCAGGGAGAGAAGCGTGCTCTTCCCGGCTCCGTTGGGGCCGAGGAGGACCGTGTGGCCGGGTGAGAACTGCAACGTGAGGCGGTCCAGGACCGGGCGAGAACGTGACCTGTATCGGAAGGTGCAGGCCTGATAGTGCAGGGGCATGGGCGGTCGTACCTTGTCCGCTGAGAAAAGGGAGCCCTCGGCCTCCGCGGCTTCCGCGTCGCCCGACTCGATCGCCGCGACCAGCGCCTCGTGCGCGTCGATGTCGACCGGCGGCATCT
>NZ_JBSFEN010000011.1:0-374220 GCF_053594455.1 Streptomyces sp. NPDC001927 | reverse complement strand
CGCCCGGTTACATTCCGAACCCGGAAGCTAAGCCTTTCAGCGCCGATGGTACTGCAGGGGGGACCCTGTGGGAGAGTAGGACGCCGCCGAACAATTTTTAGCCTCAACCCCCGGACCTTGTCCGGGGGTTGAGGCATTTTTGCGTTCAGGCTGTTTTCGGCCAATGATTGATGTGGTCATGACATGTCAGGCTCGCTGTGTCACCCTCGTGGCGCACTCCGAACCCGGGCGGCTCACCCAGCGGCCTGGGTTCCCCCCACCCACAGTGCTGTGGCAAGGAGGAGCGACCGACATGAAGTACACCCCCTTACTGTCCGGATTGGCCGCGCTGGTGATCGCGGCCGGCATCGGTGCTTCCACGACGGCGTATGCCGACGCCGCCGACCTCAAGGTCGACGGCGTCATCGTCGTCTCGGGGAACACCTGCAGCTGGACCAATGCCAGTTCCAGTGCCAATCCGCCGAGCGCGCTCACCGTCGACCGGGCCACGATCAACAAGCCCGGCGGCAATCTGACCTGCGGCGGCGGTATCTCCGCCTCGCTCAACAACAACCCGGCCTTCACCTTCGACGACGCCGCCGGTACCGCGCGGACCGACGTCATCGACATCACTGGGCAGCAGTCGTTCGTGTCCTGTCGCTACAAGGCGACGAACATCGTCTGGAACCGTGACGGGTCGACCAGGAAGTACGTGAACACGCCGTTCACGGCTAGCAAGGTCTCGGGCTCGTTCCTGTGCCCGGGGTCCTTCAGCGCCGCGGCCGGAGAGGCTTCCGTCGTGTTCCGTTGATCCGGGCAGGTGAACCACGCTTGATCGGTGGCCGGTGCGGGATTCTCTCCGCGCCGGCCACCGGTCCGTTCGGCTCAGAGGCGGCCGGCGGCCTTCAGGGCCAGGTAGGCGTCGGCCAGGGCCGGGGCCAGGTTGTCGGGGGTGGCGTCGACGACCGTGACGCCGTGGCGGCGGAGCTGGTCCGCCGTGCGGTGGCGCTGGGCCTGGGCCTGCGTGGCGGCCGCGGCTTCGTAGACGCCGTCGATCGTGCCGCGGTGCGTGGTCATCTCGTCGGTGCGCGGGTCCGCGACCGAGGCCAGGAGGACCGTGTGGCGCTGGGTGAGCTGAGGCAGCACCGGGAGGAGGCCCTCCTCGATCGGGGCCGCGTCGAGGCTGGTGAGGAGGACGAGGAGCGAGCGGCGTGGGGCTCGGGCCAGGGCCGTCGCCGCGAGGGCGCGGGCGTCCGTCTCCACGAGTTCCGGCTCCAGTGGGGCCAGGGCGTTGACCACGGCGGGCAGGACGTCGCCGGCGGAGCGGCCCTGGACCTGGGCGCGGAGGCGGCGGTCGTAGGCCAGGAGGTCGACGCGGTCGCCGGCGCGTGAGGCGAGGGCGGTGAGGAGCAGGGCGGCGTCCATCGCGGCGTCGAGGCGGGGGACGTCTCCGACGCGGCCGGCCGAGGTGCGGCCGGTGTCGAGGACGATCAGGATGTGTCGGTCGCGCTCGGGGCGCCAGGTGCGGACGGCGACGGTGGTCTGGCGTGCGGTGGCCCGCCAGTCGATGGAGCGGGTGTCGTCGCCGGGGACGTACTCGCGGAGGCTGTCGAACTCCGTGCCCTCGCCGCGGGTGAGGACGCTGGTGCGGCCGTCGAGCTCGCGGAGGCGGGCCAGTCGGGACGGCAGGTGCTTGCGGCTCGTGAACGGGGGCAGGACGCGGAGCGTCCACGGCACGGTGTGGTTGCCCTGTCGGGCGGCCAGGCCGAGGGGGCCGTAGGAGCGGACGGTGACGCGGGCGGCGTGGCGGTCGCCTCGCCGGGTGGGGCGCAGCGACGTCGTGAGGCGGCGGCGTTCGCCCGCGGGGGCGGTCAACTTCTGGCGTGAGGCGGCCTGTTCGGTGCCGGGGAGCCAGCTGCTGGGCGGCCAGGCGTCGCGGAGTTGGGCGCGGAGGCGGCGGCGGGACGGGTTGGTGACCGTGAGCTGGACCTCGGCGCCGTCACCCAGTCGAACTGTTGTGTCACCACTTCGGGTGAACCGCAGCGTTCGCACTGGCGCGGCCATCGCGTAGTCGCACAGAATTGCGAGTGTGAGGGGCGCGTTCACCGCGAGGATCCCCGTCCAACTGGGGGCGAGGAGGCCCACGGGGAGGGAGCCGAGGGCGGCGAGCAGTGCGGTGCGTCCGGTGAGGGCCATGGGGCGCCGTTCTCAGCGGGGTACGGGGACGTGGGCGAGGATCGAGTTGATGACGGAGTCGGCGGTGACGCCCTCCATCTCGGCCTCCGGGCGCAGTTGGACCCGGTGGCGGAGGGTGGGGAGCGCGAGGGCCTTCACATCGTCGGGGGTGACGTAGTCCCGGCCGGTGAGCCAGGCCCAGGCGCGGGCGGTGGAGAGCAGGGCGGTGGCACCTCGGGGGGAGACGCCGAGGGTGAGCGAGGGGGATTCACGCGTGGCACGACAGATATCGACGACATAGCCGGCGATCTCGGGGCTGACCGAGGTCTTGGCGACGGCATCGCGGGCGGCCTCGAGTTCGGCGGGGCCGGCGACCGGTCGGACTCCGGCGGCCTTGAGGTCGCGGGGGTCGAAGCCGTTCGCGTGCCGGGTCAGGACGTTGATCTCGTCGTCCCGGGAGGGCAGCGGGACCGTCAGCTTCAGCAGGAAGCGGTCCAGTTGGGCCTCGGGGAGGGGGTACGTGCCCTCGTACTCGACCGGGTTCTGGGTCGCGGCGACGAGGAACGGGTCCGGGAGGGGACGGGGTGTTCCGTCGACGGTGACCTGACGCTCCTCCATGGCCTCCAGGAGGGAGGACTGGGTCTTGGGGGGCGTGCGGTTGATCTCGTCGGCGAGCAGCAGGTTGGTGAAGACCGGGCCCGGCTGGAAGGAGAACTCGGCGGAGCGGGAGTCGTAGACGAGTGAGCCGGTGACATCGCTCGGCATCAGATCGGGGGTGAACTGGACGCGCTTGGTGTCGAGTTCGAGCGTGGCCGCGAGCGCGCGGACCAGCAGCGTCTTGGCGACGCCGGGGACTCCTTCGAGGAGGACGTGACCCCGGCACAGGAGGGCGACGACGAGTCCGGTGACGGCGGGGTCCTGGCCGACCACGGCCTTCCCGATCTCGGTGCGCAGGGCCTCCAGGGAGGCGCGGGCGCTGTCCGAGGTCGTAGCGGTCTCGGGGGTCGGGGCGCTCATGAGGTGCGTACCTCTCTTTCGAGGGCGTCGAGTTGGTCAGCCAGGCGGATGAGTGCGGCGTCGTCGGCGGGAGCCGGGCCGAAGAGCAGGTCCCTGGGGTCCGCGCCGGTTCCGGGGAGCCTGGTGGAGAGCGCGGGGAGCAGGGTCTCGGGGGAGTGGGCGTCCTGGGCGGCGACGCCCAGGAGCGGGGCGATCCGGGTGCGGGTCGCGGTGCGCAGGACGGCGGCGGCGCGGTCGCGGGCGTTGGCCTTGCGGTAGAGGCGGGCGCGGCCCTCGGTGGCTTCGGAGGCGCGGATGGCGACCGGGAGGGGTTCGGTCACCAGGGGGCCGAGGCGGCGGCCTCGCCAGACGGCGGCGAGGACGGCGGCCAGGGCGAGTTGGAGCGCGCCCCAGAGCCAGCCCGAGGGGACGAGCGAGAAGAAGCTGTCGGTGGTGCTGTCGGGGGACTCGCCCTCGGGGGTGCCCTCGGTGGCGGAAGGGTCCGAGAGGGAGGGGAGGTACCAGAGGAGATGCGGGCGGGAGCCGAGGAGTTGCAGGGCGAGCGAGGCGTTGCCCTGCTTGTCGAGACGTTCGTTGGTGAGGAGGTCGGCGGAGCCGAGGAGGACGGTGTCACCGCCTCCGGCGGTCGGCAGGGCGACGAGGGTGGGGCGGTCGTCGACGGGGTAGCAGGTGGTCGCGTCGTCGACGGAGGTGGAGTAGCGCTCGCCGCCGAGGTCGACGCTGCCGGCGCGGACGGCGGCGGGAAGAGCGCAGTGCGGCTCGCGGGCCTTCACCGAGGTGCTGGGGGCCGTGGTGACGCCCGGGGCGAGGGTGTCGAGGGAGGCGGCCCCGGCGCCGACGAGGACGGTGCGGCCGCCGGAGGCGGTCATGGCCCGGTGCAGGGTGGACTGCTGGTGGTCGGTCAGCAGGTCCGGTGTGGCGACCAGGAGGGTGCTGTCGGCTCCGGCGGCGCCGGTGGCCTCGTCGAGGGTGGTGACCACCTGGAGGGTGACGCCCTGGGCCTTGAGGAGCTCGGCGACGGCGCGGCTGCCGTTGGGGTCGGCGGAGCGCGGGTCGAGGTGGCCGTGGTGGTCGGCGGAGCGCACGGTCGCCAGGACGATGCCGCCGATGAGGACCAGGGCGAGCAGGACGAGCACGCCGCGGGCCCGGGTCCAGATCTGGCGGGGTGCGAGCGAGGTCGAGGTGGTGCTGGTGCCGGGCCGGCTCATGCGGGCGCCCCCGCGGTGGCGGTGTCGAGGGTCGGCCTGGTCCGCTCCAGGGAGGTGTCCAGGTCCTCGATGCGGCGGTACGCGGGCTCGTCGGCGGTGCGGCCGCCGTATGTGACGTCGTCGAAGGAGCGGGCCGCGGCGCGGAGTTCGTCGGTGTGGGCGGGCAGGGTGCGGGCGGCTTCGGCGGCGGCCTCGTCGGCGGTGCGGCCGGGGCGGGCGTCGAGCAGGGTGCGCTCCTCCAGGGAGCGGACGATGGCCCGCATCCGTTCCTGGACGGCCTCGTTCCAGCGGCCGGCGGCGGCGTGCCGGGCGGCGGCCGCCCGGTGGTCGTCGGCGGTGCGGGGGCCGTCCTCGAAGAGGGAGTCCCCGGTGGCGGGGGTGCGTCGGGGGGTGCCGAGCCGCCACCAGAGCGCGCCGGCCAGGGCGAGCACGACCACGACGATCGCGACGAGTCCGAGCAGGCCGCCCGGGGTCGCGCTCGAGGCCGCGTCCAAGAGGCCACCGACCCATTCCCAGAAGCGGTTGAGGCCGCGTTCGAGGAGGCTGGGGTCGTTCTCGTGGTACATCGGCTTGGACAGTTCCCGCTCCGCCGCCTCCTGGGCGGGGGAGCGGGGAAGGTCCACCGGTATGTCGTCGGCGGCCAGGAGCGGCCGCCGCGTCGTGATCGTGCCCCCCGTTTCGATCACCCCGTCAGCTCCCGCCGGCCGGGTCGCCGGGGGCGGGTCCGTAGCCGGGGACACCGGCGGCGCGGGCGAGTTCGAGGTCCAGGGCTTCGCGGCGGATGCGCTGGTCGACGTAGAGCAGGACGGTCACGCCCGCCGAGATGGGGTACGTGATCGCGTTGATGAGGATGCCGCCGATGCCGTTGATGATCAGGAACGGCCAGCCGAACTCGGGGGTGGAGCCGGAGAGCAGGCTGTCGAAGCCGCCACCGTCGACGGCGTACGCGATGATCGCGAACGGGACGGCGACGATCATCGCCACGATGAAGAGGATCAGCTGCGTCAGCAGCGTGATGCCGAAGATCCGCCACCAGGAGCCCTGGACCAGCTTGGCGGAGCGCTTCAGCGAGGTGATGACGCCCTGCCGTTCCAGCATCAGCGCCGGGGAGGCCAGGCTGAAGCGGACCATCAGCCAGATCACGAGCACCAGGCCGCCCAGCGCGCCGACGGCGACGAGCGCCCCGCCGGCCACGGAGCCGACGAGGAGGCCGGGCAGCAGGGCGACGAACATGATGCCCGCGCTCATCAGCGGCAGGAGCAGGGTCAGCCCGCAGAGCTGGAGGAGCCGAGGCCGGGCCTCCCGCCAGGCGTCGCCGAGGGAGACCGGGCGGCCGAGGACCGCGCGGCTGATGACCACGGTGAGCAGCGCGGCGCTGACCAGGGTGGCCATGATGAGGATGAGGAGCGCCGGGATCGAGGCGATCAGGCTCGTCTGCAGGGAGTCGCCGAGCTGGGCGAGGGCCTCGTCCGGGGTCGCGTCCGGGTTCAACTCGGGCGGCGTCGGGGCGAGGAAGCGCTGGACGAGTATGTCGGCGGTCTGGGAGATCACCGCGACCGTGACCGTGATCGTGAGGACGGTGCGCCAGTAGGTACGCATCGTCGACACCGCGCCGTCGAGGATCTCGCCCATGCCCAGGGGGCGCAGCGGGATCACACCGGGCTTGGCGGCCGGGGGCTTGCCCCAGTTGCCGTACGGCGGCGGGCCGCCCCAGCCCGGGCCGGGCTGGGGGCCGTGCGCCTGGCCGGGGATCGGGGCGGTCGGCGGGGACCACTGTCCGGCGGGCGGCTGGTCCTTGGACCACTGGGGGGCGGAGTCGTTCACGTCACCGGGCGCAGTGGGCCGGGGGACCCCGGAACCGTCCTGGCCGTCGGAGGGAGCGGATCCGGGCGAAGTCCAGCCCGGAGTGTCGTTCACGGTCGTCCACCTCGAGGAAGGGTCGCGGGGCGGCCGGCTCGGCGAGCCGGCACGGTCACAGTGGCCGTTCCCCTCACGGGGCGGCGGGCCGTGAGCCATCGTGCCACGAGGGGCCCGCCGGTGGGCGAGGGCCTTGTATCACGTTCGTACGCCCATCGTCTGCGCCGCTCGGGGCGACCGGGCGCAGAACGGGCGGATGGATGCTCAGGGGGGGGACAAACCGGGGTGGCCGGCGGGTGGAGTCCGGCTGTGGCGGAGCGGGCCGTGGTGCGGGCGGAGTCGTTCCCGTGGGCCGAGTGGGGCCGCTCAGGGTACGGTTCAGCACGGCTGACGGGGGCTACGGGGGTGACATCCGTGTCTGATTTCGACACCCACAGGCACCGACCGTCCACGGTGGGTATCCGGGGACGTCACCGCAGGTCAGTGAGGTATCTCACCAGCCGCCTTGAGACTGATACGGAAATGGGATGATGTCGATATGAAGGGACGCGTTCTCGTCGTCGACGACGACACCGCACTGGCCGAGATGCTCGGCATCGTGCTGCGGGGTGAAGGGTTCGAGCCGTCGTTCGTCGCGGACGGTGACAAGGCGCTCGCCGTATTCCGCGAGGTCAAGCCGGACCTGGTGCTGCTGGACCTGATGCTGCCCGGAAGGGACGGCATCGAGGTGTGCCGGCTCATCAGGGCCGAGTCCGGCGTGCCCATCGTCATGCTGACGGCCAAGAGCGACACCGTCGACGTCGTCGTCGGGCTCGAGTCCGGGGCCGACGACTACATCGTCAAGCCGTTCAAGCCGAAGGAGCTCGTCGCCCGGATCCGGGCGCGGCTGCGGAGGTCGGAGGAGCCCGCGCCCGAGCAGCTCGCCATCGGCGATCTGGTCATCGACGTGGCAGGGCACTCGGTGAAGAGGGACGGGCAGTCCATCGCCCTGACGCCGCTCGAGTTCGACCTGCTCGTCGCGCTTGCACGCAAGCCGTGGCAGGTGTTCACCCGCGAGGTCCTGCTCGAGCAGGTCTGGGGCTACCGCCACGCGGCCGACACCCGACTGGTGAACGTGCACGTCCAGCGGCTGCGCTCGAAGGTCGAGAAGGACCCGGAGCGGCCCGAGATCGTGGTGACCGTCCGAGGCGTCGGGTACAAGGCGGGGCCGAGCTGACATGAGCAAGGGCAGTACTGCTCCTGAGGCCGGGGACCGAGGAGTCCGGTCGGGGCGGGCTGCCGGACCGGGGCGGGGGGGCTCGCGTTTCGGCCGTCTGCTCCAGGACGGGGCGCCGGGTGGCTCGGCGCTCCGGCTCCTCGCGCGCTGGGTACGTCGTCCGCTGCTGCCCGCCGTACGGCTGTGGCGGCGGAACATCCAGCTGCGGGTCGTCGCGGGCACCCTGCTGATGTCGCTCGGCGTGGTGCTGCTCCTCGGCCTGGTCGTCATCGGCCAGGTCCGCAACGGGCTCCTCGACGCCAAGGAGAAGGCAGCCCAGAGCCAGGCCGCCGGCGGGTTCTCCGCCGCCCAGGACAAGGCGGCGACCACGCCGTCGGGGCCGGGCGGGCAGGAGGGCGGCCGGGCCGGTTCCTCGCTCACCTGGCGCTCCACGCTGGTCGAGCAGCTCGCCAGTGGTGGCCAGAGCGCGTTCAACGTGGTCGCGCTCTCCCTGGAGGACTCCGACGGGCCCGCGAGTCGGGGCGCCCGCGCCTCCGGCGAGGTCGATCCCGCCACGAGCATCCCCACCGACCTGCGGCACTCCGTCGCCCAGGGCGCGGGCACCTTCCAGACGTACGCCCGGATCCACTACACCAACGGCAAGGGCTCCGAGCCGGGGCTCGTGGTCGGCAAGCGGCTCAACGACGCCGAGGGCACCCAGTACGAGCTGTACTACCTCTTCCCGCTGACGCAGGAGGAGGACTCCCTCACCCTGGTCAAGGGCACGCTGGCGACGGCCGGGCTGTTCGTGGTGGTCCTCCTCGGGGCCATCGCCTGGCTCGTGGTGCGCCAGATCGTCACCCCCGTGCGGATGGCGGCCGGGGTCGCCGAGCGGCTGTCCGCCGGGCGTCTGCAGGAGCGGATGAAGGTCACCGGCGAGGACGACATCGCCCGCCTCGGTGAGGCCTTCAACAAGATGGCGCAGAACCTCCAGCTGAAGATCCAGCAACTGGAGGAGCTCTCGCGGATGCAGCGGCGGTTCGTCTCGGACGTGTCGCACGAGCTGCGGACCCCGCTGACGACGGTACGGATGGCGGCCGACGTCATCCACGAGGCGCGCGTGGACTTCGATCCGGTCACCGCGCGCTCCGCCGAGCTGCTCGGCGACCAGCTCGACCGGTTCGAGTCGCTGCTCTCCGATCTGCTGGAGATCAGCCGCTTCGACGCGGGCGCGGCGGCCCTGGAGGCCGAGCCGATAGACCTGCGTCAGGTCGTACGGCGGGTGATCGGCGGCGCCGAGCCGCTCGCCGAGCGCAAGGGCGGCCGGATCGTCGTCGTCGGCGACGAGCAGCCGGTCGTGGCCGAGGCGGACGCCCGCCGGGTCGAGCGGGTGCTGCGCAACCTGGTGGTCAACGCGGTCGAGCACGGCGAGGGCCAGGACGTCGTCGTCAAGCTGGCCTCCGCCGGCGGGGCCGTCGCGATCGCCGTACGGGACTACGGCGTGGGCCTCAAGCCGGGCGAGGCGACCCGGGTGTTCAACCGGTTCTGGCGGGCCGACCCGGCACGCGCGCGTACCACCGGCGGGACGGGCCTCGGCCTGTCCATCGCGGTCGAGGACGCGCGGCTGCACGGCGGCTGGCTGCAGGCCTGGGGCGAGCCCGGTGGCGGCTCGCAGTTCCGGCTCACGCTGCCGCGCACCGCGGACGAGCCGCTGCGCGGCTCCCCGATCCCGCTGGAGCCGGAAGACTCCCGGCGCAACCGGGAGCAGGCCAAGGCACGCCCCGGTGGCCCCGGGCAGCCCCAGGGGGAGACGCGGGTGAGCGGGACGCACCAGAGCCAGGTGTCGCTGCCGGTGCAGCCGGTGGGAGACCGTCCTGCCCTGCCCGTACCGCCGCGTGTGCCGCCGGCGGCGCGGGCGACGGTGGATCCGACGGCGTTGCCGGGCAGTGGTGCCCGGGTGGTCGCGCGGGCGGCGGCCGAGGCCGACAGCGGTGAGGCGATGGCGTCGACGCACGCCGAGGGGGAGGACGGGACACGTGGGCGCTGACTTCCGAGGAGGGCGGAAGACGGCCAGGTCGAGCGTGCTGCTCGCGTGCGGCGGGCTGCTGGTGGCCGGGTGCGCGACGATGCCCGACACCGGGGACGTACGGCCGGTGAAGGCGTCCAACCCGGGCGACTCGCAGGTCCGTGTCTACGCGGTGCAGCCGCGCGAGAACGCCGAGCCCGACGAGATCGTCGACGGCTTCCTGGAGGCCATGACCAGTGACGATCCGGGGTTCGCGACGGCCAAGAAGTACCTGACGAAGCAGGCCGCGAAGAACTGGAAGCCGGAGCAGAGCATCAACGTGCTCACCACCGCGCCGGACCGTGAGCAGGCCGACCGGCTCGCCGACCCCGAGACGCAGGGGCGGTCGTATCCGATCCGCGGCCGGCAGGTCGCGACCGTCGACGCCCGGCACGCCTACCAGCCGAGGAAGCCCACCGAGTACCGGGACTTCATCCACGTCGTGCAGCAGCCCGCCGCCGACGGCAAGGGCAAGGAGTGGCGCATCGACCACCTGCCCCCCGGACTGGTGCTCAGCGAGGCCGACTTCCAGCGGAACTACCGCTCCGTCAATACGTACTACTTCGCCTCCGGTGAGGACTGGGTCGTCGCCGACCCGGTCTACATCCGGCAGCGGCAGGACCCGGTGACCCGGATGGATCCGGTGACGCAGACCGTCAAGGCGCTCCTTGAGGGGCCGACGAACTGGCTGCAGCCGGCCGTCGACTCGCGTTTCCCGTCCGGTACGCGGCTGAAGGAGGGCGTCACCACGCTGGCGACGGACGACCAGTCCACGCTGAAGGTGCCGCTCAACTCCAAGGCCGACCGGGTGGGCGGTGAGGTCTGCCGCGAGATGGCGGCCCAGCTGCTGTTCACGCTGGGCGATCTGACGTCCGTACGGGTCGAACAGGTGGAGCTGCAGCGGGGTTCCGACGGCGGCCGGTTGTGCGTGCTGTCCAAGGCGCAGGCCGAGGAGTTCGCCCCGGTGCGCGACTCGGGGCGGGCGGAGAACCCGTTCTTCGTCGCCGAGGACGGCACGCTCAAGACGCTGCCGGTCGGCGGCAAGGAGGACGCGCAGGCCGACGCGACGCTCGGGCCGTTCGGCAAGGGCGCGACGCCGCTGCGGTCGGTCGCCGTCGACCGGGACGAGAGCCGGGCGGCCGGGGTCGGCAAGGACGGGCGGGATCTGCGCGTGGCGTCGATCCTCTCCGACCACGAGCTGCGGCCCCCGCTGCTGTCGAGCACCGCGGACCGGCCCGAGGACCGGCTGTCCGCGCCGAGCTGGGACGGCCGCGGCGACCTGTGGGTCGCGGACCGCGACCCGGCCGACCCGAAGCTGTGGACGGTGCCGGACGGGGAGGGCACACCCGTCGAGGTACGGGCCCCCTGGCTGACCGGCGGCGCGCGCGTGGAGTCGCTGCGGGTCTCCGCGGACGGCGTGCGGATCGCCCTGCTCCTGAAGGAGAAGGACGGCCGGACGACCCTGAAGATCGGGCGGGTCGAGCGCGAGGGCGACGCGACGCGACCGACGGTCTCGGTCGTGGACCTGCAGGCCGTGGCGCCGCGCATGGAAACGGTCACGGCCGTGTCCTGGGCCGGCCCGAGCCGGCTCGTGGTGGTCGGCAAGGAGTCCGGTGGCGTCCAGCAGGTGCGGTACATCCAGACCGACGGCGCGACGTCGACGGCCTCGGTGCTGCCGGGCCTCAACGGCGTGACGGCGGTCGCCGCCCCCAACGACGACAAGGCGCCGGTCGTCGCGTACTCCGGCAACGACGGGATCGTGCGGCTCATGCCGGGCGCGAACTGGCAGCGGCTGGTCAAGATCGCGGGTAAGTCACCGGTCTACCCGGGGTAGCAGCCGGGCCGCCCCCGGGGCGCTCTCCGGTGGTTGTCCGGCGTCGTCCCGGTGGTTGTCCACAGGGGTGGCCGGGTGGGTTCCGCAGGAGGACAGTGGAGCCATGCGGGGGTGGTGGCGCGAGATCGCCGGGCTGGTGCTGCCGGTCGCCTGCGGAGGCTGCGGCAGGCCTCGCACGGAGTTGTGCCCGCCGTGCCACGACGAGCTGAGCGGTCCGGAGCCGCGCCGGGTCAGGCCCCTGCCCGAGCCGGCCGGACTGCCGGTGGTGCATGCCGCCGCGCCCTACGCCGACGCCGTACGGTCCGTGCTGCTCGCCCACAAGGAACGCGGTGCGCTCTGGCTCGCCGAACCCCTCGGCGGCGCGCTCGCGGGTGCCGTGGAGGCGGCTGCCGGGCGCTGTGACGGCCCGGGGGCCGGCCCCCTTCTCCTCGTACCGGTGCCCTCCTCCCGGCGCTCGGTGCGGGCGCGTGGCCACGATCCGACCCGGCGCCTCGCGCTGGCCGCGGCGGGGCGGCTGCGCCGTCGGGGGCGGGCCGCTCGGGTGATTCCGGTACTGCGCCAGCGCCGTGCCGTCGCCGACCAGTCGGGGCTCGGCGCCGCCGGGCGGTTCGCCAATCTGGCCGGGGCGCTGGAGGTCGTCGCGGGCGGCGCGCGGCTCATCGAGCGGGGCCGGGTGGTCCTGGTCGACGATCTGATGACCACGGGCGCGTCGCTGGCAGAGGCGGCGCGGGCACTGAGTGCCGTACACCCGTCGTTCATTCCGGGGTTGAACGGAGGCGATGTGGATAGGGGATCGGTACGGCCGACGGCGGCGGTGGTCGCCTGTTCTCCGTCGTCGTTCGACGTACGTTCGACATAAACCGGAACTGCCCAAGGACTTGCATCGTTGCAGGTGGTGAGAGGTGAATACACCCGTACGGAGGTATGTGGCCGCAGCGGGTGCCGACACCCGACCGAACGAGCTATGTTCGGTTGTGAGGAGTGGCGAATGCTACGCCTCACCGAATGCACGGGTGCGCCTACAGGACAGGAGTTCAGGGCGAATTAACCTCAGGTTGGTGGGGTGGGGATCTTGCCGACTGGGGAGGAGGAGGTGAAAGTCGCCAAGTCCGAGGCTCCGGCATTCACCGGAGTCTGGTGCAAAGGGAGATGCTCAGTGGCGTAGGAGCCGATCTGAGCGATCCGGGAACGGAGTTCTGCGTGGACATCGTCGTCAAGGGCCGCAAGACCGAGGTGCCCGAGCGGTTCCGCAAGCACGTGGCCGAGAAGCTGAAGCTGGAGAAGATCCAGAAGCTCGACGGCAAGGTGATCAGCCTCGACGTCGAGGTCTCCAAGGAGCACAACCCGCGGCAGGCCGACCGGTCCGACCGTGTGGAGATCACCGTCCATTCCCGAGGCCCGGTGATCCGGGCCGAAGCTGCGGCAGGCGACCCGTACGCAGCCCTCGACCTCGCCCACGGCAAGCTCGAGGCGCGACTGCGCAAGCAGCACGACAAGCGGTACACCCGCCGCGGCAACGGCCGTCTGTCGGCCGCGGAGGTCGCCGACGTGGTGCCGGGTGTCGCCCAGCTCAACGGCAACGGCCAGCTGGTCGCAGAGGAGTCCGGCGCCGTGCCCACCACGATGATGGGCTCCATCGAAGTGCAGGGCGAAGGGCCGCTGGTGGTCCGCGAGAAGACGCACGCGGCCGCCCCGATGACCCTCGACCAGGCGCTCTACGAGATGGAACTCGTCGGACACGACTTCTATCTGTTCGTCGACTCCGACACGAAGCAGCCGAGTGTCGTCTACCGGCGACACGCGTACGACTACGGCGTGATCCACCTGGAGAGCGACCCGCTCGCCGAAGGTGGCGGCGCCGGCGGTGCCCTCGGCGGCTGACCCGCAGCCCGCAGGCACCCCACCCCACACCTACAACTGTCCGTCTCGGTGCCCCTGGAGCGCCCCATGCGCCCCCAGGGGCACCCCCGTGCAACCACGGGATCGCCGCGTTGTCGCCCGGGCATGAAATCATGGCGTGCACGCCAACCGGTGCTCCAAGAGCAGCGGTTGGAGGACCGAACACGAATTCAGGCCATGGACTCAGGGGGAGGAACGATGGCGGACAGCTTCGGGCCGGTGCACAGCGGGCGAGAGTCCGATGGCGCGGCCTTCCCCGGGGGTTCGGATTCGGCCAGCGGGGACTCCCGCAAAGAGCCGATCCGGGTCCTTGTGGTGGACGACCATGCCCTCTTTCGCCGGGGCCTGGAGATCGTCCTCGCCCAGGAGGAGGACATCCAGGTCGTCGGAGAGGCGGGCGACGGGGCCGAGGCGGTCGACAAAGCCGCGGATTTGCTGCCCGACATCGTGCTGATGGATGTGCGGATGCCGAAACGCGGTGGCATCGAGGCCTGTACGTCCATCAAGGAGGTGGCCCCCAGCGCGAAGATCATCATGCTGACGATCAGCGACGAGGAGGCCGATCTCTACGACGCGATCAAGGCGGGCGCGACCGGCTATCTCCTGAAGGAGATCTCCACGGACGAGGTCGCCACGGCGATTCGCGCGGTGGCCGACGGCCAGTCGCAGATCTCGCCCTCGATGGCGTCCAAGCTCCTCACCGAGTTCAAGTCGATGATCCAGCGGACCGACGAGCGCCGGCTCGTGCCCGCGCCCCGGCTGACCGACCGCGAGCTCGAGGTGCTGAAGCTCGTCGCGACCGGGATGAACAACCGGGACATCGCGAAGGAACTCTTCATCTCCGAGAACACGGTGAAGAACCACGTCCGGAACATCCTGGAGAAGCTTCAGCTGCACTCCAGGATGGAGGCCGTGGTCTACGCGATGCGGGAGAAGATCCTCGAGATCAGGTGAGGGCGGCGGTCAGGGCCTCGGCGACGGCCGGGGTGTCCGTGCGCTCGATCCGTACCGCGTCGCAGCCCACCCACTCGGCCGCCTCGCGCAGCGCCTGAGCCATCGGCGCGACCGCCTTGGCGGACTCCAGGGACACCTGCCGGGCCACCAGCGTGCGGCCCTCGCGGGCCGGGTCCACCCGGCCGAGCAGCTTGCCGCCCGCGAGCAGCGGCATCGCGAAGTAGCCGTGCACGCGCTTCTGCTTCGGCACGTACGCCTCCAGGCGGTGCGTGAAGCCGAAGATCCGCTCCGTCCGCGCCCGCTCCCAGATCAGCGAGTCGAACGGCGACAGCAGCGTCGTCCGGTGCCGGCCGCGCGGCTCGCTCGCCAGCGCCGCCGGGTCCGCCCAGGCCGGCTTGGACCAGCCCGCCACCGTGACCGGGACCAGACCCGAGGCCTCGACGGCCGCGTCGAACTGCTCGCTCTTCAGCCGGTGGTAGTCGGCGATGTCCGCGCGCGTGCCCACGCCGAGCGCCTCACCCGCCTGCCGGATCAGCCGCCGGAGACACTCGGTGTCGTCCAGGTCGTCGTGGAGCACGGCGTCCGGGATCGCCCGCTCGGCCAGGTCGTAGACGCGCTTCCAGCCGCGCCGCTCGGTGCAGACCACCTCGCCGTACATCAGCGCCCGCTCGACGGCGATCTTCGACTCGGACCAGTCCCACCACTCGCCCTTGTTCTTCGCGCCGCCGAGCTCCGTCGCCGTCTGCGTGCCCTCGGAGCGCAGCTGCTTGATCACCGCGTCGTACGCGCCGTCGGGCAGGTCGTGGTACCACTGCGGGCGCGTGCGGTAGGCGCGGCGCCGGAAGGCGAAGAGCGGCCACTCCTCGACCGGCAGGATGCAGGCCGCGTGCGACCAGTACTCGAAGGCGTGGCTGTCGGTCCAGTACGCGTCCTCCACCGTCGTACGGCCGACGGCGCCCAGGCGTGCGTACGGGATCAGCTCGTGCGAGCGGGCGAGGACGGAGATCGTGTCGAGCTGGACCTGCCCCAGGTGGCGCAGCACGCCCCGGACGCCCCCGCGGCGGTCGGGCGCGCCCAGGAAACCCTGGGCCCGCAGGGCGATCCGGCGGGCTTCGTCCGCGGACAGTTCGGCGACGGGCGGCGGCACAGTGGTCATGATCCGCACCCTAGACGGCGGCACTGACAGTCCGGCCTCGGACGGTGGAAAGGGCCGGGGGCCGGCCAGGGAACCGACGGCGGAGCAGGCTACGGAACCGACGGCGGGACGGCCTGCGGAGCCGGCAGGTACGGGAGCGGGCCCGGAAGGCCCAGGTCCGACGGGAGCAGCGAACCCACCCAGGAGTCACGCAGGACGCCCTTGTTCGGCAGCGCGGCCCGCAGCACGCCCTCGATCCGGAAACCGGCCTTCTCGGCCGTGGCGAGCGAGCCCACGTTGCCGACCTCGGCCCGCCACTCCAGGCGCGTGCAGGCCAGGTCCGTGAAGGCCCAGCGGGCGAGGGCGAGGACGGTCTCCGTCATGTAGCCGCGGCCCCGGTGCTCCTTGGCCGTCCAGAAGCCGACCTCCCAGCTGCCCGAGCGCGGGTGGTGGAGCGCGGCGGCGGCGAGCAGCGGGCCGCCCTGGTGGAGCCGTACGGCGAAGGAGTACTCGGTGTCGTCGCGCCAGCCGTCCGGGACGATCCGGTTGAGGAAGAACTCGGCGTCCTGACGCACATAGGGCGAGGGCACCGTTGTCCAGCGCTGGATGTCGGGGTCCTGGCAGTGGGCGAGGACCTCGTCGAGGTCCTCGGGCCTGAAGGTTTCCAGGGTCAGGCGGTCCGTGGTCAGTGTCGTCGGCTCCATGACGGAATTCTGGTCAGTGCGGGGGGCGACGGCGAGCGGTTTTCGTGTCCTGGGGAGGCGAACACTTTTCGGGTCGCGCGGCACCTTCGGCGCTTCTCGTGCGTTCTCATTCCGGGCAGCGGTGACGCTCCGGCCCTCGGGCCTCCCGGCACGGCGGCGGTCTCGCTTACGATGGCCGTTGCGGTGGGGACCACCTGCCGTGCCCGCGCCCGAGTCCATCACACGACCCAGTGCCAGGCCCGACCGGCAAGGAGACCAGCCTCAGTGTCCGTCTTCAACAAGCTCATGCGTGCAGGCGAAGGCAAGATCCTGCGCAAACTGCACCGCATCGCGGACCAGGTCAACTCCATCGAAGAGGACTTCGTCAACCTCTCCGACGCCGAGTTGCGGGCGCTCACCGATGAGTACAAGCAGCGGTACGCCGACGGTGAGAGCCTCGACGACCTGCTTCCCGAAGCCTTCGCGACCGTCCGCGAGGCCGCCAAGCGCGTCCTCGGCCAGCGTCACTACGATGTGCAGCTCATGGGTGGCGCCGCCCTCCACCTCGGCTATGTCGCCGAGATGAAGACCGGTGAGGGCAAGACCCTCGTCGGTACCCTCCCGGCGTATCTGAACGCGCTGTCCGGCAAGGGCGTGCACCTGATCACGGTGAACGACTACCTGGCCGAGCGCGACTCCGAGATGATGGGCCGCGTCCACAAGTTCCTGGGCCTCCAGGTCGGCTGCATCCTGGCCAACATGACGCCGGCCCAGCGTCGCGAGCAGTACGGCTGCGACATCACGTACGGCACGAACAACGAGTTCGGCTTCGACTACCTCCGCGACAACATGGCGTGGTCCAAGGACGAGCTCGTCCAGCGCGGCCACAACTTCGCCTGTGTCGACGAGGTCGACTCGATCCTGGTCGACGAGGCCCGTACGCCGCTGATCATCTCCGGCCCGGCCGACCAGGCCACGAAGTGGTACGGCGACTTCGCCAAGCTGGTCACCCGCCTCTCCAGGGGTGAGGCCGGAGTGCCGCTCAAGGGCATCGAGGAGACCGGCGACTACGAGGTCGACGAGAAGAAGCGGACCGTCGGCATCCACGAGTCCGGCGTCGCCAAGGTCGAGGACTGGCTGGGCATCGACAACCTCTACGAGTCGGTGAACACCCCGCTCGTCGGTTACCTGAACAACGCCATCAAGGCCAAGGAACTGTTCAAGAAGGACAAGGACTACGTCGTCATGGACGGCGAAGTCATGATCGTCGACGAGCACACCGGCCGTATCCTCGCCGGCCGCCGCTACAACGAGGGCATGCACCAGGCGATCGAGGCGAAGGAAGGGGTGGACATCAAGGACGAGAACCAGACGCTCGCCACGATCACCCTGCAGAACTTCTTCCGCCTCTACGACAAGCTCTCCGGCATGACCGGTACGGCCATGACCGAGGCCGCCGAGTTCCACCAGATCTACAAGCTCGGCGTCGTCCCGATCCCGACGAACCGGCCGATGATCCGCAAGGACCAGTCGGACCTGATCTACCGGACCGAGGTCGCCAAGTTCGCCGCCGTCGTCGACGACATCGCGGAGAAGCACGAGAAGGGCCAGCCGATCCTCGTCGGTACGACGTCGGTCGAGAAGTCCGAGTACCTCTCGCAGCAGCTCTCCAAGCGCGGCATCCAGCACGAGGTGCTCAACGCCAAGCAGCACGACCGTGAGGCCACGATCGTCGCGCAGGCGGGCCGCAAGGGCGCCGTCACCGTCGCCACGAACATGGCCGGCCGAGGCACCGACATCAAGCTCGGCGGCAACCCGGACGACCTCGCGGAGGCCGAGCTGCGCCAGCAGGGCCTCGACCCGGTCGAGCACGTCGAGGAGTGGGCCGCGGCCCTCCCCGCCGCCCTCGAGCGTGCCGAGAAGGCCGTGAAGGCGGAGTTCGAGGAGGTCAAGGAGCTCGGCGGGCTGTACGTGCTCGGCACCGAGCGCCACGAGTCGCGCCGGATCGACAACCAGCTGCGCGGCCGTTCCGGCCGTCAGGGCGACCCGGGCGAGTCCCGCTTCTACCTCTCCCTCGGCGACGACCTGATGCGCCTGTTCAAGGCCCAGATGGTCGAGCGCGTCATGGCCATGGCCAATGTGCCGGACGACGTGCCGATCGAGAACAAGATGGTCACGCGCGCCATCGCCTCCGCGCAGTCCCAGGTCGAGACCCAGAACTTCGAGACGCGTAAGAACGTCCTCAAGTACGACGAGGTCCTCAACCGGCAGCGCGAGGTCATCTACGGCGAGCGCCGCCGCGTCCTGGAGGGCGAGGACCTGCACGAGCAGATCCAGCACTTCATGGACGACACGATCGACGACTACATCCGCCAGGAGACGGCCGAGGGCTTCGCGGAGGAGTGGGACCTCGACCGGCTCTGGAACGCGTTCAAGCAGCTCTACCCGGTGAAGGCGACCGTGGACGAGCTGGAGGACGCGGCCGGCGACCGCGCGGGCATCACGGCCGAGTTCATCGCCGAGTCCGTCAAGGACGACATCCACGAGCAGTACGACGCCCGTGAGAAGTCGCTCGGCTCGGACATCATGCGTGAGCTGGAGCGCCGCGTGGTCCTCTCCGTGCTCGACCGCAAGTGGCGCGAGCACCTCTACGAGATGGACTACCTCCAGGAGGGCATCGGCCTGCGCGCGATGGCCCAGAAGGACCCGCTGGTCGAGTACCAGCGCGAGGGCTTCGACATGTTCACCGCCATGATGGAGGGCATCAAGGAGGAGTCCGTCGGCTACCTGTTCAACCTGGAGGTCCAGGTCGAGCAGCAGGTCGAGGAGGTCCCGGTGCAGGACGCGGCTCCGTCCCTCACCAAGGACGCGGTGCCGGCCGGCCGCCCGGAGATCCGCGCGAAGGGCCTGGAGGCCCCGCAGCGTCCGGACCGGCTGCACTTCACCGCGCCGAAGGTGGACGGCGACGGCAGCGTCGTCGAGGGCGACTTCGTCAGCGAGGACGCGTCGGCCGGCGGTGACGGGATGACGCGTGCGGAGCGGCGCAAGGCGCAGAAGAGCACGGGCGGGCGTCGCCGCAAGAAGTAACCCCTGGTGGGGGAGGAGGGGCCGGGCACCTGGTGGGTGTCCGGCCCCTCCGTTTTGCTCGGTCTCAAGGGCAGGCGGGCTGGGGTGGCACGCGCGCGTGGAGGTCGTCCAGCTCCACGGCCGCGCAGCGCCAGCGGCGGTCGGCGCCGAGTTCGAGGCGGAAGGCCATGGCCCGTACGCCCCGGCCCGTGGTGACGCTGGCGAAGGCCTCCAGGCCGCCGGTGGTGGTGGGCTGGGCGTGGCAGCGGCGGAGTACGGGGCGGATGCCGTGACCCCCGAAGGGGGTCGTGGGGGCGAGCTGGACCAGCTGCTCGTACGCCTCGCCCACGGTCTGGCCCAGCATCCAGTGGACGGGCCGCTGACCGCTCAGGACGAGGAGCAGGCGCTCGGCGAAGTAGGCGTGGGTGGGGAGGGCGCGGGCGGCGGTACGGGGAGCCGTAGGGGCAGTCGTACGGGCGCGTGGAGCCGTCGCTCCCGGGCGGGCGCCGGCACCGCCGCGGGGGCCGGTGCCGGCGGGGCCGCGGGGGCGGGCCTTGGCGGCGGGCGTGTGCGTGGTGGTGCCGGTCATGCGGGTCCCCGTTTCCTCGTGGCCGGTGCTCTACCCGGCGGTAACTTCTGTTGGGGATCTTGTACGGGGGGCGTTCAGGGCGTCGCAAGGCGAGGGAGAGCGACCGGCGGGGGGTCGGCAGGTTCACCTATCTGGGTGACGGGGCCCGTACTCCGGGTCTCTCGGCGTGGGGTGGGGGATCCCTCGGGTGGACCGGCGAGAGCGTCGCCCGAAGACCCCGATGGGGTACTCCGCACGTATCCTGAGGGCGTTTCCGACTACGAAAGCGGCCAGCCATGCGCGTGTACGTCCCCCTGACCCTTCCCGGTCTCGCACAGGCGCACAAGGCGGGCGAGCTGGGCCCCGGTCCACTGACCGCCTACGCCGTCACCCCCGCGCTGCGCGAGTGGTACGTCTCCGACGACATCGAGGAGCTCGAGTACGCGGCGCTCAGCCGGGCCGCGGCCGCGTCGCTGCGGATGCTCGCCGGGGACCCCTCGGCCGCGCGGCGCCGGATCGTCGTCGCCGTCGACGTGCCCGACAAGGAGGCCGTGGTCGACCCCGACCGGGGGCTCGACGCCGGCTCGCTGGGCGAGGTCCGTATCGCCGGAGCCGTACCGCTGGCCAAGGCGGCCGCCGTGCACGCCGACGCGGACGACGCCGAGGCGGACGTCTCGGCGGCGGCGGACGCGCTGGGCGCGGCGGACCTGGGGGACGACGACGCCCAGTTCACGGTGGACGGGGCGGAGGACCACGAGCTGCTGTGGTTCGGGGTGCAGGAGATTCCGGGCCTGCTCGGCTGACTCCTCGCGTGTCGGTGCGGGCCGGTACCGTCTTTGCATGGGGACGCACGGGAAGCGCCAGGGGAAGCACCTGGTCTGGGACTGGAACGGCACGCTGCTCGACGACATCGAGGCGGTCATCGGCGCGACGAACGCCGCCTTCGCCGAGCTGGGGCTCGAGCCGATCACGCTCGCGCGGTACCGGGAGCTGTACACGGTGCCGGTGCCGAAGTTCTACGAGCGGCTGATGGGGCGGCTGCCGACGGATGCCGAGTGGCTGATCATGGACGACGCCTTCCATCGGCACTACTGGCAGCGCGCGGATGCGTGCGGGCTGACGGCCGGGGCGGCGGAGCTGCTGGCGGCGCGGCAGGAGTCCGGGTTCACGCAGTCCCTGCTGTCGCTGGCGCCGCACACCGAGCTGGTGCCGCTCGTGCGTCGGCACGGGATCGAGTCGCGGTTCGTGCGGGTGGACGGGCGGATCGGGTCGTCGACGGAGGGGAAGTCGGCGCACATGGTGCGGCATCTGGAGGCGCTGGTGGCGCTGGGGGGTGGCGTGGTCGCCGAGCGGGTGGTCGTCATCGGCGACGCGGCGGATGACGCGCGGGCGGCGGCGCATGTGGGGGCGCGGGCGGTGCTGTACACCGGGGGGTCGCACAGTCGGGCCTCGCTGGAGGCGGCGGGGGTGCCGGTGGTGGACTCGCTGGCGGAGGCGGTCGCGGTGGCGGAGGAGCTGGTCTAGGGGGTGCGGGCGGCTGGGCCGGGTGCGGGCTGCGGGGCCGGGTGCGGCCCGGCACGGGGTGCGCCCGGCCTCCGGCCGGGCTGGGTGTTCCCACCCGCACCACCCGTGCGAGTGGGATGGCAGAGGTGCCGGTCCTCCCGTGGGTGGCCTTGCGCCGTCGGCGGCTGCCGCCTTCCGCAGGTGCGCGACGGTTTCGGCGGCTGGTTCGTCAAGGGCCGCGATGTGCCAAAACGGCGGCCGGCGCTGGCCAGAGTGTCAAAGTTCCGGGCCGGGTTTTGTACACATACGGATCATGACGGTACCCGGGGGGCGGGCGGTAGGCTCAAGGCTGCTGACGGATGGTCATGCGGGCCAACGGGCTTGTGGCTCACGCGTGTTGATCGGAAATTGCCGGCAGCGGCCCCGGGTGCGGAGCGCATCCGGCAGCCCCCTGAACGCGGCGAAGGGAGATCCGGAAGAGGCCCTAGCTTGCCGGCCGGCCTCTCCTCGTGGATCTCCCCTCGCGTGCCAATGGGGGCATCCCCTGTTGCGAGGAGAGTGGTTCCCTTGGCGTCTCACGACGGTATCTCAGAGAGGGCCCGGCGCGGCAGCCGTGCTCTGGCCTGGTTCACGGCCTGCGTGGGCCTGCTGGCGCTGGTCGTCGCGGCCGTCCTGGCCCTGAGCGGTCATGGTCCGGTGGCCGTCGCCGTGGGCGCGGTCGGTGTGGCTGTCGCCGGTGGTGGTGGGCTGCGGGTGACGGTCAACGTGCGGCGGTGAGTCGGCGGGGGCGGGGTCGACGGGTGGTCTCGTGTGCGGCCGCCCGCCGAGCCCGCCCCGCCCGCCGCGTCTCAGCCCGCCGCTCGCAGGACCTTCAGGAATTCGCGCATCCACGACGGGTGGTCCGGCCAGGCCCTGGAGGAGATCAGGGTGCCGTCCACCACCGCTTCCGTGTCCTGGAAGGTGGCGCCCGCTGCCTGCATGTCCAGTTCCAGGGCCGGGTACGCCGTGACCCTGCGGCCCTCCAGGCCGCCGATCGCGGCCGTCAGGAGGGGGCCGTGGCAGATCTGGGCCACCGGCTTGTCCGCGTCGAAGAAGGATTTGAGGATCTTGCGGAGCTCCGGGTCGTTGCGGAGGTACTCCGGGGCCCGGCCGCCCGGGATCACGACCGCCACGTAGTCGCCCGGGTCCACCTCTGAGAACGCCAGGTCGGCGGGCCAGGTGTAGCCCGGCTTCTCCGTGTACGTGTCGTAGCCCGGCTCGAAGTCGTGCACGACGAAGCGGAGCTGCTTGCGTGCCGGGGCCGCGATGTGGACCTCGTAGCCCTCCTCCAGCAGGCGCTGGTAGGGGTACAGCACCTCCAGCGACTCCGCCGCGTCCCCGGTGACGATCAGGATCTTTGCCATGGTGACTCCCGGATCTCGATTCCTGCCCCAGGACACTGTGTCGCTGTCCATATCGTCAAACTTCCACCCCCTCTTTTGTACACATACGGACCATGACGATCGGGGGGGAGGGAGCGATAGGCTTTTCCCGTGATCAGCGCGATACGCCGAGGGGGCAGCGAAGCCCCCGGCCATCGCCCGGAGCGCCTACGCGGCCGGGCCGACATGGCGTTCGCTGATTTTCACGTCCCGGACGCCGTGCCAGAAATGGCCGATAACGGCTCGGGCATCTCCCATCGCGGCATAACGTCGACATCGACCGGTATCACCGCGTCGTGGCGTTGTGTCCTTTCTTCCACCGACGTCACGCAATGGCGCGCGACAGGAGCCAGAGGACATGCAGACCAAGCTGGACGAAGCCAAGGCCGAGCTGCTCGCACGGGCTGCCCGGGTAGCTGAGACCGGCCCGGTCGGGGGGCAACTTCCGACGGGGCCCGAGAACGGTAAGCGCCCGGACAGGGACACCGTGCTCGACTACCTCCAGCGCTACTACCTGCACACCGCGCCCGAGGACCTCACCGACCGTGACCCGGTGGACGTCTTCGGCGCCGCTCTCTCGCACTACCGGCTCGCGGAGAACCGCCCCCAGGGCACCGCGAGCGTGCGCGTCCACACCCCGACGGTCGAGGAGAACGGCTGGACCTGCAGCCACTCCGTCGTCGAGGTCGTCACCGACGACATGCCCTTCCTCGTCGACTCCGTGACGAACGAGCTGTCGCGCCAGGGGCGCGGCATCCACGTCGTCATCCACCCGCAGGTCCACGTGCGCCGCGATCTCACCGGCAAGCTCATCGAGGTCATGAGCGGCGAGGCCGCCCAGGGCGAGCTGCCGCACGACGCGCTCGTCGAGTCCTGGATCCACGTCGAGATCGACCGCGAGACCGACCGCGCCGACCTCAAGCAGATCACCACCGACCTGCTGCGCGTCCTCTCCGACGTCCGCGAGACCGTCGAGGACTGGGAGAAGATGCGCGACGCCGCGCTGCGCATCGCCGACGAGCTGCCCAACGAGCCCATGGCCGACGACCTGCGGCCCACCGAGGTCGACGAGGCCCGCGAGCTGCTGCGCTGGCTCGCCGCCGACCACTTCACCTTCCTCGGCTACCGCGAGTACGAGCTGGTCAACGGGGACGCGCTGGCCGCCGTCCCCGGCACCGGGCTCGGCGTCCTGCGCTCCGACCCGCACCACAGCGGCGAGGACGAGAACCACGCCCACCCCGTCTCGCCCTCCTTCAGCCGGCTGCCCGCCGACGCCCGCGCCAAGGCGCGCGAGCACAAGCTGCTGGTCCTCACCAAGGCCAACAGCCGCGCCACCGTGCACCGGCCCTCCTACCTCGACTACGTCGGTGTGAAGAAGTTCGACCAGGACGGCAACGTCGTCGGCGAGCGGCGGTTCCTCGGGCTGTTCTCCTCCGCCGCCTACACCGAGTCCGTTCGGCGTGTGCCGGTTATCAGCCGCAAGGTCCAGGAGGTCCTCGACGGCGCCGGCTTCTCGCCCAACAGCCACGACGGGCGCGACCTGCTCCAGATCCTGGAGACGTACCCCCGCGACGAGCTCTTCCAGACCCCGCCCGACGAGCTGCGCGAGGTCGTCACCAGCGTCCTCTACCTGCAGGAGCGGCGCCGGCTCCGGCTCTACCTGCGCCAGGAGGAGTACGGCCGCTTCTACTCGGCCCTCGTCTACCTGCCCCGCGACCGGTTCAACACCACCGTCCGCGAGCGGCTCACCGACATCCTCAAGGAGGAGCTGGACGGGACCAGCGTCGACTTCACGCTGATGAGCACCGAGTCCGTGCTCACCCGGCTCCACTTCGTCGTCCGCGTCGCCCCCGGCACCGAGCTGAGCCACCTCACCGAGGCCGACAAGGACCGCATCGAGGCCCGGCTCGTCGAGGCCGCCCGCTCCTGGGCCGACGGCTTCGCCGAGGCGCTCAACGCCGAGTTCGGCGAGGAGCGCGCCGCCGAGCTGCTGCGCAAGTACGGCAACGCCTTCCCCGAGGGCTACAAGGCCGACCACTCGCCGCGCGCCGCCGTCGCCGACCTGGTCCACCTGGAGCAGCTCAGCCGCAGCGCCAAGGAGTTCGCGCTCTCGCTGTACGAGCCGGTCGGTGCCCGCCCCGGCGAGCGTCGCTTCAAGATCTACAAGTCCGGTGACCAGATCTCCCTCTCCGCCGTGCTCCCGGTGCTCAACCGGCTCGGCGTCGAGGTCATCGACGAGCGTCCGTACGAGCTGCGCTGCGCGGACCGTACGCACGCCTGGGTCTACGACTTCGGCATGCGGATGCCCGCCCCCACCGCCAACGGCCAGTCGTTCTCCGACGACGCCCGCGAGCGGTTCCAGGAGGCGTTCGCCGCGACCTGGACCGGCGAGGCCGAGAACGACGGCTTCAACTCGCTGGTGCTCTCCGCCGGGCTGACCTGGCGGCAGGCCATGGTGCTGCGCGCCTACGCCAAGTACCTGCGCCAGGCCGGTGCGACGTTCAGCCAGGACTACATGGAGGACACCCTCCGTAACAACGTCCACACCACCCGGCTGCTCGTCTCCCTCTTCGAGGCGCGGATGGCGCCCGAGCGCCAGCGGGCCGGTGTCGAGCTGATCGACGCGCTCCTCGAAGAGCTGGACGCCGCCCTCGACCAGGTCGCGAGCCTGGACGAGGACCGGATCCTGCGCTCCTTCCTCACCGTCATCAAGGCGACGCTGCGGACGAACTTCTTCCAGAACACCGCGGCCGGCGTCCCGCACGCCTACGTCTCGATGAAGTTCGACCCGCAGGCCATCCCCGACCTCCCCGCGCCCCGCCCGGCGTTCGAGATCTGGGTGTACTCGCCGCGCGTCGAGGGCGTCCACCTGCGCTTCGGCAAGGTCGCCCGAGGCGGTCTGCGCTGGTCCGACCGGCGTGAGGACTTCCGTACCGAGATCCTCGGCCTGGTCAAGGCGCAGATGGTGAAGAACACCGTCATCGTGCCCGTGGGCGCCAAGGGCGGGTTCGTCGCCAAGCAGCTCCCGGACCCGTCCGTGGACCGCGACGCCTGGCTGGCCGAGGGCATCGCCAGCTACAAGACCTTCATCTCGGCGCTGCTCGACATCACCGACAACCTGGTCGCGGGCGAGGTCGTCCCGCCGGCCGACGTGGTCCGCCACGACGAGGACGACACCTACCTCGTCGTCGCCGCCGACAAGGGCACCGCGACCTTCTCCGACATCGCCAACGAGGTCGCCGTCTCCTACGGCTTCTGGCTCGGCGACGCCTTCGCCTCCGGCGGCTCCGCCGGTTACGACCACAAGGGCATGGGCATCACCGCCCGCGGCGCCTGGGAGTCCGTCAAGCGGCACTTCCGCGAGCTCGGCCACGACACCCAGACCGAGGACTTCACCGTCGTCGGCGTCGGCGACATGTCCGGTGACGTCTTCGGCAACGGCATGCTGCTCTCCGAGCACATCCGGCTCGTCGCGGCCTTCGACCACCGCCACATCTTCATCGACCCGACCCCGGACGCGGCCGTCTCGTACGCCGAGCGGCGCCGCCTCTTCGAGCTGCCCCGCAGCTCCTGGGCCGACTACAACACCGAGCTGCTCTCGGCGGGCGGCGGCATCCACCCCCGGACCGCCAAGTCGATCCCGGTCAACGCGCAGATGCGCGCGGCCCTCGGCATCGAGGCCGGCGTCAGCAAGATGACCCCGGCCGAGCTGATGCAGGCGATCCTCCACTCGCCCGTCGACCTGCTGTGGAACGGCGGCATCGGTACGTACGTCAAGGCGTCCACCGAGTCGAACGCGGACGTCGGCGACAAGGCGAACGACGCCATCCGCGTCAACGGCGAGGACCTGCGGGTCAAGGTCGTCGGCGAGGGCGGCAACCTCGGTCTGACCCAGCTCGGCCGCATCGAGTTCGCCCGCAAGGGCGGCCCCGAGGGCGAGGGCGGCAAGGTCAACACCGACGCCATCGACAACAGCGCCGGCGTGGACACCTCCGACCACGAGGTCAACATCAAGATCCTGCTCAACGGGCTGGTCGCCGAGGGCGACATGACCGTCAAGCAGCGCAACCAGATCCTCGCGATGATGACCGACGAGGTCGGCGCGCTCGTCCTGCGCAACAACTACGCGCAGAACACCGCCCTGGCCAACGCCGTCACCCAGTCGCCGTCCCTGCTCCACGCCCACCAGCGCTTCATGCGCCGGCTCGGCCGCGACGGCGCCCTGGACCGTTCGCTGGAGTTCCTGCCCAACGACCGGCAGATCCGCGAGCTGCTCAACAACAGCAAGGGCCTGAGCCAGCCGGAGCTCGCCGTGCTCCTCGCGTACACCAAGATCACGGTGGCCGACGAGCTGATCCACACCGAGCTGCCGGACGACCCGTACCTGCGCGGGCTGCTCCACGCGTACTTCCCGACGCACCTGCGCGACCAGTTCGCCGACGCGGTCGACAGCCACCCGCTGCGCCGCGAGATCGTCACCACGGTCCTGGTCAACGACACCGTCAACACCGGTGGCTCGACCTTCCTGCACCGCCTCCGTGAGGAGACCGGCGCGTCGATCGAGGAGATCGTCCGCGCGCAGACCGCCGCCCGCGCCATCTTCCGGCTCGGCGAGGTCTGGGACGCCGTCGAGGCGCTCGACAACCAGGTCCCGGCCGACGTCCAGACCCGGATGCGGCTGCACTCCCGCCGGCTGGTCGAGCGCGGTACGCGCTGGCTGCTCGGCAACCGCCCGCAGCCGCTCCAGCTCGCGGAGACCATCGAGTTCTTCGCCGAGCGGGTCGAGGGCGTCTGGACCAAGCTGCCGGAGCTGCTGCGCGGCGCGGACCTGGACTGGTACAAGTCGATCCTGGACGAGCTGACCGGGCTCGGCGTGCCGGAGGAGCTCGCCCTGCGGGTCGCCGGCTTCTCCTCCGCCTTCCCGACGCTCGACATCGTCGCGATCGCGGACCGTACGGCCAAGGACCCGATGGCGGTCGCCGAGGTCTACTACGACCTGGCCGACCGGCTGCGGATCACCCAGCTCATGGACCGCATCATCGAACTGCCGCGCAACGACCGGTGGCAGTCGATGGCCCGCGCCTCCATCCGCGAGGACCTCTTCGCCGCGCACGCCGCCCTCACGGCGGACGTGCTGTCGGCGGGCAACGGGACCTCGACGCCGGAGCAGCGGTTCGAGGACTGGGAGCTCAAGAACGCGGCGATCCTCGGCCGCGCGCGCACCACGCTGGAGGAGATCCAGGGCTCGGAGACCTTCGACCTGGCCAACCTCTCGGTCGCGATGCGGACGATGCGGCAGCTGCTGCGGTCGCACGGCTAGTCATCGTTGAACGGTTCGGGCCCCGTCGGATTCTCCGGCGGGGCCCTTCCGTTGTGGCGTCCTGGGCGGTGCTCCTTCCGTTGTGGAGCCTGCCGTCACTTCCGGGTCGTCGACGTCCACAGGCGGCGCGCCGCAAGCACGGCCGCCGTGAGCAGCAGCGCGTTGCGGAGCACCATGACCGTCACGCCCTCCCAGGAGCCGGCCACCACCTCCTCGTAGAGGACCGGGTACGCCAGTGAGCTGAGCCCGGCCGCCGGCAGGAGCAGCAGCGCCACCGGCCGCATCACGGTCCGGCGCGAGGTCAGGCAGACGGCGGCGAGGCCGAGCAGCCAGATCATGTACTGCGGGCTGATCACCCGGCTGGTGACCGTGAAGAGCAGGACGGCCGCGAGCGCCGCGTCCAGCGGGGTCGCCTCGGTCCAGGTGCGTGCCCGCAGCCGCCAGATCAGCAGCCAGACGAAGGCGAGGGCGGTCAGGAGCAGCGCGAACCGGCCGATGCTGGAGACGTACGGGCCGACGTACTCGAAGGCGCCGTAGCGGTACTCGACGGTGCCCGGCCAGATGTCGGCCGCCCGCGCGAGCGAGAGTGCGGTGCCGCCCAGCGACTCGATCTGGATGCCCCGGCTGCCCTGCTGGCGCAGGAAGGCGAGCGAGTCGGAGAAGCAGAGCGCCAGGATCGCGAGGAGCGCGACGACGGTCGTCGCGGCGGCGGTCCAGGCGTCGCGGGTGGTACGTCCCCTGGGCGTGCCGATCAGGGTCAGCACCGGCCACACCTTGACCAGCGCGCCGAGCCCGGCGAGCGCGCCGCCGATCCGGTGTCCGGCGGTCTTGCGGGACGCCACCGCGAGCAGGCCGAGCACGGCGAGGGCGGTGACCTGGACGTCGTACCGGGCGAGGGGGATGTGCAGGAGGAGCGGGAGGCCGGCGACCCAGACCCAGGTGCCGTGCGTGGCGCGGCTGCTGTCGGCGCGGGCGAGCGCCAGGGCGACGGCGGCGTCGGCGAGGAGGGTGAGGGCGACGAAGGCCTCGAAGTACGTGAGCCAGGGCAGCACGCCGGGGGACATGATGACCAGGCCGGCGCCGGGCGGGTACTGCCAGGTGACGTCGTCCACGGGGTAGGTGCCCTGGGCGAACTGGCGGTACCAGATCTGGTAGAGGACGTACACCTCGCGGCCGACCCCGCCGATGCCCAGGCTGTCGCGCAGCAGGAGCAGCAGCATGCCCGCGCGGGTGAGGACCCAGACGACGGTCAGGGCGAGGGCGGGGCCGCGGCCGACGTTGACGAAGGTCGCGGCGGTGAAGGTGTCCGACTCGAAGGGCGAGCCGGTGAGGGCGGGGGGCGCGGGGGCGCAGGCCGATGGGTCGGAGGCCCGCCGCCCGAGTCCGTCGTCGTCGGTCTCGGGCTTGGGCGGGGGCTGCGGGGCGCTGTCGCGATGCGTCGTCATCGAGACCGCACTCTATTGCGGTCTGGGTGGATTTCCGGGGTTTTGTCAGCCCTTCTTGGTGAACGCCTCGTACGCCGCCACCACCTCCTTCGCCGGACCGTCCATCCGCAGCGTGCCCGCCTCCAGCCACAGCGCCCGGTCGCAGGTCTCGGTGATGGTCGAGTTGGAGTGGGAGACGAGGAAGACGGTGCCGGCCTCGGCGCGCAGTTCGTCGATCCGTTCCTGGCTGCGGCGGCGGAACCGGGCGTCGCCCGTGGACAGCGCCTCGTCGATCAGCAGGACGTCGTGGCTCTTGGCCGCCGCGATGGAGAAGCGGAGGCGGGCGCCCATGCCGGAGGAGTACGTCCGCATGGGCAGCGAGATGAAGTCGCCCTTCTCGTTGATCCCGGAGAAGTCCACGATGTCGTCGTAGCGGTCGTCGACCTCGCCGCGTGTCATGCCCATCGCGAGCCCGCCGAGGATCACGTTCCGCTCGCCGGTCAGGTCGTTCATCAGCGCCGCGTTCACGCCGAGCAGGGAGGGCTGGCCTCGGGTGTAGATGCTGCCCCGGTTGACGGGGAGGAGGCCGGCGACGGCCTTGAGGAGGGTGGACTTCCCCGAACCGTTCGAACCGATCAGGCCGATCGCCTCACCCCGGTACGCGGCGAAGCTGACGCCCTTGACCGCGTGGACCTTGCGCGCGCCGGGCGTGGCGCGGCGCGCGAAGATCCGGTCGAGCGCGGCGGTTGCGCTGCCCTTGCCGGTGCGGGCGCCGTTGACGGTGTACGTGATGTGGACGTCGGCGGCGACGACGGTGGGTTCGCGTTCCGCGGTCTTCGCCGTGGTCGCCGTCAGGGTCTGTTCAGCCACGGCCGTACGTCTCCTCTGCCTTCCAGAAGTAGATGAACCCGCCCGCGAAGGCCACCAGCGCCCACCCGGCGGCGAGCGCCCAGACGTGGGACGGCAGTTGGCCGGCGGTGAAGCTCTCGATCAGGGCGAAGCGCATCAGGTCGATGTAGACGCTCGCCGGATTGCCCTGCAGGGCCGTGATCACCAGCTCCGGGAGCCGGCCGCTGCGCGCCAGGTGGTCGAGGGACCACATGACACCGGAGACGTACATCCAGGTGCGCAGGAGGAAGGGCATCAGCTGGGCGATGTCCGGGGTACGGGCGGCCAGCCGGGCCATCGCGAGCGCCACGCCGGTGTTGAAGAGCGCCTGCAGGAGGAGGGCGGGGACGGCGAGGAGCCAGCTCCAGCGGGGGAACTCGCCGAAGCAGAACAGGATGCCGACCAGCGCGGCGAGCGAGAGCACCAGCTGTTGGAGCTGCTGCAGCGCGAGGGCGATCGGGAGGCTCGCGCGGGGGAAGTGCAGGGCGCGGACGAGGCTCAGGTTGCCGCTGATGGCACGGGTGCCGGTCATGATCGACTGGGAGGTGAAGGTCCAGACGAAGACGCCCGTGATCAGGAACGGGACGTAGTCCGGGATGCCCTCCTGGACGTTCATCAGGACGCCGAAGATCAGGTAGTACACCGCCGCGTTCAGCAGCGGGGTCATCAGCTGCCAGAGCTGTCCGAGCTTCGCGTTGCTGTACTGGGCCGTGAGCCGGGCGGTCGCGAAGGCGGTGATGAACGCGCGGCGGGACCAGAGCTGCCGGACGTACGCCGGGAGGCTCGGGCGGGCGCCGCTGACCGACAGGCCGTGGCGCAGGGCCAGCGCGCGGAGGTCCTCCGGGGCGGTGGTCGTCGTGGGGGCGGTCCCGGTGGCGGGGGTGGGTTTCGTGAGCGTCTCGGTGGTCACGAGGTCGCTTTCGACGAGGCGGGTGGTGTGGGGCGTGGAGCGTGGGGCGTGAGCCGTGGGGGTTGGGGCGTGGAGCGTGAGGCATGGGTGGTGAGCGACTGCGGCGACGATGGAACGGGTCCGTATCGTCGCTACGGGGAGAGTAGGACGGAGTGACGTCGCAACGCAACCGTTCCGTCGTGACGTAAGCGTGGCGTTGGCTAGGATCCCGCTCATGACGCCACCTCCCGGAACCCCCCGCCGCGCCCCCGCGGGAGCCGCCGTGCTCCGGGAGGACGTGACCGAGGCCATCCGCGCCGCCGTCTTCGACGAACTGGCCGCCGTCGGCTTCGCCCGGATGTCCATCGAGGGCATCGCGCGCCGCGCCGGGGTCGGCAAGACCGCCGTCTACCGCCGCTGGAAGTCCAAGCTCTCGCTCGTCCTCGACCTGCTCGGCGCCTTCGCGGCGCAGGGGCTGCCGGCCCCGGCGACCGGTTCGCTGTACGGGGACGTCCGCGCGCTCCTCGTCGTCGGCTCCCACGCCCTGCGCCACCCGGTGGCCTCCCAGGTCATCCCGGACCTGCTGGTGGAGGCCGCGCGGCAGCCGGAGATCGCCGAGGCGATCAAGGCCGCGCTGCTCGACAGCCAGCAGGGCGTGGTGGCGCAGATCGTCCGCGAGGCCGTGGAGCGCGGCGAGCTGCCGGAGGGCACGGACCCGGATCGCG
The DNA here is from genome assembly GCF_053594455.1 of Streptomyces sp. NPDC001927. Classification (NCBI taxonomy): domain Bacteria; kingdom Bacillati; phylum Actinomycetota; class Actinomycetes; order Kitasatosporales; family Streptomycetaceae; genus Streptomyces; species Streptomyces sp. NPDC001927. Next base: position 342,415 of record NZ_JBSFEN010000011.1, on the reverse strand, counting down.
CCCTGGACCTGATCGTGGGGCCGCTCTACTGGCGGCTCGTGGTGGTGCGCGGCGAGCTGCCGAAGGGGTACGTGGACGAGCTCGCGCGCTCGGCGGTGGCGGCGCTCAAGGCGTAGGCACCGGGGCGGTCACTTCACCGCGCCCGCCATCACGCCCGAGACGAACTGGCGCTGGAAGGCGAAGAAGACCGCCAGCGGGATCAGCATCGACAGGAACGCGCCGGGCGCGAGCACGTCGATGTTGTTCCCGAACTGCCGGACTTGCTGCTGCAGCGCCACGGTGATCGGCGGCGACTCGGAGTCCGCGAAGATCAGCGCGACCAGCATGTCGTTCCAGACCCAGAGGAACTGGAAGATCCCGAGCGAGGCGATCGCGGGACCGCCGAGCGGCAGGACGACCCGGGTGAAGAGCCGGATCTCGCCGCACCCGTCGAGCCGGGCCGCTTCGAGGAGCTCCTTCGGGATCTCCGCGAAGAAGTTCCGTAGCAGGAAGATCGCGAAGGGCAGTCCGAAGGCGGTGTGGAAGAGCACGACCCCGAGGGTCGTCTCGAAGATGCCGATCGTCCCGAACAGCTTCGACACCGGGATCAGCGCGACCTGCACCGGGACCACCAGCAGCCCCACGACCACCAGGAACCACCAGTCGCGGCCGGGGAAGTCCAGCCAGGCGAAGGCGTACCCGGCGAGGGAGCCGATGACCAGGACCAGGAGCGTGGCCGGGACGGTGATGAGGACGGTGTTGAGGAGGGAGCCGGTGATGGTCTCGTTGGAGAGCAGGGCCGCGTAGTTCTCGACGGTCAGCTGGGCGGGGGAGGTGAAGACCTGCCACCAGCCGCTCTCGCTGATGTCGGTGGGGCTGCGGAGGGAGGAGAGCAGCAGGCCGACCGTCGGCATCAGCCAGAAGAGGCCGACGAGGACGAGGAAGACCCGCATCGCGCCGCCGGCGGCCCGGGAGGCCAGCCGCGAGCCGAGCCCGGCGGACGGCCGCGCGGCCGCCCGCGCCTGCCCCCGCGCGGCGGGTGGTGCGGCCGAGCGAGTGGTGGGGGTTGTCACCTGCGGGCCTCCCTTCGCATCCGGCGGATGTTGAACGCCATCACCGGGATCACCAGCAGGAGCAGCAGGACGGCGATGGCCGAGCCCACCCCGAGATCGGCGTCCGTCCCGAACGACGAGCGGTACAGCTGGAGCGCCAGCACGTTCGCGTCGTCCTGGGCCGAGCCCGGCGCGATGATGAAGACCAGGTCGAAGATCTTCAGGACGTTGATCATCAGGGTCACCAGGACGACGGCCAGGACCGGCGCGAGGAGCGGCACGGTGATCCGGCGGAAGACCTGCCACTCGTTCGCCCCGTCGACCCGGGCGGCCTCGAGGAGTTCCCGGGGCATGCCGGCCAGTCCTGCCGCGATCAGGACCATCGCGAACCCGGCCCACATCCACACGTAGCTGCCGATGATCGCCGGGGTCACGAGCGAGGGGCCCAGCCACTCCACCCCGTTGTACTGCGCGCGGAAGTTGCTCGCGGGCAGCCGTAGGAGGGCGCCGTCGGCGGAGGGCGGGAGGGTGAACGAGCCGTCGGCCGCCGCCCGCGTCGTGGCCACCACCGCCCCGTCCTTGACCGCCTCGATCCGCAGCCCCTTGAGGCCGACCTCTTTCGGGTCGACGGCGTTGGGCTTCCCGCCGCCGCCCTTGGTGAAGTCCAGCCAGGCGGTGCCGGTGATCCCACCGCCCTGGGCGGTCTCCGGTTGCCGCGCCGGGCGGGCGTCCTCCGGCATCTGCGCCGGCGCCACACCGATCAGCGGGAGCCGCGCCGGTTCGCCCGCGCGGACCGGGCTCTTGGTGATGTACGCGCCGCCGCCGGCCGCTTCGAGCGGATGGACGGGCAACGGGCGCGCCCGGGGGAAGACGGAGGCCTCGGCGAAGGTGTCGTGGACGCCGACCCAGACGGCGTTGGCGACACCGCGGTCCGGGTCCTGCTCGTACACAAGGCGGAAGATGATGCCCGCGGCCAGCATCGAGATCGCCATGGGCATGAAGACGAGCAGCTTGAACGCCGTGCCCCAGCGCACCCGCTCGGTGAGCACCGCGAAGATCAGGCCGAGGGCGGTCGCGACGGTCGGCGCGACGACCGCCCAGATCGCGTTGTTCCGTACGGCGGTGAGGATCGTGTCGTCGGTGAAGAGGGCGACGTAGTTGTCGAGGCCCGCGAAGGAGTCCCCGGCCTTGTCGAAGAACGAGCGGTGGACGGAGTACCCGATGGGGTAGACGACGAGCGCGCCGAGCAGGACCAGGGCGGGGAGGAGGAACCCCACCGCGACCGTCCTGCGCGAGCCGGCTTTGCGAGCCGTGGGCGTGGTGCCTTCAGCTGCGGAGGGCACGGCGCGTCAGCTCTTGTAGGCCTTGGCGGCGTCCGCTTCGAGCCGCTCCTGCGTCCCCGCGATGTCCTTCGGGTTCTTCAGGAAGTCCTGCAGCGCCTTCCACTCGCCCTTGCCGGGGGTGCCGCCGAAGGACTGCGGCATCTGGTCCGACATGTCGAAGCGGAAGTCGTCCCCGGCCTCCAGGAGCGCCTTGGCGATCTCGCGCTGGACGTCGTTCGGGTACGCGCTCAGGTTCATGTTCTTGTTGGGGGAGAGGAAGCCGCCCGCGCCCGCCCAGATCGCGGCCGCGTCCGGGGAGGCGAGGAAGGTCAGCAGGGCCTGGGCGCCCTTGGTGTCCTTCAGGGCCACCGCCGCGTCGCCGCCCGTGACGACCGGGGAGGCCGCGCCGACCGCCGGGAACGGGAACACCTTCGCGTCCGTGCCGATCTTCGCGCTGGTCTGCGCGATGTTGACGGCCGAGAAGTCGCCCTCGAAGACCATCGCGCCCTTGGGCTGGTCGCCGCCGGTGAAGGTCTGGGTGACCGAGGCGGGGAACTCCGTCTGCAGCGCGCCGTCCGCGCCGCCCGCGATCAGCTCCGGCTTGCCGAACAGTTCGGCGAGGGTCGTGAGGGCCTTGGTGACGGACGCGTCCGTCCACTTGATCCGGTGCTTGGCCAGCTGGTCGTACTTCTCCGGGCCCGCCTGGGAGAGGTAGATGTTCTCGAACCAGTCGGTGAGCGTCCAGCCGTCCGCCCCGCCGATGGAGACCGGGGTGACGCCGGAGGCCGAGATCGTCTCGGCGGTCGCCAGGAACTCCTTCCAGGTCTTCGGCTCGGTGGCGCCCGCGTTCTCGAAGGCGGCGTTGTTGTACCAGATCAGGGACTTGTTGGCGGCCTTGAAGTACACGCCGTACTGCTTGCCGTCGACCGCGCCGAGCTCCCGCCAGCCCGGGGAGTAGTTCTTGGCGAGCTGCGCCTCGGCCTCCGGGCCGACCGGCTTGAGCCACTTCTGGGCGGCGGCCTGCTGGATCGCGCCGACCTGCGGGAGCATCGCGATGTCGGGCGGGGAGCCGCCCGCGATCTTCGTGCCGAGGAAGTTCACGATCGGGTCCTGGGCGGGCACGAAGGTGACGGTGGCGCCGGTGCGCTTCTCGAACTCCTTCAGGACCTTGGTGAAGTTCTCCTGCTCGGGGCCGGTCCAGACGGCCGCGACCTCGATCTTCTCGCCCTTGAGGGAGGGCAGGGTGAGGCTGCTCGCGGAGGTCGCCGGCGGGCCGGGTTCCTTCGTGCCCGAGTTCTCGCCCTCGCTGCCGCCGCAGCCGGCGAGGGCGAGTCCGAGGGTGAGCGCGGTGACCGTGGCGACGGTCCGTGCGGCCCTGCGTGGACGAAGAGTTGTACGCATTTCTGCCCCGTCTCTCCTGTGCGCGGTGCGTGGCCCCCGCACTCAGGTCTACGCCGGGGGCCCGGGGCCCGCAATACCGCCTTCCGTGCCAAGTGGGCGATCGTGATGGGCTCGTGACGTCCTGTCAGGAGCCGTTCAGGTGCCGTCGGAGGTTGTCAGGTGCGCGTCGCGGGGGTGAGCGGGGAGAGCGGGGTCGCGTCGAGGGAGCGGGCGGCGCGGTCGAGCGCGCTGGCGAGGAGTGCCAGGTCGGTCGGGCCGTTGCCCAGCTCGCGGACGGGTCTGCGGGTGGGCGGATCGCCCATCCGCTCCCACTCCAGCGGGACGACCGTGGGCCGGAGCGTCGCCGTGCGCGGGATGCGGCCGGTGACCCGTCCGGCCTGGAACGGGGTGACCCGGCCGTCCGGGTGACCGAGCCGTCCCCGGCCGGGCGCGGGGTCGTCGGGACCGGGCGCGGCGGGGGCCGCGTCGAGCACGATCCGCAGCCGGGCGCCGTGGGCCAGCTCCGTGTCCGCCGTACGGTCGGGGCGCGCCGAGGTCGCGACCAGGTGCACCCCGAGCCGCGCACCGCCGCGCGCGACGGCTTCCAGGGCCCGTACGACCGACCCGGCGGCGGGCCGGCCGGGCGAACCGAGCGCGGGCGCGACGAGCGCGTCGAAGTCGTCGACCAGCACGACGAGCCGGGGGAGCGCGGCGGCCTCGTCACCGGCCCACAGCCGCTGCGGGTCCGGCTCCCCGCCGGGCCGCGGCACGCGCCCCGACCCCGGCGCCACGAGCTCGTCCGCCCCGGGGCGCGGCGTGTGGCCGCTGGGGAGGTAGGTGAGGGCGTCCGTCCCGGGGTGGGGGGTGCGGCCGCTCGGGCGGTACGTGAGGTCGTCGGCGCCCGCGCCGGGGTGCGGGGTCCGGCCGCTCGGGCGGTCGGCGAGGTCCTCGGCCCCGGAGCGGTGGGTCCGCGCGCTCGGGAGGTAGGTGAGGTCGTCGGAGCCGGGGCGGGGTGTCCGGTCGCTGGGGAGGTACGTGAGGTCGTCCGAGCCGGGGCGGGGTGTCCGGTCGCTCGGGCGGTACGTGAGGTCGTCGGAGCCCGGGCGTGGGGTGCGGGTGTCGGTCGGGGTGTCGGTGCCCGGGCGGGCGCCGACCGAGCCCTCGCCCGTGCGGAGGGTGCGGCTGCTCGGGCGGTCGGCCAGGTCGCCCTTGCGGGCGTCCGGGATGCGGGCGGCGCCCAGGGACTCCGCCGCGCTCGCCGTGCGCTGGCCGATCATGCGGGCCGCCTGGCGGTCCGCGAAGTGCCCGTCGCCCAGGATCTCCGCCCGGCGCTTCAGCTCCGCGCCCAGCGCCTGGGCGAACTCCCGCATCCGGACCGGGTCGGAGGCCACCAGGTGCTCGGTGACGTGCGGCAGCTCCGTGCACGCCGCGAGCCCCTCGCCGCGCTCACCGCCCGCGCCGTCCACAAGGAGCAGCCCCAGCCGGTCCGGGCGGCCGCCGGCCGCCAGGGAGGCCGCGATCGAGCGCAGCAGCTCCGTCCGTCCGCTGCCCGCGGGCCCCTCGATCAGCAGATGGGGCCCCTCCTCCGTCAGGTCGACGGAGACCGGCCCGCGCGGCCCGGCACCCAGGACGGCCGTGCCGTCCCCGGCCGCCGCCCAGCGCGCGAGGAGCGAAGCGGGCGTCGCCCGGGCCAGGCCCAACTCGTCGAGGAGCCGCGCGGACCGGGGCAGCGCCGTCGCGGCCGTCCGCCCCCGCGCGGCCGGGGCGTCCGTGCGCAACGGGGCGAGCGCCCGGCCGAAGCGCTCCGCCCAGGCCACCGACACCGCGTCCACCACGCCCACGGTCCCGTGGCCCGCGGCCCGGCCCCCTGCCGTACGCAGCAGGCGCAGCGCCGTCGCCACGTCACCGCTCAGCAGGGCGACCGCCCCGCACTCGCGGAACGCGAGCGAGGCCGCGCAGGCGCTCTCGTACGTCGCGGCGACCGGGGAGACCGGCGACGCGGCCGGCGCCTCGGCCAGACAGATCAGGTGGATCCCGGCGGCCGGGCCCGCGCCCGCGAGCCGCGCGGTGGTCTCGCGCAGCGCCGCCGAACCGGGGTCGCCGTCCACGATCACGACCGTCACCGGTCCTTCGTACCGCGCCGCTGCCTCGGCGACCGTCGCGCGGTCGGCGCTCGGCCAGCCGGGGCCGAGCGGTCCGTCGTCGAGCCGCCGGGTCAGCTCCGCCGTACGGGCCTGGGCCTGATCGCGGTCGTACGCGAGGAGCAGGCGGCAGTCCTGGCCGTGCGCCGGGCGCAGGTGCGGGAGCCAGCCGAGCCAGCCCCAGGCCCGCCGCCGCTCCTCCACGGGGCGGGCGCGGTCCGCGCTGATCAGCACGATCTCCAGGTCGGCGGGGGAGTGCAGGGCCGCGAGCTGCGCGACCACGGAGCGGGCCAGACCGGCCAGGCGGGCGCCGGGGCCCGCGAGCCCGAGCGAGCCGGCCTCGCGCAGCCCGACGGTGACAGGCACGCCGGACAGCTCGGCCCGGTCGGTGGTGCCGAGCCGGACGACGAGCGCCTCGGGGTGGTCCGCCCCGCGCTCCCAGAGCCGGGGGCCGGGACCGAGCGCCGTGAGCAGGACGGCCGCCGGGTCCGGCCAGGTCTCGGGGCTCGGCGCGGCGGGGCCTGCGAGCAGGTCGCCGCCGGGCTGCCGGGTGTGGGTGTCCGTACCGGAGTCGCCGGGGGCCTGGACGTCCTCCCTGGCGCCGGTGAAGCGGCGGGCCCAGGCTCCTATCCCGCCGCGCCTGCCACGCGGTGCCGGGGCCTCGGGGTTGGTCGCCCGGATCCTGCTGTGCGTCTCGCCCGCGCCCTCGCCGTCCGCGTCCGCGCCCGCGCCCTGCGAGTCGGCCACGCGTGCGTGCGGCGGTGAGCCGGTGGCGGAGCCGCCGTCGCCGGCCGCTCCGTCGCGGGGCGCCGGCGTCGCGAGCTCCACGCGCAGGTGGCCCTCGCCGTCCGGCGCCGTGCGCAGGGAGGCCGAACCACCGGCCGTACCGCCGTCCTCCGGGCCCGTCAGGCGGAGGGCGGACTCGCCGAGGCGCAGGAGCGCGCCCGGGGCGAGCCGGACGGGGCGGTCGCCGACCGCCGTGCCGTCCAGCGTCGTGCCGTTCGTGGAGCCGAGGTCCGCGACCGTGACCCGGCCGTCGTCCCCGACCGTGACCGTGCAGTGCACCCGGGAGACGTCCGGGTCGTCGAGCGGGACGTCCGCGTCCAGGGAACGGCCGATTCTGATCGGTCCGCGGTGCAGGAGGTGCACGCCTCCCGCGTCGGGCCCCGCGACGACATGGAGCCGGGCCGAGGCGTCCTCGGCCGGAAGGTCGTCCTCGCCGGGGACGTGGAGCGTGAGGATCGCGCCGTCGACCAGTGGGGGCTCGCCGAGCGAGCACCGGCGCGCGTCGAGCCGCTCCCGGCCCGCGTACAGCACGGTGGAGCCCGACAGGGAGGTGTCCGGGCCGGAGACGGCCGCGGCGAGATTGGAGGCCACGGCGGCCAGGGCCGTCCCCGCGGGGGCGGTGACGAGCACGTCGCACGCGCGCCCGGCGCCGTGCCCGGCGTTCGGCGCGAGGACGGTCAGCCGGATCTGCATCGCCGTCAGCGGTCCCTTCTGCGCGTGTGCCCGGCAGGGGAACCACCCGTATCTCCCCCCACCCGGCACGGACGCGTCGCCCGGTACAGGTCGGCACGGCGCGAGGGGCTCCCGACCCGTTACGCGACGTGCTGTGTGCATCCTCGCACCTGCCACTGACAACCCGCCCGCGGGTCGCCTTCAAGTGATCTTGAATGGTCGGCTGTGGACCTAAAAGTGCCTGGTTGGGTACGGCTTCGGACGTGCGCGGCAACCACCGGCACCCCCTGCGCGTCTTGTTTTCGGACAAGTCGGATGCCGGAATCAGCCGTCCAGGGGTCGACCGTTGACCCGTGCGGCGGCACTAAAGTGGGTCGGACACCCGGACGGGTCACCACACAGGACAGGAACCCCGGGAACCCCAGGACCACGATCAGCAGGGAGCGCGTGACGTGCGGCCAATCGGCAGCAAGTACCTGCTCGAGGAGCCGCTCGGACGCGGCGCCACGGGCACCGTCTGGCGAGCCCGCCAGCGGGAGGCGGCAGGCGCCGAGGCGGCCGTGCAGGGCCAGCCCGGCGAGACCGTGGCGATCAAGGTCCTCAAGGAGGAGCTGGCCAACGACGCGGACATCGTGATGCGCTTCCTGCGCGAGCGGTCCGTCCTGCTCCGGCTCACCCACCCGAACATCGTGCGCACCCGCGACCTGGTCGTCGAGGGCGATGTCCTCGCCCTGGTCATGGACCTCGTCGAGGGCCCCGACCTGCACCGGTACATCCGCGAGAACGGCCCGCTCACCCCGGTCGCCGCCGCGCTCCTGACCGCGCAGATCGCCGACGCGCTGGCCGCCAGCCACGCCGACGGCGTCGTCCACCGCGACCTGAAGCCCGCCAACGTGCTGCTCGCGGAGCAGCACGGCCAGATGCACCCGATGCTGACCGACTTCGGCATCGCGCGGCTCGCCGACTCCCCGGGCCTGACCCGGACGCACGAGTTCGTCGGCACGCCCGCGTACGTCGCGCCCGAGTCCGCCGAGGGCCGCCCGCAGACCTCCGCCGTCGACATCTACGGCGCGGGCATCCTGCTCTACGAGCTGGTCACCGGCCGTCCCCCGTTCGCCGGCGGCACCGCCCTCGAAGTCCTGCACCGGCACCTGAGCGAGGAGCCGCGCCGCCCGTCGACCGTGCCCGCCCCGCTGTGGACGGTCATAGAGCGCTGCCTGAGCAAGGACCCCGACCGCCGGCCGAGCGCCGAGAACCTGGCCCGCGGCCTGCGTACGGTCGCGGCCGGCATCGGCGTCCACTCCACGCCCGCGCAGATCGAGGCCGCCGACGGCGTCGGCGCGCTGCTCGCCCCCGACCCGGCGCCCGCGCCGGTCCCTGGGATGCCCGGCGCCGCCGACCCGACCCAGGTGCTGCCGAGCAACGCCGGGCAGTACGACCCCGCCGCCCCGACGAGCGTCATGCAGACGAGCGGCCCCGGCGGCGGCCCGATGGGCGGCGCGGACCCGACGGCGGTCATGCCGCCCGTACCGTCGCAGCCGCCGCAGGTCGCGGCGAACGAGGAGCAGCCGCACCCCTGGCAGAGCCAGCTGGCCGCCGCCCGCGACCGCAACGAGCAGACGCAGATGCAGTACCTGGACCCGAGCGAGGACCCGCTGCGTCGGCGTCCGCAGCGCCAGCCGCAGCCGCCGCAGCACCAGCCTCAGCAGCACCAGCAGCAACGGCAGGCCCCGCAGCCGTACCAGCAGCCCCAGCAGCAGCCCCGGTACCAGCAGCAGCCTCCGCAGCAGCAGTACGCGCCCGCGCCGCAGCAGGCGTACCACCCGCCCCAGCAGCAGCAGTACAACCCGCCGCAGCAGCCCGCCCCGCAGGCTCCGCAGCCGCCGGCTCCGCGCGAACCGCGTCCGCCGCGCCGGCGCGGCGCCAACCCGATGCGGATCCCCGGCCTCGGCTGTCTGAAGGGCTGTCTCTTCTCGATCCTGATGTTCGTGGTCGCGGGCTGGCTCATCTGGGAGCTGACCCCGCTCCAGAGCTGGATCGCCGAGGGCAAGAGCTACTGGCAGGCCATCGGGGACGGAATCTCGTCCTTCACCGACTGGGTCTCCGAGCTCGCGGACTCCGGAAGCGGGAGCACCAGCGGTACCACTACCGGCGGTACGGGGCAGTAAGTCTGCCGATTTATCGACTTCCGAGGGGTGATTTCGCTTCGGAAGTGACGACCAGCGGCTGCGGACGCGTAACTTTGACGCGTCCGCCAGCCGCTGAGGGAGCAGTCTTGGCACGCAATATCGGCAGCCGCTACACGGCCCACCAGATCCTCGGTCGGGGCAGCGCCGGCACGGTGTGGCTCGGCGAGGGCCCGGAGGGCCCCGTCGCCATCAAGCTGCTGCGCGAGGACCTGGCCTCGGACCAGGAGCTCGTCGGCCGCTTCGTCCAGGAACGCACCGCCCTGCTCGGGCTCGACCACCCCCGGGTGGTCGCCGTCCGCGACCTCGTCGTCGACGGCAACGACCTGGCGCTCGTGATGGACCTGGTCCGCGGCACGGACCTGCGCACCCGGCTCGACCGCGAGCGCAGGCTCGCCCCCGAGGCGGCCGTCGCGATCATCGCCGACGTCGCGGACGGCCTCGCCGCCGCGCACAAGGCCGGCGTCGTCCACCGGGACGTCAAGCCCGAGAACATCCTGCTCGACATGGAGGGCCCGCTCGGCCCCGGCGGCGCCCACCCCGCGCTCCTCACCGACTTCGGCGTCGCCAAGCTCATCGACACGCCCGGCCGCACCAAGGCGACGCGGATCATCGGCACGCCGGACTACCTCGCCCCGGAGATCGTCGAAGGCCTGCCGCCGCGCGCCGCCGTCGACATCTACGCCCTCGCGACCGTCCTGTACGAGCTCCTGGCCGGCTTCACGCCCTTCGGCGGCGGCCACCCGGGCGCGGTGCTGCGCCGCCACGTCACGGAGACGGTCGTCCCACTGCCGGGCATCCCCGAGGAGCTGTGGCAGCTCATCGTCCAGTGCCTGGCCAAGGCCCCGGCGTCCCGGCTGCGCGCCTCGGAGCTGGGCAGCCGGCTGCGGGAGTGCCTGCCGCTGCTCAAGGGGCTGCCGCCGCTGGACGTGGACGAGCCCGACGACGCCGAGCAGCAGGCGCAGGAGCCGCGCGAGGACGACCCGTACCCGACGGGCGCGAGTGCGGGCGGGGCGGGCACGCCCTCCGGGACGGCCGCCCCGCGCCGGGCCGCCGTGCCCCTGGTCCCGGGCGCGTCCCCCGACTCCAACCGGGACACCCACACCTCCATGCGCGTCCCCGCCCCCGACGAGCTGGCGGGCGGCCCCCTGGGCACGGCCCGCGCCCCGCGCTCGGCGGGCGCCCGGCGCCCGGGCTCGGCCCGCCACAAGGCGGAGACGGTCCGCAAGCGCCGGATCACCCTCGCCGTCGCGGCGCTCCTGGTCGCGGGAGCGGTGGGGGTGGGCGGCTACCTGGCGACCGCGGAGGAGTCGGACGTACCCCCGCAGGACTCGAAGACGTCGACGCAGCCCTAGGGCCTGTCTGGGCCCACGGGGGCCCACCGGGGCCCGTCGTGGCCTGGGGGGCGGGGGATTCGCGGCGAGCCGTTACGCTGGACGCGTGGCAGTCGTCGATGTATCCGAAGAGCTGAAGTCCCTCTCCTCGACCATGGGGTCGATCGAGGCCGTCCTGGACCTCGAAAAGCTGAGGGCCGACATCGCCGTGCTCGAAGAGCAGGCCGCGGCCCCGTCCCTGTGGGACGACCCGGAGGCGGCGCAGAAGATCACCAGCAAGCTTTCGCACCTCCAGGCCGAGGTCCGCAAGGCCGAGGCCCTGCGTGGCCGGATCGACGACCTCGGGGTGCTCTTCGAGCTCGCCGAGGAGATGGACGACCCGGACACCCGCGTCGAGGCGGAGACGGAGCTGGTCTCCGTCCGCAAGGCGCTGGACGAGATGGAAGTCCGTACGCTCCTCTCCGGCGAGTACGACGAGCGCGAGGCGCTGGTCAACATCCGCGCCGAGGCGGGCGGCGTCGACGCCGCCGACTTCGCGGAGCAGCTCCAGCGCATGTACCTGCGCTGGGCCGAGCGGCACGGCTACGGCACCGAGGTCTACGAGACCTCGTACGCGGAAGAGGCCGGCATCAAGTCGACCACGTTCGTGGTCAAGGCCCCGTACGCGTACGGCACGCTCTCGGTCGAGCAGGGCACGCACCGACTGGTGCGCATCTCGCCGTTCGACAACCAGGGTCGCCGCCAGACCTCGTTCGCGGGCGTCGAGATCCTCCCGGTCGTCGAGTCCTCGGACCACGTCGAGATCGACGAGTCCGACCTGCGCGTGGACGTCTACCGCGCGTCGGGCCCCGGCGGCCAGGGCGTCAACACGACCGACTCGGCGGTGCGCATCACGCACATCCCGACCGGCATCGTGGTCTCCTGCCAGAACGAGCGCTCCCAGATCCAGAACAAGGCGAGCGCCATGAACGTCCTCCAGGCCAAGCTCCTCGAGCGCCAGCGCCAGGAGGAGCGCGCCAAGATGGACGCCCTCAAGGACAGCGGCAGCTCCTGGGGCAACCAGATGCGCTCGTACGTCCTGCACCCGTACCAGATGGTCAAGGACCTCCGCACGGAGCACGAGGTCGGCAACCCGCAGGCGGTCCTCGACGGCGAGATCGACGGCTTCCTGGAAGCGGGCATCCGCTGGCGCAAGCAGCAGGAGAAGTAGCCTCCAGCTTTCTGTCCCACCACGCGACGGGCCCCACTCGACCACGAGTGGGGCCCGTTCGTGCGGGTGAGCCGTTCGCGGGCGCAAGTGCCTGAGGGGCGATCCTGACGCTTTGTCGACATGGGAACTGGCCTTGGAGGGACGGTAGTTCCACGTTTACGTCACAGTTGCATCCCCGCATGCTGGGCAACTGGTGATCTTTCGGGCATCGCACGCGCAACGACCTTGACGCGTATGCGGAAACTCGGAAGGGTGACAGGTTGCATGCGTATCTCTGGGGCGTGTGTGAAACGGGGGCCGGTTGAGTGACACGCCGCTCCCGGTGCCCGAGGCCCCGAGCGCTGCTCCAATGACGAGATGAGCTACTGGGGGTAGCAGCCAGATGACCAAGAAGACGCGGATCCGCGTAGCGCGTATAGCGGCCGGCGCGGTGATCGCGGCCGGCGCGTCGCTCACCGCGGCCGGTGCCGCTTCCGCCGTTGGTGTGTCCTTCGGGGCCGAGGTCAACGACGGCACGGTCGAGGTCAAGGCCGGCGTCGAGGGCCTTGATGGTGGCGTCGACGGCGGCGTTGACGGCGGCGTCGATGGCGGCGTTGACGGTGGCGCCGGTAACGGTGGCAACGACGGCGGTGCCGGCAACGGCGGTAACGACGGCGGTGCCGGTAACGGTGGCAACGACGGTGGCGCCGGTAACGGTGGCAACGACGGCGGTGCCGGCAATGGCGGTAACGACGGTGGCGCCGGTAACGGTGGCAACGACGGTGGTGCCGGCAATGGCGGTAACGACGGTGGCGCCGGTAACGGTGGCAACGACGGCGGTGCCGGCAATGGCGGTAACGACGGCGGTGCCGGTAACGGTGGCAACGACGGTGGCGCCGGCAATGGCGGTAACGACGGTGGCGCCGGTAACGGTGGCAACGACGGCGGTGCCGGCAATGGCGGTAACGACGGCGGTGCCGGCAATGGTGGCAACGACGGTGGCGCCGGTAACGGTGGCAACGACGGCGGTGCCGGCAACGGCGGCAACGGTGGCAACGCCGGTAACGGCAACGGCGGGAACGGGAACGGTGGCAACGCCGGGAACGGCAACGGCGGGAACGGGAACGGTGGCAACGCCGGGAACGGGAACGGCGGCAACGGCGGCAACGGCAGCGCCGACAACGGTGGCAGCACCTCCACCAACGGTGGCGCCGGCACCTGCACCGTCGACCTCGATGGCGCCGAGTGCGTGAGCAACAACCCCGACACCGACAACGCCGGCTCGCAGCCCGTCGAGCAGGGCAAGGCCAAGGAGGAGCTGGCTGAGACCGGCGCCGCCGAGACCTCGTTCCTGCTCATCGGTGCCGCGACCATGATCGCCGGTGGCATCGGCTTCCGCATGCTGCCGCGTCTGGTCGGTGGCGGCCGCGCCGCCGTCTGAGACGACGGGCGGTAGCGCGTCGGCGCGGGTAAGTCAGCGCGAAGGCGCGTAGAGCGTACGAGAGGGCCGGGGGGTCACCCCCGGCCCTCTCTCACGTTCCGGCTCGCGTGCGGGGCCTACGCCGCCTGCAGCGCCGCCAACAGGGCCATCGTCGCCAGCAGGGCGATCACGAGGGCCAGCACCATCGCAGGGGTCAGGCCCGTCGACGGGTCAAGCCGCTCCCGGTTCGCGCGGCAGACGGGGCAGCGACCCTCCGCGACGGGGGCCGCGCAGTTGGCGCACACCAGTCGGTCATACGTCATGCGCTCTCCTCCTCCCGCACAGCGGTCCACACGGGGTTTCACACCAAGGACAACGCCCGGTGGCACCCGAGCGTTCCCCCTACCACTGTGCCAGCTCCGACGCGTTTCGGCGCGCCCCGTCGGATTACACCCGGATCGCATCGCTTCCGCCCCGGAGGGCGAAAAGGATAAAGCACGCAAGCCGGGACCGCGACTGCGCGGGCCATCCCCGGTCGCGTAAGGTCGCGCACACCTACTCCCGGCCGACCGTGGTGCATCCGTGATCCGATTCGACAACGTCTCCAAGTCCTATCCGAAGCAGAACCGCCCCGCGCTCCGGGATGTATCCCTGGAGATCGAGAAGGGGGAGTTCGTCTTCCTCGTCGGTTCCTCCGGCTCCGGAAAGTCGACTTTTCTCCGGCTGATCCTGCGCGAGGAGCGCTGCAGCCACGGCCAGGTGCATGTCCTCGGCAAGGACCTCGCCCGGCTCTCCAATTGGAAGGTGCCCCACATGCGGCGCCAGCTCGGGACCGTCTTCCAGGACTTCCGGCTGCTGCCCAACAAGACCGTCGCCGAGAACGTCGCCTTCGCCCAGGAGGTCATCGGCAAGCCGCGCGGCGAGATCCGCAAGGCCGTGCCCCAGGTCCTCGACCTCGTCGGCCTCGGCGGCAAGGAGGACCGGATGCCCGGCGAGCTCTCCGGTGGTGAGCAGCAGCGCGTCGCCATCGCCCGGGCCTTCGTGAACCGGCCCATGCTGCTGATCGCGGACGAGCCCACCGGCAACCTCGACCCGCAGACCTCCGTCGGCATCATGAAGCTGCTCGACCGGATCAACAGGACAGGGACCACCGTCGTCATGGCGACCCACGACCAGAACATCGTCGACCAGATGCGCAAGCGCGTCATCGAGCTCGAAAAGGGCCGCCTCGTCCGCGACCAGGCGCGCGGCGTCTACGGATACCAGCACTGAGCAGGTAGGGGATAGATCACCATGCGCGCTCAGTTCGTGCTCTCCGAGATCGGCGTCGGCCTTCGCCGCAATCTCACGATGACCTTCGCCGTCATCGTCTCCGTGGCCCTCTCGCTCGCCCTCTTCGGCGGTGCGCTGCTCATGCGCGAGCAGGTCAGCACGATGAAGGACTACTGGTACGACAAGGTCAACGTCTCCATCTTCCTCTGCAACAAGAATGACGCGGCCGCCTCCACCAAGTGCGCCAAGGGTGCGGTGACCGCGCAGCAGAAGGAGCAGATCCAGGCCGATCTGAAGAAGATGGACATCGTCGAGTCCGTCCACCACGAGACGACCGACGAGGCCTACAAGCACTACAAGGAGCAGTACAGCGACACCGCCATCGCCTCGGTCATCACGCCCGACCAGATGCAGGAGTCGTTCCGGGTCAAGCTGCACGACCCGGAGAAGTACAAGGTCGTCGCCACCGCCTTCGCCGGCCGGGACGGCGTGGAGTCCGTGCAGGACCAGCGCAACATCCTGCAGAACCTCTTCGACCTGATGAACGGCATGAACATCGCCGCCCTCGGCATCATGGGGCTGATGCTCGTCATCGCGCTGATGCTGATCGTCAACACGGTGCGCGTCTCCGCCTTCAGCCGGCGGCGCGAGACCGGCATCATGCGGCTGGTCGGCGCCTCCAGCTTCTACATCCAGATGCCGTTCATCATGGAGGCCGCCTTCGCCGGACTCCTCGGCGGCGCCGTCGCCTGCGTCATGCTCCTGGTCGGCCGGTACTTCCTCATCGACCACGGCATCGCCCTCGCCGACAAGATGCAGCTCGTCAACTTCATCGGCTGGGACGCCGTCCTGGCCAAGCTGCCGCTCGTCATCGCCATCGGCCTGCTGATGCCCGCCCTTGCGGCCTTCGTGGCGCTGCGCAAGTACCTGAAGGTGTGACAAGGACCCCTCAGACACCCTTGGCGCCGTACGGTCAACCACCGTACGGCGCCATTGCTTTGTCCTAGAGTGAGCGCCATGCCTACCGGCCCCGACCCCAGTCCGCGGCCCCGCGGAGTTCTGCGCGGGGCCGCCCTGACGCTGGTCTTCGCCGGAGTGCTCGCGACGGCCGCGGCCACCGGGGCCCTGCCGCGGCAGGAGCCCATCGCCCTCAAGCGCGCCCCGCAGGCCGCGCCCGCCCGTGACCGGGACACCGTCGACCCGGCCGACCTCTCCCGCGCCGCCGCCGAGGCGATGGCCGACGGGAAGTCCGGCAAGCAGGCCGCCGAGGAGTTCGTCAGCCGCAGCGGCGACCGCTGGGGCGCGGTCTACGGCAAGGCCGAGTTCGAGGAGTTCGCACAGGCCCTCGACGGCTCGTACACCGGCGTCGGGCTCTCCGCGCGCAAGGCGGGGGTGGAGAGGATCGAGATCTCCCGCGTCCACGCCGGCGGACCCGCCGCCAAGGCCGGGCTGCGCGCCGGCGACCGGCTCGTCACCGTCGACGGGCGCTCCCTGGCCGGGCTCTCCGTCTCCGAGGTCGTCGCCCTGCTGCGCGGCGACGGCGCCGGCCGGGCCGGTTCCACCGTCGCCCTCGGCGTCGAGCGCGGCCGCGCCGCCTGGACCGAGACCCTGACCCGGGCCCGGCTCGCCAACGACGACGTCACCGTGCGGCGCCTCGACGACGGCGTCGTACTGATCAAGGTGGCCGCCTTCACCAAGGGCGTGGGCGAGCGGGTACGGGCGGCGGTACGGGCCGCCCCGGCCGGCGCCGGGGTCCTCCTGGACCTGCGGGGCAACGCCGGCGGCCTGGTCGCCGAGGCCACCGTGGCCGCCTCCGCCTTCCTCGACGGCGGTCTGGTCGCCACGTACGACATCGACGGCGAGCAGCGCGCGCTGTACGCGCAGAGCGGCGGCGACACCGCCCGGCCCGTCGTGGCCCTGGTCGACGGCGGCACGATGAGCGCCGCCGAGCTGCTCACCGGCGCCCTCAAGGACCGCGGCCGGGCCGTCACCGTCGGCTCACGGACCTTCGGCAAGGGCGCGGTGCAGATGCCGAGCACGCTGCCCGACGGCTCCGTCGCCGAGCTGACCGTCGGCCACTACCGCACTCCGGCGGGTCACGGCGTCGACGGCCTCGGCATCACCCCGGACCTCGTGGTCAGCGACAGCACGGGCGAGCGGGCCGAGGAGCGGGCCAGAACAGTATTGAGTGGCCTCGGAGGGGGCTCGTAGTGCGAAAATGGCCGCACTATGGCTAAGGGACTCGTGAACGTGCAGGGCAAGCCTGCCAAGAAGAAGGACCAGGACAAGGCTCCTGAGCGCAAGCTCATCGCGCAGAACAAGAAGGCGCGCCACGACTACCACATCATCGACACCTACGAGTGTGGACTGGTGCTCATGGGCACCGAGGTGAAGTCGCTCCGGATGGGCCGGGCGTCGCTGGTCGACGGCTTCGTCCAGATCGACCGCGGCGAGGCGTGGCTGCACAACATCCACGTACCGGAGTACTCCCAGGGCAGCTGGACCAACCACTCGGCGAAGCGGAAGCGCAAGCTGCTGCTGCACCGCGCCGAGATCGACAAGCTGGAGTCGAAGTCCCAGGAGACGGGCCACACGATCGTGCCCCTCGCCCTGTACTTCCTGAACGGCCGGGTCAAGGTCGAGATCGCGCTCGCCAAGGGCAAGAAGGAGTACGACAAGCGGCAGACGCTGCGGGAGAAGCAGGACACCCGCGAGACGAGCCGGGCGATCGCGGCGGCCAAGCGGCGCCAGCGGGCGGCCCAGCTCGCATAGGACCCGTAGGGCCCCGTTAAGTCGCTGGCAACCGTACGCGGTCGTCACGTACGATGGGTCACGCACCTCACAGCGGGTGCGCGCTTTGAAAAATCAACATGGGGATGATCGGTTTCGACAGCGGATGTCGAAGCAGGGGAAGCGTGTCGAGGAAGCGGCAATGATCTCGTAAACCATATGTCGCAACCAATAATCGCCAACACCAAGCGCGATTCCTTCGCCCTCGCTGCCTAAGTAGCGACTTGCGAAGTGTCAGCCCGGGGGTGATCCCGACCCGGATCCTGGCATCATCAAGGGATCTAAACTTCTAAGCCCGGTCACGGGGCCTAGAAGGAAATCAAACAGTGACTGAGCCCGTCGGAGACTTGTCCGCGTGATCTCCGGGGCCGAGAAAATCGCAGCGGACTGCACACGGAGAAGCCCTGATTCTGCACCGTTGGACGCGGGTTCGATTCCCGCCATCTCCACTCATCCCATGTGGGCACGGGCCCGGCAGTCGTCACGACGACCGCCGGGCCTTTGTCATGCCCGGGTGCTCACAGCAGTTGTGCGGGTCCGGTGAGAGCTAGGTTCCGTACCCGTCACTTCGCGCCACCGGCGCCGAAACGCGGCTTGCCTAGCGTCAGCGCTCAAGAGGTCCAGAGCATCTGGACGCTCGGGACCCGACACCGTGGAGGTACGTGATGGGCGGCCGGTGGATCGAACGCTGGGAGCCGGAGGACGAGACCTTCTGGCGTGAAGAGGGAGAACGGATCGCCCGGCGCAATCTGATCTTCTCCGTGCTCTCCGAGCACATCGGGTTCTCCATCTGGAGCCTGTGGTCCGTGATGGTCCTCTTCATGGGGCCGCAGTACGGGATCGACCCTGCGGGCAAGTTCTTCCTGATCGCGACCGCGACCTTCGTCGGGGCGCTGATCCGCGTCCCGTACACCTTCGCCGTCGCCCGCTTCGGCGGCCGGAACTGGACGATCGTCAGCGCGCTGCTGCTCCTGCTGCCGACGGGCGTCGCCTACGCGGTGATGGAGCCAGGCACCTCGTACGGCACCTTCCTGCTGGTCGCCGCGCTCACCGGGGTCGGCGGCGGCAACTTCGCCTCCTCCATGACCAACATCAACGCCTTCTTCCCGCTCCGGAAGAAGGGCTGGGCGCTCGGGCTCAACGCGGGCGGCGGGAACATCGGCGTCCCCGTCGTCCAGCTCGTCGGCCTGCTCGTCATCGGCACCGCCGGCGCGCTGCACCCGCGGATCGTCCTCGGCGTCTACATCCCGCTGATCGTCGTCGCCGCCCTGTGCGCGGCGCTCTTCATGGACAACCTCGCCCCGGTGAAGAACGACACCGGCGCCGCGAAGGAGGCCGTGCGGGCCGGCCACACCTGGATCATGGCCTTCCTCTACATCGGCACCTTCGGCTCCTTCATCGGCTACAGCTTCGCCTTCGGGCTGGTCCTGCAGACCCAGTTCGGGCGCACCCCGCTCCAGGCCGCCTCGCTCACCTTCATCGGCCCGCTCCTCGGCTCGCTGATCCGGCCCGTCGGCGGCTCCCTCGCCGACCGGTACGGCGGCGCCCGCATCACGCTGTGGACCTTCGCCGCGATGGCCGCGTCGACCGGGGTCGTGGTCTACGCCTCGGTGGTCGAGTCCCTCACCGTCTTCCTCGTCGGCTTCATCGGGCTCTTCGTCCTCAGCGGCCTCGGCAACGGCTCCACGTACAAGATGATCCCCGCGATCTTCCTCGCGCAGGGGCACCGCCGGGGCCTGTCGGGCGAGGCGGCGGAGGCGTACGGCCGCAGGCTCTCCGGGGCCGCCATGGGGCTGATCGGGGCCGTGGGAGCGCTCGGCGGGCTCGGGATCAACCTGGCCTTCCGGCAGTCCTTCCAGACCGCGGGCACCGGCACCGCCGCGTTCGTCGCCTTCCTGCTCTTCTACGCGGCCTGCATGGTCGTGACCTGGGCGGTATACCTTCGCCGGCCGGCGGTCGTACCGGACACGGCCGAGGGCGTCGAGGCGGGCGACGGTGCCAGGGACAAGGCCCGGCAGCCCGGTTACGCCGAGGTGTGAGCCCTCCAGTGGTCCGTAACGGGCAGGAAATCCAGGTGAACCGCATCCGTCACGCATCGCCGTCAGGCTCGGCTCTCATGGACGAGCAAGAGCAGGGACCCCTCGCGGGGTTCACCGTGGGGGTCACCGCGGCACGGCGCGCGGACGAACTCGGCGCGCTGCTGCGCCGCCGGGGCGCGGCCGTGACACACGGCCCCGCGCTGCGGATCGTGCCGCTCGCGGACGACACGGAACTGCTCGCCGCGACCAAGGAACTCATCGACCACGCCCCGGACGTCGTCGTCGCCACGACGGCGATCGGCTTCCGGGGCTGGGTCGAGGCCGCCGACGGCTGGGGCCACGGCGAGGAACTCCTCGACTGCCTACGGGGCGTGGAGCTGCTCGCCCGCGGCCCCAAGGTCAAGGGCGCGGTCCGGGCGGCGGGGCTCACCGAGTCGTGGTCGCCGTCGTCCGAGTCCATGGCCGAGGTCCTCGACCGGCTGCTCGCCGAGGGGGTGGCCGGGCGGCGGATCGCGCTCCAGTTGCACGGGGAGCCGCTGCCGGGGTTCGTGGAGGCCCTGACGGCGGGCGGCGCGGAGGTCGTCGGCGTACCGGTCTACCGGTGGATGCCGCCCGAGGACATCGGCCCCCTCGACCGGCTCCTGGACGGGGTCCTGACGGGCGCGCTCGACGCGGTGACCTTCACCAGCGCGCCCGCCGCGGCCTCGCTGCTGTCCCGGGCGGAGCACCGGGGCGCGCTGCCCGAACTCCTCGAAGCGCTGCGGCACGACGTGCTCGCCGTGTGCGTGGGGCCGGTGACCGCGCTGCCGCTCCAGGCGCACGGCATCGACACCCTCCAGCCGGAGCGCTTCCGGCTCGGCCCGCTGGTCCAGGTGCTCTGCCAGGAACTGCCCGCCCGGGCGCGCAGCCTGCCGGTGGCCGGGCACCGGATCGAGATCCGCGGCCACGCGGTCCTCGTCGACGGCCTGCTGCGCCCGGTCCCGCCGGCCGGGATGGCCCTGCTCGCGGCCCTGGCCCGGCGCCCCGGCTGGGTGGTCTCCCGCCCCGACCTGCTCCGCGCCCTGCCCGGCGCGGGCCGGGACGAGCACGCGGTGGAGACGGCGATGGCCCGGCTCCGCACGGCCCTCGGCACCCCGAAGCTGATCCAGACGGTCGTCAAGCGCGGCTACCGGCTGGCCGTGGACCCGGTGGCGGAGACGAAGTACGACGGGTAGGGGTAGGGCGGGGGCGCGGCGCACCGTCAGCGTCCCCTGACCGAAAGCGCCCGCAGCAGGCAGGCGAAACCCGCCGTCGTCAGGACCGCCCGGACGAGGTTCCAGGCCACCCACGGGGACTCGAACTCCGCGCGGGCCCGCACCGGATCGGTGGCCGCCGCGAGGGCGTCGTTGAGCGGGACGTTCACCGCAGAGGTGACCACGAACACGGCCGCGTAGAGGACCAGCGCCGCGAGCACCCAGCCCTTCGCAGCCGTTCCGCGCAGCTGCCACGCCGCCACCGCCGTCAGGATCAGCGCCCCGAAGAACGGGGTGAAGAAGACCGGGTTCTGGATCACGTCGTTGACGTTCCGCATCACCTCGACGAAGACCCGGTCGTCCGCGCGCCCCAGTGCCGGCATCACCGAGCACACGTACGCGAACCACACCCCCGCGACCAGTCCCGTCGCCACCGTCGCCGCCGTCAGAACCGCCCCGGCCGCCTTACCGCCCCTGTTGTTCGTCATGAACGTCAGTCAAGTCGCCCCGGGCGAAAGGATCCATGGATGCCCGTCCAGGTTCCATGCGCGAGCGTCTACCGTGGTCCGGTGATCTCCCTCCGCCCGGCCACCGCCGCCGACGCCCCCGCCCTCGCGGCCGCGCTGTCGCGCAACCGCGCGCACATGCGGCCCTGGGAGCCGTACCGGAGCGAGGCGTACTACACCGCCGAGGGGCAGGCGGCGCGGCTCGGGGACGGTGGGCGGCGGTGGTTCGCGGTGGACGGGGACGAGATCGTCGCCGCCGCCACGCTCTCCGGGATCGCCCTCGGGCCCTTCCGCAGCGCCTCCCTCGGTTACTGGGTCGACGCCCGGTGCACCGGGCAGGGCCTCGCCACCCGGCTCGTCGAGGAGGTATGCCGGGCGGCCCGCGAGGAGCTCGGCCTGCACCGGATCGAGGCCGGCACGGTCCTCGCCAACCACGCCTCCCAACGCGTCCTCGCCAAGAGCGGGTTCGAGCGGATCGGGACGGCGCCCCGCTATCTGCACATCGACGGGGAGTGGCGCGATCACCACCTCTTCCAACGGATCCTCCACGACGAGTCCCCGCCACAGGGCTAGCCGGACCCGCCCCGGCTGGGCACTCTGGTCGGGACGACTGCTTCCGATCGTGAGGTGGTGACAGGGGCATGACCGTACGGTTCGACTCCGGCCGGATCAGCCTGGACCTGGCCGCCCAACCGCTCCGTGATCCCCGGGCGCTCGACCACTTCCTGCGGACCACCGGACTCGTCCCCGCCGCCACCCCGCTCCGCGGGATCGACGTCGTCTGGGTCGTGCGCTTCCGCGAACTGCGCGACTGCGTCGGCGAGCTGGCGCACGCCCAGCTCGACGGCCGGCGCGCCGCCGACCGGGCCCTGGAGCGGCTCAACGTGCTCGCCGCCGCCTCCGCGCCGCCCGCGCCCCGCGCCGTACGCACCGAAACCGGCGGGCTCGTACGGGCCCTGGACGCCGAACCCGACTGCCGGGCCCTGCTCGCCGCCGTCGCCAGGGACGCCGTCGACCTGCTCACCGACCCGACCGCCCGCGCCCTGCTGCGCCGTTGCGAGCGCGACGACTGCCGCCGCTGCTACCTCGACACCTCGCGCGGGCGCCGCCGCCGCTGGTGCTCCAGCGAGGCCTGCGGCAACCGCGAGCGCGTTGCCCGGCATCGGGCAGCCCGGCGGGCCGATGCACCCGCCTGAGCGCCCCGCGCGACCTCCCGAAAAAAACTTCGCGCGCCGTTGAGTCGAACCCGCACCCCGCTCCGTACCCCTGCACGACAAGAGGGACTCGACCGGGGAGGTTCAGGTGCGCAAGGATGCGGCCGTGGCCGATGAACGTCCGCATCGGGCCCGGCATCGCAGCGAGACGTCGCGGGTCAGCCCCGACGTCCCCGACGAGGAGTTGATGCGTGCTCTTTACCGCGAACATGCCGGTCCCCTGCTCGCCTACGTACTCCGTCTCGTCGCCGGCGACCGCCAGCGTGCCGAGGACGTCGTGCAGGAGACGCTCATCCGTGCCTGGAAGAACGCCGGCGCGCTCAACCGGGCGACCGGCTCCGTTCGACCTTGGCTGGTGACGGTTGCCCGGCGCATCGTCATCGACGGTCACCGCAGCCGGCAGGCCCGGCCGCAGGAGGTCGATCCGTCACCGCTCGAGGTCCTGCCCGCGGAGGACGAGATCGACAAGGCTCTGTGGCTGATGACGCTCTCTGACGCGCTCGAGGATCTGACCCCCGCCCACCGGGAAGTACTGGTCGAGACCTACTTCAAGGGGCGTACGGTCAACGAGGCGGCCGAGACTCTCGGCATACCCGCAGGGACCGTGCGTTCCCGGGTTTTCTACGCACTGCGTTCGATGAAGCTCGCGCTGGAGGAGAGGGGGGTATCGGCATGAGCAACGACATGACACCGCCGCACGACGCGGCGGGCGCGTACGTGCTGGGCATCCTGGACGACGTCGACGCCGCCGCCTTCGAGGCGCACCTGGTGGACTGCGATGTGTGCGCCGCGCACATGGAGGAGTTCGCCGGAATGGAGCCGATGCTCGCCATGCTGGCGGACGACGAGGCCGCCCGGCGCGCGCCCCGCCCGCCGGGGGCGTCCGACCCGTACGCCGAGGACGTCTTCGACGCCTTCGCGCCCCGGCCGCCGTCCGCGCCGACCGCGGTGCCCGGCCCGCCCCTGCCCCGCCCGCGGCGCGGTCACGCGAAGTCGGCCCCGATCGCCGTCGCTCCCGCGCCCGAGCTGCTCGACCGGCTCATCGACGAGGTCGGTGCCAAGCGCGCCCGCTCGCGCCGCCGCTCCTTCTACCTCGTCGCGGCCGCCGCGATCCTGGTCGTCGGCGGTCCCGCCGTCGCCGTCGTCGCCACCTCCGACGGCGGTACGGACCACGTGGCGATCGAACCGCACCCCACCAGCCCCGCCGAGGACGCCTTCTTCAACCACATGGAGGAGAAGATCCAGGCCACCGACCCGAAGACCAAGGTCAGCGCCACCGTCGGCCTGGAGAAGAAGGGCTGGGGCACCCACACGGTCCTGGAGCTCAAGAACGTCAAGGGCCCCCTGAAGTGCCGGCTCGTCGCCGTCTCCAAGAGCGGCGAGGAGGAGGTCGTGACCTCCTGGGGCGTGCCGAAGTGGGGGTACGGCATACCCGGCGCCACCCAGGAGTCCGCCAAGAACCCGCTCTACGTCCACGGCGGCGCGGCCATGGACCGTGCCGACATCGACCACTTCGAAGTACGGACCTTCGACGGCGAACGCCTCGTGGAGGTCGAGGCCTGACATTTTGCCCCCCTGTGGCGTACGCTCGACGGCTGCCCAGCACGTCAGAAGGGGGCCTCAGTGGCCGCGCAGGAAGCCGTGGAGGCCATGGACGCCGCCATGGACGCCACCGACACGGTCCGGGACCGTGAGATCGGTGTCGAGCAGGAACATCTGGACAAGGTCTACCGCCGCCTCGAGGAGAAGATCCACGAGGCGGAGTTCCTGATGAACGACGCCGCCAAACGCGGCCAGGTCGGCACCCCCGGCGCGCTCGCGGAGCGGGACGCCCAGGTGTTCCGGGCCGGTGTGCACCTCAACCGGCTCAACAACGAGTTCGAGGACTTCCTCTTCGGCCGGATCGACCTGCTGTACGGCAAGGACGGCAAGAAGGGCCCCGACGGCGCGTACACCTCCGTGGAGCCCGCCGAGGACGCCGTGCGGCCGGACAACACGGCCGAGATCGGCGAGACCCTCCACATCGGCCGGATCGGCGTCCTGGACTCCGACTACGCCCCGCTCGTCATCGACTGGCGGGCCCCGGCCGCCGCGCCCTTCTACCGCTCCACGCCGGTCGACCCCGGCCGCGTGGTGCGGCGCCGGGTCATCCGCTCCAAGGGCCGCAAGGTCCTCGGCGTCGAGGACGACCTCATGCGCCCGGAGCTGACGGCGACCCTCGACGGGAACGCGCTGCCGGTGATCGGCGACGGCGCCCTGATGGCCGCGCTCGGCCAGGCCCGCAGCCACACCATGCGCGACATCGTCTCCTCCATCCAGGCCGAGCAGGACCTGGTCATCCGCGCGCCCGCCGCCTCCGTCACGTACGTCGAGGGCGGCCCGGGCACCGGCAAGACGGCGGTCGCCCTGCACCGGGCGGCCTACCTGCTCTACCAGGACCGGCGCCGGTACGCGGGCGGCATCCTGATCGTCTCCCCGACGCCGCTGCTCGTCTCGTACACCGAGGGCGTGCTGCCCTCACTCGGCGAGGAGGGGCAGGTCGCCATCCGCGCGCTCGGCTCGCTCGTGGACGGCGCGGAGGCCACCACGTACGACGAACCGGCCGTCGCCCGCGTCAAGGGCTCCTCCCGCATGCTCGCCGTGCTCCGCAAGGCCGCCCGCGGGGCCCTGGAGAGCCCGGCCCCCGCGCCGCAGGCCCAGCTCGCCCTGGACGACGAGGAGGCGCCCGCGCCCGTCGGCACGCCCAGCCGCCTCCGGGTCGTCGCCTTCGGGCGCCGTCTGGAGCTGGAGGCCGACGAGCTCCAGCGGATCCGGCACAACGTGCTCGGCGGCTCCGCGCCCGTCAACCTGCTGCGCCCACGCGCCCGCAAGCTGCTGCTCGACGCCCTGTACGCCAAGTCCGGCGCGGCCGGGCGGCACAGCGACCCCGAGCTCGCCGCCGAGCTGCGCTCCTCCTTCGACGAGGACATCTCCACCGAGGACGCCTTCCTCGGCTTCCTCGACGCCTGGTGGCCCGAGCTGACCCCGCGCCAGGTCCTCGACGCGATGGGCGACGAGAAGCGCCTCGGCCGCTGGGCCCGGCGCGTCCTCAACCAGGGCGAGATCCGCCGGCTCGCCCGCTCGCTGCGCCGCGAGGGCCTCTCCGTGCACGACGTGGCGCTCCTGGACGAGCTGCACACCCTCCTCGGCTCCCCGGCCAGGCCGCGCAAGAAGCGGGAGTACGACCCGCTGGACCAGCTGACGGGCCTGGAGGAGCTCATGCCCGTACGGGAGGAGACGCAGCGCGAGCGGGCCGAGCGGCTCGCGGCGGAGCGCACCGAGTACGCGCACGTCATCGTCGACGAGGCCCAGGACCTGACGCCCATGCAGTGGCGGATGGTCGGCCGGCGCGGGCGCACCGCGACCTGGACGGTGGTCGGCGACCCGGCGCAGTCCTCCTGGTCGAGCCCGGACGAGGCCGCGGAGGCCCGCGACGAGGCGCTCGGCAGTCGCCCGCGCCGCCGCTTCGAGCTGACCGTGAACTACCGCAACCCCGCCGAGATCGCCGAACTGGCCGCCAAGGTGCTCGCCCTCGCCATGCCCGGCAAGGAGTCGCCGCGCGCGGTCCGCTCGACGGGCGTGGAGCCCCGGTTCGTGGCGCTGCCGAGCAAGGACGATCTGGCCGAAACCGTACGGGCGGAGGCCCGCCGGCTGCTCGAACGGGTGGACGGCACGGTCGGCGTCGTGGTCGCCATGAACCGCCGCGAGCAGGCCGCGGGCTGGCTGGCCGAGCTCGGCGACCGGGTGGTGGCGCTGGGCTCGCTGGAGGCGAAGGGCCTGGAGTACGACGCCACGGTGGTGGTCTCGCCCGCGGAGATCGCGGACGAGTCCCCGGCCGGCCTGCGGGTCCTGTACGTGGCGCTGACCCGCGCCACCCAGCAACTGACGGTGGTCTCGGGCGCCCGCGACGTGCCGGACGAGGCGGGGGTCCCAGACCTGCTCAGGGACTGATTTCAGGTCAACCTGCGTCGCAGGAATCACTTACCAGAGTGGTTTGTTAGCCTGTCTATGGCACCGGCTCGATCCAAGCCCCCGGGCCCAACCTTCGTCCCTTAGAGGGACCACTTGCCGCGAGGCGAGCATGGCGGGTCGGTGCCATCTTGTACGTACATACAGAAGAGGTCCGCGTCACCCACGGGTGACGCGGACCTCTTCTGTTTCCCCGCAGGTTCTCGTATGGTGGAAACTACTTTCCGAAAACGAAATGACCGCATTACCTGCTACCGGCGGGTAGGTGCGACGATCGGAGGGCGCCGCCGGGCGACCAGCCCGGGCGGCGTAGCAACGAAGCTAAGGGAAAGCAGAGGAACTCGGCCATGGCAACGGCGCCCAGCGTCTCGTACTCGATGACGGTCCGGCTGGAGGTTCCCGCCAGCGGAACCGCGGTCTCCCAGCTCACCACGGCGGTGGAGTCCCACGGCGGTTCCGTCACCGGCCTCGACGTGACCGCCTCCGGCCACGAGAAGCTCCGGATCGACGTCACCATCGCCGCGACCTCCACCGCGCACGCCGACGAGATCGTGGCGCAGCTGCGCACCATCGAGGGCGTCACCCTCGGCAAGGTCTCCGACCGTACGTTCCTGATGCACCTCGGCGGCAAGATCGAGATGGCGTCCAAGCACCCCATCCGCAACCGTGACGACCTCTCCATGATCTACACCCCGGGCGTGGCCCGCGTGTGCATGGCGATCGCCGAGAACCCCGAGGACGCCCGCCGCCTCACCATCAAGCGCAACTCCGTCGCAGTCGTGACGGACGGCTCCGCCGTCCTCGGCCTCGGCAACATCGGCCCGATGGCCGCGCTGCCCGTCATGGAGGGCAAGGCGGCCCTCTTCAAGCGCTTCGCCGGCATCGACGCCTGGCCGATCTGCCTGGACACGCAGGACACCGACGCCATCGTCGAGATCGTCAAGGCGATCGCCCCCGGCTTCGCGGGCATCAACCTCGAGGACATCTCCGCGCCCCGCTGCTTCGAGATCGAGGCGCGGCTGCGCGAGGCCCTCGACATCCCGGTCTTCCACGACGACCAGCACGGCACCGCGATCGTCGTCCTCGCCGCCCTCACCAACGCCCTGCGCGTGGTGGGCAAGGGCATCGGTGACGTACGGGTCGTCATGTCCGGTGCGGGCGCGGCCGGTACGGCCATCCTGAAGCTGCTCATCGCGGCGGGCGTCAAGCACGCCGTCGTCGCCGACATCCACGGTGTCGTGCACGCGGGCCGCGAGGACCTGGTCGAGGCCGCCCCGGGCACCCCGCTGCGCTGGATCGCCGACAACACCAACCCCGAGGGCGTCACCGGCACCCTCAAGCAGGCCGTCGTCGGCGCGGACGTCTTCATCGGCGTCTCGGCCCCGAACGTGCTCGGCGCGGACGACGTCGCCGCCATGGCGGACGACGCGATCGTGTTCGCGCTCGCGAATCCGGACCCCGAGGTGGACCCGGCGATCGCCCGTCAGACGGCGGCCGTCGTGGCCACCGGCCGCTCGGACTTCCCCAACCAGATCAACAACGTGCTGGTCTTCCCGGGTGTCTTCCGCGGTCTCCTCGACGCCCAGTCCCGCACGGTCAACACGGAGATGATGCTGGCGGCCGCCGCGGCGCTCGCCGACGTCGTCACCGAGGGCGAGCTGAACCCGAACTACATCATCCCGTCGGTCTTCAACGACAAGGTCGCGGGCGCGGTGGCCGGCGCCGTCCGCACCGCGGCGAAGGCGGCGGGCGCGGGCGCCGACAACGGGTCGAACGGGCTCTGAGGGGGCTCTGGCGGGGGCTCTGGTACGGGCCCTGACGGGGGCTCTGAAGGGCTCCGGCGGGGCCCTGGCCGGGGCTTGTGGGGCGGCGTGGGGGCGTGACCGGCTCCACGTCCGCCCGGCTGTCCGCCCTGCCGTGCGCCGGGCTGCCCACCCGCCTACGGCGCGTCGCGGGTCGCGGTGTCCCAAACCCGCCTTTAGGGTGGCCCTTCGGCTCCAAAGAGTTTCGGCGGAGTCGACGGAACGTCACCATGCCAGTGGCCGTGGCGCTTTTCGTGTGACCCCAGAGGGTGCCGGATTGGCGTTCCCGCCGCTGGTGGGGGCAGGATGCCTATTCGGGCGCGAGGGTCTGTCAGCAGACCCGGGTCCGGGGACTGTCCGAGGGCCCTGGCAGCATCGGCATCGATCTCACGCCTCACAGGCAAGAAGAACACGGGAGTAACAACATGAACCGCAGTGAGCTGGTGGCCGCCCTGGCCGACCGCGCCGAGGTGACCCGCAAGGACGCCGACGCCGTGCTGGCCGCTCTCGCCGAGACCGTCGGCGAGATCGTCGCCAAGGGCGACGAGAAGGTCACCATCCCCGGCTTCCTGACCTTCGAGCGCACCCACCGTGCCGCTCGCACCGCTCGTAACCCGCAGACCGGCGACCCGATCAACATCCCGGCCGGCTACAGCGTGAAGGTCTCCGCGGGCTCGAAGCTCAAGGAAGCCGCCAAGGGCAAGTAAGGCGCCAAGGGCCTGGAAGCGGGCCTGAAGCGACAGAAGGGCGGCCACCCCTCCAGGGGGTGGCCGCCCTTCTGTTTGCCCTCGTACGCGCGCTACACGAGCGCGCTGCCCGGAAGCTCGACCTTCGCGCCCAGCTCGACGAGCTTCTCCATGAAGTTCTCGTAGCCGCGGTTGATCAGGTCGATGCCGTGCACCCGGGACGTGCCCTGGGCCGCGAGCGCCGCGATCAGGTACGAGAAGCC
Source organism: Streptomyces sp. NPDC001927 (assembly GCF_053594455.1). Taxonomy (NCBI): domain Bacteria; kingdom Bacillati; phylum Actinomycetota; class Actinomycetes; order Kitasatosporales; family Streptomycetaceae; genus Streptomyces; species Streptomyces sp. NPDC001927. Next base: position 313,142 of record NZ_JBSFEN010000011.1, on the reverse strand, counting down.
GCCGCGGAGGTCCGGGATGACCAGGTCGGCGCCCTGGAGCTTCGTCGGGCCCGACACGACCGCCGAGTGCAGGAAGTTGCGCTGGCCGAAGCGGCAGTCCGAGCCGCCCAGGCACTCGCGGTACAGCTGGATGTGCGCGCCCATCTGGTTCAGCGCCGAGGTGAAGCCGAGCCGGGACTCGTACACCGTCTCGTGGACGATGGAGAGGCCGGCGGCCTGCGTCAGGGCCACCACCAGCGGCTGCTGCCAGTCGGTCTGGAAACCGGGGTGCACGTCCGTCTCCAGGGCGATCGCGTTGAGCGAGCCGCCCGGGTGCCAGAAGCGGATGCCCTCGTCGTCGATCTCGAAGGCGCCACCCACCTTCCGGTACGTGTTGAGGAAGGTCATCATCGACCGCTGCTGCGCGCCGCGGACGTAGATGTTGCCCTCGGTCGCCAGCGCCGCCGACGCCCAGGAAGCCGCCTCCAGGCGGTCCGGGAGCGCGCGGTGGTTGTAGCCGTCGAGCTTGTCGACACCGGTGATCCGGATGGTCCGGTCGGTGTCCATGGAGATGATCGCGCCCATCTTCTGCAGAACGCAGATCAGGTCCTCGATCTCGGGCTCCACGGCCGCGTTGGAGAGCTCGGTGACGCCCTCCGCCAGGACGGCGGTCAGCAGCACCTGCTCGGTCGAGCCGACCGAGGGGTACGGCAGCCGGATCTTGGTGCCGCGCAGCCGCTGCGGGGCCTCCAGGTACTGACCGTCGGCCCGCTTCTCGATCGTCGCGCCGAACTGGCGCAGCACGTCGAAGTGGAAGTCGATCGGCCGGCCGCCGATGTCGCAGCCGCCCAGGCCCGGGATGAAGGCGTGGCCGAGGCGGTGCAGCAGCGGGCCGCAGAAGAGGATCGGGATCCGCGACGAACCGGCGTGGGCATCGATGTCAGCCACGTTGGCGGACTCGACGTGCGTCGGGTCGAGGACGAGCTCGCCCGGCTCCTCGCCGGGGCGGACCGTCACCCCGTGCAGCTGGAGGAGTCCGCGGACCACGCGGACGTCACGGATGTCGGGCACATTGCGCAGCCGGCTCGGGCCGCTGCCGAGCAGGGCGGCGACCATCGCCTTGGGCACGAGGTTCTTCGCGCCGCGGACGCGGATCTCGCCCTCCAGCGGGGTTCCGCCGTGGACAAGCAGTACATCGTCTGTGCCGGTCATGAATCTCGCGTTCCGGAGAGGTCGGGCAAGGGGCCAGGGAAAAGGGTAAGGCTCGCGTACCCCCGTCTTGGAAGTCCAAGGGGGCCTCACAGATGTAATGAATACGGCACAACACGTTCCGCTCATGCGATCTTGCGGAGCGTCACCGTCCGTTTGTGTCCGTACGAGGCCGTCGGCGACCCTCTGAACTGCGAGGCTCGCCGGTCTGTCCACAGTCCGCCCTTCGGCCCCCGCGAACCCGGAAGATGCGGGATCATGTGTCGCATGACCGAGGTGTCCTCGCTCACAGGACGGCTGCTCGTCGCCACCCCCGCCCTGGCCGACCCCAACTTCGACCGCGCGGTGGTGCTCCTCCTCGACCACGACGACGAGGGCTCCCTCGGCGTGGTCCTCAACAGGCCGACGCCCATAACGGTCGGCGACATCCTCGCCCCGTGGGCCGATCTCGCGGGCGAGCCGGGCGTGGTCTTCCAGGGCGGGCCCGTCTCCCTGGACGCGGCGCTCGGCGTGGCGGTGATCCCCGGCGACGAGGGCCCGCTGGGCTGGCGCCGGGTCTTCGGCGCGATCGGTCTGGTCGACCTGGAGACCCCGCCCGAACTCCTCGGCCCGGCCCTCGGCTCCCTGCGGATCTTCGCCGGCTACGCGGGCTGGGGCCCGGGCCAACTGGAGACGGAGCTGGGCGACGGCGCCTGGTACGTGGTCGAGTCCGAACCCGGCGACGTCTCCTCCCCACGCCCGGAATCCCTCTGGCGCGACGTCCTGCGCCGCCAACGCAGCGACCTCGCGATCGTCGCGACGTACCCGGACGACCCTTCGCTCAACTGACCCGATGACCTTTCCGTGGCGATGCGAACGTGTGAGCGGGAAGTCGCTGGATGTGGGGTGCTTGAACGAATCTGGTCCAGGTGTGCGAGTCGATGGCTAGCGTGATCGCCGATGAAGGTGACAGTGCAGGTCAAGCTGGACCCGACGCCCGAGCAGCGGCTGGCGCTCGCGGCGACTCTGCATGCCTGCAATGAAGCTGCGTCCTGGGTCGGGAAGATCGCTTTCGAGACGGGGGAGTTCAAGAACTTCTCGCTGCGCAAGCATGCCTACGCGCAGGTGAAGGATCGGTGGGGGCTGGGCGCGCAGGCTGCCCAGCACGTCATCAAGAAGACGTGCGACGCGTATGCGGCGCTGCGGGCGAGCGCGCGCGTCGGCAACCTTGGGCATCGCGCATCGCGGCGCTACCTTCAGGCCACGCAGCGGCCGATCGGCTTCCGCCCTGATGGGGCTCAGCCGTACGACGACCGCATGCTGTCCTGGCGGATCGACGAGGGCACCGTGTCCATCTGGGCCATCGGCGGGCGGCTGAGGAACGTCGCGTTCTCGGGGAGCCCCGCTCAGTTGCGGAAGCTGGCCCTGTATCGCAGAGGTGAGTCGGACCTGCTCTGTCGGGACGGAGCCTGGTTCCTGGTCGCCACATGCGAGGTGCCCGAAGCCGAGCTCAACGACCAGCCGGGCGACTTCCTCGGTGTGGACCTGGGGATCGTGAACATCGCCACCACGTCGGACGGCGAGGTCATGGCCGGGCGGCAGTTGAACCGCCTGCGTGCCCGCGATCGTCGGCTGAGGCAGAAGCTCCGGCGAAAGAACACGAAGTCTGCCAAGCGTCGCGCACGCCGTCGCCGGCGCAAGGAAGCGCGGCGATCGAAGGACGTCAACCACAAGATCGCGAAGAGGATCGTGGCCGAGGCTGAACGCACCGGTCGTGGGATCGCCCTGGAGGACCTCACGGGCATCCGCGAGCGGGTACGGCTTCGCAGGCCCCAACGGGCCACGTTCCACTCCTGGGCCTTCGCTCAGCTCGGAGGGTTCATCGCGTACAAGGCGCGCCGTGCCGGGGTGCCGGTGGTGTACGTGGATCCGGCGTACACCTCCCGCACCTGTGCCGAGTGTGGCCACGTCGACAGGGCGAACAGGGTCTCTCAGGCCCGGTTCGTCTGCCGATCCTGCGGATTCGTTGATCACGCGGATCGGAACGGCTCCCGCAACATCCGGGCCCGAGGTCTGGATCTGTGGCGAAGCGGGGCCCCATCAGCGGCCCCTGCCTCCTCGAATCCGAGGGTGGCTGGACGCGGGCGGAGTGTCGAACAGTTCGATGTCCGTTATGCAAGCCCTGTCGCCTCCATGGCGGGCGGTTGATTACCCTTGGTTCCCATGAGCACTCTCGAGCCCGAGCGCGGGGCAGGAACGGGAACCCTCGTCGAGCCGACGCCGCAGGTGTCCCACGGTGACGGCGACCACGAGCGCTACGCCCACTACGTCCAGAAGGACAAGATCATGGCGAGCGCCCTCGACGGCACTCCCGTGGTGGCGCTGTGCGGGAAGGTCTGGGTTCCGGGGCGTGACCCCAAGAAGTACCCGGTCTGTCCCATGTGCAAGGAGATCTACGAATCCATGGGCGCCGGTGGTGGCGACAAGGACAAGGGCGGCAAGGACAAGAAGTAGGTCGGACGGCCCTGGGAGACGGTCCCTCGAGGGACGGTCCAGGGCGGGTCCTGTCGTCGGGACGGCCCCCGGTGCGCGCACTTCGGTGCGGGCGCCGGGGGCCGTTCGCGTGTCCGGGGGCAAGTGGGGGTGTGGCGGTGGGGCGTTGCACGGGGTGCGTCGGCCGGTCACAGAGTGGTTGAGACCACTTGTCCGGGAGTTGGTCCGCCCCTAACCTCACGCGTGTTGTGCAGCACGAAACGCACGTTGCGTATGTTGCAACACCCTCGGAGGGGACCCGCCATGAAGCTTCCTGCCTTCCCCATCACCGCCCTCGTCCTCGCCGGACTCGCCGTCGCCGGCTGCGCCCCGCAGACCTCCGACGGCAAGGCCGCGACCGACGAGAAGAGCGGCACCCTGCGCGTCTGGCTCTTCCAGGAGGTCGACAACGCGCCCAAGAAGAAGGTCGTCGACGAGGCGATCGCCGCCTTCGAGCAGCGCAACAAGGGCGCGAAGGTGGAGGTCGAGTACATCCCCGTCGAGACCCGCGCCCAGCGCGTCAAGGCCGCCTTCAACGACCCGAAGTCCGCGCCCGACCTCATCGAGTACGGCAACACCGACACCGCCGGCTACGTGAAGGACGGCGGACTCGCCGACATCAGCGCCGAGTTCGGCGCCTGGGACCAGGCCAAGGACACCGATGCCACCGCCAAGGCCTCCGTCACCGTCGACGGCAAGGTCTACGGCGCGCCCCTCTTCGTCGGCGTCCGCGCGCTCTACTACCGCACCGACGTCTTCAAGGACCTCGGCCTCTCCGCCCCCAAGACCCAGGCCGAGCTGATCGCGACCGCGAAGAAGGTCCACAAGGCCAAGCCCGAGCTCTACGGCATAGCCGTCGGCGGCGCCTACACCTACGGCGCCATGCCGTTCATCTGGGCCAACGGCGGCGAACTCGCCACGCAGAACGGCGCGTCGTACACCTCCGCCATCAACAGCGAGGCCGCCCGCACCGGCATCACCGCGTACACCTCCCTCTTCGGCGACGACAACTGCCCGGCCGCCAAGTGCGCCCAGATGGGCGGCAACGCCACCGTCACCGCCTTTGCCTCCGGCAAGGCCGCCATGGCCATCGGCGGCGACTTCAGTCACGCCGCCGTCGAGGCCGGCGCCGTCAAGGGCAAGTACGCCGTCGTCCCGCTGCCCGGCCTGACCCCCGGCTCGATCGCCCCGGCCTTCGCCGGCGGCAACAACATCGGCCTGATGAAGAGCACTTCGCACCGGACCCTCGCCGTCGACCTGATGAAGTCCCTCGCCGGCAAGGAGACGCAGGGCAAGCTTTTCGACGCGATGGGCTTCCTGCCGACCTACACCGACGTCCGGACGAAGGCGGCCGAGAAGCAGCCCTTCGTGAAGCCCTTCATCGACACCCTCGGCGCCGGTACGAAGTTCGTCCCCGCCTCGCCCGGCTGGGGCCAGATCGACGCCTCGCTGGTGCTGCCGACGATGTTCCAGGAGATCGTCAGCGGCCGTAAGGACGTGAAGGCGGCCTCCGACGACGCCGCGAAGAAGATGGACGCGGCGTTCGCGGCCGCGGGCTGACCGCCATGACCCTGACCACCACGAAGACCGCGGGGGCGGGGGAGGGCACGGGCGCGGCGGCCACCGGCCGCCCGCCCCGCCGCCCCCGCGGCGGGTCCGGCTGGACGCCCTGGCTCTATCTGCTCCCCGCCCTCGTCGTCCTCGGCGGCCTCCTGCTCTACCCGATCTACCAGCTCGGGCTCATCTCCTTCCTGGAGTACACCCAGGCCCAGGTCAGCGGCGGCGAGCCGACCTCCTTCCAGGGCTTCGGCAACTACGCCACCCTTTTCGGCGACCCGCAGTTCTGGCAGGTTCTCCTCGCCACGGTCCTGTTCGCCGCGGCCTGCGTCGTCACCACCCTCGCGGTGGGCTGCGCGCTCGCGGTGCTCCTGACCCGCGTACGGGCCCTGCCACGGCTCGCGCTCATGCTCGCCGCGCTCGGCGCCTGGGCCACCCCGGCCGTCACCGGCTCCACCGTCTGGGTCTTCCTCTTCGACCCCGACTTCGGCCCGGTCAACCGGCTGCTCGGGCTCGGCGACTTCTCCTGGACGTACGGGCGCTACAGCGCCTTCGCCCTGGTCCTCTTCGAGGTCGTCTGGTGCTCGTTCCCGTTCGTGATGGTCACCGTCTACGCGGGCATCAAGGCCATCCCGGGCGAGGTCCTGGAGGCCGCGGCGCTCGACGGCGCCTCGCAGTGGCGGATCTGGCGCTCGGTGACGGCGCCGATGCTCCGGCCGATCCTGGTCGTCGTCACGATCCAGTCGATCATCTGGGACTTCAAGGTCTTCACCCAGATCTACGTCATGACGAACGGCGGCGGCATCGCCGGCCAGAACCTCGTCCTCAACGTGTACGCGTACCAGAAGGCCTTCGCGTCCTCCCAGTACAGCCTCGGCTCGGCGATCGGCGTCGTCATGCTGCTGATCCTGCTCGCGGTGACGCTGGTGTACCTGCGACTGCTGCGCCGTCAGGGAGAAGAACTGTGAGCACTCTTCGCATCAGGCGGCCCGGCCGCCTCGCCGCCGAGGCCACCGCCCTCCTCGTCGCGGTCGTGGTCGCCTTCCCGCTGTACTGGATGGTCCTCTCGGCCTTCAAGCCGGCCGGCGAGATCCAGTCGGCCCAGCCGCGTCCCTGGACCCTCTCCCCGTCCCTCGACTCCTTCCGGCGCGTCTTCGAACAGCAGGACTTCGGCCGGTACTTCCTCAACTCGCTGACCGTCGCCTGCGCGGTGGTCCTCGCCTCCGCGCTCATCGCCTTCCTCGCGGCGACCGCGGTCACCCGGTTCCGGTTCCGCTTCCGGACCACGCTGCTGATCATGTTCCTGGTCGCCCAGATGGTGCCGATCGAGGCGCTGACCATCCCGCTGTTCTTCCTGATGCGGGACTTCGGGCAGCTCAACACCCTGGGTTCGCTGATCCTGCCGCACATCGCCTTCTCGCTCCCGTTCGCGATCTGGATGCTCCGCGGCTTCGTCAAGGCGGTGCCGGAGGCGCTGGAGGAGCAGGCCGCGATCGACGGCGCGAGCCGCACCCGCTTCCTCTGGCAGATCCTCTTCCCGCTCGTCTTCCCGGGTCTTGTGGCGACGAGCGTCTTCTCGTTCATCTCGACCTGGAACGACTTCCTGTTCGCGAAGTCGTTCCTCATCAGCGACACCTCGCAGTCGACCCTCCCGATGGCGCTGCTCGTCTTCTTCAAGCCGGACGAGAACGACTGGGGAGGCATCATGGCGGGATCGACCGTGATGACGATCCCGGTGCTCGTCTTCTTCGTACTCGTACAGCGCCGCCTGGTCTCCGGACTGGGCGGGGCGGTGAAGGACTGAATCCGATGGACCTGATTCCGGCCCCCGCGAAGATCGAGGGCCCTCACACCTGCGGCTTCCACCTCGACGCCGACACCGTCCTGGTGGCCGGACCGGGCACCGAGAGCACCGGGCGCTGGCTGCGCTCCACCCTGGGCGCCGCGTTCGGGCTGCCGCTGCCGCCCGCCGGCGAGGAAGGCCACAACGACGTCCGGCTGCGCGTCGACGGCTCGCTGGGCCCCGAGGCGTACCGGCTCGCCGTCTCCTCGACGTTCGGCGTGGAGATCACCGGCGGCGACGCGGCGGGCGTCTTCTGGGGCGCACAGACGCTGCGTCAACTGCTCGGCCCGGATGCCTTCCGTCGTGCCCCTGTGCCGCGCGAGGCCACCCCCGGCATTCCGGACCAAGTCGTCACCGACGCCCCCCGGTTCCACTGGCGCGGGTTCATGCTCGACGTGTCCCGGCACTTCCTGCCCAAGGACGACGTCCTGCGCCAGCTCGACCTCATCGCCGCGCACAAGCTGAACGTCTTCCACTTCCACCTCACCGACGACCAGGGCTGGCGCGTCGAGATCAAGCGCCACCCGCGCCTCACCGAGGTCGGCGGCTGGCGGGCCCGTACGAAGTGGGGGCACCGGGCCTCGCCGCTGTGGAACGAGACGCCTCACGGCGGGTTCTACACCCAGGACGACATTCGCGAGATCGTCGCGTACGCCGCCGAGCGGCACATCACCGTCGTCCCCGAGATCGACATTCCGGGCCACTCCCAGGCCGCCATCGCCGCCTACCCCGAACTCGGCAACACCGACGTCGTCGACACGAGCGCGCTGACCGTCTGGGACACCTGGGGCGTCAACCCGAACGTCCTCGCCCCCACCGACGCCACCCTGCGCTTCTACGAGGGCGTCTTCGAGGAGATCCTCGACCTCTTCCCGTCCACCTTCGTCCACGTCGGCGGCGACGAGTGCCCCAAGGACCAGTGGAAGGAGTCCCCGACGGCCCAGGCCCGCATCAAGGAGCTGGGCCTCGCCGACGAGCACGAGCTCCAGTCCTGGTTCATCCGCCACTTCGACCGCTGGCTCGCCGACCGGGGCCGTCGCCTCATCGGCTGGGACGAGATCCTGGAGGGCGGCCTGGCGCCCGGCGCCGCCGTCTCCTCCTGGCGGGGGTACGCGGGCGGCATCACCGCCGCAGAGGCGGGCCACGACGTCGTCATGTGCCCCGAGCAGCAGGTGTATCTGGACCACCGTCAGGCGCCCGGCGAGGACGAGCCGATGCCCATCGGTTTCGTACGGACCCTGGAGGACGTCTACCGCTTCGAGCCCGTCCCGCCGGGCCTGAGCCCCGAGGCCGCCGCCCACGTCCTGGGCACCCAGGCCAATGTGTGGACCGAGGTCGTGGAGAACCGCTCCCGGGTCGACTACCAGACGTTCCCGCGCCTCGCCGCCTTCGCCGAGGTCGCCTGGTCCGCCCTGCCCGCGCCGGACGAGCGGGACTTCGCCGCCTTCGAGCGCCGGATGACCGCCCACTACCGCCGCCTGGACGCCCTCGGCGTCGACTACCGGCCGCCCGCCGGACCCCACCCGTGGCAGCAGCGCCCCGGGGTCCTCGGCAGGCCGATCGAGGGGGCGCCCCCGAACGTGTGAGGCACCTCGCGTCCCCACGTCACCCAAGAGCGGCAAAACGGAAGTTACCGTCTCCGGTGGGGCTTCCTGGACGGAACCGTCCTTCGCGGACCCTCGCGTCGGACGGCTCGGAAGATGTGCCAGAGTTGCCACGTCCAGCCTGTGAGCACGTACGGTACGGCCACACAGGCGCGACAGCCGGGGACGAGTCGGGGACCGCCGGGGACACCGGGAAGGGGCAGCGGGTTGACCACGCACGCACCACAGACGGCGCAGTCCGTGACGTTGCCGGCCTCGCTCGACGAGGCCGTGGCGGCGCTCACCGCCATGCCCGCCGCCGTACCGGTCGCGGGCGGCACGGACCTGATGGCCGCCGTCAACAGGGGCCAGCTCAGGCCGGCCGGCCTGGTCGGCCTCGGCCGGATCAACGAGATCCGCGGCTGGCAGTACCAGGACGGCCACGCCCTCCTCGGCGCCGGCCTCACCCACTCCCGGATGGGCCGCCCCGACTTCGCCGCCCTCATCCCCGCCCTGGCCGCCGCCGCACGCGCCGCAGGGCCGCCCCAGATCCGCAACGCGGGCACCCTCGGCGGCAATGTCGTCACGGCGGCGCCCACGGGCGACTCGCTGCCCGTCCTGGCGGCCCTGGAGGCGGACCTCGTCGTCATGGGCCCGCTCGGCACGCGCGAGATCCCGGTCTCCCACCTGCTGGCGGGCCGCGACCTGCTGGCCCCCGGAGAGCTGGTCGCGTTCGTCCGCGTACCCCTCCTGCACGCCCCGCAGGTCTTCCTCAAGGCCACCGGACGCACCGGGCCGGCCCGCGCCACCGCCTCCGTCGCCGTCGTCCTCGACCCGGCGCGACGCGGCGTGCGCTGCGCCGTCGGCGCGATCGCCCCGATGCCGCTGCGGCCGCTCGAGGCCGAGCACTGGATCGCCTCGCTGGTGGACTGGGACGGCGACCGGGGCCTCGCCCCGGAGGCGCTGACGGCCTTCGGCGAGTACGTGGCGGCGGCCTGCATCCCGGACCCGCCGGGCGAGGAGCAGCTGCCACCTGCCGTACTGCACCTGCGGCGCACGGTCGCCGCGCTGGCTCGACGGGCACTGGGGAGGGCGCTGTCGTGAGCAACGAACCGAACGAGAACCAGAACGCGAGCGGGAGCGGGCACGCGGGCGGGCACGGGAACGCGGGCGGCTGGGAGCCGATCCCGCAGAGCGAGGGGTACGACGGCGACGCCACGGCCTTCGTCCACCTGCCCCCGGAGTTCATGCTCGACGGCGTCCCGCTGGAGGCCCCGGGCCACGGCTACGTACCGCCGATGATCGTGCCGCTGACGCCGCTCACCCCGGCCGCGGGGACGGACCCGGCGGCGACGGGCCAGTGGGTGGTGCAGACGCCGACGGCGGCGGAGCACGTCGAGCAGCCGGACGCGCAGACCACGGCCGAGTGGACCTTCCCCGATGCGGGGGAGCCCGACCCGCACGCGACGGGCCAGTGGAACTTCACGGAGGAGGCCCGCCCGGCCGACTCCGGCTCCGCCTCGACCGGTCAGTGGACGATTCCGGTCGTGACGGAGGGCGCGGACGCGTCCGAGGAGTCGGGCGAGTACACGACGTCGATGCTGGCGCAGTACGCGAGCAGCGCCCCGGCGACCCTGCCGGGCGGCGCTCCGGCGCCGTGGGCGGTGCAGGAGCCGGAGGCCGCGGAGGCGCCGGTCGAGGAGCGGCCGGAGGAGCCGGTCGCCGCGTCCGAGGAGCCGTCGGCCGAGGAGCTGTCGGTCGAGGAGCTGTCGGTCGAGGAGCCGGAGCCGCTCCCCGCCGTGGAGGACCCCGTTCCCGCCGCCTCCACGGGCAGCAGCGCGGACAGCGACGAGCACCCGCACATCTCGTACACCCTGCGTGTGAACGGCGCCGACCGTCCGGTGACGGAGTCGTGGATCGGCGAGTCGCTGCTCTACGTCCTGCGCGAGCGGCTCGGCCTCGCGGGCGCCAAGGACGGCTGCTCGCAGGGCGAGTGCGGCGCGTGCAACGTGCAGGTCGACGGCCGGCTCGTCGCCTCCTGCCTGGTGCCGGCGGCGACGGCGGCCGGCAGTGAGGTGCGTACGGTCGAGGGCCTGGCCACCGACGGCGAACCGTCGGACGTGCAGCGGGCCCTGGCGCGCTGCGGGGCCGTCCAGTGCGGCTACTGCGTACCCGGCATGGCCATGACCGTCCACGACCTCCTCGAGGGGAACCACGCTCCGACCGAGCTGGAGACCCGCCAGGCGCTCTGCGGCAACCTCTGCCGGTGCTCGGGCTACCGGGGCGTGCTCGACGCCGTGCGCGAGGTCGTCGCCGAGCGCGACGCGCAGGCGGCGGCGTCGGCCGCGGCGGCCGAAGAGGCGCGCATCCCGCACCAGATTCCCCACCCGCACGACGGAGGCATGGCGTGAGCAGCGACGCGACCACCGCGCCACCCACCCCCACGGTGGTCGACGCCCTCGACCTCGAACCGGAGGAGGCGGCCCCGCACGGCCTGGGCACCTCCCTGCCGTCGGCCGACGCACGCGCGAAGGCCGAGGGCACCTTCCCGTACGCCTCCGACCTGTGGGCCGAGGGCCTGCTGTGGGCGGCGATCCTGCGCTCGCCGCACCCGCACGCCCGGATCGTGTCGATCGACACGAGCGCGGCGGCGGACCTGCCGGGCGTACGGGCCGTGGTGACGCACGCGGACGTGCCGGGCGAGGCGACGTACGGCAGGACGGTCGCCGACCGCCCGGTCTTCGCCTCCGACCTGGTCCGCCACCACGGTGAGGCGATCGCGGCCGTGGCCGCGGACCACCCGGACACGGCGCGGCTCGCGGCGGCGGCGATCGCGGTCGAGTACGAGGTGCTGGAGCCGGTCACCGACCCGGAGAAGGCGTTCGCGGCCGAGGCGCTGCACCCGGACGGGAACCTGATCCGGCACATCCCGCTGCGGTTCGGGGACGCGGACGCGACCGGCGAGGTCGTGGTCGAGGGCCTGTACCGGATCGGGCGGCAGGACCCGGCCCCCATCGGCGCGGAGGCCGGCCTCGCCGTGCCGCGCCCCGACGGCGGGGTCGAGATCTACACGGCCTCCACCGACCCGCACACCGACCGGGACCTGGCGGCGGCCTGCTTCGGCCTGGCGCCCGAGCAGGTCAAGGTGGTCGTGACGGGCGTCCCGGGAGCCACCGGCGACCGTGAGGACCCGGGCTTCCAGATCCCGCTGGGCCTCCTCGCCCTGCGCACGGGCTGCCCGGTCAAGCTCACGGCGACGCGCGAGGAGTCCTTCCTCGGCCACGCCCACCGCCACCCGACGCTGCTGCGCTACCGCCACCACGCGGACGCGGAGGGCCGCCTGGTGAAGGTGGAGGCGCAGATCCTGCTGGACGCGGGAGCGTACGCGGACGCCTCGTCGGAGTCGCTGGCGGCGGCGGTGTCGTTCGCCTGCGGCCCGTACGTCGTGCCGCACGCCTTCATCGAGGGCTGGGCGGTCCGTACGAACAACCCGCCGTCCGGCCATGTGCGGGGCGAGGGGGCGATGCAGGTGTGCGCGGCGTACGAGGCGCAGATGGACAAGCTGGCGGCGAAGCTGGGCATGGACCCGGTGGACGTACGGCTGCGCAACGTGCTCGCGACGGGCGACATCCTCCCGACGGGCCAGACGGTGACGTGCCCGGCTCCCGTGGCGGAACTCCTGTCCTCGGTCCGCGACTTCCCCCTCCCGTCCCTCCCGATGGACACCCCGGAGGAGGACTGGCTGCTGCCCGGCGGCCCCGAGGGCGCGGGCGAACCGGGCGCGGTGCGCCGGGGCGTGGGCTACGCGGTCGGCATGGTCCACATGCTCGGCGCGGAGGGCGCGGACGAGGTCTCGACGGCGACGGTGAAGGTCCAGGACGGCGTGGCGACGGTCATCTGCGCGGCCGTGGACACGGGTTCGGGCTTCGCGACCCTCGCGCGCCAGATCGTCCAGGAGACGCTGGGCCTCGAGGAGGTCCATGTCGCGTCGGTGGACACGGACCAGCCGCCGGCGGGCCCGGCGACGCACGGCCGCCACACGTGGGTGTCGGGCGGCGCGGTGGAACGCGCGGCGAAAATGGTCCGCACGCAGTTGTTGCAACCCCTGGCCCACAAGTTCGGCATGTCGACGGAGCTGCTCCAGATCACGGACGGCAAGATCACGTCGTACGACGGTGTCCTGTCGACCACGGTGACCGAGGCGATGGACGGCAAGGAACTGTGGGCCACGGCCCAGTGCCGCCCCCACCCGACGGAGCCCCTGGACGAGTCCGGCCAGGGCGACGCGTTCGTGGGCCTGGCGTTCTGCGCGATCCGCGCGGTGGTGGACGTGGACATCGAGCTGGGTTCGGTACGGGTCGTGGAGATGGCGGTGGCCCAGGACGTGGGCCGCGTCCTGAACCCGGCCCAGCTGTCGGCCCGTATCGAGGCGGGCGTCACGCAGGGCGTGGGCGCGGCCCTCACGGAGAACCTCCGCACGGCCCGCGGCCTCCTGCGCCACCCGGACTTCACGGGCTACGCCCTGCCGACGTCCCTGGACGCCCCGGACATCCGCCTCGTCAAGCTCGTCGAGGAACGCGACGTGGTGGCCCCCTTCGGCGCGAAGCCGGCGAGCGCGGTCCCGGTCGTCACCTCCCCGGCAGCGGTCGCCTCCGCGGTCCGCGCGGCCACGGGCCGCCCGATCAACCGCCTCCCGATCCGCCCGCAGGCGGCGGTGGGGGCTGCGCCGAACGTGTAGGGGCGCACGGCATCAACACCGAGCGGCGGCGGAGGCCCCTGGAGCCGCAGTGCTTCAGGGGCAGTTCAGCTCGCGCTTCGCGAAGGTGACCAACTGCTGCAACAGGCCCGGGAGCGCGGCGCGCAGCTTCTTCTCGTCGGGGGAGCGGTCCACGTCCACAGACATCTGGATGTACCTTCCGGGATCGGAAGGCGACTTGGAGGGATCGCACACGATGTGCGTGCCTGCGCCGCTTGGCCAGATGATGCCCTTCTCACCCACATCGATGGGCTGGGGCTTGGTCCTGTCCCAGGGGGACCAGTCGACCTGATCTTCGAATTTGTAGCTTGTCGCCCTGGCCGACAGGCTTTCGGCACCGTCGATGTACAGGTTGCATGTGACGGAGCTGAGTCTGTCTTCGTCAAAGACGAAGGGTCCGTCCGACATCGTGGCTTTCGTGCCTGTCGGCATGAGAGGAGCGATCTCGGCTCCGGCGAAGACGCCCCAGCAGAGCCGTTCGGGGAGCTTCGGAACCGTCTTGGTCTCACCGTTGGAGCATCCGACCGCCACTGCGAGGAGCAGGGTGCTCGTCAGCGCGGCCAGTGCACGGGCGCCCAGCGTTCGGCGCATCTAGCTTCCCTTCGGGGCTGAACTGGCGATCAGGTCACGACCGATGGAATGTGCCGTCGCGGTCTTCGTGGAGGCCGCTCCCTGGTACTCCTTGATCTGTTCCGGTGTGAGATCGGATCCTCGGGCGGCGGCCTCCACTGCGGATTTCGCTGCCTCCTTCGCCGCCCTTTCTGCGTCGGTGTAGCCCTCAGCCGACTCGACACGGGACTCGCCGGCCTTGTCGCCCTGCGCCTTCTCCACGGCGGACTCCGTGATGTCCTCCTTGAGCCACATGATCACGTCGCCGCCCACAGGGACCATCTCGATGTACTTGCCCCCCACAGCATCGATGATCCGGTTCGTCCACATGGCGTTGTCCTCCACGCCCTTGTTGAACTCCTCAGTCTCGTGCGCATGGGTGTCGTGGACGGCCTGTGCCCTGGCCTCGGTCATGATGCCCGCGATCTCGCCGCCCGGGTGGACGGCGTTCTCGATCGCGGCCTGGGTGTCCCCGTGCTTCTCGGGGTTGTGGAAGACGTCCGAGACGAGCGCCGTGGTGTAGGCCTGCTGGGCGTTCGTGATCGCACCGTAGGCCTGGGGATCCTGGCCGACCGCGCCGAGGAACAGTGCCATCTGGTCCTTGCGGAACTCGGCCATCACCCCGAACGGCTTCGCCTGGTTCGCCCCGTTCTCCGCGGTCGCCTGCAGATCGGGCATGTACTCGGCGGCCATGTTGCCGAACTGCGGAGCCAGGGCGTGGAGCGGGCCGGGCGGGTCGCCGAGTTTCGCGGCCACCAGTTCCGGTTCCGCGCCGATCTTCGCGACGACCTTCTCCATCACGCTGCTCATGGTCTTGGTGTGCTCCACCGGTGGTGCGTCGTCGTCACCCGGTTCGCGGCCGGTGACCGCCGCCTCCAGAGCGTTGCCCATGGCGGTCTGGCCGGGGTTGTACTCTCCGCCGATGGTGGTGTCGTAATAGTCCGCCGTCGGCTTCTTGTCGAGCATGTACTCGACCATGCCCTGAGCGTCCTTGCCCTTGATGGCGCTGTCGGACAGCGTCACGACACCGTCCTTGTTGGTGTCCTCACGCAGCGGTTCGTCGAAGAAGGCCGCTGATGCCTCGGGATTCCGGCTCATTGCCTCCATGAGGCCGGTGAGGGGGTTGAAGCCCTTGCCGCCCGTCTCGTCGAGGTTGAAGGCCATCTTCTGGTCGTACGGCATGTTCCGCTGCCAGATGTCGGGGTTCTGCTTGTCCATGGCGACCATGTCGCGACCGACCGCGGTAAGGAATTCCTTGTTGTAGGTCCCTTCCCTGAGCAGGGAACCCAGGGCCTGGTAGCCGTACACCTCGGTGCCCAGGCCGGCGTAGCCCGAGACGTCGATCTGTTTGCGGCCCGCCTTCAGGAGCTGTGTGGTCCAGGTGGCGTCGAGGTGGTTCGGTGTCGACGCCTGCGTGGCGAGGCCGAGCATGGCGCCCATGTCGCCCTGGATGTTGCGGACCATGTTCGCGCGGTCCTGGCCGATGGGCCCGAGAGAGGTCGAGTCCAGCGACATCCTCGTGTACGCCTCCAGGGTCCCCTCGGCACCCAGCTTCCGGTAGAAGCCGGCCGAGAACTCCGGGTCCGTGCGGTTGTCGTCCAGAAGCTCTTCGAGGTCCCTGAGCGCGGCCACGTTGCGCGCGGTGCCGCCGTCCCCGGTGACCTTCTTCATGAGTTCCGCCGCCCGGTCGACCTGCTCCGCGTCGAGGCTCTTGTACGTGGGCGCGGTGAAGTTGTGGTCGTCCTTCACGTTCGCGGCGAGGGCGCGCTTCAGGGACTCGTCGGCGTCGGAACAGTCCTCGACGATCCGGTCGAGCTTCCTCTGCCAGGAGGCGACGGCCTCCTTCTGCTTGCGCAGGGCCTCCGGATAGTCGGGGTCGTGGCGCGCCGTTTCGTCGTCCTCCAGCGGATGACGAGGCCTGACCTTGCCGTTGGCGTCCACATGGATGCCTGCGGCCGGGCCCTCCTCGTCCTTGATCCTGACGAGCGCGTCCTTGGCGGCCTTGAACGACGTGTGCGCGTCGTCGAGGAGCAGTTTGATGCCCTTGGCCTGAGCGGCGGCGTCGTCGAACTCCTTGGCCGTCTTCGTGATGAACGGCTTGGTGACGCCCGCGTTGACACCTTGCCAGTCGGCCTTGTCCGACTTCACCTTCATGCCAAGCCGAGCGTCGTCGGCGAGCTTCTCCAGCTTGGCGACCATTTCCGACCAGTCGTCGACCGCTTCCTTGAGCTTGCCGACAGGCGCGTTGACGACGTCGTCGAACTTCAGCATCGGGTCCCCCGTGGACTACTTGAAGTACTCGCTGATCTTGGATACCGCGGTCAGGTTGCCGGCGATGTCGACGTCGTTGTTCGCGTGACTGGCCTTCGTGTAGTCGAGATGGTTGGAGATGTGGGCGCACGCGTCGAGAAGAGTTCGCAGCTGTGTGTTCCAGCGGTCATGGACCTTCAGCAGCTCCGAGCCGCTGGTGAAGTTGCCGTTCATCAAGGCGATCGCCGCGTTGAAGGTCGAGGGGCGGGCGTGGTCCCCGTCCTTCGACAGCCGTCCGTAGAGGCCGTACGCGTCGTGCCCGATGCCTCCGAGCTCGTCGGAGTTCACTGCCAGAACCGCGGCATCGCTCGCAGGGCCGACCGGGCTCCCGTCGACCTGGTTGAGGCGCATCGCCGAAGACTGCGCGGCACTCGCACGGGCGGCAGCCCACTCCTCTTCGAAGGCCATGACCCTTCGCCCCTCCCCCTTTGCCCCGGCCGTCTTCGGCCGGGAAAGTGGTCGTAGCCTACGCGTTCGCTACGGAGCAAAGTGGGGGCGTGGTGGGTTTCGCGCCACAGGAACGAGCTTCCTGTGTGTAGAGGCCGTGATCGGAATTGAACCGACGTAACTCGCTTTGCAGGCGAGCCCCTGAGCCACTCGGGCACACGGCCGTGTTGGTGATGAGAACGACCGTAGGGCGGGGATGCAGCGGCGCTCAAGGGAATCCGGGGTCGTGCAACATGACTGTCATGGCGCGTTCATGGTCGTACGTCCAGGGGACCAGTGGGCGTGGGACTTCGGACAGGGGTCAGAGCGGGCTATGCCTCTTACTCTGGGGGTATGAGCGCCCTCGAACCCCGCGACGCAGACGTCGCGCCCGCCACCGCCGTCCCCAGTCCGGGCGGCGGGTCCGTGCTCGATCGAGAGCATCGGGCGCTCAGCGTCGGCATCGTCTCCGTCGTGCTGCTCATCGCCTTCGAGGCGACCGCCGTCGGGACCGCCATGCCCGTCGCGGCGCGCGAGCTGAACGGCATCCCGCTGTACGCCTTCGCCTTCTCCGCGTACTTCACCACCAGCCTCTTCGCCATGGTCCTGTCCGGGCAGTGGTCCGACCGCAGCGGGCCCCTCGCGCCGCTCACCGTCGGCATCAGCTCCTTCGCCGCCGGGCTCGTGCTCTCCGGGACCGCCGGCACCATGTGGCTGTTCATCCTCGGGCGGGCCGTGCAGGGGCTCGGCGGCGGGCTTGTGATCGTGGCGTTGTACGTGGTGGTGAGCCGGGCGTACCGCGAGGAGCTGCGGCCCGCCATCATGGCCGCCTTCGCCGCGAGCTGGGTCGTCCCCTCCGTCGTCGGGCCGCTCGCCTCCGGGACCATCACCGAGCACCTCGGGTGGCGGTGGGTGTTCGTGGGGATTCCCGTTCTGGTTGTTTTTCCGCTTGCGCTTGCTCTGCCTGCTATACGGCGTACCGCCTCCGGGCCCGCCGATCCCGCCGCGCCCCTCCCGCCGTACGACCGGCGGCGCATCCGGCTCGCCCTCGGCATCTCCGCCGGCGCCGGGCTCCTCCAGTTCGCCGGGCAGGAGCTCCGCTGGCTCTCGCTGATCCCGGCCGTCGCGGGCGCGGCGCTGCTCGTGCCCGCCGTGCTCGGGCTGCTGCCGCGCGGCACCTACCGGGCGGCCCGGGGCCTGCCGTCCGTGGTGCTGCTGCGCGGGATCGCGGCGGGGTCGTTCATCGCCGCCGAGTCCTTCGTACCGCTCATGCTCGTCACCCAGCGTGGCCTCAGCCCCACGCTCGCCGGCCTCTCGCTCGCGGTCGGCGGCGGGACCTGGGCGCTCGGGTCGTGGGTCCAGTCCCGGCCGTGGACGGAGCCGTACCGGGAGCGGCTCGTCGTGATCGGGATGCTGCTCGTCGCCGCCGCGATCGCCGCCGCGCCCAGCGTGCTGGTGCCCTGGGTGCCCGCCTGGATCGTCGCCCTCGCCTGGGCCTGGGGGTGCCTGGGCATGGGCCTGGTGATCTCCTCGACGAGCGTGCTGCTCCTGAAGCTCTCCGCCCCTGAGGAGGCGGGCGCGAACTCGGCGGCCCTCCAGATCTCGGACGGCCTGTCCAACGTCCTGCTGCTCGCGGTCGGCGGGGCGGCGTTCGCCGCGCTCGGCGGGGGAGCGGTGGGACACGCGGCCGCCTCCGCCGGGAGCGCCGGCTCCCATCCGGCCGCCTTCGCCGCCGTCTTCCTGCCCATGGCGGGGGTGGCGTTGGTGGGGGCGTGGGTGGCGACGCGGCTGCGGGTGCCGGAAACCCGCTGACACCGCGTGGTACCGCGCGGTACCATGTGGTACATGGCTGGTCTCAACGTCAGGTTCACCGAGGAAGAGCTGGACGCGCTGCGTGAGCGCGCCGAGGCGGAGGGCCGCAGCATGCAGTCCTTCGCGCACGACGCCGTGATGCGGGCGATCGACGAGCACTCCCGCCTCTTCAACGAGGCGGCCGAGCACGTCCTGAAGGTCAGCGGGGAGCTGAACCGGAGGCTTGCGTGACGCACTACCTCACACTGCCGCAGCTGCTGAACCTCGCGGAGCGCCTGGGAGCGAACGAGGTGCGCGACTACGGTCTGCTCGACTCCGCCCTCGCGCGCCCGCAGTCGAGCGTGTTCGGCCAGGACGCCTACCCCGATGTCTGGCAGAAGGCCGCGGCCCTCATGGAATCGCTGGCTCGCAACCACGGCCTTGTGGACGGGAACAAGCGCATCGCCTGGTATGCCACCTGGGTGTTCCTGCACATCAACGGGCATCCACTGGATCCCGAGTTCGATGTCGACAAAGCCGAGACGTTCGTACTGGACGTGTGCCAGGGGGCGCTGGACGTCCCCAAGATCGCCGCACAGCTGCCGACGTTCGCCCGCTGAGACCCGCCGAGACCCGCTGAGGCCCGCTGAGACCCCCGGCATCCGCTGGCATCCGCTGAGACGGGGCTGTGACGCTCGCCGCACCGGGCGAGGTCACGGCCTCGTCCGCCACGTGCCGCCTCGGCCCCACCGGTAAGGTGGCCCGGTTGTCATATCTGGACGAGCGTCGAACCGGAGACCGTGACTACCACCGCCACCTCCTCCCATCACCTCTCTCCCGCCTTCCCCGGCCGGGCCCCCTGGGGTACCGCCAACAAGCTGCGCGCCTGGCAGCAGGGCGCGATGGAGAAGTACATCCAGGAGCAGCCCCGCGACTTCCTCGCGGTCGCGACGCCCGGCGCCGGAAAGACCACCTTCGCGCTGACCCTCGCGTCCTGGCTGCTGCACCACCACGTCGTGCAGCAGGTCACGGTCGTCGCCCCCACCGAGCATCTGAAGAAGCAGTGGGCCGCCGCCGCCGCGCGGATAGGGATCAAGCTCGACCCCGACTACAGCGCCGGGCCGCTCAGCAAGGAGTACCACGGCGTCGCCATCACCTACGCCGGTGTCGGCGTGCGCCCCATGCTCCACCGCAACCGCTGCGAGCAGCGCAAGACCCTCGTCATCCTCGACGAGATCCACCACGCCGGTGACTCCAAGTCCTGGGGCGAGGCCTGCCTGGAGGCCTTCGACCCGGCGACCCGCCGCCTCGCCCTGACCGGTACGCCCTTCCGGTCCGACACCAACCCCATCCCCTTCGTCACGTACGAGGAGGGGAACGACGGCATCCGGCGCTCCTCCGCCGACTACACCTATGGGTACGGAAACGCCCTCGGTGATGGTGTGGTGCGGCCCGTCATTTTCCTCTCCTACAGCGGCAACATGCGGTGGCGCACCAAGGCCGGTGACGAGATCGCCGCCCGCCTCGGCGAGCCCATGACCAAGGACGCCATCTCCCAGGCCTGGCGCACCGCCCTCGACCCGCGCGGCGACTGGATGCCGAACGTCCTGCGCGCCGCCGACCAGCGGCTGACGGAAGTCAGGAAGGGCATTCCCGACGCCGGCGGGCTCGTCATCGCCTCCGACCAGGACTCCGCCCGCTCCTACGCCAAGCTGATCCGCGAGATCACCGGTACGAAGGCCACGGTCGTCCTCTCCGACGAAGCCGCCGCCTCCAAGCGGATCGACGAGTTCAGCGAGAACAACGACCGCTGGATGGTCGCCGTCCGCATGGTGTCCGAGGGCGTCGACGTTCCCCGTCTCGCCGTCGGCGTCTACGCCACGACGATCTCGACCCCGCTCTTCTTCGCCCAGGCCGTCGGACGTTTCGTACGTTCCCGCAGGCGCGGCGAGACCGCCTCCGTGTTCCTTCCCACCATCCCCAACCTCCTCGGCTTCGCCAACGAGATGGAGGTCGAGCGCGACCACGTCCTCGACAAGCCGAAGAAGGACGGCGAGGAGGACCCGTACGCCGAGTCCGAGAAGGAGATGGCGGAGGCCGAGAAGCAGCAGGACGAGGACACCGGCGAGCAGGACCAGCTGCCCTTCGAGGCGCTCGAGTCCGACGCCGTCTTCGACCGCGTCCTTTACGACGGCGCCGAGTTCGGCATGCAGGCCCACCCGGGCAGCGAGGAGGAGCAGGACTACCTCGGCATCCCGGGCCTGCTGGAGCCGGACCAGGTGCAGCTGCTGCTGCAGAAGCGGCAGGCCCGGCAGATCGCGCACAGCCGCAAGAAGCCCGACACCGAGGCCGACCTCCTCGAGCTCCCCGCCGAACGGCGACCCGTCGTTTCCCACAAGGAGCTCCTCGAGCTGCGCAAGCAGCTCAACACCATGGTCGGCGCGTACGTCCACCAGAGCGGCAAGCCCCACGGCGTCATCCACACCGAGCTGCGCCGCGTCTGCGGCGGGCCGCCGAGCGCCGAGGCCACGGCCGGGCAGATCCGCGAGCGGATCAAGAAGGTGCAGGAGTGGGCGACCCGGATGCGGTGAGGTGCCGGGCCGCCACAAAAGGCCGTTTCCTGGGTCCGTACGTCCGCGGATCGGTGCGGTTTGTTCGTACGTACGAGCAGTGCCGAACCCTTCCCTTGGCCTGAATCGCTCGCACGACAAAGCCGATCTTGTCCGCCGAAGTCCCCCGACGGGACGACGTACACCGCGAACCCGGCCTATCGGGGCGCACGCGCCCGGATTCTGGACGAGGTCTTCCGCTGAGCGGAGTGGCTCGCTACTGTCCCCGCAATGCAAACGCCCCGTGGCAGCGCCGCCGCGGAGCGCAGCCGGTGCGCATGGCCTGCCGGCGGCCTCTGACGTGCGTCGCCGCGGGACCGGTGTCGCAGCTCTCGTTTGAAGGTCCGCCGTCACTCACTCCGAAGGAGAGGGCGTCGTGACCGCGGAAACCTCCCAGACGCTCGACCGGGGCCTCAGGGTCCTCAAGCTGCTCGCCGACACCGACCACGGCCTGACCGTCACCGAGTTGTCCAACCGACTCGGGGTCAACAGGACCGTCGTCTACCGTCTGCTCGCCACACTCGAACAGCACGCCCTCGTCCGACGCGACCTGGGCGGCCGTGCCCGGGTGGGCCTCGGCGTGCTGCGGCTCGGCCGCCAGGTCCATCCGCTCGTACGCGAGGCAGCGCTGCCCGCGCTGCGTTCGCTGGCCGAGGACATAGGCGCCACCGCCCACCTCACCCTCGTCGACGGGGCGGAGGCGCTGGCGGTCGCCGTCGTCGAACCCACCTGGACCGACTACCACGTGGCCTACCGCGCCGGTTTCCGCCACCCGCTCGACCGGGGCGCGGCAGGCCGCGCCATCCTCGCGGCCCGCCAGGGCAACCTCATCGAACCCGGGTTCACGCTCACCCACGGCGAGCTGGAGGCGGGCGCGAGCGGGGCGGCGGCGCCGCTGGTGGGCATCACCGGCATCGAGGGCAGCGTCGGCGTCGTCATGCTCGCGGACGCCGTCCCGGAGCGCGTCGGCCCGAGGGTCGTCGACGCGGCCAGGGAAGTCGCCGACGCGTTGCGGTAGGGGTGCCGACGCGTTGCGGTATGAGCAGACGCGGTGGGGTAGGAGCTGACGCGCTGCGGTATGGGCTCGGCGCGTTGCGGTAGGCGTGGGCAGGGGTTCTACGAGGTTCGCTCGCTCAGCATCGCCGCTGTCAGCCCCCGTCGCCCACCAGCAGCGCGCCCAGGGGCGTCCTGCGGTGTTCCACCGCACGGCCCGCCCGTGCCGTCGTGATCAGGCCCGCCCCGCGCAGCGCGGACGCGTGCGCCGAGGCCGTCGCGTTGCTGACGCCGACGCGGCGGGCCAGGGCCGTCGTCGTGTGGGCGTCGGCCAGTGCGCGGAGGAGTTCCAGGCGGGTGCGGCCCAGGACCGCGGCCAGGGACTCGTCCGTGCCGGGGGCCGCGTCCGGGGTGAGCGGCAGGCCGGGGCCCGCCGCGTACGTCACCACCACCGGCCGGCCCGGCAGGTCCTGGACCAGTGGCCGGCCCGTCCAGTGGAAGGTCGGCAGGAGGACGAGGCCTCGGCCGGTGAGGGGGATCTCCCGCCCGCCCGGTCCGTCCGCCCCCGGCCACTCCCACGTTCCCTCCCGCAGCCGCGTGCCCGGGACCAGGAGCGGCAGGGCCGTGCCCACCCCGTGTGCGGCGACCAGCAGGGCGTACCGCGTGAACTCCGCCCGGTGCAGCTCCTGGACCAGCGGCCACACCGGTGCCACGACCGTCTCGAACGCCGCACGCTGCGCGCGCCGCAGCACCCGCCACGCGCCCGCCCCGCCGGCGTGGAGCTCGCGGATCCACCCCGGGGACGGGCGGCCCGCGTAGACCCGTTCCAGCTCCGCACGCACCAGGCCGGGCGGAGCCCCCTCCACCAGGTCCAGGCCCTCGGCAAGGCTCTCGCCGAGGACGTCGAGGAACAGCGGGGGATCACCCGCCGGGACCAGCTCCCCGAGCGGCGCCACGGCGTCCGGCAGGGACCGCAGCGCCCGGCGCCGCCAGCGGCCGAAGAGCAGCGCGTCGCCGCCGCCGAACATCATCTGGAAGGCCGCGTTCAGCTCCGGCACCGGGGCAGGGCGCGCGGCGAACCGCACCCGGGCGAAGTCCTCCGCCGTGAAACCGATCCGGATCGTCACCGCGCAAGCCTTTCGATCACAGCCTCAACCTTCGCCCGGGACCGCCGTCCGGCGCCAGCCTGCCGGTATGGAAACCACAGAAGCCACATCGCCGCTCATCAGCCGACGGGCCGTCACCCAGGCCGGGCTGCTCGCCGCCTCCCTGGCCGCCCTCGCCCCGACCGCCGCCCGCGCTGCCGCCGCCGCCCTCGCCCCGCGCGACCTCGTCCTCCGGCTGCCCGCGCCCACGGGCCCGTATCCCGTCGGCGCCACCACCCTCCACCTCGTCGACCCCTCCCGCAACGACCCCTGGGTGCCCGAGATCGGTGTACGGGAGGTCATGGTGAGCGTCCTCCACCCCGCCCGTACCGTCCGCGGATACCCGCGCGCGCCGCAGCTGACCCCGGGCGAGGCCGGGCTCTTCACCTTCCTCGCGCCCGCCGTCCACGGGCTGCCCGCGGCCGGTGTCGACTGGGCCGCCACCCTCACCCACACCCACCCGGGCGCCCCCGTCGCCCGCGGCCGGCGGCCCGTGCTGCTCTACAGCCCCGGTGGCGGCGAGGCCCGCACCATGGGCACCTCGCTCGCCGAGGACCTTGCCAGCCACGGCTGGGTCGTCGTCACCGTCGACCACCCCGGCGACGCGAGCCAGGTGGAGTTCCCCGCCGCGCGGCCGGGGCGCGACAAGGTGCGGCAGTCGGTCTTCACCGGCCCGCCCGACGCCGAGCAGTTCCGCACCATGGTCGACACGCGGCTCGCCGACGTCCGCTTCGTCCTCGACCGGCTCGAAGCCCTGGAGGGCCCCCTGGGCCGCGCCCTCGACCTCGGGCGGGTCGGGATCCTCGGGCACTCCGCGGGCGGCACCACCGCCGCACAGGCCCTGTACGACGACCGGCGCTTCGCCGCCGCCGTGAACCTGGAGGGCTACCTGGACCAGGTCGACGGCACGCTCTTCCCGGTGGCCCGGGACGGCGTCGACCGGCCGCTGCTCCTGCTGGGCACCGACGGCTTCTGTGACGCGCGGCTCGACCGCTCCTGGGGCGCGCTGCTCGCCCACCCCGGGGCGCGGGCCCGCCGGCGGCAGCTCGCCGACGCGGGCCACTGGGTCTTCACCGACTACGCCGCCCTCGTGCCCCAGCTCCAGGCCGCCGGGCTGACGACCGAGGCCGACCGGGTCCGGCTGGTCGGCGCGATCGAGGCGGGGGCTGCCGTGCGCGCGGTGCGCCGTCAGGTGCGGGGGTTCCTTGGGGCGCGGTTGCCCGTCGGGGGCGACCAGTAGATTGGGGGCGTGCTCTCCAGTCTCTCGCGTCACCGTGCGCTCGCGCTCTGTGCCCTGCCCGTCGCCGCGCTCTTCGCCGTCGTCGGGCTCGCGCCGTTGCCGTTCGCGATCGCCTCGCCCGGTACCACCGCCGACGTGCTCGGCGCGGTCGACGGGCGGCCGGTGATCACGATCAGCGGCGCACCCGTCCAGGAGACGGATGGCAAGCTCCTGATGACGACCATCGTGGCCACCGGGCCGAGCGTGGACAACGACTTCGCCGACATCGCCGACGCCTGGTTCCGTACCGACCAGGCCGTGCTGCCGCGCGACTCCGTCTACCCGCCCGGCAAGTCGGACGCCGAGGTCGAGAAGCACAACCTCGGCACGATGAAGGAGTCGCAGGACGCCGCCACCGTGGCTGCCCTCGGCTATCTGAAGCTCGACCCGAAGGAGGTGAAGGTCACCCTCCACCTCGCCGACATCGGCGGGCCGAGCGCCGGGTTCATGTTCTCCCTCGGGATCGTCGACAAGCTCGACGGCCAGACCGGCGGCGAACTCACCGGCGGGCGGACCATCGCCGGTACGGGGACGATCGACCCGGACGGTGCCGTCGGCGCCGTCGGCGGGGTCTCCCTGAAGACCCAGGCCGCCGCGCGGGACGGCGCGAGTGTCTTCCTCGTACCGAAGGCGGAGTGCTCCGACGCGCAGGCCGAGCTGCCGAAGGGGATGCGGCTGATCCCCGTCACCACGCTCAGCGAGGCGGTGGACTCGCTCCGGGCGCTGGAGCAGGGGCAGGACGCGAAGGTCCCGAGCTGCTGACCCGCGGCTCCGCCTCGGGCGGTACGTCCACGGGCGGTGCGTCCATCGTGCGCCAGGACGGGAAGACCATCGGCGCGAGCGTGGCCAGGAAGTAGACCCCGCCGAAGGCGAACAGGGCCACCGTGAGCCCGGCCCCCTCGACCAGCTGCCCGGCCGCCAGACCGCCGAGCGGGGTGGCCAGGAGCACCCCGGCCGTGCTCACCCCGGAGACCCGGCTGCGCAGCTCGTCCGGGACGACCTCGTACTTCACCGTCGCCAGGATCGGGTTGAGCACCCCCGCCCCGAACCCGCCCGCCGCCAGGACCACGAGCAGCGGCGCCGTGGTGTCGGTCAGGGCGGCCGTGACGTACGGCGGCGCGCCGCACAGCAGGAAGCCGACTGTGAAGAGCGCGCGGCGCGGGAAGCGGTGCCCGACCACCCCGTACGCGAGCGCGCCGAGCAGCGCGCAGCCGCCGAAGACGGCGACCATCAGGCCGAGCGCGGCAGGGCCCCCGAGGTTCTCCCGGGCGTGCACCGGCAGGAGCACCGAACTCCAGCCCTGGTTCAGGCCGTTGGTGACCATCACCATGACGACGATGCCGAGGATCAGCCGGGAGCGCAGCACGAAGGTGTACCCCTCCCGGAGGTCGGCGCGGTAGCCGGAGAGGGAGAAGGGAGGCGGGTCGGGCAGCGGCGCGGCCGCCCCCACGCCCCGCAGACCGACGAGGATCAGCAGGGCGGAGAGCCCGAAGGTGACCGCGTCGAGGTACAGGACGGAGTCGGCGCCGAGCACCGCGACGAGCACGCCCGCCAGGGCGGCTCCCGTCATGCGTGCGCCCCGGGACACCGCGTCGTAGAGGCTCGCGGCGCGCGCGAGCGGGGTCCCGGCGTGCCGGGCGAGGTCGGGCACGAGGACGGAGCGGGCGGTCTCGCCGGGCGCGTGGAAGAGGCCGGTCACGGCCATCAGCGCGCACAGCATCCAGAACTCGAGCAGCCCCGCGCGGTGCAGGAGCGGGATCGCGGCGAGCGCGAGCGCGCAGACCAGGTCGGAGGCGACGCTGATCCGCCGGCGCCCGATCCGGTCGATGACCGGTCCGCCGACGATCGCGGAGACGACGACGGGGACCGCCGCGCAGAACGCGACCAGACCCGCCTTGCCCGGGCTGCCCGTGGTGTCGAGCGCGAACCACGGGACGCCGATGAGGGTCAGCGAATTGCCGGTGACGGAGACGGCGTTGGCGGCCAGGACCGTGGCCAGGGGGGTGCGGTTCGGTGAGAGGGGGGAGGGCGGCGGTCGTAAGTGGGACGGGCGTACGTGTTTCCCGGGGCCGCTCATGCGGCGAGGGTGGCCGTGCGGGCGGCGGCCTGCTTGCCGCCGGGGACGGCGAGTCTGAGCCCCAACTCGACCAAGGTCCAGCCCAGTTGGGCGCGTACCCGGGTGCGGGGGAGGGGGTGCTCCGCCAGGGTGGCGGCGGCGGTGTGGAGTTCGGCGGCGCGGAGGTCGTGGAGCAGGAGGTGGACATCGGCGTGCATGACTTCGTGATCCCTTCCGGCTGTGGTGGGTGTGTGGCCGCTGGGCTCAGTTCTCGGCCTGCGGGAAGGCGTGCAGATGCACGCGGACGCGACGGGCTTCCGGGTCGTCGGCGGCGGGGGAGGTGCGGTAGCTCTCGATGAGCGCGTGGAGCTTGTCGTCGAGTTCACGCAGCACGGCCGGCGGGAGCCGCAGCGTGAAGTCGCTCATGTCGGAGGCGCCGAGCCACTCCTCGTCCCACTCGTGGCGGGTGCCGAGGTAGGTGTTCAGCTCCTGGGTGTGGATGGTCGCGATCTCGTGCAGGTAGACCGCCACCGCGCCCTGCACCTCGGGGTCCCGGTTCCGGTACAGCGACTCGTCGAACGTCGTGCCCTGCTGGGCCGACTTCCACCAGCGCTCCCTGCCCTTGCCCCGCGTCGGGTCGTCCTCGACGAAGCCGTGGGCGGCGAGCTGGCGCAGGTGGTAGCTGGTCGCGCCGCTGGACTCGCCAAGCCGCTCGGCCAGTTGGGAGGCCGTGGCGGGGCCGTGCTGGCGCAGGCTGCGCAGCAGCTGGATGCGCAGGGGGTGGGCGAGGCCGCGCAGGGAGCGGGGGTCGAGTGAACGGACCGCGAGCTTCTCGGGCTGCGGCTCGGACGGCTTTGCGGGCTGCGGCTCGGACTGCTTCTCGGGCTGCTTCTCGGGCTCGGGCATGGCTTGAGCGTAGACATGCAAAGAAGTGGTTGCAAGGACTTTTTGCAACCACTTCTTTGGAACTCTGACCGTCCCGGCTACGGGCTACTCCGCCCCGTCCTCCGCCGCCTGCTCCACCAGCGGGATGATCCGCAGCGGCACCGGGTTCTCCATCACGATCGCCGTCGACGCCCGCACGATCCCCTCGAAGCCGACGACCCGGTCGATCACCCGCTGGAGGTCCGCGTTGGAGCGGGCGACAAGGCGGCAGAGCATGTCGCCGTGGCCGGTCGTCGTGTGCAGTTCGAGCACCTCGGGGACGGTCGCCAGGTGCCCCCGTACATCCGCCCCCTGCCCCTGCTTGATCTCCAGGGTCGCGAACGCCGTCACCGGATACCCCAGCGCCGCCGGGTCCACCTGCGGGCCGAAACCGCGGATCACCCCGTTCGCCTGGAGGCGGTCCATCCGGGCCTGCACGGTGCCGCGCGCCACGCCGAGCCGGCGCGAGGCCTCCAGGACCCCGATCCTCGGTTCACGTGCCAGGAGCACGATCAGTCGGCCGTCCAGATGATCGATCGCCACGGGGACCTCCTCATGGTCATCCTGTACAAGTCATCCGCTGATCCTGGCCTACCACTGTGCATATTGCCCAGCCCTGAGGCGAACTATTGCGCAGCTTGCCGATCGGCGGGACTCTGCCGTCATGACTGAGACCATCGATCACACGCCCTCCACCGCGCGGCAGGCCGACCCCTTCCCCGTGAAGGGAATGGACGCGGTCGTCTTCGCCGTCGGCAACGCCAAGCAGGCCGCGCACTACTACTCCACCGCCTTCGGCATGAAGCTCGTCGCCTACTCCGGGCCGGAGAACGGCAGCCGCGAGACCGCGAGTTACGTCCTGACGAACGGCGCCGCCCGTTTCGTGTTCACCTCCGTCATCAAGGTCTCCACCGACCGGGGCCGCTTCCTCGCCGAGCACGTCGCCGAGCACGGCGACGGCGTCGTCGACCTGGCGATCGAGGTGCCCGACGCCCGCGCCGCGTACGCCTACGCCGTCGAGCACGGCGCCACCGGCATCACCGAGCCGCACGAGGTCAAGGACGAGCACGGCACCGTCGTCCTCGCGGCCATCGCCACGTACGGCAAGACCCGCCACACCCTCGTCGAGCGCTCCGGCTACGACGGCCCCTACCTGCCGGGCTTCGTCGCCGCCAACCCGATCGTCGAGCCGCCGGCCAAGCGCACCTTCCAGGCGATCGACCACTGTGTCGGCAACGTCGAGCTCGGCAAGATGAACGACTGGGTCGGCTTCTACAACAAGGTCATGGGCTTCACGAACATGAAGGAGTTCGTGGGCGACGACATCGCGACCGAGTACTCGGCGCTGATGTCCAAGGTCGTCGCCGACGGCACCCTCAAGGTGAAGTTCCCGATCAACGAGCCGGCGATCGCGAAGAAGAAGTCGCAGATCGACGAGTACCTGGAGTTCTACGGCGGCGCGGGCGTCCAGCACATCGCGCTCGCCACGAACGACATCGTCGCCACCGTGCGCTCGATGCGGGCCGCGGGCGTGTCCTTCCTCGACACCCCGGACTCGTACTACGACACCCTCGGCGAGTGGGCGGGCGAGACCCGCGTGCCCGTGGAGACCCTGCGCGAGCTGAAGATCCTCGTCGACCGCGACGAGGACGGCTACCTGCTGCAGATCTTCACCAAGCCGGTCCAGGACCGCCCGACCGTCTTCTTCGAGATGATCGAGCGCCACGGCTCCATGGGCTTCGGCAAGGGCAACTTCAAGGCCCTCTTCGAGGCGATCGAGCGCGAGCAGGAGAAGCGCGGCAACCTGTAGTCCGCCGCCAGTCCCGCGCCCCCCTTCGTGGGCAGTCGTTCTTCGGGGGAGGAACGACTGCCCACAACCGTGTGGCTACCTCGGCTGCCGGGGCGCCGGGGTCTCCCGGGACGCCGACGCCGGGGCGTCGGCGTCAGCCTCCGCCTTCGCGTCCGCCTGCGCGTCGGCCTTCGACGTCCTCGCCTCCGCCTTCACGGCCTTCGCCGTCCTGGACGGCTCGGCCGTCGGCTCCGGCTCCGGGCGGAGTTCCTTCGGGAGTTCGTCCGGCGGGTCGCCGAGGGCCTTCACCGCCTGGCGGGCCTTCGGGGCAAGCAGGGGCGAGAAGTCCGGGTTGATGCGGAGGGCCTCCGCCAGATGGCGGCGGGCCGGGCCGTACGCCTCCATCGCCCGCTCGATCTCGCCCCGGTGGTACGCGAAGAGCGCGCTGCGCAGCCCCTCGTCCGTGGCCTTCTTCGCGTACTCGAGGGCCTCCTTCGGCTCCCCCGACCGGAACAGCGCCCATCCCAGCGCGTCCGCCACCTGCACCGACCGGTGCCCGCGCGCCCACTCCGCCTTCAGCCGCCGTACCGCGGCCGCAGGGTCGCCGTGGTCCGCCTCGAAGAGGCCGAGGACCACCTCCGCGCCCACCCACGTCCGCGTCCGCAGCAGCTCGTACTGGCTGCGCGCGTCCCCGTCGAGGCCCAGCGACGCGTAGAACTCGCCCGCCTCCAGGACGTACTCGGCGCGCGGCAGCAGGGTCAGGGCGGTCCGGTAGTCGACCATCGCCTCTTCCGTGCGGCCGAGCGCCGCGAGTGCCCGGGCCCGCCCGGCCAGCGACGGGCCGTGGTCCGGTACGAGCCGCAGCGCCTTCCCGTACTGGTCCACCGCCTCCGCAGGCTCGCCCCGCTCCCACTCCAGATCCGCGAGCCGCGCGACCGCGGCCGCCTTGTCCGTGGCGGACTCGGCCTGCGCGACCGCCTTGTCCGCCGTCGCCGCCGCGTCCTCGCGCCAGCCCCGGTTGCGGTACGTCTGCGCCGTCCGCGCGCTCACCGCCGCGCCCGAGTGCAGCTCCTCCAGGGTCGCCAGGGCCTTCTGCGCGGCCTTGTAGTCGCCGAGCCCGTTGTACGCGTCGATCAGCACCGGGTACGCCGACCAGCGCTTCGGGGCCTCCTTGCGGACCGCCTCGCCCCAGGTGCGGGCCGTCCGCCAGTCGCCCCGCGCGTTCGCCAGGGCGCCGAGACCCAGCTGCGCGTCGAGGTTCCCGCGCGCGGCGGGCCGGACCTCCAACGAGCGCTTCAGGGCCTGTTCGGCGCGCGGGAAGTACGCCGGGTCGGCGAGCCGCGCGCCCCGCTCCGTGTACGCCGCCCCAAGGACGGCCCATGACTCCTCGTCCGCCGGATGGTCCTTCAGCCACTTCTCCCGGTCGCCGATCAGCGCGGCCAGATCGGGCAGGGAGGCCTGCGCCCCCGCGTTCGCCGCGAGGACCGCGCGGTCGGCGGGGCCCGGCGGGCGCTGCGGACCCCCGCCGAACAGACCGGGTGCCAGATCGGGGGCGTAGAGCAGTGCCGTCGCCGCGAGCACCGCGCCCACCCCGGCGGCCAGGACCGACCGCGACACGTTCTCCGTCTTCATGCCGCTCACTGTGCGCCCGCAGGCCCCCTGTACGAAGAGCACACGAAGGTCCACGGCGGCGGGTTCACACCGATGGCCCCGAGTGCCAGGCTGGACGCATGGACGATCTTCTGACGCGGCTCCACGCGGACCTGCGTGCGGGCCTTCCCGCCGAGGCGCTGATCACCGACCCGGACGTCACCGCCTCCTACGCGAACGACATGGCGAGCTTCTGCGCGGCCGGCGACCCCGCCGTCGTGGTGCTCCCGCGCACCGTCGAGCAGGTCCAGCACGTCATGCGCACGGCGACCGCGCTGCGCGTCCCGGTCGTCCCGCAGGGCGCGCGCACCGGCCTGTCCGGCGCCGCGAACGCCTCCGACGGCTGCATCGTGCTGTCCCTGGTCAAGATGGACCGGATCCTGGAGATCAGCCCGGTCGACCGGATCGCCGTCGTCGAACCGGGCGTCGTCAACGCCGTCCTGTCCCGGGCCGTCGACGAACACGGCCTCTATTACCCGCCGGACCCCTCCAGCTGGGAGATGTGCACGATCGGCGGCAACATCGGCACCGCGTCCGGCGGTCTGTGCTGTGTGAAGTACGGGGTGACGGCGGAGTACGTCCTCGGCCTGGACGTGGTCCTCGCCGACGGGCGGCTGCTCTCCACCGGCCGGCGCACCGCCAAGGGCGTCGCCGGCTATGACCTGACCCGGCTCTTCGTCGGCTCCGAGGGCAGTCTCGGCATCGTTGTCGGGGCGACCCTCGCGCTCCGCCCACGACCGCCGCGACAGCTCGCGCTGGCCGCCGAGTTCCCCTCTTCGGCGGCCGCCTGCGAGGCCGTCTGCGCGATCATGGAGCGCGGCCATACGCCGTCCCTGCTCGAGCTGATGGACGGCACCACCATCCGCGCCGTCAACAAGCTGGCGAACATGGGGCTGCCCCACACCACCGAGGCGCTGCTCCTGTGCGCCTTCGACACCCCGGACCCGGCTGCCGATCTGGCCGCCGTCGGGGAGCTGTGCACGGCGGCCGGGGCCACCCAGGTCGTACCGGCGGAGGATGCCGCCGAGTCCGAACTGCTCCTCCAGGCCCGCCGTCTGTCGCTCACCGCGCTGGAGACGGTCAAGTCCGCGACGATGATCGACGACGTGTGCGTACCGCGTACGAAGCTGGCCGCGATGCTCGACGGCACGGCCGCCATCGCCGCCAAGTACGACCTGACGATCGGCGTCTGCGCCCACGCGGGCGACGGCAACACCCACCCCGTCGTCTGCTTCGACCACGCGGACGAGGACGAGTCGCGCCGGGCGCGGGAGTCCTTCGACGAGATCATGGCGCTCGGCCTGGAGCTGGGCGGCACGATCACCGGCGAGCACGGTGTGGGCGTGCTGAAGAAGGAGTGGCTGGCGCGGGAGTTGGGGCCGGTGGGGGTGGAGATGCAGCGGGGCATCAAGAACACCTTCGACCCGCTCGGGATCCTGAACCCCGGAAAGCTCTTCTGACCGTCGTCGAGACCTCGTCGCCCCTCGGTTCACGCCTCACCGTCCTGCGACTCGTCCGACGGCCACGGGTCCCGCAGCCACAGGTCGTCGGCGACCGAGGTGGTGGCCAGCAGTTCGGCCAGGCCGTCGTCGATGCCGAGCTGCTCGGACTCGGTGCCCGGCGGGACGGCGCGCAGGGTCCGCTCCAGCCAGGCGGACACCTGCGCGGAGGGCGCCTCAAGGAGCGCGTCGCCGTCGGGGGAGGAGAGCGCCATCAGGACGACGTTGCGGCCGTCGACCTTCGTGGGCCAGATCCGGACGTCCCCGTGGCCGCAGGGCCGGAAGATGCCCTCGACGAGCAGCTCGCGGGCGAAGGTCCAGTTGACCGGGTACTCCGAACCGACGTGGAAGGTGATGTGGACGGCGTACGGGTCGTCCGTACGGAAGGCGAGGCGGGCCGGGACGGGGATGGAGCGCTCGGGGGAGAGCACCAGCTTCAGCTCCAGCTCGCGCTCGACGACGGTGTTCTCGGTGTTCTGCATGGCGGTACGTCCTCTCCGGTGTGGGGCCCCGGGTGGGCCCGCACAGGGAGAGAGCGGGGTGGCCGCCGGTCATTACGCGACTTCGGGAAAGTTTTTCGGGGAGATTTTTCGGGGGCCTCGGGAGAGGGGTCCGAGAGGGGCCGGAGAGGGCTCGGCGGGGGCGCGGCGGGTGCTCGGCGGGGCTCGGCGAGACTTCTCGGCCGGGGATCGTCGGCCTGAACGTGACGGTGAGTCGCGGGTTCTGTGGGTATGTCGCTCGAAGGCGGGTTTCTCGTGGCCTCTTTCTTCTTGCGGCGCCGTTCTTCGTTACTGTCCTCCTTGGGCCGAGGGCCCTGAATCGTAGAAGCGTCGTCACGGAACGGAGTCGGGGCAGTGGCTACTCCTCCTGGAGCCGGCGGGGAGGTCCCGCAGGCCGGGTACTACCCGGACCCCTCCATTCCCGGATACATCCGGTACTGGAACGGGGGCGCCTGGGTACCCGGGACGAGTCGACCTGCGCCCAAGGACGGCGAACTCCCGCCGGCCGCCCCGGTCGCGGCCGCGCCCGCGGGACCGGCGCTGGTGCCGAACCCGTCGCCCGCGCCCGTGGTGCCCGCCGTGCCCGCGGTGGAGGAGACGGGACCCGTCTTCTTCGACGAGGAGCCCGCCGCGCCCGAGCCCGAGCCGGCCTCCGCCTGGCAGGCGGACGTCTCCCGGCAGACGGGCTTCGGCGGCGACCGTGACCAGAAGGTCTCCTGGGGCGCGCCCGAACCGTCGCCGACGACCGGGCCGGCCGCCGCCGCGTCCGCCGGTCCTGTCCCCGGTGCGCGGGACCCCCGCATGGCGGCCGACCCCGGGCCGCAGGCCCGGCTCGGCGGGATGCCGGTGACCCCGGCGTCGCAGTCGCCCGACCCGACGGGCGGTGCGCTCCCCGGCGTGCGCCGGCCGAACGCGGCCGTCCCCGAGGGCACGATGACGATCCGCGCGCAGGCCGCCCCTCCCGCGCAGGGCCCGCAGGCCGCCGCCCCCGGCCCCCACGCCGCACAGGTCCCGCAGGCTCCGCAGGTCCCGCAGGCCACGACCCCGCCCGCGGCCCCGCTCCCGCACGTCCCCACACCGGCACCGGCACCGGCACCGGCCCCCGCGCCGACCCCGGCCCCCGCACCGGCACCCGCCCCCGTCGCCACCGGCCCCGGTGGTGGGGCCGCCTCGTGGCCGCAGCAGGTGCAGCAGCTCGCTCAGCCCGCGCCCACCCCGTCCCCCGCCCCGGCCGCCTCCGGCGTGGGCGAGCCGCCCGTCGTGCCCTGGAAGCCGCCCGTCGAGGACCCGTTCCTGCAGGCGGCCCGGGCCCAGGCGGCCGCGCGCCCGGCCGGACTCGGCAAGCGCCTGGTCGCCCGCTTCATCGACACGCTCGTGCTCGGCGCCCTCGCGGGCGCGGCGGCGTTCCCCTTCGTCACGACCGCGCTCGACCACATCGACGCCAAGATCGAGGCGGCGAAGCAGTCCGGTGTCACCGTCCAGGTCTGGCTCCTGGACGGCACGACCTCCGTCAACTTCGGGATCGCGCTCGGCGCCCTCCTCGTCCTCGGCGTCCTGTACGAGGCGCTGCCCACCGCCAAGTGGGGCCGTACGCTCGGCAAGAAGCTCTGCGGTCTCCAGGTACGGGACATCGAGGCGCACGAGCCGCCGACCTTCGGCGCGGCCCTGCGCCGCTGGCTCGTCTACAGCGTCCTCGGGCTCCTGGTGCTCGGCGTCCTCAACGTCCTCTGGTGTCTCTTCGACCGCCCGTGGCGCCAGTGCTGGCACGACAAGGCGGCCCGCACCTTCGTGGCCGGCTAGGCGCTCGTACCCGCCCGGCGGTCCCTCGAACGGGCTGCGATTCCTTGCGGGCGCCCGCAGCCCGGGATGCACTGCCCACATGAGCAACGATCAGCCGACGCCCGGTGAGCGGCCCGAGGACGACCCGTTCCTCAAGAGGCCCAAGGAGCCGCAGGAGCCCACGCCGCCGTCGGCGGGGTCTCCTTACGGGAGCGAGCCGCCTCCCCCCGAAGGGCCGCCACCGGGCGGCCCGCCCCCCGGTGGCCCGCCGCCCGGCGGACCCCCGCCCGGGTCGCCGTACGACAACGCTCCGCCGCCGCCCCCGCCGTACGGTCAGCCCTACGGCGGCGGTGGCGGTTACGGCGGTGCGGATCCGCTCGCCGGGATGCCGCCGCTCGCCGACTCCGGCAAGCGCATCCTCGCGAGGATCATGGACTGGCTGCTCATCGCCATCCCGCTCGCCATCATCGGCATCCCGTTCGACGTCTACGACCGGGCCACCGACAGCAGCGACGACTTCGGCGACGCGATCACCGCGACCAGCACGGGCAGCGGCCTGGTCTTCCAGCTGATCACCATCGTCGCCTTCGTCGCCTACGACACCCTGATGACGGCGAAGAAGGGCCAGACGCTCGGCAAGAAGTGGATGAAGCTGCGGGTCGCGATGCTCAACGACGGCTCCACGCCGCCGACGAACGCCTCGCTGATCCGGGCCGTGGTGCTGTGGCTGCCGGCCCTGATCTGCTGCGCCTGCCTGTGGCCGCTGCTCCTGCTCATCCTGATCCTGGTCGACAAGCCCTACAAGCAGGGTCTGCACGACAAGGCGGCGAAGACCGTGGTGGTGTCCGTGCCGCAGTAGAGGACGAGCGCTACGAGCTCGAACCGATCCGGGTATCGGCCCCCGCACCCACGCGGACGGCCGGTACCCGGATCTCGTCCGTCCTGGGGGCCGCGGGCGCCACCGGCTCGGGGGCCCTGCGGCGGTGCGTGGCCGGCAGCATGGTCGCGACGAGCACGCCGAGCAGCAGCCCGGCCGCGCTGATCACGACGATGCCGAGCGCTTCGGTGGTACGGGACAGCAACAGCAGGGCGACGGTCGAGAAGACGACGGTGGCCGAACCGTAGGCGAGCTGTGCGGCGTTCGGACGCGGCATGACGGGTACCGTCCCTCGAAAGCATCGGCTGGTCGCAGTCGCACTCGCGAGCGACTCTACGTCGATGGATGCCCGAGCGAAACGGGTAGTAAGCGTGACCTAACCCACGGTGCGGGTGCACGGGGGGCGCAAGGAGTCATCGATTCCCCGAATGACCCCTTCTGGTGCGCCCGGTGACCGTCCGGATAACGGAAATCGACTTCTGCATAGTGCAGTTGGCCTGTTCAAGTCAAGGACTGTCTTTTCCGGAGTAACTCCGGTCGAATGTCGTCACTTGTGACGCGCGTACCCGCCTGCGGACACCCCACCTCAGGTCCGCGGCCGAGGGGCGCCGGGGAGGATACACATCAAGTGACCAGCAGACGACGGGCGATCAGAGCGTCCGCAGTCGTCGTGGCGCTCGCGGCCACCGCCGCCACCGCCTCGACCTTCACCACCTCGTGGGCCGATGACAAGGGGCCGGGCGCACCCGCCTCCATCGAGCGCCACGACCCGGCGCAGGGCGCCGGCGTGGACAAGACCGCGGTCGACCACGACCTCGAGGGCCCGTACAGCAAGCAGCAGGAGCAGCAGCGCAAGGCCGCCCTGGAGCAGGTGCTGAGCGGCGAGTCCAAGGTCGAGCGCCGCGGGGGCTCCCAGGTCGTCAAGCTCGACAGCAAGAAGTACGTCGAACTGGGCCGCGAGAAGACCGACAAGATCTTCACGATCCTGGTCGAGTTCGGCGACAAGGTCGACAACACGACGCTGGTCGACCGCGCCGACGACGACACCGCCGAGCCGAAGCCGAAGTTCGGCGGCACGCCCGGCCCGCTGCACAACCAGATAGCCGAGCCGGACCGTGCGAAGGACAACTCCACGGCCTGGCAGAAGGACTACAACCAGAAGCACTTCCAGGACCTGTACTTCGGCACCGGCAAGGACAAGAAGACCGGCCAGCCGAAGGAGTCCCTGAAGACGTACTACGAGAAGACCTCCTCGGGCCGGTACTCGGTCGAGGGCGGTGTCTCGGACTGGGTCAAGGTCGAGTACAACGAGGCCCGTTACGGCTCGAACTACTGCGGCAACAGCAACTGCGCCAACGTCTGGGACGCCGTCCGCGACGGTGTCACCGCGTGGACCGCCGACCAGAAGGCCAAGGGCCGCACCGACGCCCAGATCAAGGCCGACATCGCCCAGTACGACCAGTGGGACCGGTACGACTTCGACGGCGACGGCAACTTCAACGAGGCCGACGGCTACATCGACCACTTCCAGATCGTCCACGCGGGCGAGGACGAGTCGGCGGGCGGCGGCGCCCAGGGCGGCGACGCCCTGTGGGCCCACCGCTGGTACGCGTACGGCACGGACGCGGGCAAGACCGGCCCGGCGAACAACAAGTCCGGCGGCACGCAGGTCGGCTCGACCGGCATCTGGGTCGGCGACTACACGATGCAGCCGGAGAACGGCGGCCTCGGCGTCTTCGCGCACGAGTACGGTCACGACCTCGGTCTGCCGGACCTGTACGACACCTCCGGCAAGCCCGGCGCCGAGAACTCGACCGGCTTCTGGTCCCTGATGTCCTCCGGCTCCTGGCTCGGCCGGGGCAAGGAGTCCATCGGCGACCTGCCCGGCGACATGACCGCCTGGGACAAGCTGCAGCTCGGCTGGCTCAACTACACCAAGGTGAGCAACGAGCAGCGCGGTACGAAGTCCACCCACAAGCTGGGCGTGGCCGAGTACAACACCAAGAACCCGCAGGCGCTCGTCGTCGAGCTGCCGAAGAAGCAGGTCACCACCGAGGTCGTCGCGCCCGCCGAGGGCGCCACGCAATGGTGGAGCGGCATGGGTGACGACCTCAAGAACACCCTGACCCGCTCGGTCGACCTGACCGGCAAGTCGAAGGCCACCCTTGAGCTCAAGGGCTGGTACGACATCGAGCTGGACTACGACTACCTCTACACCGAGGTGTCGACGGACGGCGGCGCCAACTGGACCGCCCTGGACGGCACGGTGGACGGCAAGCCGCTGCCGCGCGACGCGAGCGGCGCCCCGGCGCTGACCGACGTCTCCGGCGCGTACAAGCCGCTGGTCTTCCCGCTGGACGCCTACGCGGGCAAGAAGTTCGACCTCCGCTTCCGCTACCAGACGGACGGCGGCGCGGGCGGCAAGGGCTTCGCGGCCGACGCCATCACACTGACCGCCGACGGCGCCCCGGTCTTCTCGGACACCGTCGAGGCCGGCGACAACGGCTGGACGGCGAAGGGCTTCTCGCGCATCGGCAAGGGCTTCACGAAGGAGTACGAGCAGTACTACCTCGCGGAGAACCGCCAGTACGTGTCGTACGACGCGACCCTCAAGGTCGGCCCGTACAACTTCGGGTTCGCGGGTGACAAGGCCAGCTGGGTCGAGCACTACCCGTACCAGAACGGCCTGCTGATCTGGCTGTGGGACACCTCGCAGAAGGACAACAACACGGCCGTCCACCCGGGCCAGGGCCTCGTCCTCCCGGTCGACGCGCACCCGACGCCGCTGAAGTGGTCGAACGGCACCCTGATGCGCAACCGCATCCAGTCGCACGACGCGCCCTTCGGCACCTACCGCACCGACGGCTTCACGCTGCACAGCGCGGACGCCCCGGCGTCGATCAAGCCGCAGGCGGGCAACCCGGTCTTCGACGACCGGAAGGGTACGTACTGGTACCAGGAGACCGAGCGGGCCGGTGTCAAGGTAACTGACACCAACACCAAGATCGCGGTCGTCAAGGAGCCGAAGAACGGCGAGACGATCACCGTCCAGGTGGGTCCGTCCACGAAGTAATCAGTAAAACCGCAGGTCAAAGCATGATCGGCCGTCGCCCTCTAGCGGGCGGCGGCCGATCGTGTTTAGGTGCGTCTGACCAAGTTCTTATTGACAGCAAACGCACAGGGGGAGTGGTTTCGGCATGCCCGGTGGAGGCTTCTGCAAGTTGCCAGGTGGCAGTGTGGTCGTCGCGATAGGGCTTCCGAGCCCGGCCGGCGACGGGGTCACCGTCCGCTTCCTGGTGCACGCCGCGAACCGTGCCCGCGCCCTGACCAGGCTGCGGAATCTGGGCCTGCGCGCGGTCTACCTCCGGGGCAACGCGGAGCCCCCCACCCCAGACGAGATCACCGCCGTGCTCCACCACCCGGACGGCCTGCTGTGGCGCTCCGCGGCGGGCACGACGACCCAGGAGCTCTGGCACTCCATACGGACCCTGCCCACGGCCTCCTAGGGGCACCCGGGGGTATGTCAGACCACGGGCTTGCCCGTGAGCTCCACCCCGGCCCCACGGAGCTCCTCCAGGGCCCGCTCGGTCGTCTCCTTGGCGACGCCCGCCGTGAGGTCGAGCAGGACCTGCGTACGGAACCCCTCCCGGGCCGCGTCGAGCGCCGTCGCCCGGACGCAGTGGTCCGTCGCGATGCCCACGACGTCGACCTCGGCCACGTCGTGCGCCCGCAGCCACTCCGCCAGGGTCGTGCCGTTCTCGTCGCGCCCCTCGAAGCCGCTGTACGCCGCCTCGTACGCCCCCTTGTCGAACACCGCGTCGATCGCGCCGGAGGCGACCGCCGGGGCGAAGTTCGGGTGGAAGCCGACGCCCTCGGTCCCGGCCACACAGTGCACCGGCCAGGACGTCACGTAGTTCGGCGCGTCCGAGAAGTGGTCGCCCGGGTCGACGTGGTGGTCGCGGGTCGCCACGACGTGCCGGTACGCGGCGCCGGCCGCCTCGCCGACCAGGTCGGTGATGGCGGCGGCGACATCCGCACCCCCCGTCACCGCGAGGCTGCCGCCCTCGCAGAAGTCGTTCTGAACGTCCACGACGATCAATGCGCGGTGCATGGCGGGTGTCCTTCGGTGGGCCGGCGACGGGAGGTGGGGGTGA
This sequence comes from Streptomyces sp. NPDC001927, assembly GCF_053594455.1. Taxonomy (NCBI): domain Bacteria; kingdom Bacillati; phylum Actinomycetota; class Actinomycetes; order Kitasatosporales; family Streptomycetaceae; genus Streptomyces; species Streptomyces sp. NPDC001927. Next base: position 273,314 of record NZ_JBSFEN010000011.1, on the reverse strand, counting down.
CGAACGGGGTCGGGCGAGGTGTCGGGCGGGGGAATGGCTTCGAGCCTAGAGACTTCCCCCTCCCTACGGGAGGGGGCCTCGCAGGGTGTTACACGTACTCCCTACACGTACTCGCGTACGGGCTACAGGTACTCCGTCGGCAGCACCGGCTCGCCCCGGGAGAGCTGGATCGCCGACATCGGCAGCCCGGCGCGCGCCGCGATGTGCCGCGCCCGCGCCGCCTCCAGGGGCTCCCGGGCCACCACGTCGCCGCCCTTGACCAGCTCCACGAGCAGCTGGTGGTCGGCGAGCTCCGGCGGCACCGGGCCCGTACCGAGGACCTCGGCCTCCGCGACGCCCTCCGCGTCCGTCCGGCGCGCCGCCCACTTGCGGCCGCCGACCGAGGCCTTGCCGCCGAGCGACTTCTTCGCCACCGCGGTCAGCGGCGCCTTCGGGTCGGCCGACTGGGCGCGGGCGACCAGCTTGTAGACCATCGAGCAGGTCGGGTGCCCGCTGCCGGTGACCAACTGCGTGCCCACCCCGTACGCGTCGACCGGCGCGGCGGCCAGCGAGGCGATGGCGTACTCGTCCAGGTCGGAGGTGACCACGATCTTGGTGTTCGTCGCGCCCAGCTCGTCCAGCTGCGCCCGCACCCGGTGCGCCACGAGCAGCAGGTCCCCGGAGTCGATGCGCACGGCGCCGAGCTCGGGGCCCGCCACCTCGACGGCGGTACGGACGGCCTCGGCCACGTCGTAGGTGTCGACGAGCAGCGTCGTACCGCGGCCGAGGGTATTCACCTGGGCCTGGAACGCGTCCCGCTCGCTGTCGTGCAGCAGGGTGAAGGCGTGCGCGGAGGTGCCGACGGTCGGGATGCCGTAGCGGAAGCCGGCCGCCAGGTCCGAGGTGGAGTCGAAGCCGCCGACGTAGGCGGCGCGGGCGGAGGCGACGGCGGCCAGCTCGTGGGTGCGCCGGGCGCCCATCTCGATGAGCCGCCGCCCGCCGGCCGCCCCCGACATCCGGGAGGCCGCTGCCGCGATGGCCGAGTCGTGGTTGAGGATCGAGAGGATCACGGTCTCCAGGAGCACGCACTCCGCGAAGGAGCCCTCGACCCGCAGGATCGGGGAGCCGGGGAAGTACACCTCGCCCTCGGGGTAGCCCCAGATGTCACCCGAGAAGCGGTAGCCGGCCAGCCACTTGAGCGTCGGCTCGTCCACGATGGACTGCTCCCGCAGGAAGCCGAGGACGTCGGCGTCGAAGCGGAAGTTCTCGACGGCGTCGAGAACCCGTCCGATGCCCGCCACCACGCCGTAGCGCCGGCCCTCGGGCAGACGGCGGGTGAAGACCTCGAAGACGGAGCGTCGTTCGGCGGTGCCGGCCCGGAGGGCCGCCTGGAGCATGGTCAGCTCGTACTGGTCGGTGAAGAGCGCGGTCGACGGCACGTCCACCGGGAGCCCAAGGTCCGCAGCGTTCATGTCAGCGATGCTACCGCAGAAATCGTCAGTTTGACGATTTCTACCTCCGTTCGAGCGTCGCGCGGGCTGACCCGTTTGTGCGACCCCCCTCCCGAGGTGGCAGCATGGGGTAAGTGAGCGTCGCGCCTATTGAGATCGAACGCACGGAATCGGCCGAAGAGACCTTCGCCGTCGTGGAGCCGGACGTGCCGTGGGTGACTCTCGTCCACAACGATCCGGTCAATCTGATGAGCTATGTGACCTACGTCTTCCAGGCGTACTTCGGTTACTCCAAGGACAAGGCGCACAAGCTGATGCTCGACGTGCACAACAAGGGCCGGGCCGTGGTCTCCAGCGGGACGCGCGAGGAGATGGAGCGGGACGTGCAGGCGATGCACGGCTACGGACTGTGGGCGACCCTCACCCAGGACCGCGGCTGATGGCCGGACACTTCGAGGTCCTGCCCGGCGGCGGCGCCGCCGTCGCACTGGACGAGGTCGAGATCTCCATCCTGCGCTCCCTCGCCGTCCAGCTCATGGAGCTGATCGGCCCGGGCGACGAGCCCGTCGAGGGCGAGGACCCGCTGGCCGCGCTCTTCGCCGAGGGCCCGAGCGAGGCCCCGAGCGACCCCGCGCTCAAGCGGCTCTTCCCCGACGCGTACGCCGACGAGAGCGAGGAGCTGCGCTCGGCGGCGGCCGACTTCCGCCGCTTCACCGAGAACGACCTGCGCTCCCGCAAGCGCCAGGACGCCCTCATGGTGATCCGCAGCCTCGACGGGCTCACCCCCACCGGCGAGGACAGCGCCGTCCTCAAGCTCACCGCCGACGAGTCCCGGGCCTGGCTCGGCGCGCTCAACGATCTGCGGCTGACGATCGGTACGCGCCTGGAGGTCACCGACGAGGACGAGAGCGGCGAGCTGTACCGGCTGCCCGACTCCGACCCGCGCAAGCCGATGGTGATGGCGTACCTCTGGCTGGGCGCGCTCCAGGAGTCGCTCGTCGAGACGCTGATGTCCGGCGCCTGATACGCGACACCCTCCGATACCGATCGGTAGCGTGCCGTTCGCTCAGCGGACACTCAAATCCGGATAACGAATACGTCACCAAAGTGTTCTTACTGGTCCTGTTGAGTGGCTTTTGGCCCCTTTTTCCTGTGGCGTGCGCCACAAACGCCCCCCTCGATCACTGTTTCCCCCGTGATAAATCTTCACGACCACTCGGGGACGCCACCCATGTTCCCGAGGGCGCTTGGCCGGCTGACCGCCGGTAGCACTCCAGCCATATCCGGGGGGATCAGCGTGGAGAAAGGCGCATCAACATGACCTCAGTGCAGGTCGACAAGCAGCACGACGGCAATGAGGCCGCGGACCCCGCCGACGGCGAGGGTTACCACCGGGCACTCGGCGCCCGCCAGATCCAGATGATCGCGATCGGCGGCGCCATCGGCACCGGCCTCTTCCTCGGAGCGGGCAAGGGCATCTCCAAGGCGGGACCGAGCCTGATCCTCGCGTACGCCATCGCGGGCCTCGTCATCTTCTTCATCATGCGGGCGCTCGGCGAGCTCCTCATGTACCGGCCCGTGTCCGGCTCCTTCTCGGAGTACGCACGCGAGTTCATCGGCCCCTTCTGGGGCTTCGTGACCGGCTGGACGTACTGGCTCTTCTGGGTCGTCACCGGCATCACCGAAGTCACCGCGGCCTCCGCGTACATGCAGTACTGGACCAAGAACGCGAACGGCTGGCTCGATCAGCCGCAATGGGTCTTCGCCCTGATCTTCACGGTGGTCCTGTTCCTCGCGAACCTGATCTCCGTCAAGCTCTTCGGCGAGCTCGAGTTCTGGTTCTCGATGGTCAAGGTCACCGCGATCGTCGGCATGATCCTGATCTGCGCCGGTGTTCTCACCGTCGGCTTCTCCGACGCCGGTGACACCGCCTCGATCAGCCTGCTCTGGTCCGAGGGCGGCTTCTTCCCCAAGGGCATCGGCTCGACCCTGATGACCCTGCAGATGGTCATGTTCGCCTTCCTCGCCGTCGAGCTCGTCGGTGTCACGGCGGGCGAGTCCAAGGACCCGAAGACCGTCCTGCCCAAGGCCATCAACACCGTGCCGTGGCGCATCGCCGTCTTCTACGTCGGCGCGCTGATCATGATCCTGTCGGTCGTCCCGTGGACCCACTTCCAGCCGGGCATCTCCCCGTTCGTCGCGGCCTTCGAGAAGATGGGCCTCGGCATCGGCGCCGCGATCGTGAACTTCGTCGTGCTGACCGCCGCGCTGTCCTCCTGCAACTCGGGCATGTACTCCACCGGCCGCATGCTGCGCGACCTCGCGCTCAACGGCCAGGGCCCGAAGTTCTTCACCAAGCTCACCAAGAACGGCCTGCCGCTGGTCGGCACGTCCTTCTCGGCCGGCCTGATGATGGTCGGCGTCTGGATCAACTACCAGTGGCCGGGCGAGGCGTTCAACTACGTCGTCTCCTTCGCGACCATCTCCGGCATGTGGGCCTGGATCATGATCCTGGTCTGCCAGGTCCGCTTCCGCCTCAAGGCCGACCGGGGCGAGCTGCCCCAGTCCTCCTTCAAGGCCCCGGGCGGCATCTGGCTCAGCCTCTTCTCGCTCGCCTTCATCGGCATGGTCATCGTGATGATGGGCATCGACAAGGACGCGCGGATCTCGCTGTACTGCGCCCCGCTGTGGGGCCTGATCCTGGGTGTCTCGTACCTGATCCTGAAGGCGCGCAACCCGCAGGGCGCGGCCTTCGTGAAGCGTTCCTGACCCACCCCGTCTCGGCATTCGGGCCGTCCCGTACCACTCCTCGGTACGGGACGGCCCGTCTGCTTATCCTGTCGCCATGCTGACCATCACCCGGGCCCTGTACGACCAGATCGTGGAACACTCCCGCGCGGACCACCCCGACGAGGCCTGCGGCGTGGTCGCGGGTCCCGCCGGCAGCGGCCGCCCCGAGCGGTTCATCCCGATGCTGAACGCGGCGCGCTCGCCCACGTTCTACGAGTTCGACTCGGCCGACCTGCTGAAGCTCTACCGCGAGATGGACGACCGGGACGAGGAGCCCGTGATCATCTACCACTCGCACACCGCCACCGAGGCCTACCCCTCGCGCACCGACATCACGTACGCGAACGAGCCCGGCGCGCACTACGTCCTGGTCTCCACCGCCGACACCGACGGAGCGGGCCCCTTCCAGTTCCGCTCCTACACGATCGTCGAGGGCGTGGTGACCGAGGAGGAGGTCAAGGTCGTCGAGGCGTACGACGCCTGAGAGACTGACCCGACACCAGGGCGGCAGGACCCAGGAAGCCGGTGCGTAATCCGGCGCGGTCCCGCCACTGTGACCAGCGAGTTCACTCGCTGGGAGCCAGGAACTGACCTGCCGCCTCTCACCACCGACTGGGGACGTGGAAATCCCCGGAGGAGGCATTGCCATGACCTGGCCCCGCCGTACCCTGCTGCCCGCCGCAGCCCTCGTCCCGCTGCTCGCCGCCTGCGCGGCCCCCGCGGAGCAGGCCGCTCCCTCGGGGAAGTCCGCGCCGGGATTCCCGTACACCGTCTCCAACTGCGGTGTGAAGACGACGTTCCAGGCGCCGCCGAAGCGGGCCGTGACCATGAACCAGCACGTCACCGAGGTCATGCTCGCCCTCGGCCTGGAGAAGTCCCTGGCCGGCACCGCCTACCTCGACGACAAGATCCTGCCCGCGTACAAGAAGGCCTACGACGCGGTGCCGGTGCTCGCCAAGGAGTACCCCTCCAAGGAGGCCCTGCTCGCCGCCAACCCCGACTTCGTCTACGGGGGTTACGCCAGCGCCTTCGACGCGAAGGCGGGCCGCGGCCGGGACGACCTGAAGAAGTCGGGCATCGAGAGCCGCCTCAACATGGAGTACTGCCCCTCGGGCGCCTCCTCCCTCGCCGACCTCTACCAGGAGGTCGACGAGGTCGCCCGGACCTTCGGCGTCCCCGAGCACGGTGCCGACTGGACCGCCGAGGCGAAGAAGACCGTCGCGGCGACCGAGAAGCGGCTCAAGGGGGTCGCCCCGGTGTCGGTGTTCGTCTACGACAGCGGCGACAAGACCGCGTTCACCGCCGGCGGCAAGGGCATCGGCAACGAGCTGATCACCCGGGCCGGCGGCCGCAACGTCTTCGCCGACCTGGACAAGACCTTCGGCGACGCGACCTGGGAGCAGGTCGTCGCCCGCAAGCCCGACGTGATCGTCATCTACGACTACGGCTCCACGACCGTCGAACAGAAGAAGAAGCGCCTCCTGGACGACCCCGCCCTCAAGGACGTCCCGGCGGTCAAGAACAAGCGCTTCGCCGTCATGCCCCTCTCGGACGCGGTCCTCGGCGTCCGCGTCCCGGCCGCCGTCGACAAGCTCTCCGCCCAGCTCCACCCGAACCGGTGACGGCGGTGACGGGGCGGACGACGGCTCCTGGCACCTCGAAGGCCGCGCCCGACCCGGCCCGGCGCCCCCTCCCGTACGGGCTCGTCGTCGCCGGCCTCCTCGCGGCCCTCGCGGTCGCCGTCGTCGCCGGGGTCGCCCTCGGCTCCGTACGGATACCCGTGGGCCAGGTCGTCGAGATCCTCACCGGCCGCGCCGCCCCGTCCCCGTACCGCACGATCGTGCTCGACGTCCGGCTGCCGCGCGTGCTCCTCGGCGCGGTCGTCGGCGCCGTCCTGCAGGCCCTCGTCCGCAACCGGCTCGCCGACCCCTTCCTCCTCGGGATCTCCTCCGGGGCGGCCGGCGGGGCCGTCCTCGTCCTGGTCCTCGGCATCGGCGGCGGGGTCACCACCACCGTCGCCATGCCCGCCGGGGCCTTCGCGGGCGCCCTGCTCGCCCTCGTCCTCGTCTACGCCCTGGCCCGGCGCGGCTCCACGATGACGGGGGCCCGGCTCGTCCTCGCGGGCGTCGCCGTCTCCTACATCCTGTCGGCGCTGACCACCCTGCTCCTGGTCCTGTCCCGGCGGCCCGAACACGTCCAGGAGGCGATGTTCTGGTCCCTCGGCGGCCTCGGCTCCGCCCGCTGGGACTCCCTCGCCCTGCCCGCGATCGTCGTCGCCCTCGGCACCGGACTCCTCGTCACCCTCGCCCGCCCGCTCGACCTGCTCCTCGTCGGCGAGGAGGGCGCGACCGTCCTCGGCCTGGACACCGCCCGCTTCCGCGCCGCCGTCTTCGTCCTCGCCTCGCTCGTCACCGCCGTCATGGTCTCCGTCAGCGGGGCCGTCGGCTTCGTCGGCCTGATGGTCCCGCACGCCGCCCGGATGGCCGTCGGCGCCCCGCACCGCCGCCTCCTGCCGGTCGCCGCGCTCGGCGGCGCGCTCGCCCTGATCCTGGCCGACCTCGCCGCCCGGACCGTCGCCACGCCCCAGGACATCCCGGTCGGCGTCCTCACCGCCCTCATCGGCGGCCCCTTCTTCCTCTGGCTCATGCGCCGCCGCGCGGAAGGGAGCCCGGTATGACCATCGAGCTACGCGTCCAGGGCGTCTCGTACGAGACACGGCTGCACGAGGCCGACCTCACCGCCCGCCCCGGCGAGACCGTCGGGCTCGTCGGCCCCAACGGCAGCGGCAAGTCCACCCTCCTGCGCTGCGTCTACGGCACCCTCACCCCCACCGCGGGCCGCGTCCTCCTCGACGGCGACGACCTGTCCACCCTCGGCCCCAAGGCACGCGCCCGCCGGATCGCCACCGTCCCGCAGGACGGCTCCACCGAGTTCGAGCTGACCGTCCAGGAACTGGTCGCCCTCGGTCGCTCCCCGCACAAGCGCTTCTGGGAGGGCGACACGGCCGCCGACCGGACCCGCGCCGAGGCCGCCCTCGCCCGCGTCGGCATCGCCGACCTCGCCGATCGGCCCTACCCCACCCTCTCCGGCGGCGAACGCCAGCGCGCCCTCGTCGCCCGCGCCCTCGTCCAGGACCCGGCGCTCCTCGTCCTCGACGAGCCCACCAACCACCTCGACATCCGCTACCAGCTCGAAGTCCTCCGCCTCGTCCGCGACTTGGGCACCACCAACCTCCTCGCCCTGCACGACCTCAACCTCGCCGCCGCCTACTGCGACCGGCTCTACGTCCTGGAACGCGGCCGGGTCGTCGCCGAGGGCCCGCCCGCCGAGGTACTCACCCCCGCCCTCCTCGCCACCGTCTACGGCGTGGAAGCCGAGGTCATCCCGCATCCGAGGACCGGCACACCGACCGTCGTCTACGTCCCCGGTCCGCCAGTCGAGCGCGAACCGTCCGCCATGTGAGATCACATTCCGGAACCCGGACCGGGAATCGATACGATGACCGCATGGTTTCCCACGACGTGAGCGAAGTGACGACGCCGGGCAGCGCGCTGCTCGTGGCGCGGCTGCACGTCGACCTGTGCCGTCTCGCCAGCGCGATGTGAGCGGGGGCGCTCGTACCGACCAGCGCCCCACGAAGCACCACCCCGCGCGGGGGCCCAGAGCCGCGCGCCTTTCACGCCACTCCCGACTCCCGAAAACAGGAGCCCACGCCATGGCCATCGAGGTCCGCATCCCGACCATCCTCCGCACCTACACCGACGGCGAGAAGGCCGTCGAAGGCAGCGGTGGGACGCTCGCCGAGCTCTTCGCCGACCTGGAGAAGCGCCACGCCGGAATCGAGGCCCGCATCGTGGACAAGGGCCAGCTGCGCCGCTTCGTCAACGTCTACCTCAACGACGAGGACGTCCGCTTCCTCGACGGCATCGACACCAAGCTGACCGACGGCGACAACGTCACGATCCTGCCGGCCGTGGCCGGCGGCATGGTCTGATCCACCATGCGTTACGACTCCCCGCTCGCGGCGGTCGGCAACACGCCCCTGGTCCGCCTGCCCCGGCTCTCCCCGTCGGACGACGTCCGCATCTGGGCCAAGCTGGAGGACCGCAACCCCACCGGCTCGGTCAAGGACCGCCCCGCGCTCCACATGATCGAGCAGGCCGAGAAGGACGGCCGGCTCACCCCCGGCTGCACCATCCTCGAGCCGACCAGCGGCAACACCGGCATCTCGCTGGCGATGGCGGCCAAGCTCAAGGGCTACCGCATCGTCTGCGTCATGCCGGAGAACACCAGCGAGGAGCGGCGCCAGCTGCTCGCCATGTGGGGCGCCGAGATCATCTCGTCCCCGGCGGCGGGCGGATCGAACACGGCGGTACGGGTCGCCAAGGAGATCGCGGCCGAGAACCCCACGTGGGTGATGCTCTACCAGTACGGCAACCCGGACAACGCGGGCGCGCACTACGCCACGACGGGCCCGGAGATCCTGACCGACCTCCCCTCCATCACCCATTTCGTGGCGGGCCTCGGCACCACCGGCACCCTCATGGGCGTCGGCCGCTACCTGCGCGAGCACAAGCCGGACGTCAAGATCGTCGCCGCCGAACCCCGGTACGACGACCTGGTCTACGGCCTGCGCAACCTCGACGAGGGCTTCGTCCCCGAGCTGTACGACGCCTCCGTCCTCACCACCCGCTTCTCGGTCGGCTCCGCCGACGCGGTCACCCGCACCCGGGAACTCCTCCAGCAGGAGGGCATCTTCGCCGGCGTCTCCACGGGCGCGGCGCTGCACGCGGCGATCGGCGTCGGCCAGAAGGCGCTGAAGGCCGGCGAGAGCGCCGACATCGCCTTCGTGGTCGCGGACGGCGGCTGGAAGTACCTGTCGACGGGCCTCTACACGGCGGCGACGACGGAAGAGGCGATCGAGACGGTCCAGGGCCAGCTCTGGGCGTGACGCCCCTGCCTCTCAGGACGCGGGCGTAATGCCTCTGTCTCTCAGGACGCCAGATGGCGGACCTGGTCCCACACGACCGGGTCCGCCGTCCCCACTTTGCGGCGGAACTCCCACACCGGGACCTCCCGCAGCTCATCGGTCTCCAGGAAGCTCGGCCGCCCCTGCGCGTCCCCCACGGACCCCGGCGGCAGCGCGATGACGCCCGGCCGCTCGTCGTGGTACTTGCTGGTGATCTTGGCGACCAGCGCGGAGTCCCCGCGCAGCGCGAGCACCAGACATGGCCGGTCCTTCGACCCGGGCCCGTCCTCGTAGGGCACGTCCGCCCACCAGATCTCGCCCGCCCGGGGGAGCCGCGCCGGCGCCTTCCCGGGAGCTCCGCCGGGGGCCTTACGGGGTGTTTTCGGCCGTACGGGTGGACGCCCGGAGGGCCGCGCCGGCGGGCGCGTCCGGCCACCGGGCCGCCGCGCCGACCGCTTCCGGCCGTCCGCCAGCGCCACGACCAGCGCGATCACCACGACCGCGACGAGCGCCGGCCACCAGGACGTGTCCATACCCCAAGACGTTACCGGCCGCCCGTACCCGTCGCTCTCCCGCCCCAGGTCCATCCGAACCGGTGACAGAGCCCGTGAGTTCGCCCACAACGGGCCGCCGCGGAGGAGCGACGAGCGGAGTCGCGCCTTACGCTCGACGCATCGCACGACCTCCCCCGCCGCTCTCCGCCCTCGGAGGTTCACGCTCCATGAAGCTCACCGTCGTCGGCTGCTCCGGGTCGTTCCCGTCCGCGGACTCGGCCTGTTCGAGCTACCTCGTAGAGGCCGACGGCTTCCGGCTGCTCCTCGACATGGGCAACGGCGCCCTGGGCGAGCTGCAGCGCCACATCGGTCTGTACGACCTCGACGCCATCTTCCTCAGCCACCTGCACGCCGACCACTGCATCGACATGTGCGGCTACTTCGTCGCGCGCTACTACCGCCACGAGGGCGGGCGCTGCGACGCGATCCCGGTCTACGCCCCGGAGGGCGCCGAGCAGCGCCTGACCACGGCGTACGCCGACACCCCCTCGGACAAGTCGATGAGCGAGGTCTTCGACTTCCGCACCCTGAAGTCGGGCTCCTTCGAGATCGGCCCGTTCTCCGTCCGTACGGAGAAGGTGTGCCACCCGGTGGAGGCGTACGGCATCAGGATCGAGCACGGCGGCCGCTCACTGACGTACTCCGGCGACACGGGAGCCTGCGAGGCCCTGCACGAACTCGCCGAGGGCACGGACCTCTTCCTGTGCGAGGCGTCCTTCACGCACGGCAAGGAGGACATCCCGGCCCTCCACCTCAACGGCCGCGAGGCGGGCGCGGAGGCGACCCGCTCCTCGGTGGGCCGCCTGGTCCTCACCCACATCCCGCCGTGGACCGACGGCGAGCAGAACCTGGCGGACGCGCGCGCGGTCTACGACGGCCCGTCGGAGCTGGCGTACGCGGGCGCGGTGTACGAGGTCTGAGCCCCTGAGGCACGGCGCGTACGGGAAGGGCCCCGGAACCTTTCGGTTCCGAGGCCCTTCCGTCGTACGGGGCGAGGCGTCAGGCCTAGGCCTTGGTGAGGTCCTCGATCTCCTCCTCGGGCTCGCGGCCCGGGGTGGGGAGGTTGAACTTGGTGATCGCGAAGCGGAACACCGAGTAGTAGATCGCGGCGAAGACCAGACCGAGCGGGATGATCATCCAGGGCTTGGTGGCGTAGGTCCAGTTCAGGAAGTAGTCCAGCGCACCGGCCGAGAAGGTGAAGCCGTGGTGCACACCGAGGGCCGAGGTGATGACCATCGAGGCGGCAGTGAGCACCGCGTGGATCACGTACAGCAGCGGCGCCAGGAACATGAAGGCGAACTCGATGGGCTCGGTGATACCCGTGACGAACGAGGTCAGGGCGAGCGAGAACATCATGCCGCCGACGATCTTGCGGCGCTCGGGGCGGGCGGTGTGCGTGATCGCCAGGGCGACGGCCGGCAGCGCGAACATCATGATCGGGAAGAAGCCGGACATGAACTGACCGGCGGTCGGGTCACCGTGGAAGAAGCGCGGCAGGTCGCCGTGCCAGACGGCACCGGACGCGTCGGTGAAGGAGCCGATCTCCTGCCACGCGACGGTGTTCACGAACTGGTGCATACCGATGGGGAGCAGGCCGCGGTTGATGGCGCCGAAGATGCCGGAACCGATGGCGCCGAGGCCCGTCATCCAGTTGCCGAAGTCGGTGATGACGCCACCGATGGGCTCCCAGAGCAGGCCGAACAGGACACCCATCACGGTGCCGACGAAGGCCATGATGATCGGGACGAGACGGCGGCCGTTGAAGAAGCCGAGCCAGTCCACGAGCTTGGTGCGGTGGTACCGCTGCCATATGACGGCGGCGAGCAGACCCATGACGATGCCGCCGAAGACCTTGGGGTCGTTGTACGTCGCGGCGACGTCGACACCCTTGTTCTCGGTGGTGTTGATGACGGCCTCGGTGACCGGGAACGCCTTCAGGACGTTCTGGTAGACGAGGAAACCGACGAGGGCGGCGAGAGCGGTGGAGCCGTCGGCCTTCTTGGCGAAGCCGATCGCGATGCCGACGCAGAACAGCAGGGGCATGTTCGCGAAGACCGCGTCGCCGGCGGACGCGAAGACCGTGGCGACCTTGTCCCAGCCGAGGCCGTCGGCACCGAAGACGTCGGGCTGGCCGAGACGGAGCAAGATACCCGCGGCCGGCAGCACGGCGATCGGCAGCTGCAGGCTGCGACCGACCTTCTGCAGGCCCTGGAACAGGCCGGATCCGCGCTTCTTCGCGGGAGCGGCGGCCTGGGCGGTGGCCGTACTCATCAACTTCCTCCAGTAAGGCAAGGCGCCGCCAGAGGACAGTGAAAAGGGGGTGACGGCGGCGTCTCGTGGAACGCGGTGGTCTGGACCGCGTGGTCTACACCAATGAGTGGTGTAGACCAGTTGTAGCACGTGAGACTTAGATAAGGAACCTGCGAATTCTGTGTGGTTGCGGGGTAGCGGGGCGTGAACGACGAAAGGCCCCCGGACCATGAGGTCCGAGGGCCTTTCGGGGTTCTCCGAAGGGGGGCGAAAGCCCCGAATCGCGGCGGGCGGCTACGCCTTGGTCACGTCCTGGTCCATCTGCTCCGCCACCTCTTCCGGCTCGCGGCCCGGCGTCGGCAGGTTGAACTTGGTGATCGCGAACCGGAAGATCACGTAGTACACGACGGCGAAGCCGAGGCCGATCGGAATGATCAGCCAGGGTTTGGTCGCCAGGTTCCAGTTGATGACGTAGTCGATCAGACCCGCCGAGAAGCTGAAGCCGTCCTTCACGCCGAGCGCCCACGTCACGGCCATCGACACACCCGTGAGGACGGCGTGGATCGCGTACAGGACCGGGGCGATGAAGAGGAACGAGTACTCGATCGGCTCGGTGATACCGGTGACGAACGAGGTCAGGGCGACCGACAGCATCAGACCGCCGACCTCCTTGCGGCGGTTCGGCCGCGCGCAGTGGGTGATCGCCAGGGCCGCAGCCGGCAGGGCGAACATCATGATCGGGAAGAAGCCCGTCAGGAACTGACCGGCCTCCGGGTCGCCCGCGAGGAACATCGGGATGTCGCCGTGGACCGTCGTGCCGTCCGGCCTGGTGTACGTGCCGAACTGGAACCAGATGGGCACGTTCAGGAACTGGTGCAGGCCGATCACGAGCAGCGCGCGGTTGGCGACACCGAAGATGCCCGAACCCCAGGCGCCCAGGCCCACCAGCCAGTCGCTGAAGTTCTCCAGACCGTCGCCGATCGGCGGCCAGACCCACAGGCACAGGGACGCGAAGGCGATCGCGACGAAGGTCATGATGATCGGTACGAGACGGCGGCCGTTGAAGAAGCCCAGCCAGTCCACCAGCCGCACCCGGTGGTAGCGCTGCCAGAACCAGGCCGCGAGCAGACCGATGACGATGCCGCCGAAGACGCCCGGGTTCTGGTACGTGTACCCGCTGAAGACCTGCTCGGGCGCCAGGCAACCGCCGTTGATGTCCGCCGTGCCCGGCGGGCAGTCCTCGGGGAACTGGCGCATCACGTTGTAGTAGACGAGGAAGCCGACGGTCGCCGCGAGCGCCGTCGAGCCGTCCGCCTTCTTCGCGAGCCCGATCGCCACGCCGATGCAGAACAGCAGGGGCAGGCCCAGGTTGCCGTCGAGCAGGGCGCCGCCGGCACCCGCCATCACCTTGGCCACGTTGTCCCAGCCGAGGCCGTCGGCGCCGAAGACGTCGGGCTGGCCGAGACGGTTGAGGATGCCGGCCGCCGGCAGTACGGCGATGGGGAGCTGGAGGCTCCGTCCCATCTTCTGCAGCCCCTGGAAGAGGCCGCCCCACATCGACTTCTTCGGCGCGGCGGCCGCGCTGTCCGTACTCATCGGCGTCCTCCCTGGCCCGGAACGATCCGGGCCCGAATCGCGTTGCACACTGGTGTAGACCAGTTGCGATAGGCTCCCGGAGCCCCCTGAGGGCAGGCTGCCGGTGATCGTCATCATTCGGCAGAACGAGGGCACGCGCTCGCGAAGTTGGGCCAACCGTGCGTTACCGTGACAAAGCGGACCGCCGGTGCGCCGAGACTCACGTTCTTCGAACAGGAACGGACAGGGAGAAAGACATGGCCAGCAAGGCTGAGAAGATCGTCGCCGGCCTCGGCGGCATCGACAACATCGAAGAGGTCGAGGGCTGCATCACCCGCCTCCGCACCGAGGTCGTCGACCCGAGCCTCGTCGACGAGGCCGCGCTCAAGGCCGCCGGCGCGCACGGCGTCGTCAAGATGGGCACCGCGATCCAGGTCGTCATCGGCACGGACGCCGACCCGATCGCCGCCGACATCGAAGACATGATGTGAGCGACGCCTGACGCACGCTCGACTCACCGCTGAGTCACCCCGACGGGGGCCCGGTCCGACAGGGGACCGGGCCTTTGTCGTACGGGGGGAGGGCGGGGCGCCGGGGCTGGGTCGTGTGGGGCGCCGATGGCACCACGACGGGGGCCAGGCGGCTACGGCGAGGGGACCAGGCCCCCCTCCCCGGCGGCTAGGCTCGTGACATGTCTCGTATCGACGGCCGTACCCCCGAACAGCTCCGCCCCGTCACCATCGAACGCGGATGGAGCAAGCACGCAGAGGGCTCCGTCCTCATCTCCTTCGGCGACACCAAGGTCTTCTGCACCGCCTCCGTCACCGAAGGCGTCCCGCGCTGGCGCAAGGGCAGCGGCGAGGGCTGGGTCACCGGCGAGTACTCGATGCTCCCGCGCGCCACCAACACCCGCGGCGACCGCGAGTCCGTCCGCGGCAAGATCGGCGGCCGCACGCACGAGATCTCCCGCCTCATCGGCCGCTCCCTGCGCGCGGTCATCGACTACAAGGCCCTCGGCGAGAACACGATCGTCCTCGACTGCGACGTCCTCCAGGCCGACGGCGGCACCCGCACCGCAGCGATCACGGGCGCGTACGTCGCCCTCGCGGACGCGGTCGCCTGGGCCCAGACGAAGAAGCTGGTGAAGGCCGGCCGCAAGCCGCTCACCGGCACGGTCGCCGCCGTCTCCGTCGGCATCGTCGACGGCACCCCGCTCCTCGACCTCTGCTACGAGGAGGACGTCCGCGCCGACACCGACATGAACGTCGTCTGCACCGGCGACGGCCGCTTCGTCGAGGTCCAGGGCACCGCCGAGGCCGAGCCCTTCGACCGCAAGGAGCTCAACGCCCTCCTCGACCTCGCGTCCGGCGGCTGCGCCGACCTCGCCGAGATCCAGCGCAAGGCGCTCGAAGGAACTCTGTAGCCCGCTACGGCGTCCTCATGGACGGGCGCACGGCAAGGACCGTGCGCCCGTTGCCGTACAGGCATCGGTATCAGCACTTGCTTCCACATCCACATCCATATCCACATCCGTATCTGGGGGAGGACCCGTCTTGAAGCGCCGTCTTGCAATCGCCGTGGCCTCGGCAGCCGTACTCGCCAGCACCACCCTCGTCGGCTGCGGAGCACTCGACAAGGCGATGGACTGCGTCGCGACCGCCGACGCGATAGCCACCAGCGTCGACAAGCTCTCGCAGGCCGTCTCCAACGCCTCCAACGACCCGACGCAGCTCAACGAGGCCCTGAACGAGATCTCCACGGAGCTCGGCAACCTCAAGGACACGACGGACAACGCCGACCTGTCCAAGGCCGTCGACGACCTCACCAAGGGCGTCGAAGAGGTGAAGACCGCCGTCAACAACGGCGACACGACCCCGGACATCAAGCCGATCACGGACGCGGCCACGGAGATCGGCAAGGTCTGCACCCCGGGATAATCGGGAGCATGACCCGTCTGATCCTCGCCACCCGCAACGCCGGGAAGATCACCGAACTCCACGCGATCCTCGCCGACGCAGGCCTCCCTCACGAGCTCGTCGGCGCGGACGCGTACCCGGAGGTCCCGGACACCAAGGAGACCGGCGTCACCTTCGCCGAGAACGCCCTCCTCAAAGCCCACGCCCTCGCGCAGGCCACGGGCCTGCCGGCGGTCGCCGACGACTCCGGCCTGTGCGTCGACGTCCTGAACGGCGCCCCCGGCATCTTCTCGGCCCGCTGGTCCGGCACCCACGGCGACGACCGCGCCAACCTGAACCTGCTCCTGGCCCAGATCGCCGACATCGACACCGCCCACCGAGGTGCCCACTTCGCCTGCGCGGCAGCCCTGGCCCTCCCGGACGGCACGGAACGTGTCGTCGAGGGCCAACTGCGCGGCGTACTGCGCTCCACCCCGACCGGCACGAACGGCTTCGGCTACGACCCGATCCTCCAACCGGAGGGCTACGACGTGACGTGCGCCGAACTGACCCCGGAACAGAAGAACGCGATCAGCCACCGAGGAAAGGCGTTCCGGGCGCTGGTACCGGTGGTACGGGAGCTGCTGGGCTGAGGCCGCTCACGACAAAGGCCTGCGAATCAACCCTTCGATTCGCAGGCCTTTTTGGTGCGGCGGAAGGGATTCGAACCCTCAAGCCGTTTCACGGGCCACAGATCCTAAGTCTGCTGCGTCGCCGTTGCGCCACCGCCGCTAGCCGCCTGTCATCGTACCGGGACAGGCGGCTGCGGTGATCGGGTGGGCGGGGGCGTCAGATGCCCAGGTCCTTGATGATCTTGGCGACGTGGCCGGTCGCCTTCACGTTGTACAGCGCGCGTTCGACCTTGCCGTCCTCGTCGACGACGATCGTCGAGCGGATCACGCCCGTCACCGTCTTGCCGT
The DNA here is from genome assembly GCF_053594455.1 of Streptomyces sp. NPDC001927. Taxonomy (NCBI): domain Bacteria; kingdom Bacillati; phylum Actinomycetota; class Actinomycetes; order Kitasatosporales; family Streptomycetaceae; genus Streptomyces; species Streptomyces sp. NPDC001927. Next base: position 256,871 of record NZ_JBSFEN010000011.1, on the reverse strand, counting down.
ACAGCTTCTTCTCGCCGAACGCGCCGTACGCCTCCAGCGTCTCCTTCGACGGGTCGCCGACCAGCGTGACCTTCAGGTGCTCCTGCTCGCGGAACTTCGCCAGCTTCTCCGGCTTGTCCGGCGACACGCCGATGACGTCGTAGCCGGCGCCCGCCAGCAGTTCCAGGTTGTCCGTGAAGTCGCAGGCCTGCTTCGTGCAGCCGGGGGTGAGCGCCGCCGGGTAGAAGTAGACGATGACCTTGCGGCCCTTGTGGTCCGCGAGCGAGATCTCGTTGCCGTCGGCGTCGGGCAGGGTGAAGGCGGGGGCGGTGTCGCCGGGCTGAAGTCGCTCGCTCATGGCTCTCCTCGGGGGTGTCTGGGCGTACACACCCGAGCCTAATGGGGGCCTGAGACAGACCACGGACCGAGAAACTGAGAGACTGTCCGTCAAGGACCGATTACGACTACGGAGGCAGCGCGGTGTCGGACGCCAGGACCCCTGCGCAGATCGAGGCGGACATCGTCCGCCGGCGCGACCAGCTTGCCGAGACTCTCGACGAGATCGGGATTCGGATGCATCCGAAGACGATCGTCGGTGACGCCAAGGCCCGGGTCGCCTCGACTGTGGACCACACCGCCGGACGCGCGTTCGCCGCCGTCAACCGGACCGTGTCGGACGTGAAGGCCCGCTTCACGCACGAGGACGGCGCGCCGCGCCTGGAGCGCGTGGTTCCGGTGGCGCTCGTCGCCGTCGCCCTCGTCGGGCTGCTCGCGGTCTCGGCCCGCAAGCGCGGGGCGTGACCCCTCCCGGGCCACGGCGACACGCCCGGCCAGGTAGGTTCTGACCGTGAGCGAGAACACCGACGACAAGCTGCCCATCCGGATGCTCCACGACCGTGTCCTTGTCCGGACCGACTCTCCCGAGGGCGAGCGGCGCTCGGGCGGGGGCATCCTGATCCCCGCGACGGCCGCCGTCGGGCGCCGGCTGGCCTGGGCCGAGGTCGTCGCGGTCGGCCAGAACGTGCGTACGGTCGAGACGGGTGACCGGGTGCTGTACGACCCCGAGGACCGCGCCGAGGTCGAGGTGCGGGGCGTGGCGTACGTACTGATGCGGGAGCGGGATCTGCACGCGGTGGCCGCGGACCGGTTCGAGGGGTCCAAGGACACCACCGGGTTGTATCTGTAGGGCATCTGTAGGACCACATGCTTCTCGGCCTGGTGACCGGTGTCACCAGGCCTTTTATCTGTTCTTTGCTACTGTGGACACACCCGACGAGACGCGCCGTACCGGGCTTCACGCAAAGACGACGCACCCCTGTTGATCCGTCTCGCGGAGGTGTTCGTCGTCATGGCCTGGGTTCTTCTGATCGTCGCCGGTCTGCTCGAAGTCGGCTGGTCCATCGGCATGAAGTACACGGACGGGTTCACCCGTCTCTGGCCGAGCGTTTTCACGGGCGCCGGGATCGTCGCCTCGATGGTGCTGCTGTCGCACGCCGCCAAGACTCTCCCGATCGGTACCGCCTACGGCGTCTGGGTCGGCATCGGTGCGGCCGGTGCGGCGGTGCTCGGCATGGTGGTGCTCGGTGAGCCGGCGACCGCCGCCCGGATCTTCTTCGTCTGTCTGCTGCTTGTGGCCGTGGTCGGCCTGAAGGCGACCTCGGGTCACTGACGCGGCGGTACGACTACTTCCGGCGCCCGCCCCGGCCTGCCGCGCGGGCGCTCCGGGCCGGCTTGGGCCGTGTCCTCCTCGACAGCCGCCCTTTCGTCCCTCTCCCCCTCCCCCTCCGTCGGCAGTTCCGGCTGCGAGGGGTCGAGGGGGTCGAAGGGTGCCGTCCACTCCTCCATGCCCGCGCCCACCTGGAGGTCGAATTCCTGGGGCGCCGTGCCCGCGAGCGCGTCCCGGGTGAACTGGGCCCAGATCTCCGCGGGCGCCCCGCCCCCGTTGATGCGGGGCAGGCCGAGCGCGCCGTACAGCGGCTTCTGCTCGCCCGTCGCCGGGTCCTGGCCCATCATCGTGACGACCGTCGCGAGGTCCGGGGTGTAGCCGGCGAACCAGGCGGCCTTGTCGTCCTCGGCCGTGCCCGTCTTGCCCGCCGCCGGCCGCCCGGCGGCGAGCGCGGCCGTTCCCGTACCGCTCTCCACGACGCTCCGCAGTACCGCCGTCGTCCCGTCGGCGGCCTCCCTGCTCACGGCCTGCCGGCCCTCGGACGTCGGCAGGTCGAGTGCTTCGCCGTCCTTGGTGACCTGCTCGACGAGGGTGTACGTGCCGTGGCGGCCGTGGTTGGCGAGGGTGGCGTACGCCTCGGCCATGTCGAGGACGCTCGCGGTGGCCGGGCCGAGGGCGATGGAGGGGGAGGAGTTGAGGTCGGGGGTCCGGGCGGGCAGGCCGAGGGCGACCGCGGTCTCCTTGACCTTCGCGGGGCCGACATCCACGGCCATCTGCGCGTACACCGCGTTGACCGAGTCGTCGGTGGCGGCCCGGACGGTGATGTCGCCGTAGGAGGCGTCGTCCTCGTTGGCGGGGGCGTAGAGGGCCCCGGTCCAGCCTTCGACGGGGCGCTTGTCAGTGCCGTCGTAGTACGTGTTCGGGGTGATCGGCTCGCCGTTCTGGGTGAGCGAGGAGTGCTGGAGGGCGGCGGCGAGGACGAAGGGCTTGAAGGTGGAGCCGACCTGGTAGTCGCGGCGGGTGGCGTTGTTGACGTACTGCTTGGTGTAGTCGATGCCGCCGTAGAGGGCGACGACGCGGCCGCTCGCGGGGTCGATGGCCGCGCCGCCGACCCGGACGTAGCGGTCGGTGGGGTTCTGGGCCGGGTCGAGCCGGGACATGACCTGGGCGTCGACGGCGTCGACGAAGGCGTCCTGCTTCTCCTTCTCCAGGGTGGTGGTGATGCGGTAGCCGCCGCCGGCGAGGGTCTTCTCGTCGATGACGCCGTGGTCGGTGAGGTAGTCCTCGACGGCCTGGACGAGGTAGCCGCGCTGGCCGGAGAGGCCGGTGGCGGGGCGGGCGGGCTGCGGTGTCGGGAAGGTGGCGGCGGCCCGGTCGGTGCGGGAGAGCCAGCGCTCCTTGACCATGCCGTCCAGGACGTAGTGCCAGCGGGCCAGCGCCTTGGTCCGGTTCTCGGGGTGGGTGGCGACGTCGTAGGCGCTGGGGGCCTTGAGGAGCGAGGCGAGGTACGCGCCTTCGGCGGTGTCGAGGTCGGTGGCGTCCTTGCCGTAGTAGGCGCGGGCGGCGGCCTGGATGCCGTAGGCGTTGCGACCGAAGTAACTGGTGTTCAGATAGCCCTCGAAGATCTGGTCCTTGCTCTTCTCGCGGTTGAGTTTGATCGCGATGAAGAACTCCTTCACCTTGCGGGTGACGGTCTGTTCCTGGCCCAGGTAGTAGTTCTTGACGTACTGCTGGGTGAGGGTGGAGCCGGACTGGCGGCCCTTGCCGGTGAGGGTGTTCCAGGCGGCGCGGACCATGGCCTTGGGGTCGACGGCGCGGGCGGAGCGGAAGTCGCGGTCCTCGGCGGCGAGTACGGCGTGCCGGACGGTGAGGGGGACCTGTGCGAGGCGGACGTTCTCGCGGTTGACCTCGCCGTCGCGGGCGATGGGGGTGCCGTCCCGGTAGAGGTACACGTTCGACTGGGCGGTCGCGGCGGCGTTGGCGGGCGGGATCTCGACGAGCAGGTAGCCGGCGACGAAGCCGCCGGCGCCCAGCAGGACGGCGAGGAGGAACGTGCCGGCGACGGCCCGCAGGAGGCGCACGGGTCGTGAGCGGCGCGGACGACGGGGAGGCGGGGGGACGGTGGGGTCCCTGGGCGCCCAGCCGGGTCGGTGGGGACGATCGGGCTGGTCGTCGCTCATGTCTGGAGCTCCCGTACCGGATGAAGGAGGCATGGCCTCCCCATAGTGCACGTATCGGTGCAAATCGTCGGTAATCCTACGTAATACGCAGCGAAAAGTACTCGCGGTGGCGGAGTGCGGCCCGCTAGGGTCGTGCGCTTCCGTGGATCTAGGTGGAGGGCGGCCCGGGCATGCTGCGGCTGTACGCGACGGTGGCCGCGGGTGGGTTCCGGCGCCATGCGACCTACCGGATGGCCACGGCGGCGGGGGTGTTCACCAACACCGTCTTCGGCCTGGTCCTGTCGTACACCTACATCGCCCTCTGGGACGAGCGTCCGCAGCTGGGTGGCTACGACATGGCGGACGCGCTCGCCTATGTGTGGATCGGCCAGGGGTTGATCGCGGTCTGCGGGCTGATGGGCGGCGGGTTCGAGGAGGAGCTGATCGAGCGCATCCGTACGGGTGACATCGCCGTCGACCTCTACCGCCCGGCGGACCTCCAGGCCTGGTGGTTCTCGGCCAACGCGGGCCGGTCCGCGTACCAGTTGCTCGCGCGCGGGGCGGTGCCGATGGTGGTCGGGGCGTTCGTCTTCGACTTCCGGCTGCCGGAGCGGCCGGCGACCTGGCTCGCGTTCGTGCTGGCCGTCGCGCTGGGCTCGGTCGTCAGCTTCGCGATCTGGTACCTGGTCGCGATGTCCGCGTTCTGGCTGATGGACGGTCAGGGGGTGGTGCAGGTGGCGTGGCTGGGCGGGCTCTTCTTCTCGGGGATGCTGCTGCCGCTGAACGTCTTCCCGGGCGTGCTGGGGGAGGTGGCGCGGGTGCTGCCGTGGGCGTCGATGCTGCAGATCCCGGCGGACGTGTACCTGGAGAAGTACGAGGGGTGGGGGCTGGTGGGCGCGTACGGGTTCCAGCTGGCGTGGGCGGCGGTGCTGCTGACGGCGGGCCGCCTCGCACAGTCGCTGGCGACGCGGAAGGTGGTGGTGCAGGGTGGCTGACTCGCGCGGCGGCCCCGCCGCCCCGCCGGCGGAGGCCTGGCGTACGTACCGGATGGTCGCGGGCATGTGGATCCGCTCGACGATGACGTACCGCGCCTCCTTCGCCCTGACCCTGTTCACCTCCTTCACGGTCACGTTCTTCGACTTCGTCGTGATCCTGCTGATGTTCGGTCAGGTGGAGGGGCTCGGCGGCTTCTCGTTCGCGGAGATCGCGTTCCTGTACGGGACGACCAGCACGTCCTTCGGCATCGCGGACCTGACGATGGGCTCGCTGCAGCGGATGGGCAGGCGGGTGCGGGACGGCTCGCTGGACATGTTCCTGCTGCGTCCGGCGCCGGTCCTTGCGCAGGTGGCGGCGGACAAGTTCGCGCTGCGACGCCTTGGCCGGGTGGCGCAGGGCGTCTTCGTACTGGTCTGGGCGCTGTGCATCGTCGACGTGGAGTGGACGGCCACGAAGGTGCTGCTCCTGCCGGTGACGGTGGTGAGCGGCGCGGTGATCTTCTCGGCGGTGATGGTGGTGGGCGCGTCCGCGCTGTTCTGGGCGCAGGACGCGGCGGAGGTGACGAACGCGTTCACGTACGGCGGGAACACGCTGCTCCAGTACCCGCCGTCGATCTTCGCGCAGGAGCTGGTGCGGGGTGTCGTGTACGTCGTACCGCTGGCGTTCGTGAACTGGCTGCCGGCGCTGTACGTGCTGGGGCGGGAGACGCCGGCGGGGGTGCCGGGGTGGCTGGCGTTCGCGTCGCCGCTGGTGGCGGTGGGGTGCTGCGGGCTGGCGGGGCTTGCGTGGCGGTCGGGCCTGCGCGCGTACCGAAGCACAGGAAGCTGAGGAGTGGTCGTTCGGATGACGTTCATCGAACTGGAGCAGGTGGAGAAGGTCTTCTCGGTACGCCGGAAGACGGGGCTGCTGCGCCGGGAGAGGCGTGAGGTGCGGGCGGTCGACGGGATCAGCTTCGGCGTGGCGCGGGGGGAGATGGTCGGCTACATCGGCCCGAACGGCGCGGGGAAGTCGACGACGATCAAGATGCTGACGGGCATCCTCACGCCGAGCGGGGGCCGGCTGCGGGTCGCGGGGATCGACCCCTCGCGGGAGCGGACGCGGCTCGCGCAGCGGATCGGGGTGGTGTTCGGGCAGCGGACGACGCTCTGGTGGGACCTGCCGCTGAGGGACTCGTACCGGCTTGTGCACCGGATGTACCGCATCCCGGACGACCGCTTCGCGGCGAACCTGGCGCGCTGCGTGGACCTCCTGGACCTGGGCGACCTGCTCGACGTACCCGTCCGTCAGCTGTCGCTCGGCCAGCGGATGCGGGGCGACATCGCGGCGGCGCTGCTGCACGACCCGGAGGTGCTGTACCTGGACGAGCCGACGATCGGCCTGGACGTGGTGTCGAAGGCGCGGGTACGGGAGTTCCTGCGCGAGCTGAACGCGGAGCGGGGCACGACAGTCCTGCTGACGACCCACGACCTGACGGACATCGAGCAGCTGTGCCGCCGGGTGATGGTGATCGACCACGGCCGCCTGATGTACGACGGGGAGCTGGCGGGCCTGCACGAGGCGGGCGCGAGCGAGCGGATGCTGATCGTGGACCTGGAGCGGGAACTGCCCCCGATCGACCTGCCGGGGGCGCGTTTCGTCCGGGCGGAGGGCCCGAGGCAGTGGCTGGCGTTCCCGGCGTCCTCGTCGGCGGCGCCGCTGGTGGCGGCGGTGGCGGAGCGGTACCCGCTGGTGGATCTGTCGGTGCGGGAGCCCGACATCGAGGCGGTGATCGCGAAGATGTACGGGGAACGGGAACTTGAGGTGCGTCCGGAAAGTCGTTGATGTAGGGAGGTGGGGTGATGAGCGAGACGAGGAGCGGGTCGCCGGGCGAGCTGCCGGGGGGTGGACCTCCAGGTGAGCCACGCCGCCGGCCGCCGTTGGTGGCGTTCTCGTACACGGCGGCGGACGCGGAGCGTCACCGCGGGGTACGCCGGATGAAGACGCTGGCGACGGGCCTGCTGGTCCTCGTGGCGGTGATCTACGCCCTGGCGACCTGGGCGGAGCACGCGGGCTGGGGGGCGTGGACCGGCTATGTGGCGGCCGCGGCGGAGGCCGGCATGGTGGGCGCGCTGGCGGACTGGTTCGCGGTGACGGCCCTGTTCCGGCGGCCGCTGGGCCTGCCGATCCCGCACACGGCGATCATCCCGACGAAGAAGGACCAGCTGGGAGCGACGCTGGGCTCGTTCGTGGGCGAGAACTTCCTGTCTCCGGATGTCGTACGGGGCCGACTGGCGGCGCTGGGCATCGCGGGCCGGCTGGGCGCGTGGCTGTCGGAACCGGACCACGCGGACAGGGTGACGCGCGAACTGGCCACCGCGCTCCGCGGCGCCCTGACGGTCCTGCGGGACTCGGACATCCAGGCGGTGGTCGGCGAGGCGATCACGCGGCGGGCGGAGGCGGCGGAGATCGCGCCGGGGATCGGCAAGACGCTGGAGAAGGTCGTCGCGGACGGGGCGCACCACAGGGCGGTCGACCTGATCTGCGCGCGGGCGCACGACTGGCTGGTGTTCCACGCGGACTCGGTGATGGACGCGGTCCAGGGCGGGGCACCGGGCTGGACGCCGCGGTTCGTGGACCGGAAGGTCGGGGAGCGGGTCTACAAGGAGCTGCTGCGTTTCGTCACGGAGATGCGGGACATGCCCTCGCACCCGGCGCGCGACGCGATCGACCGCTTCCTGACGGACTTCGCGGCGGACCTCCAGGCGGACACGGAGACGCGGGCGCGGGTGGAACGCCTGAAGGCGGACCTGCTGGCGCGCCCGGAGGTCCAGGACATCATCGCCTCGGCGTGGGCGTCGGTACGCGGCATGATCATCGCGGCGGCGGAGGACGACCGCAGCCAGCTCCGCCTGCGCGCACGGGCGTCCCTGATCTCCCTGGGCGGCCGCCTGGTGACGGACGGCCGCCTGCAGGCGAAGGTCGAAGGCTGGGCGGAGGACGCGGCGGCGTACGTGGTCACGACGTACCGCGACGAGATCACGTCCCTCATCAGCGACACGGTGGCGGGCTGGGACGCGACGCAGACGTCGAAGAAGATCGAGGCCAACATCGGCCGAGACCTCCAGTTCATCCGCATCAACGGCACGGTGGTGGGCGCACTGGCGGGCCTGCTGATCTACACGATCAGCAGGGGGGTGGGGGCGTAGGGGGCGGGGGCTGGAGCGGGCGGGGCGCGGGGCGGGCCGGGCCGTGGGCGGGCTGGGCGCTGGGCGGGCTAGGCGGCGGGCCGGCCACGCGGCGGGCAGGCTGGGCGGGAGTAGAGGTCTAGGACTGGGCGCTGGGCGGGGGGTAGGGGACCCGCCCAGCGCCACCCATGGGGAGGGGCACCGTTCAATACGCACGGGACCCCCGCCCCGTTCAGCCCTTGGCGCCCCGAGTAACGACCCACGACGTTCCGGCCACGACCCCGGCCACCCCGAACACAGCGGGCCAGGCCCCCACCTTCTTGGCCAACGGATGCGACCCGGCGAACGCGGCCACATACGCCACGGTGAGCCCGGCGGCCGCCTTCCCGCCCGCAACCCGCTGCCACTCCCGCGCGGAGACCACCCCGGCCGCCGCAAGCACGACCCCACCAAGCGGCCGCTTCTTGGTCCACCGGGCGACGGCATATCCACCGACGAGCCCGGCGGCGGCTATGGCGGGGGAGGGGATACGGGGCATGGCGGGGCCTTTCTGGAGGAGCGGGGCAGAGGTGAACTGGCTAGGAAGGGAGGCGGTTCGCGTCTCGCGTGCCGATCGGCCACACGTCGATGGCGAGCTTCGCAAGGTCGGCCTGGCGCTCCTGGATGCCCCGGGTGCGCCAGCCGTCGCCATCGGCGTCCCAAAGGCGACCGACTCCGGTTTCCTGAGTGATCAGGAAGGATGACGAGCCGTACGCGTCAGCCTTCTCAGGGTACGCCTTGTTGGAGGCTATGCGGTTCTTCCTCCCGTGAAGCAGGGTCTGGTTTCCGATCCTATTCACCCATGCTGCATGGTCGTTGAGACGATATTCCGCCTCTGGCGACTGCGGATAGATGTGCTCCACGTGAACTGTGTTCGTACCGGCCACCATGACGTCGTCCACCCCGTCGCGCTGTCGGAGGAACTGCTCGATCGCGGTGAGCAGGTAACGTGCCTGCGTGCTCCTCGGGATCTGAGTCTTCTCGAAGTCGGACTGGAACGCTGCGTCGTCCGGCGTCCAGCTGACGATCTGCTCGAACGCGGTCGACAGCGAGATCCCAGAGCTCACCTGCTTGGCCAGGTCAAACAGCTTTTCTTCAAGCAGAGTTGACTCGCGCCGGCCGACAACCGTCCAGCGGACGTAGTAGCTGATGAGCGCCTGAGCGATCTTCGCGACCTCACTGTTCTCGGACTTTGTCGATACGGCAAGGAGGAGGGGATACGCGGCATCGGCCCCCAGGGTCTTGACCTCGTCCAGAAGACTGTCGAGCGCCTCAAGCCCCGTCCCGGACGTGATCAACTCGATGTACTTTCCAGACGCGTTCTGAAGTTCCGCGGCAAAGGTCCGCACCTCGTAGCGTGGAAGCTCTGCATCGAAGCGCTGGGTCAGTTCTTTCCTGATGGTGGTGTACAGGCTGTGTGACCGCACATCACCGTGGCCGGCGACCCAGAAATGACGCAAGAACTTCTCGATGTCCTCTCGACGCTCGAAGCCGTCGAGGAGCGAACGCCAAGCGGTGTTGACACGGTCCTTCTCGTCATCGTTGCGACTCTTCTCCATGAGGAAGTTGCGAACGAGATCGACGGTGGAGAGGTCTTTTCCGCGGGAGTTAATCGTTTCAAAGACCTCGTTGGCGTCGCTGGAGGTAGGTGTCTGCACCTCAACGAAAACGAGCCCCTTCACCAGGCAATCCCTGAGCTCCTCAAGCCAGTCGATTCGCTCGTCATCGGAAGGTATGGAGGTCAGGGATGCGGATATGTGTCCTTCGAATATCGTGTATGCGTCCTGGATCAGCTTGTGAGAGGGGCGCGAGGGTATCTCTGTCTGGGAAATCTTCCCGGTGGTCTCATTCCAGTCCTGGATGTAGTCCTTGAAGAAATCCCGATCGAAGAGTGAGAGGGTCAGGAAGTATTGAGGTTGGGAATGTCGACCATCCTTGCGGGCAATGTAATCTCGCTGGATGTTGTTCGCCATGACTCGAGCCTCTGTTGAAGCCATGGTTCCAAGTGTGTCCCTGATGGCGGCAATTAGGATGGTCGAGGTGGTGAGCCGCTGCTGGCCGTCCAGGAGGGATCGGCTGGTTATCTTGTCGTCAGTGATGGTGACGATCGGGCCGATAAAATACTCTGAGGACGCCTTGGTCCCCGTTCGGCGTGCGCGCATGAACTTCTGGATATCGGCCCAGTAAGTGTCGACCTCACGCTTCCCCCAAGCGTATTGGCGCTGACTATCATCCGGCACTTCGACCGGAGGGTTGTTGGCGCCTATGAGTTGCCCAAGGGTCTGGCGGGCGGCGTGCTTGATGATGGCCATGGCTATCCTCCCCGAGTTTCGCACGAGAATAGCGCCCCATGCGCACCTTCGCGCGATTGTGCCGGATTCTGGATCCGTGAGTCGATCGGTTCAACCGGAATGGTCGTTAATTGTCGATCTGTCCGATATGTGTCGGCGGGTTGGCCTTGGGCTCGCGGAGCGTTCGTCAAGGTCTGCGAGGTCGGTCTGATAACTTATTTGCTCACTGACGCTCAAATCGCAAGGTGGGGGATGGGGAATACGGCTTCCGTTACAAGCCCGCACGGCTTGTACGAGATTCTGTCGCGGGTATGGGGTTCCGGCGCCCAGAATTTTCGCGACGGATGGGTTGCGGTACTCGAAGCTGAGTGGGGTTCCGGCGAGTTTGCCCGACGGCATGCCGAGGTCGGTGCACTGCTCTCGGAGACGATTCGGCAGATCCATGCTCTGCCTGAGGCGCAGCGGGTCAGATATTCGCGCTACTTCCCTCAGTGGTGGACCGCTGTGATGCAGCCGGATCTGAGTTGGTCCGATAGAGGGCGTCCAGCGAGCGTACTGGTGGGGCAAGAGACGCTTGATCACCTGGCGTCGGCGGCAGACCTGCTGGAGACCGCGATGCGCGGCACTAGCGCTGCACCCAGTGGGTCCAACTTGGACGAGCTCGCGGAGAGTTGTCGCTCGTGGCTCGAGATTCTCGCTGACACCTCGGACTCTGAGCTTCCTGCCGCTCTCAAGAACGAGATCGCCGCTCAGATCACACACCTCCTCTGGCTCATCGAGCACGCTGAGCTCTTCGGGGTGGCGAGAGTCTCGCGAGAAACCAACCAGGTGCTGGGTTCCCTTACTCAAGCGTCAACGATGCTGGCGGGCGTTGACGCTCAAGCCGGCGGCCGATGGAAGAGGGCATTCCTGGGGCTCGTGACGGCGTCAGTTGTGTTCACGGCAGGCGCCACACAGGTGCAGACGGCGATCGAAGCCGGCACCGGAGTGGTCAAGGAGATCACTCAAGTCGTCGACGGCATCACCAACTCCGCAGAGTGAGTGGAGGCCCGCCAGCGTCACGGTTTCGGTCGTACCGTGACGCTGACGGGTCGACTCTGTATCAGCCCACAGCTATTGCCGAGTACGTGAGGACGTCGGCGGGGAGCTCGTGCCTGAGCTTCCAAGTGATGCCCATGGGCTTGCTGCCCTTGTGTTCGACGTAGTCGGCGGGCCCCAAGAGCATCCAGGGCTGGGGTCCGCCTATATCCGTCTTCTTGTAGCGGCGGACGAAGAGGAGGACGTGGGAGCCGTTCTCCTTGTGGGTCTGGTAGCGGGTGCCCGTGGGAGACGTTTCCGATGTCTGGTTCTGGGACTCCCAGTGGAAGAGGCTGTCGTTCAGCGCGTAGTCCCGGTAGCGGGTCTGCGGGGAGAAGTCCTTCTCGTCCTTCTCCAGCGTGATCAGCAGCGCGTCCGTCTGGATGCCCTCGCACCACTTCACTCCCTCGCGGAAGTGGCCCGGCATGAAGCCGCCGATGAACGACTGGCCCAGAGCCGGGAGGATTTCCTCGCGGCTGTACGCGGCATGAACCGTCAGCGGGAGGCCGGCGAGGGGGCCGAGGAGCGGGATGGGGACGTGGTCGGTGCGGTCAAGGACATGCGCAAGCACCTGGCGCACTTCGTCGCGGAATGCGTGCTGGGGGCGCAGGGAGTCCAGAGCATCCTGGTAGCTGGTGAATCCCCCCAGAGGCCACAGCGAGAAGTAGAACATGCGGGCGTAGGCGCGCTCGATCTCGTTGAGCTCGCTGTAGGGAGGGGCATCGTCGGCAAGGAGCTTCGTGTAGGCCTCGACCCGTCGAGGGTCGTCGACATGGAGGAACGCCGAGACGCGCTTGAGGAGCGCTTCCTCACCTTCGGGGCCGGTGCTGGGGAGCAAGCCCGAGCGGCGTAGCAAGCCAGTCCATGAGTTGCCGTTGCCGCGGTAGATCTCCTTGAGCTCGCGCCCGCTCTCCTCCAGATAGTCCGACAGCCGGGACTCGCCGTACCGATTCACTTCCCGAGCGAGCTGCGTGACGTTGACGCTGATCTGGCTGCGGATGTTGTCGATGATCAGGTCCTTGGCCTTGGACTCAAGGATGATCTGGCAGCCAGACGGAAGCTGGGGGAAGTCATGCTCGATGTTCGCGAGCAGGCGGTTGCGCGTCAGGTTGGTCAGGGCGCGGAACTGCTCCTCGAAGCGGAACTCCTTACGGTGCTGGCCGATGAAGTCGAGAACGGTGAGCACCGCCTTGCCTTCGCTGCGACGCAGCCCACGGCCCAGCTGCTGCAAGAAGACCGTGGCACTCGATGTCGGACGTAGCAGAAGGAGTGTGTCGACGTCCGGGATGTCCAAGCCCTCATTGAAGAGGTCGACGGAGAAGATCACTTGAATCTCCCCCGAGCTGAGCGCAGCAAGCGCGTCTCTGCGCTCGTCTCGCGGCGACTCCCCAGAGAGGGCCACGGCCTTGAGGCCGGCGCGGCAGAAGAAGTCAGCCATGAAGTGGGCATGAGCGACTGAGACGCAGAAGCCGAGGGCACGCATGGACCCTGGGTCCGTGACCTTGTCCATCACTGCCTGGACGACGAGTCGGGCGCGTGCGTCGTTGCCGGTGAACAAGTTGCTCAGGGCTGAGGCGTCGTACGCCCCGCGCTTCCAGGTGATGGCACTCATGTCGGTGTTGTCGGTGACGCCGAAGTAGTGGAACGGGCTCAGCAGGTCGTTCTCGAGCGCTTCCCACAGACGCATCTCCGCCGCGATGCGTCCGTCGAAGAACTCGTCCTGGACGTTGCGGCCGTCCATCCGCTCCGGGGTGGCCGTGAGGCCGAGGAGCTCGCGGGGCGTGAAATGGTCGATGATCTTCCGGTAGGTGGGGGAGACCCCGTGGTGGAATTCGTCGATGACGATGACGTCAAAGTGGTCAGGGGCGAACCGTTCGAGAACGCCAGCGTTGAGCGACTGAACACTCGCGAAGACGTGCTTCCACTCCTCCGGGACGATGCTGCTGTGCATCTCTTCGCCGAAGTTGGCATCCACCAGGACGTCTTGGTACGTCCGCAGTGACTGGCGGAGGATCTCCTGCCGGTGAGCGACAAAGAGAAGCCTGAGGTCGCTCCCGTGCTTCGCCCTCAGATGCTTGTAGTCGAGCGCGGCCATGACGGTCTTGCCGGTGCCCGTAGCGGCAACGAGCAGATTGCGGTGGCGGCCATGGACTTCGCGCTCCACCTCGAGGCGTTCCAACATGTCCCGCTGGTGGGGATACGGCCGCACCTCAAGTCCCGAGAGCGTGATGTGGCGTCCTGCGGCGTTGTTGGGGCCCCGGCCGGCGATCTGGAGGGCTTCGTCGAGGCGCCTCGAGTAGCGGTCGGGGTCGTACGGCTCGAATGCCGCATCGCTCCAGTAGGAGTCGAACGTGGCTTCAAACTTGCGGAGCACGTCCGGGGTGGCGATGGATGACAGGCGGACGTTCCACTCCAGGCCGTCGAGGAGGGCGGCCTTGGACAGGTTGGAGCTGCCCACGTACGCGGTGTCGTAGCCGCTGTTTCGTCGGAAGAGCCACGCCTTTGCGTGGAGTCGAGTAGAGCGCAGCTCGTAGTTGACCTTCACCTGGGCGTTGAACCTCTGGACGAGACGGTCCAGCGCTCTGCGCTCGGTGGCACCGATGTAGGTCGTGGTGATGACCCGGATCGGAACGCCCCTTGCGTGGGCCGCTTCGAGGGACTGCTCGATGACTCGCAGACCATGCCACTTGACGAACGCACAGAGAAGGTCGACCCGGTCGGCTGTGGCGAGCTCAGCTCGGAGCTCAAAGCCCAGGCTCGGGTCATCGGGGGAGTTGGTGATGAGTGCGGTCTCGGAGAGTGGAGTCGCAGGCCTGATCTTGTAGACGCCCTTGGCCTCTTGCTCGGCGATGGCGAGGAGCTGGCGGGGGCCGTCCGACACGAGGTCGACCCACTCGCGAGCGCCCTCGATGCTGTTCATCGATTCGAGGATGTGGTTGGCCGCGTGAACGCGCTCAGCCTCGGGCAGGCGCTCCAGGATGCGCCGCGTCGTGTCCGCGACGTGCCGCGCGATCACATGGGGCGCCGACTCGGCTCCTATGGCGGCGTCGATCGCATGCCAGCCCTGATCTGTCAGACCCTTCAGCTGTTGCTCGAGACGCAGCGTGATGAGTTGCTCGTAGAGCCCCGAGATCGGCTCGTTGGTATTGATCGGACCAGCCACTGTTGTCCCCTCCCCGTTCAGACCTCAGTGATACCAGGCGTCACAGAGAAGCCGTTCGCAACGCTGGCATGGCAGGTCAAGATCAGGCCATGGCCTTACGGACTGCTTCGTTGAGGAGGTCGACCGGCGGTCACTCCGCCGCGTGGCACTCCCCATACGTCCGCCCAGACCCGCACCAGCAAGACGCCCCCCGCGCCGGAGGCCACGCCGTGGCGCGGCCTCTGGCCGCCAGGGTTGTGGCGTATTGGGGGAGGAGGTCTGCGTTTGCTGGGGAGGAGGATTCGGAGGCGGCGAAGGCTTCGTAGGAGGGGACCGTGGCCGGGACGATGCCCAGGTTGGGGGTGCCGGCCGCGGACAGTTCGCGGAGGGAGGCCTCGAGGTCCGTGAGGTGGGCGCGGTACGTGGGGTACTCGGATTCCAGTTCCGGGTACGACGTGAGGAGCTCGTCCAGTTCCGCTTTCGGCCAGTGGAGGACCGCCACCGGGAACGGGCGCGAGAGGGCCGTCCTGTAGGAGCCCAGTTCGCTGCGGAGGCGGGCGATCTCCGCCTGGAGTTCCGCCGGGTCCGACGAGCCCAGCGACCACAGGCGCTTCGGGTCGTGGAGCTCGTCCAGTGGGACCGCCGCCGTGTGCAGGGTGTCCGCCAGGGTGTCCCAGTCGTCGTGCGGGAGCGCCAGCATCCGGCGGATCCTGTGGCGAGTCACCAGGAGGGATTGGGTGGCGTGGGGGAGGTCCCGTACTGAAGCCTCGCCGGTCAGGAGCGTTGCGGCCTGCGTCGCCGTCTCTTCCGCCAGTTCCAGTTCGTCGTGGGCTTCCAGCGTCTCCGCCATGATCTCCCACGGCCCCGCCTCCGCGGGCATCGCCGTACGGAGGCCCTCGATGATCGCCCTCGCCTCCGCCTCGTGGCCGTACTCCCACAGGTTCGCCGCCTTCAGCGACCTGATCAGGTGCGGGTTCGACGGCGACGACGACAGGAGCTCGTCGTACAGCGTCGTCGCCCTTGTGCGGTCGCCCGCCAGTTCCAGATGGGCCGCCGCCTGGAGAAGCAGGGCTTCCTGGTCCTCGGGGTACCGCGCGGCGGTGCGCAGCAGGCGCTCGGCTTCGGTGGCGTGGTCGGCAGGCATGTCGGGGCGCATGCCGACCACCGTACTGCTGTACGGCCCTGGAGAGTTGGCGCCCCAGCACCTATCGTGCCCCGCGTGCGGGCCAGGGTGCGGGACAGAGTGCCGGTCGTCGTCCAGACGCGCGGGGTGCGGAGCACACCCGCCCGCCTGCTGTGGGCCGGCGCCGAAGCCGTCGTCACCTGCGGCGTCGTCCTCCTTCTGCTCGTCGTCCACCAGCTCTGGTGGACCAACCAGCAGGCCCGCGCCGAAGCCGGCGAGCAGGTGCGCGTCCTTGAGCAGGAGTTCGAGCGGGAGCCCGAGCCATCGATCGAGCCGGAGTCCGCGCCCGAGTCCGCGCCGGAGATCCAGCCGGAGACCGCGCAGGGGTCACCCTCCGCCTCCTCGCCCGCCGCGTCCCCGACCTCCCTCGACCCCGCGCCTCCCTCCACCCCCGCCTACGCCATCATCCGCATCCCCCGCATCGGCCTCACCGCCCCCATCGCCCGTGGCATCGGCAAGCGGTCCGTCCTCGATCGTGGGTACGTCGGGCACTACCCGAACACCGCCGGCCCCGGCCAGACCGGCAACTTCGCCCTCGCCGGGCACCGCAACACCCACGGCGAGCCCTTCCGCTACATCAACCGGCTCAGGAAGGGGGACCGGATCGAGGTGCAGACCCGGGGGGCCTCGTACGCGTACGTCGTCGATCGGGTCCTCGCGCAGACCTCGCCCCGCGACACCGGCGTCATCCAGCCCGTCCCCCGCTCCCTCGTCAAGCCCTCCTACGGCTACTCCGAGCCCGGCGCCTACCTGACCCTCACCACCTGCACCCCCGAATTCAGCTCCGCCTATCGGCTTGTCGTCTGGGCCAAGCGTGTATAACGGTCAGTACGACTGGCTTACCGGCTGAGGAAGGAGTGGAGATGGGGACAGCACTGCTGCGCATCGCCGCTCCCGTATTCTTCCTCCTTGCCCTCGGTGAGCTCTTCCTCTCCGACGGCTCCAGCCTCTCCGCCGCCGTCGCCCTCGCCGCGACCAGCGTCGTCTGCGCGCTCATCGGCGCCCAGGCTCCCGTGCCCGTGCCCCCCACCCGGGTACGCACCGCGCTGCGCGATCGTGAGCAACGCACCGCCTTCCTGCCCCAGCGCGACCCCGACGCCTCCGGGCGCCGTCGGCCCCGGGCACCCGGACGTCTCCTTCCGGCGGCCGTGTAGGCATTCGGTCGTACTGCGTCAGCGGTACCTCCTCTTCGTCCTGCGCGGACTCGTCATGCCGATTCCTTTCCTCGTTCCGGCACGACTGGCCCCCGGAGGGTCCCCATGTCCGTTTTCGCCACCCTGGTCGAGCGTCTCGCCGACCTGCTCCAGCCGCTCTTCGCCACCACCGCGACCGCCGCCGCCATCGTTCTGTTCACCATGGTCGTCCGGCTCGCCATCCACCCGCTCTCCCGCGCCGCCGCCCGCGGCCAGAAGGCCCGCGTCCGGCTCGCCCCGCAACTCGCCGAGCTGCGCGCCAAGCACTCCAAGAACCCCGAGCGGCTCAAGAAGGCCGTCATGGAGCTGCACGCCAAGGAGAAGGTCTCGCCCTTCGCCGGCTGCCTGCCGAGCCTCCTCCAGGCGCCCGCGTTCCTGCTCATGTACCACCTGTTCTCCGGCGACCGCATGGCCGGGCACAGCCTCTTCGCCGCCCCGCTCGGCGACCACTACGCCGACGCCCTCGCCGCGGGTGGGGTGTTCGGTCCTGCTGGGCTCGTCTATCTCGTGCTCTTCGCGATCGTGGCCGCCGTCGCCACGTTCAATTTCCGGCGTACGAAGCGGCAGCTCGCCGCACAGCCGCTGAACACCGGCCTCCCGGACACGCCCGGCGCCGAGACCATCAACAAGCTCATGCCGCTGCTCTCCTTCGCCACCCTCATCACGGTCGCCGTCGTCCCGCTCGCCGCCGCCCTCTATGTCGTCACCAGCACCACCTGGACCGTCTTCGAGCGGGCCCTCCTCTACCGCGACCAGCCCGCCGTGGGGGTCCTTGCTACTCGCGCGTAAGGGTCCAGTCCGTGAACGGGGTCTTGCAGAGTGGTCCGAACTCTTGGAGGATCGACCAACCTCCGATGGCCGCAACCCATCGGCCGGGTGTCACGAGGGCCGCACTTCTGGCCCGACCCGACCAAGGGAGAAGACCATGAAGCTGCTGCGAGTCGGCCCGGTGGGTGCCGAGCGGCCCGCCCTGCTCGACGAGGACGGCACGCTGCGCGACCTGTCCGCCCTGGTCGGCGACGTCGACGGCGCTCTGCTGGCCGACGGGGCCGCCCTCGACCGGATCCGGGCCGCCCTCGCCGCCGGCGTGCTGCCCGCGCTCGACGCGACCGGTCTGCGGATCGGCGCGCCGGTCGGCCGGATCGGCAAGGTCGTGTGCATCGGGCTGAACTACCACGGCCACGCCGCCGAGACCGGAGCCGCGACCCCGACCGAGCCCGTCGTCTTCCTCAAGGCCCCCGACACCGTCGTCGGCCCGGACGACACCGTGCTCGTACCGCGCCGCAGCACCAAGACGGACTGGGAGGTCGAGCTCGCCATCGTCATCGGCCGCACGGCCCGCTACCTGGAGAGCGACGAGCAGGCCCTCGCCCACGTCGCCGGTTACGCCGTCGCGCACGACGTCTCCGAGCGCGAGTTCCAGATCGAGCGCGGCGGCACCTGGGACAAGGGCAAGAACTGCGAGACCTTCAACCCGCTCGGCCCCTGGCTCGTCACCGCCGACGAGGTCCCGGACCCGCAGGCGCTCGGCCTCCGGCTCTGGGTCAACGGCGAGCTGAAGCAGGACGGCCACACCTCCGACCAGATCTTCCCGGTCGCGGAGGTCGTCCGGTACGTGAGCCAGTTCATGACCCTGTACCCCGGCGACATCATCAACACCGGCACCCCGGCCGGCGTCGCCATGGGGCAGCCCGAGCCCAAGCCGTACCTGCGGGCCGGTGACGTCGTGGAGCTGGAGATCGACGGGCTCGGGCGTCAGCGGCAGGAGCTCAAGGACGCCTGAAGCCTGATATGGCAACGAGCATGGCCCCGTGAGGGGGCATGCTCGTTGTCCTCAGGCGTCCACCGCGTACGACGTCAGCAGGCGTTCCAGCGCCTCCACCACCATCGCGTGGTCCTCCGCCTGCGGCAGCCCCGACACCGTGGCCGAGCCGATCACCCCCGCGCCCACGACCGCGACCGGGAACGAACCGCCGTGCGCTGCGTACCGGTCGGGGTCCAGGCGCGAGGACGCCTCGAACGTCGTCCCCTTGGCCCGGAAGCGGGCGCCGACCAGGAACGAGCTCTCGCCGTACCGCTCCACCACCCGGCGCTTGCGGTCGATCCAGGCGTCGTTGTCCGCGCTCGAACCCGGCAGCGCGCAGTGGAACAGCTGCTGCGCCCCGCGCCGGATGTCGATCGCCACCGGCGCCTCGCGCTCGCGCGCCAGCTCCACGAGGAGGGAGCCGAGCGCCCACGCGTCCTCGTACGTGAAGCGGGGGAGGACCAGGTTCCGCTCCTGCGCCTCCAGTTCGGGGATCTCGCTCGCAGAGCTCACAGCGTCACCGTGATTCCCTCGTGGGCCGAGCGGCGGGCCGCCTCCAGCACGTCCAGGGCGGCCGCGGCCTCGTGGGCCGTGACCGGGTTCGTACCCTTCCCCCGGACCGCGGCGGCGACGGCCGCGTAGTACGCCGGGTAGTCACCCGCCACCGACTCCACCGGCAGACCGCCGCCGGTCAGCGGGGACTCGCCGGCGCCGAGGCGGCCCCACAGCGACTCCGGCTCCACGCCCCACGCCACGCCGGGGCCGGGGAGTAGCCCCTCGCGCAGGTCGCCCTCCTGGGGGTCGAGGCCGTACTTCACGTACCCGGCGCTGGACCCCAGGACGCGGAAGCGGGGGCCGAGCTGGGCCGTCGTGGCGCTCACGTACAGGTGGGAGCGGACGCCGTTCGCGTGCGTGATCGCGAGGAACGTGTCGTCGTCCGCCTCCGCGCCGGGGCGCCGCACATCGGACTCGGCGTACACCCGGACGGCGGGGCCGAACAGCACCAGCGCCTGGTCGACGACGTGGCTGCCGAGGTCGTACAGCAGACCGCCGATCTCCTCCGGGGCCCCGGACTCGCGCCAGCCGCCCTTGAGCTGCGGGCGCCAGCGCTCGAACCGGGACTCGAAGCGCTGGACCTCGCCCAGCGCGCCCTCCGCGAGCAGGCCGCGCAGAGTCAGGAAGTCGCTGTCCCAGCGGCGGTTCTGGAAGACGGAGAGGAGCAGGCCCCGCTCCTCGGCGAGGGCGGCGAGCTCGCGCGCCTCCGCGGCCGTACCGGCGACCGGCTTGTCCACGACCACCGGGAGGCCGGCGGTGAGCGCGGCGGTGGCGATCGGCACGTGCGTCTTGTTGGGGGAGGCGACGACGATCAGATCGAGCTCGTCCGCCCGCGCCCACAGCTCCTCGGGGGCGTCCGCGATCCGTACGCCGGGGTACGCGGCCCGCGCCTGCGCCTGGCGCTCGGGGTTGCTCGTCGTGACCGTGTCGAGGACGAGGCCCTCGGTGGCGGCGATCAGCGGGGCGTGGAAGACGGAGCCCGCCAGGCCGTAGCCGACGAGTCCGACGCGGAGGGGGGCGGTGTCGGTCATGCTTCCACTTAAGCAACGCTGTTGCCAAAGTGCAAGTGACAGGGACAATGGGGTGGTGAACAGGGAAGTCAGGCGTGCGCTGTCGGACGCCGGAGTCAATCTGCCCGGCCTGCGCAGCCACAACGCGGCCCTCCTCCTCGACCTGCTGCGGACCGCGGGCGAGGCCGGGATCAGCCGCCTGGAGCTGGCCGAGCGGACCGGGCTCACCCCGCAGGCCGTCAGCAAGATCACGGCGCGGCTGCGTGCGGAAGGGCTGGTACGGGAGGCGGGTCAGCGCGCCTCCACCGGCGGCAAGCCCCGTACGGTCCTGCGCCTCGTCCCCTCCGCCGCGTACGCCGTCGGCGTCCACCTCGACCGCGACGAACTGACGACCGTCCTGGTGGACCTGGCGGGGGTACGGGTCGCGGTGCGGCGCACCCCGCTGGACCTGGGCGCGGGCGCGGAGGCCGTGTTCGAGGTGGTGGCGCGGGAGGTGGGGGCGGTGGCGGGTGCCGCGTCGGGTGAGGTCGGGGCGGTGGCGGGTGCCCATGAGCGCGGCTCCGACTCGGACCATCCCGGCGCCGAACCCGCCGTTCTCGGGCTCGGCGTCGCCATGCCCGGGCCGCTCGATCACCTCTCCGGTACGCCCGGGCGCGTCACCGGGTTTCCCGAGTGGGAGGGCGTTCCGCTCCGGGAGGAGCTCGCGCGGCGGCTCGGGCTGCCCGTCGCCCTCGACAAGGACACCAACGCCGCCGCCCTCGGCCTCGCCCTGCGCTCCACCGCCCCCACCGCCGACTCGTTCGCGTACCTCCACCTCGGTACGGGGCTCGGCTCCGGGCTCGTCCTCGGCGGCGCGCTCCACCGGGGGGTCAGGACCGGGGCGGGGGAGTTCGGGCACCAGACCGTCCTGCTCGACGGGCCGCCCTGCGGCTGCGGCGGCCGCGGCTGCCTGGAGGTCCTCTGCCTGGCCGCCGTCGCGCGCGGTGACGTGCCGGAGGCGGCGCGGGTCCTCGGTACGGGTGCCGTGAATCTCGTACGGCTCCTCGACATCGACCGGGTCGTGCTCGGGGGCCGGATCGTGGCCGGCGACCCCGAGGCGTTCGTGGGCGGTGTCCGCGCGGTCCTCGCCGGGGCGGGCCTGGGCACACCGGTCTCCGGTGCCACGTCTCCGTACGCCGTCGCGGAGGGCGCGGCGCAGCTGATCCTCGCTCCGATCTTCGGAAAATAGGCTGATCGGGCGGAATGTGCGGCCCGTCCGGGCGGGCGCCCCGCGTCGCTGCCCGGACCCGCCCCGCCCGTGTGGCAGCGTCGCGGCCGTCCCGTACGCCCGCGAGCAGCAAAGGCACCCGCCCATGCGACTGCGCAACGCCCTCGCCCTCGGTGTCACGGCGGCGACGACCGGAACCTCCGTCCTCGCGCTCGCCGTCGGCCCGTCCTCGGCGGAGCCCGCGACGCCGAACCGGGCGGCGGCCCCGGCCCCCACCTGCGGCAAGGCGACGGACCGCGACTTCCCGATCGACACCCGAATCCACGGCGGGCCCGGTAGGTACGTCCCCGGTGCCGGTTTCCGTACCTTCGAGGTCGACCTCACCAACACCACCACCGAGCCCTGCCGCGGGGTCCACCCGGTCCTGGCCCTCACCGACCGTGACCGCGTCCTCCAACCCGCCCAGATCCGCCTCGACTTCTACGACTCCGAGGCCCGACGCTGGCGTCCGGTGACGTTCGAGGGGACCGCGGAGGACGAGAATGTCGGCGTCTTCGCGGATGCGTCGAGCGCCGCGGCCGCAAGCCCTTCGGCCACGGGCCTCCCCGACTCGCCGGCCCCGTCGGCCGCCGCCCTCCCGCCCTTCGCCGGCTTCTCCGTCCCCGCCGGCCGCACCCTCACCATCGGCGTACGGCTCGCCTTCCGTGACGGCACCGCGCCCAACGAGGTCGTGGCCAACGCGGCGATCGTGCAGCGCCGGGGGGACGACGGCGACTGGATCGGCGAGTCCGGCGGCTACCGCCTGACCATCGCCGCCGAGGGGACGGAGGAGGACACGGAGTCCGCCCCCGCCGAGTCCACCCCGCCGCGCGACACCACCGGCCTCCCGCGCCCGCCCGCCGCCGTCCCCGACCCCGCCCGGCCCGAACTCGCCCAGACCGCCGACGAGTCGACCGGCCTCCTGCTCCCCGTCTCCGGCGCGCTGCTGGTCACGGGCGTGGCCCTGCTCGTCGCGGCCCGACGTGAACGGCGTGGACGGCGACGGACCTGAGTCCGTACCGCCCCGCCGCGCCACCCTCCGTACACCCTCCCGTTCATTCCCATCTGCGAGCATCCCCCAGTGGACTACCCGAACGACCAGGCACCTGGCGCACCCATCCGCTCCGGCATCCCCGAGCACGGCCGCATCCCCAAGTACTACGCGGTGAAGGCGAAAGTCGCCTCGCTGATAGACGAGTTGGGCGAGGGCGGGCTCCTGCCCACCGAGCGGGACCTCGCCGTCCGCTACGAGGTCTCCCGGGAGACCGTCCGGCAGGCGCTGCGCGAGCTGCTCCTCGAAGGGCGGCTGCGCCGCCAGGGGCGCGGGACCGTGGTCGCCGGGCCGAAGCTGGAGCAGCCGCTCTCGCTCGCCAGCTACACCGAAGGCGTACGACGGCAGGGGCGCACCCCCGGCCGTACCCTCATCACGCTCGACCGCTTCCCCTGCCCCGAGGCCCTCGCGCCCGAGATCGGGGTCCAACGGGGCGAGCCCGTCTGGCACATGGAGCGCGTGCTGCTCGCCGACGACGAGCGGGTCGGCCTGGAGAGCACGTACGTGTCGGTGGCCCGAGCGCCGCGTCTGGACAGCGAGTTCGACCCGGACTCCTCCTTCTACCGCTACCTGCGCGAGCAGCTCGGCATCACCTTCGGCGACGCCGACGAGCGGATCGAGACCGTGCTCGCCACGCCCCGCGAGGCCCTGCTCATCGGCACCCCGCCCGCGCTGCCGATGCTGCTCATCCACCGGATCTCCCGGGACACCTCCGGCAGCCCGCTGGAGCGCGTCCGCACCCTCTACCGGGGTGATCGCTTCAGCTTCACCGCGCACCTCGGCCACCAGGGCTGACCGACCGAACGTGCTGAGCTTGGGCTCGACGAGAGTCTCGTCAGATCACAGAAAGGTAACGGGTCTAGGCCAACCTTGTCGCCCCGTTCACCGTCCCGTTGCCATCCGGATCGTTCCGGGTCACCAACCCCCAGGACCGTGAACGGCATGAAGGTGATCGTCGTAGGAGCCGGCGTGGTGGGAACCATGCACGCCTGGCACGCAGTGGAACGCGGCCACGAGGTCGTACACATCGAGCGCGAGGCCGAGGCGCGCGGGGCCTCGCTCCGCAACTTCGGCCAGATATGGGTGAGCGGCCGCGCGGGCGGAGAGGAGCTGGACACCGCGCTGCGCGCCCGCGAACTCTGGGAGGGCATCGGCGCCCGCGTCCCCGAGCTCGGCTTCCGGGCCATCGGCTCGCTCACCCCGGTGCGCAACGACCTCGAACTGGCCGTCGCCGAGGCCGCCCTGGCCCGCCCCGACGCGGCGGCGCGCGGCTACAAGCTGCTCACCGCCGAGGAAGCACGCCAGGTCAACCCGGCCCTGCGCGGCGACTTCAAGGCCGCGCTGTTCTGTGAGCGCGACGCGGCAGTCGAACCGCGCACCGCCCAACTCGCCCTCCGCAAGGCCCTGCTGGCCTCCGGGAAGTACGCCTTCCTGCCGAACCGCGAGGTCCGGGACGTCTCCGGCGCCGAGGGCATGCGCAACGCCGCCGTCCGCGACGACCGCGGCGAGATCCACACCGGCGACGCCGTCATCCTGGCCACCGGCGCCGCGCTCAGCGGCCTGGTCCGCGAGATCGCCGGCGACATCCCGGTCCGCAAGGTCCGCCTGCAGATGATGCAGACCGACCCGCTCGGCGAGCCGCTGACCACCTCGGTCGCCGACGCCGACTCCTTCCGCTACTACCCGGCGTACAAGTCCGACGCGCTGGACGCCCTCAACGCGGGCCAGGCCCAGGACCCGACCGCCGCCGCGCACAAGATGCAGCTCCTGATGGTGCAGCGGCTCGACGGCGGACTGACCATCGGCGACACGCACGAGTACGAGCACCCCTTCGCCTTCGACACCCTCGAAGACCCCTACGAGCACCTCGTCCGCGTCGTCGAGTCCTTCCTCGGCCGCCCGCTGCCGAAGATCCGGCGCCGCTGGGCGGGCGTGTACGCGCAGTGCACCGACACCACCCGGGTCGTGCACCGCCAGAAGGTCCGCGAGGGCGTGTGGCTGGTGACCGGACCCGGCGGCCGCGGCATGACCTGCTCGCCCGCCATCGCCGAAACGACCGCGAACGAACTGGGCTGGTGACACCATGACCGACATCCACAAGCACAACCTCGTCGTCCTCGACATGGCCGGCACCACCGTCGCCGACGGCGGTCTCGTCGAGCGGGCGTTCAGCGCCGCCGCCGAACGCCTCGGCGAGGACCCGGCCACGATGATCGACTACGTCCGCGCCACGATGGGCGAGTCCAAGATCTCCGTCTTCCGCCACCTCTTCGGCGGCGACGAGACCCGCGCCCAGCAGGCCAACGTCGCCTTCGAGGAGGCGTACGGAGAGCTGGTCGCCGGCGGCCTGATCGCGCCGATCCCGGGGGCCGCCGAGGCGATCGACGAGCTGAAGGGCCAGGGCCGTACCGTCGTCCTGACCACCGGCTTCGCCCGGGTCACCCAGGACGCCATCCTGGACGCCCTCGGCTGGCGCGACCTGGTCGAGCTGACCCTCTGCCCGGCCGACGCGGGCGGCCGGGGCCGGCCCTACCCGGACATGGTCCTCGGCGCCTTCCTCCGTACCGCGGCCGTCGACGACGTCCGGCACATCGCGGTCGCGGGCGACACCTCGTACGACATGCTCAGCGGTGTCCGCTCGGGCGCCGGGATCGTCGCGGGCGTGCTCACGGGCGCGCACGACGAGGCCGCGCTGAAGGAGCACGGCGCCACGCACGTCCTCGGGTCGGTCGCCGACCTGCCGGCGGCGATAGCCGCTGCGGAGGCGGACCGGTGACGGCGCCCGGCCCGGCCACCACGGCGCCCGCCCCTGCCCCCACGGCGCCCGCCCCTGCCACCACGGCGACCGCCCCGCGCAGCGGCATCCGGTTCGACTCCGTCTCCGTCGCGTACGGGAACCACACCGTCCTCGACTCCCTCGACCTGACCGTCGAGCCCGGCGAGGTCATGGCCCTCCTCGGACCCTCCGGCTCCGGCAAGACCACCGCCCTGCGCGCCGTCGCCGGGTTCGTGCAGCCGGTCTCCGGGCGGGTGTTCATCGGCGACCGTGACGTCACCGCCCTCCCGCCGCACAAGCGGGGGATCGGGATGGTCGTCCAGCAGTACGCCCTCTTCCCGCACATGCGGGTCGAGGACAACGTGGCCTTCGGCCTGAAGGCGCAGAAGGCGCCGAAGGGCGAGATCCCCGGCCGGGTCGCCGAGGCCCTGGAGATGACCGGGATGGCCGCCTACGCCAAGCGCTACCCGCGTGAGCTGTCCGGCGGCCAGCAGCAGCGCGTCGCCATCGCCCGCGCGCTCGCCATCCGGCCGAACGTCCTGCTCCTCGACGAGCCGCTCTCCGCGCTCGACGCGCAGCTGCGCTCCGGGATGCTCGCCGAACTGGCGCGGCTGCACCGCGAGTTGCCGGACGTCTCCATCCTGTACGTCACCCACGACCAGGTCGAGGCGCTGACCCTCGCGGACCGGATCGCGGTCATGGACAAGGCCCGGCTGCAGGACTGCGGTACGCCGCAGGATCTGTACCGCCGTCCTCGTACGGAGTTCACCGCGTCCTTCGTCGGCAACGCGAACCTGCTGCCGGTGACGGTGGGGGCGGGCGGGGTCGCCTTCGGCGGCGTCGAACTGAAGGTCCCCACGGACGGGGTGGCCCCCGGGGCGGCCGCGACCTTGTGCGTACGGCCGCACCTCATCGGCCTCGGCGAGGGCCCGAACGCGCTGCGGGGGCGGATCGCGGAGGTGCAGTGGCGGGGGTCCACGCACCGGCTGTACGTCGAGGTCGGCGACGGCCACCGCGTCAAGGCGGACGTGCGGGAGCTGCGGGAGACGCCGGCGCTCGGTGACGAGGTCACGCTGCACTTCGCGCCCGAGGACGGGGTGCTGCTGGGGGCCGGGGTGTCCGATGGGTGACCCGTCCGCACCGGTCATGACGGCTGAGCGGGGTCGTGGCGTTGTGCCCACCCTCCCCCAGACTCCGTCCGGGGGGACCCCCACCGCCCCGGCGGAACGCATGCCCACAACGGCTTCCCGGAAGGTGCCCACCTGGCTCTGGGCCCTGCCGCCCGTCGCCGTTCTGGCTCTCGTCTTTCTCTACCCGCTCGCCCTCGTCGTCGAGGAGTCGCTCGCGCCCGGTGCGTACGCCGACGTGTTCGCGTCCGAGGCGTTCCGGGACGCGCTCGGTACCACCGTGTGGCTCGCTGTCGGGTCGACCGTCGGGTGTCTGGTCCTCGGGTTCGTGCTCGCGCTGATCATCGCGTTCGTACCGTTCCCCGGCGGGAAGGCGGTGTCGAAGTTCATCGACGTCTTCCTCTCCTTCCCGTCCTTCCTGATCACCCTCGCCCTGCTCTTCCTCTACGGCACGGTCGGCATCGGCAACGGCCTGTGGACGGACCTCACGGGCGCCGAGACCGGGCCCTTCCAGTTCCTGACCACGCCGTGGGGCGTCCTCCTCGCCGAGATCACGTACTTCACGCCCTTCGTGATGCGCCCCCTGCTCGCCGCGTTCTCGCAGATGGAGACCGCGCAGCTGGAGGTCGCCTCCTCGCTCGGGGCGAAGCCGCTGCGGATCATCCGGCAGGTCATCCTGCCCGAGGCGCTGCCCGCGCTCGCCGCCGGCGGCAGCCTCGTCCTGGTCATGTGCCTCAACGAGTTCGGGATCGTGCTCTTCACCGGCGCCAAGGGCGTCACGACGCTCCCGATGCTCGTCTACGGCAAGGCCATCCTCGAATCCGACTACGCCGCCGCCTGTGTCGTCGCCGTCGTCAACGTCGCGATCTCCGTGGGCCTCTACGGCCTCTACCGGGTGGTGAGCCGCCGTGTTGGTGCATAGCCGTACGGGCAAGTGGACGACCTGGGCCCTCTTCGCGGTCCTCTTCGTCCCGCTCTTCGCCCTCCCGCTCCTGGTGATCCTCGCCGCGTCGTTCTCCACCAACTGGTCCGGGGCCTTCCCCTCCGGGCCGACCGCGGAGCACTACACGGCCGCCGTGCGCGGCGAGTCGCTGCAGGCGCTGACGACCAGCCTGGTCACCGCCGTCACCGCGAGCCTGCTCGCGCTGACCATCGGCACCTGGGCGGCCCTGGTGGCCAACTCCCTGCGGAAGAACGGCCGTCGGTTCCTCGACGCGCTGTTCATGCTGCCGGTCGCCGTGCCCTCGGTCGTCGTCGGTCTCGCCGTCCTGGTCGCCTTCTCGCAGCCGCCGGTGCTGCTGAACGGAACGCGCTGGATCGTGATCCTCGCGCACACCATTCTTGTCACGGCGTTTGCCTATCAGTCGGTTTCGGCGGCCATCCTCCGTCTCGACCCGATGTACGAGCAGGCGGCGGCGAGCCTCGGTGCCCGTCCCGCGTACGTCCTGCTCCGGGTGAAGCTGCCGCTCCTGCTGCCGTCCCTGAACGCGGCGGCCGGGCTCTGCTTCGCCCTGTCCATGGGCGAGTTGAGCGCCACGATGATGCTCTACCCGCCGGACTGGCTGCCGCTCCCGGTGCTGATCTTCACCGCCACCGACCGTGGCTCCCTCTTCACCGGCTCGGCGCTCGCCGTGGTCCTCATGGCCACGACCCTGATCGTCCTGCTCGCCGTCTCCCGTATCCGCACCAAGGCGTCCTACCGCTAGCCGGACGCCTGCTCCCAAGCACCCACCGCTGAGCGTCACCACCGTCAAGTCATTCAGGAGAGAACGACGTTATGCGTACCTCGTCCCAGCTCGTCAAGCCGATCGCCGCCGTCACCGGCAGCCTCGCCCTCGCCGCCACCCTCACCGCCTGCGGCGGCTCCTCCGCCGCCTCCGACGAGAAGGTCGTCACCGTCTACAGCGCGGACGGTCTCAAGGGGGAGAAGGGCGACGGCTGGTACGACAAGGTCTTCGCCGACTTCGAGAAGGCGACCGGCATCAAGGTCAAGTACGTCGAGGGCGGTTCCGGCGAGATGGTGCAGCGCGCCGTCCGCGAGAAGAACAACACGCAGGCCGATGTCATCGTGACCCTGCCGCCCTTCATCCAGCAGGCCGACTCCAAGGGGCTGCTCCAGGCGTACACCCCGAAGGGCTCCGAGCAGGTCGACGGCGCGAACAAGGCGGCCGACGGCAAGTGGACCTCGGTCGTCAACAACTACTTCGGCTTCATCTACAACAAGCAGCAGCTCAAGGAGGCCCCCAAGACCTGGGAGGAGCTCCTCGACGGCAAGTTCAAGAACAAGCTGCAGTACTCCACCCCCGGTGTCGCGGGTGACGGCACGGCCGTCGTCATCAAGGCCATGCACGACTTCGGCGGCCAGGAGCCGGCGATGGAGTACCTGAAGAAGCTCCAGGCCAACAACGTCGGCCCGTCCTCCTCCACCTCCAAGCTCGCGCCCAAGGTCGACAAGGGCGAGATCCTCGTCGCCAACGGCGACGTCCAGATGAACTTCGCGCAGTCCAAGTCCATGCCGAACCTGGGCATCTGGTTCCCGGCCAAGGAGGGCGGCAAGCCCACCACGTTCGCCCTGCCGTACGCCGCCGGCCTGGTGAACAAGGCCCCGCACAGCGAGAACGGCAAGAAGTTGCTCGACTTCATGCTCGCCGAGCAGGCCCAGCGCGAGGTCAGCGCGGTCGGCGGCGGCTTCCCGGCCCGCAAGGACGTCAAGGCGACCGACGCCAACGCCATCGAGCTGGCCAAGCTGATCGAGGGCGTCGAGGTCTTCGAGCCGGACTGGGCCGACATCGACAAGAACCTGACCACGTACGTCGACGCGTGGAAGACGGCCACCGGTAGCTGACGCGGGAAGCCGACACCGGCAGCTCATCGCGGGCTTCCAAGAGTTCACTTCACCACCCCTGGAACACCTCCGTTCATCGCGGAAAGATAACGGGTACGGACCAACGCCCCTGAGGGATCAGGGGCGTTGGCGCGTCCTCGCCCCTTTCCTACGGAGGATCCGAGATGCCGATCAACGGCATGTCCACCGGCCTGACCACCGGCCCGTCCCGCCGCACCGTCCTCGCCGCGGCCGGCGCCACCGCCGCCCTCGCCGCCGCGGGCACCGCCCTCGCACCCGCCGCCCACGCGGCCACCACCGCCGCGCCCACGCTCCCGAACGGCACCAGCAAGGACAAGGTGCTCGTCGTCGGTATGGACGGACTGCGGTACGACCGGATCGACGCCGCCAACGCGCCGACCCTGAAGTCCCTGATCGCGAACGGCACGTACGGCCTGTCGCTGCTCTACGCCAACCCGATGGCCGCCACCTCCTCCGGCCCCGGCTGGTCGACGATCTCCACCGGTGTCTGGCCCGACAAGCACGGCGTGAAGGACAACACCTTCACCGGCAAGAACTACGGCAAGTACCCCGGATTCCTGGCCCGCCTGAACCAGGTCCGCCCCGACCTCTCGCTCTTCGCGGCCGTCGACTGGCCCGAGCTCGACACCCACGGCACGGTCACCCCCGGCGCCGACGCCAAGCTCGTCTACAACAACAACTACGCGGTCAACGACAAGGTCATCACCGACGCCACCGAGGACATCCTCCGGAACCAGAACCCGGACGTCCTCTTCGTCTACTTCGGCGAGACCGACGAGATGGGCCACTCCTACGGCGCCGCCAGCCAGAAGTACCTCGACGCCATCGCCGTCCAGGACGGCTACCTCGGCCGCCTCCTCGCCGCGATCAAGGCCCGCCCCTCCTACGCCACCGAGCGCTGGACGATCATGGTCACCACCGACCACGGCCACACCGACGGCGGCGGCCACGGCGGCTCCGCCATCGAGGAGCGCCGTACGTTCGTCCTCGCGCAGGGCCCCGGCATCGCGGCCGGCGCGCGCCCCATCGACACCCGGCTCGTGGACGTCGCCGCGACCGTCTTCCACCAGCTCGGCATCGTGCCCGACCCCGCGTGGGGCCTGGACGGCAAGCCGATCCAGCAGCGCTCCACCGACCCCTTCGACGCGCTGCACCCCACCCTCACCGGGCGGGTCGACGAGACCGGCATCCCGGCCGGCGTCCTCGGCTTCACCCACACCGCGCCCAGCGGCTGGTCCGTCATCAACAACGCCATGGGCACCGGCGGCATGACCGAGTGGCGCGGCTGGGCCTTCGCCACCGACGAGTTCTGGTCCCGCACCCAGCGCGACCAGTCCCGCGAGCTGAACGTCCGTGCCCGCGGCGTCTTCGCCGTCGCCGACTCCGACGAGTGGTCGGACAAGTCCTTCTCCGGTACGTACGACTCGACGCTGGTCTCCCCGGCGTACAACGTCTCCGGCAAGACGCGGGCGACCCTCGACTTCACCACCTTCTACCGCCAGGAGGGCAGCCAGACCGCGCAGGTCCAGGCGGTCTTCAACGGCGGTACGCCGACGGTCGTCAAGAGCTACACCTCCGACGTCATCTCGCAGCCGCAGTCCCTCACCGTGAACGTCCCCTCGGGCTCGTCCTCCGTGAGCTTCCGCTTCCGCTACACCGGCTCCAACAACTGGTACTGGGTGATCGACGGGGTCAAGGTCTCCACATCCTGATTAGGCTGGGGGCGTCGCCACAGCGCTGTCGCGGCGCCCCCAGCACACCGCACGATTTCTGTACGGCAGGAGTCCCCGCACATGGCAGAACGCAAGCCGATCGAATCCTGGCTCACCGACATGGACGGCGTCCTCATCCACGAGGGCGTGCCGATCCCCGGCGCCGACGCGTTCATCAAGAAGCTGCGGGAAACCGAGAAGCCCTTCCTGGTACTCACCAACAACTCCATCTACACCGCCCGCGACCTGCACGCCCGCCTCGCGCGCATGGGCCTCCAGGTGCCGGTGGAGAACATCTGGACCTCGGCGCTCGCGACCGCCAAGTTCCTCGACGACCAGCGCCCCGGCGGCACCGCCTACGTCATCGGCGAGGCAGGCCTGACGACCGCGCTGCACGACATCGGCTACGTCCTCACCGACCACGACCCCGACTACGTGGTCCTCGGCGAGACCCGGACGTACTCCTTCGAGGCCATGACCAAGGCCGTCCGGCTCATCAACGCCGGCGCCCGCTTCATCTGCACCAACCCCGACGAGACCGGCCCCTCCCTGGAGGGCCCGCTGCCGGCCACCGGCTCCGTCGCCGCGCTCATCACGAAGGCCACCGGCAAGGACCCGTACTTCGCGGGCAAGCCGAACCCGCTGATGATGCGCACCGGCCTGAACGCGATCGGCGCCCACTCCGAGACCAGCGCCATGATCGGCGACCGGATGGACACCGACATCCTGGCCGGCCTGGAAGCGGGGATGCAGACCTTCCTCGTCCTCACCGGACTGACGACCCAGGCGGAGATCGACCGCTTCCCCTTCCGCCCCTCCAAGATCGTCGACTCGATCGCCGACCTCGTGGACCGGGTGTAGCTCCCGCGCGGGGGCAGCGGTCGAACACCCGACCGGACCCCTGCGGATGCGGGAGCGGGCGAACCGGGTGACCCTGCCAGTACCAGGAGGTCACGATGCGTTCAGGTCCCATTGCTCTCCGTGCCGCAGGGGCGGCCGTCCTTCTCGTACTGGCACCCGCGGCCGGTACCGCCTTCGCCGGAGGCGACGTCAAGGTCACGGTCACCCCGTCCACCGCCCGCCCCGGTGCGGACGTCGACGTCCGTGTGCAGGGCTGCAAGGGCACGACCGGCGCCGCCAAGTCCAAGGCGTTCGTCGCCGACGCCGAGCTCACCGGCCGTGACGGCGGCGACTACCCCCTCTTCGGTGACACGACGATCAAGTCGGGCATCGAGCGCGGCACCTACAAGGTGAGCGTGACCTGCGACGGCAAGGAGCATCGTGACGTCGGCGTGGTCCACGTCGAGAAGCACAAGCCCGAGCCCACGCACGACCCCACCCACCAGCCGACGCACCACCCCAGCCCGTACGCCCCGGTCCGGGCCGGTGGCGGCGGCGCGGCCCTCGCGGTCCCGGCGGCACCCGTGGCACCGGGTGTCGCCCAGACCACCAGCGAGAACGGCCTGGGTACGCCGTACACCCTGGTCGGCCTGGGCCTGGCCGCGGTCGCTGCGGTGGCCGTCGCCTTCCGCAGCGCACGCCGCCGCCGGGCGGGCGACTGAGGTGTCCGCCGGATCCGGGAACGGGTCCGACCCCGACACGGGTACTGCTACTGGCACCGGGTCGGGCCACGGGCGGATGGTGACCGGCGCGGCCTGGGCGGTCCTGGTCCTGGGGCTCTGGCTCTGGGGCCGGGAGATCGCCGACGGAGGCGCCCCGGCCCCCGCCAACGGCGACATCGCGGCCGTCGGCCGCCCCCTCGGCGCGCCCCTGCCCCCGGCGCACCGGCCCCTGGCGCCCGCCGAGCCGCGCCGGGTCGAGATCCCCTCGCTCGGGATCACCGCGCCGGTCGTCGGGCGCGGCCTGGACGCGTCGGGCGCGGTCGACCCGCCGCCGTTCGAGATGCCCCATTCGGTCGGCTGGTTCCGTACCGGTACGCAGCCGGGCGCGGAAGGTGCGGCCCTTTTCGTCGGCCACGTCGACACCGAGACCCGTCCCGCCGTCTTCTACGGCCTCAGCGCCGCCCGCCCCGGCGCCACGGTGCGGGTGACCCGTACGGACGGATCAGTCGCCGAATTCACCATCGACGACGTCCGGGTCTATCCCCGGGACCACTTCGACGCGCGGAAGGTGTACGGACAGCACCAGGCCGACCGGGCCGAGCTGCGCCTGATCACCTGCGGCGGCACCTTCGACCGCGTGACCGGGACGTACACGGCGAACGTGGTCGTCTCCGCGTATCTGACGGGCGCGCGGGCGGGGACGGCGTAACGCCTTCTCGCAGATCGGCGGGTTTGACCACCGACGACCTTCGGCCACTGATCACCGGGGTCACCGAGCCCGGCCGGCGGGCCGCGGTCCGCGCGGCCCGACGGCCGGGCCGGCCTCGACCGCGGGCGCGCGGGCTGCGGGAGGAGCCCGGCGCCGGCGCGGGAGGTTCGGGTTCCGCAACTCTAGAACGGGCGTCAGGCCCGGGCCCAGAGCATGGTTCCGCCGCGCGAAGATCGACTGGTTCCGTACGGGAGTTCAGCCCCCTGGCAGCCAACGGGCCAGCCGGGATGGGCGGTTGGGGCGGAAGGCGCCGAGCGGCCGGGATGGCCGGAACGTGACCGAGGCGCTACGGAGCGGAGTCGCAGCCGGGTGCCTCTTGGCGCACGAAAACGATCGAAGCCCCTCACCATCGGTGAGGGGCTTCGACTGCGCGTGCGCCGCCAGGGACTCGAACCCCGGACCCGCTGATTAAGAGTCAGCTGCTCTAACCAACTGAGCTAGCGGCGCGTGCTGACCTGGATAACTCTACCCGACGCCCAGGGGTGCTCCTGACCAATACCGGCCCTCCCGGCCTGTCGGATGGTCGTATCAGGCCTTCGATCCGTCAAAATGCGATATGTCCAGACAGTTGAGACACTGGCGCCCGTGCACGAGCGCCCAAAGATCTTGACGAGTGTGGAGGGGAATCGCATGAGTGTGCCGGTCTTCGAGGAGTTCGAGCCCGCGGCCGACTGCGGCTGCGCGGGCTGCGCCCAGCAGCGGCGCGATCTTGCCCTGGGCCTGCCCGTCCGCGCGGGCGGCCACCCGGCGGCGCACGGGGCGCGCCGCGCGCTGGTCCTGGTGACCGCGGCGGGCGTGGCCCTCGGCGCCGGGGGCGCGAGCGCGCTGGCCCTGCCGGGGGACGGCCCGACCGCCCCGGCCGGTCTGCTCGCGGACCTGGACGCCGCCGGTCCGGTCGACGACACGCCGCAGGGCGGCGCGGGGCCGCTCCACGGAGCGCCCGGCCCCGGTGGCCAGCCGGCGCCCGGCGCGACCCCGACGAACAGTCAGATCTCCACCGGGTCCCTGCGGAAGACCACCCGCGCCGAGATCATCAACCGCGCCAAGCGGTGGGTGAGCGCCCAGGTCCCGTACTCGATGGAGCGGTACTGGTCCGACGGCTACCGCCAGGACTGCTCGGGCTACATCTCGATGGCGTGGAACCTGCGCGGCAACGAGTGGACCGGCAGCCTGGACCGCTTCGGCGAGCGGATCGACCGCACCGAGCTCCAGCCGGGCGACATCCTGCTCTTCCACAACCCGGCCAACCCGACCAAGGGCTCGCACGTCACGATCTTCGGCGGCTGGACCGACTACACCCACACCTCGTACATCGCGTACGAGCAGACCAAGCCGCGGACCCGGCGCCAGGCGACACCGCTGGCGTACTGGAACAACTCCACCCGCTACGTCGCCTACCGCTACAAGGGCGTCGTGAGCGGCGGCAGCGCGGGAGGCGGCTCGTCCACGACGGTCACGCCGTACCCGGGCTCGGAGATGTTCGGGCCCGGCGCGAACAACGCGTACGTCACCCGGCTCGGGCAGCTGCTCGTGCAGCGCGGCGGCAAGAAGTACTACAGCCAGGGCCCCGGTCCGCGCTGGGGCGAGGCGGACCGCCGGGCGACGCAGGCGTTCCAGCAGGCGCAGGGCTGGAAGGGTGCGGAGGCGGACGGGATGCCCGGGCCGCAGACCTGGCGCCTGCTGGTGGCGGGGCAGGGGCGCAGCATCGGCGGTTCGAGTGGTTCGGGGGGCTCGAGCGCGAATGTGCCGGGCTTTCCCGGGCGTGGCTACTTCCGTCCGGGCCAATCCAACGCATATGTGGAGAAGCTGGGCAAACAGCTGGTGAAGCGGGGCTTCGGCAAGCACTACCTGTCGGGTCCCGGTCCGCGCTGGGGCGAGGCGGACCGTCGCAATGTCGAGGCGTTCCAGCGGGCACAGGGATGGCGCGGCGGCGCGGCCGACGGCTACCCGGGCCCGGAGACCTGGCGGCGCTTGTTCCGATGACCCCGAGAGCATGAGGTGGACTCCATGACCGCAACGACCCCCAACCCGGACTCGGGAGCGGCGGCCAGCCGCGACGCGGCCCGGACGGCCCGCCGTATGACGACGGAGCCGCGCACCCCGAGACCCACGGGCCACCCGCCGGAGCCCGGCGCGGACCGCCCCGAGGGCGCGTGGGTCGGCGAGGAGTGCGCCGGAGGGGGAGCGGGCGCGGTGGCTGCGGAGGCGCCGGAGACCGCGGCGGCCCCGGGCCCGGAGCCGTCGGCCGGGTCGCCTGCGGGCCCGGGACCGTCGGCTGTTTCGCTTACGCGCCCGGAGTCTTCGGCCGGGTCGCCTGCGGGGCAGGTGCCGTCGGCTGTTTCGCCCACGGGCCCGGGACCGTCGGCTGTTTCGCTGACACGCCCCGGGTCCTCGGCAGGCTCGCCCGACGGGCCGGGCCCGTCGGACGCGGCCGCACCGGCGGCTCCGGGGCCCCGCGCCGACGTGCCTCGCTCGGAGAACGGCGCCGCAGGGGCTACCGCGGTGACGGGCCGTCATGCTCCGGCCGCAGCCCCCGGGGCCCCGGAGTTCCGGCTCCGGGTGGAGGGTGCCGTCGGTGCGACGCCTTCCGCCGCCCAGTGGGTGGCGCCCCGGCCGGGCGCGGCGCGCGCCCGCGCCGCCACCGCGCCCGGCGGTCCGGCTGCCGAACCCCGTACGGTCACCCCCGCCGCCCCCAAGCCGGCCCCCCTCCCCACGACCCCCGGCGCGCCCACCCCCGTGACCCCGGCCGCCCCCGCCCCGAAGCCGGCCCCGCTCCCCACCACGCCCCTCGCCCCCGCCCCCCACGTCCGACCCGTCTCCACCTCCACGCCCGCCTCCCCGCCCGCCCCCGCCCCCGATCCGCGGCGGCTCGTGCGCGGGAAGGTCGGGGTCGTCGCGCTCCCCGTCGCCGCCGAGGCCCCCGTGACCGTCGTGCCCGTCGCCGCCGAGGCGCAGGTCCTCACCCGGCCCCTGGTGCGGCGGAAGAACGTGATCGGGGCCGAGACCACCGGGTCGATCCCCGTGCACCTGCTCTTCCGCGAGGAGCCCGGCGCCGGCGCCCGTACCGACACCGACCGAACCGACGACGACGGCGGGCCCGCCACCGTCGCCATGTCCCCGCCCTCCCCGCCCACCCCCAAGGCCAGCACCCCCAAGCCCACCATCCCCGCCCCCACCCGCCCCAAGGCCTCCCGCCCCGCGCCCACCGCCGACCCCGAGCTCGTCGAGCGGGAGGGGGCCGTGCTGCCCGGGTGGATCGGGGTCGTCGGCGGGGCGTTCGCGCTCGCCTGGTGTGCCGCGATCCTGTGGTGGACCGGGGCCGTGCCCGACGAGCTCGCGCGGATGCTCGGGCTGCCCCCGCAGCCGTACAACGGCATCCACCTCGGTCAGTGGGCGCTCCTCGCCCTCGGTGTCCTCGCCGCCCTGTTCACCCTTGGCGGCGTCGGCCGCGGCCGGGTCGGTTACGCCTTGGTCCTCACCCTCTTCGGCGAGTACCGCGGGACCGTCCGCCGTACCGGTCTCGTCTGGGTCAGCCCGCTCCTCCTGCGCCGCCGGGTCGACGTCCGCCTCCGCCACTGGCGCAGCGAGCCGCTCCCCTCGGTCGACGCCAAGGGCACCGCGCTGAACGTCGTCGTCCTCGTCGTCTGGCGCATCCGGGACACCGTCCGCGCCGCGCTC
The DNA here is from genome assembly GCF_053594455.1 of Streptomyces sp. NPDC001927. Lineage (NCBI taxonomy): Bacteria > Bacillati > Actinomycetota > Actinomycetes > Kitasatosporales > Streptomycetaceae > Streptomyces > Streptomyces sp. NPDC001927. The sequence goes on along the minus strand of NZ_JBSFEN010000011.1, from coordinate 219,826 downwards.
GGCGTCGACGGGCACGAGGAGTACCTGCGCGAGCAGGTCGAGGCGGCGATGGCCCGGGTCCTCTCCCAGCTCCCGGCCGACGCCTTCCACGAGGACGCCCCGACCCTGCGCGACGCGGAGGCCGTCGGCGAGGCGCTGACCCGGATGCTCTCCGCCGAGTGCGCCCCGGTCGGCATCGACGTGTTCTCGGCGCAGCCGACCCGGATCGAGTACGCCCCGGAGATCGCGCGGGCGATGCAGCGCCGCCGGATCGCCGCGATCGACGCCAAGCACCGGGACAGCGTGCTGACCTCCGTCGTGGACGCCGTGGACGACGTGGTCCACCGGCTGACCACGCGTGGTCTCGTCGAGCTGGACGACTACGAGCGCAAGGCGCTGGTCAAGGACCTGACGGTGGCGTTCTACACCGGCAGGACCGGTCCGATGGAAGGCGCGTGACCGGTATGGACAGGGTGAACTTCCGTCAATACCTTGGTACTTGGTCTAGACCGGAATAGGCACTACCGCACAAGCGAACCACCCAGACGCACCACTCACACGCACCACTCACACGCACCACCCTCCGCACGCGTGCAGCACGGCTCGGAACTCCCCCACGTTCATCAGGAGCGACAGCATGCGCAAAAAGATAGGCGTGGCGGCGGTGGCGCTCGGCGTCGCCGGCGCCGCCCTCTTCGCCACCAGCAGCGCCTCCAGCCACGGATACACCGACTCCCCGATCAGTCGTCAGAAGCTCTGCGCCAACGGCACCGTGACCAACTGCGGCGGCATCCAGTGGGAGCCGCAGTCGGTCGAGGGCCTCAAGGGCTTCCCCGGCGCCGGACCCGCCGACGGCACGATCTGTGCCGGCGGCAACTCCCGGTTCGCCGAGCTCGACGACCCGCGGGGCGGCGCCTGGCCCACCACCAGGCTCACGGCGGGCCAGAGCCACACCTTCCGCTGGCAGTTCACCGCCCGGCACAGCACCACCGACTTCAAGTACTACATCACCAAGAACGGCTGGAACGGCAGCCAGAAGCTCACGAGGGCGGCCCTCGATCCCCAGCCGTTCCTCACCGTCCCGTACAACAACGCGCAGCCGCCGGCCACGCTCTCGCACGCCGGGACCCTCCCGGCGGGCAAGACCGGACGTCATCTGATCCTGGCGGTCTGGACGATCGCGGACACCGGGAACGCGTTCTACGCCTGCTCGGATGTTCAGTTCTGACGTAGCGTCAGTTACCTTCCGGCGTATGACGGACGTCCGGCGTACGACGGAACCCACCGTGGCGGAGCTCGTGCGGAGGCAGTGGGGCGACCACCGGGTCGGACTGAGGGCGCGGGACACGGCCCTCAGCCATCACCAGGTCGCCGCCGGGGCCGCCGCACGGGCCGCGCTCCTCGTCGATCTGCTGCCCCGAGGTGCCGAGCCGCACCTCGGGGTACTCCTCGACAACACACCGGAATTCCCGCTCTGGCTCAGCGCGGCGGCCCTCGCGGGGGCCGCCGTCGCCGGCATCAACCCCACCCGGCGCGGCGCCGAACTGGCCCGCGACATCACGCACACCGACTGCCGCGTCCTCGTGACCCAGCGCGCGTACCTCCCGCTGCTCGACGGGCTTCCCCTGCCGGGCGTACGCGTCCTCGTCACCGACACCGACGCCTACCAGGAGCTGCTCACCCCCTACGAGGGCGCGAAACCGGGCGAGGCCGTCGTCCGCCCCGTGCGGCCCGACAGCCGGATGCTGCTCTACTTCACCTCCGGCTCGACCGGCGCGCCCAAGGCGGCGATCTGCAGCCAGGGCCGGCTCGCGGCCGCCGGACGCTCGCTCGTCGCCCAGTTCGGCGTACGACCCGAGGACGTCCACTACATCTGCATGCCGATGTTCCACGGCAACGCGGTCATCGCGGACTGGGCCCCGGCGCTCGCCGCCGGCGCGTCCGTGGCGCTGCGGGACCGTTTCTCCGCCTCCGGCTTCCTGCCGGACGTACGGGAGTTCGGCGCGACCTACTTCACGTACGTCGGCCGGGTCGTCCAGTACCTGCTGGCCACCCCGCCCCACCCGGACGACCGCGCGCACCCGCTGCGGCTCGGCTTCGGTACGGAGGCGGGGGCGGTGGACGCGGCCCGGTTCGAGGCCCGCTTCGGGGCCCGGCTCGTCGAGGGCTACGGCTCCTCGGAGGGCGGCGCGGCGATCCCGCGGACGCCGTCCACCCCGGCCGGCGCGATCGGACGGGCGGCGCCGGGCGACGACCTGGCGGTGGTGGACCCGGAGACGGGGAAGGAGTGCGCGCCTGCCGTCCTGTCGCCCGAGGGCCGGCTCCTCAACGCCTCCGCCGCGATCGGCGAGCTCGTCAACCGGGGCCGGAATCCCTTCGAGGGCTACTGGCGCAACCCCGAGGCGGAGGCCGCCCGGCTGCGGGACGGCTGGTACTGGACCGGCGACCTCTTCTACCGGGACGCCGACGGCTTCCTCTACTTCGCCGGGCGCACGGACGACCGGCTGCGGGTCGACAGCGAGAACCTCGCGGCGGCCGTCATCGAGCAGATCCTCGCCCGCTGGGAGCGGGCGGCGGGCGTCGCCGTCTACGCGATACCCGACCCGGTCGCGGGGGACCAGGTGATGACGGCCATCGCCCTGCGCGAGGGCGCCGCCTTCGACCCGGCCGCGTTCGCGGAGTTCCTCACCGCCCAGCCGGACCTGGGCACGAAGATGCCGCCGCGGTTCGTACGGATCGTCCCGAGGCTTCCGCTGACCGCCACCAACAAGATCCACCGCGTGGGCCTGCGCCGGGAGTCCTTCCTCTGTACGGACCCGGTCTGGTGGCGCCCGGCGCCGGGCGACCCGTACACACCCCTGACCCCGCAGGCGCTCACCGACCTCCGTGCCGCGTACGAGGCCCACGACCGCTCGCCCCAAGGGCCCGGCGGCAGTGGAGGGTAGGGCCAGGCCTACCCCCGTACACCCACCAGGCCGATGGCCGCGCCCCGCGGCCCCCGCCTACCGTGAACCCCATGACGCCCCGAACCCCCTGGCAGGCCCTCACCCGGGCCCGGTATCCGCGGACCCGCTGGCCCTGGCGGTCCGCCGGGTATCTGGCGACCGGGGTGGTGACCGGCGTCCCCGCGCTGCTCGTCCTCGTGGTGCTCGTCGTCTTCTCGCTGGTCCTCGTCGGGCTTCCGCTGCTGCTCCTCGCCGGGGTCGCCCTCGGCGGCCTCGAACGCCGACGGCTCCGGCTCGTCGACCTCGACCCGGCCGCCGACCCGCACCGGGTCCCGGGCGCCCCCGGGCTCGGGGCCTGGCTCCGGGTCCGCGTCCGGGAGCAGGCGACCTGGCGGGAGTTCGCGTACGCCGTCCTGCACGCCACCGTCCTGTGGCCGCTCGACCTGATCGTCCTCGCCGTCGCCCTCGGGCTGCCCGCCGCGCTCATCGCCACGCCCCTCCAGCTCGCCGCCGACGGCCACGAGGCCAAGGTCGTCAAGACCGTCCTGGTCACCTCGTATCCGCAGGCCTTCGCCGCCGCCCTCCTCGGGGCCGTGCTCCTCGTCGCCCTGATCTACCCGCTGGGCGCGCTCGCCGGGGCCCGCGCCGCGCTGAGCCGGGCCCTGCTCGCGCCCCGCGAGGCCGAGCTGCGCGCACGGATCGGCGAGGTCACCGCCTCCCGGGCCCGGCTCGTCGACGCCTTCGAGGCCGAGCGGCGGCGGATCGAACGCGATCTCCACGACGGCGCCCAGCAGCGCCTGGTCGCCCTCACCATGACCCTGGGGATCGCCCGGCTCGACGCCCCGCCCGGGCCGCTCGCCGACCAGCTCGCCCGGGCCCACGACGAGGCCGGCCGGGTCCTGACCGAGCTGCGCGAGCTCATCCACGGCATCCACCCGCAGGTCCTCGCCGACTACGGCCTCGGCGCGGCGCTCACCGACGCCGCCGACCGCTCGGCCGTCCCCGTCACCACCGACGTCGAACTGCCCCGGCTGCCCACGGCCGTGGAGAGCGCCGGATACTTCGCCGTCAGCGAGGCCCTCGCCAACATCGGCCGGCACAGCGGCGCGGGCCGCGCGACCGTCACCGCCCGGTACGGCGACGGCTCCCTGGCGCTCACCGTCGAGGACGACGGGCGCGGCGGGGCCGATCCGGGCCGCGGCACCGGGCTCACCGGACTCGCCGACCGGCTCGCCGTCCTCGATGGCACACTGACGATCATGAGCCCGCCGGGTGGGCCGACCGTCCTACGAGTGGAGATCCCGTGCCGACCGCTGCCCGAGACCGAGACCGCGCCCTCCGGGTCGTCCTCGCCGAGGACAGCGTCCTCCTCCGCGAGGGCCTGATCGGGCTGCTCGCCCGTTTCGGCCACGAGGTCGTCGCCGCCGTCGGCGACGCCGACGCGATGCGTGCGGCGGTCACCGCGCACGATCCGGACATCGTCGTCACCGACGTCCGGATGCCGCCCGGCTTCCAGGACGAGGGGCTCCGCGCCGCCGTCGCCCTGCGCGCCGAACGCCCGCACCTGCCCGTCCTCGTCCTGAGCCAGTACGTCCAGCGGACCTACGCCGCCGATCTCCTGGACGCGGGCGACGGCACGGGCGTCGGCTACCTCCTCAAGGACCGGGTCGGCCAGGTCGAGGAGTTCCTGGACGCCCTGGTCCGGGTCGCCGACGGCGGCACGGTCGTGGACCCGGAGGTCGTACGGCAGCTGCTGCGGCGCCGCCGTGATCCGCTGGCGGCGCTGACCCCGCGCGAGCGCGAGGTCCTCGGGCTCGTCGCCGAGGGGCACTCCAACGGAGAGATCGCCCGCCGGCTCGTCGTCACCGAGGCGGCCGTCGGCAAGCACATCGGCAACATCCTGGGGAAGCTGGACCTGCCGCCGGCGGAGGAGACCCACCGCCGGGTCCTCGCGGTCCTCACGTATCTGCGGGCCTGACGCTCTTCGGAACACGAAGAAGCCCCCCGCTTCCGCGAGGGGCTTCTTCCGTCTGTGCGCCGCCAGGGACTCGAACCCCGGACCCGCTGATTAAGAGTCAGCTGCTCTAACCAACTGAGCTAGCGGCGCCTGCTGACAGAGAAAATACTACCTGGTCCTCGGGGGTGGTTCCGACCACCACTCCTGAGGACCAGGTCACACCGCTCCGATCCGCTCCGTCCGGCGCTGACCTGCTCAGATCGCCAGGGAGAGCACCACCGGAGCCGCTCTGCGGTTCAGCGTGTCGGCCGCCGCGCGCAGCCGGTGGGCGTGCTCGATCGGCAGCGAGAGCGCCAGGCAGCCCACGGCCGCGCCGGCCGTCAGCGGCACCGCCGCGCAGACCGTGCCCACCGCGTACTCCTGGAGGTCGAGCACCGGGACCGTCGCCGGCTGGCTGTCCAGCTTGGAGAAGAGCACCTTCTCGTTGGTGATCGTCCGGGAGGTGAGCCGGGCGATCTTGTGGCGCGAGAGGTGGTCCCTGCGGCCGTTCTGGTCCAGCTGGGTCAGCAGGCACTTGCCGACCGCGCTGGCGTGCGCGGCCGAGCGGAAGTCCACCCACTCGTTGACCTTGGGTGTGCGCGGCCCGTCGGCGAACTGGGTGATCTTCACCTCGCCGTCGATGTACCGGCTGATGTAGACCGCGGCGCCGACGGAGTCGCGCAGCTCGGTCAGCGTCTCCTGGAGCTTGCCCTCGAGCGCCTCGCGGCGGGTGAGGCCGGAGCCCAGGAGGACCAGGGAGTCGCCGATGACATAGGCGCCGTCGGCGACCTGCTCGACGTACCCCTCGCGTCGGAGCATGAGCAGCAGAGAGGACAGATGGGCGACGGGCAGACCGGTCTCACGAGCGATCTGGACGTCCGTCACCCCGCCACCGTGCCGTGAGACCGTCTCAAGGACGCGCAGGGCGTATTGCACCGAGTGGAACGGCGCAGTGGGCTCGGGCTTCAGCGCCACGGTTTCCCCCTACCAGGTTGTGACCGCAAGCTTCCGTACCACGATAGCCGTCAAGCTCCCTTTTCGGGGCGGCTGTTGGCGAGATTGATGCGGCGCCCCAGCGCCGTACGCTGGGGCGCATCACCTTGGCATATGCCATAGTCAAAGAACCTTACGAGAGCCTCAGGTCAGAGCACCGCGCCGAGAAACTCGCGAGTACGCGCGTGCTCAGGATCCGAGAAGATTTTTTCCGGAGAACCGGACTCGATCACCCGTCCCGCGTCGAACATCAGGACCTCGTCCGAGATGTCCCGGGCGAAATTCATCTCGTGCGTCACACAGATCATGGTGATGTCGGTCGTCGACGCGATCTCCCGGAGCAGATCGAGGACGCCGGCCACCAGCTCCGGGTCGAGCGCGGAGGTCACCTCGTCGAGCAGGAGCACCTTCGGCTCCATCGCGAGCGCCCGTGCGATCGCGACCCGCTGCTGCTGCCCGCCGGACAACTGCGCGGGCTTGGCCTCGCACTTGTCCGCGAGACCGACCATGTCGAGCAGTTCCCTGCCGCGGGCCTCGGCCTCCTCGCGGCTCTTGCCGAGGGTCCGGACCGGTGCCTCGGTGATGTTGCGCAGGACGGACATGTGGGGGAAGAGGTTGAAGTGCTGGAAGACCATGCCGATCTTCTTCCGCACCTCGCGCCGGTGCTTCTCGTCGGCCGGGTAGAGCTTCCCGCCGTTGACCCGGATGGTGCCGGCGTCGGGCTTCTCCAAGGTCATCAGGAGTCGCAGGATCGTCGTCTTACCGGAACCGGAGGGTCCGATCAGGGTGACGTGCTTGCCGGTACGGACCGAGAAGTTGAGATCGTCGAGGACCGTCTGGTCCCCGAAGCGCTTGGTGACGTTCTCGAAGCGGATGAGCTGTTCAGTGGGCAAGGCGGCGCTCCAGGGTGCGGACGAGAAGGGAAGCGGGATACGCGATCAGGACAAAGGCCACCCCGACCACCGTGAGCGGCTCGGTGTACTGGAAGGTGGCGGCGGACTCCAACCGGGTCTGCTGGAGGAGTTCGAGCACACCGATTCCGGCCAGGATCGGGGTGTCCTTCAGCATCGCGATGACGTAGTTGCCGAGCGCGGGCGTGATCCGGCGCAGCGCCTGCGGCAGGATCACCGTCAGCCAGATCCGGTGGCGCGGCAGGCTCAGCGCCTTCGCCGCCTCCCACTGCCCGACCGGTACGGCGTCGATGCCGGCCCGGTAGACCTGCGCGGTGTACGTCGAGTAGTGCAGCCCGATCGCGAGCGTGCCGGTGGTGAGCGCGGAGAACTGCACGCCCCACTCCGGCAGCACGAAGAAGAGGAAGAAGAGCTGCACGAGCAGCGGAGTCGTACGGACGAACTCGGTCACCGCCTGCACCGGCCAGCGCACCAGCCTGCCGCGGGCCCGGAAGCCGAGCGCCCAGACCAGGCCGAGCGAGAACGAGATCAGCGAGCCGAGCACCAGGACCTGCAGGGTGACGAGCACCCCGTCCCAGAAGCGCGGCAGGAAGTCCACCACCGCGGACCAGTCCCAGTTCACTTGGCCACCACCCCCAGGTTCGCCTTGGTGCGCCTCTCCAGCGCCTTCATGGAGCGGGTGATCGCGAGCGCGATCACGAAGTACACGAGCAGGGTGACGGTGTAGATCCCGCCGCTCTCCTGGGTCGCGAGCCGCACCAGGTACGCGGCGAAGGAGACGTCCCCGACGCCGAGCAGCGAGACCAGGGCGGTGCCCTTGAGCAGCTCGACCAGCAGGTTGCAGAAGGACGGGATCATCTCGGGCACGGCCTGCGGCAGCAGCACGAGCCGCAGCCGCTGCCAGGGCGTGAGGCTGAGCGCGATCCCCGCCTCGCGCTGCGCGTCGGGTACGGCGTTCAGGGCGCCGCGCACGATCTCGGCGCCGTACGCCCCGTAGGAGAGGCCGAGCGCGAGGATCGCCGCCCACATCGGGACGAGCTGCCAGCCGACCAGTGGCGGCAGGACGAAGAACAGCCAGAACATCAGGATCAGCGCGGACGTGCCGCGGAAGACCTCGGTGTAGAGCCCGGCCAGGAAGCGGACGGCGCGGGAGCGGTGCGTACGGGCGGTGCCGACGGCGAAGGCGACCACGGCGGCGAGCGCGGTGGAGGCGATCAGGAGCTGGAGGGTGATCCAGATGCCGGGCAGGACCCAGTTCTGCCAGAGTCCGGCGGTCATCGGCACAGCTCCTCGGCGGTCAGCGTGGTCATCTCGGCCTCCGTGAAGCCGAAGCGCCGCATGATCCGGAAGAGTTCGCCGCTCTTCTTCATGCGGTGCAGCTCGGTGTTGAAGGCGTCCCGCAGGGCGATGTCGGTGGGGCGGAAGGCGAAGCCGCCGCCGTCGACCTTCCGCTTGCCGTCGACGACGGCGGCGAAGGGCGCGGTGGCCTCGGCCTTGCTGGACTTGCGGACCACCGAGCGGGCGGTCAGCGCGGTGCCGGCGAAGACGTCGACGCGACCGGACTCGACCGCGTTCAGGCCGGCGACCTGGTCCTGGAGGATCACGATGTCCTTCTCCGGGTAGCCGGCGGCGACCGCGTAGGCGATCTCGGCGTACCCGCTGCCGGTCGCGAAGCGGGCCTTGGAGCGCACCACGTCCTCGTACGACTTGAGGTTCTTCGGGTTGCCCTTGCGGACGATGAAGGAGTCGAGCATCTGGTACTCGGGGTCGGCGAAGAGCACCTGCGCGCAGCGCTCCTTGTTGATGTACATCCCGGCCGAGACGACGTCGAACTGCTGCGAGCCGAGCCCGGGGATGAGCGAGGCGAAGTCGGTGGCGACCGGCTGGACGTCCTGGATGCCGAGCCGCCCGAAGATCACCCGGGCCAGCTCGGGGGCCTCGCCGGTGAAGGCGCCCTGCTCGTCGACATAGCCGTACGGCACCTCGCCCGCGATGCCGAGGCGGACGGTGCCCTGGGATCTGAGCCGGCCGAGGGTGTCGCCGGAGGCGACCCGGGCGCACCCGGCCGCCGCGGTCGTCGCGGCGGCCGCCGTCCCCCACAGGACCGTCCGCCGTCGTATCTGGTTCGTTGATCGAGGCATGGGCGCGCGGCTACCCGAAGCCGAACGGGTCATTCCTTCGGAATAACCGGAGACCGCCTCCTGTTCTGGTCCTGCGTACACACGTCTGAGCGCAGAAGGGTCGGCACACGGTGAGCGACGCGATTCGGGGCACGGCACACGGGGACTCGCCCGTGCCGCTGTCCGTACTGGACCTGGTGACCGTCGGCAGCGGCAGGACCGCGAGCCAGGCGCTGGCCACCAGCGTCGAGATCAGCAAGCTCGCCGAGCGCCGCGGCTACCACCGGCACTGGGTCGCCGAGCACCACTCGATGCCCGGCGTCGCCTCCTCCTCGCCGGCCGTGATCCTGGCCCACCTCGCCGCGCACACCGAGCGCATCCGGCTCGGCTCGGGCGGGGTCATGCTGCCCAACCACGCCCCGCTGGTGATCGCCGAGCAGTTCGGCACGCTGGAGGCCTTCGCCCCCGGCCGCGTCGACCTCGGCCTCGGCCGCGCACCCGGCACGGACGGCGCCACGGCGGCCGCTCTCCGCCGGACCCGCACGCTCAACGAGGGCGCGGACGACTTCCCGCAGCAACTGGCCGAGCTGACCCGGTTCCTGGACGACGACTTCCCGGACGGCCACCCGTACTCGCGCATCCACGCCGTGCCCGGACCGGTGCAGGGGCCCAAGGGGCGGCCGCCGATCTGGCTGCTCGGCTCCTCCGGCTTCAGCGCGCGCCTCGCCGGCACGCTCGGGCTGCCCTTCGCGTTCGCCCACCACTTCTCCGCCCAGAACACGGTCCCGGCGCTCGACCTCTACCGGGACTCCTTCCGCCCCTCGGCGGTCCTCGACGCGCCGTACGCGCTCATCGGCGTCGCCGCGCTGGCCCACGAGGACGCCAAGGAGGCCCGCCGCCAGGTCCTCACGGGCGCCCTGTCGATGCTGCGGCTGCGCACGGGCCGGCCCGGTCTGATCCCGACGCCCGAGGAGGCGGAGGTGTACCCCTTCAGCCCGACGGAGCGGGAGTTCGTGGAGAGCTGGCTCGCGAACATCGTGCACGGCACGCCGGACGAGGTACGGACCGGTCTGGACGATCTGCGCAAGCGCACGGGGGCCGACGAGCTGATGATCACGGCCAACGCGCACGGCGGCGATGTCCGGCTGCGGAGCTACGAGTTGATCGCCGACGCGTACGGGATGCCGCATCTGGACTGACGTCCCCAGGGCCTGTCCCAGCCGCCTCCGGCGCGAATTCCTTGGTCGGCTGGTTCAGTCCGGAACCATCGACTCCGTTCCCATAAAGGAACCTTAAACCGCTCGTCACCCATGGTGGCGGGCGGTTCGTTTTTGTGCTGCACCGCTCTGACGAGGGTTTTCTCCCGCCAATTGGTCTAGTCCTTAATCTGGTTCAGACCATTGACGTGCTGTTCACGCAGCGGCTATCACTTTGCCAACCGCCGTACCGCGTACCCCTCGTATCCCCCTCGGAGGCCGCACGTGCACCCCCGTAAGCCCTTGATCGCCGCGCTCGTGAGCACGGCCCTCGCCGCAGGCGCGCTCGCCGCGACCGTCGGCATCGGCTCCGCCTCGGCAGCCGGCTCCGCCACCACCGCCACGGCGGCCGCCGACGGCAATGTCCGCATCGCGTACTACGACCAGTGGAGCGTGTACGGGAACGCCTTCTACCCCAAGCACCTCGATACCCGGGGCATCGCGAGCAAACTGGACATCATCAACTACTCGTTCGGCAACATCCACCCCACCGAACTCACCTGTTTCGAGGCCAACAAGGCCGCGGGTGACGACAACAACCCCAACGCGGGTGACGGTGCGGGCGACTCCTACGCCGACTACCAGAAGTCCTTCGGCGCGGCCGACAGCGTGGACGGCGTCGCCGACACCTGGAACCAGCCGATCGTGGGCGTCTTCAACCAGTTCAAGGAACTGAAGGCGAAGTACCCCCACCTGAAGATCAACATCTCGCTCGGTGGCTGGACCTACTCCAAGTTCTTCCACGACGCGGCCAAGACCGACGCCAGCCGCAAGAAGCTGGTCTCCTCCTGCATCGACCAGTACCTCAAGGGCAACCTCCCGGTCGAGGGCGGCTTCGGCGGCCCCGGCACCGCGGCCGGCATCTTCGACGGCATCGACATCGACTGGGAGTACCCCGGCTCCTCCGGCGGCCACCTCGGCAACCACTACGGCCCCGAGGACAAGCAGAACTTCACGCTCCTGCTCGCCGAGTTCCGCAAGCAGCTCGACGCGTACGGCACGGCCAACGGCGGCAAGAAGTACATGCTGACCGCGGCTCTCCCGGCCGGCCAGGACAAGATCAAGTACATCGAGACGGACAAGATCGGCGCGTACCTCGACTACGCGAACATCATGACGTACGACATGCACGGCGCCTGGGACGGCGACGGGCCGACGTACCACCAGTCCCCGCTCTACTCCGGCGCGAACGACCCGACCGACCCCATCGCTCCGGGCACCGAGAAGTACTCGATCGACAACGCGATCGACTCCTGGATCGACGGCAAGCCGGCCTACGGCATCGCGGGCGGCTTCCCGGCCAACAAGCTGACGCTCGGCTACGAGTTCTACTACCGCGGCTGGAAGGGCGTCCCGGCGGGCTCCGCGAACGGCCTCGCCCAGTCCGCGACCGGCGGCTCCAACGCCCGCCCGCTCAGCCAGCAGGCCGGCATCGCCCACTACAAGGAGCTCGGCGGCGTCGTCGACAACGCGGCGAGCACCTTCTGGGACGACCAGGCCAAGTCCTCGTACTTCTACAAGGACGGCGAGTTCTTCACTGGCCTGAACCAGAAGTCGATCCAGGCCCGGGTGGACTACGGCAAGCAGCGTGGCCTGGCCGGCGCGATGATGTACTCGCTCCTCGGCCTGGACAACAACATCACCCTGCTGAACCAGATCAACGACGCGCTCGGCGCCACCACGACCCCGCCGACCACGCCGCCCACCACCCCGCCCACGACGCCTCCGACCACCCCGCCCACGACCCCGCCGACCACGCCGCCCACCGGCTGCGGCTCGGTCCCGGCGTACGTCGCCGGCACGGTCTACAACGGCGGCACCGTCGTCTCCCACAACGGCCGCAAGTGGCTCGCCCAGTGGTGGACGCAGAACGAGACGCCGGGCACGACCGGCGAGTGGGGCGTCTGGAAGGACCAGGGCGCCTGCTAGCTCCCCGCTGAACCACCCATGAACCGCTGCCCCCGCCCGGAATGTCCCTCCGGCCGGGGGCAGTTCCATGCCCGCTGTCAGACGGGAAGCGGCGAGGTGCCGATCAACTCCGCGATACGGTCCGGGGACACCGCCCGCGAGTACAGCCAGCCCTGCCCGGTGTCGCAGCCGATCCGCCGCAGCCGGGTCGCCTGCCCCGAGGTCTCCACGCACTCGGCGGTGACCGTCAGACCGAGCCGGTGCGCCAGCTGGACCAGCGCCTCCACGATCAGCTCGTCCGCCGGGTTGGCGTGCGCCTCGTCCTGGAAGCCGCGGACGAACGAGCCGTCGAGCTTGAGGACCGAGACCGGGAGCCGGCTCAGATACGCCAGGTTCGAATAGCCGGTGCCGAAGTCGTCGATGGCGATCCGCACACCCATGTCGCTGAGCGCCTGGAGCGCCTGGAGCGGCCGGCCCGCCGAGCCCATCACCGCGGACTCGGTCAGCTCCAACTGCAGCAGATGCGGCGCGAGTCCGGTCTCCGCCAGGATCCCCGCCACGTCCGCCACCAGGTCGGAGTCCCAGACCTGCCGTACGGCCACGTTGACGCTCACGAACAGCGGCCGCTCGCGCGGATGGTCCTTCTGCCACTGCCGCGCCTGCCGGCACGCGGTCCGCAGCACCCACCGCCCGAGCTCGACGATCGACCCGTCCTCCTCGGCGATCCCGACGAACCGATTCGGCGCGAGCGTGCCGAACTGCGGGTGGTTCCAGCGCACCAGCGCCTCCACCCCGCGCACCGCGCCGTCCGCGAGCCCGACCAGCGGCTGGTACTCAAGCCCGAACTCCCCACGCTCCACGGCGGGTCGGAGCGTGGAGGAGAGCGCCTGCCGGGTCATCCGGTGGGCGTTGCGCTCGGGGTCGAAGAGCGTCCAGCGGGCCTTGCCGTCGGCCTTCGCCCAGTACAGCGTGGTGTCGGCGGCCTGCATCAGACCCGTCGCGGTCGTCCCCCGCGCGCCCCGCTCCACCACCCCGATCGAGGCGGAGACGGAGAGCCGCTGCCCGGCCAGGTCGAAGGGCTGCTGGAGCGCGCAGAGCACCGACTGGGCCAGATCCGCGAGCTGTTCGGTCCCGGTGGACTCCTCGACGAGGATCGCGAACTCGTCGCCGCCGAGCCGCGCGACCAGGTGCCCGCCGCTCCTGGTGTACCCGTCGTTGTCCGCGCACTCCGTCAACCGGGCGGCCACGGCGGCGAGAAGACGGTCCCCGACACGGTGGCCGAGGGTGTCGTTGACCGCCTTGAAGCCGTCGAGATCGAGGTAGCAGAGACCGATCCGCCCTGTTCCGCCATGCCCGTACGACTCGTACGAAGATCGGAACTCGCCGGACTCGTCGTCCTGGCCCGCCGCGGCCTCCAGGGCGGCCGAGAGCCGCTCGAAGAAGAGGGTCCGGTTGGGCAGCCGGGTCACCGGGTCGTGCATCTGGAGATGGCGCAGCCGGGCCTGGAGCTCGCGCCGGTCGCTGATGTCCGCGATGGAGAGCAGGACACGAGGGCTGTCGGGCACGGGCGAGACGGTGACCTCGGCCCAGAGCGAGCGCCCGTCGGGGTGCTTGAGCCGGCGCGTGCAGCGGAAGCGGGAGCGGCGGCCGCGCAGCACCTCGCGGTACGCGTGCCAGGTGCGGCCGTCGGAGGCGAGGTCGACGAGGTCGGCGGCGGCCTGCTCGCGGAGGGCCGCGCCCTCGGTGCCGAAGAGGGTGCCGAGCGCGTCGTTGGCGGAGACGACGAGACCGTCCTGGTCGACGACGGCCATGGCGAGCTGCGCGGCGCGGAAGGCGGCGCGGTAGTCGCGGAGTTCGGCGTCGCAGGGGTGGGCGGGCGCGTCGTCGGGGCGACCGGGCTCGGGGTGGCCGTCGGGGTGCGCGTCCGGGTGGCCGTCCGGGTGGTCGTGGTGACGCTCCGTGATCGCCGGCGCGGGCTCCCGTGCGACTGAGAGCCGGGTGTGCACCGGTCCTTCGGGGGTTCCGCTCACCGCTCGCTCCCGTTGTGCAGTCGGGCCGTACAGACGTGGTCGGGATGGTCGGCCAAGGAAAGTGTGCCGATCATAGAGGCACCCCAGGGGGCCGTTCCAGCTTCATGGGCGGCCGGCGGCCCGGTGGACGCCCCGAGCCACCTCCCGACGCGGCCCGGCCGATCGTTTCTGCGCGGGTCTGACGCGGGACGGCGGGGGCCTGACCGATTGTGACGTTCCGTGAGCCGTTGAGGGCGCGTGTCGCGTCGACCCCGTGTCGCGCGCTCACCCGACTGGGGCAGCGGAAAAGTGCGAAACACCGCAAATCATCACAAGGTGGTTGAGGTGTCCCGCATTCCGCAGCCGGAGGTCCACGTGAGGGGTCAGCAGCCACCCGGGGGAGTGGACCGCGCACGGCTTCGTGCCTCCGCCGCGGCCTTCACCTCCCTCGTGGCGCTCGCCGCGACCGGGCTCGTGGCGGGCCCCGCCGTGGGCGCCGCGGCGGCGGGACCGTGCGCCCTGCCCCGTACCGCCGCGCACCACTCGCTCGGCCTCGACACCTGGAACGGCGCGTACCCGAAGCCGGTCCGCTCGCTCGACGCGGTCATGGTCTTCCTGTCGTTCCCCGACTCCGAGCCGCTGACCTCGACCGAGGAGCTGGCCGCCGACCACTTCCCCGGGACGAGCGAGTTCTTCCGGAACGCCTCGTACGGCCGCTTCGCGCTGCGCGCGGACACCCGGGCGGAGTGGACCGAGATGCCGAAGGAGTCGACGGCGTACGCCATACGGCGTGACTGGGACGCGGCGAAGCGGACGGCGTATCTGCGCGACGCGCTGGCGGCGGCGGACGACAAGGTCGACTTCGCGCGCTACGACATCGTCTATCTGGTGGCCGACCCCGACGCCCCCGGCGTGGACTCCGACGCCACCAAGGTGGTGAACCTGGAGCAGCCGCTCACGGTGGACGGCAAGGAGATCGAGCGGGTCGTCACCGTCTTCGAGCGGCACCCGCCGGACCGCAACGTCCTCGCGCACGAGACCGGGCACGTCTTCGATCTGCCGGACCTCTACCACCGGCCCGTCGACGGAAAGGGCGACTGGGACACCCATGTGGGGGACTGGGACGTCATGGGCAGCCAGTTCGGTCTCGCGCCGGAGCCCTTCGGCTGGCACAAGTGGAAGCTGGGCTGGCTCGACCGGAGCCAGGTGACCTGCGTCCAGGGGCCGGGCAGCCGCCTGTTCAGCCTGGAGCCGCTGGCGGCGGCGCCGGTGGCCGGCGGTTCGCTCGGCAACCGGCTCGCGGTCATCCGTACGGGGGTGGGGACCGCGCTCGCGATCGAGGCGCGCGGCGCCACCGGCAACGACCGGGACACGTGCGCGGAGGGCATCCTGATCTACCGCGTACGGAACGAGGCGGCGTCCGGCGACGGCCCGATCGAGGTCGTGGACACCCATCCGCGGACCGAGGCCTGCTGGGACCGGTCGGTGTACCCGCCGCTCGCGGACGCGCCGCTGGGCGTGGGCGAGACGTTCACGGTGCCGGGCGAGGGCACGCGGGTGGAGGTCGCGGACCGGACGGCGGCGGGGGCGTGGACGGTGAAGGTGACGGTGCCGCCGACGTCGTCGTGAGGGACGGGTGAGAGCAGCAAGAAGGCCCCCCGCTTGCGCGAGGGGCCTTCTTCGTCTGTGCGCCGCCAGGGACTCGAACCCCGGACCCGCTGATTAAGAGTCAGCTGCTCTAACCAACTGAGCTAGCGGCGCCTGCTGACGTCGTAGACCTTAGCACCCTGATCGGCGCCAGGAAAAATCGAAATACGCACGTCGGCGGCGGAGGCCGCGCGGACCGCACGGACACAGGCCCAGAGCATGACCTCGGGCCCCGGCAGCCAGGGGTGCCGGGTGTCCGGGGCGACGACCCAGCGGGGGCCGCCGGCCGGGGCGGGGGTGAGCGGGGGGATCGTGACGGCGTCCCCGAGGCCGTGGCAGAGCGGGGGCGGGACGGAGTCGCCCCACTCCTCCCAGTGCAGCAGGGCCGGTAACCGCTGGGCGGTCCCGGGCGCGGCGAAGAGCAGCATCCGGCCCCGGTGGACGGCGACGGGCCCGGAGCCGGGGCCCTCCGCCCAGAGCCGGTCGAGCATCCGGCGCCCGAAGATGCTGTCCACGTTCACGACGTCGAAGACCGCCCCGCAGGGCAGGACGGCGGGGGCGGCGGGCCGGCCCTCCCAGAGCGCGAGCGTGGAGCGCGGGAACGCGGCGGCGGAGGCGAGCCAGTCGGCGCCCGGAGCGGTGACATGGGCGGAGTGGTGGCGCCGCTCGTCGGGGTCCCGAAGGAACCTGAAGATGTCCTGCCGCTCGCTCCGCCGCTCGTCGGTGTCGCTCTGGGCCGGACTCAGCGGGGTTTCGTCTCGTAGCCATGCGCTCATGACCCAAGATCTACCGGCAGTGACGGAACTGTTTCCCAGTGTTGCCAAAAACCCGGACAGGGCACGTGCCGGGGGAGTATCTTTCGCCCCGGCATATGCCAGACGGTCGGTCGCCGGATGAGTCGCTTGCCGGACGAGTCGCTCGCCGGACCAGTCGGTTGCCGGACGGGTCAGTCGTCGGACGCGTCAGCCGGCGGTCGGGTCAGTCGTCGGTCGGTGTCCCGCCGGCGCGGAGCAGATCACGACCGAAGTCGATCATCCGGCGGGCGTAGTCCTCGGTCCACTCCGCCCGCTCGGCGACGTCCGCCGCCGTCAGTCGGTCGAAGCGGCGCGGGTCGGCCAGCTGGGCCGCCGCCATCGCCTGGAACTCGATCGCCCGGTCCGTCGCCGCGCGGAACGCGAGCGTCAGCTCGGTCGCCCGCGCCAGCAGCTCGCGGGGGTCGTCGAGCGACTCCAGGTCGAAGAAGTGCTCCGGGTCCGCGGTCGCCTCGGCGGGCTCGAAGACCAGCGGCGCCGGCCGGAGCCGCCGTTGCCCGTTCCGCTCCGCGGATTCCGCCATGGTCCTTCTCCTCCTCGCACGCGCACGGCCCGGAGTTCCGGGCCTCCCTCCATTGTCCCGCGCCGCGCAAGAGGGCGAGGCGCGGGGCGGGTACGGGGGCGGCTCGTGGCGGGCGCGCTCAGCCGTCGAGGCCGCCCAGGTACACCGCGAGCCCGCCGAAGAACTCATGTTCGGCGTCGACCCCGGGCGCGTCCCGGGCCGCCTCGGTCATGA
Organism: Streptomyces sp. NPDC001927; assembly: GCF_053594455.1. NCBI lineage: Bacteria > Bacillati > Actinomycetota > Actinomycetes > Kitasatosporales > Streptomycetaceae > Streptomyces > Streptomyces sp. NPDC001927. The sequence goes on along the minus strand of NZ_JBSFEN010000011.1, from coordinate 202,514 downwards.
ACGGGAAGTGCTCGTGCGGCAGCTCGGCGATGGTGCTCGTGCCCGCGCCGGCGAGGGAGCCGAGGTGTTCGAGCTGGATGGCGCCGACGACGTACGCGACGAGTCCGCGCAGGGCGACGACCCGCCGCTCGCCCTCGATGCCCGCCTCGGCGAGGAGCCCGAGGACCGACTCCGACCAGCGCAGCAGGCCGGGCAGCCGGTGCCGGTGGCTGAGGGTCAGCGGCACGGCGGCCGGGTGCTCGATCGCGCTCGTGCGGAGCCGGGCGACCATGACGACGACCCGGTCCCGCCAGGGCGGTCCCGCGGGGGGCGGGGTCGGGTCGACGGAGCTCAGGACGCGCTCGGCGACGAGGCCCTCCAGTTCGTCGCGGTCGGCGACGTACCGGTAGAGCCCCATGGTGCTCATCCCGAGTTCCTTGGCGACGGTGCGCATCGAGAGGCCGGGGAGCCCGTCGCGGTCGATGACGGCGAGGGCGGCGGCGGCCAGGTGGTCCGGGGTGAGGGAGCGGGGGCGCGGCATGGGTTGACAGCGTACGCCATACGCCTATGGTGTTAAGAGTACGCCGTACGCCTACGATTTCAGGGGTACGGCCGTACGCCTACAAGGAGGTTTCACCCGTGCTCACACCTGGCGCCCGCGTTCCCGTCAGCACGCTCGACCCGGTCCTCGGCCCTCCGGTCGCCGTCCCGGACCCCGACCCCGAGCGGCTGGTCCATCTCCAGTTCCGGCGCTTCGCCGGCTGCCCGATCTGCCACCTCCATCTGCGGTCCTTCGTCCGCCGGTACGAGGAGATCGAGGCGGCCGGGATCCGCGAGGTCGTGGTCTTCCACTCGCCGCCGGAGGAACTCCACCCGCACCTGGACGGCCTGCCGTTCCCGGTCGTCGCCGACCCCGGCAAGCGGCTCTACGAGGCCTTCGGGGTGGAGTTCTCGCCCCGCTCACTCTTTTCCCCGCGAGCCCTGGCGCCCGTGGCGCGGGCCATCGCCCTCGGCACCGGAGACATCCTGCGCGGCCGTCAGCGCCCGCCGCGCCTGAGGCCGCGGGGCGGACGCTTCGGCCTCCCCGCCGACTTCCTGATCGACGCCGACGGGCGCGTGGCCGCCGTGAACTACGGCGTCCACGCCGACGACCAGTGGCCCCTCGACGAACTCCTCACCCTGGCGACGACGACGAGGCGCGCCGCGGCCAAGTCCTGACCTCAGGGCCTACGGCCGCCAGGGCACGCGGTGTTCGGACAGGTGGGAGAGGACCGCGTGGTTGGCCTCCCAGCCGTCGGGGAACTTCACCGTGACGCCGAGTTGGACCGGTTCCGTCGACGGGTGGTCGTCCAGGAGGTCGGCGACGCCCGCGCGGCAGACGACGATGCAGGCGTGGCGGTGGCGGGAGGCCAGGACGCACAGGCGGCCGGTCTCCAGGTGGAAGGCCGTGGCGTCCGGGCGGCCCGACAGCGGGTGGAGGACGACCGTCACGTCGTACTCGCGGCCCTGGAGACGGTTCGCCGTGTCCACGGTCACGCCCGCGACGCCCAGCTCCGCGAGGGCCGCGCGGACCGCCGCCGCCTGGTCGCGGTGGGCCGTGCCGACCGCGATCCGGTCCGGGGTCAGCGGCACCGGCTCCGGACCCCGCTCGCTCACCGCCGCGCCGCCCCGGTCCAGGAGCCGCCGCACCACCAGCGCGACCGCCCGGACCGCCTCCGGGTCGGTGCGCGGAGTGTGCCGGGCCGGCAGTTCGAGCAGGCCCCAGCCCGACTCCGCCGCCTCGTCCAGGACCCGGTCGGGGCCCGAGCCGTCCGACGGCACCCCGAACGTCAGGCGCCGGTCACCGTGGTCCGTACCGCTGCGGAACCGGGTGTACGGGTAGAACGCGTCGGACACCAGCGGCGCCGCCGACGCGGGCAGCCGCCAGGACACCGGCAGCCGGTGCTGCGGCAGCTCCGGGTTGTGCGCCAGGAGCGTGGAGACCGCGGACGCCGACGGGTCGTACGACAGGCCCGCCCACTGCTCCGCGCCCACCACCGAGAACGGGTCCAACTGGCCCGGGTCGCCCACGAACAGCGCCCGCTCGAAGAGCCCCGCCACCGCGAGCAGCGCGTCCGAGCGCATCTGGTACGCCTCGTCCACGATTGCGTGCGCCCACGGCTCGACGTTCTTCACGTGCGCCCACTTCGCGGCCGTCGAGATCGTCACCGGCAGCCCCGCCAGGTCCCCCGCCTTCGCCGACTTCCGTACGTTCTCCAGGCCGTCGAGCGCCTTGTCGTACGGATCGCTGTCGTTCGAGTGCAGCCGCCCCACATCCAGGTCCGGCTGCTTCTCCGCGAGCCGCAGCACCAGGTCGTCCACCTGGGCGTTCGTCTGCGCGACCACCATCAACGGGCGCCCCGCGTCGGCCAGTTCCAGCGCGGCGCGGACCACGAGCGTCGACTTGCCCGCGCCCGGCGGGGAGTCCACGACGACGCCCCGGGCGTTCCCGTGCAGGGTGTCGGCCAGGATGCCGGCGGTGGCCTTCGCGGCCTCCGCCGAAGGGTCGAAGACGTCGGAGGGCAAGGGGGTCACAGCAGGTCCTCCGGCGTCGCGGCGTCGGGCAGTTCGGCGGCGTCCGAGCGCGGAGGGCCGCCGTGCGTCCAGGGTGTCTCCTCCGGGTCGGGCAGCTTCGCGCCCACCCGCTGGTCGTGCTCGAAGAGCGTCCAGGCGATCCGCTCGCCCTTCTCCGGCACCGACCCCTCGGCCGGCTCCTTCGACCGGCCCATCCGGTCCGTCACCCGGAGCACGAGCGAGCCGTCCTCCTCGTACCGTACGAACTCCGCCGTCTGCGGCTTGCCTTCGAGCGAGCGGAACACCTTGACCCCCGCGCCCAGGTGCGGCCGGTCGTCCGTGCGGACCGTCAGCAGCGGGCGCGGCGAGGGGCGCTTCGACTCCGACCAGGCCATCGTCACCTCCACCACCTCCGCGACGAACGCCTCGCCCGACAGCCGCCGCCCGGCGAGCACCAGCGGATCGTCCAACGCCTCCTGCGCCTCCAGCTGGCCCTGCGCCGACTCCCGCGCGGCCAGCTTCTGCGCTGCCGTCACCGCGTCGTCGCGGCGGGGCTGCGGCGGCTCACCGGCGACCACGCGGTCGCGGTGGCCGGTGAACGACCAGCGGTCGCGGGTCCACCGGTCCGGCACCCGCGCGCCCTCCGGCAGCTCCCGCACCAGGTCGAGCGCGCGCCACACCGCCTCCCAGGTCGGCTTCAGCTGGGAGACGATCAGCCGGCGGATCTCCCGCTCGGCGCGGTGCAGTTCGGCGAGCCGCTCGTCGGCGCTTTCGCCGTCCTCTGCGGAGGCCAGCGCCTGCCGGGCCCGGTCGAAGCGCTCGATCGCGGGCGCGAGCAGCCGGTTGTCGAAGTCCGGGTCGGTCGCGGGCCCCGCGGGCGGGCAGAGCAACTGCCCGTCCCGGTCCCGGCCGAGCTCGGCTCGGAGCGCGGCTTCGGCGCCCGACTCGTCGCCGTACGGGTCGATCCAGGCCAGAAGCGCGCCCAGGTGCTGGTCCTCCAGGGAGGACTGGCCCGTCGCCCAGTGCCGGTTCAGCAGGTCCGTCGCGGACAGCAGCAGTGAGGAGCCCGGCACGCGGGCCCGTTCGCCGAGGTGGGTCAGCCAGCGGCCGAGCAGCGGCACGCGCGGCGGCGCGGGGAACGGCGTCTCCGGGTCCTGCTCCGCCGTCCGCCGGAACCGCATCGACCGCCCGAGGAGCCGTACGTACTCGATGCCCGCCCGGCTCGGTACGACCAGCTGCGGTGCGTCCGCGCACAGGTCGACCTCGACCTTGACCTTCTTGCCCGTCTCCGGGTCGGTCTCGTTCCGCTCGGCCGCCTCGACGACGTCCGTGAACGAGTCGATGTACGGCAGGACTTCCTCGGCCAGGTCCGCGAGGAACGCGAACCGCAGGTCACGGTCGCGCGGCTGCGCGACGACGAGCAGCCGGGGCTCCTCGCGGTCCGTCCCGACGAGCGCGCCGAGCGGCGCGCCCGCCTCGCCCGCGGTCGTCAGCGGTACGAGGACCAGCGGCCGCTCCGACACGTGCCGGTGCCGCACCGTGGCCAACGGCTGCGCCCGCCCGGCCTCGACGGCCTCGAGCCGGGCGAGGGTGGAGATCAAAGACATGGAGAGCCTCCTCGTCGGCCAGTGTCCGCCCGCCTCGCGCTCAGCAGGGGCATTCGACGACCGCCCTCGGTGTCCGTGCGGGCGCCATCGCCAGCGCCTCGGCGCGCAGTGCCTGCGCCCTGCGCAGGGCCTCGACCGTCGGGTCGTCCGGGTCGCCCTCCTCGCCTCGGGCCGCCGCCAGGACCGCGCCGACCGTCGTCAGGCTGCCCAACTCGCCCCGTACCGAACGGCCCAGGGTCTCCACCGCGCCCGCGTGCCGGGCCCGGTCGCGGCAGTGGAAGGCCAGCTCGCACGCCGAGAGGCACTCGGGGGCGTACGCGTGCGGGACGGACTCCACGGCCTCCGCCAGCTGCTCCGCCGAGCAGCTCTCCACGTCGAAGGTGACACCCTCCGGCAGCGCGGCCGCGATGTCCTCGATCCGGGTGAGCCGGGTCAGCTGACGGCGGGTCACCGACAGCTGCTTGCGCACGTCGACGACCGAGGCCGTCGGCAGGTTGGAGAAGTCCTTCGGGCAGACGAGGAGGACGTGCGGGGCCACCTCGGCGCCCTCGGTCACCGCCGCGACCCGCTCCAGGGCCAGGACGTACACCGCGGACTGGCGGGCCGCCGCGCCCACCTTGGACGCGTCCGCCGAACCGTCGATCATCGGGAAGGACTTGATCTCGACGACCGTCCACCGACCGTCGGGGTGCACCACGACCGCGTCGGGTTCCAGATAGGCGGGGGAGCCCGCCACCTCCAGGGCCAGCATCGGGTGGTCGAGCAGCGACCACACCCCGGCGGCGGTCGCCTCGCGCAGCGCGAGGGCCGTGCGGGCGGCGCGGCCCTGGGGACCGGCCGCCGTCAGGTCAGGGACCTGGACGGCGCCGGGCTCCTCGATGCCGAGCAGCCGCAGCAGCTCGCGCCCGCCGTCCGCCTTGACCTTCGCCTCGAAGGCGTTCCCCCGCATGAACGCGAACTGCGACTGCCCGAACGCGGCCGGCGAGCCGAGCTTCGACGCGAGCGCGGTCTTGTCCACCCCCGCGCCGTCGAGCAGGGCGCGCCGCCGGCAGCCGGGGTTGGCGGCGAGCGCCGCAAGGGCACGCGCGTCCAGCGGGCGCGGCACCACGGCCGGCCCGCGCAGCTCGGCGAGCCGCTCCCACACCCGCGGCTGTCGTGTCGTCTGCGGAGGAACAGAGGCTCCGCCGTCGAGGGAATCGCTCACCCGCGGAAGTCTCCCATCCGCCACTGACATCCGACCGCCGTTCCCCGCGAACCGCAGGTGAGGGGCGGCCCGCAGGCCACCGTGAATTCAGGTGGGAGATGATGGGGGGACACCGCTCCGTCGAACATTCAGGGAGCCTTCATGGCACCGCGCATCCTGCTCGCCCGGCACGGGCAGACCGAATGGTCGCTGTCCGGCCGCCACACCGGCAGGACGGACATCCCGCTCCTCGAAGAGGGCCGCCGCGGCGCGAAGCTGCTCGGCGAGCGGCTGCACCGGGGGGTCTGGAACGGCCTGCCGAACGTGGAGATCCGTACGAGCCCCCTGGTGCGCGCCCGGGAGACCTGCGACCTCGCGGGCTTCGGCGAGCGGGCCCAGGACTGGGACGCGCTGATGGAGTGGGACTACGGCGCGTACGAGGGGCTCACGCCGGCGCAGATCCACGAGCGTCAGCCCGGCTGGCTGCTGTGGCGGGACGCCGTGCCGGACGGGGAGAGCCTGGCGCAGGTCTCGGCCCGGGCCGACGAGGTCGTGGAGTGGGTGCGGTCGGAGGACCGGGACGTCCTGGTCTTCGCGCACGGGCACATCCTGCGGACGCTCGGCGCGCGCTGGCTGGGCCAGGACATCTCCTTCGGCGCCCGGATCCGCCTCGACCCGACGAGCCTGTCGATCCTCGGCTGGGCCTACGGCGAGCCGGCCGTGGAGCGCTGGAACGACACGGGCCACATGGAGTAGCCCGCCCCGGCGGAAGGGCGTTCAGCGGGCCGCCGCCAGGACCTGGCTCGTCTCCGTGAGGAGGCGGCGGATGCGGGAGGACTGGACGTCGCCCAGGGAGTCCACCACGCGCCGGGCCTCCGCCGACGCCTCGTCGCGGCGGCCCGCGTGGGCCAGGTTGCTCGCCAGCTGGGCGCGGTAGAGGGCCAGGTTGCGGGCGAAGTGAGGGTTCTGCAGAACGGTCGCCCGGTGGGCGTGGCGGGCGGCCCGGCCCCAGTCGCCGAGCGCCGCCCAGCAGTGGGCCTCCTGCGCCTCCAGCTCCGGTTCGCCGAAGAACGACATCCACTCGGGGTCCCGGTCGCCCGGCCCCTTGGCGAAGTGGCTGTGCGCGCGGCCCAGGGCCTGCTCGCAGGCCGACCGGTCGCCGAGTGCGGCCCAGGCCCCCGCCTCCCGAAGGGAGAGGAGGGCGAGCAGCCGGGCGGAGGCCAGCGGCTGGGCGGCCCGCAGCCCGGCCTGTGCGGCCCGGACCGCCTCCCGGTACCGTCCCGCGTCCCTGGCCAGGAACGACGTGTTGCAGAAGGCGTGCGCCTCCAGGGCGGGATCGCCCGCCACGCGCGCGGTGGCCAGCGCCTCCGCGTAGTGCGAGCGGGCGTCGTCGATGCGGCCCGAGTCGTGGGCGAGCCAGCCCACGGAGATCGCGAGTTCGCCCGCGCCCGCGTGCAGCCGGTCCTCGGTGGAGCGGCGGGCCGTCGTGCCCGCGTCGAGCAGGGCGTACGCCGCGCGCAGCGGCTGGGCGGCGGCCTTGTACAGACCCTCGGCGCCGTGCCGGTCGTCGAGCAGCCGGATCTGCCGTACGGCGTCCTCGACGGCGCGGACCTCGGCCTCGCCGATCCTGTGGGCCCCGCGAGGGGCGGGGATCGCGACGGCCGTGCCGCCGAATCCCATCGAGACGGCCGCCACCGTGGCGGTGCCGCTCGTCATGAACGCGCGACGCAGCACGTCGCTCTCCTCATCGTTACGGGTGGTGAGGGCGGGTCCTGGCGGTGCCCCGGCCGGGACGGCGGCCGGCCTTCGGCCGCGTACCGCCTCCCGGGCCGAGAAGCCCAGGTCCGCCAGGGAGAGGCCGGGGAACATGTGCAGGAACACCCGCTCGTACGCGTAGTTGGGACAGCGGATCTCACCCGCCTCCACGCGCCCGATGTAGCGGGCGTCGCACGCGACCTGCTCGCCGATCTCCCGTGCCGCCCGGCGGACCGTCGCGGCGAACTCCGCCGGCGAGTGCTGTCCGCGGAGCCGGCGGAAGGCGAGATTGGGAACTGCCCCTGACACCGCCATGGCCGAGCCCTCTCCTGTGCTGCCGGTGTTCCGGCGGGGCAAAACGTACCTGCTGTGACCGGGTGCTCACGCAGGGTTTTGCCATAAATCGGATATCTCGCTCGCGATCTGCCATGAACTGCCATCCTTTGCGGCGGCGTGCCGCCGTAGCCGTTGACGCACACGGGCGTTGAACCATGTGGAGAGACGGAACGTGTCTTCTCAGGAGCGAGGAGGGGTCCCATGTTGGAGATCGGATCGCAGTCCACCGCACTGCACGCACCCACCCCGGACGCCAGTGCCCCGTGCACCGCACCCTGCGACCTGGTGACCGTCCCGGTCCGCCAGGGCCTGGAAGCCGTGGACATCCTCCGTCGCGGCGGGACCCCGCTCGTCGGCCCCGTGCTGCACGACGGCGCCTGCGACACCCTCGGCTTCCTCGTGCCGCCCGGCACGGCGGCCGCCTGGGACATGCCGGGCAGCGCGTGTACGCAGACCTCGGGCCGTGGCCTGCGGATCCCCGAACTTCCGGAGCTCCCCGAGCCCGCCGGCGACGCCCCGCGCCCGGCCGGCTGGCTGCTGCCGCCCGGGGACTCCGGCGAGGTCACCGACCCGGCCGTGCTCCGCGAGGCCCTCGGCCAGGCCGCCCGCCTGATCGAGGCCGCCGACGGCTGCCACTGACAGGCCCCGAGCCTCGTCGGGCGGGGACCTGGCGTGCGTACCGATAATGGAGCACGTGGCAAGGAACAAGCAGCGTGAACGAGCGGCCGCGGCCGTCGCCGTCGTCGAGACCGTCGACGGCGGTCTCGCGGAGCTCATACCCGACCGGGAGCGGCCCCGCGGCTGGACGCTGCTCATCGACGGCGCCCCGCAGTCGCACGTCGACCTCGACGACCCGGCCCATCTCTCCTTCGAGTACCAGCGGCGCCTCGGCCACATCGCCGACCTCGCCGCCCCGCCGAACCGGCCCCTCCAGGTCGTCCACCTCGGCGGCGGGGCCTTCACGCTCGCCCGCTACATCGCCGCCACCCGGCCCCGCTCCACCCAGCAGATCGTCGAGCTCGACGGCTCGCTGGTCCAGCTCGTCCGCCGCGAGCTGCCCCTCGACGCGGCCGCCCGCATCCGCGTCCGCTCCACCGACGCCCGCGCCGGGCTCGCCAAGGTGCAGGACGGCTGGGCGGACCTGATCATCGCCGACGTCTTCAGCGGCGCACGCACCCCCGCGCACCTCACCACCGCCGAGTTCCTCGGCGAGGTCCGCCGGGCCCTCAGGCCGGGCGGCTTCTACGCGGCGAACCTCGCCGACGGGCCGCCGCTGGCCCATCTGCGCGGCCAGATCGCGACAGCCGCGACGGTCTTCCCCGAACTCGCCCTGACCGCCGACCCGACCGTGCTGCGCGGCCGCCGCTTCGGCAACGCCGTGCTCCTCGCCTCCGACCGGGAGCTGCCCGTCGCCGAGCTGACCCGCCGGGTGGCGACCGACCCGCACCCCGGCCGGGTCGAACACGGCCGCGAGCTCGCCGACTTCACCGGCGGCGCGAGCCCGGTCACCGACGCGAGCGCGAAGCCCTCGCCCGTACCGCCTGCGTCCGTGTTCCGGTAGAGCGCGTCAGCGGTCCTCGATCTCCACGCGGGGCGCGGTGTCGTGCCAGACGCAGAAGACCGACAGCTCGCGGCCGTCCTTGGTGAACGTGACCCGGATCCAGGTGGGTTGCTTCCACACCTGCATCTGCCAGCCCGAGTTCGGCCTGGCCGAGACCAGCTCCGCGGAGGTCTCGCCGAGGTCGAAGACGACCTGGCCGCCGTCCACCGCGTAGGGCTTCACGCTTCCGCCGCCCTGCGGCGGCTTCGTGGTGGGCGGCTCGGAGGGGGTGGTGGGCTTGCGTGAGGGGGTCGCCGGGGCCGAGGACGGCGGCTTCGTGGACGGGTCCGCCGACGGGGTCGCGGAGGCGGTGGGGTCCGGAGCGTGCGTGGACGAGGCACGGGTCGCGTCGTCGGTGGTCCCGGCCGGAATCGGCAGGGCGCGCGGCGGGTCGTAGACCGTACCGGCCAGTACCGTATGGACGCCCCACCAGGACAGAGTGACCGCCGCGCCCGTGGCGAGCGACCACGCCATCGCGTGAACAAGTCCTCTATGCATCCGGGCCATACTGCACCACCCCGGCGACGGCCGTCCCACAGGGTGGACCTTGCCTCGGGTTCGCCCGTATGGCGTACGGTGCGGGCCATGGCAAGTGTGCTCGTGGTCGAGGACGACCAGTTCGTGCGCTCCGCCCTCATCCGGCATCTGACCGAGGCCTCCCACACCGTACGGAGCGTCGGAACGGCCCTGGAGGCGCTGCGCGAGGTCGCCCATTTCCGTTTCGACGTGGTCATCCTGGACCTCGGACTGCCCGATCTGGACGGGTCCGAGGCGCTGAAGATGCTCCGCGGCATCACCGATGTGCCGGTGATCATCGCGACCGCGCGGGACGACGAGGCGGAGATCGTCCGGCTGCTCAACGACGGCGCCGACGACTACCTCACCAAGCCCTTCTCCGTGGAGCACCTGTCCGCGCGGATGGCCGCCGTGCTGCGGCGCTCGCGCGCGGCGGCGGGCGAGGTCCCGCCGTCGCGGGTGATCCAGGTCGGCGGTCTCTCCATCGACCCGCTGCGCCGGCAGGCGGAGCTCGACGGAGCCGGGCTCGACCTGACCCGGCGGGAGTTCGACCTGCTGGCCTTCCTGGCGGGCCGGCCCGGTGTGGTCGTGCCGCGCAAGGAACTGCTCGCCGAGGTGTGGCAGCAGTCGTACGGGGACGACCAGACCATCGACGTACATTTGTCGTGGCTGCGGCGGAAGTTGGGCGAAACGGCCGCCCGGCCCCGCTATCTGCACACCCTGCGCGGGGTGGGCGTGAAGCTCGAACCGCCGCGGGAGCAGCAGCCGTGAGATGGGCACTCGTCAAGGTGTCGCTGGCCGTCACGGCCATGGTCGTCATCGCCTTCGCCGTACCGCTCGCTCTCGTCGTCAAGGAGATGGCCAACGACCGGGCCTTCTCCAACGCCGAGCGGCGCGCCGCCGGGCTCGCGCCCGTGCTCGCCATCACCACCGACCGCGACGAGCTCGACCGGGCCGTGGCCACCACCGAGGACGGCGCCGCCGGGCGGATGGCCGTCCATGTCCCGGCCGGCGACGAACCGGGCGCCGAGGCGCTGGAGATCGGCACCCGGCGGGCCACGGAGGAGGACCTGCGGACCACCCGGGAGCTGGGCCGGGCCACCATCGCCGACGTGGAGGGCGGCTCGGTGCTGCTCCAGCCGACGGCGCTCTCCACCGGCCAGGTCGCCGTGGTCGAACTCTTCGTCCCCGAGGGCGAGGCCACCAACGGGGTCACCACCGCCTGGCTCGTGCTCGCCGGTGTCGGCATCGGCCTGATCGTGGGTTCGGTCGCGGTCGCCGACCGGCTGGGCGTACGGATGGTCCAGCCCGCGCAGCGGCTCGCGGGCGCCGCCCACGACCTGGGCGAGGGCAAGCTCGGCGCGCGGGTCCCCGAAGAGGGGCCGCCGGAGCTGAAGTCGGCCGCGATCGCCTTCAACTCCATGGCCGACCAGGTCGTCCAGCTCCTCGCCAACGAGCGCGAGCTGGCCGCCGACCTGTCCCACCGGCTGCGCACCCCGCTGACCGTGCTCCGTCTCAACGCCGCCTCGCTCGGCTCGGGGCCCGCGGCCGACCAGACCCGGGCGGCGGTCGAGCAGTTGGAGCGCGAGGTCGACACCATCATCCGTACGGCGCGGGAGGCCAAGCCGCAGACCCAGGCGACCGGGCCCGGCGCGGGCTGCGACGCCTCCGAGGTCGTACGGGACCGGATGGACTTCTGGTCCGCGCTCGCCGAGGACGAGGGCCGCAAGGTGCGGGTCGCGGGCGTCGACCGGCCGGTCCGCATCCCGGTCGCCCGGCCCGAACTCGTCGCCGCGCTCGACGCGCTGCTCGGCAACGTCTTCCGGCACACCCCGGAGGGGACGGCGTTCTCGGTGGACGTCCACAACGGCGACGACGCCGTCATCGTGCTCGTCTCCGACGCGGGGCCCGGCATCGCCGACCCGGCCGCCGCGCTGACGCGCGGCAACAGCGGCCGGCGGGACGGGTCGACCGGTCTCGGCCTGGACATCGTCCGGCAGATGGCGGAGGCCACCGGCGGCGACGTCGCCATCGGGCACTCGGTGCTCGGCGGTACGGAGGTCCGGATCTGGATCGGTCTGGACGGGCGCCGCTCCGGCGACACGGGCGGCCGGCGCGGCCAGCGGGGCCGCCGCAAGAAGGCGCCCGCGCAGCGCGCTCGGTGAGGGGCAGGTCCCCCGTCCCCTCCCTACGCGCCTAGTGCTCCACCATGTCGCCCAGGGCGCGGTCGAGGTCGCTGGCGAAGCGCTGCCATTCCCGGGCGTAGGAGTTGGCCAGGTCGGCGACCGCGACGGCGCAGTGCACCGGCACCGCGGCCATCAGCTGCTGCCCGGCTTCGAGGTCCGGTGCGCGCTTGTTCAGCCAGCGCAGCAAGGCGCGTCCGGACTCGGTGAACCTGAGCGAGGGGTCCTTCGCCAGGGTCTCGATGCGCTGCTCCCGCAGGTCGCCCGGCGGTGGCCCGGCGGGCCGCTCGCAGCGGCCTGCCTCGCGTACGAGGCCGGGGCTCGGCGGTGGTGGTGGGGGAGCCTGCTCGTCACGGCGCAGCCGCTGCCGGATCGCGCCCGCGGTGCTGATGGAGACGCCCGCGCTGGCGGCGACCTCGCTGAGGGTGGCGCCGGGGTGTTCGGCGAGGAAGGCGACGGCGACCTCGCGGCGCCGGGCCGCGTCGAGCGGGCGGGCGCGGCCGTCCGCCCCGACCCGTACCCCCGGCTGCGGGACCTCTTCGGTCGACGTACGGCGGACGGCGCTCACGGTCTTGGGTGAGAGGCCGGTGATGCGGGCGATCGCGCGGTCCGACAGATCGGGGTGCGAGGTCAGGATCCGCCCGGCGGCGGCCTTGCGGTCCTTGAGCGTCAGGGGCAGGCCGTGGGAGACGTTGGCCGTCACGGAGTGGATGAAGACCTCGCCGGCCGGTCCGTCCAGGAACCGGACCGGGATCTCGGCCTCGCCCCGGAGCCGGGCGGCGTGGAGGCGGTGCATGCCGTCGACCACGCGCATGGTGCCCCGGTGCACCAGGACCGGCTCGATGGCGCGCTGCGCGAGCACCTCGACGTGCTCCCGGCTCAGCCCGCCGAGCCGGGGCGAGTCGGCGGCCAGCAGGGAGTCCGTCGGTACCAGGTGGACGTCCGAACACGCGCCACCGGTCATGGCCTCGAGATCACTGTCCGTCGCCTCTAATACGTCCCTCAATTCCTCCACCACCCTTTCCTCACGCGAGCGCGTGAGCACGACAGCCCGCCGCGAGGACGCGGCGGGGCACGGTTCCGGGCACGGTTCGACCATAACAAAAATAGCGTTCTTTATGTTCTGTAGAGTGGGCAAACAGCTCCCCAACTCACGGGGGAATGCGAGTCGTTCGGAGCGACACCAGGGGGCCAGACGAAACATGACAGAGGGACCGACAACGTGGCGCAGACACGAGCCGCGCTCACCCGAAGCCGGGTACTATCCGCCGCTGCCCTGGAGCTCGCCCGGTACGGCTACGCCGGCACGTCGCTGGCGCGCATCGCCTCGCAGGCCGGGGTGACGCAAGGGGCGCTCACCTTCCACTTCCCGACCAAACCCGAACTGGCCCGGGGCGTCTACGAGGAGGGTGCGACCGTTACGCGTTCGGCCGTCGTCCGCGCCCTGGCGCGTTCGCCGCTGCCGCTGCAGAACATCATCGACCTCACTCACGAGGTGGCCCGGCTGCTGCGTTCCGACACCACCGTGCAGGCGGCCGCACGGCTCAGCCGCGAGACCGCCTGGACGGGGTGCTTCTGGTACCGGCTCTGGCTCGGCGAGGTCGAAAGACTCGCCGACCGGGCGTGTGCGCGGGGGGAGTTGGCCGAGGGCTGTACGGCGGGGCTGCTGTGCTCCCTGGTGGTGTGCATGCTCGCCCGGTTCGACAGTCCGTCGGTCCCCACGACCGGCACGGTCGGCGAAGACCTCGAAGCGCTCGCGCAGTTGTGGTGCCTGGCGCTCGGCGCGGTGGCCGCGACCCGCTCGCCCGACCTGCTGCCGGGCGGAAGTCAGAGCTGAGGGGAGTCACCGGGCCGTCCAGCCTCCGTCCACCGGGACCGCGGCCCCGGTGGTGAACGAGGAGCGGTCGGAGCAGAGCCACAGCGCGGCCTGGGCCACCTCGGAGGGGTCGGCCAGGCGGCGCTGGATGGCGCGGCTGGTGAACGGCTCGTACAGCGAAGGCGTACGGGTGAGGACCTCGTCCATCAGCTCGGTGTGCGTGCTCCCCACCACCAGGGCGTTGACCCGGATGCCGTGCGGCCCGTACTCGTCGGCGGCGGCCCGGGTGAGGCCGAGCACGGCGTGCTTGGCCGCGATGTAGGGGGCGGCGGTGCCGGTGGCGCGCAGGCCCGCGACGCTGGAGGTGTTGACGATGGCGCCGCGGGTCCCGGATTCGAGCATCGCGCCGATCTGGGCGCGGAGGCAGTTCCAGACGCCCCGGACGTTGACGTCCATGATCCGGTCGTACTCGGCGTCGTCCGTCTTGTGCAGGGGGGTGCCCGAGGAGGCCCAGCCGGCGTTGTTGAAGGCCGCGTCGAGCCCGCCGTAGGTGTCCAGGGCCCGGTCGACGGCGCGCTGGACGGCGTCGGCGTCGGTGACGTCGGCCGGTACGCAGAGGGCTTCGGCGCCGGTCTCGCGGATGAGCCGGGCGTGGTGTTCGAGCCGGTCCGCGCGCCGGGCCACGAGGACCACGGCGGCGCCTTCGGCGGCGAAGGCGTGCGCGGCGGCGGCGCCGATGCCGCTGGACGCGCCGGTGATCATGACGGTCCTGCCGTGGAGGAGAGGGGTGGATGAGGCCACGGCGAAGGGTCCAATCGACGGGTGGGGCGGGCGATCAGGTCTCTGGGAGGGGCCCTACGCGCGTACGGGGGTGAGGAAGGCCGGTGCGTGTTCGGTGGCCCACGTGCGGAAGGACCGGGGCGCGTGGCCCGTCGCCTCGCGCACCCCGTCGGCCACGGCGGCCTTGGAGCCGCGGTTCTGCCGTTCGGCGCTGAGCGTGCGCGCCTCCACCAGGATCTCGGGCATGCGGCGGCGCCACTCCTGGCGGGCCCGGTCCAGGGAGATCTCCTCGAAGACCAGCGGCCGGCCCAGGACTTCGGACAGCGTGGCGGTCTTCTCCCGTACGGAGATCGCGCGCGGCCCGGTGAGCGCGTACGTCCGCCCGATGTGGCCGGGGCCCGTCAGGGCCTGGACGGCGGCGTCGGCGATGTCGGCCGGGTCGACACAGGAGTTGAGGGAGTCTCCGTGGAGAGCGCGCACGATGCCGTGCCGGGCGATGTCGTCCCGCCAGGCCAGGGCGTGGGTCATGAAGGAGCGGGGGCGCAGCAGGGTCCACGGAAGGCCGCTCGCCCTCAGTCGCTCCTCGTTCTCGCGCTGCCAGCGGGTGATGGCGTCGTCGGCGTCCGGGTCGGTCACGGCCTGGGCGGACAGCTTGACGACGTGCGGGGTGCCGGTAGCCGCGGCGGCGTGGAGGAGGTTGACGTCGTGCTCGGGGCTCAGCGGGTCGTTGGTGACGAGCAGCAGCGCGTCCGCCCCGCGCAGGGCGGTCCTGAGCGTGGCGGGCGAGGCGAAGTCCGCGCCGACGAGCCGGCCGGGCAGGCCCAGGGCGGCCGCCTTCGCCGGGTCCCTGGTCAGCAGGGTCACGTCGTGCGTTCCGGCGGCGGCCAGTCGTGCCGCGGTGAGCCGTCCGACCGTTCCGGTGGCGCCGGCGAGCACGATGCGGCGGGCCGGTTCCCGCTGTCCGAGGGGAGAGGCGTTCATGGGGCCCTTCCGAGGTCGGGGTCGACAACGACGGTGGCGGCGTCGGGTGCCGCGATGCCCGGCAGCAGCAGCCGCCACATGGAGCAGGTGCGCTCGGTCAGGTCGGCCCGGCCGGTGACCAGTTGGGAGTACAGCTGTACGCCCGTACAGGCGCCGACGACGAACTGGGCGACCTCCTCGGGCGAGACGCCCTCGCGGAGGCTCCCCTCGGCGCGGGCCACTTCGAGATGGCCGACCATGATGTCCTTCCAGCCCTCGAAGGAGTCGATGTCGCGCATGCCGAAGCGGCTCTGCTCGACGGCGAGCCGGACGCCGGCGCGCAGCATCGGGTCGGTCTGCAGCCGGTGGGCCCAGACCAGCGTGATGTCGACCAGGCGCTGGAGTCCGCTGGACTCCAGGAGCGGCTCGATCACGTAGGGCTGGGCGTTCATCACCTCGTGGGCCAGGTCCTGCTTCGAGGGGAAGTGGAAGTAGAGCGCGCCCAGCGTGACGCCGGCCCGCTTGACGATGCGGGTGACGCTCGCGCCCTCGTAGCCCTCCTCGTCGAAGAGCTCCGCCGCCGCCTTCATGATCAGGTTGCGCGTGCGGACGGCACGCTCCTGCTTCAGATCAGTCACCCATGCGTCCGATCACCCTCGTCGACCAGGCCCCGACTCGGCCTCGAAAAGAAACCGAACGTATTTTATGTTAGCGCGGGTGACGGAGTCTCAGGGGGTGAAGACGGAGATCCGGTCGGTCACGTCCTCGGGCACCCGCCGCTGCGAGGCCCTGCTGCGCGGCGGGGTGCCGATGCACAGCCAGCCCAGCAGGCGCTCCTCCGCGCGCAGGCCGAGGACGCGGCGGATCGGCTCGGACTCGGTGAACCCGCCGGTGCGCCAGACGCTGCCGAAACCGCGGGCGTGCAACAGCAGGGTCAGCGAGTCGGTCATCGCGCTGGTGGCGGCGAGCTGCTCCCACTCGGGGGGACCGTCCTGGCCGCCCGGGTCGTGCGGCACGGGGGAGAAGACCAGCGTGGCGAGGAGCGGCGCGCCCTGGATCTCCTCCAGCCACTCGGGTCCCGGCCCGGGCCCCGTGGGCCCCGCGCCCTCGTCCGCGAGGCAGCGCTCCAGAGCGGCGCGGCCCTCGTCGCGTATCAGGATCAACCGCCAGGGCCGCAGGCCGCCGTGGTCGGGGGCCGTGGCGGCGGCGCGCAGGAGATACGCGAACTCCTGGTCGTTCGGGGCGGGTGCGACGAGGTGCTGTTCGCTGCGGCGGGACAGCACGGCCGTCATGACATCCACGGGTGTTCCTCCTCTGCGTTCAAGGGGCGGCCGCCGGCACCTCGCGACGGCCGTGGCGGCCGCAGCGGGCGACCTCACAGGGCGGTCCTCACGCCAGGGAGCGGACGACCTTCAGCGCCCTGTCCACGTCCTTGGGGAAGTTGACGATCCCGGCCGACAGGCGCACGTGCGGGACCGCGTACGGGGTGCCGCTGGCGATGACCCGGTGGTCGCGGAAGATCTGCACGACGTCCTGCGGCTTGTAGCCGTCGACATCGAAGATGACGAAGCCCGCGGACCGCCCGGCGTCGACCGGCGTGTGCAGCGTGACGTGCTTCATGCGGGCCAGCCCCTCCTTGATCTGCCCGTTCAGCTCCGCGATCCGGCCGTGCACCCGTCCGCGGCCGATCTGCCGGTGGAAGCGGAACGCCTCGACGACGGCCCACTGGTGCTCGTACGCGAAGAAGCCGCCCGGGCTGACCCACGCGGCCTGCGTCGGGCCGGCCGGCGGGCGTTCCTGCCGCCAGGCGTCGGTGGTCTCCTTGGCCATCAGGCTGGGGATCGTCGGCCGCAGGAGCGCCCAGCTCTCCGGCTTTCCCCAGATGATCCCGGTGCCGTGCGGGCCGAGGATCCACTTGTGCGTCCCCGCGGCGAAGAAGTCGCAGCCCATCTTCGCGACGTCCTCGTCCACCACGCCGAAGCCGTGGACCCCGTCCACCACCAGCAGGACGCGGTCCGCCTCGTCGCGATGGCGGTTCAGCTCCTTGATCGCGGCCGCGAGCGGGGCGATCGGCAGCCGCACACCGGTGCCGGAGTGGACCCAGGTGACGCCGACGACCCGGGTGTTCGGGCGGATGGCGGCGCGGATCCGTGCCACGGCCTCGTCGGCCGAGAAGTTCAGGGACGATTCGTAGAGCGGGATCTTCCGCATGCTCCCGCCCCACTTCTCGACGGCGAGCCGAATCGATTCGTGGTGCGGATAGAACTCGTGCGTGGTGGTCAGCACCTCCTGGCCGGGCTTCAGGCGCAGGCCGTTGTAGATGAGGGCGAGCCCCATCGTGGTGCTGCTGGTGAGGGCGATCTCCTCGGGCTTCCCGCCGACGTATTCGGCGGCGGCCGCGCAGACGTCACGCCACAGCATGTCCTCGTCGCGCCGGAACATGTTGTCGTCGAGGAAACTGTACGGATTCTCGTCGAACGCCTTGCGATATCGGGTGATCGCCTCACGCACCGGAGTGGGGTTCGAGGCGAAATAGAAGTTCGACAGATGCGCGTACTCGGGCGCGAGCAGGAACTGCGCGCGGACGGATTTCCAGTCGTGCGGCCGGAAGGGCGCGGGAGTCGCCTCCTGTGCGGCGGCGGCCTTTCCCAGCGGGCCCAACGACAGTGCGGAAGCCGCGATACCGGAACCGGCCAGAATCCTGCGGCGCGAAAGAGACACGATCACTCCATGAGGTGGGGTGGATTGTGCATTGCCGGACAGGAAAGAGTGAAGGATCGCCGTCCGGTTCCGTCAAGTCCGGTCCGGTTCCGTGCCGGAGGCCCGCCCGTCGCCGGCCTCGACGGCTTCGACTGAGGAAGTTCCACACTCGGAGCTCCGGCCGGTACGGGCGGTAGAGGCCGGCCGTCGCTTCCGACCGTCCGGCTGGAGTGCGGAGTTCCGACCCCATTCGTTGACGGTCCATCTCGGGCCGCTCAATGATGAATTCGTGCTCGGCGGAGTGAATTTCCTCCGGCCGAGGAATCCGAACCACCCGAACTATGTGAATGGCAGAGCTGTTTCCATCGAACGTTGGAAGGGCCTGGGGTTCAGAATGCATCAAGCGAGCGCGGACGTGGCCGTCGTAGGAGCGGGTCCGGCCGGCCTGTACGCCGCCTACTGCGCGGGATTCCGAGGGCTTTCCAGCGTGATCGTCGACGCCCTTCCCGAGCCGGGCGGCCAGATCGCGGCCCTCTACCCGGAGAAGAAGATCCATGACGTCGCCGGCCATGTCGCCGTAAAGGGACGGGAGTTGGTCGAGCGCCTGGTCGCCCAGGCCGCGCCGTTCGAACCGCGCTACCTGCTCGGCAGGACCGCGGCCACCCTGACCCGGGACGAGCACGGGGCGGGCTGGGAGCTCGGCCTGGAGGACGGCGGGCGGGTGCGAGCCGGCGCCGTCGTGATCGCGGCCGGACTCGGCCGCTCCGTCCCGCGCACGCTGCCCTGTCTGCGACCGTACGAAGGGCGGGGCGTCGCCCACCACGTGCCGCGCCTCGACGAACACCGAGACCGTGACGTGGTGATCGTCGGCGGCGGCGACAGCGCGGTCGACTGGGCGCTCGCCCTCGCGCCGCTCGCCCGCTCCGTCACCGTCGTCCACCGTCGCTCGGCCTTCCGCGCCCACGAGCACGGCGTCAAGCAGATGTACGCGGCCGACGTACGCGTGCTGACCGACGCCCAGGTGACGGCCTGTCACGGCATACGGCAGCTGGAGGAGGTACGTGTCCAGGCCGGCGCGGAGGAGCTGCGGCTGCCCGCCCAGGCCCTCGTCGGCGCCCTGGGCTTCGTCACCAGCCTCGGCCCGCTCGCCGACTGGGGGCTCCGGCTGGAGAACCGGCTGATCGCGGTCGACCGGGCGATGCGCACGAACCTGCCGCGGGTGTACGCGGCCGGCGACATCTGCACGTACGAGGGCCGCGTCCCGCTCATCTCCGTGGGCCTCGGCGAGGCGGCGACCGCCGCGAACCACGCGGCCGTCGAGCTGCGCCCCGGCTCCCGCCTGGCGCCCGAGCACTCGACCGACCGCTCCGCCGACCTCGACGCCGTGCCGGTGCCATGACCCTGAGGAAACTGACGATCCTCCCGACCGGAACCGAGATCCTGCTGCCCGCGGGATCCCTCCTCACCGAAGTCGAGTACGAGACCCCGCAGCGGCTCATCCCGTTCGGATGCCGCTCCGGCGCGTGCGGCGCGTGCGTCGTGGAGGTCCTGGAGGGCTTCGACGCCCTCGGCGTCCCCGACGACGACGAGCTCGACTTCCTCGAAGACCTCGGCCGGACCGGCGGCGACCACCGTCTTGCCTGCCAGTGCCGGCTGCGGGGCGACGCGGTCATCCGCGTCGTCGACGACATCTGAACCGCTCGCACCCGAGCGTCCGAGATACCCGACCAACGAGTACCCGATCCACGAGTACCCGAGCACCCGACCACCCACGAGAAAAGGTGACACCATGCCGAACCGCGTGACCAACGTCGGATACGGGAAGAGCTCCACGTTCCTCAACGCCGCCGCCTCTGCGGAACTGCGCGCGAAGATCGACGAGCAGATCGACCAGCAGGTCCTCGAGTGGTACGCCAACGTGCCCGAGGCCGCGCACCTCGAAGGCAAGAACGTCGACTCCGACTACTACAAGCGCCACCTCATCGAGACCGCCTGGCGCATCCGGCTGCTCCGCGTCGCCGAGGCCAAAGCGCTCGTCGAGATAGCCAAGCGCAGCCCGGAGGCGGCCCAGGTGTGGGCCAACTACGAGCAGGAGGAGATGCTCCACGACGAGCTGTTCATCACCGACCTCGCCAAGGTGGGCGTCTCGCGCGAGCAGTTCCTCGCCACCGAGCCGTACCTCTCCACCAAGCTGCTGACCGGCTACTTCTCCTACCTCCTGGACCACGAGGGCCCCCTCGGCGTCGTCGCGTACTCGTACCTCGTCGAGTACGTCAACGTGAAGCTGGAGCCCCGCAAGCTGGAGGCGCTGAAGGGCTCGGTCGGCGAGGGCAGGATCGGCGGCCAGATCAGCCACTCGCACACCGACATCAACGACGACCACCCCGGCGAGGTCTGGGCGGCCGTCCGGCACCTGCTCCACAACGAGGACGACGTCGCCGCGTTCCAGCGGTACCTCAAGGAGCACCAGGCGCTCCTGGCGCAGTACTTCGAGGAGCTCTACCTGGACACCATCGCCAAGGCCGAGAAGCAGCCGGCCTGAGCCCAGTCCTCAGTGGGGCGCGGCGCGACCGCGCCGCGCCCCACCCGCCGGTGAGGAGGCCGGAATTGAGCATGGAAAACGCCAGGGGAGTGCTGCTGCTCAGCCATGTCGGGTTCTCGTTCCTGGAGGACCTCGCCCGCACCGTCACGGCGCGGGGGCTGAAGGTCTACGTGCTCAGCTCACTGCCGGAGCCGCAGCACCAGGGCTCGAGGCCCGGGGCGCTCGCGGACCTCGCCGACGACGTCCGGGTGACCGGCGAGCACGTACTGACCCCGCACGACGTCGAGGAGTACCTCGACGGACTCCGGGCGGCGGGCGAGCGGGTGGCCTGCTGCCTCACGGTCTGGGAGGGCTACCGGCACCTGATGGCGCTGGCCAACGCCCGGCTCGGGGTGCCGGACCTGGACGAGAAGCAGGTCCCCGAACTCCGCGACAAGCTGACCCTGCGCAACCGTCTCGCCGACGCCGGTCTCAGCCGGGTCCGGGCGGCCGCGCTCACCCCCGAGACCCTCGCCGCCCGCCGGAGCGACGGCGGCCGGCACTTCGTGAAGCCGGTCAGCGGCATCGCCTCGTTCGGCACGTTCCCGCTCGCCCCCGACACGACCTGGGCCGACCTGGAGCGCATCGCCGCCGAGGCCGCCGCCGACACGGTCTACGCGAGCGCCTTCACCCCGGGCCAGGAATCCGGCGACCGGGGCATGGAGTTCCTCGTCGAGGACTACGTACCGGGGCGGGAGTTCAGCTTCGAGGTGATCGTCGTCGACGACGAGCCGCACGTGGTCGCCGTGCACGAGAAGTGCGAGGTCACGGAGACCGCCGGCACCGTCCTGGAGAACGCCTGCGTCAGCCCGCCGACGAGCCTGTCGCCGGAGGAGACCGCGGCCGGCCTCCGCTGGGTGTCGAACGTCCTGTTCGTCCTCGGACTGCGCTGGGGTTGCTTCCATGTCGAGGCGCGGTACGACGCCCTGTCCGGCTGGGACCTGATCGAGGTCAACCCGCGCGTCGGCGGCAGCCTGATCTCGCCTAGCGTGGCCGCGCTCACCGGCGGCCCCGGGCTGCTCGACCTCTGGCTGGACGCGCTGCTCGCCGTCGACGGGCCGGCCGCCTTCGCGCAGACCCTGAAGGGCCTCTCGTACGCCCCCGACGGCACCTCGCCGAGCGGGAACGCGACTTTCTTCCGCGTCTTCTTCGCCGACCCCGGCACCATCCGCGCGGTCGGCCCGGGCGGCGAACTCCCGCTCCGGCCGGTCCTGTCGCAGATCCTCCTCGAGCCCGGCGACGTCGTGGAGTCGTCCTCGCGCGAGGTCTTCCTCGGCCAGGTGCTCTGGAGCATGGACCGCGCCGACCGGGACGCGCTCCTCCCCGGGCTGCTGACCGCCTCCGAGCGCGCGATCGAGATCGTGTACGAGACGGAGCACGCATGACGACCGGGCCGATCCTCCTCATCGTCGACTACAACCTGAGCCGCATCGACGAGGTGCGCCACCTGCGGGAGTACGCCCGCGAGCGGCACGGCGCGACGGTGGTCCTCGTCCGCGCCGAGCCCACCGAGGCCGACCACGCCATCGCCGACGAGGTCGTCGACCTCGATCCGCTCGGCGACCGCTTCCCCGAGCTCGGCGAGAAGCTGCTCGGCGACCGGCGCGAACGGATCCGGGCGGGCATCGTCTTCTCCGACAACGCCGTCCACAGCGGCGCCGCACTGCTCCACCGGCTCGGCGTCCCGGTCGACTCGCCGCCCCTCGCCGCCGGTGCCTTCTCCAAGTACCGCTACCGGCTCGACGAGGCCCGCGTCGCCGACCTGCTCACCGCGCAACGGATCATGGTGCCGGCCTTCGCCGAGATCGCCTCGCTCGACCAGCTGCGGGAGTTCGGGATCGCCCACCCCGAGGGCTTCGTCGTCAAACCGGCGGCCGAGGGCAACAACCGGGGCGTCGTCGTGGTCCGCCCCGGGGACGACCTGACGGCGGCGTTCGCCGAGGTCCTCCCGTACCTGGAGGGCGGGGTCATCTGCGAGGAACTCATCCCGTACGGGCGCGAGTTCTCCTACGACGGGCTCGGCTCGCTCTCGTTCCTGACCGAGAAGGTCAGCGCGCGCGGCCGCTACCCCGTCGAGATCGCGCAGGTGCTGCCCGCCGCCCTGGACGAGCACGAGCGGGCGACCCTGGAGCGGGCCGGACGGCAGGCCAACTGGCTGGTGGGCCAGTGCGACGGGCCGTTCCACAACGAGATCAAGCTGAGCGACGACGGGCTGCGCGCCGCGATCGTGGAGCCCAACCGGCGACCGGGCGGCATGAAGATCTGGGCCCTGGCCCGCTGGGTGTACGGGATCGATCTGCACCACCGCTGGATCGACACGGCCTTCGGCACGGCCGCCGACGCCGGTCGGCTCGTGCCGGGCTGCGCGGCGGCGACGGTGATGCTCGGCGTCGGCAGCGACCGCTCGTTCGCCCCGGACGACGTCGCGCCCGGCGCGGACCCGTTCGCGGACGCCGTGCAGGCCACCGCCGAACGGTTCGGCCTGGCCGACGGGGAGCTGACCGTCACGGAGTTCGCCTGGATGTCGGCCGAGCGGCGGGACCTGCACGCCGTCGCCCGCGACAACGCGGACTTCGCCGCCCAGGGCTGCGTCGTCCTGCGCGGCGACCGGGCCGACATCCGCACGGTCGTCCACGCCCTGCGCGAGGCCTGGTCGGAGGCCCTGGACCACGCCGTCGCCGTCCCCACTCCCGTCAGGAAGTCCCGATGAAGATCCTCGTCCTGCACCGCGTGCCCTACTTCAAGATCGAGTACCACCGGGGGATCTCCCACGACCTGCACGACGTCACCTACTTCGGCACCGACACCGCCCTCGCCACCCTGCCGCCCGGACTGCGCTGCGAGCGGGTGAGCCGCCCGGGCACGCGCCCCGCCTTCGAGGAGGCCAGGGACTGGCTGGCGGAGGAGCCGCGCGCCTTCGACCGGATCATCTCGATGTCGGAGTACGAACTCCTCGACGCGGCCCGGCTCCGCGAACACCTCGGCGTCCCGGGCGCGCCCGTCGACCAGGTCGCGCTCGCCCGCGACAAGGTCCTGATGAAGCGGGCCGTCGAGGAGGCGGGCCTACGCGTGCCGCGCTTCCTGCCGCTGCCGAGCTTCCTCCGACTGGGCGGCCGGGCGCCCTGGAACGGCCGTACCGTCCTCAAGCCGCACCGCGGGGCCTCCAGCGAGGACGTGCTCGTCTTCGCCTCCCCTCGCGAGGCCGCCGCGGCGGTCACCGAGGGCCGCACCGGCGTCGCCCGGCTCGACGGTCCCGACGCCGGCCGGGAGCTCGCGGACTTCCAGGTCGAGGAGTTCGTCTCCGGGCCGATCCGGCACTTCGACGGCCTGGTGCAGAACGGCCAGGTCCTGGCCCTCACCGCGAGCGAGTACCTGGGCACCTGCCTGGAGTACGCGCAGGGGCGGCCGATGGGCTCGTTCCAGATCGGCTTCTCCGCGGAGACCCGCGCCTGGGTGTCCCGCGCCCTGGCCGCCGTACGGATCGAGGACGGCACCTTCCACCTGGAGGCGATCGTCCAGGCGGGAGACCCCGACGGCGAGCTGGTCTTCCTGGAGGTCGGCAACCGCGTCGGGGGCGCCGACGTGGTGGCCACCTTCGAGCTGGCCACCGGCATCCACCTGCCCTCGTACGAGCTGCGCGTGCTGCTCGGCGAGCCCGTCGCCGGGACGCTCCCCGAGCAGGACGCCGACCGGCTCCGGTACGCCTGGTTCGTCCACCCCGGCCACCACCTGGCCGGGCGGGAGTACCGCGGCCTGGAGGGCGCGGGGGCGTTCCGGTCCGGGCCGCGCGTAGTCACGTGGCACGAACTGCCGCCCGGGGCGCCGCTGCCCGACCACATCACCTACCAGGCCGGGGAGACCGTCCTCGCCGGGATCGTCGCGGGCGACACCCCCGAGGAGACCCGCGAGTGGATGGCCGCCCTCTTCGGCTCCCTCGCGGTCGCCACCCGCCCGGCCGCCGCACCCCTCACTCCACCGCTCGCCCCCGAAACTCCCGAACAGGTCCCCGCATGAAGAAACAGCACATCCTGATCGCGGTGGCCGTCACCGCGATCTGGGGTCTCAACTTCTCGATCATCAAGATCGGGCTCAAGAGCGTCGACCCGCTGATCCTGGCCGGGATCAGGTTCGCGCTCTGCGCGCTGCCGGCCGTCTTCTTCCTGAAGCGGCCGCAGGTGCCGTGGCGCCACCTCGTCGGCTACGGCCTGGTGTTCGGCGTCGGCCTGTGGGGCGTGGTGAACCTGGGCATCGAGGCCGGGGTGTCGTCCGGGATCGCCTCCCTGGTCCTGCAGTTCAGCGCGTTCCTGACGATCCTGCTCGGGGCCGTGGTGTTCCGCGAGTCGCTGTCCCGGTTCCAGTACCTGGGGATGGCGGTCGCGCTCGCCGGCCTGTTCTCGATCACGTTCGTCACCGACGGCACGGTGACCATCGCCGGCGTCGCGCTCGTCCTGGTCGGCGCGGTGTCGTGGAGCGTCGCCAACGTGATCCTCAAGAAGGCCAAGCCCACGGACACCCTGGCGTTCCTGGTGTGGGCGAGCCTGTTCGCGCCGATCCCGCTCTTCCTGCTGGACCTGGTCGTGAACGGCACCGAGGGGTACGTCGCCCTGCCGCAGCAGCTCGGCTGGTCGGCGATCCTGTCCATCCTCTTCCAGGCCTACCCGAACACCCTCCTGGGGTACGCCATCTGGAACTGGTTGCTCCGCGAGTACCCGGTCTCGACCGTCGCCCCGCTCTCCCTGCTCGTCCCGGTCTTCGGCGTCCTCGGCTCGGTGCTGATCTTCAGCGAGCCGCTGCCCGCGCTCAAGCTGGTGGCCGGGGCGCTGATCGTCGCGGGCCTGGTCATCGGCCTGTACGGCAAGCGGCTGACCGAGTCCGGGGTCGCCAGGCTCCCGTCGTCGGTGAGCCGCTGATGAGCGCGCTCGACGAGCCCGCGGACGGGCAGGTGGCCGAGCTGTCGGACCGGTACGTCGACGAGCTGGCCGTCCTCGACCCGTGCCTGGCCGCCGTCATGGGGATCGCCGGGCAGGAGGAGCGGCTCACCGACCACGGCCCGGGCGCCGCGTGGGAGCGGGCCGAGCTGGCGCGCCGCACGCTGCGGGCGCTCGACGCCACGCCCACCGCCGGGGACGCGGAGCGGATCGCGGCGGCGGTGCTGCGCGAGCGGCTCGCCACGGAGGCGGCCCTGGCCGACGCCGACGCGTACGGCACGCTCCTCGACACCCTCGACGGCCCGGTCCAGCGGCTGCGCCACGCGGTGGGCCTCCTCGACCAGGGCGCCGACACCGCCTGGGACGCGCTCCACGCGCGGCTGCGGGCCGTTCCCGGGGCGCTCGCGGGGCTGCGGGAAGGCCTGGAGGACGCCCGGCGCCGAGGCCGTGTCGCGGCGTACCGGCAGGTCGTACGGAACGCCCGGGAGTGCCGGGACATGCGGCCGTACCTCGCTGGGCTGCCCGCCGGGCACGGCGACGGCGCCCTGCGGAGCGCCCTGGACGAGGCCGCGACGGCCGCGAACGGGGCGCTGACCGGCTTCTCGGCGTACCTCTCCGAGGAGCTCGCGGCGGACGCGCCGGAGCGCGAGGCGGTGGACCGGGACCGCTACCTGCTGGGCGTACGGGAGTTCCTCGGCACCCGGCTCGACCTGGAGGAGACCTATGCGTGGGGCTGGGAGGAACTGGCCCGGGTGCGGCGGGAGACGGCCGAGGCCGCGGCGGCCGTCGCACCCGGCGAGCCGGTGCCGGCGGTGCTTGCGGCGCTCGACGGCGACCCACGCCACCTGGTGAAGGGCGCGGCGGCGTTCCGCGACCGGCTCCAGGAGCTCGCCGACGGCGCCATCGCCGACCTCGACGGCACCCACTTCGCGATCCCCGCGCCGCTGTTACGGATCGACTGCCGGACCGCCCGCACCGACGGGCCCGCCTCCTACCTGGCGCCCAGCGAGGACCTGTCGCGCCCCGGCACGGTCTGGTGGCCGGTGCCGACCGACCCGGACGCGCCGGTCCCGACGTGGACCGTGCCGAGCACGATGTTCCACGAGGGCGTCCCCGGCCACCACCTCCAGCTGGGCGTGACGACCCTCAACACCGCGACCCTCAACCGGTTCCAGCGCCTCGCGAGCGAGCTGCACGTGGGGCACTGCGAGGGGTGGGGCCTGTACGCGGAGCGGCTGATGGACGAGCTGGGGTACCTCGCCGACCCGGCGCACCGCCTCGGCATGCTGGCCGGCGGGCAGCAGTTGCGCGCCGCGCGGGTGGTCCTGGACATCGGCCTGCACCTGCGGCTCCGGATCCCCGCGGGCACCGGGTTCCACGAGGGCGAGCGGTGGACGCCGCGCCTCGCCCGGGAGTTCCTCGCCGAGCACTGCGGGGTCGGCCCTGCGGGGTTCGTCGCGTTCGAGATCGACCGGTATCTGGGGCGCCCCGGGCAGGCCCTCGCCTACAAGCTGGGCGAGAAGGCGTGGCTGGACGCCCGGGACGCGGCCCGCCGCCGCGACGGGGCCGCGTTCGACCTCAAGCGCTTCCACCGACAGGCCCTGGATCTCGGGCCGATGGGCCTGGACCTGCTGCGGGCGGAGCTGACCCGCGCGAACTGACTCGCTCCGACCGACCTGTTACGGCGTCGTCTTCAGCACGTGCGTGGTGTCCGTGCCGAGGGCGGCGCCGTCGGCGTCGGCGGGAACGAACTCCGGTACTGGCGTGCCGTGTTGGTCGACCAGGACGGAATGCTCCTCCCCGGGCGCGAAGGCGTGCCGCTCGCCCCACTGCCGCAGCGTCAGGATGACCGGGAAGAGCGCGCGGCCCGCGTCCGTGAGCACGTACTCCTGACGCCGGCCCGTCGGCGCGGTGCGCTGGGCGAGGACCCCGTGAGCGGTCAGCTTGCGGAGGCGGTCGGTGAGGATGTTGCGGGCGATTCCGGTCCGGCGCTGGAACTCGGTGAACGACCGCGCC
Organism: Streptomyces sp. NPDC001927; assembly: GCF_053594455.1. Taxonomy (NCBI): domain Bacteria; kingdom Bacillati; phylum Actinomycetota; class Actinomycetes; order Kitasatosporales; family Streptomycetaceae; genus Streptomyces; species Streptomyces sp. NPDC001927. The sequence continues at coordinate 175,021 of NZ_JBSFEN010000011.1, read as the reverse complement.
CCGTCCATCGCGTCGCGCACGACGAGCAGGCTCCACCGGTCGCCGACGAGGTCGAGCGTGCGGGCGACGGGGCACTCGGGATCGGTCCAGTCGAGGTTCGGGGCGCTCATGGTGGTGCGTGTCATGACACCTCCCATTGGGTTGCGGATTGAAACCATCATGCCGTACCGTCAAAATGGTTGCAATCTGCTACCAATCTCGATGGGAGCGCTATGAACATGTGGCGGCGGTTACTGCTGGCGGTGATCTGCGGTGTCGCGGTGGCGAGCATCTACGCCGCGCAGCCGGTCCTCGAACCGATGGGCCGCGACCTCGGCGTCTCGGCGGAGCTCGCCGGGTGGATCGTCGCGACCAGCCAGTTCGGCTACCTCGCCGGTCTCCTGCTGCTCGTGCCGCTCGGCGACGTGGTCGACCGGCGCCGCCTCATCGCCGTCCACCTGGCGGTCACCGCCGTGGGCCTCGCCCTGACGGCCGTGGCGTCGGCCGCCTGGCTGGCGTTCGTGGGGCTCGCGACGGCCGGCCTGTTCGCGGTCGTCGTGCAGACCACGGTGGCGTACGCCGCCTCCGTCTCGCCGCTCGCCGAACGCGGCCGGAACATCGGCGTCGTCACCTCGGGCGTCGTGGTCGGCATCCTGGGCGCCCGGGTCGTCACCGGCGCGCTCGCCGAGCTGTGGGGCTGGCGGAGCGTGTACGCCGTCCTCGCGGCGCTCTCCCTCGCCCTCGCGGCCCTCGTCCTCGTCGCCCTGCCGTCGGAGGAGCGCGTCCAGCCGCCGGTGGCGTACCGGCAGGTCGTCGCCTCGCTCGGCGGACTGTTCACGGAGCGCGTCGTCCTGACGCGCGGGCTCATCGCGTTCTTCCTGTTCGCCTCGTTCGGCACCCTGTGGAGCGGGCTCTCGCTGCCGCTCGCGGACGCGCCGTGGGAGCTGAGCGAGAGCCAGATCGGCCTGTTCGGCATCGCCGGACTCGCCGGCGCGCTCGGCGCGGCCCGCGCGGGCCGCTGGGCGGACGCGGGCCGGGCGGTCCCGGTCACCGGGTTCGCGTTCGCCCTGCTCCTCGTCTCCTGGGCGGCGATCGCCCAGCTGCCGTGGTCGCTGTGGCTGCTCATCGTCGGGATCGTGGTGCTCGACTTCGCGGTCCAGGCCGTCCACGTGAGCAACCAGCACCTGCTCACCGCCACGCATCCGGACCGCGTCAGCAGCGTCATCGGCGGCTACATGGTCTTCTACTCGCTCGGCTCCGCCCTCGGCGCGGCCGCGACCACCGCGCTCTTCACCTCGTACGGCTGGACGGGCTCCAGCCTCCTCGGGGCCGGGTTCGCGTTCTGCGGCCTCGTCGTCTGGGCGGCGAGCAGGGGAGTGGCCCGCGAGGCGGCGCACGTCCCGACGGGCGTGGAGGAGGTACGGGAGGAGGCTCACCGAGCCAAGGCTCTCTGAGCGCCTCCCGCGCCCCCAGGGCGTCGCGCAGTGGGCTCCGGCCCGGTTCCCGGTGTTCCTCCCCCGTCACCGGGAGTCGGACCCGAGCCCACTGCGCGACGCCCTCCGTCGTGACGCGGAACCTTTCCTGGCCCCGATGGCTTCCTTAAGCGGACCCTAAGAATCCCAACCCCCGTCCACTCATGGGTATTTGTCCGATTCCCTGTCGCTAGCGTGCTGCCGCACCCGAGTTCCACCCCACCCCCGGCACACAGAGGCAGGCACGCGATGAGCACCACCACTTCGCACCGGCGCAGGACGAGCGGCAGGACGAAGGTCATCGGCGCGGTCGTCACGGCGGCGGTGATCGGCGGCGCGGCCTTCGCCCTCACCGGCACCGCGCAGGCCGCCGCCGTGGGCGCCGCGTACACCCGCACCAGCTCCTGGACCGGCGGCTACACCGGCCAGTACGTCGTCACCAACGAGACCTCCAGCGTCCAGTCGGGGGGCTGGACGCTGGAGTTCGACCTGCCCGCGGGGACGACGATCGGCTCGCTCTGGAACGGCGAGCACACCGTCTCCGGCCGGCACGTCACGGTGAAGCCCGCGAGCTGGAACAAGGTCCTCGCCCCCGGCCAGTCCGTCACCGTCGGCTTCGTGACCTCGGCGGCGGGCCAGGCGGGCGACCCCGCCAACTGCCTCATCAACAAGGCCTCCTGCTCCGTCGGCGGCGCGACCCCGACCCCGAGCGGCCGCCCGACCACGCCGCCCACCGCCACCGCGAGCCCCTCCGCCCCGGCGACCCCCACCGCGAAGCCGTCGACCAGCACCCCGCCGGCCCCGACGACCACCGCTCCCACCCCCACCCCGACGGGGACTCCGGCGGCAGGGGCCGCGAAGTTCGCGCCGTACGTCGACACCTCCCTCTACCCGGCGTACGACCTGCTCGCGACCGCCGACGCCACCGGGGTCAAGGAGTTCAACCTCGCCTTCATCACCTCCGGCGGCTCCTGCGCCCCGCTCTGGGGCGGCGTGACCGACCTGGCCAACGACAAGGTGGCCGCCCAGATCGGCGCCCTGCGGGCCAAGGGCGGCGACGTCCGGGTCTCCTTCGGCGGCGCCGCCGGTCACGAACTGGCCCTGAACTGCGCGAACTCCGCCGACCTCGCGGCCGCCTACGGCAAGGTCGTCGACCGGTACAAGCTCACCAAGGTCGACTTCGACATCGAGGGCGCCGCCCTGCCGGACACCGCCGCCAACACCCGGCGCTCCCAGGCGATCGCCCAGCTCCAGAAGTCCCACCCCGGCCTGAACGTCTCCTTCACCCTGCCGGTCATGCCCGAGGGCCTGACCCAGCCGGGCGTGGACCTGCTCGCCGACGCCAAGCGCAACGGCGTCCGCGTCGACGCCGTCAACATCATGGCGATGGACTACGGACCGGCCTACAGCGCCGACATGGGCACGTACGCCATCCAGGCCGCCACCGCCACCCAGGCCCAGATCAAGGGCGTCCTCGGCCTCTCCGACGCCGCCGCCTGGAAGGCCGTCGCCGTGACCCCGATGATCGGCGTCAACGACGTGACGACCGAGATCTTCAAGGTCGACGACGCCACCCAGCTGGTCGACTTCGCGAAGTCCAAGGGCATCGGCTGGCTCTCGATGTGGTCCTCGACCCGCGACAAGCAGTGCGCGGCCGGTGCCGTCAACCACGCGGACGCCACCTGCTCCTCGATCCTCCAGCAGCCCCTGGCCTTCACCAAGGCCTTCGCCGCCTACAAGTAGCGAGCCCAGGACCCCCCTGTCCCCCCACCCACGCGCGCCCCGGCCGGAGCCCTACCCTCCGGCCGGGGCGCGCCCCTTGAGAACCCCGGCTCACCCCTTCACCGCGCCCCGCATGATCCCGCCGACGATCTGCCGCCCGAACACGACGAACACCACCAGCAGCGGCAGCGTCCCGAGCAGCGCCCCCGCCATGATCACCGACTGGTCCGGGATGTAGCCCCGCCCGAGCCCCGCGAGCGCCACCTGTACCGTGGGGCTGCCGTTCTGGGTCAGCGCGATCACCGGCCAGAAGAAGTCGTTCCACGCCATCACGAACGACAGCATCCCCAGCACCGCCATCGCCGGCCGCGCGGCCGGGAAGACCACGTGCCAGACGATCCGCGGCGTGCCCGCCCCGTCCGTCCTGGCCGCCTCGATCAGCTCCGTGGGCAGCGCCCGGCTCAGATGCTGGCGCATGAAGAAGACCCCGAAGGCGGAGACGAGCGCGGGCAGCACGACGGACTGCAACCGGTCGGTCCACGACACCTCGGCGATCAGCATGAACAGCGGTACGACGGCCAGCTGCGGTGGCACCATCATCGTGCCGATCACCACGAGCAGCAGCCCGTTCCTGAACCGGAACCGCAGCTTGGCGAAGGCGAAGCCGGCCAGCGTCGAGAAGAGCACCGTGCCCGCCGCCACCGCCCCCGCGACGACCGTGGTGTTGAGCAGCGCCACCCCCAGATTGGCGTCCGTCCAGGCCGTGGAGAGGTTCGCCGGCAGGTTCCCGCCGAACCAGAGCGGCGGCGGGGTCCTGGCGAGGCGCGTGGTGTCCCGCGAGGCCGCGACCGCCGTCCACAGCAAGGGGAAGAGAGACCCGGCGGTGAAGAGGACGAGCAGGGCGTACACCGGCCACCCGGCCGCCCGCGACGCGGCACGCATCAGGACTCCTCCCGCCCGGCGAACCACGGCCGCAGCAGCCGCGCCACCGCGCCGATCAGCAGCAGGATCAGGAACATGGCCCAGGCGATCGCCGACGCCCGCCCCAGATGGTGGTTCACCCACCCCTGCTCGTACAGATAGAGACCCAGCGTCTGGTACTGGTGGTCCGCCCCGCCCGTGGCCCCGGCGCCCCCGTTGAAGAGCAGCGGCTCCCCGAAGAGCTGCGTCGCGCCGATCGTCGAGACCACGACCGTGAAGAGGATCGTCGGCCGCAGCCCCGGCACCGTCACATGGACGAACTGCCGCCACCGCGAGGCCCCGTCGAGCTCCGCCGCCTCGTACAGCTCGCGCGGGATCGACTGCATCGCCGCCAGATAGATCAGCGCGTTGTAGCCCGTCCAGCGCCAGATCACGATCGTCGACACCGCGACCTGCGAGGCCCACGTCCCGTTCTGCCAGTCCACCGGGCCGAACCCGACCGCGCCGAGCACCCAGTTGACCAGCCCGTGGTCCCGCCCGAAGAGCAGCGCGAAGACCAGCGTGGCCGCGGCCACCGACGTCGCGTACGGAGTCAGGGCCGCGACCCGGAAGAACGTACGGCCGCGCAGCCGGGAGTTGAGCAGATGCGCGAGGCCGAGCGCGATCAGCAGCTGCGGAACGGTCGACAGGACACCGATCGTGACTGTGTTCCCCAGCGCGTTCCAGAAGAAGTCGTCGCTCAGGAGCCGGGTGAAGTTCCGCGCCCCCACCCACTCCATCCGGTCCGGCGCGGTCAGCTCGACCCGGTGCAGCGAGGCCCAGCCGGTGTAGAGGAGCGGGAAGAGCCCGAAGGCGGCGAAGAGGACGAAGAACGGGGCGACCAGCGCGTACGGCCCGTAGCGCAGGTCCCGGCGATGCCGCCGGGCGCGCGGGGTCGCCTCCTTCGTCCGGCGCGCGGGCGCTTCCAGCGGGGGTACGGCGACGTCCACCTCGGCCTCGGTCATCGGGTCACCGGTCCAGGGCGTTGTCGATCGTCTTCACCGCCGCGTCCCACCCGGCCCGCGGCGGCCGCCCCTTCTGGTCGACCTGGAGCATCCCGATGTCGGCCAGGTTCTGCGCGATGACCGCGTCCTTCGGACCGGTGACCGCGACCGGCACGCCCCGGGCGGCCGTCGCGAAGATCGCGCCGACGGGCGCGCCGCCGAAGTAGGCGTGCCGGGCCCCGGAGACGGCGGGCAGGGCGAGGGCGGCCGAGGAGCTGGGGAAGCTGCCCCGCCGCGCGAAGAGCGTCGCCTGCTGGGCGGGCGCGGTCAGCCAGGCCACCAGCTTCGCCGCCTCGGCCCGGTGCTTCCCGGCCGACGGTACGACGAGGAAGGAGCCGCCCCAGTTGCCGGGCCGGGGCGCCGCCGCCACGTCCCACGCGCCCCGGCCCGCGGGCCCGGCCTTGTCCTGGATGTAGCCGAGCATCCAGGCCGGGCAGGAGACCGTGGCGAACCGGCCGTTGGCGTACGCCTGGTCCCAGGCGGGCGTGAACTGCTGGAGCCTGGCCGTCAGGCCCCCGGTGGCGAAGGCGGCGGCCAGGTCCCAGGCGCGCTTCACGGCCGGGTTGTCCTTGTAGACGACCTCGCCGCTGGTGTCGTAGAAGCGGCGGGGGCTGCTTCCGGTGATCGCGGCCATCACCCCGGAGGCGGAGTCGACGAACGCGACCCCGGCGGGCGCGGCGGCCTTGAACCGCCGGCCGACGTCCAGGTACTTCTGCCAGTCCCCGGCCCAGAGCCGCCCGACGGCGGCCCGGTCGGTGGGAAGCCCGGCCTTGGCGAAGAGGTCCTTGCGGTAACAGACGGCCTGCGGCCCGATGTCCGTGCCCAGGGCGACCGTTCGGCCGTTCCGGTCGGTGCCCTGCGCCCATTTCCAGGGCAGGAAGGCGCTCTTGTCGACGCCGCTCGCCCGGCCGAGGTCTTCGAGCCGGTGCCCCTGGGTGGTGGTGACCTCGGCGATGTTGTTCACCTCGACGGCCTGCACGTCGGCGAGGCCGGAGTCGGAGACGAGGTGGGTGAGGAGCTGCGGGTAGTAGTTCTCGTTCCGCTCGATCGAGGTCTGCCGGACGACGATCCCGGGGTGGAGCCGCGTGTACGTGTCGTAGAGCCCGGCCTCCTTCAGGCCGAAGGCGCCGAACACCCCGACGGTGAGCGTGGTCCGCCCGGGCTGTTCGGCGGGGCCCGCGGCGCACCCGGTCGGCAGCGTGCCGGCGAGCACGGCGGCGACGGCGAGGGCGGTACGACTCCTCCGCATGACGGCCTTCCGGTGCCGGGGCGTGGTGACCGTCGTCACGTTAGGCGGCGCCCCCGCCCCGCACCTCGGGGGCGCCGCGCGCGCTCACCCGAAGGGCCCCGGAAAACGACCGAGGCCCCGGTTCTTTCGAACCGGGGCCTCGACCTTCAGGGTGAGTGACGGGACTCGAACCCGCGGCATCCTGGACCACAACCAGGTGCTCTACCAGCTGAGCTACACCCACCATGACCGGCGGTTTCCCGAAGGTTTCCCCGACCGGCCGAGAAGAAGTCTACAGGGTCCGGGAGGGTGCTCGCGCCCGCATTCGACCCGGGGGCGTCAGAGGGGCGTCAGGGGCGCGAGCAGGGCGTCCCAGGGGGGTGTGGGCTACTCCGGGGGCAGGACGTGGCGGGCCGCGATCTGCTTCGCCGTGTCCGAGTCGGGCCCGGGCTGCGGGACGAAGATCGCCTCGCGGTAGTAGCGCAGCTCGGCGATGGACTCGCGGATGTCGGCGAGCGCGCGGTGGTTGCCGCTCTTCTCCGGGCTGTTGAAGTACGCCCTCGGGTACCAGCGGCGGGCCAGCTCCTTGACCGAGGAGACATCGACGATCCGGTAGTGCAGGTGGCTCTCCAGGGCCGGCATGTCCCGCGAGAGGAAGCCCCGGTCGGTGGAGACCGAGTTCCCGCACAGCGGCGCCTTGCCGGGCTCCTTGACGTGCTCGCGCACGTAGGCGAGCACCTGCGCCTCGGCGTCGGCGAGGGTCGTGCCCTCGGCCAGGGCGTCGAGGAGGCCGGAGGAGGTGTGCATCTGGCGCACGATCTCGGGCATGGTCTCCAGCGCCGCTTCCGGCGGCCGGATGACGATGTCCACGCCGTCGCCGAGCACGTTCAGTTCCGAGTCGGTGACCAGCGCGGCCACCTCGATGAGTGCGTCGTCCGTCAACGAGAGCCCGGTCATCTCGCAGTCGATCCACACCATGCGATCGTTCATGCGTCCTACCTTAGGGGGTTGCCCCGGCTTCGGACCCGGACGCCGACGGACGATGCGCGTGTACGCCGGCGGGCGCCCGGGAGAGGTTCTCCCCGGGCGCCCGCCGGTTTTCTCGGTGCGCGGCTTGTGGCACGCGGTCTGGTCGGCCCCTAGGGGGCGCTGCGCTGGCCCGGAAGGGCCGGTCGCCCGGAGGCGTACGCGTCGGAGTGCGGCTTCCCCGGGTCCAGCGGCCCGCCGGGCCGCCGGCCCACCGGCATGCCGCCCTGCGACGGCACCAGCGGGTCGAGGACCGTCACGGGCTCGGCCTGCGGGCGCCGAGCCCGGTAGGCCGCGCGGTACGCGGCCGGCGAGGAGCCGAGCTGGCGGCGGAAGTGCCCGCGCAGCGCGACCGGCGACCGGAAGCCGCAGCGTCCCGCGACCTCGTCGACCGAGTAGTCGGAGGTCTCGAGCAGCCGCTGCGCCTGGAGCACCCGCTGGGTGATCAGCCACTGGAGCGGGGCGGACCCCGTCAGTGAGCGGAAGCGCCGGTCGAACGTACGCCGTGACATGTACGCACGGGCCGCGAGCGTCTCCACGTCGAACTGCTCGTGGAGGTGCTCCAGGGCCCAGGCGACGACCTCGGCGAGCGGGTCGGCGCCGATCTCCTCGGGCAGGGACCTGTCGAGGTAGCGCTCCTGACCGCCGCTGCGCCGCGGCGGGACGACCAGTCGGCGCGCGAGCGCGCCGGCGGCCTCCGCGCCGTGGTCGGTCCGCACGATGTGCAGACACAGGTCGATGCCGGCCGCGGTGCCGGCCGAGGTCAGCACGTCCCCGTCGTCGACGAAGAGCTCCCGCGGGTCCACATGGACCGACGGATAGCGCTTGGCGAGCGTCGGCGCGTACATCCAGTGTGTGGTGGCCGGGCGGCCGTCGAGCAGCCCGGCGGCGGCGAGCACGAACGCGCCGGTGCACAGACCGACGATCCGCGCGCCTTCTTCGTGTGCCCGGCGCAGCGCTTCGAGTGCCTCCGGCGGTGGCGGCGAGGTGATCGACCGCCAGGCCGGTACGACGACGGTTCCGGCGCGACTGATCGCGTCCAGGCCGTACGGCGCGGTCAGTTCGAGGCCCCCTGTGGTCCGCAGCGGGCCTTCCTCACCGGCGCACACGAGCAGCCGGTAACGCGGTACTCCGGCGTCCTGCCGGTCGATTCCGAACACGGAGAGCGGGATGGAGCTCTCGAAGATGGGGCCGCCACTGAACAGCAGCACCGCGACTACTTCGCGGCGGCGGCGCCCGGACAGCTTCCGTGCGGCCTCCGTAACGGCGGAGTCCTGGCTCATGACGCTAAGCCCCCCTCGGTGTTCGCGTCTCCCTGGTCCTGTCGCTCCTGCACGATTCCCCTCGGTTTTGCACGAGACCCCAGTCTTCGATACCCATGATCGAATCTACTGTGTTCCGTAGTGCCGACGTGCCACGTTCTCCATCCAGCACATTGTCGACAAGGCAACTTGGCGCGAAGCATTCGATCACGAAGCGTTCCACTCGTGGGCCGCGCAGGGAAGTGCGCGTGGCTCGCATGGCCCGTCCCCGTAGGGTGCGAAGGCCCGGCGCACGCCTTTCCGGCCTGGTGGCACGGGGGTTGAGGGGTCATTCCGCCAAGGACGCGCCGACATCTGGAACTTGGCTGAAAACATATGGGTGTGGGCGTGCGAATACGTCAGCTTGGCGAGGGACGCGTCACCCGTGACGGTGGTTTCGGCCGCCGTGCGAGCGACGTGCGCGGGGTGCCGCCGTCTCGGCCCGCAGGCCCCGCTCCGAGCGGCGCAGCAGCACCCGGCAGACCGCCGTCACGGCCGCGAGCCCGAGCGCCGTTCCGGCGGCCCCGCCCAGCGAGGTGCCGTAGACCACGAGGACGACCGGGACGAGGACGCAGCAGAAGACCGCCCACCGGACGACATCGCCCGCCGACTCCGTGGGGGCCGCGGACGCGGCGGGCGCGGGGCGGCCGGCGGGTCGGTCGGCGGGTCGGTCGGCGGGGACGCGGTCGAGGGGAAGGTCGTCGGGGCGGGCGGTGGCGGCGGCCGTTGGTGCGGGCACGGGCGGGGCTCCCTGCGACGGTGACTGGACCTGTGGGAACGACAAGCGGAACGTTCCGGTCACTCTCGCGGGCCTCCGTTCGGCCCCCCGGACGGACCCCGTAGGGACCACTGGCGGGACCTCGGAGGGGCACGGAACGGACAGCTGTAGGGGACAGGCGGCATTGCCATAACGGGACGGGCTCGTGCATGCTCCCTGGAACGCCGTGCGAGCGCTGTGTGCGGGCCCTGGACGGCTCTGGGCAGGAGAGGAGTGTCGCCGTACCCTTGGGGGTATGGGCTTGGGAAGATGATTCCCGGACACAGCTCCGCCGCCAACCGTTGCTCCGTACGACGCAGACGTATACGTATACGACGTTCTCCCGTTTCCCTTCCCACGAGGATCTTCTTCGCCGAGACACCGATGGCCGGTCACGAATTCCCCGAACCCGCGGACCGCAAGCGCGTCGCCGATTCCACGGTCGACCCCCTCGCGGTCGAACAGCCACGCCACTCCTGCGATCCCGCCTTCCGCCATGGAGTGGTCGTCGGTTTCGACGGCTCGACCTCCAGTGAGCGAGCCCTCGCCTACGCCATCGGCATGGCCAAACGATCCGGCTCCGGCCTGATCATCGTGCATGTCGCCAACCGGCTCCCCACCACCGTCTGGGCGGGCTGCGAGCCGCCGGTCTTCGTCGACGTCCCCGACCACCGCACCGAGGTGCTCGGTCTGGAGCTCGCCTGCGCGGACTACCTGGCCGAGGTGCCCTGGATCCTCGTCGAGCGAGGCGGCGACATCTGCCACGAGCTGGAGGAGGTCGGCCGGGAGTACTCCGCCGACGCGATCGTGGTCGGCTCGACGCACGGGATCGTCGGCCGGATCTTCGGCTCGGTGGCCGGCCGGCTCGCCAAGCGCGCGCAGCGGCCCGTGATCGTCATCCCCTGACGCGCCTCACTTCCTCGACGCTTCGTCAACTCCCTTCGTACGGCGATAATTTCTGGCCACGAAAGGTGATTTGTGTGCTTGTGAAGGGTACTTAAATGTCACCGGATCAAGCAGCTCACGCAGCACAACTGCCCACTTGAAGGGAGCCCGCCGTGGACAAGGACGTCGCCGCGGGAAACACGACCTCCACTCTCGGCCACCTCGCGCTCGGACTGACCCTGCTGGCCTTCGGCATCGGCAGCACCGGCGTCATCGACAACGTCGCGGCGTCGGACGCCGCATCCCTCGCCACCTGGGTCGGCGGGGTGGCGCTCTTCCTCGTCGGCCTGCTCGCCCTGCGTGCCGGCAACGGCGGTGAGGGCACGGCCTATTCGGCGCTCGGCGCGTTCTGGTTCACCTGGGGGACCGGAGTCGGCGACGGCGGCTCGGCCGAGGCCAGCGGTCTCTTCCTGCTGCTGTGGGCGCTCCTGGCGCTCACGCTGACCATGGCGGCCGCGGGCAGCGGTCTGTTCGGACAGGGTGTCTACGGGCTGCTGTTCGTCGCGCTGCTGCTGCTCGGCATCGGCGCACTCGCCGACAACGGCGGTCTGGCGAAGGCGGGCGGCTGGGTCGCCGCGCTGGCGGGCCTGGCGGCCTGGTACGGCGCGACGGCGGCGGTGGCCCACTGGCCGACCTCGCTGAGCCGCTCGGGCCGCAGCGCGGCCACGGCGAGCTGACGGCAAGAAGACAGGCGCCACGAAACAAGCGGTCCCCGCGCACGAGGTGCGCGGGGACCGCTCTGTGTGTCCGGCCGGGCGTCCGCCCTTCCGGGGACAGGTCCGGAAGGTGGGCGGACGGGCTTTCCCGGCCGTGGTCGAGAGCTCCGGGTGACAGGCCCGGACATCCCCCAAGCTCTCGGCTTCGCTCGAGCAGGGGGGACCCCCAGCTACTCGACCGTGACGGACTTGGCCAGGTTGCGCGGCTTGTCGATGTCGCGGCCCATGGCGAGCGCCGTGTGGTAGGCGAGGAGCTGGAGCGGGATGCCCATCAGGATCGGGTCCAGCTCGTCCTCGTTCTTCGGGACGACGATGGTGTGGTCGGCCTTGGCCTGCTCCTGGTGCGCGACCGCGAGGATGCGGCCGCTGCGGGCCTTGATCTCCTCCAGGGCGGCGCGGTTCTTCTCCAGCAGGTCGTCGTCGGGGACGATCGCGACCGTCGGCAGAGCCGGCTCGATCAGCGCGAGCGGGCCGTGCTTCAGCTCGGAGGCCGGGTACGCCTCGGCGTGGATGTACGAGATCTCCTTGAGCTTCAGGGAGGCCTCGAGGGCGACGGGGTAGCCCCGCACGCGGCCGATGAACATCATCGACTGGGCGCCCGCGTACTCCGCGGCGATCTTCTTGATCTCTTCCTCGGTCTCGAGGATCTCGCTGATCTGGCCGGGCAGCTTGCGCAGGCCCTCGATGATCCGCTTGCCGTCGGTGACCGACAGGTCGCGGATGCGGCCGAGGTGCAGGGCGATCAGCGCGAAGGCGGTCACCGTGTTGGTGAAGCACTTCGTGGAGACGACGCAGACCTCGGGGCCCGCGTGCACGTACACGCCGCCGTCGGCCTCGCGGGCGATGGCGGAGCCGACCACGTTGACGACGCCGATGACGCGGGCGCCCTTGCGCTTCAGCTCCTGCACGGCGGCGAGCACGTCGTACGTCTCACCGGACTGGGAGACGGCGATGTACAGGGTGTCGGGGTCCACGACCGGGTTGCGGTAGCGGAACTCCGAGGCCGGCTCGGCGTCGGCGGGGATGCGGGCCATGGACTCGATGAGCCCGGCGCCGATGAGGCCGGCGTGGTACGAGGTGCCGCAGCCGAGGATCTTGATCCGGCGGATCGAGCGGGCCTCGCGGGCGTCCAGGTTCAGGCCGCCCAGGTGGACGGTGGAGAACCGGTCGTCGATCCGGCCGCGCAGCACGCGGTCGACCGCGTCGGGCTGCTCGGAGATCTCCTTGTGCATGTACGTGTCGTGGCCGCCCATGTCGTAGGAGGCGGCCTCCCACTCCACGGTCTCCGGGGTGGCCGTCGTGGTGGCGCCCGAGGTCGTGTACGTACGGAAGTCGTCGGCCTTGAGGGTGGCCATCTCGCCGTCGTCGAGGGTGACGACCTGGCGGGTGTGGGCGATCAGGGCGGCGACGTCGGAGGCGACGAACATCTCCTTCTCGCCGATGCCGAGGACGACCGGGGAGCCGTTGCGGGCCACCACGATGCGGTCGTTGAAGTCGGCGTGCATGACGGCGATGCCGTAGGTGCCCTCGATGACCTTGAGCGCCTCGCGGACCTTCTCCTCCAGGGTGGTGGCCTGGGAGCGGGCGATGAGGTGGGTGATGACCTCGGTGTCGGTCTCGGACGCGAAGACGACGCCGTCGGCCTCCAGCTTGGCGCGGAGCTCCTGGGCGTTGTCGACGATGCCGTTGTGGACGACCGCGACCTTGTTCTCGGGGTCCATGTGCGGGTGCGAGTTGATGTCGCTCGGCGCGCCGTGGGTGGCCCAGCGGGTGTGGGCGATGCCGGTGGTGCCGGTGAAGCGCTTGGGGACACGGGCCTCCAGGTCACGGACCCGGCCCTTGGCCTTGACCATCTTCAGGCCGGTGGCCTTCGGGCTGGTGATGACGATGCCGGCGGAGTCGTACCCCCGGTACTCCAGCCGCTGCAGGCCTTCCAGCAGCAGCGGGGCGACGTCGCGCTTTCCGATGTAACCGACGATTCCGCACATATAGGTGTCAACCCTCCAAGTTGGTGTGTGTGCCCGGCCGTGACCCGGTCGGCGTCACCCGTAGACGATGCGGCGCAGCTGCCGGAGCGAGAGCTCCGGTGGCGCCACCGCGCGGTGCGGCAGCTCGGCCGCAATGCGCTCGAAGATCTCGGCGTTCACCGCGCCACCGGACTGCAGCTCGCGGTGGCGGCGGCGGACGAAGTCCTCGGTCGACTCGTCGAAGTACGCCAGCACGTCGAGCACCACCCGGGCGGCCTCCCCGCGCTGGAGCGCGGTGCTGCGCACCAGGTGGTCGATGAGGTCGTCATGCGACGGGCGGCGATCGAGCACCCGAGAATACTGAGGGGTCACCCCCATTCTTCGCAAGAATCCTGCCCGAATTCGGGCAGACTCCTTCATGATCACCGCTCTGAGGGCGAAATTGGTCTACACCTTGACCGCTGAAGTGGTGCACGGTACGCATGGTGACTGTTCGGATACGCATATCCACAGCCGTAAAGCCCGACGAAGTTGATCGACGTTCATTGACGTTCATCGAAAGGGACCCAAGTCTGTGAGACAGCGCAGAACGCTTCCCCGCCTCCTCGGCGCCGCACTGCTCCTCGCGGCGGCCGGCATCTCCTGCGTCGGAGCCGCCCCCGTCTCCCACTCCGCCGCCGACTCCACGACCCGCCCGCTCGGCCAGGTCGTCCCCGTCCCGGCCTCCGTGGCCCCGGCCGGACAGCCGTACACGCTCACCTCCGCCACCCGCATCCGGATCGACGAGGACTCCCGCGACTCCCGCGCCGTCGCCGACTACCTCGCCGGCATCCTGCGCCCGTCCACCGGCCTCTCCCTGCGCGTCGTCGACGAGCACGACGCGAGCGGCGGCATCCGGCTCCGCCTCAGCGGTGCGGAGACGTCCCTCGGCGACGAGGGCTACCGGCTGCAGTCGGGACGGGACGGCGTCACCCTCACGGCCCACCGGCCCACCGGCCTCTTCCGCGGCGTCCAGACCCTGCGCCAGCAGCTCCCGGCGGCCGTCGAGAAGAAGACCAGGCAGCCCGGCCCCTGGAAGGTCGCCGGCGGCACCATCACCGACACCCCGCGCTACGCCTACCGCGGCGCGATGCTCGACGTCTCCCGGCACTTCTTCACCGTCGAGCAGGTCAAGCGGTACATCGACCAGCTCGCCCTCTACAAGATCAACAAGCTGCACCTGCACCTCTCCGACGACCAGGGCTGGCGCATCGCCATCGACTCCTGGCCCCGGCTCGCCACCTACGGCGGCTCCACCCAGGTCGGCGGCGGCCCCGGCGGCTACTACACCAAGGCCGACTACAAGGAGATCGTCCGCTACGCCGCCTCCCGCCACCAGGAGGTCGTCCCCGAGATCGACCTGCCGGGCCACACCAACGCGGCCCTCGCCTCCTACGCCGAGCTGAACTGCGACGGCGTCGCCCCGCCGCTCTACACCGGCACCGCCGTCGGCTTCAGCTCCCTGTGCGTGCCGAAGGAGATCACGTACGACTTCGTGGACGACGTCATCCGCGAGCTCGCCGCGCTCACCCCCGGCACGTACCTCCACATCGGCGGCGACGAGGCGCACTCCACGACCCACGCGGACTACGTGGCCTTCATGGAGCGGGTCCAGCCGATCGTCGCGAAGTACGGCAAGACCGTCGTCGGCTGGCACCAGCTCACCGGCGCCGTGCCCGCCCAGGGCGCTCTCGCCCAGTACTGGGGCCTCGACCGGACCAGCGCGGCGGAGAAGGAGCAGGTCGCGGCGGCCGCGCGGAACGGCACCGGGCTGATCCTCTCGCCCGCCGACCGGGTCTACCTCGACATGAAGTACACCAAGGACACCAAGCTGGGCCTCGCCTGGGCCGGCTACGTCGAGGTCCAGCGCTCCTACGACTGGAACCCGGCCGCCTACCTCCCCGGCGCGCCCGCCGAGGCCGTCAAGGGCGTCGAGGCACCGCTGTGGACGGAGACCCTCTCCGAGAACGCGCACATCGACCAGATGGCCTTCCCGCGCCTGCCGGGCGTCGCCGAACTGGGCTGGTCCCCGGCGGCCACGCACGACTGGGAGACGTACAAGACGCGACTGGCCGCGCAGGGGCCGCGGTTCGAGGCCCTCGGGATCGACTACTACCGGTCGCCTCAGGTTCCGTGGCCGGCTGAGTAGACAGAAGCGCGGGCCGGGTGGAGGACCGTACTCCACCCGGCCCGCGCCGGTCCGAAAGGTGAGCTAGCGCGTGAACCGCGCGATCGGGTTCACCAGGTCGCCGACCAGCTGAAGGGCCGCCGACGGGTCCGCCAGGTCCACCATCTGCTTGTTGTTACGCAGCTGGAGGCGGTTGAGGGCGGAGAGCGCGAAGGTCTCCGCGAACAGGTCGTACCGCTCGAACTTCTCCGCCAGCTCCGGCTTCGACTCCTGGTACGCGCGCACGCACTCCGCGACCGTCCGCCAGAACGCGTCCTCGTCGAGCGTGCCCTCCGCCGCGAGCGTCGCCGCGAAGAAGCGGAAGAAGCAGTCGAAGACGTCCGTGAAGATCGACAGCAGCTTCATGTCCTCGGGGACGTCCGCCCGGATCCGCTCCACGGCAGGCGGCAGCACCGCCGTCGGGTCCATCACGCAGATCTCCTCGGCGATGTCCTTGAACACCGCCCGGATCACCGCGCCCTGCTCGTCGAGGACCAGGATCACGTTCTCGCCGTGCGGCATGTAGACCAGGTCGTACACGTAGAAGCTGTGCAGCAGCGGCAGCAGGTACGCGTCCAGGTAGCCGCGCAGCCACGCCGTCGGCTCCAGGCCCGAGTCCGCGATCAGGGCGCCCGCGAAGGACGCGCCCGCGTGGTCGACGTGGAGCAGCGAGGCCATCGTCGCGAGCCGCTCGCCCGGTGCCAGGGAGGCCACCGGCGACTCGCGCCAGAGCGCGGCGAGCATCTTGCGGTACGGGGAGTACCGGTCCGTCGCCGCCTCGTACTCCAGGTGCCGGTAGCCGACCGCCGCCCGCTCGCGGATGATCGAGAACCGAGCTTCCTTGAAGACGGCGTCGGCGTCGATCAGCCCGGCCAGCCAGTCGTTGATCGCCGGGGTCGCCTCCATGTACGCGGCCGAGAGCCCGCGCATGAAGCCCATGTTGAGGACCGAGATCGCCGTCTTGACGTAGTGCTTGGCCGGATCCGCCGTGTTGAAGAACGTACGGATCGACTGCTGCGCGAGGTAGGCGTCGTCGCCCTCGCCCAGGTACACCAGGCGCTGCTGGGCGACCTCGGCGGCGAAGGTGACGGCGAGCTTGTTCCACCACTGCCAGGGGTGGACCGGCATCAGCAGATAGTCGGCCAGGTCCAGGCCCCGCTCGGCGAGGGTCGCGGCGAAGCCGTCGACCGCCGCGTCGCCCAGCTCGGCGCGCACGAAGGCCTCGTACTCGACGTCCGCGCAGCCCGTGAAGGTGGTGCGGTCGCGGCGCGCGGCCAGCCAGATCAGATGGATCGGGGCCGCGGCCTCGGGGGCGTACGCGTGGTACTCGTCGACGCCGAAGCCGAGCCGGCCGTTGTTGGCGACGAAACAGGGGTGACCCTCGGTCATCCCGGTCTCGATCGCCTGGAAGTCCGCGCGCGCCAGCTCGGCGGCGGTGACCGGCGGCTTCGTGGCCTTGTACGCCGTACCGGACAGGGTGGAGGAGATCTCCTCCAGGTAGACCGGCAGGACCTCGTCGCTCAGGCCCAGCGAGCCGCGCAGCTCGGTGATGAACAGCAGGGCGTCGAGCGGGAGATGCTCCTCGCCGCGGTGGCGCGTGATCGACTCGGCGTGGACCTGCCAGTGGTCGAGGGCGTACCGGTCGGCGGCGAAGCGGTACTCGACGGTGCCGTCGTCGCTGCGCACCCGGTAGCGGTTCCCGCCCAGCTCCTGCGGGTTGAGCAGCCGCTCGTGGGCGAACTCGGCGAGGCCCTTGCGGATCAGCGCCCGGTTGGCGTCGGCCCAGCGGGCCGGGGTGAGGTGCGCGACGGGGTCGGCGACGGGGGACGGGCGGCGGCTCATACGGTGGCTCCCACGGCGGCCTCGAACTGCGCACGGGTGCAGAAGGACAGCAGGGCCTTCTTCTCCGGCTTCTGGATCTCGCGCTCGGCCACGAAGCCGACGGCCTCGTTGAGCGCGTGGACGGCCTTGTTGGCCACGTCCGGCTCGACGACGACCCGCTCGGTCGCCGGGTCGGCGAACAGCTCCCGCATGACGGCGGTGATCACCCGGCGGGTGAAGCCGTGGACAGGGGTGTCGGTGGGCGCGACGAGGAAGTGCATGCCGACGTCGCCGGGCTGGGGCTCGTACAGGCCGACCAGCTCCAGCTGGGACGGGTCGTACCGCTCCATGAGGATCGCGGGCACCTCGTCCACCAGGCCGATGAAGGCCTCGTGGTACGGGTTCGCGGCGAACGCCATGTACTCGCGCTCGACGTCCTGGAGCGCGGCGTCCTGCATCATCCAGAACGCGGCCTTGGGGTGCGTGACCCAGCCGTGGATCAGCTCGGCGTCCGCGAGCGGGTCGAGGGGGCGGAAGCGGACGGTGTCGGTGGTGATGTCGGCGGTCACGCGGCGAACTCCTGGAACGCGATGGTCTTCTCGACGGGGTAGTACTCGCGGCCCAGCATCGCTCCGATGATGTACGCGTTGCGGTACGCACCCATGCCCAGGTCGGGCGAGGTGATGGAGTGGGTGTGGACGCTCGCGTTCTGCACGAACACGCGACGCCCTGTGGTGTCGACCGAGTAGTTCCGGGCGACGTCGAAGCGGCCCTGGGAGTCCCAGCGGAGCTGGTCGCGGACCGGCTCCAGGAACGCGGGGACGGAGTACTTGTAGCCGGTCGCGAGGATCAGGCCCTCGGTGTCGAGCGTGAAGTCCGTGCCCTGCTCCTCCTGGTGGAAGCCGAGCGTGTACGTGGAGTTGGTGTCGTCGTACGCGGCGGAGTGCAGGGCCGAGTTGGTGAGCAGCCGGGTGGGGACCGGGCCGGCCAGGTTCTTCTGGTAGAGCAGGTCGAAGATGGCGTCGATCAGCTCGCCGTCGATGCCCTTGAACAGGTTCTTCTGCTGGTTCTCGAGCCGGTAGCGGGTCTGCTCGGGCAGCGCGTGGAAGTAGTCCACGTACTCCGGCGAGGTCATCTCCAGCGTCAGCTTGGTGTACTCCAGCGGGAAGAAGCGCGGAGAGCGGGTCACCCAGTTCAGCCGGTAGCCGTGGACGTCGATCTCGGAGAGGAGGTCGTAGTAGATCTCCGCCGCGCTCTGGCCGCTGCCGACCAGGGTGATCGACCGCTTCTTCTGGAGCGCCTCCTTGTTCGGGAGGTAGCGGGAGTTGTGGATCAGGTCGCCGCCGAGGCCCTGGCAGGAGTCGGGGACGTGCGGCGGGGTGCCGGTGCCGAGCACGATCCGGCGGGCACGGAAGGTCTCCCCGGCCTCCGTGGTCACCACGTACTCCTCGCCGGCCTCGTCGTAGGTGACGGCGGCGACGGTGGTCGAGAAGCGGATGGAGCTCAGCTGGTCGGCGGCCCAGCGGCAGTAGTCGTTGTACTCGACGCGCAGCGGGTAGAAGTTCTCGCGGATGTAGAAGGAGTAGAGCCGGCCCTTCGCCTTCAGGTAGTTCAGGAAGGAGTACGGGGAGGTCGGGTCGGCCATCGTGACCAGGTCCGACATGAACGGCGTCTGGAGGTGCGAGCCCTCCAGGAACATCCCGGAGTGCCACTCGAAGTCCGGCTTGGACTCCAGGAACAGGCCGTTCAGCTCGTCGATCGGCTCGGTCAGGCAGGCGAGACCGAGGTTGAACGGACCGAGCCCGATGCCGATGAAGTCGTACGTGCTGGTCGTATCAGGCGTGGACAAGGGTCTCTCCCAGGTACTGCTCGGCGTGGCCGGCTATCAGATCGAGGACGGCGGCGATGTCGGCCACGGTCGTCTCGGGGTTGAGCAAGGTGAACTTGAGGTACTGGCGGCCGTCGACCTTCGTCCCGGCGACGACGGCCTCGCCGGAGGCGAAGAGCGCCTTGCGGGCGTAGAGGTTGGCGCGGTCGATGTCGGCGGGGGAGGTGACGGCCTCCGGGATGTAGCGGTAGACGAGCGTGGACAGCTGCGGCTGCACGACCACGTCGTAGCGCGGGTCGGCGGCGAGCAGGTCGAAACCCTCCCTGGCCAGGTCGCAGACCTCGTCGAAGAGCTCTCCGACACCGTCGGCGCCCATCACGCGCAGCGTCATCCACAGCTTCAGCGCGTCGAAGCGGCGGGTGGTCTGGAGGGACTTGTCGACCTGGTTCGGGATCTGCTCGGCGACCGTACGGCGGGGGTTGAGGTAGTCCGCGTGGTAGGTGGCGTGGCGCAGGGTCGCCCCGTCCCGGACCAGGAGCGCGGAGGAGCTCACCGGCTGGAAGAAGGACTTGTGGAAGTCGACGGTGACGGAGTCGGCCCGCTCGATGCCGTCCAGGAGGTGGCGGCGGGTGGGCGAGGCGAGCAGTCCGCAGCCGTAGGCGGCGTCGACGTGCATCCAGGCGCCGTACTCCTCGGCCAGGGCGGCGATCTCGTGCAGCGGGTCGATGGAGCCGAAGTCGGTGGTGCCGGCGGTGGCCACGATCGCCATCGGCGTCAGGCCCTCGGCACGGCAGGCCTCCAGCTCGGCGGCGAGGACGACGGACTGCATGCGCCGGGTCCGGTCGACCGGGATGGAGATGACGGCGTCGGGGCCGAGACCGAGGAGGCCGGCGGACTTCTGGACGCTGAAGTGGCTGCAGTCGGAGGTGAAGACGCGGAGCTTGGACAGGTCGGTCGTCTTCGCCTCCTCGCGGGCCAGGAGCAGGGCCTGGAGGTTGGACTGCGAACCGCCGCTGGTGAAGACGCCGTCGGCGGAGGAGACGTCGGAGGAGCGGCCGTAGCCGATGCGGCCGGTGGTCCAGTCGATGAGCTTGCGCTCGATGAGGGTGCCGCCGGCGCTCTGGTCCCAGGTGTCGAGCGAGGAGTTGACCGCCGAGAGGACGGCCTCGCCGAGGACGGCGGGGATCACGACCGGGCAGTTGAGGTGGCCCAGGTAGCGGGGGTGGTGGAAGTAGACGGCGTCGCGGAGGTAGACGCTCTCCAGCTCGTCGAGGGCGGCGGAGGAGTCGCCGAGCGGCTTGTCGAGGTCGACGGCGTCGACGGTGGGGGCCAGCGCGGCGGGCGTGACACCGGTGAACGGGCGGCGCGTCGTGGCGAGTTTCCTCGCCACCCGCTCGACTCCTTCGGTGACGGAGCGCCGGTAGCTCTCCGCCGTGGCGTCGTTGAGCAGGTGCGAGCGCATGGGGATGGTCCTCCGGGGACGGGAGAGGTGAGGGGGAGGGGGTGAGGCGTGAGGGGGTGAGGCATGAGGGGGTGAGGCATGAGGGGGTGAGTGCGCGCCAAGGGTGGCGATGCGTAAGTGAGGTTAGCCTAACCTAACTTTGCCACGCAAAGGACCCCCCACCCGTGAGGGGTGAGGGGTCCTTTGCGTCGCGGGGGAGGGCGCACGGGCCCTCTATGGATCCTCTACTGGTCGTCTTCCTGCGGCGACTCGCGCAGGGCGTCCTCGGACAGCCCCTTGCGCCAGTAACCGACGAACGTCACACGCCTGCGGTCGAGTTCACGATCGCGTACGAAGTGACGGCGCAGCTCCTTCACCGAACCGGACTCGCCCGCGATCCACACGTACGGTGCGTCACCCGGCAGTTCGGCGGCGCGCACCGCGGCCACGGCGGAGGGTGCGCCCTCCTCCCGTACGAGCCAGGTGACGGTGGCCTCGGCCCGGGTGGTGAGCTCGATCCGGTCGCCGGAGAACGGCACTTCGAGATAGACCTGCGCCCGGGTCCCGGCCGGCAGCCACTCCAGGATCGCCGCGGCGGCCGGTAGGGCCGTCTCGTCGGCCCAGAGGAGTACGGAGTCGGCGTCGTCCGGAAGCTGGAAGCGGACGGCGGTGTTCTCGGCGACCGCCGGGCCGAGGACGACCACCCGGTCGCCGGGCTTGGCGCCCTGCGCCCAACGGCAGGCGGGCCCGCCGTCCTCGTGGAGCGCGAAGTCGATGTCGACCTCGTTCGGCCCGTCGGGCTCGGTGCGCTGCTCCCGGACGGTGTACGAGCGCATCACGGCCCGCTCGTCGTCCGGCATCGCGCGCCAGGCGCCCAGGATCGCGTACATGTCCGGGTCGTCCAACGGCGGCAGGACGGGGGCCTCCTGGCCGGGGTGCGGCAGGAAGAGGGAGAGCGACTGGTCGCGCCCCCCGGAGGCGAAGGACTTGAGGTCCTCACCGGTGAAGGTCACGCGGACCAGGGACGGGCCGAGCCGCCTCGTCCGGTCGACCTGGAGGGAGAAGAACTGGAACGGGGCGGTCTCGGCGTTCGCCATGGGTCAGGACACCTTCTTGGCGTTCTCGAGGGCCTTGGCCAGGTCCTCCAGGATCGGGGCGCACTTGGCGTACGAGTAGATCGGCTCGGTCACGCGCGGAATGACCTGGCCGGCCTTGACGGCGGGCAGCGCGGCCCAGGTCGGCTTGGCCTTGAGCGCCTCGGGCTGGAGGGCGGAGGTGCGGTTGTCGAGCATGATGATGTCGGCCTGGTACTTGCCGACGTTCTCCCAGCTCAGCCCCTCGAACCAGCCGCCCTGGTCCAGCTTGTCGGGCGTGACGAGGGTGACGCCCAGCTCCTTGAAGTAGAGCGTGTCGGTCGGCCGGACCGGGGTGGAGACGTAGAACAGGTCGGGGGAGCCGGAGCCGATCAGGACCTTGATGTCCTTCTTGCCCTTGGCGGCCTGGCGGACGCGCTCGGCGGCGGCCTCGAAGCGGGCCTTGTCGTCCTTGAGCTTCTGCGTCTTCACGTCGGCGCCGAGGGAGGCGGCGAGGTCGACGTGGCGCTGGAGCACGGCCGGCATGGACTTGTCCGAGGCCCAGAGCGCGACGCTCGGGGCGATCTTGAGGATCTTGTCCTTCTGCTCGGCCGGGACGTACCAGAGGTCGTTCTTCTCCCACATGTCGGTGATGAGGAGGTCCGGGTTGAGCTTGAGGTACTCCTCGATCTTGAACTCGCCCCAGACGTTGCCGATGACGGTGACCTTGGCGATGTCGAGGTCGCCGGCCTGGACGTCCGGCTTCTTGGCCTTGGTCTTCGGGTCCTCGACGTAGGTCGGGCCGAAGACGCCCTTGACCTCGATGCCGAAGTCCTTGAGGGCGGCGGCCATGCCGGTGAAGGCGACGATGTTCTTCGGGGTCGCCTTCGCCTCGACGGCGGTGCCGCGGTCGTCGGTGAACTTCCACGGCCCGGCCTTCTCGGAGGCCCCGGCGGCGCTGCCGCCACCGTTCTCGGTCTTGGTCCCACAGGCGGCGAGCGCGGCGCCGAGCCCGAGGGCGCCGCCGGCGGCGAGCAGGCCGCGACGGGTGAGGGAGGTGGCTCGGGCGTTGCTGGGCATGGCGGAGTCACTTTCGGTACGTGCCGGGGACGGCCTGGGCAAGTCGAAGGTAGGTTAGCCTAACCTCACGTTGATCTGGAGGGGCGGGGCTGGGGCGCACGTCACATGCTCAGGGCATATGCGGACTTGAGTGGGACCCGGGAAGCCCGATGGTCGACGGGTCGTTCGAAGTTCTGCCCGACAGCGGGGAGTTCCGGTCCGCGCTCCCCGGTTCAGCCGAACGCAGCAGCTCAGCGCGCGTATCGCGGGCGGGTCACCCAGTCTGATCCCATGGGCATACGACCGTGGGTGGTCGTGGAGCCACCCGACAAGCGAGGTCTGCGCCGGATCACCATCCAAGGCAAGAGGGTGGGCAGCGCATGGTCCCTCCGGGAACTGCGGAAGGTGCTCCGTCGCCTCGGCTACCCCGACGACGTGGACGTGGACGACCGTTCGTGTGTCTACTGGCGCGGCGGCGACAGCAGCGTCTGGCCCGACGGCAGAGGCTGGAGGCGGCATCTGGTCATCGCCTTGATGCTCGTGGGCCTGCTCGGTTCGCTGGCTCTGCACGCCGTCATCGGATGGGCGGACGCCTTGGGGGCGTTGACCTTCGCCCAGCGCCTGGTGGGCGTGCTGTTCCTGCTGGCCGCCACCGTTCAGGGCGTCGCGGTGCCCGCGGTCGTCGACTACTGGGGCCGTCGCCAGGTCAAGCTCTCCGGAGCGCTGATCCTGCTGGCCGTACTCGCGACGCTGGCCACCACGAGCCTCCTTCTCTTCCTGTGGCTGCAGGAACGAGAATTCGTACCCCAGCTCCTGGCGTTCCTTTCCTTGTGGATCTGGTCTCTGTGGGCTCTCGGCGTCCTCGTTCGCCACAAGGTCTGGAGAGGCATTCCGCACCCGAGGAAGTTCGCAGCCGGGGTCACGGTCACGGCCGTCCTGACCGGCGTCAGCCTCGGTTACTCGATCCTCTATCAGCCCATCGCCGCCCCCATGCACTTCATCCTGAGGGCGGAATTCGGCACGCCGCGGACGGATGCGAACTCTCCCTACATCCACATCCCTCTCAAGATGTACGTGAAGAACACCGGAGGGATTCCCGTCTATATCGTGGTCGACGACTACACGGTCAACGGAAATCTCGCCGACTTCTCAGACGGAGGTCAAGGGATGGATGAATGGCAGGAGGCTTCCGACGGTGATTGGGCGCGGGATGCGGAAGTCTACGAGAGTAATGTCAACTACGAGATTATTGCTTCAGGCCAGTTCAGAGGTCCAGGTGAAGCGCTCGATGCCGGGCAGGAGTATCAGATAGAAGAGGTGATCACTCTCCCCAAGGACACCGACTACGAGACACTGGAAGCTGTTCTCCAGTTCACCTACGTGAGGCAGGATCGGGGAAAGCTTGACGATGACTTCTTCCTCCCCGTTCCATCGTGGCTGCCAGAGTCGGGAAAGTACTTCTGCCCGCCCGATGAATGCCCCCGACGGGTCATACATCACGGCAAGGTGCGATACAACGACAATTTGATCAACGTGACCCGGAAGCCGCGCTATGTCGCGGCCTTCTGGTCACCGGAGATGGGGCCGGAGGCCTACATCTCCTCATTCAACTTCGAAAAAGAGAGGAGCGATCAACCCTTCTACGACATATATGACGGAATGGATCCCAACGAAATAAGCAGGGAGGCCGAGAGATACGGCCTCGGCTATGGCTGGGTGAACTCGGAGGTCTCCGTCAAGGGACTGCTCAAGCAGGCCGAACCCTGACAGCTTCCGCCGTCGGGTGCCACCCGCCAAGCCGCCACCCCCGGCAACCGGGGGTGGCGGCTTGGCGGGTGGGGGCGCGGCGTCGGCCCGCCGGCTCAGGTGAGAGCGGTGGCCAGGAGGGTGAAGGCGGCGATGATGACGGCGACGCGGACGTAGTGGTAGCGGTCCCAGCGGTTCTTCTGCTCCTTCCAGTCCTCGGGGCGGTTGTCGGGGGTCCACGTCTTGCTCCGGTTGTTGATCGGGACGAGCAGCAGGACCGACATGATCACGCTGACTATCAGCAGCGCGCCGGCGGTGACGAGGAGTCCGGCGCCGTCCTGGTCCCATCCGGTGATGGCCAGGATCGCGACCAGGACGAGCGAGCTGATGTACCAGACCGGCATCACGGCGCCGAGCATCCGGCCCCCGTGCGCGCGGCCGAGTACGCCGCTCTCCTCCGGGAGCGCGTTGAGGATCCGGTTGATGACGAAGGCGACGGAGAACTCCACCCCCACCATCAGGCCGACGACCACGGTGGTGAAGACCTCGAGTGCGTTGAGCATGGGGACCCCTCCTGGGATCTAGCGCCGCTAGATGATGAGGCAACGCTAGCGCTACTGCCGCTCGATTGTCTAGCGGTGCTAGAATCGAGTCATGTCGGTACAGGAACGCAAGCAGCGCGAACGGGCGGACCGTGAGCGACTCATCGTGGCGACGGCCCGCGAACTCGCCGAGGATCAGGGCTGGGACGCGGTCACCACCCGCCGGCTGGCCGAGGCCATCGAGTACAGCCAGCCCGTCCTCTACAGCCATTTCCGCGGCAAGCGCGAGATCATCGGCGCCGTCGCCCTCCAGGGCGCCGCCGAGATGGCCGTGGCGCTCCGGGCCGCAACCTCAGCCGCGGACGGCCCTCGCGCCCGCGTCACCGCCCTCGCCCGCGCCTACCTCGACTTCGCCGAGCGCAACCCGGCGGTCTACGACGCCATGTTCCAACTCGACGGCGGCCTGGCGTTCGCACACGAGGACACCCCGGCCCCACTGAAGGACGCCTTCGCCGCCCTCCTGGAGAGCCTCGCGGGGGTCGCCGGCGACGGCGTCCACCCGGGCCTGTTCACCGAGGTGTTCTGGGCATCACTGCACGGGATGGCAACCCTGACCAGAGCGCGCCGCCTACCCCCGGAGGACACCGAGCGGCGAATGGAGCTGTTGGTGGACCGGCTGGCCCTACTCTGAACTCTGACAGCGCCTCAAGCGCGCACGTTTGCCCCCGAACTCGCCCCCGCATAGCCCACACACCCGGCAACTGCCGCCGTCCGTGTGCGGCTATGCGGAGTTCGCTGCACTTAGGTACCAACAAGTGGCTCCCGCACGGGATTTGGGACCCACCGGGAGCAATCAGACGGGCATGAAGCCCAGCCGGACACCTGCCGTCAGTCGCTGAGCCGGTGCCGTCACCGCCCCATTCCACTGCCGCGCACCCAGAGCCGACCGCCACCAACTCCCCCACCCCCGCCACAAACCGAGCCCCCACCCACCTGGCGCGAGACACCCTGCCGACCGGAGCGATACCCGGCCCCCCACCCACCGGACGCAAGGGACCCACCCCGCCCGGCCAATCCCCAAGCCCCCACCCCCCGGGCCGCAGGCGGCCCCGCGACCGGAGCGATCCCGCCCCTCCCCGTGGCCACGCCCCCGGGGCGCCCTCCGAGAGTGTTTTCGCGCCTGGAGGCGTCGGGTCAAGGGTGGCCGTAGGCCATCGCGGAGCGACGCGACCGGAGGGAGCGCCCTTGATGCGGCGGTGGAAGGTGCGACTCTCGGAGAGAGGGCGGCCCCACCAGAGGCTCACCGGCGCCAGGGCCTCGACCCGCTCGGAAGCCCGAGGCAGTCAAGGCCCCCAACGGCAACGCCCGCCACCCCAAGTGGGGCGACGGGCGTTCCTCGCGTAAGGAGGAAGGCGGCACCGATCACGCAGCCGACAGCCCCAACTCCCGCGCGATCAGCATCCGCTGCACCTCGCTCGTGCCCTCGCCGATTTCCAGGATCTTGGAGTCGCGCCACATGCGGGCGACCGGGTACTCGTTCATGAAGCCGTAGCCGCCGTGGATCTGGGTGGCCTCGCGGGCGTTGTCGACCGCGACCGTGGAGGAGTACAGCTTCGCGATCGCCGCCTCCTTCTTGAACGGCTCCCCGGCGACCAGCCGGGACGCCGCGTCGCGCCAGCCGATCCGGGCCATGTGCGCCCGCATCTCCATGTCCGCGATCTTGAACTGGATGGCCTGGTTGTCGCCGATCGGGCGGCCGAAGGCGTGACGTTCCTTCGCGTACTTCACGGACTCGTCCACACAGCCCTGGGCGAGCCCGGTCGCGAGCGCCGAGATCGCGATCCGGCCCTCGTCGAGGATGCGGAGGAACTGCGCGTACCCACGCCCCTCCTCACCGAGCAGGTTCGCGGCGGGCACGCGGACGTTGTCGAAGGACAGCTCGCGCGTGTCCGAGGCGTTCCAGCCGACCTTGGAGTACGGGGCGGCGACGGTGAAGCCCGGGGTGCCGGACGGGACGATGATCGAGGAGATCAGCGGGCGGCCGTCGGCCTTCCGGCCGGTCACGGCAGTCACGGTCACCAGGCCCGTGATGTCCGTACCGGAGTTGGTGATGAAGCACTTGGAGCCGTTGATGACCCAGTCGTCGCCGTCGCGGACGGCCGTCGTCCGGGTCCCGCCCGCGTCCGAGCCCGCACCCGGCTCCGTGAGGCCGAACGCGCCCAGGATCTCGCCGCTGCACATCCGCGGCAGCCACTCCTGCTTCTGCTCCTCCGTGCCGAAGCGGTAGACCGGCATCGCGCCGAGCGAGACACCCGCCTCCAGGGTGATCGCCACGGACGAGTCCACGCGGGCGAGCTCCTCCAGCGCGATGCCGAGCGCGAGGTAGTCGCCGCCCATGCCGCCGTACTCCTCAGGGAAGGGCAGGCCGAACAGGCCCATGCGGCCCATCTCGCGGACGATCTCGTAAGGGAACTCGTGGCGCTCGTAGTAGTCGCCGATCTTCGGCGCGACGACGTCGTGCGCGAACTCCTCCACGGTGCGGCGGAGTTCCTCGTGCTCTTCGGCGAGCCGGTGGTCGAGGGACATGGGTGACGTCACTCCTTGTGGGAGAGGGCGCGGACGGTACGGGACGGGCTCGGTCGGCCCAGTTGTTCAGCCATCCACGCGCTGGTGGCGGTGAGGGCGGTCAGATCGACACCGGTCTCGATGCCGAGGCCGTCGAGCATCCACACGAGGTCCTCGGTGGCGAGGTTGCCCGTGGCGCTCTTGGCGTAGGGGCAGCCGCCGAGGCCGCCGGCGGAGGCGTCGACGGTGGTGACGCCGTGCTGGAGGGCGGCGAGGGTGTTGGAGAGGGCCTGGCCGTAGGTGTCGTGGAAGTGCACGGCGAGGCGCCGCGTCGGCACCCCGGCCTCGTTCAGGCCGCGCAGGAGCTCGGTGACGTGGCCCGGGGTGGCGACCCCGATCGTGTCGCCGAGGCTCAGCTCGTCGCAGCCCATCTCGGCCAGGGCCTTCGTGACGCGCACGACCTGCTCGACGGGGACCGGGCCCTCCCAGGGGTCGCCGAAGCACATGGAGAGGTAGCCGCGGACGCGGAGACCCTGCTCTATGGCGCGCGTGACGACGGGCTCGAACATGGCGAGGGCCTCGTCGACGGTCCGGTTGAGGTTGGCCTTCGCGAAGGACTCGGTGGCGGAGGCGAAGACGGCGACGTCGCGGGCGCCGAGGGCGAGGGCGCGGTCGAGTCCGCGCTCGTTCGGTACGAGTACGGGAAGCCGGGCCGGCACCCCGCCGAGCATCGGGAACAGCTGCTCGGCGTCGGCGAGTTGGGGAACCCACTTGGGGTGGACGAAGCTGGTCGCCTCCACGGTGGAGAGCCCGGCGGCGGCGAGCCGTCGTACGAACTCGGCCTTGACGTCCGTCGGGACGACGGTCTTCTCGTTCTGGAGCCCGTCGCGGGGGCCGACCTCGTGGATCCGGACTCGGGCGGGGAGCCCGGGGGCGGGCACGCGCATGGGCAGGCCCGTGGTCATGATTCCTCCCTGGGGGTCACCACGGCGAGGATCTGGTCCATGGCGACGGTGGAGCCGGGGGTGACGTCCAGCTCGGTGACGGTGCCGGCGTGCGGGGCGGAGATGACGTGCTCCATCTTCATGGCCTCGACCACGAGCAGGCTCTGCCCGGCTTCGACCTCGTCCCCGACCGCGACCTTGACCACGGTCACGGTGCCGGGCATCGGCGCGGCCAGCGTGTCGGCGCCGCCGTGCCGGGCGCCGCTGAGCGCCGCGGCGACGGGGTCGTGGTCCTGGAGGTGCCAGGAGTCCCCGTCCCGGCCGAGCCAGAGGCCCTCGGGGGAGCGGGCGACGTGGAAGTGGTGGACGACGCCGTCGAGGCGCACGGTCACGTGGTCGGCGGCGGTTTCCCCCACCCCACCCCTTCCCGAAACCCTGCCGGGGGCTTCGGGGGCGCTGCCGAGCGCGACAGCGAACAACCCTCCTGCCCCGGACGCGTCCGCACCCTCACCCAGCACCAGCTCCGCGCCCCCCGCCGTGCCGCGGATGCGGCTCGCGACCGGGTCGTGGCCCGCCGCGCGGAAGTGGCGCGGGGTCCAGGCCGGTTGGCCGCCGAGGCGCCAGGCGGTCGGGGCGTCGAAGGGGTCCGTCCAGCCGGTCGGCCCAGGAGTCGGGGGAAACTGGCGCAGCAGCGCAGCCGCCGCGTACACCTCCGGCGGGACCGACCCTCCGGTCAGGCTCTCCGCGTCGCGCTCCACCAAGCCCGTGTCCAGGTCCCCGCTCACCACCGACTCGTGCGCCAGCAGGCGTCGCAGGAAG
Organism: Streptomyces sp. NPDC001927; assembly: GCF_053594455.1. Lineage (NCBI taxonomy): Bacteria > Bacillati > Actinomycetota > Actinomycetes > Kitasatosporales > Streptomycetaceae > Streptomyces > Streptomyces sp. NPDC001927. The sequence goes on along the minus strand of NZ_JBSFEN010000011.1, from coordinate 145,900 downwards.
CCCGCGTTCGTCGGGACGCCGAGGGTGACCGTGTCCGCGAGGGCCGCGCGGAGGCGGCGGAGGGCTGTCGGGCGGTCCGGGGCGTGGACGATGACCTTCGACAGCATCGGGTCGTACAGGCTGCCGACCTCCGTGCCCTCGCTCAGGCCCGAGTCCGTGCGCACCCCGTCGCCCTGCGGCTCCCGCAGGGAGAGGACCGTGCCGCCCGAGGGGAGGAAGCCCCGCGAGGGGTCCTCCGCGCAGATCCGGGCCTCGATCGCCCAGCCGTCCAGGCGGATGTCCGACTGCCCGAAGCCCAGCTTCTCGCCCGCCGCGACCCGCAGCTGCCACTCCACCAGGTCCAGGCCCGTGATGAGCTCCGTCACCGGGTGCTCGACCTGGAGCCGGGTGTTCATCTCCATGAAGTAGTACGAGGACGGGTCGCCGCCCGGCACGATGAACTCCACGGTGCCCGCGCCGACATACCCGCACGAGCGCGCCGCCTCGACCGCCGACTCGCCCATCTCCGACCGGAGTTCGGGAGTCAACAGGACGCTCGGGGCCTCCTCGATGATCTTCTGGTGGCGGCGCTGGAGCGAGCACTCGCGCTCGCCCAGGTGGACCACGTTCCCGTGGGCGTCCGCGAGGACCTGGATCTCGATGTGGCGCGGGCGGTCGATCCACCGCTCCACCAGGAGGGTGTCGTCGCCGAAGGACGACCGCGCCTCGCGGCGCGCCGCCGCGATCTCGTCCGTGAGCACCGACAGGTCGCGCACCAGGCGCATGCCCTTGCCGCCGCCGCCCGCCGAGGGCTTGAGGAGGACCGGGGCGCCCAGCTCGCGTGCGGCCGACTCCAGTTCGGGATCGGCGGCGCCCGGGACCACCGGGACCCCTGCCGCCTTCACCGTCTCCTTCGCGCGGATCTTGTCGCCCATCAGCGAGATCGCCGAGGCCGGCGGGCCGATGAACGTCAGGCCCGCCTCCTCGCACGCCTTCGCGAAGCCCGCGTTCTCCGCCAGGAAGCCGTACCCCGGGTGGACCGCCTGCGCGCCCGTGCGACGGGCCGCTTCGAGCAGGGCCGGTACCGACAGGTACGACTCCGAGGCCGGCGGCGGGCCGATCCGTACCGCCGTGTCCGCCTCCCGGACGTGCCGTGCCTCCGCGTCCGCGTCGCTGTACACCGCGACCGAGCGGACGCCGAGCGCCCGCAGTGTGCGGATGACGCGGACCGCGATCTCGCCCCGGTTGGCCACAAGGACTGTGTCGAACATCTGCTGGGGTCCCCTCACATCCGGAAGACGCCGAACTGGGGGTCACCCAGCGGCGCGTTGGCGCAGGCCGTCAGGGCGAGGCCCACCACCTGGCGGGTCTCCATCGGGTCGATGACCCCGTCGTCCCAGAGCCTGGCCGTCGCGTAGTAGGCGTTGCCCTGGGTCTCGTACTGCGCGCGGATCGGGGCCTTGAAGGCTTCCTCGTCCTCCGCGCTCCACTCGTCGCCGAGCTGGTCCCGCTTGACGGTCGCGAGGACCGACGCGGCCTGCTCGCCGCCCATGACGGAGATCTTGGCGTTGGGCCACATCCACAGGAAGCGCGGGGAGTACGCCCGGCCGCACATCGAGTAGTTGCCCGCGCCGTACGAGCCGCCGACGACCACCGTCAGCTTCGGCACGCGCGTGGTGGCCACCGCCGTGACCATCTTCGCGCCGTGCTTGGCGATGCCGCCCGCCTCGTAGTCCTTGCCGACCATGAAGCCCGAGATGTTCTGCAGGAACAGCAGCGGGATGCCGCGCTGGTCGCACAGCTCGATGAAGTGCGCGCCCTTCTGGGCGGATTCGGAGAACAGGATGCCGTTGTTGGCGACGATCCCGACCGGGTGGCCGTGGATCCGGGCGAAGCCGGTGACCAGCGTCTGCCCGTACTCGGCCTTGAACTCCTGGAAGCGGGAGGCGTCCACGATCCGCGCGATGACCTCACGGGCGTCGTACGGGGTACGGGAGTCCACCGGCACCGCGCCGTAGAGCCCGGCCGGGTCCACCTTCGGCTCCTCGACCGGCTCCACCGACCAGGGCAGTTCGCCCCGTGCGGGCAGGGTCGCGACGATGTTCCGGACGATCCGGAGCGCGTGCGCGTCGTCCTCGGCGAGGTGGTCGGTGACTCCGGACGTACGGGAGTGCACCTCGCCGCCGCCCAGCTCCTCGGCCGTGACGACCTCGCCGGTCGCCGCCTTCACCAGCGGCGGTCCGCCGAGGAAGATCGTGCCCTGGTTCCGTACGATCACGGCCTCGTCGCTCATCGCCGGGACGTACGCGCCACCGGCCGTGCAGGAGCCGAGGACGGCGGCGATCTGCGGGATGCCGGCTCCGGACATCCGGGCCTGGTTGTAGAAGATCCGGCCGAAGTGCTCCCGGTCGGGGAAGACCTCGTCCTGCATCGGCAGGAACGCGCCGCCCGAGTCCACCAGGTACAGGCAGGGGAGACGATTCTCCAGCGCCACCTCCTGGGCCCGCAGGTGCTTCTTCACCGTCATCGGGTAGTACGTGCCGCCCTTGACGGTCGCGTCGTTGGCGACGATCACGCACTCACGGCCGGAGACCCGGCCGATGCCCGCGATGACCCCGGCGGCCGGGGCCGCGTCGCCGTACATCCCGTTGGCCGCGAGCGGGGCCAGCTCCAGGAACGGGGAACCCGGGTCCAGGAGCGTGTCCACCCGGTCGCGCGGCAGCAGCTTGCCGCGCGCGGTGTGCCGGGCGCGGGCCTTCTCACCGCCGCCGAGCGCGACCGCGGCGAGCTTGGCGCGGAGCGTCGCGGTCAGCTCCTCGTGCGCCGCCTCGTTGGCCTGCCAGGCCGCGGACGCGGGATCCGCCGCGCTCGTCAGCACAGGTGCCTGCTGCATCCCTCGAGCTCCCTTGCTCGGTTAATGAGCGTTAACGTATGTCCTTCAGGTTAACGACCGCTAACGCGGTTGTCTAGAATCATCTGCATGACCACCACCGCCAGGACCGACGCCCCCACGCGACGCGAGCAGATCCTCAAAGAGGCCGCTCGCCTCTTCGCCGAGCGCGGCTTCCACGGCGTGGGCGTCGACGAGATAGGAGCCGCGGTCGGCATCAGCGGCCCCGGGCTCTACCGCCACTTCCCGGGCAAGGACGCGATGCTCGCGGAGCTGCTCGTCGGCATCAGCGAGCGCCTCCTCGACGGCGGCCTGCTGCGCGTGGGCGACGCCGCAGGCGACCCGCGGGCGCTGCTCGGCGCGCTCATCGACGGACACATCGACTTCGCGCTCGACGACCGGCCCCTGATCACCCTGCACGACCGGGAGCTCGACCGGCTCAAGGACGAGGACCGCAAGCGGGTCCGGCAGCTCCAGCGGCAGTACGTCGAGCTGTGGGTGACGGTCGTACGGGAGCTGTACCCGGCGGCCTCCGAGGGCGAGGCCCGGGCCGCCGTCCACGCCGTCTTCGGGCTCCTGAACTCGACCCCGCACCTCGCCGCCGTCGGCCGCGATTCGATGGAGGAGCTGCTGCGACGCCTCGCGCACGGGGCCTTCGGCGCCCTCGCGGAGGCGTAGCGGGCGGCACGGACTCCGGTCCAGGAGGTGAAACCGGGCGGACGGCCGCCCGGCGGCCCGGCAGAATGAGCATCATGCCGATACTCAGTCGCCCCGCCCTGGTCGAGCACCTCGTGCGGACCCGGATCGCCGGAGACGTCGCCACCCCGCGCGACAACAACCTCTCCCACTACCGCAAGCTCGCCAACGGCGACCGGCACTACTGGCTCGGCCTGGAGCTCGGCGACCGGTGGACCGACGAGCAGGACGTGCTCGCCGTGATGGCCGAGCGGTGCGGGGTGAACGACGACCCCGCCCACCGCGCCGGCCAGGACACCATCGACCCCGAGCTGACCGTCGACGCCCTCGACCGGGCCGCCGCCCGGCTCCGCAAGGCCGCCGCGGGCAAGCAGCGGGTGCTCTTCGCGACCGGCCACCCGGGCGCGCTGATCGACGCCCACAGCCGCGTCGCCGCCGCGCTGCGGGCCCAGGGCTGCGACATCGTACGGATCCCCGGCGGGCTCACCGCCGACGAGGGGTACGTCGTGCAGTTCGCGGACGTCGCCGTCTTCGAGCGGGGCGCGACCCTCTGGCACACCCATTCGCCGGAGCCGATGAACGCGATCCTGGACGGCCTGGAGGCCCTGGGCGAGCCCCGGCCCGACCTCGTCGTCGCCGACCACGGCTGGGCAGGACGCGCCGGCCAGCGCGGGATCGACTCCGTCGGCTACGCCGACTGCAACGACCCCGCCCTCTTCATCGGCGAGGCCGAGGGCACGATGCAGGTCACGATCCCGCTGGACGACCACGTCATCGACCCCCGCTACTACGAGCCCCTCACCGCCTACCTGCTGGACGCGTCCGGCCTGCTCTGATCCGGTCCGCCGCTCCGACCGGGTCCGCCGCTCCGACGCTGCTGGAGGCCCGGTGTCGGGTCCAGGTACACCCGCTTGACGGCCGGAAAGCGCTCACGCAGCTGCTCTTCGGCCTCCTCGCACGCCCACTCGACCTGCTCGGCCGAGGACATGTCACGGAAGTCGACCTTCGCCGCGATCATGACCTCCTCCGGTCCCTGGATCAGCGTCGTCAGGTCCAGTACGTCGATGATGTGCGGGACCGTCAGCAGCTCCTCGCGGATCTCCGCCCGCATCCGCTTCGGCACCGGGCGGCCGATGAGCAGCTCCGCGTTGGAGCGGCCGAGCACCCAGGCCACGTACACCAGCAGGGCGCCGATGAGGATCGAGGCGACGCCGTCCCAGGCGCTGTCGTCGGTGAGCTCGACGCCGAGCAGCCCGCCCGCCGCCAGCATCAGCCCGCACAGGGCGGCCGAGTCCTCCATGACGACGGCCTTGACGGTGGTGTCGGGGGTGCGCCGCAGATAGCGGCCGAAGGGCGCCTTCTTCCGCTCCGCCTCGCCCTTGACCTGACGGACCGCCGTCCGCAGGGAGAAGCTCTCCAGGACGAAGGCGACGCCGAGCACGATGTACGAGACGAGCGGGTCGCCGACCTCCTCGCCGTGGGTGAGGGTGTGGATGCCGTCGTAGACGGAGAAGACCGCGCCGCCGACGAAGGTGGCGACGGCGGCAAGGAGCGCCCAGACGTAGCGTTCCTGCGCGTAGCCGAGGGGATGGTCCTCGTCGGCCGGCTTCTCGCTCCGCCTGAGCGCGGTGAGCAGCATGACCTCGGTGACCGTGTCGGCGACCGAGTGGGCCGCCTCGGAGAGCATCGCGCTCGATCCGCTGATGACGCCGGCGATGGCCTTGGCGGCGGCGATCCCGAGGTTCGCCACCGCCGCCACGATCACGGTGACGGTGCTCTCGCCGTTCCCCGCGTCCTTCTTCGAGCCGTTCCGCGAGTCTTTCTGCGCCATGAATCGGACGGTATGTCCGGTCATCAGCGCGGGACGCGAACGACACCCTCCTGGATGACGGAGATCGCCAACCGCCCGTCCTGCGTGTAGATCCGGGCCTGGCCGAGTCCCCGGCCGCCCGAGGCGGACGGCGACTCCTGGTCGTACAGCAGCCATTCGTCGGCCCGGAACGGCCGGTGGAACCACATCGCGTGGTCCAGCGAGGCCCCCACGACGTCCCCGACCGCCCAGCCGCCCCGCCCGTGGGCGAGCAGCACCGAGTCGAGCAGCGTCATGTCGGAGACGTACGTCGCCAGGCAGACGTGCAGCAGCGGGTCGTCGGCCAGCTTGCCGTTCGTACGGAACCAGACCTGCGAGCGCGGCTCGCGCGGCTCGCCGACCGAACCCCACGGCGGGGTGTCGACGTACCGCAGGTCCACCGCAGCGCGCGCCTCGACGAGCCGCGCGGCGACGTCCGCCGGGAGGTGCCGGGGCAGCATCTCGGCGGCCGTCGGCAGGGACTCCGGGTCCGGCGCGGGCGGCATGTCGTACTGGTGCTCCAGCCCCTCCTCGTACGTCTGGAAGGACGCGGAGAGGTGGAAGATCGGCTGCCCGTGCTGGACGGCGACGACCCGGCGGGTGGTGAAGGACCGGCCGTCGCGGATCCGGTCCACGGTGTAGACGATCGGCGCGCCCGGATCCCCTGCGCGCAGGAAGTACGCGTGCAGGGAGTGGGCGAGCCGGTCTTCGGGGACGGTCCGGCCCGCCGCCACCAGCGCCTGGGCGGCCACCTGGCCGCCGAAGACGCGGGGGACGACGGCGGAACGGGACTGTCCCCGGAAGAAGTTCTGCTCGATCTGCTCCAGGTCGAGCAGATCGAGCAGGGCGTCGAGAGCCTCGGGCACTTACAGACCCATCGACTTCGCGATGATCGACTTCATGATCTCGCTGGTGCCGCCGTAGATGCGGTTGACGCGGTTGTCGGCGTACAGGCGCGCGATCGGGTACTCGTTCATGTAGCCGTAGCCGCCGTGCAGCTGGAGGCAGCGGTCGATGACGCGGTGCGCGACCTCGGTGCAGAAGAGCTTGGCGCTCGCGGCCTCGGCCGGGGTCAGCTCGCCCGCGTCCAGGGCCTCCAGGGCGCGGTCGGCGACGGCCTCGGCCGCGTCCACCTCGGCCTGGCAGGCGGCCAGCTCGAACTTGGTGTTCTGGAAGTGCGCGACCGGCTTGCCGAAGACCGTGCGGTCCGTGACGTACTGCTGGGCGAAGCGGACGGCGGCCTTGGCCTGCGCGTAGGCGCCGAAGGCGATGCCCCAGCGCTCGGAGGCGAGGTTGTGGCCGAGGTAGTAGAAGCCCTTGTTCTCCTCGCCGAGGAGGTCCTCGACCGGCACCTTCACGTCGACGAACGCCAGCTCGGCGGTGTCGGAGGTGCGCAGGCCCAGCTTGTCCAGCTTGCGGCCGATGGAGTAGCCCTCGGACTTGGTGTCCACGGCGAAGAGGGAGATGCCGAAGCGGCGGTCCTCGGCCGTCGGGGCGGACGTACGGGCGCAGACGATCACGCGGTCGGCGTGGACGCCACCGGTGATGAAGGTCTTGGCGCCGTTGAGGACGTAGTGCGTGCCGTCCTCGGAGAGCTTGGCGGTGGTCTTCATGCCCGCGACGTCGGAGCCGGTGCCCGGCTCGGTCATCGCGAGGGCCCACATCTCCTCGCCGGAGACGAACTTCGGCAGGTACTTCTTCTTCTGCTCGTCGTTGGCGAGCATCTTGATGTACGGCAGGGCGAGCAGCACGTGCACGCCGGAGCCGCCGAACTGCACGCCCGCGCGTGAGGTCTCCTCGTAGAGGACGGCCTCGAACTTGTGGGTGTCCAGGCCCGCGCCGCCGAACTCCTCGGGGACGTTGATGCCGAAGATGCCCAGCTCACCGAGCTTGTCGTAGAACTCGCGCGGCGCCTGGCCCGCGGCGAACCACTCGTCGTAGACGGGGACGACCTCGGCCTCGATGAAGGCGCGGATGGTCTCCCGGAACGCCTCGTGGTCCTCGTTGAATACGGTACGGCGCACGGTACGACTCCTCCGGATGTGCGGGCCCATGTATGGCTAAGCGCTTGCTCAGTCAAGTTACCCATCGGTTCTGGCCGCTGTCCAGGGTTGGGGACGCATGGTTGCCCACATCACGTCCGGTCAGGAGCCGGAGGCCTCTTCGCGGATCCAGCGACGGTTCACGTCGTCGTACGCGAACGAAGGCCTGCCGGCGACGGGGGCGGTGCGGAACGGCTGCCCGTCGTCGGTGATCCGGACCGTCCCCGAACGGCCCTCGCTGCTCCACACCAGCTCCAGGTACCAGCGGCAGTCGCAGCCTGCCGTCCGGGCGGTGACGAGCAGCTCCTCCGGGTCCGACGAGGTCACCGCGTACGGGAAGGAGATCGCCGGGAGCGTCCGGCCCTCCTCCCCGGAGGCGTCGTAACCGTCGCGTGCCCGAGCCACCGGCCGCGGCCGGTCCAGATCCAACTCGAAGAGGCGCGGCGTCACCGCCCCGCCGCACCCGTCGCCCATCCGGTACGCCGCCCACGGCAGCGGCGCGCCCCGCTCCACCACCCGCACGTGCAGCGCCTGGAGCACCACCGCCGCCGCGCCCTTCCCCTGCACCGACACCCGCACCAGCGTCTCCCCGCCGTCCACGGCCTCCTGCGCCGCCGCCCAGCCCCGCGCGTCGGCCGCCTCCGGCGGGGGAGGGGGCGTCCGCTCCATGAGGTAGGTGTACGCGCACCCGCCCTTCCAGATGTCCGAGGCGACCGTCCACGTCAGCGGCGCCGGTGGTTCGGCGGCCCGCTCCCGGGTCTTCCCGGGCAGGAGTACGGCTCCGAGCGTCACCGCCCCCACGACCGCCAGCGCCCCGCAGACCACGCCCACCCATCCCCACCGGCGCCTCCGCCGCTCGGACGGGAGGCCCGGCACGCGCGCGTGCACGGGTGCCAGCTCGGACGCAGACGCAGACGCAGACGCAGACGCAGACGCAGACGCAGACGCAGACGCCGGCTCGGGCTCCGGCTCCGGCTTCGGATCGGGGCCGGGCTCGGGCTCCGACTCCGCGCCGAGCTCCGGTACCGCAGGGCGGCGAGCGCGGTCCGCGCGGGTCCAGGCCGCCTCCAGGGCCCGCCGCTCCTCCTCGTCCGCCCCGCACAGCAGGGCGAGGCGGTCGACCACGGCGAACTCCTCGGGGACGGTCGCGCCGGAGCAGTAGCGGTGGAGGGTGGACGCGCTGACGCTCAGGCGCCGCCCCAGCGCCTCGTAACTCCTCCCGTCCTGCGCCTTCATCGCGCGCACGAGCCGAGCGAACTCCTCGACGGCGGCGTCCTTCGGCATTCCATCCCCCTCGACCACGCGTCCCACCCTTCACGTCCTTGCACGTCAGCGGGGGTGGAATGGTTCCGGGACGGATGGTGGGCGCGTCACCGTTGCAGGCGGCGGGCGCCGGGCCCGACGCTGGTCGAGCACTGACCGAACGACCCGACGGGGGATCCACCACCATGAACAAGATCCGCACGGCACTCGCCACCGCCGCCGCTGCCGCCCTGGGCCTCGCGGCCCTCGCCACAGCCCCGGCGCAGGCCGCCACCCAGCCCGCCTTCCTCGCCGCCTCCCAGATGCCGCCGTCGTCGACGCCGTGGACCGCCACCCAGGTCTTCACCGGCGTCCCGGAGAACGGCGGCGTCCTCTGCGCCCCGTACAAGATCCCGGCGCAGAACACCCGCTACCGCGAGTTCACCACCGAGCTCGACACCAACGGCGTCCAGGTCACCACCGTCGCCCGCACCGAGGCCGACGCCGTGAAGCTGGTCGACACCCTCCGCAAGTCCCTCGCCGGCTGCGGGCCCCTGCTGGAGCGTCAGAACCCGGGCCTGAAGGCCGTCAGCGCCGCCCACGGCAAGGTCGCCGTCGAGGAGGGCGCCTGGGTCTACAGCCTGGACACCGCCGACGCGCAGGTCGACAACACGGACATCCACCTCTTCTCCGTCGGCCGCGACGGCCGCACCGTCACCCTCGTCCGCTGGGGGCAGATGGGCGACCTGGCGGACGCCCCGGTGACCGCCTTCAAGACCACCACCCGTACCGCCGTGAACAAGCTCTGGCCCTGACCGAGCGCTAAAGCCGGCCGAGGGCGAACCACAGCTCCATCCGAACGTCCGCGTCGTCCAGGTCCATGGCCAGGAGCGTCGCGCAGCGCGCGATGCGCTGGCGGACGGTGTTGCGGTGGATGTCCAGGGCGACGGCCGTGCGGTCCCAGTTGCCGTGCAGCGAGAGCCAGGTGCGCAGCGTCTCGGTGAGCGGTTCGTGGAGGGGCGCGAGGAGGGTTCGCGCGTACGCCGTCGCCTCCGCCGTGTCCATCAGCCCGCCGAACCCGGCGGGCCGGTGGCGTACGAGGTCCGTACGGGTCGCCTCCGCGCGGCGCAGCGCCCGCGCGGCCTGCGCGTCGCCGACGGCCAGGTCGCCGGCCGCGACGGGGGCGCTGACCCCGAGGGTCCAGCCGGGCTGGGCGGTGACGGGGGAGGAGGCGGGGAGCAGCAGTCGTACGGACACGGGGGTGCCGTCCGGCTCGCTGCTCCCCGCCTCCGCGTCGGCGCGTCCGGGTGCGCCCCCGCCCGCACCGCCCCCACCCGTGCTGCCCGTGCCGCTCCCGCCCGCGTCCACCAGCGCCGTCCCCAGTGCCGCGCCCAGGCTCGGGGCCGCGAACGGGGTGCCGTCGCCGCCCCTGGCGTGGACGACCGTCCAGGGGCCGGGGCCGAGGGGACGTGAAGCCTCCTCGACGTCGGCCCCGAGGAGGAGGCGGACCAAGGACGTGTCGCGGGCGGAGACGTCCGCGCCGCGGTGCGGGGCGGTCAGCAGGGAGAGCAGGACGACGGCGACGCCCGCGATGGTGTGGTCCCCGGGCTCCCGGCTCTCCGTGGCGACCCCGAGGGTCAGCCCGTCGCCGCCGCCCAGCGCGTACGCGGCCAGGCGCAGCCCGTCGCCCTCGCCGCTCGCCGTGGCCGGGCCGCCGGGCCGGTGGCCCACCACGCCCGCCAACTCCATGAGCGCCCGGGACACCGTGCCCGGCAGCTCCCGCCCCGCCGCCGCGTAGGGCGTGCCGTCCGCCGCGTACAGCACCGCCCGCCCGCCGAGCCGGGAGGCGAGCGCCCCCAGGACCGCCGGGACGGGCGCGGGCCGGGCCGCCGCCACCGCGAGCGACTGCTGGGCCTCGGTCACCCGTCGCAGCTCCCGGTGGCGGGCCTCCGCCATCAGCCGCCAGACCGCCCGCGCCACCGCCGTGAACGGCGTCTGCGGCGGCACTTCGAGCAGCGGCAGCCCGTGCCGCTCGCAGGCGGCGACGAGGGCCGCGGGGACGGTGTCGTACACCGGCGCGACACCGAAGCCGAGCGCCGCCGCGCCCGCCGCCACCACCCGCTCGACATAGTGCGCCGGGTCCGGGAGCTGCACGCCCGCGGTCATCAGGAGCTCGCCGCCGAGCAGGTACGGGTACGGGTCGGCCATCTCGGAGGTGTGCACCCAGTGGATGGCGGCGTCGGCCGGTCCCGCCAGGAGCCGCAGCCCGAGGTCCTTCCGGCCGAGCAGCGCGGCCAGCGAGACGGGTGGGGCCGGTGGCGTGGACGTCGGTTCTTGCGCGGCCATCGCTATGGACCTTTCGTACATCGCACCGGATTAACAGTGGATGAAACTTACGCTTCATCGTCGCTTTCCGGCCACCTAGCCTCGTCCCATCCAGCGGCCGCGGGTACGGGCGGATGTCCTCGCGAACAGTCACTGGTTGTCACTCCACCGCACGACACGCCACCGAAACGAACGAGGGAGGGCCCACCCCATGGCCGTCGACTACACAGTGATCGTCCTGTACTTGGCCGGCATGCTCGCGATGGGCTGGTGGGGCATGCGCCGCGCCAAGTCCAAGAGCGAGTTCCTGGTGGCGGGCCGTCGGCTCGGCCCCTGGATGTACTCCGGCACCATGGCCGCCATCGTTCTCGGCGGCGCCTCGACGATCGGTGGTGTGGGCCTCGGCTACAAGTACGGCCTCTCCGGCGCCTGGATGGTCTTCGCCATCGGCCTCGGCCTGCTGGCCCTCTCGATCTTCTTCTCCGCCCGGATCGCCCGGCTGAAGGTCTACACCGTCTCCGAGATGCTCGACCTGCGCTACGGCGGCAAGGCCGGCGTCATCTCGGGCGTGGTCATGTGGGCGTACACGCTGATGCTCGCGGTCACCTCGACCATCGCGTACGCCACGATCTTCGACGTCCTCTTCGACCTGCCCCGCACGGTCGCGATCGTGCTCGGCGGCGCCATCGTCGTCGCGTACTCGACGCTCGGCGGCATGTGGTCCATCACGCTCACCGACATGGTGCAGTTCGTGGTGAAGACCATCGGCGTGCTGATCCTGCTGCTGCCGATCGCCGTCATCAAGGCGGGCGGCTTCGCCGAGATGAAGGCCCAGCTGCCCACCGAGTACTTCGCGCCGCTCGGCATCGGCGGCGAGACGATCTTCACGTACGTCCTGATCTACACCTTCGGCATGCTCATCGGCCAGGACATCTGGCAGCGGGTGTTCACCGCGCGGACCGACAAGGTCGCCAAGTGGGGCGGCACGGTCGCCGGTACGTACTGTCTCGTCTACGCCCTGGCCGGCGCCGTCATCGGTACTGCGGCCAAGGTGCTCTACCCGAACCTGCCCAGCGCCGACGACGCCTTCGCGACGATCGTCAAGGACGAGCTGCCGATGGGCGTGCGGGGCCTGGTCCTCGCCGCCGCGCTCGCCGCGGTGATGTCGACCTCCTCCGGCGCGCTGATCGCCTGCGCCACCGTCGCCAACAACGACATCTGGTCGCGGCTGCGCGGTCTCACGGCCAAGGGCGACGGGGCCGAGGAGCACGACGAGGTGAAGGGGAACCGTCTCTTCATCCTCCTCATGGGCATCGCCACGATCGCCATCGCGATCGCCCTCAACGACGTCGTCCAGGCGCTGACCGTCGCGTACAACCTGCTGGTCGGCGGCCTGCTCGTGCCGATCCTCGGCGGACTGCTGTGGCGCCGGGGCACCGTGCAGGGCGCGCTCGCCGCGGTCACGGTCGGCGGCCTGTCCGTGATTGGCCTGATGTGGGCTTACGGAATCTTGGCAAATGAGCCTGTTTACTATGGTTTGTTGGCCTCGCTCGCCGCATATGTGATCGTTTCCCTGGCGACCCGCCCGACGGACGCCGCCGTGCTCGCCCACTGGCGTGACCGGCTGGCGGGCCGGAACACCCCCGAAACGGACGCCGACACCGGCACCGACGCCGACCCGACGAAGCCGGAGACCGTGCCGGTGTCGTCGCCGGCGACCGGCTGACGGCACCAGACTCCCGGCCGGGGCCCGAGACGACCCTCGGGCCCCGGCCGGACACCACCGACACACCCAGGAGGACCCGACCATGAGCAGCAGCGACCAGAACGCCTTCCGCGGCCCCACCGACTCGTCCCGCATCCCGCGGTACGCCGGTCCCGCGACGTTCGCCCGGCTGCCGCGACTCGACGAGGTCGGCACCGCCGACGTCGCCGTGGTCGGCATCCCCTTCGACAGCGGTGTCTCCTACCGCCCCGGCGCCCGCTTCGGCGGCAACGCGATCCGCGAGGCCTCCCGCCTCCTGCGCCCGTACAACCCGGCGCAGGACGCCTCGCCGTTCGCGCTCGCGCAGGTCGCGGACGCCGGTGACATCGCCGCCAACCCGTTCAACATCAACGAGGCCGTCGAGACGATCGAGGCCGCGGCCGACGACCTGCTCGCCACGGGCGCGCGCATGATGACCCTCGGCGGCGACCACACCGTCGCGCTGCCGCTGCTGCGCTCCGTAGCCAAGAAGCACGGCCCGGTCGCGCTGCTCCACTTCGACGCGCACCTCGACACCTGGGACACGTACTTCGGCGCCGAGTACACCCACGGCACCCCGTTCCGCCGCGCCGTCGAGGAGGGCATCCTCGACACCTCCGCCCTGTCGCACGTCGGCACCCGCGGCCCGCTGTACGGCAAGCAGGACCTGACCGACGACGAGAAGATGGGCTTCGGCATCGTCACCTCGGCGGACATCTACCGCCGCGGCGCCGACGAGGTCGCCGACCAGCTGCGCCAGCGCATCGGCGACCGCCCGCTGTACATCTCCATCGACATCGACTGCCTCGACCCGGCCCACGCCCCCGGCACCGGCACCCCGGAGGCGGGCGGCATGACCTCCCGCGAGCTCCTGGAGATCCTGCGCGGCCTGTCCTCCTGCAACCTGGTCTCGGCGGACGTGGTGGAGGTGGCCCCGGCCTACGACCACGCGGAGATCACGGCGGTCGCGGCCTCGCACACGGCGTACGAACTGACGACGATCATGTCCCGCCAGATCGCGGCGGGGCGCGCCTCCGGCGCGTAGTAACCCCTGGGGTCGGGTGGGGCGTCCGTGAAGGGCGCCCCCATTCGACCACCGGGTCGGGTGGGGGCGTCCGCGAACGGCGCCCCACCCCGACCACCGGGCTGGGTGGGTGCGTCCGCGAACGGCGCCCCACTCCGACCACCTGCCCGTACGCGATCACCGGCCGTACCGACCGACCGAGCCACGCCCCGAGGGGACCCGTCACATGACCCACGACCACGACCTCGTGCTGCGCCCCACCGCCGCGCAGACGGCCGCCGCCCTCAACCCGCCCGCCGGGCGCAACGGCGGTGACCTCGTCGTCGAGACCCTGACCGGTCTCGGTGCGACGACCGTCTTCGGGCTCCCCGGCCAGCACGCGCTCGGCATGTTCGACGCGCTGCGCCGCTCCTCGCTCACGTACGTCGGGCTGCGCGTCGAGAACAACGCGGGCTTCGCGGCGGACGCGTACGGCCGGATGACCGGCGAGGCGGCCCCGCTGCTGCTCTCGACGGGCCCCGGCGCGCTGATGTCGCTCGCCGCGCTCCAGGAGGCGGCGGCCGCCTCCGCGCCGGTGCTCGCGATCGGCAGCCAGGTCCCGGTGGCGGGGCTCGGCGGCGGCCGGCACGGGTACCTGCACGAGCTGCGCGACCAGCAGGCGTCCTTCCGGGACATCGTGAAGTCGGTGCACACGGTCCGTACGCAGTCCCAGATCCCGTCCGCGATCGCGGCGGCCTGGGAGTCCGCGCTGACCGCCCCGCACGGGCCGGTCTGGGTGGAGATCCCGCAGGACGTGCTGCTCGCGGAGACGACCCTGCCGGTCGTCACGGCGATGGACGCGACGCCGGAAGAGGTCGTTCCGCGCCCCGAGCTGACGGCGGTGGCGGCGCACCTGCTCGCGAACGCCGAGCGGCCGGCGATCATCGCGGGCGGCGGAGTCGTGCGCTCGGACGCGACCGGCAAGCTGCTGGCGCTGGCCGAGCGGATCGACGCGCCCGTGGTCACGACCTTCGGCGGCAAGGGCGCGTTCCCGTGGGAGCACCCGCTGTCGCTGCAGTCCTGGCTGGAGGACCGGCACACCACGGACTTCCTGGAGGACGCGGACGTCCTGCTGGTCGTCGGCTCGGGTCTCGGGGAGCTGTCCTCGAACTACCACACGTTCGCGCCGCGCGGCCGGGTGATCCAGATCGAGGCGGACGCGGGCAAGCTGGAGTCCAACCACCCGGCGCTCGGCATCCACGCGGACGCGCGCCTGGCGCTCCAGGCGCTCCTGGAGACGGTGGAGGAGCGTACGGACGCGACGGCCCCGGAGCGGGTGGCGGCCGTCCTGACGAAGGTCAGGGACCGCATCGCGGCGCAGGACCTCGGCCTGGAGCAGCGGATCGTGGCGTCGGTGCGGGAGGCGCTGCCGGACGACTCGCCGAGCTTCTGGGACATGACGATCCTGGCGTACTGGGCCTGGTCGGCCTTCGACGCCCGCCACCCGAACACCATGCACTCGGCCCAGGGCGCCGGCGGCCTCGGCTACGGCTTCCCCGCCGCCCTCGGCGCGGCGGCCGCCGACCCGACGCGCCCGGTCCTCGCGGTCTCGGGCGACGGCGGCGCGATGTACTCGATCGCGGAGCTGGCGACGGCGAAGCAGTACGGCTCGAACGTCACGTGGCTCATCGTCGACGACGGCGGCTACGGCATCCTGCGCGAGTACATGACGGAGGCCTTCGGCGAGGCCACGGCCACCGAACTCTCCCGCCCGGACTTCGTGGCCCTGTCCGAGTCCTTCGGCGTCCCTGCCCTCCGCACGACCCCGGAGACCCTGACGGAGGACCTCGCGAAGTCCCTCGCCACCCCGGGCCCCTCGGTCGTCGTCCTCCCGGCCCTGCTGCGGATGTTCGAGCCGACGCACCTCTGACACTCCCGGTCACGGGGCCGTACCGCGTCTGACGCTCCCGGCCCCGGGGCCGTACCGCGTCCGACGCTCCCGGCCCCGGGGCCGTACCCCGTCTGACGTTCCACGGTCCTAGGACCAGCGACCGGTCTTGCCCCACAGTTTGTTGCGGCGGGATGAAATCGCAGTCCAGCCGTGTTGGAGCCTTCCGGTAGAGCAGGACGAACGGGAGGCACCACGTGGCCGTGGCGGGGCAGAAACAGGCGGGGCGGCAGGGGGAGCCGCGTGCGCAGGGGTGGGCGCGGAGGCTGAGTGCGTACGCCTGGCGGTACAAGGCCAATGTCGTGCTCGCCCTCGGGTCCTCCCTCGCCGGGATGGCCGTCCTCGCGCTCGTACCGCTCATCACCAAGGTCATCATCGACGACGTCATCGGTGCGAAGACCCGGTCGCTGAGCCTGTGGACCGGGCTTCTCGTCGGCGCCGCCGTCGTCGTCTACGTCCTCACCTACATCCGCCGCTACTACGGCGGCCGGCTCGCCCTCGACGTCCAGCACGACCTCCGTACCGAGATGTACGGCACCATCACCCGGCTCGACGGCCGCCGGCAGGACGAGCTGTCCACCGGGCAGGTCGTCGGCCGCGCCACCAGCGACCTCCAGCTCATCCAGGGCCTGCTCTTCATGCTCCCGATGACGATCGGGAACGTCCTGCTCTTCCTGATCTCGCTGGCCGTCATGGCCTGGCTCTCCCTCCCCCTCACCCTCGTCGCCCTCGCCGTCGCCCCCGCCCTCTGGTTCATCGCCAAGCGCAGCCGCGCCCGCCTCCACCCCGCCACCTGGTACGCCCAGGCCCAGGCCGCCACCGTCGCGGGCGTCGTCGACGGCTCCGTGACCGGCGTCCGCGTCGTCAAGGGCTTCGGGCAGGAGGACCAGGAGACCGGGAAGATCCGCGAGGCCAGCCGCAAGCTCTTCGCCGGACGCCTCCGCACCATCCGGCTCAACGCCCGCTACACCCCCGCCCTCCAGTCCGTGCCCGCCCTCGGCCAGGTCGCCGTCCTCGCCCTCGGCGGCTGGCTCGCCACCCGCGGTCAGATCACCCTCGGCACCTTCGTCGCCTTCTCCGCCTACCTCGCCTCCCTCGTCGGCCCCGTCCGCATGCTCGCCATGGTCCTCACCGTCGCCCAGCAGGCCCGCGCCGGCGTCGACCGCGTCCTGGAGCTCATCGACACCGAGCCGGTCATCAAGGACGGCACGAAGGAGCTGCCCGCCGACGCCGAGGCGACCGTCGAGTTCGACGACGTGAGCTTCGCGTACGAGGACGGTCGGCCCGTCCTCGACGGGTTCTCCCTCGAGATCCGCGCCGGCGAGACCGTCGCCGTCGTCGGCGCCTCCGGCTCCGGCAAGTCCACCGTCTCCCTCCTCCTGCCGCGCTTCTACGACGTCGACCACGGCGCCGTCCTCGTCGGCGGCCACGACGTTCGCGAGCTCACCCAGGACTCCCTGCGCGCCGCCATCGGGCTCGTCCCCGAGGACAGCTTCCTGTTCTCCGACACCGTCCGCTCCAACATCGCGTACGGCCACCCCGACGCCACCCAGGAGCAGATCGAGACCGCCGCCCGCGCCGCCCAGGCGGACCGTTTCATCGCCGAGCTGCCCGACGGCTACGACACCAAGGTCGGCGAGCACGGCCTCACCCTCTCCGGCGGCCAGCGCCAGCGCGTCGCCCTCGCCCGCGCGATCCTCACCGACCCCCGGCTGCTCCTCCTCGACGACGCCACCTCCGCCGTCGACGCGCGCGTGGAGCACGAGATCCACGAGGCCCTCGCCTCCGTGATGGCCGGCCGCACCACCCTCCTCATCGCCCACCGCCGCTCCACCCTCGGCCTCGCCGACCGGATCGCGGTCCTCGACGACGGCCGGCTCTCCGACATCGGCACCCACGAGGAGCTGGAGAAGCGTTCCGCCCTCTACCGACGGCTCCTCACCGACCCCGACGAGCTCGGCGGCGTCTCGCCCGGCCACACCGTCCCCGTCGAACTGCCCGAGGACCGCACCCTCCGTGCCGAACTCGATGCCGAGTTCGACGCCGAACGCGGCATCACCCCCACCCTCTGGGTCCGCGAGGAGGCCGAGAGCGAGGAGTCCCAGACCCCCGGGGCCACCCCCGAACTCCTCGCCGCCGTCGAGGCGCTGCCGCCCGCCACCGACACCCCCGACATCGACGAGGCCCGCGCGGTCACCCCCGAGGACTCCTACGGGCTGCGCCGCCTGCTGCGCGGATTCAAGGTCCCCCTCCTCATCAGCCTCGGCCTCGTCGCCGTCGACGCCGGCATGGGCCTGCTGCTGCCGGTCCTGATCCGGCACGGCATCGACGACGGCGTGAACAAGCTCGCGATGGGCGCCGTCTGGGCCGCCTCCGCACTCGCGCTGC
The DNA here is from genome assembly GCF_053594455.1 of Streptomyces sp. NPDC001927. Taxonomy (NCBI): domain Bacteria; kingdom Bacillati; phylum Actinomycetota; class Actinomycetes; order Kitasatosporales; family Streptomycetaceae; genus Streptomyces; species Streptomyces sp. NPDC001927. The sequence continues at coordinate 127,794 of NZ_JBSFEN010000011.1, read as the reverse complement.
TCACCGTCGTCGTGCAGTGGTTCGCGCAGACCGCCGAGATCAAGATGACCGGCCGCACCGGCGAACGCGTCCTCTACGCCCTGCGCCTGAAGATCTTCGCCCAGCTCCAGCGGCTCGGCCTCGACTACTACGAGCGCGAGCTGACCGGCCGGATCATGACCCGGATGACGACGGACGTCGACGCCCTGTCGACGTTCCTCCAGACGGGTCTGGTCACCGCCTTCGTCTCCGTCACGACCTTCTTCGGCATCATGGGCGCGCTGCTCGTGCTCGACCTCCAGCTCGCCCTGGTCGTGTTCGCGACGCTCCCCGTCCTCGCCGTCGCCACGTACTTCTTCCGCCGCTCCAGCGTGAAGGCGTACGAACTGGCGCGTGAGCGGATCAGCGTCGTCAACGCCGACCTCCAGGAGTCGGTCTCCGGCCTCCGCATCGTGCAGGCCTTCCGCCGCGAGCACTCGGGCGTCGCCCACTTCACGGCCCGCAGCGACGACTACCGCGAAGCGCGCGTCCGCGGCCAGTGGCTGATCTCGATCTACTTCCCCTTCGTCACCCTCCTCTCCTCCGTGGCAGCGGCCGCGGTGATGATCGTCGGCGCGAACAGAATCGAAGCCGGCACCCTCACCACGGGCGCCCTGGTCGCGTACCTCCTCTACATCGACCTCTTCTTCGCCCCGGTCCAGCAGCTCTCCCAGGTCTTCGACGGCTACCAGCAGGCCACCGTCTCCCTGAAGCGCATGCAGGAGCTGCTCCAGGAGCCGACGTCGACGGCCGCGGCGCCCGAACCCCTGGACGTCCTCTCCCTGCGCGGCGAGATCGCCTTCGAGGACGTGTCGTTCGCGTACGGCGGCGAGGAGGAGGCCCTGACGGGCATCGACCTGCGGATCCCGGCAGGCCAGACGGTCGCCTTCGTGGGCGAGACGGGCGCGGGCAAGTCCACCCTCGTCAAACTGGTCGCCCGCTTCTACGACCCCACCACGGGCCGGGTCACGGCCGACGGCACGGACCTCAAGGACCTGGACCTCACCTCGTACCGCCACCGGCTCGGCGTGGTCCCGCAGGAGGCGTACCTCTTCGCCGGGACGGTCCGCGACGCGATCGCGTACGGCCGCCCCGAGGCGACCGACGCCGAGGTCGAGGCGGCGGCCCGCGCGGTCGGCGCACACGACATGATCGCGACCCTGGACGGCGGCTACCTCCACGAGGTCGCCGAACGCGGCCGCAACCTCTCCGCGGGCCAGCGCCAGCTGATCGCCCTCGCCCGCGCCGAGCTCGTCGACCCCGACATCCTGCTCCTCGACGAGGCGACGGCCGCCCTGGACCTGGCCACGGAGGCCCAGGTCAACCAGGCCACCGACCGCCTGGCCGGCCGCCGCACAACGCTGGTGGTGGCCCACCGCCTCACCACAGCGGCCCGCGCGGACCGTGTGATCCTCATGGCCCACGGCCGGGTGGCGGAGGACGGCACCCACGACGAACTCCTGGCGAGGGGCGGCAGCTACGCGGAGCTCTGGAAGGCCTTCATCGGCGAGGAGGAGCCGGCAAGGGCTCTCTGAGGACTGCGGACCGAGGACGCAACCGCTTGGCCCCCTCCTGCGTCGTACGCATGTACGGCAAGGAGTCAGGAGGGGATCCAGGTGTTGTTCGGGTTCAAGGTGACGAAACACGGCCGCCGCCTGCTCGGCCACGCCCTCGCGGTCCTGCTCACGACCACCACCCTCACCCTCGCCGGCCCAGCCGTCGCGCGCGCCGACGCCGCCTCGCTCTGCGCAGGCCGCCCGACGAAGACGGTGGCCTTCCCGGGCGGCGAACTCCGCCTCTACCGCAGCCGCCAGTACGTCTGCGCCACCACAGTCGCCACCCACCCCGGCGCCCGCCGCGCGATGTCGATCTCCCTCCAACCCCGAGGCGGCCACCCCGCAGTAGACACCGGCCGCTACACCCGCCAGGCCGGCCCCATAACCGTCCACGCCCTCAACCGCTGCGTCCGCGCCACGGGCGCGATCGCGGGCCGGAGCGCATCGACGGGGTGGGTGCTGTGCTGACGGGCGGGTGACGTCGACGATGCGGCGCCCGGACCGGCCGAAGCCGACCCGGGCGCGCCTCCTTCTCCCGTAGCTACGGCGTCACGCTGAACAGCATTCGCTTGCCCGGGTGTTCGGTGACCGTCCAGAGGCGGTCAGGGGTGCCGGGCCAGACCGAGTAGTCCTCTACGCCGATCGCGGAGATGCGGCGGGGGGAGGTCTCGGTGAGGCGGCCCGTCGCTGTGTCGGGCCTGGCGACGAGGACCCTGCCGTTCTTCTGGCCGCGGCTCTGGCTGAGGTAGTACGTGCCGTCGATGACGGCGGCTCCCTGGATGCCGCCGTTGTCCTCGTAGGCCGAGTCGAACGGGACGCGGTACGCCGAGTCGGCCGCCCAGGTGCCGTTCGCGTTCAGGGCCGGGGTTCCGCCGCTGGTGTTCATCGGCCAGCGGATGATCCGGCCGGTCGTGAGCGCGTCCGTGACCTCCGCCTTCTCGCACCACTCGCCCGTGGTGATGTGCCGCGTGGCCGAGGAACGGTCGAGGCTCGCGAAGCTGGTCTTCGGCGTGATGTCCGTGGCCTTGCAGGTCTTCGTCTCGTCCTGCATGTCGCACGGAGTGCCGGGCGCCGGCTCCACCGTGTCGCAGGCCGCGTTCGTCCAGCCGTCGCTCTGCGGCAGGATGTAGCGGTAGCCATGGGCGTTGTACACGCCGTCCTGCCGGCCGATCGCCGTCTTGGACTTGCCCCACTTCTCGGCCGGCAGCGCACCCAGGTCGATGATGTCGCGCAGGTCGAAGACGCGGAAGCCGCGGTTCGTGTCCGCCACGTACAGGTAGTAGCCGTACCAGACGATCCCGCCCGCGTGCAGCGAGCCGTACTGCTTCTGGCTCGTCGAGTAGTGCTGCGACGTGCGGACGCTCATGTAGCTGGCGTTGCCGGAGTCGTTGATGAACGGGTACACCAGCAGGACGTGGGCGTACTTCCCCGTGCTGGAGTCGATGAACGAGAGCCGGACGCCCTTGCGTTCGGTGTTGGTGCCGCCCTCGTCGACGTCGTCCGGGATCTTGTCCGAGCCGGTCCAGTCGTCCTTGTTGTACCAGGTCACCAGCATCGGCTTGTGGTCCGCCGGGTTCCACCCGGTCTCCGGGTCGCCCCAGGTCTGGTCCTCGTCGGCGTCCGCGACCGTGGTCACGCCCTGCGGCCACCACTCCGAGTCGCTGTTGCCGTTGTCGGAGGCGTCGAAGCAGAAGCTGCGCGCGAAGCCCTGCGGGGTCGTGCCGGGCTCGACGGCCGCCGCGTTGCAGACGCCGTTGCTCCACTGGCCCGAACGGCCGCTCGTCTGCGCCTCCTTGAGCAGCGAGTTCACGCCAATGTTGGGCAGGTCGGCTTTGAGTTTGGATATTCGGCTCTCGAGCTCCGCCTTGTTGGAGAGCGGGCGCAGTTCGAAGTTGGAGAGTTCGAGGCCGGGGTCGGCGGCGGCCTGCGCCGGTGCCGCCATCCCTGTCGCCAGCAGTGACGCGGCGACGGTGGCCATGAGCGCCACCTTCGCCCTCACCCTGTAACTCCTCCTCATACGTGTCCTCCCGTGTCGTGCCTTGTGCTGCATGGCTTGCGGGAGTTTAGGTGATGGCTACACAGATCTTGATCGCGGGTAAGGAGCAACTGGGTCTGGCGGTACGCACGTTGACCCCGCTAGGTTCGCGACACCGTTGTGAACCAAGGGGAGGGTGAATGCGCAAGTCGCTGAGATGGCTGATGTCGCTCACGGTGCTCATAGGCACCGTCGGCGCGGGTGGTGCGGCCACCGCCGCCGAGCCGGCCACCGGCAGTCCGACCGCCGTCGCGGACAGCGCCGTCGGTACGGACATCAAGGACCGCATCCTGGCGATCCCCGGGATGAGCCTCATCGAGGAGAAGCCGTACGCCGGCTACCGCTACTTCGTCCTCGAGTACACCCAGCCGGTGGACCACCGCCGCCCCTGGAAGGGCACGTTCAAGCAGCGGCTCTCGCTGCTGCACAAGGACACCGACCGGCCGACCGTCTTCCACACCAGCGGTTACGGCCTGAGCACCACCCCCAGCCGCCGCGAGCCCACCCGGATCATCGACGGCAACCAGGTCTCCATGGAGTACCGCTTCTTCACGCCGTCCCGGCCGCAGCCCGCCGACTGGACCAAGCTGGACATCTACCAGGCCGCGAGCGACCAGCACCGTATCTTCACCGCGCTGAAGAAGATCTACGGCAAGAAGTGGCTCTCCACCGGCGCCTCCAAGGGCGGTATGACGGCGACGTACTACGAGCGCTTCTACCCCCGTGACATGGACGGCGTGGTCGCCTACGTGGCGCCGAACGACGTGAACAACAAGGAGGACTCGGCCTACGACCGGTTCTTCGAGACCGTCGGCACCAAGGAGTGCCGCGACCGGCTCAACGCGATGCAGCGCGAGGCGCTGATCCGCCGCGAGCCGCTGCAGAAGAAGTACAAGGAGTGGGCGGAGACCGAGGGCGCGACCTTCAACACCGTCGGCTCCCTGGACAAGGCGTACGAGGCCGTCGTCCTGGACTTCGTCTGGGGCTTCTGGCAGTACTACGGCCAGGACGTCTGCGCCGACGTGCCGGACGCGGCCACCGCGAGCGACGACACCGTCTACCAGACGATCGACGCCTACTCGGGCTGGTCCTTCTACACCGACCAGGGCCTCGACCCGTACACCCCGTACTACTACCAGGCCGCCACCGAGCTGGGCTCGCCCGGCATCAAGCTCCCGCACCTCAACGGCCTGACCCGGTACGGCTACCAGCCCGCGCGGAACTTCGTCCCGCGCGAGATCCCGACCACGTTCAAGCCGGCGGCCATGCGCGACGTCGACAGTTGGGTCCGCCACAACGCGAACCAGATGCTCTTCGTCTACGGCGGCAACGACCCGTGGGGAGCCGAGCCGTTCCGCCTCGGCAAGGGCGCCCGTGACAGCTACGTCTTCACGGCCCCCGGCGCCAACCACGGCGCCCAGGTCGCCGGTCTCGTCGAGGCCGAGCGCACCAAGGCCACGGCCCGCATCCTCGCCTGGGCCGGCGTCGAGGCCCCGGCCGTCCAGGCCGGACAGCCCCTGGCCCGCTTCGACGCCCGTCTCGACAACGCGACGGACGACGAGCTGAAGAGGGAGCACGGTCTGCGTCCGTAGACCCGGCTTCAGCGCCCGGCGTGCTTCACAGCCGCCGGGCGCACCCCACCGGGCGCTCCCCGCCCAGCGCCACGAACAGTGCGGTGGTGGGCGGGCAGTGGTCCCGGCTGGTGACCGCCGACGCGACCCGGAACGCGGGTGGCCGTTCCCCCGATCCGTCGCAGGCGGTCTCCTTCACCCGCCCCGCACCCGAGGAATCCGTCGGCGCCACGCAGTCCCCGACGACGGTGTGCGGCCCGCCGCCCTGACCGGGGTCACCGGGATGCGGCGGTTCCAGATTCCGCATGCAGGCGTAGCCGCGCGGTACCGAGCCGTCGCCGTTCTCGTCCGCCGCCGGGCGGCTCTCCGAGACGTGCAGGACGAAGTCCGTGGTCGGCGGGCAGCTCGGGGCGTCCGAGGTGAGCCCCTGGTACCGGGTGGTCACCCGTGCGACGGCCCTCTCGCTCGTGCACGGCACCTCGCGGAACACCGTCCCGCGCGTGGAGCAGTCCCCGGGCCCCAGGAACGAGGCCCCGGGGTCGTGGGGTGTGCTCGTGTACGTGACGGGGAGCGGCGGCCCGCCGTCGGGGGCCTGTTGGCATCCGGTCAGGGCGCATCCGGTCAGGGCGAGGAGCAGCCCCGCCGTCCACACCGCGGGGCTTGAGAGAGCGCGCATGAGAGACCCCCGTTCTCCTCGGTTCCAGCGTCGCCCGCCGGGGCGGGCGGACGCCAGGGAGAACGGGGGGCCTGCGTCACTGGTTACGTCTCGCGTAGGACAGGCCGTGGCCGACCGGGTACAGCACCCGCGCCGGATCGTCCGCACGCTGCACGGGAACGGGCAGACGGCCCTGCGGCCGGGCGTGTCCGGCGATCACCCGGACGGCGGCGCGGAGTTCGACGTCGGTCCAGGAGTACGCGGCGAGCGTGGCCCGCTGTCCGCGGAGCTGGGCGATGTCGTACGGGTTGCGGATCGCGACCGTCACGACGGGCACCCCGGTCGCCACGAGGCGGTCGACGAGGGTGCGTTGGGGGCTGGTCGCCGAGACGTTGTACGTGCCGACGACGACCAGGTCCTTGCCGGCGGCGGCCGCCACGGCCTCCTCGATCTTCGCCGCGGTCGGGGTGATCCCGGTGGACAGCGCGGTGGCGGTGAAGCCGAGCGCCGTGAACTCGCCGGCCAGGGTGGTGGTCGGCGGCCCGGTGGTGCCCGAGGGGGAGGCCGGGTCGGCGCCGACGACCAGGACCGCGGAGTGGCTGCGGCGGCTGACCGGCAGGAAGCCGCGCTCGTTGAGGAGCAGGGTGGTGGTGGCCTCGGCGATCCGGTCGGCCCGGGCGAGATGCCCGCGGGTGCCGACCGTACGGTCCACTCCGCCGCCGGTCACGTACGGGCGGCGGAAGAGCCCCAGCTTCGCCTTGAGGCGCAGGATCCGCAGGATCGATTCATCTAGCCGGGCCTCGGTCAGCTCGCCGTCCTGGACGGCCTTGAGGACCGCGTTCCAGGCGATGTCCAGCTTCGGCGGGTTGAGCAGCTGGTCGACGCCGGCCTTGAGCGCGAGGACGGGCACGCGCTCGTCGCCGTACTTGGTCCGTACGCCCTCCATGCCGAGGGAGTCCGTCACCACCACGCCGTCGTAGCCGAGCTGTTCGCGCAGGATGCCGGTGAGGATGGGGCGGGAGAGGGTCGCCGGGTCCTCGCTCGGGTCGAGCGCGGGGACGACGATGTGCGCGGTCATGATCGAGTCGATGCCGGCGGCGATCGCGGAGCGGAACGGCGGGGCGTCGAGCTCGGCCCACTGCTCGCGGGTGTGGGTGATGGTCGGCAGGCCGTAGTGGCTGTCGACGGCGGTGTCGCCGTGCCCGGGGAAGTGCTTGGAGGTCGCCGCGACCCCGGCCGACTGGTACCCCCTGACCTGGGCGGACACCAGGTCGGCGACGGCCTCCGGGTCGGAGCCGAAGGAGCGGACGCCGATGACCGGGTTGGCGGGGTTGACGTTGACGTCGGCGACGGGCGCGTAGTTCTGCCGGATGCCGACGGCGGCCAGTTCGGCGCCCGCGATCCGGGCGGCCTCGCGGGCGTCGGAGCGGGAGCCGCCGGCGCCGAGCGCCATCGCGCCGGGGACCAGGGTGGCCGGTTCGCCGACCCGGCAGACGATGCCGTGCTCCTGGTCGGTGGAGATGAGGGCGGGGACGGGCGTGGGCTGCGCGAGGGCGGCCCGCTGGATGCCGTTGGAGAGGTCGGCGATCTGGTGCGGGTCGCGGGTGTTGTGCGCCCAGGAGAAGTAGATGACGCCGCCGACGTGGTACTTCTCGACCAGCTCGGCGGCGGTGCGGACGCCGATCTCCTTGAGGTTCAGGTCGATGTCGACCTGGTCGGGGGCGGTGGCGGAGTGGCCGTACACCCGCATGACGAAGAGCTGGCCGACCTTCTCTTCGAGGGACATCCGGGAGATGAGCGCCTGGAGCGTGCGCTCGCTCGACGCGTCGCCGGCCGCCTGGGCGGGGGTGCCGACTCCGGTGACGGCGGCCGCGGCGGCCGCGGCGGAGACCGTGAGAAGGGTGCGTCGGGAGGGGGAAGCAGAGGCAGAGGGGGTGGGGGAGGGAGAGGTGGCGGGGGCGCGGTGGTGCACTGATGCTCCTTCCGGCCGTGCGGGATGGGGAGGGAAGTCGGTGAAGGAAACTTCCAAGGAGCACGGATAGCCCGAAAGTAACTGCCAGGTCAAGGACCTGAGCAGGAATCGGCCCCTCAGGTCGCCTCCGACGCCACCCGCGGCCAGTGCTCCTGAAGCGTCCTGACGGTCTCGGTGATCGCCGGGCGGCGGGCCGCGCCCGTACGCCAGAGCGCGTGCAGCCGGCGCCTCGGCACCGGGTCGAGCCGGACCGGGGTCACCTCCGGCGGCAGCGTCCCGCGCCCGAGGCGCGGCACCATCGCGATCCCGAGACCGGCCGCGACCAGGGCGACCTGGGTGTGGTTCTCCTCGGCCTGGTGAACGACGTGCGGTTCACAGCCGGTCGACCGCAGGGTCTGCATCAGCCAGTCGTGGCAGACGGAGCCCGGCGGCTGCGTGATCCACCGCTGCTCCGCCAGCTCCTCCCGCCGTACCGACGCCCGGCCCGCCAGCGGATGGCCGTGGGGGACGAGGACGTCGCACAGGTCGTCGCCGATCACCGCCTGTTCGAGCCCGGGCGGGGACGGCATCGGAGAGATGTCCCAGTCGTGGGCGACGGCGAGGTCGATCACTCCCCGTCCGACGAGCTCGATGGAGATGTGTGGGTCGACCTCCGTCAGGCGGGCGTCGAGCGCGGGGTGCCGGGCCGCCAGATCGGCGAGGACCCGGGGCATCAGGCCGCGTGCCGCGCTCGCGAAGCAGCCGATCGAGAGCCGCCCGGCGGGCAGCCCGCGGCGCTCTTCGAGCCGTACCTCCGCCTGCTCGACGATCGACAGCAACTGCTCGGCGGTGGCGGCCAGTTGGTACGCCTCGTCGGTGAGCCTGACCCCGCGGCCCCGGCGTTCGAGCAGGGTCGTACGGGTCTCCCGCTCCAGCTTCGCGATCTGCTGGGAGACGGCCGACGGGGTGTACCCGAGAGCGGCGGCCGCGGCGCCGACGGACCCGTGGACGGAGACGGCGTGAAGGGCGCGCAGGCGGCCGAGATCGAGCATGGGCGGGCTCCTCGGGGCTTCTCGGGGCGCCTCGGGGCGCCTCGGTTCGGCGAGGCGGGCGTGGCTCTGGATGAAGTGTTGCTTCATCCAACCATGAAGAGATACGCGCTGGTGCTACACGATGGGGATGGGTGACGCTCTTTCTTATGCGCCCTGCCCACATCGCCCTGGCCGCGTTCGTCGCCGCCGTCTGGGGAGTCAACTTCGTCGTCATCGAGATCGGCCTCGACCACTTCCCGCCGCTGCTCTTCTCCGCCCTCCGCTTCCTCGTCGCCGCGCTGCCCGCGGTGTTCCTGGTCGGCCGGCCCACGGTCGCCTGGAAGTGGATCGTGGGGGTCGGACTCGCCCTGGGCGTGGCGAAGTTCGGGCTGCTCTTCACGGGCATGGACCTCGGCGCCCCCGCCGGGCTCTCCTCGCTGATCCTGCAGATCCAGGCGGTCTTCACGGCCCTGTTCGCCTTCGTCGCGCTCGGCGAACGGCCCGGGAAGGTGAAGATCGCGGGCATGGCGGTCGCACTCGCGGGCATCGGCGTCGCGGCGGTCGACGAGGGCGCGTCCGGGCCGCTGGTGGGCTTCGCGCTGTGCATCGCGGCGGCGGCCTGCTGGGGCGTCTCCAACGTCCTGACCCGCAAGGCGTCCCCGCCCGACGCCCTCAACTTCATGGTCTGGGTCAGCACCGTGCCCGTGCTGCCGCTGCTCGCCCTCTCGCTCCTCCTGGAGGGGCCGGAGCGCGACTTCGAAGCGCTGCGCGGGCTCGACTGGACCGGCGCGGGCGTCATCGTCTACTGCGCCTGGGTCGTCACCGTCTTCGGCTTCGGCGCGTGGGGCTGGCTGCTGCGCCGCTACCCGGCGTCCTCGGTAGCCCCGTTCTCCCTCCTGGTCCCCGTCTTCGGCATGTCCTCGGCGGCGCTGTTCCTGGGCGAGGGCGTCTCACCCCTGCGCTGGTGCGCGGCGGCGCTGTTGGTCGGGGGAGTGGCGCTGTCGACGCTGACGTGGGGTCGAGCGGCGGGCACGGCGAAGGGGGACGCGGCTATGGACCCGGCCTCGGAGGTGCCTGCCCACGCGCGAACCTGAGAGGCGCCTCGCGGGCGCCTCGTCAGGCCCTTGGGCGCCCCCTCACCCCCGCGGGCGCGCCGTCGACTCCCGTACCAGCAGTTCCGCCGGGATCGTCGTCACGCCGCCCGGCGGGGGCTCCTCCGTGCCGACCGCGAGCCGGCCCGCGCGGGCGCCCGCCTCGTGCAGGGGCAGGCGTACGGTCGTCAGCGCCGGGACCGCGTCGATCGAGAACGGCAGGTCGTCGAAGCCCGCGACCGAGACGTCCTCCGGTATCCGCAGCCCCTGGTCCCGCAGCGCCGCGCAGGCGCCCAGCGCGACCGTGTCGTTGGCCGCGAGGACGGCGGTCAACGCCGGTTCCCGCCGCATGAGTTCGAGCGTGGCGTCGTAGCCCGAGCGCCGGTCGTACGGGCCGTGCACCGTCGGTCCCTCGGGCAGCCCCGCCGCCGCGAGGGCGTCCCGGTGGCCCTCCAGGCGGTGCCGGGTCGTCGTCCGGTCCGCGGGCCCCGCCACGTAACCGATCCGCCGGTGGCCGAGCGAGAGCAGGTGCTCCGTGAGCCGGCGCGCGCCCGCCCGGTTGTCGAAGGTGAGCGCCGCCACGCTCGCGTCCCCCGCCACGGGCGGCCGGCCGCACAGCACGATCCGGGTCCCCGCGTCCGTCAGCTTCGCGAGCTTCGTCGAGACCGCCGCCACGTGGTCCGGGTCCTCCAGGGCCCCGCCGGTCAGGATGACGGCGGCGGCGCGCTGGCGCTGGAGCAGTGTGAGGTAGGTGAGCTCGCGCTCCGGGGAGCCGCCCGTGTTGCAGACGACCGCCAGTTTCTCGCCACCCGCACGGCCCGGCGCCCCTTCGCCGATCGCGTTCTGCGCCGCGCCCGCCATGATCCCGAAGAAGGGGTCGGCGATGTCGTTGACGAGGACGCCGACCAGGTCCGAGGTGGCGGCGGCCAGCGAGCTCGCGGGCCCGTTCAGGACGTAGTCCAGCTCGTCCACCGCCCGCAGCACCCGCTCCCTTGTGGAGGCGGCGACCGGGTAGTTGCCGTTCAGGACACGGGAGACGGTGGCGGGGGACACCTGGGCACGCGCGGCCACATCCGACAGCGTGACGGTCATCGCGTACCTCCGGGAAGAGCGGGCGAGAGCGGAGCGAGAGCCGGGTCGGGGGCGTCGAGGAGAGTCCGGCGGACCCCTTGTCCGGTGTGTTGTCGGCAGGCTAGCGTCTTCGTTCGTAGAAAGCGCTTTCTGTTTGAGGTTGTGTACGTGATGGAGGCACCTTCGTGACACGCAGGACGGTCCGTATCGCCATGAACGGCGTCACCGGACGCATGGGCTACCGCCAGCACCTGGTCCGCTCGATCCTCGCCCTGCGCGAGCAGGGCGGCCTCGACCTGGGCGACGGCACGACCCTCTGGCCGGAACCCGTCCTCGTCGGCCGCCGCGAGTCCGCGCTGCGCGCGCTCGCCGAGAGGCACGGCCTCACCGAGTGGTCCACCGACCTGGACGCCGTGCTCGCCGACGAGTCCGACCGGGCCGTCGACATCTACTTCGACGCCCAGGTCACCTCGGCCCGCGTCGAGGCCATCCGCAAGGCCGTCGCCGCCGGCAAGCACGTCTACACCGAGAAGCCCACGGCCGGTGACCTCGCGGGCGCCCTCGACCTGGCCCGGCTCGCCGCCGAGAAGGGCGTCAAGCACGGCGTCGTCCAGGACAAGATCTTCCTGCCGGGCCTGCTCAAGCTGAAGCGGCTGATAGACGGCGGCTTCTTCGGCCGGATCCTCTCCGTGCGCGGCGAGTTCGGCTACTGGGTCTTCGAGGGCGACTGGCAGGACGCCCAGCGCCCCAGCTGGAACTACCGCGCCGAGGACGGCGGCGGGATCGTCGTGGACATGTTCCCGCACTGGGAGTACGTCCTCCACGAGCTCTTCGGCCGGGTCACGAGCGTCACCGCGCACGTCGCCACCCACGTCCCGGAGCGCTGGGACGAGGACGGCAAGCCGTACTCCGCGACCGCCGACGACGCCGCGTACGGCATCTTCCAGCTGGAGGGCGGCGCGGTCGCCCAGATCAACTCCTCCTGGACGGTCCGCGTCAACCGCGACGAGCTCGTGGAGTTCCAGGTGGACGGCACGCACGGCTCGGCCGTCGCCGGCCTGCGCAACTGCCGCGTCCAGCACCGCTCGGCCACCCCGAAGCCGGTCTGGAACCCGGACATCCCGGCGACCGAGCCCTTCCGCGAGCAGTGGCAGGAGGTCCCGGACAACGCCGCGTTCGACAACGGCTTCAAGGCGCAGTGGGAGCTGTTCCTGCGCCACGTGGTCCTGGACGAGCCGTACCACTGGGACCTGCTCGCGGGCGCGCGCGGTGTGCAGCTCGCCGAACTGGGGCTGCGCTCCTCTGTCGAGGGCCGGCGCCTCGACGTCCCGGAGGTCACGCTGTGATCCGGCTGCCCGACGCGACCGGCGGCGTACGGGAGTACAGCCCGCGCCCCGCGCGCCCCCTCGCCCCCGTGGGCGGCGCCCTGACCTCCCGTACGGTCTTCTCCGCGGCCCACGTCGTCGCCGATCCGTACGCCGACACGACCCCCGACGGCCCGGCGGCCGTCGACTGGGACGCCACGCTCGCCTTCCGCCGCCACCTCTGGTCGCACGGCCTGGGCGTCGCCGAGGCCATGGACACCGCCCAGCGCGGGATGGGCCTGGACTGGGCGGGCGCGGCCGAGCTGATCCGCCGCTCGGCGGCCGAGGCGAAGGCGGTCGGCGGCCGGATCGCGTGCGGCGTGGGCACGGACCAACTGACCGGCCCCGCGGACCTGGTGGCGATCCGCGCGGCGTACGAGGAGCAGCTCGCGCTCGTCGAGGAGGCCGGCGCCCAGCCCATCCTGATGGCCTCGCGCGCCCTCGCGGCGGCGGCCGGGGGCCCGGAGGAGTACCTCGACACCTATACGGGTCTGCTGCGCCAGGCGACCGAGCCGGTGATCCTGCACTGGCTGGGCCCGATGTTCGACCCGGCGCTCGGCGGGTACTGGGGCTCGGCCGACCTGGACGCGGCGACCGAGACCTTCCTGGAGGTCATCGCGGCCCACCCGGACAAGGTCGACGGCATCAAGGTCTCCCTGCTCGACGCCCAGCGCGAGATCGAGCTGCGCCGCCGCCTCCCGGAGGGCGTCCGCTGCTACACGGGCGACGACTTCCACTACCCCGAGCTGATCGCGGGCGACGACCGGGGCTTCAGCCACGCGCTGCTCGGCATCTTCGACCCGCTGGGCCCGCTGGCGGCGGAGGCCGTACGGATCCTGGACACGGGGGACGCGAAGGGGTTCCGGGAGCTGCTCGACCCGACCGTGGAACTCTCCCGGCACCTCTTCGAGGCGCCGACCCGCTTCTACAAGACGGGAGTCGTGTTCCTGGCGTGGCTGGCCGGCCACCAGGACCACTTCACGATGGTCGGCGGCCTGCAGTCGGCGCGCTCGCTGCCGCACCTGGCCCGGGCGTACGAACTGGCGGACGGCCTCGGCCTGTTCCCGGATCCGGAGCGGGCGGAGTCGAGGATGCTGTCCCTTCTGACGGTGTACGGAGTCGAGCAGTGAACCAAGCAGTGAACCAAGCAGTGAACCAAGCGGGGAACCACCCTCTCGCGCGCTTCAGCATCAACCAGATGACCGTGAGGCAACTGTCCCTGCCGGACCTTGTGGCGAACTGCGTTCGGCTCGGCGTCCCGGGCGTGGGCCTGTGGCGGGAGCCGGTGGCGGAGTACGGCCTGGAGGCGACGGCGAAGCTCGTACGCGACGCGGGCCTGACGGTCACGTCGCTCTGCCGGGGCGGCTTCTTCACGACGGCCCAGGGGCTGGACGACAACCGCGCGGCGATCGACGAGGCGGCGGCCCTGGGCACGGACACCCTGGTCCTGGTCTCGGGCGGCCTCGCCCCGGGCAGCCGCGACCTGACGGCCGCCCGCGCCCGGATCGGGGAGGCGATCGCCGAACTCGCCCCGTACGCGGGGGAGCGGGGTGTCCGGCTCGCGATCGAACCCCTCCACCCGATGTACGCGGCGGACCGCTGCGCGGTCTCCACCCTGGACCAGGCGCTGGACATCGCCGAGCGCTTCCCCGCCGCGCAGGTGGGCGTGGTCGTCGACACGTACCACGTCTGGTGGGACGACCGCGCCCCGGCGGCGGTCGCCCGCGCGGGCGCGGCGGGCCGCATCCACGCCTTTCAACTGGCCGACTGGACCACCCCCTTGCCGGCCGGCGTCCTCAACGGCCGCGGCCCCCTCGGCGACGGTGCGATCGACCTCCGGCGCTGGCGCACCCTCGTGGAGGCGGCCGGGTACACGGGCCCGATCGAGGTGGAGCTCTTCAACGACGAGCTGTGGGCCAGGAACGGCGTGGAGGTGTTGGAGGAGACGGCGGCGGGCTTCGTACGAGAGGTGGGCTGACGTCTCCTGTACGAGAGGTGGGCTGACCTCTCCTGTCGTGGTGGGGGCTACTTCTTCGGGCCCCCGCCGCCCAGGATGTCGCCCAGGCCTCCGGCCCCCGCCTTCTTGCCCGCCGCGCGCCTGGTGATGACGGCGAGGACCACGGGGACAAGGAGCTCGATCGCGCGGGAGACCGTCGCCGGGGGGAGGCCCGTCTTCTTGGCGACCGCGTTGGCCGCGGGCTTCGCCAGCTTGCCGAGCACCCCGGCCATGAGGCCGCCGCTCACCAGGCCGCCGAAGCCCGCCACTCCCTGGAGCGGCGGCTCGGCGGACGTGGCCTCCTCGACGGCCTGCCGCACCTCGTCCGCGCTGCCGGGCTCGGAGGCCGCCTGCCGCAGCTCCCCGGAGAGCGCGGACACCGAACTGCCCACCACTTCCTGCGCCCCGGCCGCGTCCGTACCGAGCAGCCCGGCTATCTCCTGGAGCCGGTCGTCGCCCAGCTCGTGCAGCACGTCGTCCTGGAACGATTCATCACTCATGCCGGAAACGCTACGGTTCCGGTGCCCGGTCGGCACGTCGGCGGGCAGCAGGCTCCACAGCCGCGGGTTGTCCACAGGCTCCCGCTCATCCCGCCCTCGATGTCCGTGCCCTTCGCTACCTTCGGGGCATGTCCAACGAGGGTCGGGGTCACGGTCACGCGGTGCTCGAAGGGGTCCTTGAGCGGGTCACGTACGCCAACGAGGAGAGCGGGTACACGGTCGCCCGCGTCGACACCGGGCGCGGTGGCGGCGATCTCCTCACGGTCGTCGGGGCGCTGCTCGGGGCCCAGCCGGGGGAGTCGTTGCGGATGGAGGGGCGTTGGGGCTCCCATCCTCAGTACGGCAGACAGTTCACGGTCGAGAACTACACGACGGTCCTGCCCGCCACCATCCAGGGCATCCGCCGCTATCTCGGCTCCGGGCTCGTCAAGGGCATCGGCCCCGTCTTCGCCGACCGCATCACCCAGCACTTCGGCCTGGACACCCTCGACATCCTCGAAGACGCCCCCGCGCGCCTCATCGAGGTGCCGGGCCTCGGCCCGAAGCGGACGAAGAACATCACGGCCGCGTGGGAGGAGCAGAAGGCCATCAAGGAGGTCATGGTCTTCCTCCAGGGCGTCGGCGTCTCCACCTCCATCGCCGTGCGGATCTACAAGAAGTACGCGGACGCCTCGATCTCGGTCGTCCGCAACCAGCCCTACCGGCTCGCCGCCGACGTCTGGGGCATCGGCTTCCTCACCGCCGACCGGATCGCCCAGGCCGTCGGCATCCCGCACGACAGCCCCGACCGGGTCAGGGCCGGGCTGCAGCACGCCCTGTCGCAGTCCAGCGACCAGGGCCACTGCTTCCTGCCCGAGGAGCGGCTCATCGCCGACGCGGTGAAGCTGCTCCAGGTCGACACGGGCCTTGTCATCGAGTGCCTCGCCGAGCTCGCGGCGGACCCCGAGGGGGTCGTACGGGAGTCGGTGCCCGGGCCCGAGGGGGCGCCGGTGACGGCCGTGTACCTGGTGCCGTTCCACCGCGCCGAACTGTCCCTCGCCGGGCAGCTCGGCCGGCTGCTCCGGACCTCCGAGGACCGCATGCTGGCCTTCCAGGACGTCGCCTGGGACAAGGCGCTGGCCTGGCTCGCCGACCGCACCGGGGCCTCGCTCGCGCCCGAGCAGGAGGAGGCGGTGCGGCTCGCCCTGACCCGTAAGGTCGCCGTGCTCACCGGCGGCCCGGGGTGCGGGAAGTCGTTCACGGTCCGCTCGATCGTGGAGCTGGCCCGGGCCAAGCGCGCCAAGGTCGTCCTCGCCGCGCCCACCGGCCGGGCCGCCAAGCGCCTCGCCGAGCTGACCGGCGCCGAGGCCTCGACCGTCCACCGCCTCCTGGAGCTGAAGCCCGGCGGGGACGCGGCCTACGACCGGGACCGGCCGCTCGACGCCGACCTGGTCGTCGTGGACGAGGCGTCCATGCTCGATCTGCTCCTCGCCAACAAGCTCGTCAAGGCCGTGGCACCCGGTGCCCACCTCCTCCTGGTCGGGGACGTGGACCAGCTGCCGTCGGTCGGCGCGGGGGAGGTCCTCGGCGATCTGCTCGCGCCCGCCAGCCCGGTTCCGGCCGTCCGGCTGACCCGGATCTTCCGGCAGGCCCAGCAGTCCGGGGTCGTCACCAACGCCCACCGGATCAACGCCGGCGAGCCGCCCGTCACCACCGGCCTGCCGGACTTCTTCCTCTTCGTGGAGGACGAGACCGAGGACGCCGCCCGGGTCACCGTCGAGGTCGCCGCCCGGCGGATTCCCGCCAAGTTCGGTCTCGATCCGCGCCGGGACGTGCAGGTTCTCGCCCCCATGCACCGGGGCCCGGCCGGCGCGGGCGCGCTCAACGGACTGCTCCAGCAGGCCGTCACACCCGCCCGCCCCGACGTGGCCGAGAAGCGGTTCGGCGGCCGGGTCTTCCGCGTCGGCGACAAGGTCACCCAGATCCGCAACAACTACGAGAAGGGCGCCAACGGCGTCTTCAACGGCACGGTCGGCGTCGTGACCTCGCTCGACACCGTCGAACAGCGCCTGACCGTCCGCACGGACGAGGACGAGGAGGTGCCGTACGACTTCGACGAGCTGGACGAGCTGGCCCATGCCTACGCCGTCACGATCCACCGTTCGCAGGGCAGCGAGTACCCGGCGGTCGTGATCCCGGTCACCAACAGCGCCTGGATGATGCTCCAGCGGAACCTGCTCTACACGGCCGTCACTCGGGCCAGGAAGCTCGTCGTCCTGGTCGGCTCCCGCAAGGCGATCGCCCAGGCCGTACGGACGGTTTCCGCAGGCAGACGCTTCACCGCACTGGCCCACCGGCTCTCGACAGCCAGGTGATCTGCCGTGCTGCAGCCTGCGAAGCTCCCGTGCGGCGGCCGGGTGGCGACGGTGCGAAAGGCCACCCCGGACTTCCGGAAGCGGGGCGAAGGGGGCAAGATGAGCAGGTTGGCGGCACTGAGTGCCGCCAATTGGCCCAATGGTCGACCCCGAGTGCACTCTCCTGAGCCAAATGGGGGATGGTAGAGACAGTCAGGGCACCTCGAAGAAGAGGCACTACGTCGGTGAGGGATGACGTGAGCGACAACTCTGTAGTACTGCGGTACGCGGACGGTGAATACACCTACCCGGTGGTCGAGAGCACCGTCGGCGACAAGGGCTTCGACATCGGGAAGCTCCGAGCCCAGACCGGTCTGGTCACCCTGGACAGCGGATACGGCAACACCGCCGCCTATAAATCCGCGATCACCTACCTCGACGGCGAGCAGGGCATTCTGCGGTACCGCGGCTACCCCATCGAGCAGCTGGCGGAGCGCTCCACCTTCACGGAGGTGGCGTACCTGCTGATCAACGGTGAGCTCCCCAAGGTCGACGAGCTCGCGACCTTCAAGAACGAGATCACCCAGCACACGCTGCTGCACGAGGACGTCAAGCGCTTCTTCGACGGGTTCCCCCGGGACGCCCACCCGATGGCGATGCTCTCCTCCGTGGTCTCCGCGCTGTCCACCTTCTACCAGGACAGCCACAACCCGTTCGACGAGAACCAGCGCCACATCTCCACGATCCGGCTGCTCGCCAAGCTCCCGACGATCGCGGCGTACGCCTACAAGAAGTCGATCGGCCACCCCTTCGTCTACCCGCGCAACGACCTCGGGTACGTCGAGAACTTCCTGCGCATGACCTTCTCGGTCCCGGCCCAGGAGTACGAGCTGGACCCGGTCGTGGTCTCCGCGCTCGACAAGCTGCTCATCCTCCACGCGGACCACGAGCAGAACTGTTCGACCTCCACCGTCCGTCTGGTCGGTTCGAGCCAGGCGAACATGTTCGCGTCGATCTCCGCCGGCATCTCCGCCCTCTGGGGCCCGCTGCACGGTGGCGCCAACCAGTCGGTCCTGGAGATGCTCGAGGGCATCCAGGCCAACGGCGGCGACGTCGACTCCTTCATCAACAAGGTGAAGAACAAGGAGGACGGCGTCCGCCTGATGGGCTTCGGCCACCGGGTGTACAAGTCCTTCGACCCGCGCGCCAAGATCATCAAGGCGGCGGCGCACGACGTCCTCTCCGCGCTCGGCAAGTCCGACGAGCTGCTGGACATCGCGCTCAAGCTGGAGGAGCACGCGCTCTCCGACGAGTACTTCGTCTCGCGCAACCTCTACCCGAACGTGGACTTCTACACGGGCCTCATCTACCGCGCGATGGGCTTCCCGACCGAGATGTTCACCGTGCTCTTCGCGCTCGGCCGCCTTCCGGGCTGGATCGCCCAGTGGCACGAGATGATCAAGGAGCCGGGTTCCCGCATCGGCCGCCCGCGCCAGATCTACACCGGCGAGGTCCTGCGCGACTTCGTCCCGGTCGAGGGCCGCTGAGCCTCTGGCCGCAGGCGCGCCTTCGCCGCGCCTCCGCGCAACGAAAAGCGCCCCGCTGTCGATCCCCCCACGGGTCGACGAGCGGGGCGCTTTCCATATCCCCGGTGCGGATTCCCCCCACGGGATCCGGGCCGGGCGTCTGCCGGGTTCAGCAGAAGCTACGCGGGCGGTCTGCCGGGGTACGTACGTACGGGAGGGCCGCTCAAAGCTCCCCGGTGCACGTGCCCCGGCCAACGCTGCTGCCTGAGACGTCCCCCAAGACATCCCATGAACGTCCCCCAAGACGTTCTTGGCATCGCCCACTTAGACTCGCGAACGGCCCGAATGGTTACCCCTAAATATCTGTGATCTAGGTCTCTTTGTGAAGGTCCTGTGCGTCACGTGTAGGTGAATTCACGTGAAGCGCCGAAGTCGCAGGCTGTTTGTCACGACAAAGACGGACGAAAAGGCCATGGCCAATCCGGCGATCATCGGGTTCAGCAGGCCGAGGGCGGCCAGCGGGAGCGTCGCCACGTTGTAACCGAACGCCCATCCCAGGTTTCCCTTGATCGTCGCCAGGGTCCGGCGGGCGAGCCGGATGGCGTCCGCCGCCACCCGCAGGTCCCCGCGGACCAGCGTCAGATCGCTCGCCTCGATCGCGGCGTCCGTCCCGGTGCCCATCGCCAGGCCCAGATCGGCGGTGGCGAGCGCGGCGGCGTCGTTCACGCCGTCCCCGACCATCGCGACCGTCCGGCCCTCCGCCTGGAGGCGACGGACCACCTCGACCTTCTCCTCCGGCAGGACCTCGGCGAAGACCCGGTCCGCGTCGATGCCGACCTCCGCCGCCACCGTCTCGGCCACCGCCCGCCCGTCGCCGGTCAGCAGAACCGGCGTCAGGCCCAGCGCCCGCAGCCGCGTGACCGCCTCCGCGCTGGTCTCCTTGACGGCGTCGGCGACCGTGAGCGCCCCGCGCGCCCGCCCGTCCCAGGCGACCTGTACGGCCCCCGGCTCCGGCACTCCGGGCACCTCGACGCCCTCGGCCGCCAGGAGCGCCGGGCGGCCCACCAGGACGGCGTGGCCCTCGACCGTGCCGCGCACCCCGAGACCGGGCGCGTTCGCGAAGGACTCCGGTACGGGCAGCTCGCCGAGCTTCTCGGCGGCGCCGGCCGCGACCGCCCGGGCCACCGGGTGCTCGGAGGCGTGCTCCAGGGCGCCCGCGAGGCGCAGCAGCTCGGCCTCGTCCACGCCCTCGTACGCGTACACCTTCGTCAGCCGCATCCGGCCGGTCGTGACCGTGCCCGTCTTGTCGAGGACGACCGTGTCGACGCGCCGGGTGGACTCCAGGACCTCGGGCCCCTTGATCAGGATGCCGAGCTGCGCGCCGCGTCCGGTGCCGACCATGAGCGCGGTCGGGGTCGCGAGCCCCAGGGCGCAGGGGCAGGCGATGATCAGTACGGCGACGGCGGCGGTGAACGCGCCGGTGGTGTCCTCGACCACGAACAGCCAGGTCAGCAGGGTGGCGAGGGCGATGTAGAGGACGACGGGCACGAAGACGGCCGAGATCCGGTCGGCGAGGCGCTGCACCTCGGCCTTGCCGTTCTGGGCGTCCTCGACCAGCTTCGCCATCCGGGCCAGCTGGGTGTCCGCGCCGACCCGGGTCGCCTCGACGACGAGCCGGCCGGAGGTGTTGAGGCAGCCGCCGGTGACCGGGTCGCCGGCCGTCACGTCGACCGGGACGGACTCGCCGGTGAGCAGGGAGGCGTCCACCGCGGAGGCGCCCTCCACGACCGTGCCGTCGGTGGCGATCTTCTCGCCGGGGCGGACGACGAAGCGGTCGCCGGCCCGCAGCTCGGCCACCGGCACCCGTACCTCCGTACCTCCCCGCAGGACGGCCACGTCCTTGGCGCCGAGCTCCATCAGGGCGCGCAGCGCCGAGCCGGCCTTCCGTTTGGCGCGGGCCTCCAGATAGCGGCCGAGGAGGATGAAGGTGATGACGCCTGCCGCGACCTCCAGATAGATCGCGGAGGCGCCTTCGCCGCGGTCGACGGTGAGGTCGAAGCCGTGGCGCATGCCCGGCATGCCCGCGTCGCCGAAGAACAGCGCCCACAGCGACCAGCCGAAGGCGGCCAGCGTGCCGACGGAGACGAGGGTGTCCATGGTCGCCGCGCCGTGCCGGAGGTTGGTCCAGGCGGCGCGGTGGAACGGCAGCCCGCCCCAGACGACGACCGGCGCGGCGAGGGTCAGGGAGAGCCACTGCCAGTTGTCGAACTGGAGGGCCGGGACCATCGCGAGCAGCACGACCGGAGCCGACAGCACGGCCGAGACCGTCAGTCGGCGGCGGAGCGCGGTCAGTTCGGGGTCCTGCGCCCGAGTGCCCTCCGGGGTGTCCTCGGGGTCCGGGGCCGGCGGCGCGGGCTCCTCGGCGGTGTATCCGGTCTTGACGACCGTGGCGATCAGATCGGCGACGGCGGTCTCCGGCGGGTGCGCGATCCGTGCCTTCTCCGTCGCGTAGTTGACGGTCGCCGTGACGCCTTCCATCCGGTTGAGCTTCTTCTCGACGCGGGCGGCGCAGGAGGCGCAGGTCATCCCGCCGATGACGAGCTCGGTCGTCTCGGTGGCGGTCGCGGTGCTCGGAGTCATGTGCGGTTCCAAAGGGGAGCAGGGCCGTACCGGTCAACGGTACGGCCCTGCGGGGGTGGTTCGGGAGTCGGTCCGGACGAGAGGCTCCAGAGGCCCTAGGCCTGGTCGACGAGCTCGTAGCCGGCCTCGTCGACGGCGGCGCGGACGGCCTCCACGTCGAGGGCGGTCTCGGAGACCACGGTGACCTGGCCGGTGGAGGCCACGGCCTTGACGGAGGAGACCCCGGCGATCTCGGAGATCTCGCTGGAGACCGCGCCCTCGCAGTGCCCGCAGGTCATTCCCTTGACCTGGTACACGGTGGTGAGTGCGGTCGTCGTCTCGGCGGTCATGACGGTCTCCTCTTCGAGGGCGTGCTGGTGCGGACTCGTACTGAAACACAGATTATACCCCTAGGGGGTATAAATTCCACTCCGGTGGCGATGCGACGTGGGTTCGGGGAGGTCACCCTGCGTGCCGGGGCGCCAAGGGTGATAGATACCCGATATGTCGCATTCGGGGACCACGTTGATCCTGATCATGTCGATCGCCGTCCTGGCGCCGCTGCTCGCCCACGCGGCGGGGCGCCGGCTGCCCGTCCCGCTCGTCATCTTCGAGATCCTGCTCGGCATCCTGATCGGCCCCGACGTCCTCGGCTGGGCGCACACGGACGCCCTCGTCGACGGACTCTCCGAGCTCGGGCTCGCGATGCTGATCTTCCTCGCGGGGTACGAGATCGAGTTCGGGAAGGTACGGGGCGACACCCTCAAGCGCTCAGTGTGGGCGTGGCTGATCGCCCTGGCGCTCGGCCTCGGGACCGGGGTGCTCCTCGGTGACGGCTTCCACAACGGCGTCTTCATCGGTGTGGCGCTCACCAGCACCGCGCTCGGCACCGTCCTGCCGGTGCTGCGCGACGCGGGCGAGCTGCAGGGCCGGTTCGGCTCGGTGGTGATGGCCTTCGGCGCGGTGGGGGAGTTCGGGCCGATCATCGCGATGGCGCTGCTCCTGAGCGGCCGGGGCGCGGCCGAGTCCACGGCGCTGCTCGCCGTCTTCGCGGCGCTCACGGCGGGGGCCGTCTTCTGGGCGCTCAGGCCGCGGCCGCCGTGGTTCTCGACGGTCATCCGCAAGACCCTGCACACCAGCGGCCAGTTCGCGGTCCGCTTCGTCTTCCTGCTGCTCGCGCTGATGCTGGGCGCCTCGCAGGCCCTCGGGCTCGACGTGCTGCTCGGCGCGTTCGCCGCCGGAATGATCACCCGGCTCGTCCTGACCGGCGCCGCGCCGGAGGCGGGGCCGGCGATCCTGGAGAAGGTCGAGGCGGTCGGCTTCGGCTTCCTGGTGCCGGTCTTCTTCATCGTCACCGGCATCGAGTTCGATCTGGCCTCGCTCCTCGACGGCGGCCGGACGCTGCTCCTGCTGCCGCTCTTTCTGCTGCTGTTCCTGGTGGTGCGCGGCGGCCCGGTCTGGTTCCTGGCCCCCCGCGACCTGACGCGCAAGGCGCGCGGAGCTCTCGTGCTCTACGAGTCCACGGCCCTGCCGCTCGTCGTCGCGATCACCACCATCGGCGTGGACGACAAGGCGCTCTCGGCGGGCGAGGCGGCGGCGCTGGTCGGGGCCGGGATGCTCTCGGTCCTCGTCTTCCCGCTCGTCGCGCTGAAGATCCGGGCGGGGGCGGGCGAGAAGACCCTGCCGAAGGACACGATCAGTGGGTCGGAGTCGTGGTGACGGTCTTCCCGGGGTCGAGCGCCGAGTCGACGACAGGGCCGACGACCGAGCCGACGACCGCCCCGACGATCGGGTCGAGGTAGCGGAAGAGCACCCGCTTCAGCTCGGCGGAGGCCGCGTCCCGCTCCGGGCCCTCGGGCGCGGCGAGGACCAGGGCGAGGCCGCCCTTGAAGACGGCGAAGGTCATGTCGGCGACGAGGGCGCGCTCCGCCTCCGGCATGTCCGGGATGTAGTGGCCCAGCAGGTCCCGGATGCGGGCCAGGAGGGAGACGTGCAGGGCGTCGTGCTCCTCGGCGATCCGGCCGGGGACCTCGGAGCCGTGCATCAGGGCGAGGAAGGCCGGGTTCTGGCAGTTGAACTCGATCATCGGGTCGACGACGGCGTCGAGCATCTCGGGCAGCGGCAGCGCGAGGTTCTCCGGCGTGAAGGCCTGGCCGTGGGCCTCCCGCATCTCGTGCAGGAGGCGGTCGCCGAGCTCGATCGCGATGGCTTCCTTGTTGGGGAAGTACTGGTAGAGCGTGCCCGGCGAGACGTGCGCCTCGCGGGCGATGGCGTTGGTGCTGGTCGCTGTGTATCCCTGCGTGCAGAAGACATTCGCGGCGGCCTGGAGCAGCTGCGCGATGCGGCGCTCGCCGCGGGCCTGGCGGCGGCGCGGCTTCGGTTCTTCGGACATGGCTGTCCACAGCCTCCTCGACGCGATTGACAAACGCGAGTGGTCGCTCGCATTCTTGGAAAACGCGAGCGGTCGCTCGTGTTTGCCAGTTTATGGCAATGGTCGACCCATGCGGCCTGCCGGGGAGCGGAGCGCACGGGTCAGGTGAAGGGGACACCGCGTCATGGCCGAAGTCAAGAAAGCATCGCCTGGTCAGGCGGGTCCGCCGGGTCCGCCGGGTGGGTCGCCCGGTGGGTCCCGTGACGGCTCTCGGGCGGGTTCTTCGGGAGGTCCCCGGGACGGGGCGTGGACGCGGTTCGTGACGGCGCGGCCGCGGATGTCCCTGCTGGTCGCGCTCGTGATCACCGCGCTCGCCGTCCTCGCGGGTGGCGGTGTCGCCGACCGGATGGGCAGCGGCGGCTGGGAGGACCCGGACGCCGAATCCACGTATGCGACCCAGGTCCTGGAGCGGGAGTTCCCCGCCTCCCAGCCCAACCTGCTCCTGCTCGTGGACGCGGGGCAGGGCAAGGTCGACGACCCCGCCGTGGCCGCCGAGGCCCGTCGGCTCGCCGAGCGGCTCGACGCGGAGCCGGGCGTGAGCGGCATCGGCTCGTACTGGGGGACCGGCGCCCCGGCCCTGCGCTCCGAGGACGGCCGGCAGGCCGTGATCGCCGCCCGGGTCGAGGGCGACGAGAAGGCGGCCGGCGAGATCCTGGAGCGGATCGCCCCGGAGTACCGGGGGGCGCGCGGGCCGGTCGAGGTCTCCCTCGGCGGTCCGCTGGCCGTGCAGCACGAGATGCAGACGGTCATCCAGGAGGACCTGCTGCGCGCCGAGCTGATCGCCCTGCCCGTGACGCTCGTCCTGCTCGTCATGGTCTTCGGCAGCGCCGTCGCCGCCCTGCTCCCGCTCGGGATCGGCATCGTGGCCATCCTGGGGACGAACGCGGTGCTGCGCGGTCTCACGGAGTTCACCGACGTCTCGGTCTTCGCGCAGAACCTCACCACCGCCCTCGGGCTCGGACTCGCCATCGACTACGCCCTGTTCGTGGTCCGCCGCTTCCGCGAGGAGCTCGCCGCCGGGGCTGAACCCCGGACCGCGATCGGCATCACGCTGCGCACCGCCGGGCGGACGGTCATGTTCTCGGCGCTCACCGTCGCCGTCTCGCTCGCCGCGATGCTCGTCTTCCCGCAGTACTTCCTGCGCTCCTTCGCCTACGCGGGCATCGCGGTCGTGCTGCTCGCGGCGGCGGCCGCGCTGATCCTGCTGCCCGCCGCGCTGCTGCTGCTCGGCGACCGGGTCAACGCGCTCGACCTGCGCCGCCTGTTCCGCCGCCGCGCCGCTTCGGGGCCGGCGGGCAAGAGCACGGAGGACGGCGAGGCCGGGGCCGGGTGGGCGCGGACGGCGGCGCTCGTCATGCGGCGGGCGCCGGTGTTCGCCGTGGCCACGGCCACGGGTCTGATCCTCCTCGGACTGCCCTTCCTGGGCGTGAACTTCGGCACGGTGGACGACCGCCAGCTGCCCACCACCGCCGAGTCCCGGGTGGTCCAGGACGAACTGCGCGCGGGCTTCCCCGGCCGCCCCGGCGGCGGGCTCACCGTCCTCGCCGAGGGCGGCGCCACGCCAGACGCGTACGCCGGGTACCGCGAGCGGATCCAGGCCCTCGACGGGATCGTCCGGGTGGACGGCCCCGTGACCGCCGGCACGGGCGGCGGCGCGGGGAACCACGCGTACTTCACCGTGGTGCCGGAGGGCGAGGGCGTCGGCGAGACCGCCCAGCGCGTGGTGGGTGAACTGCGGGCCACGCCCGCCCCGTTCGACACCTCGGTGACCGGCCAGGCGGCCGTGCTCGTCGACTCCAAGGACGCCATCGCCGACCGGCTGCCCTGGGCGCTGGCGATCGTCGTGATCGTCACCCTGGTCCTGGTCTTCCTGCTGACCGGCAGTGTGGTGATCCCGATCCAGGCCGTCGTCCTCAACGCCCTCAGCCTCACGGCGATGTTCGGCGCGCTCGTCTGGGTCTTCCAGGAGGGGCACCTCTCCGGGCTGCTCGGCTTCACCCCGACCGGCGACATCGAGACGAACCTGCCGGTGCTGATGTTCTGCGTCGCCTTCGGACTCTCCATGGACTACGGCGTGTTCCTGCTCTCCCGGATCAAGGAGGAGTACGACGCGACGGGCGACCACGACCACGCGGTCCGCTTCGGGCTGCGCCGCACCGGCGGCCTCATCACCGCCGCCGCCGTGATCCTCGCCGTCGTCATGGTGGCCATCGGCACCTCCCGGGTGACCAACACCAAGATGCTGGGCCTCGGGGTCGCGCTCGCGGTGCTGATGGACGCGATGGTGGTCCGCAGCCTGCTCGTGCCCTCCGTGATGAAGCTGACCGGCCGGCTGACCTGGTGGGCGCCGGGCCCGTTGCGCCGCTTCCACGACCGGTTCGGGATAAGCGAGGGCGGCGCCCCGGTGACGCCGCCCCCCGCGCCGGTGGCCGAACGGGACAAGGAGCCCGTCGGAGGCTGACGGATCAGTCCCGGCGGTTCCGGTTCCCGGGGCGGTTGGCCACCCAGGAGTGGATCGTGTCGGCGTACCAGAAGGGCTTGCCCGACTCGACATGGTCCGGCGGTGGCAGGAGGCCGTGCTTCCGGTAGGAGCGGACGGTGTCCGGCTGCACCTTGATGTGCGCGGCGATGTCCTTGTACGACCAGAGCCGTCGGTCCGTCATGGGTGGCACCTCCCTGCCCGCCTCGCAGCGGCGCGGCGGGGGTGCCGTTCGGGGGAGCTGCGGGGCGGACGCTGGCGATCACTGAGCCTGTGCCCCCTGCAACGACCCCTTCCAACGGGAGGAGAGCGGCTGTCGAACGGCTGTGACGTAAAGCCCGCGTAATGGAGACATGTGTGACGACAGGAGGACGGATGTGACGTAAGTGACGCATGGTCACATCGGCGTGGCGGAAGGCGCTTCGGCGGTTCCTACGCTCCGCAGGAGCGCAGGAAGCGGCGGGTGCGGACCGCGATGGGGTAGGGCTTGTCGGGCTCGCACGGGTACATGTCCTGCTCGACGATGGCGAAGAGCTCCACGTCGAGCGCCTGCGCCGCCGCCAGGACCGGTTCCAGGGCGGGCACGCCCGAGGGCGGCTCGCACATCACGCCCCGGGCCACGGCCGGGCCGAACGGCACCTCGTCGGCGATCACTCCGGCGAGGACCTCCGGGTCGACCTGCTTGAGGTGGAGGTAGCCGATGCGCTCGCCGTACGTCTCGATCAGCTTGACGCTGTCGCCGCCGCAGTACGCGTAGTGCCCGGTGTCCAGGCAGAGAGAGACCAGGTCCGGGTCGGTGGTGTCGAGGAACCGGGCCACGTTCTCCTCGCTGTCGATGTGGGTGTCCGCGTGCGGGTGGACGACGATCCGCAGCCCGAAGCGGTCCCGTACCTCGCGGCCCAGACGCTCGGTCAGTCCGGTGAGATCGCGCCACTGTTCGGGGGTGAGCGTGCGGTCCTCCAGGACCTCGCCCGTCTTGTCGTCCCGCCAGAAGGACGGGATGACGACCAGGTGCTCGGCGCCCATCGCCCGCGCGAGCGCCGCGTTGTCCGCGACATGCGCCCAGGTCTTCTCCCAGACGGCCGGGCCGTGGTGCAGCCCGGTGAAGACCGTGCCCGCCGAGACCCGCAGGCCCCGGCGGCCCGTCTCCTCGGCCAGGACGGCGGGATCGGTGGGGAGATAGCCGTACGGGCCGAGCTCGATCCACGCGTACCCGGCTTCGGCGACCTCGTCGAGGAAGCGCTGCCAGGGGACCTGCCGGGGGTCGTCGGGGAACCAGACACCCCAGGAGTCCGGGGCGGAGCCGATACGGATACGGGACAGCGGCGACGGCTTCGTCATGACAGCCACCTTGACCGCGCCCGGAACGACGGTCAAGACGCGTCGCGACGCTCGTCCGAATGTAAGGACATAGCGTTGACAGGGTTCGGGGCGGACGGCTAGACCTGGGTGCGGGGCCGAGGTGAGAGGTGGCGCGCGTGGATGCGGAGCCGGAGCCGTACGAGCTGATCACGATGGGGCGTCTCGGGGTGGACCTCTACCCGCTCCAGGTCGGTGTTCCGCTGGCCCGGGTGGAGACCTTCGGGAAGTTCCTGGGCGGTTCGCCCGCGAACGTCGCCGTCGCGGCGGCGCGGCTCGGCCGGCGGACGGCGCTGGTGAGCCGGACGGGGGCGGACCCGTTCGGGGAGTACCTGCACCAGGAGCTGCGGGGCTTCGGGGTCGACGACCGGTGGGTGACGGCGGTCGGGGAGTATCCGACGCCGGTCACGTTCTGCGAGATCTTCCCGCCCGACGACTTCCCGATCCACTTCTACCGGCAGCCCAAGGCGCCGGACCTGGAGATCCGCCCGGAGGAGCTGGACCTCGCGGCGATCCGGGCGGCCCGGGCGTTCTGGGTGACCGGGACGGGGCTGAGCGTCGAGCCGAGCCGGACGGCGACGCTGGGCGCGCTGCGGGAGCGTGGCGGCGCGGACTTGACCGTGCTCGACCTGGACTGGCGTCCGACGCTGTGGCCCGACCCCGCCGAGGCGGGACCGCTCTACCGGGAGGCCCTGGCCTCGGCCACGGTCGCCGTCGGGAACCTGGACGAGTGCGAGGTCGCGACGGGGGAGCGTGAGCCGTACGCGGCGGCCCGCGCGCTGCTTGCCGCCGGGGTACGGCTCGCGGTCGTCAAGCAGGGTCCCAAGGGCGTCCTCGCCGTGACGGCCGACGGGGAGAGCGCGGAGGTCGCGCCCCTGCCGGTCGACGTGGTCAACGGCCTCGGTGCGGGCGACGCGTTCGGCGGGGCGCTCTGTGACGGGCTGCTCGCCGGCTGGGACCTGGACCGCACCCTGCGCCGGGCCAACGCGGCGGGCGCCATCGTGGCCGGCCGCCTCGCCTGCTCCCCGGCCATGCCCTACGCCGACGAGATCGACCGGGCCCTCACCACCGGAACCGGCACGCTCCCGGAGCGCACCCCATGACCCACGACCCCGCCGACACCTGGCGCACCCGAGCCGCCCACCGCCGCGCGGGCGGCCCGAAGGCGGGGCCCCCGTCCGTCCGTTCCGGTCCCTCCGTCCCTTCCGACCCCTCGCCGTCCGCGGGGGAGAAGGACACCCCGACCGACCCCGGCCCGCGCACCCCTGAGCCCCCCAACACCCCCGACCCCCTCCGCAGTGCCGCGCACCCCGCGCCCCGGAGGCGCTTCGCGCGGGCCGTGCCCGTGGCCGGGGGGCCCGAACCCGTCGACGTCGAGTGGCTGGTCGGGGTGCGGGCGGGGCGGCCCGAGGCTGTGGCCGAGGCGGCGGCGCGGCGGCGGACGCGGGGGCTGTTGGAGGAGCGGGACCGGCTGCTGATCGTCGCCGCCGACCACCCCGCGCGGGGCGCCCTCGGGGTCGGGGCGCGGCCGTACGCGATGGCCGACCGCGCCGACCTCCTCGGGCGGCTGCGGCTCGCGCTCTCGCGACCCGGCGTCGACGGCGTCCTCGCCTCCGCCGACATCCTCGACGACCTCCTCCTGCTCGGCGCCCTGGACGACCGCCTCGCCGTCGGCTCGATGAACCGCGGCGGCCTCGCCGGCGCCTCCTTCGAGCTCGACGACCGCTTCACCGGCCACCGCCCCCAGGACCTCGCCCGGCTCGGCTTCGACGCCGGCAAGCTGCTGCTGCGGATCGACCCGGACGACCCCGGTTCGCTCGACACCCTGCACGCCGCCGCCCGTACCGTCGACGAGATGGCCGCCCTCGGCCTGCCCGTCTTCGTCGAGCCCTTCCTCTGCCACCGCGACCACGATGGCAGGCTCCACAACGACCTCTCCGCCGAGGCCGTCATCACCTCCCTCACCGTCGCCTCCGGCCTCGGCGGCACCTCCGCCTACACCTGGCTCAAGGTCCCCGTCACCGACCACCCCGAGGACATGGCCCGCGCCCTCGCGGCCACCACGCTCCCCACCGTCCTCCTCGGCGGAGACCCGGGTCCTGGCCCGGACGCCCAGGACGTCACGTACGAGAAATGGCGTACCGCGCTGCGCCTGCCCACCGTCCGGGGCCTGGTCGTCGGCCGCGCCCTGCTCTACCCCGAGGACGGCGATGTGGCCGGAGCCGTCGATACCGCTGCGCGGCTGCTGCGCGAGACGGTAGGAAGGACCCTGCACGCGTGAACGATCACCACGAGCACCACCAGGTCCACCAAGCCCACCAGCACCACCGGCTCCATCTGCCCGCCGGGAGCGCCTCCCACGGGCCGTACACGCTCCACGTCGACCCCGAGCGGGCCGGCTGGGAGCACTCCGCACTGCGCGTCCTCGACCTCGCTCCAGGAGCCACCCACCTCCTGGACACCGGGGAAAGCGAGTGGATCGTACTTCCGCTCACCGGCGGCTGTACGGTGCAGATCGACGGCCAGACGCTTCAACTCCTGGGCCGCGAGAGCGTGTTCGGCGGAGTGACCGACTTCGCCTACGTGCCCCGCGACGCACGGGTCCAGATCGCCTCCGGTGCGGGAGGCCGCTTCGCTTTGGCAGGAGCGAAGTGCGAGCGACGACTCCCCGCCCGCTACGGCCCCGCGCCGGAGGTACCCGTCGAGGCCCGCGGCAGCGGCAACCAGGCCCGGCAGGTACGGAACTTCGCCGCCGCAGGCGTCTTCGAGGCCGACCGTCTGATCGCGGTCGAGGTGATCACCCCCGGCGGGAACTGGTCCTCCTACCCGCCCCACAAGCACGACGAGCACCGCCCCGGCGTCGAGTCGGAGCTCGAGGAGATCTACTACTACGAGATCGCCGGCGACGGAGTCGGCTACCAGCGGATCTCCCCGTCCCGTCCCGGCGGCGCCGACCTGCTCGCCGAGGTCCGTACCGGAGACGCCGTCCTCGTACCCGACGGCTGGCACGGCCCGTCGATCGCGCAGCCGGCCCACGCCATGTACTACCTGAACGTGATGGCCGGACCAGGACCGGACCGGGAATGGAAGATCTGCTTCCACCCGGACCACACGGAGGGATACAGGTGAGGCCGCAGTGACCACGCTGACCGTCGCACAGGCCCTGACGCGGTTCCTCGCCGCGCAGTACACCGAACGCGACGGCGTCCGCCGCCGGTTGATCGCCGCGACCTGGGGCATCTTCGGCCACGGGAACGTCGCCGGGATCGGCCAGGCACTCGTCGAGTACGCCGACGAGATGCCGTACCTCCAGGGCCGTAACGAACAGGCCATGGTGCACGCCGCCGTCGGCTACGCCCGCCAGTCCACCCGGCTCTCCGCGCACGCCGTGACCACCTCCATCGGCCCCGGCGCCACCAACCTCGTCACCGGCGCCGCGCTCGCCACGATCAACCGCCTCCCGGTCCTGCTCCTGCCCGGCGACACCTTCGCCGGCCGCCCCGCCGACCCGGTCCTCCAGCAGCTGGAAGTCCCGTACGCGGGCGATGTGTCGGTCAACGACTGCCTGCGCCCGGTCTCCGTGTACTTCGACCGGATCAACCGCCCCGAGGCGCTGATCCCGGCCGCGCTCGCCGCCGCGCGGGCCCTCACCGACCCCGCCGGGACCGGGGCGGTCACCCTGGCCCTGCCGCAGGACGTGCAGGCGGAGGCGTACGACTGGCCGGAGGAGTTCTTCGCCGAGCGGGTCTGGCGGGTGCGCAGGCCGGTGCCGGACGACGCCGAACTGGAGGCGGCGGCCGAGGCGATCGGCCGCGCGACCCGGCCGCTGATCGTCGCGGGCGGCGGGGTCAAGTACAGCGGCGCCGAGGAGGCGCTCGACACCTTCGCCTCCCTGACCGGCATCCCGGTCGCCTCCACCCAGGCCGGCAAGGGCGCCCTGCGCCACGATCACCCGCAGGACGTCGGCGCCGTCGGGCACACCGGCACCGCGGTCGCCGACCACCTGGCCCGCACGGCCGACGTGGTCATCGGCGTCGGCACGCGCTGGACCGACTTCACCACCGCCTCCGGAACGCTGTTCACCCACCCGGACGTCCGGTTCGTGAACCTCAACATCGCGGCCTTCGAGACGCACAAGATGGCCGCGCTGCCGCTGGTCGCGGACGCCCGCGAGGGCCTCGAGGGCCTCCACGCGCTGCTCGACCCGCACCATGTCGCCGAGCACTACGTACACGAATACGCGGAGGAGAAGCTCCGCTGGGAACAGCGGGTCACCGCCGCGTACACCACCGCCGACGAGGAGGCCCGGCCCACCCAGGCGCAGGTTCTCGGCGCACTCGACACTCTGGTGGACGCCGGCGACATCCTGATCAACGCGGCAGGCTCGCTCCCCGGCGACCTCCACAAGCTGTGGCGGGCCCGGTCCTCGGACCAGTACCACGTCGAATACGGGTACTCGTGCATGGGCTACGAGATCCCGGCGGCGATCGGCGTGGCGATCGCGGCGCCGGGCAGACCGGTGTGGGCGCTGGTGGGCGACGGTACATACCTGATGAATCCCACCGAGATCGTGACAGCCGTCCAGCAGGCTCTGCCCCTGAAGGTGGTCATCCTGCAGAACCATGGGTACGCGTCCATCGGAGGGCTTTCCGAGGCGGTGGGAGGTGAGCGCTACGGCACCGCGTACCGCTTCCGGGCGAGGGACGGCGGTTTCACCGGCGCGCCGCTCCCGGTCGACCTGGCGGCCAACGCGGCCTCTCTCGGGATGCGCGTACTGACCCCCCGTACCGTACGTGACCTGCGAGAAGCTCTCGCCGACGCGCGGTCGTCCACCGTCCCCACATGTGTCTACGTGGAGACCGAAACGGCAGACACTGTGTCGGGCCCGCCTCCCGCCCAGGCATGGTGGGATGTGCCCGTGGCCGAGACCTCGACCCGCCCGTCGGCGGTCAAGGCCCGGGAGGAGTACGACCGGCACGTCACCGCCCGACGCCGCCATCTCTGAAGGAGCAATTCGTCATGACGAAGACCGTCAACCACTGGATCGGTGGCAAGACCGTCGAGGGTACGTCGGGCAACTGGGGCCCGGTCACCGACCCGGCCACCGGCGCCGTGACCACGCAGGTGGCGCTCGCCTCGGTCGACGAGGTCGACGCGGCGGTGGCCGCCGCGAAGACCGCGTTCGAGACCTGGGGCACGGCGTCCCTGGCGCAGCGCACCACGATCCTGTTCAAGTTCCGCGCGCTCCTCGACGCCAACCGGGACGCGATCGCCGAGCTGATCACCGCCGAGCACGGCAAGGTCCACTCGGACGCGCTGGGCGAGGTCGCCCGCGGTCTGGAGATCGTCGACCTGGCCTGTGGCATCACCACCCAGCTCAAGGGCGAGCTGTCGACGCAGGTGTCGAACCGCGTCGACGTGGCCTCGATCCGCCAGCCGGTGGGTGTCGTGGCCGGCATCACGCCGTTCAACTTCCCGGCGATGGTGCCGATGTGGATGTTCCCGCTCGCCATCGCGTGCGGCAACACCTTCATCCTCAAGCCGAGCGAGAAGGACCCCTCGCCGTCCCTGAAGATCGCGGAGCTGCTCGCGGAGGCGGGGCTGCCGGAGGGCGTCTTCAACGTCGTCCACGGCGACAAGGTGGCGGTGGACCGCCTCCTGGAGCACCCGGACGTCTCGGCGATCTCCTTCGTGGGCTCGACCCCGATCGCCCGCTACATCCACACCACGGCCTCGGCGGCGGGCAAGCGCGTCCAGGCCCTCGGCGGCGCGAAGAACCACATGCTGGTCCTCCCGGACGCGGACCTGGACGCGGCGGCGGACGCGGCGGTCTCGGCGGCGTACGGCTCGGCCGGTGAGCGCTGCATGGCGATCTCGGCGGTCGTGGCGGTCGGCGCGATCGGCGACGAGCTGGTGGACAAGATCCGCGAGCGCGCCGAGAAGATCAAGATCGGCCCCGGCAACGACCCGACCTCCGAGATGGGCCCGCTCATCACGGCCGTCCACCGCGACAAGGTCGCCTCGTACGTGAAGGGCGCGGCCGACGAGGGCTGCGAGGTCGTCCTCGACGGCACGGGCTACACGGTCGACGGCCACGAGAACGGCCACTGGATCGGCCTGTCCCTCCTGGACAAGGTCCCGACCTCGGCGAAGGCGTACCAGGACGAGATCTTCGGCCCGGTGCTGTGCGTGCTGCGCGCGGACACGTACGAGGAGGGCGTGGCCCTCATCAACGCCTCGCCGTTCGGCAACGGCACCGCGATCTTCACCCGCGACGGCGGCGCGGCCCGCCGCTTCCAGCTGGAGATCCAGGCGGGCATGGTCGGCGTGAACGTCCCGATCCCGGTCCCCGTCGGCTACCACAGCTTCGGCGGCTGGAAGGACTCCCTCTTCGGCGACCACCACATCTACGGCAACGACGGCATCCACTTCTACACCCGCGGCAAGGTAGTCACCACCCGCTGGCCGGACCCGTCGGAGGCCCCCGCAGGCGTGGACCTGGGCTTCCCCCGCAACCACTGACGCACGCGTCTTGACCCCCGCCGGCTCTGGCCGGCGGGGGTCTCTTCCTGTGCCGGGGCGATCCGCCTGTGCCGAGGTCAGCCGGCGTGACGGAAGCCGGCCGGCACCCTGGTCCTGACCGTGGCGAGGAGCCGCCACACCCCGTCCGGTTCATGGAGCCCGTGCAACGCTCGGGAGAAGGCCAACTCATGGTCCTCGGGATCGAGCTGGTCACGCAGCGCCCGCCAGGTGCTCTCGTAGTCCGCACACGCCTGATGGACCGCGGCCTGCATCACGAAATTGGGGAACGTCCCGCTGTGCTTGACCGCCTCCACCCACTGATCGCTTCGGAGGATGGGTGACAGCGAGTTGGACGGCCCGCCGATCGCCCGGCTCAGAACTGCCAGCCGCTCCTCGACGATTCGCTCGAATCCCTTGAGACTCTCCTTGGCCTCCCCGATGTCGAACCACGTCGCCTCGTCCAGGAGGTCGTCCAGTTCGGGCAGCTTCGAGGGGAGGCCGTACTTCGCCAGCAGTGTCGAGTCCGCGAGCGCCCGGACGGTCTGCAGGAGCTTCGCCCGGTCGCGCCAGTCCCGGCCTTGATTGGCGGCCACCCGATGGACGCACTGCCAGACCAGCTTCTCGGTGACGAACCACTGGGCGATCAGGTGCGACTCGGCGGGCAGGAGCTTCCCGCGCAGGCGCCACGTGTGTTCCATGACCTGCGCGGTGCCTCCCAGCAGTTGCTGGTCGTACGCCATCATCTCGGCCCACACCGGACGCTGCGGCCGGTCGCGATCGGGCGCCTCATGGGGATACGTCTCACGTTCGAAGCGTACGAATCGGGGGCTCGGGCGCAGCCATTCGAGATCAGGATCCTCGGTGAGCAGCCAGGAGCGCATGAGGGGGTGATAGCTGTTCAAGTCCGCTCTCGCCGCACCCTCGAGTTCATCCACGGCTTTCACGGCGAGGTCGTCCCGCTTCCGCTCGTCCGTCTGGCCGCTCATCGCCACCGCGTAGACGCATGCCGTGTTGTACCTGTCCTGCCAGGGCCGAGGCGGCCACAGGCGCCAGCTCCTGAGCCGCTCCGTCGTCCGCCGCCAGATCCACCAGCCTCGCGCCTGCTCCACGCGCTTCGTGAGTTCCTCCGCCGTCACAGGCCAATGGACGTCATTGCGCAATCCCTTGACCTTGCCTGCTGCGGTCTGATCCACGGCCCATCCCAGTCGCAGACGCGCCCACACGTCTCGATTGAGTCGGAGGGAGGTCCATGTGAGCCCTCTGCTCCGCCGTTTGTCGGGACGCTTGAGGAATCGGAGGATGGGGTAGTCGCAGGCGAGTTGGTACATCTCCTCCTCGCAAGCGAGCTGAAATATCAGACTGACCGTCTTCTCGTTGAGACCCTTTTCTCCCAGCACGCCCTCGAGCCACTCTCGTGCATCCGCTTCGGTGTAAATGGGCCACCTTCTTCCGGGCGGCGTGAGATAGACGACCGACCGCCAGTACCTCTCGACGAGCGCGGGGGCCAGTGACTTGCGAATCTCTTTCCGGGTGTGCGCGCGCCGCGGGCACTTGCGGTAGTCGGCGGGATCCACGGTCGGCCTGCACCACTGATAGGCGGTACGTTCGGCCATACCGAGCACGACGGCATAGCGGAAGCGCGCTTCGAGCAGGCCGTTGCGCCACCATCGGTAACGCTTGCAGAGGAATCGACGTGGATTCCAAGCTCCCCTGCTCAGCCGGGTGTTCCGCTCCTCTCGGCTCTGCCCGTCCAGGAGGATCGCTCCGTGGTACGTCTCGAGAGCGTCGAGATGCAACCACAACTTCTCCTGTGTCCCGGCGATCTGAGTGCGCAGGTGAATGTTGGTGGGATCGAGCCGTAGTGCCGCGTAATAGCGGTCGAGGGCATCGTCGAATTTCCGGTCCTGGCTGAGCTCCCTCGCCTCCTGGTAGGCGGCGAACAGCTCGGGCGGGAGATTCCGGCCGCGCCATTCCTGCCACGGCGCCCCCCGGCTCGCCTGGGTGACCGGCACCAGTGCGGCCATCACCCAGTACCCTGCGGCCTGGACCGCTTCCTCCCACGTCGGTTGCCACCGTGTTTCTGTGCGGCTGCCTCTCAACGCATAGGAGGTGACGGTGACGGTGACGCCGAACCTGGGCTCCTCCGTCCGTACGCGCAGAATTCCCCGCACCGTGTAGGCGACCTTCGGCCGAAGGCGACTGAACAGACGCAGGATGCTCGTCCCCAGCTTCTTCGGCTCGAGATCGATGTCGCCGAGCAGGTCGAGGAAGCTCTCCGCCGGGGATTCGGCGGGGAGCGCGGAGGGGGGATAGAGGTTCGTTTCCGACAACTGCTTACGCAATTGGGCGGTGAGACCCTCCAGGCACGGTTCGCCTTCCGTGGTCGAGGAGACAAGTTGCTGCACGTCCACCGGACCGGGCTTGAACGCGTTGCGCTGCAGCATCCAACGGCGCACGGTGATGAAGGTGAAGAGCAGGAGCAGCAAGCACAACAGACGGAGACTCAGTTCGGCTCCGTTCTTGCCCCCCGTCACGACCCGCGCGGCGCCGTCGAAGAACCACATGAAACCCTCGGACACGGCCTCGAGCCACGGGGGCCAGCTCTCCTTGGCATTCCAGGCCGGATGCATCCCACCCACACCGCAGACAGCGGTGATGAGAAGAACAACGGAGAGAATCGCCAAAGCCCCTGCACGCTTCACGTGGGGTACCGGCAATGATGCCGAATCGATCGGGTGGTGCCGCTCGGAACGAGAGGGCATATCGGCCTCTGGTGGTCCTAGTCGTCACCTCCCAGTCTTCTCCTCATTCCGGCGGGAGCCAAGTCGAACAGAGCGGCAGGGGCCCGGCCGGACGTCGGACCGCTGACGCGGGCCGCGCTCGCGGCCCGCGTCACCGCCCGACCTGTGGACGTCAGGGCCGACCCCGCTGTGGTGGAGAGTCCCGCGCCGATGTGGGCCGCGCAGATCGACATGCCCGGCACCGTGCGGGTCGGGCTCACCGCAGGCCCGCGTAAATGACTGGCCCGCGGCCGCGTTGCCGCGCACCCTGGGGCCATGTCTGTCGTTCCGCCGAAGTATCAGATCCGGGCCCAGTACAGCGAGTCGACGGTGACCGTGTATCAGGCGTACGACTCCGCCATCGGGGTGCCGGCCGCTCGGGACGGGCGGTTTCCCGGGGGGTGGAAGCGGGAGCGGATGACGTGGGTCAAGCCGTCGTTCCTGTGGATGATGTACCGGTGCGGGTGGGGGCTCAAGGAGGGGCAGGAGACCGTTCTTGCCGTGGAGATCACGCGGGAGGGGTTCGAGTGGGCCCTGCGGCACGCCTGTCTGTCGCATTACGTGCGGGGGTTCCATGCGGACCAGGCTGCTTGGAAGCGGGAGTTGAGGCTTGCCCCCGCTCGCGTGCAGTGGGATCCCGAGCGGGATCTGCGTCTTGGTGCCCTGCCTCATCGGTCCCTGCAGTTGGGGCTCTCCGGGGAGGCCTCGCGGCGGTATGCCGATGAGTGGATCGTTTCCGTACGGGATGTCACCGCCCTCGCGCACGATGTGCACGCACTGGTGCGCGAGGGGCGGCTCGACGAGGCCGAGCGGATGGTGCCCGAGGAGGTGCCGTATCCGGTGGAGGGTGGGCTCCTCGGGCGGCTCGGCGGCTAGAAGAGAGAGTGCAGGAGCTTGTTCGGGGAGCCCGAGAGGGGGTTGCCGACCTTGCCGGGCGTGGCGTTGTTGACGAGAGCCGTGGAGACCTGGGCCGGGGTGGCCGTCGGGTTGGTCGACAGGTAGAGGGCCGCCACGCCTGCCGTGTGCGGGGAGGCCATCGACGTGCCCGAGATCGTGTTCGTCGCCGTGTCGTTGTCCTTCCACGCCGACGTGATCGAGACGCCCGGCGCGAAGAGGTCCACGCACGTGCCGTAGTTGGAGAACGAGGCCCGCTTGTCGGCGGAGTCCGTCGCGCCGACCGTGATCGCCTCGGGGACGCGCGCCGGGGAGTAGTTGCAGGCCCGGGCCGGCAGGCCGAGGAAGTTGCCGTTGCCCGCCGCGACCGCGTACGTCACGCCCGACGCGATCGAGCGCTTCACCGCGTCGTCGAGCGAGGTGTTCGCGCCCCCGCCCAGGCTCATGTTGGCGACCGCCGGCTTGACCGCGTTGGCCGTGACCCAGTCGACGCCCGCGATGACCCCGGCCGTCGAACCGGACCCGTTGCAGTCCAGGACCCGTACCGCCACCAGCTTCGCGCCCTTCGCGACGCCGTACTTCGCGCCGCCGACCGTGCCCGCGACGTGCGTGCCGTGGCCCTGGCAGTCCTGGCCGTTCTGGCCGCCGCCGACCGTGTCCGTGCCCACCGTCGCCCGGCCGCCGAACTCGCTGTGCGAGGTGCGGATTCCGGTGTCGATGATGTATGCCGTCACGTTCGATGCCTGCGTTGTGTACGTGTACGTCGTGGACAGAGGGAGGTCGCGCTGGTCCACGCGGTCCAGGCCCCAGGTCGCTCCCGGCTGCGTCTCGGTCATGTGGACCGTCGCGTTCTGTTCGACGTACGCCACGCGCGGGTCCTTGGCGAGCGCCGAGGCCCTGTCCTTCGACATGGTGGTCGAGAAGCCCTTGAGGACCTTGCTGTACTGGTGCTTCGGCGTCACGCCCAGGTCCGTGGCGCGGGTCGAGCCGTCCTTCAGGACCACGATCCAGCTGTTCTCGATGGCCAGCGAGGTCGGGGCCAGGCGGAGATCGCCCACGACCGGGGCGCTCTGCGCTGTGGGGGAGACCGCCAACTGGAGGCCTGCGGCGAGCGCGAGGACGGGCACGAGCGCTACGGCGCGGCGAGGTATTCGCGTCATGTGGTGGGGCACCTGAACCTTTCGTTGTCCGGGTTACCGGCAAGTACGGGGTGCGTGGTGCGCCACAGAGTCTCGCGTTGTCATGGGGCGTACAAGAGCGCCTTCGGTCCCCTCACCGGTCCTTCACCTCGAACTCCCAGGTCAGCATCGTGAACCCGCCCTCGTCCCGCGCCCCCGCCACCCGGTACGTCCGCAACGCCGCCTCGTTGTCCGGCTCCACCCCCACCCACACGTCGTAACAGCCCCGCTCCCGGCCCTCGGCCACCAGCGCCTCCGTCAGCGCCCGCCCCACGCCCCGCCGCCGGTACGCCTCGTCCACCGACAGCTCGTACAGGCACAGCTCCACCCCCTTGTCCGGGTGCAGCATCTCGATCCCCGACACCATGCCCGCCGGGAAGCCGTCCTCCGCGTACGCGATCAGCATCAGGTGGCCGTGTGCCGCCAGGAACGCCTCCGCCCAGGCCGTTCTCGGTGGGGAGTCGTAGAGGTGGCCTGCCGCCATCAGCTCCGCCACCGATTTCGCCTGTCTGATCCGCATCCCAGCCCCTCGCCTCGTACCGCGTCTGGTGTACGGGACGGTACGGCGTACGACTCCAGGAGGCCGCCGATTTCCGCCCCTGGACAGCCGAGTCGCACAGGCGGCCCGCATACGCTCGACACCATGCCATTCCGACTTCCCCGGTGGGCCGCGGTCACGGCCGCCCTCGCCGTGCTCGCGGGCGCCGGTACCTGGACCGCCGTCGCCTCCGACGAACCACCGCCCGTGCACCGCGCGGACCAGCAGCTCGACATGCCGGGGGCGCGGATCGACACCTCCTTCTTCACCTCCGGCGCCGCCTCCGAGCGCAGGCCCGCCGTGCTGCTCGGGCACGGGTTCGGCGGCTCCAAGGACGACGTCCGCGCCCAGGCCGAGCAGCTCGCCCGCGACGGCTACGCCGTCCTGACCTGGTCGGCGCGCGGTTTCGGCGCCTCCACCGGGCGGATCGGCCTCAACGACCCGGCCCACGAGGTCAAGGACGTCCAGCGGCTGATCGACTGGCTCGCCCAGCGCTCCGAGGTCCAGCTCGACAAGGCCGGAGACCCGCGCGTCGGCGTCTCCGGTGCCTCCTACGGCGGCGCGGTCTCGCTGCTCGCCGCCGGGTACGACACCCGCGTCGACGCGATCGCCCCCCAGATCACGTACTGGAACCTCGCCGACGCCCTCTTCCCGAACGGTGTCTTCAAGAAGCTCTGGGCCGGGATCTTCTTCTCCGCCGGCGCGGGACCCGACAAGGGTGCCTGCGGGCGGTTCAGTGACGAGCTGTGCCGGATGTACGAGCGCGTCGCCGTCGCGGGCAAGCCGGATGCCGCCGCTCGGTCCGTTCTCGAGGACCGCAGTCCCTCCGCCGTCGGCGATCGGATCAAGGTCCCCACCCTCATCGTCCAGGGCCAGAGCGACTCCCTCTTCCCGCTCGACCACGCCGACGCCATGGCCAAGGCGATCGGCGGCAACGGCGCGCCCGTCGCCGTCGACTGGATCTCTGGTGGGCACGACGGCGGCGACCGCGAGACCGAGCGGGTCGAGGCGCGGATCGGCGACTGGTTCGACCGGTACCTGAAGCAGGACAAGAGCGCCGACACCGGGCCCGCGTTCCGCGTCAGCCGGGCCGGCGGGGTCGACTCCACCGACGGCCAGGCGCAGCTGCGCGGCGCTTCCGCCGACCGCTATCCGGGGCTCACGGGTGGGACGCTGTCCGTCCCGTTCGGCGGCGGCCGGCCGCAGTCCTTCGCCAACCCCGCGGGCGCCAGCCCGCCCGCCATCTCCGCCGTCCCCGGCATCGGCGGCGGACTCTCCCAGCTCTCCTCGTTCGGCGTCGGGCTCTCCCTCGACTTCCCCGGGCAGTACGCCCGCTTCGACGCGAAGCCGCAGACCGAGCCGGTACGGATCACGGGCACGCCGACCGTCCGCGTCAAGGTCACCTCGGACAGGCCGGACGGCTCCGCCGTCCTCTTCGGCAAGGTCTACGACGTCGGCCCTGACGGCCGGCAGCAGGTGCTGCCCGCGCAGCTCGTCGCCCCCGTCCGCGTCGACGGCGCGGGCAAGGGCGGCCGGAGCGTCGAGCTGACGCTGCCCGCGATCGACCACGAGGTCGAGGCCGGTCACCGGCTGCGGCTCGTGCTCTCGGCCACGGACCTCGGCTATGCCTCGCCGGCCGCCCCGGCCACGTACACCGTCGCCGTCGAGTCCCCGCTGACCGTGCCGACCGCGCCCGCCGTGTCCACCCAGGCGGCCGCGCTGCCCTGGTGGGTGTGGGGGCTGCCGCTCGCGGGCGCGCTGATCGCCGCCGCGCTGCTCGTGACCGGTCGGCGCCGGGTCGCGGCGCCCGCACCGGACCCCGAACTCGCCTCCGTACCGCTGCAGATCACCGGGCTCGCGAAGAAGTACGCCAAGTCCTCCGACCGCTATGCCGTACGGGACCTCTCGTTCCGGGTCGAGCAGGGGCAGGTCCTCGGGCTGCTCGGGCCCAACGGCGCGGGGAAGACCACGACCCTGCGCATGCTCATGGGGCTCATCACCCCCGACGACGGGGAGATCCGGGTCTTCGGGCAGGCCATCCGCCCCGGCGCCCCGGTCCTCTCCCGGGTCGGCGCCTTCGTGGAGGGCGCCGGGTTCCTGCCGCACCTCTCCGGGCGGGACAACCTGGAGCTGTACTGGCAGGCCACCGGCCGGCCCGCCGAGGACGCCCACATCGAGGAGGCCCTGGAGATCGCCGGCCTCGGCGACGCCCTCGCCCGGGCCGTACGGACGTACTCGCAGGGCATGCGGCAACGCCTCGCGATCGCCCAGGCCATGCTCGGCCTGCCGGACCTGTTGATCCTCGACGAGCCGACGAACGGCCTCGACCCGCCACAGATCCGCGAGATGCGGGACGTGATGATCCGGTACGCGGCCGGCGGCCGGACGGTCATCGTCTCCAGCCACCTCCTCTCGGAGGTCGAGCAGTCCTGCACCCATCTCGTGGTGATGGACCGCGGGCAGCTCGTGCAGGCCGGTCCTGTCGGCGAGATCACCGGCGCGGGCGACACCCTGCTGGTGACCCTCGGCGACACCGTCCCCGATCCGCTCGTCGACAAGATCGGCGCGCTGCCGGGCGTCGGCTCGGCGGTACGGACCGAGGGCGGGCTGCTCGTCCGGCTCGACGGCGGCGACGCCACGGGCCTGATCGGCGAACTCGTCCGCCTGGACGTGCCCGTGACCGGTGTGGGACCGCACCGGCGCCTCGAGGACGCGTTCCTGACCCTGATCGGAGGAGGATCCGCATGAGCACGACCACCGCGGAACCGGCGGAGCTCGTGGAGACCGCCCCCGGCTACCGGGCGCGGCGCACCCTGCCCCTGCGCGTCGAAGCCGTACGGCAGCTCAAGCGGCGCCGCACCCTGGTCATGGGCGCGGTGCTCGCCGCCCTGCCGTTCATCCTGATCATCGCCTTCGCGATCGGCGGGGAGCAGGACGGCGACGGCGGCAACGGCCGGATCACGCTGATGGACACGGCGACGGCGTCGGCGGCGAACTTCGCCGCGACCTGTCTCTTCGTCTCGGCGGGCTTCCTCCTCGTGGTGACGGTCGCGCTGTTCTGCGGGGACACCGTCGCCTCCGAGGCGAGCTGGTCCTCGCTGCGCTACCTCCTCGCGGCACCCGTGCCCCGGGGCCGGCTGCTCTGGTCCAAGCTGGCGGTCGCGCTCGGCTTCAGCGCGGCGGCGCTGGTGCTGCTGCCGCTGGTGGCGCTGGTCGCGGGCACGTTCGCCTACGGCTGGGGCCCGCTGAAGCTGCCCACCGGCGGCGCCCTGCCCGCCGACGAGACCCTGGCCCGGCTCGCCCTTGCCGTCGCCTTCATCTTCGTCTCCCAACTGGTCACGGCCGGGCTCGCGTTCTGGCTGTCCACCCGCACCGACGCCCCGCTGGGCGCCGTCGGCGGAGCGGTCGGTCTGACGATCATCGGCAACGTCCTGGACGCCGTCACGGCGCTCGGCTCCTGGCGCGACTTCGTACCCGCGCACTGGCAGTACGCCTGGGTGGACGCGCTCCAGCCGCAGCTGGAGTGGGGCGGGATGGTGAAGGGGACGGCGATCTCGGTGACATACGCGGTGATCCTCTTCGCGCTCGCCTTCCGGGGTTTCGCCCGGAAGGACATCGTTTCGTAGCCATGGGCGGCGGGTGCGCCGCGGTTGGTGGGTGCGCCATGGTCGGCGGGTGCGCCACGTCGGTGGGCGCGTCACAACCTCCCGCCCCGTCACAGCCACCCCCTTCGAGCCGCTTCCGCGCCCGCGCGGAAGCGGCTCGTCGTGCCGAGGGCGTGCATCAGCTCGCCGACCCGGCGGCTGTACGTCCGCCCCGACATGCCGAGGCGGGCCGCGGCCGTCTCGTCGGTGAGTCCGGCGAGGAGGGCTTCGAGGACCGGGCGGAGCTGTGGGGGGAGCCCGGCCCTCGGGGTCGTCGCGCCGGTCAGCTCCTCGCCCGCGTCCCAACTCGCGTGGTGGGCGCGGACCAGGGCCTGCACGACGACCGGATCGCGGATCAGCAGCAGCCCGTTGTAGAGCAGGTCGAGATCGAGCGGCACGGCCGCGACCGTCCGGTCGACGACGATCATCTTGAACGGGATCGAGTCCGCGAGCCGCGCCCGCCCCGGCATCCGGACCGCGCCCGCCACCTGGGGGAGGGCGTGGCGGGGCACGATCCGTCTGACCTCCGGCGCCCGCTCCGCCGCGGCCCGCATGCACGCTCCCGCCAACTCCAGGAACGGCTCGGGGATCGCACGGCCCACGGAGGCCGCCGGGTCGTCGAAGGTCAGCAACTCGTGGCGCGTGGAGGAGGCCAGCGCGGCCAGCGCCGCGCCGATCCGCCGCGCACCACGCACGGGACGGCCCGGCGGCCGCTGGGCCTCCGGCACGGCCCTGTTCATCGCCGATCGCGCGAGCATCACGGATCCCGCAGTCTCACCCACCGCTGACCACCCCCGCCCGACCGGTGTGCCACTCCATGTACGCACGTGACTGCGTACGGTGACAACCCCTGTTGAGGAAGCTGGCGAGTCCATGCCACGGGAGGGTGCCCGGGGCGCCGTTGCCGCATTGAGATCCATCCGCAACTCCCTCGTCTGCTCCTTCCGCCCTCCCCGGACGTCACATTCACAAGTGACGGACCCTGAGGGGGAGATGGCATGAGGCGACACGACTGGGCGCGCACTGCGGCCGGGATTCTGGCGGCGGGACTCGTCCTGACCGGCTGCGCGGGCAACGGGAACACCAAACGGTCGACGGCCGCCGACGGCGGCAATCACGCGCCCGGCGAGTCCCGCCCCGACGCGGGCGGCACCGTCACCGGCGGCAGCGGCACGGGAACCGGCGGTACGGACAAGGACGGTGTCGCCCCCGAGGGCGAGCAGCGGGACGCCCGCCCGCCCGCCGACTACCTCTCCACCTTCGCCCTGGACGTCGACACCGCGTCGTACGGCTACGCCCTGCGCACCCTCGACGCGGGCCGGCTGCCGGACCCGGCGTCCGTGCGGCCCGAGGAGTTCGTCAACAGCTTCCGTCCCGACTACCCGCGCCCGAAGGGCGACGGCTTCGGTGTGACGGTCGACGGCGCCAGGACCGGCGAGGACGGCTGGTCGGTCGTCCGCGTCGGGCTCGCCACCGCGGCGGCGGACCGGCAGGGCGAACGGCCGCCCGCCGCCCTCACCTTCGTCGTCGACATCTCCGGTTCGATGGCCGAGACCGGCCGCCTCGACCTGGTCAGGGAGTCCCTCGGCATCCTCACCGACGAGCTGCGCGACGACGACTCGGTCGCCCTGGTCACCTTCAGCGACGAGGCCG
This sequence comes from Streptomyces sp. NPDC001927, assembly GCF_053594455.1. Taxonomy (NCBI): domain Bacteria; kingdom Bacillati; phylum Actinomycetota; class Actinomycetes; order Kitasatosporales; family Streptomycetaceae; genus Streptomyces; species Streptomyces sp. NPDC001927. The sequence goes on along the minus strand of NZ_JBSFEN010000011.1, from coordinate 82,999 downwards.
AGACCCGGCTCCCCATGACCCGGGTCAAGGGGCAGCGCGAGCGCATCCACGGCATCGTCGACGGACTCGCGACGACCTCCTCCACGAATGTGGAGGCGGGGGTGCGCACCGGCTACGACGTCGCCGTCGAGGGCCACCGCGAGGGCGCCACCAACCGGGTCGTCCTGCTCTCCGACGCCCTCGCGAACACCGGCGACACCGACGCGCAGTCGATCCTCAACCGGATCGAGGAGGAGCGCAGGGAGTACGGCATCACGCTCTTCGGGGTCGGCGTCGGCAGCGACTACGGCGACGCGTTCATGGAACAGCTCGCCGACAAGGGCGACGGGCACACCACGTACGTCTCCACCCCGGAGCAGGCCCGCAAGGTGTTCGTGGACCAGCTGCCCACCCATGTCGAGCTGCGCGCCCGGGACGCCAAGGCGCAGGTCGCCTTCGACCCGAAGACCGTGGAACAGTTCCGGCTCATCGGCTACGAGAACCGCGAGGTCGCCGACGAGGACTTCCGCAACGACCGAGTGGACGGCGGCGAGGTCGGCGCGGGCCACACCGTCACCGCGCTGTACGCCGTGAAGACCCGGGAGGGCCGCAGCGGTCCGCTGGCCACGGCCACGGTCCGCTGGCTCGACCCGAAGAGCCGCGCACCCCGCGAGGCGTCGGGCTCCGTGGGGACCGGGGCGCTCGCCCCCGCGCTCTGGTCGCAGGGCCACGACAGCCTGCAACTGACCGCCATCAGCGCCTACTTCGCCGACCGGCTCCGGGGCGGCGCCCTGCCGGGCGCGCCGCGCCTCACCCAGCTCGCGGAGCACGCGCAGGGGATCGCGGACCGGTCGGGTTCCAAGGTGGTCAGGGAGCTGACGGAGGCGATCCGGAAGGCGGCCGCGCTGCGCGGGCCCGAGGCCGATCGGGGCACGGGTGGAGCGGAATCGGGTGATCCGTACAGCGGCTGACCGCGGCGGGGCGGTGGCTGAATCGCAGCCGACCGCGGCCGACCGTGGGTTGGCCGTGGGTTGACCGTTATTTGTCCACAGGTGCTTGTCCACAGGCGCTGCGCGCGGGTCGCGGGCGCGTCATGATGGGCCCATGGCCACCACGCTGCTCGCCCTCGCCGTCGCCTCCACCGGTCTGTACGCCGGGTTCATGCTGATCTTCCTGACCGGGATCATGCCCGCCCTGGCGCGGCTCGACGACGGGGCGTTCGTCGACGCCATGCGGCGGATCAACGAGTACGTGCCGAAGGCGGTGTTCATCGTGGTGTTCCTGGGGGTCGTGGCCTTCCCGGTCGCCGCGTTCTTCGTGCCGGTCGACGGGCGCTCCGACACCCAGAAGTGGCTGATCCTGGCCGGCCTGGTCTGCGCGGTCCTGAACCACGTGGTGACGGCCGCGGGGAACATCCCGCTCAACAACGCGCTGGCCGCCTCGGAGCGGACGGGTGAGTCCCCGTCCGCCGTCCGGGCGGCCTTCGAGAAGCGCTGGAACAACCTGCACCTGATCCGTACGGTGCTCATCGTCGCCGCCTTCGGGCTGCTGATCGCGGCCGCGCTGAACTGACCTGACGTACCGACCCGACGTACCGGCCTGGCGAACGGACCTGACGGACTCCGGGCCCGGTGTTTGACCGGCCCGGGGGCCGGGCCGACCATCTCAGGACGAGGCGGCCGGGCCGGCTTCCGGTTAATGCCCCAGGCCAGACGCCGTGCCTGTCCGCCTCGCACGCTTCGCCGGACACATAGCCTTGCCCCATGGACTTCCGCGGACAGCTGCCGGTCGTCGGCGCCGTGGCCGCCGGCGGGGCCCTCGGTGCGACCGCCCGCTACGGCGCCGCGCTCGCCTGGCCCACCCCGGCCGGCGCGTTCCCCTGGACCACGTTCACCGTGAACGCCATCGGCTGCGCCGCGATCGGGGTCCTCATGGTCCTGCTCACCGAGGCCGCCACCGCGCCCCCGCCGCTCCTGCGGCCCTTCCTCGGCACGGGGATCCTCGGCGGCTTCACCACCTTCTCCACGTACGCCCTCGACACCCAGCGGTTGTTGAGCGCAGGCGACACGGGCCGCGGTGTGGCGTACCTGGGCGGGACGGTGGTCGCCGCCCTGGCCGCCGTCGTGGCCGCGACCGCCGCGACCCGGGCCGCCCTCCGCCGGACCGGCCGGCCCGCCGACCGGGAGGAGCGCCCGTGAACTGGCTGCTCGTCGTCCTCGGCGCGGCCGTCGGCGCGCCCCTGCGCCACCTCGCCGACCGGGCGTTCAAGGCCCGGTACGGCTCCGCCTTCCCCTGGGGCACCCTCGCCGTCAACGTCGTCGGCTCCCTCGTCCTCGGCCTGCTCACCGGAGTCTCCTCCGCCCGGGCGCAACTCCTCCTCGGCGCCGGCCTGTGCGGCGCCCTGACGACGTACTCCACGTTCTCGTACGAGACATGGAAGCTGTACGAGGACGGGGCGAAGGGGTACGCGGCGGCGAACGTGGTGGGGAGTCTGGCCGCCGGGCTCGGGGCCGTATGGCTCGGTGTGGAGATCGCGGCGGCCTGGTGAGGCGCCTCGCGCTGCCCCGGATCGCCTCCGCCCGGAAGAAGTCCTCGGCTGTCAGGAAGAAGCCAGCCGCCCGGAGGAAGCCCTCCGCCCGGAAGACCGGGCAGAGCTGACCCACCGTTACCCCCGGGTAGCTGACCGTTCCTGCCCGCTCTTGGCCGGCGAATGTTTCCTTGCCGTCAAGATATGCACTCCTCCAAAAACGAAGTGGTCATTATTATCTTATGGTGGCAGTACGTGAACCATGGAGGGGGCGCTATGGATCTGAAGGTGCTGGGCTTGCTCGCTGTCCAGGAGAGGGGGACGCCGATCGTTCCCACGGCGGCACCAGCCCGTCAGCTGCTCGCGCTGCTCGCGGCGCATGCCGACCGGATCGTGCCGACGGCCGTCCTGACCCAGGAGCTCTGGCCCGACGGCGCGCCGCGGCACGCGCAGGACATGATCGAGACCCATGTCCGCCAGCTCCGGGAGCTCATCGACGACGCCCTTGACGTCGGTCGCGAGGAGGTGGCCGCCACGCCCGCCGGCCCGGAAGTGGCCGCCGCGTCCGGACCCCGGACCGCGCGCGACGTCGTGGTCTCCATGGCCGGCGGCTATCTGCTCGGCACCGGGGGCGGCAGCTCCGACGTCCGGATGTTCCAGCGCGCGGTCGGCGCCGGTTACCGGGCCATGGAGCTGGAGGACTACCGCACCGCGGCCGAACGGCTCGGCGAGGCGCTGGAGTTGTGGACCGCCGACGCGTACACCGGCGTGGTGGCCGGACCGCACCTGAGGGCGCACGGCGCCCGCCTCGAACTGTCGCGGCTGCGCGCTCTCGACCTGTGGGTCGAGGCGCAGCGCAGGCTCGGCCGGCGACACGAGCTCTACTCCGGTCTGTCCGTGTTCCTGTCCCGGTTCCGCAGCTCGCCGCCGCAGTACGCGGCGCTGGTCGCGGAGTTGGAACGGGGCGCGGCGCAGGGGTTCGCCGGGAGGTCGTACGAGCAGGCGCCGTCGTTCCGGATCGGGCCCGTCCTGCACTCCTTGCGTCACGCGCGCACCACCCGTCACCCCCTTCCCGTCGCTGGTTGACCGCAAGATCACCGTCGAACTAGTTTCGGACCGATATCGGACCGATAGCGGGCGAAACGTGTACGACGGGCGGGGGGCTCCCACACCATGACGGATCCACAGATCCATGACACCGGCCTGATGGCCGTCCTCGAACTCCTGGCCGAACAGGCGCCGGCGGGGCGGTTCGACGCGCTCCTGCAGCGCGCCCGCCGCGAGGGCACCCCGGGCCAGGACCTCGTCCGCCTGGAGCGGGCCGTGCACCTGGCCCGGGGGGTGCAGGCCTGGCAGGGGCAGCGCCGCCAGCGCGAGGACGGCCTGGCCGATCTGGTCGACACGGCACGGGACCTGACGTCACCCCACGACGTCGAGTCCCTGCTCGAGGTGGTCTGCCGTCGGGTCAAGCGGCTGCTCAACTTCGACATGACGTCCATCGCCGTCCTGGACCCGGAGGGCGGCCTGCGGGTGGCCGTCTCCAACGGCTCGACCACCGCGCTCGTCACCGGCCACTCCGTGCCCGCCGGGTACGGCCTCGGCCACCGGAGCCTGCTGTCCAGGGCGCCGCTGTGGACGGCCGACTACCTCGACGACGACACGGTCGAGCACGACCCGAGCGCCGACGACGTCGTCCGGGCCGAGGGCCTGCAGGCGCTGATGGCCGTACCGATGTGCAACGGCGACCAGACCATCGGCGTGCTCTACGGAGGCAACCGCTCCGTACGCCACTTCAGCCCGGACGAGATCGGCCTGGTCTCCTCGCTCGCGGCGCTCGCCGCCATCGCCCTCGAACGGGCGGGCAGCATCGAGCAGGCGCAGGGAGAGGTCGGCCGGCTGGAACTGGACGGCTTCCGTACGCGGACGAGCCTGGTCCGGCTCCAGCAGCTCAACGAGGCGCACAGCCACACCCTAGGCCTGGTCCTCGCGGGAGCCGACCTGGTCACCGTCGCGAAGGCCGCGGGCGACGCCCTCGACTCGGCCCTGCAACTGCGCGACCCGGCAGGCCGGCCGCTCGCGGCAAGCGGCGACCTCGGCGACCTCGACGAGCCCGCCGTCGCCGAGGCCGCCCTCGACGCCCACGCCCATCTGCGCCCCGTCGTCACCGCCGGAGGCACCTGGGTCGCCCCGGTCACCGCGGGCGCCGAGGACCTCGGGGTGCTGGTGCTCCGGCCGACCACGGCGCTCGTCGGCGAGGACGAGGGCCTGCTCCAGCTGACCGCGCAGACCTTCGCGATCCAGCTCCTGCTCAGACGCAGCACGGCCGTCGCCGAGGGGCCCGTGCGCGACGACCTCTTCGACGAACTCCTCGCCGCCCACGCCCGCAGCGGGCACCAGACGCACTACCTCGTGCAGCGGGCGCGCGGCCTCGGGATCGACCTGGAGGCACCGCACGTGCTGCTCGTCGCCCACCCCGAGGGCGGCGAGCAGGGCCGCGCCGTGGTGTGGGCCTCCTCGTACGCGCACCGGATGACCGGGCTGAAGACGGTCCACAGCGGCCACATCGTGCTGCTCCTGCCGGGCACCGACGCCTCCGCCGCCGCCCGCGCGGTCGCCGACCAGCTGTCACCGCTGCTCGGCCACCCCGTGTCGGTGGGCGCGGCCGGTCCCGGCCGGGGCGCGGCCGACATCGGCCGGATGCACCGGGAGGCGATGCGCTGCCTGGACGCACTGACCGCCCTGGACGGCACGGGCAGCACGGCCTCGGCGAAGGACCTCGGCTTCCTCGGCCTGCTCCTCTCCGACGACCACGACGTCGACGGCTACATAACGTCCGCGATCGGCCCGGTCCTCGACTACGACCGCGACCGGCTGACCGACCTCATCGGCACCCTGGAGTCGTACTTCGCCTCCGGCGGCAGCCAGGCCCTCGCCGCCGACGTCCTGAAGGTCCACCCCAACACGGTGTCGCGCCGCCTCGACCGGATCACCGACCTGCTCGGCGACGCCTGGCAGCGGCCGGACAGGACCCTGGAGGTGCAGCTCGCCCTGAGGCTCCACCGCTCCCGCGAGGTCCTGCGCCGGCAGCGCCGGGCGGACACCGCTCCTCACGCCGAGGCGAGCTCCGCCGGCCGGTCCGTGTCGTAGCCGACGCGGGACAGCACCACGGCCGCGTGCGCGGCGGAGGCCAGGGTCATGTGGCGGTGCCAGCCGGGGAAGGACCGGCCCACGTAGTCCCGAAGCCCGGTCTCCTCGCCCACGCGCGCGTAGTCGGCCTCGACCCGGCGGGTGAGCTTGGTCAGGCGCAGCAGCGGGCCGGGGCCCGGCTGCGTCATCCCGGTGAGCCAGAGCGCGGACGGCGGACGCGACGGGTCGCTCCACTCACCGAGCAGGGAGAGCCCGAGCGGCGCGGCCGAGCGGCCCGAGAGGACCACCGGCACCATCGCGGCGAGCGACATCCGCGGGGCGAGCCCGGCGGCCGCGTCCTGCCAAGGCACCGGCCGCCGCACGCCCTTGACCAGCTGGAGGATCTGCTGCGCGGGCAGCGGACCGCTCCGGAAGCCCGGCATCGCCCGGTCCGCGACCGACAGCCGCTGGGAGCCGTTGATCCGGACGAGGAACGGCACCCGGGCCGCGGACAGCGGGGCCACGGCCGCCGGCGCGTCACCGGCCCGCAGGTCGATCAGGACCGGCCGGCGCGGCCCCCAGTGTCGGCCCGCCTCCAGGGCGACGGCGACGGCGCACTCCTCCGGGCTCTCCGCCCCCGCCTCCCGGGGCACGCCCGCCCGGTCGCGCAGCGCGTGGTCGTGGACCCACTGGTCGGGCAGGACCAGGCGCCAGTCGACGGGTGCGCTCAGCTCCTGCGAGGCGAGCCACACCCCGGCGGACTGCTGGCCGCGGAACGACTGCCGTAGGTGCGGGGCGAACCCCCGGTCGACACCGACGGAGTGGTCCCCGGTCTTCGGCACCGACATCTGCCGTACGACCCAGGCCTGCGGGGCCGCCTTCCGCTCCAGATGGGCGGCGAGCGCGGCCCGCAGCGGGCGCCAGCTCCAGGTGGAGTCGGCGATGAAGTGATGCAGCGTCTGTTCCGTGGCGGGCGCGCCCAGATGGGCGGCGATGTTCCGGGCGGTCTTGCGTCCCTCGGTGGTGAGAAGGCCGCGCAGGTACTGCTCGCCGCGCTGTCGCTGGTCCTTCCTGGGGAACGAGGAGAACAGGGTCGCGCAGAGTTCGGAGACGGTGTCGTCGGACACGGCGGACCCGGCGGAACGCCGGCCCTGGCGCGGCACCGACAAGGGTCGGACCGAGTCCCGTCGTCTGATGACTGCTGTGTTCACGACACTCCAACCATGGGGGGTGGCCTGCTTCGATGCACCGGCGTGGCCTGCTTCGATGCACCTCCACGATCGCTCCGGGCGGGTGCCGCGGACGAGGTGTCCACGGCACCCACCTGCCGTCGCTCGTGGTCCCTGGACCACTGGTGAACCGGGCATCCGGTACGGAATCGGCCGCCGCGCCCCGCACCCTTCGGGCGGGGTGTGGCCGGACCACCACGGGGGGCCCGGCCGGTGCGCGGTCACACACCGGTGAAGGCGCGGTCCCCGTGCAGCCAGGACACCTGGTCGTACAGCTCCTCCTGGGAGAAGGCGGACAGCATCCGGTTGCGCTCCACGGCGAGTTCGCCCGCCGGGTGGTACAGCTCGGAGCCCATCAGCCGGGCGACCTCCTGCGTGCGGCCGGTCCGCTCGCGGCGCACCGCGTTGAACTTCTCCAGGCTCGGCACGACGGCCGCGCCGTCCACGTCGGCGAGCAGCTCCGCGAGGACGACCGCGTCCTCGAGTGCCTGGCAGGCGCCCTGCGCCGCGTACTGCAGCATCGGGTGCGCCGCGTCGCCGATCAGGCCGACCCGGCCGTCGGTCCAGCCGTCGACCGGGTCACGGTCGCAGAGCACCCATTCGCGCCACTCGTCGCCGAGTTCGAGCAGCCGCCGGGCGGTCGCGCCGATCCCGGGGAACTGCTCCAGGACGTACGCCCGTTCCGTGGCCCGGCCGGTGACGGGGACGGTCGCGCCGTTGTCGCGGGTGACGGCGAGGTTGAGGTACTCGCCGCCGCCGATCATGTAGTGCACGAAGTGCCACTTGGGCCCCGCCCACAGGGTGACGGTGTTCCAGCGCAGCTCCTCGGGGACCTTCTCGATCGGGATCACCGAGCGGTAGATGGTGTGGCCCGACACGCGCGGTTCGCCGTCGCCGAGCATCTGGGCGCGGACCGTGGAGCGGATGCCGTCCGCGCCGATCAGGGCGGCGCCCGTGAAGCTCCGGCCGTCGGCGGTGTGCACGGTGACGCCGTCGGCGTCCTGCTCGTACCGCTCCACCGAGGCGTCGGGGACCAGGGTCACACCCTCGAGATCCTGGCAGGCGGCGAGCAGCGGCTGGTACAGGTCGCCGCGGTGCACGACGGCGTACGGGTTGCCGAACCGCTGCCGGTACGCGCCGGTCAGCTCCATCGCGGCGACCTTCTCGCCGGTGGTGCCGTCCATGAAGCGGAGTTCGTCGATGAAGACGGCCCGCGCGCGCACGCCCTCGCCCACGCCGAGGCGGTCGAGGGCGTGGAAGGCGTTGGGGCCGAGCTGGATGCCGGCGCCGATCTCGGCGAACGTGGCGGCGCGTTCGAGGACGGTGGTCCGGTGGCCGCGCCGGGGCAGCGACAGTGCCGTGGCGAGCCCTCCGATGCCGCCGCCGGCGATGAGTATGTGAGCCATGTCGTTCCTCAGATGGTCGGTACGGAGTGGCGGGGGAAGAGCCGGTGCAGCTCCTCGTGGAAGCCGGGGAAGGTCTTGGCGACACAGCCCGGGTCGTCGAGGGTGATGCCCTCGGCGCGCAGGCCCAGGACGGAGAACGCCATCGCGATGCGGTGGTCGCGGTGGCAGACGATCCGGGCCGGCGCGGGCGTGCCGGGGTGGACGGTGATCCGGTCCGGGCCGGTCTCGGTGCGGATGCCGAGGGCGCGCAGGTTGCCCTCGACGGCGGCGACCCGGTCGGACTCCTTCAGCCGGGCGTGCGCCACGCCGGTGATGGTGATCGGGGCGTCGGCGAGGGGCGCGATCGCGGCGAGCGTCATGAAGGTGTCCGAGATCTCGCCCATGTCCACGGAGAACCCGCCGCGCAGGGCCCCGGTCCCGGTGACCGTGGTCGCCTCGTCGGTGGTCTCCACCCGGGCGCCGGTGCGGGCGAGGACCTCGGTGAAGCGCAGGTCGCCCTGGAGGCTGCCGCGGCCGAGACCGGCCACGCGCACGCTCGTTCCGGTGACCGCCGCCGCCGCGAAGACGTACGAGGCGGTGGAGGCGTCGGGCTCGATGGGCAGGTCGGCGCCCCGGTAGCCGGTCGGCCGGACGGTGAACACTCCGGGCGTCGACTCCTCGACGTCGGCGCCGAAGTGCCGCATCAGGGCGAGGGTCATGTCGATGTACGGCCGGCTGACGAGTTCCGGCACGCGCAGCGTCAGCGGTGTCCGCATCAGTGGGCCCGCCATGAGGAGGCCGGTCAGGAACTGGCTGCTGAGCGAGGAGTCCACGGTCAGCTCCCCGCCGTCGAGCCCCGACGAGCGGACCCGCAGCGGCAGCCGCCCGCCGGGCGCCGTGGTGACGTCGGTCCCGAGCCGCCGCAGGGCCTCGGCGAGCGGGGCCACCGGGCGGGCGGTGAGCTGATCGGAGCCCTCGAACCCGAAGTCCCCGTGCCCGGTCGCGGCGAACGGCGGCAGGAACCGGGCCGCCGTACCGGCGTCGGCGCACCAGACGGTCCCGTTGCCGGACGGGCCGCGGCCCAGGCCGTGCACGGTCCACGTGTCGTCGTCCGCGGTGCTGTCGGTACGGACCCCGAGGCCGCGCAGGGCCTCGCGGAACGCCGTGGTGTCCTCGCTGACCAGCGGGGCACCGAGGGCGCTCGGGCCGTCCGCGGCGGCCGCGAGCAGCAGGGCCCGGTTGGTGAGCGACTTCGACCCAGGAATCCGGGCGTGCAGAGCGGGAGTCGCCGGTACGGCGATGGTCATGGCTGTCCTTTGCGAGTACGGCCGCCGCGTGCGCGGCGGTCCGGAGGGAGCGCCGCACACGGAAAGCAGCTAGGACCTGTCGTTTGGATCATGCCGGGCTCGCGGGCCCTGGCACGCACGCTCGCCGCGTTGTCGTCGGTCGCCAACGCTCCGCGTTGACTCCCTCCTCCGCCTTGCGATCGCACGCACCAGAACCCGCTCCCTGATCCGGCCTGATCCAAACGACAGGCCCTAGGCCGTCCCCGCCCGGTGCGGCCACGAGAGCGAGAGGCCGTCCGACCCCTCTAGCCGCCGACGGTCTCCAGGGCAGCGCCCCGGCCCGCGAGCGCGGCGACTGCGAAGACGCCCTCGACCGTCGCCTCCACGTCGAAGGAGTGCCGCTCGGTCGGCGGGTACCCGATGAGTTCGGCGGCCCGCTGGGGGATCGCGGCCTCGGCCGACTCCCAGAGCAGGACGGCCCCCCACCGGTTCGTCGCCGCGTCGGAGATCCAGAACTTCAGCCGTAGCCCGGGCACCTGGGAGAAACGGTCCACCGCCTCGTCCCGCAGGAAGCCCCGCAGCGACTCGACGGTCTGCTCCGACCGCTCCAGGTCCCACCAGACGATCACCGCACGCACGAGCCGGCCACCTCCGCGAGCAGCTCCCCGATGATCCGGGGCCCGTCCACCGTCAGCACGGACTCGGCGTGGAACTGCATGGAGACGAAGGACGCCGCCCGCAGCCCGTGCACCTCGCCCGTCGCCGCGTCCCGGCTGACCTCGACCCGGCCGTGCACAGGGTGCTCGAAGGAGTCGCCCTCGGAGCGGGCGGCGAACGTGTTGTAGAAGCCCACCCGTTCGCGCCGGCCGAAGAGGTCGATCTCGTGCTGCGCGCCCTGGTTGGGCACCGGGCGGCGCACCAGGTCGAGCCCGACCAGGGTGCTGAGCACCTGGTGGCTCAGGCAGACCGCCATGAACGGCCTGCGCTCCTCCAGGAGCTGGGCCACCGCGGACCGCAGATGCGCGATCTTGGGGTCGCCCGTCTCGCGCGGATCGCCGGGCCCCGGGCCCATCACCACGAGGTCGTGCTCCTCGAAGCCGTACCGCTCGTCGAAGCGCCGGACGCTCACCTCGCCGCCGAGCGAGCGGATCTGCTGGGCGATCATCTCCGTGAAGGTGTCCTCGGCGTCGATCACCAGGATCCGCCGGCCGGTCAGCGGGCCCGCCGCGCCCAACCGGTCCTCCTGGTCCCTGAGCCAGAAGTCGGCGATGCGCTCGTTGCGCCCGTCCAGGGCCTCGCGGACCGCGGGGTGCCCGCCGAACCGGATCGGCTCCGGGTCGCCGAGTGCGGCGAGCAGCCCGGCCGCCTTGGCGCGGGTCTCGTGCACCTCCGACTCCGGGTCGGAGTGGCGCACCAGCGTCGCGCCGACCCCGATCCGCATCAGGCCCTCGCGGTCGATGTCGGCGGTACGGATCAGGATCGAGGAGTCCAGGGTGCGGCCACCGGCGGCGTCGCGGCCGATCAGCGCGGCGACCCCGCTGTAGTAACCGCGGCCCTGCGGCTCGTAACGGCTGATCACCCGGGCCGCGCTCTCCAGCGGGGAGCCGGTCACCGTCGGCGCGAACAGCGTCTCGCGCAGGATGTCCCGCACATCGCGGTCGGTACGGCCCTCGATGAAGTACTCGGTGTGCGCGAGGCGGGCCATCTCCTTCAGGTACGGGCCCACGACCCGGCCGCCCCCGGGGCAGATCCGGGCCATCATCTTCAGCTCCTCGTCGACGACCATGTACAGCTCGTCGGCCTCCTTCTGGTCCGCGAGGAAGCCCATGACCCCGTCGAGGTCCGGTCCCGCCGCCGGATAGCGGTACGTACCCGAGATCGGGTTCATCACCGCCGTACCGTCGCGGACGCTGATGTGCCGCTCCGGCGTCGCGCCCACGAACGTCCGCTCGCCGGTGTGCACGAGGAACGTCCAGTACGCCCCGGCCTCCCGCTGCACCAGGCGCCGGAAGAACGACAGGGCCGTGGACAGGCCGAATCCGGGCAGCTGGGCGGTGAAGGAGCGCCGCATCACGAAGTTGGCGCCCTCACCGGTGCCGATCTCGTCCGCGACGACCCGCCGCACGATGTCCGCGTAGGCCTCGTCGTCGACGTCGAAGTGGCCGTCGGCCAGCTTCACCGGCTCGTCGGGCAGCAGCGGCAGCGTCGCGCGCAGCGGGACCGCCGCCTGCTCGCGGACCGTCATCGCGAGCAGCGGCGCACCGTCGTCGGGGGCGGCGAAGCCCCGCTCGGCGAGCTGGCGGTAGGGGATCAGGGTGAGGATCTCCGAGCGCGCGCCAGGACCGTCCCCCTCGGGCAGGTCGAGGTCCGCGAGGGACGGGATCTCCGCCACGTCGCCGACCAGCAGTTCCAGGGTGTCCGGGTCCACCGACTCGGGCCGGTGCATCAGGGCGAACGCGCCGGCCGAGCCGTCGAGGATGCGTGCCAGCAGGTCGTGCCCGCTGTGCTGGGTAGCCATGGGGGTTTCCTTTCGGCGGTGGGCGCGCTCAGCGCGCCGAGCCGCCCGCGTCGAGTTCGCTCAGCACGGCCTTGGCGGACACGACGCGGGCCGCGCGCTGTGCCGCGTAGTCGAGCGCGAGCTTGTGGTGGGCGGCCGAGAAGTCGGCGACGGCGTCCGCCACCAGGAAGGTCTCGATGTCGTTGGTGAAGGCCTCCACCGCGGTCATCAACACGCCCACGTGCGCGTACACACCGCAGACGATCAGCTGGTCGCGCCGGTGGAAGCGCATCCGCTCAAGGAGCTCCGACTTGAAGAAGGCGCTGTACCGCCACTTCGTGAACGTCCAGTCCCCCGGCCCCGGTTCGAGCGGCTCGACCACCTTGCGGTGCTCGGGGGTGGCCTTCATGCCCGGCCCCCAGAAGTCCTTCAGGAGCCCGCGCTGCTCGGGCGTCATGTCGCCCGGCTGCGCGGTGTACGCGATCGGCACGCCGAGCTCGACGCACCGCTCGCGCAGCAGCGCCGAGTTGGCCACCAGGGCGTCACCGGGCGCCTGGGAGCGGGGGAACGGCTTGAGGAAGAACTCCTGCATGTCGTGGAGGAGCAGCACGGCCCGGCGGGGATCCACCTGCCAGCCGACGACGTTCTCCGGCAGCTCGCCCTCGGTGGGCATGGGGTACGACTCGATCGGGGGGATACCGGGCATGGGCCGGCCGTTCCTCTCTTCACTAGACACCGAGCGTGGCACCGCCGTCCACGGTCAGTTCGTGCAGGGTGACGTGGCCCGCGTCGTCGGACAGCAGGAAGGCGACGGCCCGCGCGACGTCCTCGGGCCGGGCGACCTTGCCCAGCGGAATGCCGACCCGGTACGCCTCCGGGGAGCCGGCGATCGACGCCTTCGCGGCGGTGTCGGCGGTGTGCATGCCGCGCAGCATCGGTGTGTCGGTGGAGCCGGGCGCGACCACGTTGCAGCGGATGCCGTACTCCGCCACCTCCAGGCCCAGGCACTTGGTGAACGCCGTCGCGGCCGCCTTGGACGCCGCGTACGCCGCCATCTGCGCCCGGGCCGTGCCCGCCGCGTTCGACGCGACCGTGACGATCGCGCCGCGCCGGCGCGGGATCATGCGGTTGACCACGGCCCGAGAGGTGTGGAACACCCCGTTCGCGTTGACCGCGAACGTGGTCGTCCAGTCCTCGTCGCTCAGGGCGTGCGCCCCCGCCAGGCGGAGCACGCCGGCCGCGTTCACCAGGCGCTCCACCGGGCCGAGTTCGTTCTCGATCCGGGTGACCGCGGCCTCGACGTCCGCGCTCGACGTGACGTCGGCCGGGAAGCCGGTCACGTCCAGACCGTCGGCGCGCAGCCGCGCCACGGTCTCGGCGAGCCGGTCCGGCACCAGGTCGACGGCGGCGACCCTGGCGCCGCGCTCGGCCAGCAGCCGGACGACCGCCTCGCCGATGCCGCCGGCCGCGCCCGTCACCAGGGCGACTGTTCCTGCCACGTCCGTAACCTCCGTGTCCACGCCTGTCGTTGGGGTCGTCCGCGCGCCCTGCGGGGTCATCCGCGCCACGCGGAGACGGCCGCGACGGCCTGCTGCGGGTTGAGGCGCGGGTCGCAGAAGCTCAGGTACTTGTCGCCGAGGCTGCCGAGCCCGTCCGCGTCGGCGACGCACTCGGTGACGCTCTCCGGGGTGGTCTCCAGGTGCAGGCCCGCGGCGACGCCGCCGCCCGCGCCGACCGCGTCCTGGAACGCCTCGATCTCCTTCACGACGGTCGTGAGCAGCCGGGTCTTGAGCCCGCCGGGACCGCTGACGGTGTTGCCGTGCATCGGGTCGGAGAGCCAGAGCACCGGGTGGCCGGCGCGGTCGACGGCCTCGACGAGCGCCGGCAGCTTCGTGGCGGCGTTCTCGGCGCCCATGCGGGCGATCAGGGTGAGCCGGCCGGGGCGCCGCTGGGCGTCCAACCGGTCGCACAGGGCGAGGAGTTCGTCGGGCGTCATGGACGGGCCGACCTTGACGGAGACCGGGTTCGAGACCGCGGCGAGCAGGGCGATGTGGGCACCGTCCAGCTGCCGGGTCCGCTCGCCCACCCAGGGCCAGTGGGTGGAGGTGAGCAGCAGCGAGCCGTCGGGCTCGCGGCGCAGCATCGGCAGCTCGTAGTCGAGGAGCAGGGCCTCGTGGCTGGTCCACACCGGCACGTCCAGCTCCGGGCGGACGGCCGTGCCGCGCCAGCCCAGGTAGTGCATGGTGTCGCTGGCGGCGCGGTAGCCGGTGAGCAGATGGGCCGGGTCGGCCTCGCGCTGCGCCGGGTCGGGCTCGGGGCGGTTGACCATGTGGCCCCGGTAGACGGGGAGTTCGGTGCCGCCGACCGTCTCGGTGGGCTTCGAGCGGGGCTTGGCGTACTGTCCCGCGATCCGGCCGACCCGCAGGACGGGCCTGCCGGAGGCGAGCTTCATCGTTCCGGCCAGGACGTCGAGGAGCGCGGTCTTGCGGTGGACGTCGCCGGGGTTGGCCTCGGCCGGGTCCTCGGCGCAGTCGCCGGTCTGGATCACCTGGACGTGCCCGGCGGCGGCCTCCGCGAGGAGGGAGCGCAGCCGGCGGACGGCCTCGGCGTCCACGAGGGCCGGCATCCGGCCGAGGTCCGTGCGGACCTCGGCCAGACGCGGGTGGTCCTCCCAGTCGGGCTGCTGGAGTGCGGGTAGGGAGCGGAGGTGGGACAGAATGTCGGTCATCGGTTTCCCTCGGCGGGCGTGCCGGATGGACTCCGGCTGGTGGCGGGGGTGGAGGCGGGCGGATGGCACGGACGCGTGCGCGTCGACGTGATGTCCCGCCCGGCGTCTTCCGTCCTGCGGCGGCGGCTCGGCTGGCAGCATCGGCATGCCGGAGCGTCGACGAGTGTGACCGGCGCGGGCCTTGCGAAGGCGCGCCGATTCGTACGAAATCCACTATCACCAGGCCCCCCACCGGGCCGCAACGACGGCCCGCCGAGTCCGTCAAGTGGCGCGGATACGGGATGGACCGGCGCTCTCCACGGGCTGCTCGTGCGGGCTCACCTGGTCGTTGAAGACGGTCAGGCGGGCCAGCGCGACGCGGCTGGAGATGCCCAGCTTGATGAAGATGTGGCGCAGGTGACTGTCCACCGTGTGCGGTGAGACGACCAGGTGGGTGGCCACGGCACGGTTGGTCAGACCCTCGGACACCAGGCGGGCCACCCGCAGTTCGGCCGGGGTCAGGCTCGCCCAGCCGAGGACATGTCCGGACGGGTGTTTCCGGTACGAAGCGTTGGCTGTATTCACGCGGCAGACCCTGACGGGGCGGCCAGAGGGGTCGCAACGGCGCCCGGTCCACTCTGTCATGTCGTCCGTCAGGTTCCCCGGCCCCGGAAGGGCGGGCCGGCTACAGCGCGGAGAGGGCGCTTTCGACGACGCTGAGCAGGGCGTTCCGGTCTTTCTGGACCCGGGCGAGAACGCGCAATCCGTAGTAGGTGCTGAGTACTTGCCGGGCGAGCGTCCGGGTGTCCCGATCGGCGGTGATCTCGCCGGAACGCTTCCCTCGTGCGAGGGTCTCCGCCAGCGCCTCCTCCACGGTGGAGAAGTGCCGGAGGACCTCCTCCCGGACCGCGTCGTCCGCGTCGGCCTTCTCGACCGACGCGTTGATCGCGAAGCATCCGGAGCCTTCCGGGTCCGAGAGATCGTCGTCGATCGCGTGGACCATCAGCTCCCGGAGCCGGTCCTTCACCGGCCCCGGCTGTTCGAGGAGGGCGGTCTGCTCCGCGGTGTGCGTCTCGTAGTAGCGACGCAGGGCCCGCAGATACAGCTCGCGCTTGTCGCCGAAGGCGTTGTACAGGCTCGACTGGCCCATCCCCGTCGAGTCGGCCAGGTCCCGGGTCGAGGTGGCCTCGTACCCCTGGCGCCAGAACGTGTTCATGGCGGCGGTGAGGGCGTGCGTCTCGTCGAACTTCCTGGGCCTGGCCATGACCGCAGTCTAGAGTTTTTGGAGCGGGCGCACTGAAATTCGACGGACGACCGTACGGATCAGGCCGCCGCGGCTCTCGTCGCCGCCGTTCACGCCGTCACCGTCCCCGACGTCACCGCGATCGCCTCGATCTCGATCAGCCAGTCCGGATCGGCGAGGGAGGAGACCTCGACGAAGGACTCCGCGATCGTGTGCGGGGCGAAGTGCTCGGCCCTGACCCGCGCGAACGCCTCCTGGTCCCGGGCGATGTCCGTGACGAACACGGTCGCCTTGACGACCTGGTCGAGGCCGGATCCCGCGTTCTTCAGGACGAGCGCGAGATTGGCGAGAGCCTGTCGGGCCTGGGCCTCGAAGTCGCCCGCGCCGACGGTGGCGCCGTGCGCGTCGATCGGGGCCTGCCCCGAGGTGAAGACCAGGTTCCCGAGCCGGATGCCGAGCGCGATGCCGGCGGGTGCGTACCAGTCGGGATCCGCGGTGACGCGGACGCGGTGGGGCGCGTCCTGGGATGCGTCGGTCATGTGGGGGCCTCCTCGGGGCGAAAGCGGGTCGGGAGAGTGGGTTCAGTCGCCCAGCGCTTCGTGGACGGCGAGCACCAGCTCGTCGATCGAACGCTGACCGCTCTCCGTACCGAACGAGTCGAAGATGTGGAAGGCACCGGCCCACTGGTGGAGCGTGACCGGCACGCCCGCCTCCAGGAGCCGCTGCCCGTAGCGCAGGCCCTCGTCGCGCAGCGGGTCGTACTCGGCGGTGACGATGTGGGTGGCCGGGAGCCCGCTCAGGTCGTCGGCGCGGTTGGGCGCCGCGTACGGCGAGGTCTCCCGCTGCTCGTGGCCCTCGCCGAGGTAGTGGCGCCACATCGAGACGGACTGCGGCGTCGACCAGACGGGCGTGTCGTGGAAGGCCCGCGCGGACGGGGTGTCCATGCGGTCGTCGGTCACCGGGAAGGTCAGCACCTGGAGCGCGAGCTCAGGCCCCTGGCGGTCGCGCGCCATCAGGGCGACGGAGGCGGAGAGCGCCCCGCCCGCGCTGCAGCCCGCGACGCCCAGGCGCGCCGGGTCGACCCCGAGCTCCTCGGTGTGCGCGGCGAACCACTCCAGGGCCGCGTAACAGTCCTCGGCGCCCGCGGGGAAGGGGTTCTCGGGCGCGAGCCGGTACTCGACGCTGACCACGACGACGTTCGCGCGGGAGGAGAACCAGACGCACTGGTTGTGCTCGGTCTCCAGGCTGCCCATCACGAAGCCGCCGCCGTGGATCCACAGCAGACCGCCGTGCGGGCCTTCGGTACGGGGCGTGTAGACGCGCACCGCGATGTCGGGGGCGCCCGCCGGGCCGGGTATCAGCCGCT
Source organism: Streptomyces sp. NPDC001927 (assembly GCF_053594455.1). NCBI lineage: Bacteria > Bacillati > Actinomycetota > Actinomycetes > Kitasatosporales > Streptomycetaceae > Streptomyces > Streptomyces sp. NPDC001927. The sequence goes on along the minus strand of NZ_JBSFEN010000011.1, from coordinate 65,654 downwards.
CGGTCACGGTGATGGCGCCGGTGTCGGCCGGCTCCCACTGGGCTTCGAGGTCCTTGAGGGTGCGGCGGGCGACGCTCGGTTCGGCGACGTCGAGGTAGGGGATCTCGTCGACGAGCGGTGCCAGGTCGGGACGGAGCCGCATGCGGGTGGGCGCGGGCGTGGCGGATCGGTGGGAGGCGTCACTCATGCGGTCATCGTCCCCCGCGGGCGGGGCCGTGCGCCGCCGACGCCCGTCGCATGTTGGCGCCCCGGAGACACCGATTGGTGCGCCGACCTGACGGAGTGTCGCGGCCGCGCGGGTCGCGCCCGGGCCCCCGCACTAGCCTGCGCGGATGTACGGACTGACGTCGAGCCCCGCGCACCCGTCCTCAGAGGCGGAGACGGCGCCGGCTCTCCTCGCCCGTTTCGACGCGCTCTTCGGCAGCGTCACGGACGCCGACGAACTGGTCCGCGCCGCGGCGCGGGTCGCGGGCTGTACCGCCGGCATGTCGGACCACGGCCGGGTGCTGCGGCGATGTCCGGCGGGCGGCGTGCCGGAGGCGGCCGGGGAGGTGATCCCGTCGACCCGTCGGCTGATCACCGTCGCCGGCCGCGCGACGGGCGAGGTCTGGATCGAACGCCCGGGAGAACCCCTCCCCTTCGACACCCTCCTCACCGAACGCCTGGCCCTCGCGGCGGCCGCCTTGGCGGCGGGCGGCGGGGGCGTGACGGCGGGGGAGCCGGGCGGTGGCGGCCCGTTCGCGCGGACGCGCCGCCCTGGTGCGGGTGCGGGCCGGGGTGCGACTTCGGCTCCGGGCACGGCCACAGCTCCGGGTACGGCCCCGGCCCGGGGCACGGCCTTGGGCGCGGTCCCGGGCCCGTCCCAGGGCTTCGGGGGAGTCGCCCAGGCCCCCGACCACCGGGTCTGGGGGCCCGTCGGGCTCGGGGATCCGGCGCTTGTGCAGGCGGTGTTGTCGGCGTCGATGCCCGAGACGCAGCGGTCCCGGGCGCTGCACCTGCTCGGGCTTCCGCCGGCCGGGCCGATGCGGGCCGTCGCCGTGGTCGTGGCCGAACCGCGGTCCCTCCAGGGCGCGTTGCGCGCCTCCGCGGCCGAGTTGTCGCCGACGACGCGTTCGGGCGGTACGGCCCCGCACGGCGTGCTCTGGCCCCGGGTCGGAGCGATCGTCCTGCCGGGGCCCGGTACCAGGGCGGGGACCGCCACCGTGCGGCCAGGGCCCGGCGTGGCCGTCGGGCTCGGGCCCGCCGTCGCGCCCGAGCGGCTCCCGGAGTCCTGGGCGCAGGCCCGGCGCGCGGCCCGGTTCGCGGGTCTGGGGCCCACCTGGCCCCGGCTCGTGGACGCCGCCGAGCTGGGCGCGCAGGTCCTCCTCGCCGACATCCCCGAGGACGCGGCGCTCACGCACCCGGACGTGACCGCGGTCGCGCGCCTGGAGGCCGAGCCGGACGGCCCGCAGATGCTGGCGACCCTGGAGGCCGTCTGCCGTACGCGCTCGCTGCGTGAGGCGGCCAAACTCCTCTCCCTGCACCACAGTTCGGTCGCCCACCGGGTGGCCCGCGCCGAGCGCGCCCTCGCGATGTCGCTGAGCGACCCCTCGGAGCGGCAGCGGGCGCACACCGCCGTACTCCTGTGGCGGCTGAACGCGCCCGACAACTGGCGTAACTGAGCCCCGAATTCGGCCCGGGGCACGCCGTGCCGTCATTTTGAAGCGACTGCTCCAAAATGTGCTAGCGTCGCCCCGTGGCCGACCGCCCCGCTCGCGGCCGGACCCCAACACCGCGCCACCACCACGCCTTTGGAGGCACTCCATGCCCCTAGCCGTCTACATCCTCGGCTTGGGAATCTTCACCCAAGGCACATCGGAGTTCATGCTCTCCGGGCTGCTCCCCAACCTCGCCGACGACCTGGGTGTCTCCATCCCCGACGCCGGCCTGCTGATCTCCGCGTTCGCGATCGGCATGGTCGTCGGCGCCCCGCTGCTCGCCGTCGCCACCCTCAAGTGGCCCCGCCGCACCGCCCTCGTCGCGCTCCAGGCCGTCTTCATCGCCGCGCACATCGTCGGCGCGCTCGCCCCCGGCTACGGCGTCCTCTTCGCCACCCGGATCGTCAGCGCCCTCGCGTACGCCGGCTTCTGGGGCGTCGCCGTCGCCACCGCCGTCGCCCTCGTCCCGGCCAACGCCAAGGGCAAGGCCGTCGCGGTGGTCGCCAGCGGGCTCACCCTCGCCACCATCGTGGGCGTGCCCGCGGGCACCGTCCTGAGCCAGTTCGCCGGCTGGCGCGCCGCCTTCTGGGGCGTCGCCGTCCTCACCCTCGTGAGCCTCGCCTGCTCCGTCTTCGCCATCCCCGGCGGCAAGGGCTCGGCCGACGAGGCCCGTACCGTCCGCGCCGAACTGCGCGCCATGGCACGGCCGCAGCTGTGGCTCTCGTACGCCGTGACGGCCTTCTCCTTCGGCGCGGTCATCGTCACCTTCAGCTACCTCGCCTCGCTGCTCACCGACGTCACCGGCCTCGCCGAGGGCTGGGTCCCCGTGCTCCTGGCGCTCTTCGGCGTCGGCGGCCTGCTGGGCATGGTGATCGGCGGCCGGACCGCCGAGGCCTACCCGATCCGCACCCTGGCGCTCGGCACCGGCGTCCTCGCCGTCGCCTCCGCGCTGCTCGCGGTCCTCGCCGAGAACACCGTCGTGACCGTCGCCCTGATCTTCGTCCTCGGACTCGCGGGGTACGTGACCAACCCGATCCTGCAGTCCCGGGTGTTCGTCGTGGCGCCCGGCGCCCCGACCCTGGTGGGCGCCACCAACACCTCGGCCTTCAACGTCGGCAACACCCTCGCCCCCGCCCTCGGCGGCATGACCATCAGCGCCGGCTTCGGCTTCGAGTCGGTGGCCTGGGTCGGCGCCGCGCTCGCCGCCGCCGGACTGCTCGGCACGCTGTGGGCGGGCCACCTGCAGTACCGGTCCCGGCCCGCCACCGAGGGCGGCGTGGTCGCGTCCGGCGGGGGCGCCGGGCGCAAGGACGAGGAGCCGGCCAGGGCGGGCCGCGTCTGAGCGCACCACCCAGAGAACGCCGTGCCCCGGTCCGCTGCCTCCCCCCTGCGGACCGGGGCACGGTTCTGTCGTCACACGGACCGGCTCAGGCCGTGATGCCGCCGTCGATCACGAGGTCGTGGCCGAGCGCGAAGCCCGACTCCTCGGACGCCAGGTACAGCACCGCCGCCGCGCCCTCCTCCACCGTGCCGATCCGGCCCACCGGGAACATGCCCTTGGCGCGCACCACGCGCTCCTCCGGCGTCTCGTTCTCGAGCAGCGACATGGGGGTGTCCATCGAGGACGGGCTGAGGGTGTTGACCCGGATGCCGTCGGCCGCGTACTCCCGCGCCGCGCTGCGCCCGAGCGCGGCGATCGCCGCCTTGCTCGCCCCGTACGCGCCGGCCCCCGGAATCGTCAGATGCGCGCCGACCACGGAACCCACGTTGACGATGGTGCCGCCGCCCTGCTCCCGCATCTGCCGGATCTCGTACTTCAACGAGCGCCAGGTGCCGAGCAGGTTGATCTCCAGGGTCCGCGCGAAGTCCGCCTCCGCCAGCTCCGCGAGACCGGCGGGCTCGGGCAGGTACCCCGCGTTGTTGACCGCGACGTCCAGCCGGCCGTGGCGCTCGACGACCGTCCGTACCAGCGCCTCCACCTCCGCCTCGACGGCGATGTCGGCCGTGACATGACCGGCCGTACCACCCTCCTTCTCGATCAGCCGGACCGTCTCGACCAGGCGGTCGGCGGTGCGCCCGGCGACCACCACGGTGGCGCCCTCGCGGCCGAAGGCCACGGCCGTGGCACGCCCGATCCCGGACCCACCCCCGGTGACAAGCACCACCTTGCCGGTGAAGCGACCAGTCATCTCTCTCATCCCATCCTCGGTGCTGAGGGCCCGCCCGGCGGATCATGGCCGGGGCCGCGACGCCTGGCACGGCACCTCGCCGCGTTGCCGAAGCGCCCCGATAGCTCCGCTATCGAGACCTCCGGCGCCTTGCGATGTACCGCACCAGACGCCGCGGCCTCTCCGACCCTGATCCGCCGGGCAGGCCCAACGCGCGTCCGCGCGCACGCACCACGATGGCCGCGCGCGGCTTCGCGGCCATCACGTATTCACGGGAGTGACCAGGGAAAACCCCGTGAACACGTGATGCCCGCGCGGCGGTTCGCCGGATGGAGTGGAGGGAGCACGCGCACGCCCGCGAGAAGGGAACACCTTGAGCTTCGAGGAATTCGAGGGCATCGTCTACATCCCGCCCAAGGCCGGACCGGCCCGTTGGGTATTCGGTGACCACTACACGATCAAGGCCGACAAAGAGAACACCCACGGCTCGCTCGGCCTGATCGAAGCCCTCGTACCACCGGGCGGCGGACCGCCGCTCCACATCCACCACGACAGCGACGAGGCCTTCTACCTCATCGAGGGCGAGCTGGAGATCTCCAACGAGAAGATCAGCCAGGTCGTCGGCCCCGGCGCGTTCATCTTCGTCCCCAAGGGCAAGGTGCACGCGTTCAAGAACATCGGCGACGAGCCCTGCAAGATGCTCATCATCTTCACCCCGGCCGGCTTCGAGCGCTTCTTCACCGAGCTCGGCGTGACCGCCGAGGAGGGCGTCCCGGCGCCCGAGGCGGACCAGTACGCCGCCGACGTGGAGAAGGCCCAGAGCATCGTCGCCCGGTACGCGGCGGAGTACATCTGATGCTCGACGCGACCACCGTGGACGCCTACCTCGACCGGATCGGCGCCAAGCGGCCCGAACGCCTCGACGCCGAGGCCCTCGCCCACCTGCACGAACGGCACGTGCTCAGCGTGCCGTTCGAGAACATCGACTTCGCCTTCGGCCGGCCCAGCCTGCCGATCGGCCTCGGCGAACCCGCCCTGGAGAAGATCATCGGGCGCGGCCGAGGCGGCTGCTGCTACGAACTCAACGGCGCCTTCTTCACCCTCCTGACCACCCTCGGCTTCGACGTGGAGCCGCTGGGCGGCCGCGTCCTGGAGGACGGCGTGTTCGGCCCGCTCCTCGGCCACCTGTGTCTGCGCGTACGGACCGAGGACAGCGCCGTCCCGTGGCTGGCCGACGTCGGCTATGGGCACGCCTTCCGCTTCCCGCTGCGCCTGGAACCGGGCACGGCCCAGGAGGACCCGCAGGGCACCTTCGAACTCGTCGAGGCCCCCAAGGGCGACCTCGACCTGTACCGCGACGGCGAACTGCAGTACCGCGTCGAGCCGCGCGCCCGCGAACTCGCCGATTTCGCGCCCACCATGTGGTGGTTCCGCAGCTCCGACGACTCGCCGTTCCTGGCCCGCCAGGTCTGCTCCATGCCCACCCCCGACGGGCGGGTCACCCTCGCAGGACGGACCCTGACCCGCACCGAGAACGGGGTCAGGACCAAGGAGGAGTTGGCCGACGACGACGCCGTCCGGGCCGCCTATCGCACCTGGTTCGGCGTCGAACTCGACGTACTGCCGGACCGCCAGACCGACGGAGAACACTGACATGCCCGATGTGAACGGACTCATCGACGTCCACCACCACGCGATCCCGCCGACCTACCGCGCCGCGCTCGGCGACAAGGTCGCCATCCCCGGCGTCGACTACCCCACCTGGACCCCGGAGGAGTCCTTGGAGGTGATGGACCGGCACGGCATCGCCGCCTCCGTCCTCTCCGTCACCGCGCCGGGCGTCACCTTCGCCCAGGGCGCCGAGAGCCACCGCCTGGCCCGCGAGGTCAACGAGTACTACGCCGCCCTCATCGCCGAACACCCCGCCCGCTTCGGCGCGTTCGCGATCCTCCCGCTGCCCGACGTGGCCGCGGCCAAGGACGAGCTGACGTACGCGATCGACGAGCTCGGCCTCGACGGCGTCGGGCTGCTCACCAGCTACGGCAACCGCTACCTCGGGGACCCCGAGTTCGAGCCGCTGCTCGCCGAGATCGCCGACCGCGGGCTGCCCGTGCACGTCCACCCCGGCACCCCGCCGGCCAAGGACGTCGCCACCTTCGACCTGCCGCCCTCGCTCTACGACTTCACCTTCGAGACCACCCGCACGGTCGTCGACCTGCTCTTCAGCGGCACCCTCGAGCGGCTGCCGCACCTGAAGCTGATCGTCAGCCACGCGGGCGGCACACTGCCGTTCCTGGCGCAGCGGCTCACGTACGGGCCGACGATCGGGAGGTACCTGACCGATCGGGCGCCCAAGGACGTCGTCGGGGCGCTGCGCGGGCTGTACTACGACATCGCGATGTCCGCCAACCGCTTCGCACTGCCCGCGCTCACCGAACTGGCCGCCCCGGACCGGATCCTGTTCGGCAGCGACTTCCCGTTCATGCCGGCCGCGCACACGACGGAGAACGTCGAGGGCTTCCGGACGTACGCGGGCTGGAACGCGGAGCAGCGCACGGCCATCGGCCGCGAGAACGCGCTGAAGCTCTTCCCGCGCCTCGCCGGCCAGTAGCACCGGCTCACAGACACGCCATACACGCCATGCACGAAGGAGCCGGCCGCCTCGGGGGAGGTGGCCGGCTCCTTCGTCGTGTGCGTACGGGGGGGGCGTGCGGTCCGGTCAGCAGACGCCGTCGATGCCGCACGCGGCGCCGAACGACCCGTCCTGCTGGTCCTGCTGCCGCGCCTGCGCGTCCAGGATCGCCTTGCGCAGCTGGGGCGCCGAGGGCACCCCCTCCATGCGGATGTCGCCGATCAGGAAGGTCGGGGCGACCTGGACCCGGTGGGCCGCGGCCTCCCGGAGCGCGTCCTGGTGCCGGGCGGTGTACGTGCCCTGCTCAAGGGCCGTACGGAACTCGTCCTGGTCCAGGTCCAGTTCACCGGCGAGCTTGGTCAGGATCTCGATCTCGCCGAGGTCCAGGTCCTCCTGGAAGAAGGCGCGGAACATGCGCCGGGTGTACGCGTCGCCCTTGCCGTGGTCCTGCGCGTACTGGAAGCCCTCGAACGCGAGCCGGGTGTAGGGCTGCGGGGAAACGGTGGGCAGCGTGATGTCCACGCCCATCCGCCGGGCCATCGGGTAGACGGCCCGCTTCCAGATGTCGGGCAGGTAGGGGTCCTCCGGGCGGAGCGTGGGCTGCGGGTGCTCCCGCAGCTCGAACGGCTTCCACTCGATCTCGACGTCCAGGTCCTCGGTGGCCTGCTCCAGCGGCCCCTCCGCGAGCATGCAGAAGGGACAGACGTAGTCGGACCAGATCTGGATCTTCACCGGCTCCTGGCCGGTCGCCGGCTCCTGGACAGTCATCGCACTCCGCCCCTCTGTACGGTCAGGAACTCCTGGAACGGCACCTCGTGGCCCTCGACCGGGGCGTGCGTGACGCGGATCGGCCACTCGGTGGGGTCGGTCGCGAAGATCCCGTACGAGCTGCCGTAGTCGAAGCCGTAGGCGCCGGCGGTCTTCCGGTCGGCGGCGAAGATGATGTGCCCGACGCCGAAGTAGCGCGCCACCATGTAGCACATGGCGCAGGGCTCCCCGGAGGCGATCAGGGTCGAGCCGGCGACGGCGAACACCCCGGCCTTCCTGGCCGCCTCGCGCAGCGCGACGACCTCCGCGTGCGCGCTGGCGTCGTGGTCCTCGCGGACCCGGTTGAACCCGGTGCCGAGCACCCGGTCGTCCTGGACGACGATCCCGGAGAAGGGGATGCCGCCCTTGGCCACGTGCTCCCGGCTGATCCGTACGGCCTCGTGGATGTGCGGCAGCAGGGCGTCGATGTCGGTCATGGTGTACGCGCCGATCAGACGGACGTGAGGCGGAGCAGGACGGCGCCGCCGATGATGGACGCGAAGGAGATCAGCCGGGCGGGGGTGATCTTCTCCTTGAAGATGATCGCGCCGCAGATGACCGTGCCGACGCCGCCGATGCCGGTCCAGATCGTGTAGCCGACGGAGACGTCGAGCTCACGCAGGGCCAGGGACAGGGTGTAGATGCCGCCGGCGGCGGCGGAGAGCGTGAGCACGGAGGGCCACAGGCGGGTGAATCCCTTGGTGGCGTTGGTGCCGAGCGCGAAGAGGACTTCGAAGACGATGGCGATGCCGAGGTAGACCCAGGTCATGGTGGTGACTCGTTTCGGGAAGGTGGGACGGAGCGGAGGTCGGGGAAGCGGGTGAAGCTGCCGAAGCGGCTGAAGCGGCTGTGGGTCAGCCGACGGGCTGCGCGGCGGGGGCCTGCGCGGCCTCGGCGGCGGCCTGCTTCTTCGCGGCCACGTTGTCGGAGATCCGCAGGCCGAGGGCGCCACCGATGATCAGGATGAAGGCGAGCACCTTCCAGATGGTCATCTTCTCGTCGTAGATCAGGGTGCCGAAGACGACGGTGCCGACGGCGCCGATACCGGCCCAGACGGTGTAGCCGACGCCGACGTCGACGGTCTTCAGGGCCATGGAGAGCGTGAAGATGCCGCAGGAGGCGGCGGCGACGGTGAGCAGGGACGGGCCGAGCTTCGTGAACCCGTCGGTGGCCTCGGTCGAGAGCGCGAAGGTGATCTCGAACAGTGAGGAGAACAGGAGCCAGGCCCAGCCGACGTTGGCGTTCTGCGGCGTTGCCTGCGGGGAGGGGGACGTCATGGAACTCACTCTCCAGGAAGTTGTTTGTCCGTGCAAGTTCTTCGGGGGCGTAGTCGGCCGGTGACGGACTGACGCGGCGCCCATGAGGTTGCATGAGCATGTACCCTGTTGTCAACTCTCGATGAAAGGTGCGTCACCTTATGGTCGCTACCCACACCGCGTCGTCCGACCAGGTCGTCTGGAGCCGCCTTCTCGTCCTGCACTCGCGCGTCGAGCGGGAGTTGGCGCAGGCGCTCCAGCGACGCCATGGGATCGGCCTGTCGGAGTTCCGTGCGCTCGAATCGCTCACCCACGCCGAGGACAGCGAGCTGCGCATGCAGGACCTGGCCGAACGGGTCGGTCTCGGCCAGTCCTCGGTGACGCGCCTGGTCGCACGCCTCGAAGTGGCCGGATTCGCCTTCAAGGACCTCTGTCCGTCCGACAAGCGCGGGGTCTACGCGGTGATCACGGACGAGGGCCGCGAGCGGTTCGCCGCCGCCCGTACGACCTACGCGGACGTGCTCTCCTCGGCGCTCAACGCCCTGACTGCCGACCCCGAATACGCCGCCACGGTCCAGTCGCTGCGCGCCGCCGGCGTCTGACGGGCACCTGGTCCGCACCTCCGGACAGAGTCGGTTCGGCACTCTCCCCCAACCCCTGACGCGCTGTCAATCGCGGGATCTCGGCATAGCGCGCCAGGGGTGCTTTCGTTGCATGATCAAGCGTAACGAGAACGCGGTTCCCGGTTCTCGACTCGTCAATCTCGTCGCGAGATTCTCGCGATCTCTTTGTATGACGATGCAAGCACCGCCCCTTCGGAGGGCGATGCGCGCACTTGATCTCAACGACTCGAACGTCTCGGGGGAGAGACCGCCGTGCCATCGACACTTCTCGCCGCATCCATCGACGCCCACAGCCGGGAACGCGCCGGCCGGGTCGCCCTCTCGTACGACCGGCGCACCGTCACGTACGAGGAGCTGGGCGCCATCACCCGGGAGCTCCGCGACCAGCTGGGCCGCCTGGCGCTGCCGGCCGGCAGCACCGTCTGCGTCCCGGCCCACAAGAACCCGGAGACGATCGCCCTCCTGACGGCCGTCTTCCACGAGGGCCTGATCGCCCTGGCGCCCTCGCCCGACCTGGGCCTCGCCGCCCGCACCAGGCTGGCCCAGCAGGCCCGCGCCTCGCACACCCTCACCGTCTGCGCCGAGGGCGACCTGGTCGCCGAGGCGGTCGTCGCCAACGCGGTGGAGGCCGAGGGCTTCGACCGGCCCGACGCCGGCCGCACCCGCCTCCTGCTCACCACCTCGGGCTCCACCGGCACCCCGAAGATCGTGCCGATCCCCGCCGAGGGCTTCGACGCCTTCGCCGACTGGGCCACCGCCGAGTTCGCGCTCACCGGGGACGACGTGGCGCTCTCCTACGCCCCGCTCAACTTCGACCTCGCCCTGCTCGACGTCTGGACCTTCCTGCGCCTCGGCGCCCAGGTCGTCCTGGTCGAGAAGGACCGGGCCACCGAAGCCCCGCACCTGCAGGGCCTGGTGGCCGGCCGCGACGTCACCTTCGTCCAGGGCGTGCCCATGCTGCACCGCCTCCTGGTCCAGGACGGGCCGGAGTTCGCGGCCGTGCGCACCCTCATCACCACGGGCGACTCGCTCGCCCCCGAGCTCCTCGCGCCGATGACGCGGACGTTCCCGAACGCCCGGTTCCACAACATCTTCGGCTGCACGGAGACCAACGACTCCTTCATCCACCCCATCGACCCGCACGCGGCCGCCGCGCCGCCGATCGGCCGCCCCCTCGCCGGGGTGAGCGCCCTCGTGGTCGACGCCGAAGGCCGGGCCGTCCCGGGCGCCGGAACCGGCGAACTCCTCGTCTCCACACCGTTCCAGACCGCCGGCTACCTCAGGTCCGCCCTGAACGAGCAGGCGTTCACCGTCCAGGACGGCCAGGTGTACTACCGCACCGGCGACATCGTCACCCGTACCGAAGAGGGCCTGTACCGCCTCGAAGGCCGGTCGGACTGGCAGGTCAAGGTGCGCGGCGTACGCACCAACCTCCAGGAGGTCGAGACCGTCGTCGCCTCCCACCCGGACGTCGCCGAGGCCGTCGTCGTGGCCCTCCCCGACGAGCAGACCGGTGTCCGCCTGCACGCCCATGTCACCCGGCACCCGGCCACCGCGCTGACCGGTCTGCGCCTGCGGACCCACATCAGCAAGCACCTCCCGCGCCACGCGATCCCGTCCTCGGTGCACGTCACGGAGGCCCCGATGCCCCGGACGTCGACGGGAAAGCCCGACCGGAACCTCATCAGGAACAACCGCATGAAGGAGAACCAGACCGCATGAGCGAGACCGGCGCCACCCACGTGACCGCGGAGATCCGTGCCTACCTCGTCACCGAGTTCCTCGCGGGCGAGGACTCCTCGGACCTCACCGACGACTACGACCTGATCGACTCCGGAGTGATCGACAGCCTCGGCCTCGTCCGGCTGATCTCCCACATCGCGAGCCGCTACGGCGTGGCCGTGGACGACATCGACTTCGGCCCGGACGACTTCCGGACCCTCACCGCGATCACCCGCCTCGTCCGGGAGAACGCGCCCGCCACGGCGGCCTGACCGCCGTAACGACCCCTCCGCCGGCGCCGCCCGCTCGACCGGCGCCACCGCTCCACCAGCTCCGCCGGCGCCACCGCACTTCCGCTCACCACACCCGCACACACACCACACCCGAGGGAGTAATCCGCATGTTCACCCGCAGCGTCGACGACGTCGTCCCCGTCCAGTGGGGCAACGGAACCAGCCACCGCCTCCTCACCAAGACCGACGGCATGGGCTTCGCCGTGGCCGTGACCCTCGTACGTCAGGGCACCACGAGCGCGCTGCAGTACCGCGACCACCTGGAGGCCTGCTACTGCGTGGCCGGCTCCGGTGAGGTCGTGGAGAAGGACGGCACCCGCCACAAGATCACCCCCGGCACGATCTACGCGCTCGACGAGCACGACCCGCACTACCTGATCGCGTCGGACTACGAGGACCTGCACCTCATCTCGGTCTTCAACCCGCCGATCGTCGGCACCGAGAAGCACAGGCTGTCCGCCGACGGCTTCTCCCAGTACTGATCCACCCCGCTCCGGGACGGCACACGCCCGTGCCGTCCCGGAGCACCCCCTCCCCACCCGATGTGACAAGGACCAGGCTGTGACCGACGACCTCTTCCACCTCGCGACCCCGTGGGCCGACAAACTCAACGCCGACCTCGGTGAACTGGACCGCAGCGGCTCGTTCCCCACCGACAAGTGGCCCGCCGTCCAGGACTCCGGGATCCTGCGGACCCCCTTCCACCCCGACTACGGAGGCCACGGCCGGTCCCTGACCGAGACCATGCGCGTCCTGGAAGGCCTCGGTCACACCTCCCACGACGCCGGCCTCTCCTTCTCCACGTCCACCCAGATCGTCTCCGTGGGCATCCCGCTCCAGCAGTTCGGCAGCGAGGAGCTCAAGCGGCGCCACCTCCCGCGGATCATGGCCGGTGACGTGATCACCGCCCACGCCATCACCGAGGAGTCCGGCGGCTCGGACGCCATCAACTCCACGACGACGGCGGTCCTCGACGGCGACCACTACGTCGTCGACGGCAGCAAGATGTTCATCACCAACGCCCCCGTCGCCGGCCTCTTCCTGCTGTACGTGCGCACCGGCGCCCCGGGCCCGTTCGGTCTCACCACCCTGCTCGTCGAGGCCGGCACGCCCGGCCTCACCGTCGGACCGGCCATGGACAAGATCGGCCTGCGCACCAGCCCGATCGGCACGCTCGCCTTCGACGGGCTGCGCGTCCCGGTGTCCCAGCGGGTCGGCCGGGAGGGCTCCGGCTTCCGGGTCCTGGACTACGTCATGAAGCGCGAGGTGCTCTTCGCCTTCTCGATCACGCTCGGCGAGATGACCCGCCGGCTCGCGGACACGATCCGGTTCGCCAAGTCCCGTACGCAGTTCGGCCAGACCATCGGCTCGTACCAGGCCGTCAGCCACAAGATCGCCGACATGAAGATCGGCCTCGAGACCGCGCGCAAGTGGCTGCGCGACACCGGCGCCAAGGTCGAGGCAGGCCAGGACGCCGCCATCGACCTCGCCGCCACCAAGACCGTCGTCTCCGAGGCGAATCTGAGGATGGCGCTCGACGCCGTCCAGATCCACGGCGGACGCGGCGTCCTCACCAGCCACGGCGTCGAGCGCGAACTGCGCGACTCCGTCGCCGGAACCATCTACTCCGGCACGAGCGAGATCCAGCGCAACCGCATCGCCGCCCTCCTCGGCCTCTGAACCGGCCGCTGCCACCCGGCCTGAGAACCGCCCTCCGCACGGGCCTCCGAACCGGCCTTCGACCCAAGGGAACCCGATCGTGATGACCCTCGACCTGTACGACCGGCTGACGCAGCCCACCGAGTTCCTCGACTACGAGACCGACGCCGTCCAGACCTTCATCGACGACGTGGTCAAGGACCGCGCGTCCGACAAGCGCACCATGGCCATCGAGCTCTACTACGCCGTCCGCGACGGCGTCTTCTACGAGGTCTACGGCGCCGACCTGTCCCCGGACGGGCTGAAGGCCTCGCACACCGCCACCACCAAGTCCGGCTTCTGCCTGCACAAGTCGGCCCTCTACGCCGCCGCCGTCCGGGCCCTCGGCATCCCCTCCAAGCTCGTCTACGGCGACGTCCGCAACCACCTCGCCTCGCCCCGGCTGATCGAGCACATCGGCGGCGACGTCTTCTTCCACGGCCTCACCCAGGTCTACCTGGACGGCAAGTGGGTCAAGGCCACCCCGGTCTTCAACAAGATGCTCTGCAAGCTCTACGGCATGGAGGCCCTGGAGTTCGACGGCCTCGCGGACAGCCTCTACCACCCGTACGAGGGCGGCGCCGGCGCCATGGAGTTCCTCACCGACCACGGCGCCTTCGACGACGTCCCGTACGAGTTCGTCATCGGCTCGATGCGCGCCCGCCACCCCAAGTTCCTCAGCGACACCGGCGTGAGCACGGTGGCCGGCGGCCGGCTGGCCGACGAAGCGAAGTAAGGAGCCGTACCCCATGACCCAGGTCACCGAGGCCGCCCACGCGCCCCAGGCAGCCACGCCCACCGACGGCTGGGACGCCGCCATCAGGATCGGCGTCGTCGTCCCGCACGCCGACGTCGGCCCCGAGGCCGAACTCCAGGCCATGGCCCCCGCGTCGGTCTCCATCCACGGCTCCCGCGTCCACTTCGGCGCGATGCGCGCCGGCGGCGAGATGGACGAGAAGATCCCGCACGACCCGGTCCGCGCGTTCGTCGAACCGCCCTTCCTGGACAACGCCGTCGAGCAGCTCGCCGCCTCGCCCCTGCACGCGCTCACCCTCGGCTTCACCTCCTCCAGCTACGTGCTGAAGGCGGCGGGGGAGCGGGAGCTGTACGAGCGGCTGCGCCCGGTCACCCGGGAGCTGCCGATCACCGGCACCACGAAGGCCGCCCGGGCCGCGTTCACCGCGCTCGGCGCGAAGCGCATCGCCCTGGTCAACCCTCCGTGGTTCGACGACAAGCTCTCCGGCCAGGGCGCGGACTACTTCCGGGAGTTCGGCTTCGACGTGGTCCACCACGGACCGTGCGGGCTGCCCTCGAACCAGAAGGCGATCACCCCGCAGAACCTCTCGGAGTGGCTCCGTACCACTGTCGCCTCCCACCGGCCGGACGCCGTCCTGGTGGCGGGCAACGGCATCCGCGCCGTCGGCACCATCAAGCCGCTGGAGGAGGAGCTGGGCTTCCACGTCGTCACCGCCAACCAGGCGATCTTCTGGCACGCCCTGCACCTGGCCGGCGCGACGGCCATCAGCGAAGGCGTCACCGAGTACGGCGCCCTCTTCGCCACCCGCCCGGCGCCGGCGGACGAGGCCTGATCCACGCGCGCGTGAGCCCGGGCGGCCGACGGCCGCCCGGGCTTCGCGTGGGGTGAGACCGCTCAGAGCTCGGTGGGCACCTCGGCCAGCGCGACGACCGAGGTGAAGATCTCCTCGCCGTTCTGCTGCGCCGTCACCAGCATCCACCGCCGCCCGTTGGGGTCGTCCGGCAGCGCCCTCGCGGTGATCCAGCACGGCGCGTCGAGCTCGGCGTACCGGGTGAAGTCGCAGCTCATGGCGGTGACCAGGGTCTGCCGCGGCTGGGCCGCGGCCTGCGCCGCCTGGCGCGCGGCCTCCAGGAGCAGCATGCCCGGGGCGTGGTCCACGGGGTGGTCGAAGAGGACGGGGTGCGAGGTGTCCGTCCGCAGCTGCCAGCGCAGGGGGACGTCGGTGCAGGAGAGCACGACGTCCTGGAACCGGGTCCGGCCCGTCTCGTGCGTCGGGGACGGCGGCGGCAGCGGCAGCACGCGCGCGTTGGCGCTCGCGATGTCGGCGTACTGCCCGCGCAGCCGCTCGTAGACCGCACGGTCCTGGATGGTGAACCGGGTCCTGGCCGTGGCGAGCCGGCGCCCCGCGCGCGTGGCCTCCACGGCGAGAGTGAGGGCGGTCGCCCGCCCCTTGCGGTACTTCACGTCCGAGCAGGTGATGTGCAGTTCGACATGGGCGTCCCGGCCGTCGTCCCACAGCTCGTCCGGGTCGATGTCCCAGGCGAAGTCCTTCCACAGCAACTGGTGTCCGAACGGGACGTCGTACGCGGCGTGGGAGAGCATCGGCAGGGTCTGACGCACGGTCTCCGTCAGGAACAGGGGGTCGTACCGGCCGTGCCGCGCCAGGTAGAAGGTGTGCTCGCGCGGCCAGCGGGCGGTGATGGTGAAGGTGTCGGCCCCGGTCCGGCACCAGCTCACGAGGAGCACTTCGGCCGGGTTGGTCTTGTGGGTGTACGACATCGGAACGGGCACGGGACCGGTGGTCGTCCGGTCCGGTGCGAGCTCTATCGGAGGCACAACAGTTCTCCCCTGACTGTTTCCAGATATTCGCGGACCTGCACACTGGTGTGGTGGCTGGCCGCTCACATAAGATAGTGGTCACTCTTTTTCTTTGTCGATGTATACGGGGTAAAGGCGCAGTGGCGGAACACAGGCAGGAACGGGCGGTCCGCACGCGGGAGTTGGTGCTCCGAGCTGCGGCGGAGGTGTTCGACGAGGCCGGATACCTCGGCGCGAGCATCACCAAGATCCTCGATCGGGCGGGTGTCACGGCGGGCGCCGTGTACTTCCATTTCCGGTCGAAGGAGGGACTGGCCCGTGCGGTCATCCTGGAGCAGGCGGCCGATCTGAAGTTCCCCGAGGGGGAGGGCGGCCTCCAGCAGCTCCTGGACATGACCGGCTACCTCGCCGTCGAGATGCAGACCAACACCCTGCTGCGGGCGGGCGTCCGGCTCGCGGTCGAGCAGGGCGTGGTCGGTCCGCAGGAGTACCAGATTTACGAGTGGTGGGCCGACCACTTCCACCAGGAGTTCGTCCGGGCCCGGGAGATGGGCCAGCTGCTCGACGGCGTGGACGTGGCCGCCTTCTCGCAGCTCCTCGTCGCCGCGTACACCGGTACGCAGGTCATGTCCCAACTCGCCACCGGCCGCGCCGACCTGCCCCGGCGGATCGGCGACATGTGGCGATGTCTGCTCCCCGCCCTCGCCCCCGCCGAGGTCGTCGCCGGGCTGCGCCTCCCCGCCGACGACACCGTGGGCGCTTCGTGAGCGCACTGCATGTCGTCCTGACCGGGGCGACCGGCTTCGTCGGTTCCCGCGTGCTGCACGCCCTGACCTCGACCGCGCACGACACCGGCCGGACGCTCTCCGTCCGGGCGCTCGGCCGCTCCGCCACCGCCCCCGCCTCGGCCCCGCCGGGCGTGACATGGGTGTCCGTGGACCTGACCGACCGGGCCTCGCTGCGGAAGGCGGCGAGCGGCGCGGACGTCCTGATCCACCTCGCCTCCCGGATCTCCGGTGACGACGCCCAGTGCGCCGCGGTCAACGTCGAGGGCACCACGGCCCTCGTCGAGGAGGCCGTCCACCGGGGTGTGGACCGTATCGTCCACCTCTCCACCGCCGCGGTCTACGGACCGGGCCCGCACCGCGGCATCGCGGTGAACGAGATCGCCCCCGCCCCCGTGTCGCCCGCCAGCCGCACCCGCCTGGCCGGCGAGACCCCGGTCCTCGCGGCGGGCGGAACGGTCCTGCGCCCGGGCCTCGTTCTGGGCGCCGGGGACCGCTGGGTGGTGCCCGCCCTCGCGGAGCTGCTCGCCCGCGTCCCGGCCCGCTGGGACGGCGGCCGCGCCCTGCTCTCCGTCGTGGACGTGGACGACCTCGCGCGCCTGATCGCCGGCCTGGCCACGTCGCCGGCCGCCCCGCCGCCCGGCGTGCACCACGCGAGCCACCCGGTCCCGGTGAGCAACGGCGACCTGATGGCGGAGCTGGCCGCGCTCGACGTCCTGCCGAAGGTCGAGGACGGGGCCGACTGGTCCTGGGACGCGTGCCTCGACCGGCTCCGTACCGTGCCCGGCCGGACGAGCGAGCGCCAGTTCGGGCTGCTGGCCCAGGACCACTGGTACGCGAGCGAGTCCATCTGGCCCGCCGCCTCCTGCCCCCCGGGTCCCGGGCCCCTGGCCCGGCTGGCCGCGGCGGCCCCCTGGTACCGCTCGTTCCTGGCGGGCTGACGGGCGCCCGGTTCGACCGGGCACGGCACGAAGCGGACGGGGCACGACGACACGAAGAGGGCGGCGTACTCCGACGGTTGGTCGGTGTACGCCGCCCTGGGCCGGCAAGGGGGTCGTCGCGGGATCTGGCCCGCGTGGTCACGGCGACTACTTCGGGTCGTCGTTGAACTTCGAGGTGGACCAGAAGTAGCCGAGGACCGCGAGACCCACGCACCAGGCCACCGCGAGCCAGCCGTTGTGGCCGATCTCGGTGCCGAGCAGCAGACCGCGCAGGGTCTCGATGGCCGGCGTGAAGGGCTGGTACTCGGCGATCGGCTGGAACCAGCCCGGCATCGAGGAGAGCGGGACGAAGGCGCTGGACAGCAGCGGCAGCAGGATCAGCGGCAGCGCGTTGTTGCTGGCGGCCTCCGCGTTCGGGCTGATCAGGCCCATGCCGACGGCGATCCAGGTGAGCGCCAGGGCGAAGAGCACGAGCAGACCGAAGGCGGCGAACCACTCGAGGACGGTGGCGTCGGTGGAGCGGAAGCCGATGGCCACGCCCACCGCGCCGACGAGGACGACGCTCACGACGGACTGGAGCACGCTGCCGACGACGTGTCCGACGAGCACCGAACCGCGGTGGATCGCCATCGTGCGGAAGCGGGCGATGATGCCCTCGGTCATGTCGTTGGAGACGGAGACCGCCGTACCGATCGTGGTGCTGCCGATGGTCATCAGGAGCAGACCCGGGACGATGTAGGCGATGTACTTGGCACGGTCCGGCTCGCCGCCGCCGATGCCCACGCTCATCGTCTCGCCGAAGATGTAGACGAAGAGCAGCAGCAGCATGATCGGCGTGAGCAGCAGGTTCAGGGTGAGCGACGGGTAGCGCCGGGCGTGCAGCAGGTTCCGCCGCAGCATGGTGGAGGAGTCGCGCACGGCGAGGGAGAGGGAGCTCATCGGACAGTCTCCTTGGTCTGGTTGGGGATGTCGGCGGTGGCGGTCGTGGTCGCGGTCAGGGCGAAGAAGACGTCGTCGAGGTCGGGCGTGTGCACGGTCAGCTCGTCGGCCTCGATGCCGGCCGCGTCCAAGCGGTCGAGGACGGAGCGCAGTTCGCGCTGGCTGCCGTCGCTGGGGAGCTGCAGCGCGAGGGCCTCGTCGTCGCGGGTGGCGTCGTCGCCGAGCGCGGCGCCGGCGGCCTGGTACGCGGCCGGGTCGGAGAACCGGAGCCGTACGTGCCCGCCCGGGACGATCCGCTTCAGTTCCTCCGCGGTCCCCTCGGCGGCGATCTTCCCGCCGTGGAGCACGGCGATGCGGTCGGCGAGTTCGTCGGCCTCCTCCAGGTACTGCGTGGTGAGGAAGACGGTGACGCCGTCGGAGACGAGCTCGCGGATGATCTGCCACATGTTGTGGCGGCTGCGCGGGTCGAGGCCGGTGGTCGGTTCGTCGAGGAAGATGATCCGCGGGTCGCCGACCAGCGTCATCGCGATGTCGAGGCGGCGCTTCATGCCGCCGGAGTAGGTGGAGGCGGGCTTCTTCGCGGCCTCCACGAGGTCGAAGCGCTCCAGGAGTTCGGCCGCGACCCGCCGTCCCTCCCGCTTGGAGAGGTGGTTCAGGTCCGCCATGAGGAGCATGTTCTCCTCGCCGGTGATCAGACCGTCGACGGCGGAGAACTGCCCGGTGACGCCGATCGCGGCGCGTACGGCCTGCGGGGCGGTGGCCAGGTCGTGGCCGGCGACGCGGATCTCGCCCTGGTCGGCGGAGACGAGCGTGGAGAGGATCTTCACGGCGGTGGTCTTGCCGGCGCCGTTCGGGCCGAGCAGCGCGAACACGGACCCGGTGGGGATGCGCAGGTCGATTCCGTCGAGGACGGTCTTGTCACCGTAGGACTTGCGCAGTCCGGTCGCCGTGATGGCGAGGTCGTTCATGGGTGGTCACTCCTTGGGGAGGCGGAGGGGCGAGGGGTCTCAGAGGCTGCGGGCCGTGATGTCGCCGAGGGCGGTGGTCGCGTGGATGGTCAGCTCGGCGGCGGCGCCGCCGGAGTTCTGGAGCGCGTTGTGGATCCGGCCGTGGGCAGTGCCGGCGTCCAGGGAGGCGGAGACGCCGCGGGCGGCGCCGACGGTGATGGAGCCGGCCTCGGTGCGCAGGGTGACCGTGCCGCGCACGGCCTCGGCGACGCGGATGTCGCCCTGCTGGGTGCTGATCTCGGCGGAGCCGCCCAGGCGGGCCACCGAGACGTCGCCGGCCTGGAGGACGAGGCGGGCGTCCGCGGTCTCGTCGAGCTCGACCGTGGACTGCTGGCCCTCGAAGGTGACCTCGCCGAGCGGCCCGGTGGAGCGGAACTCACCGGCCGCCGCCTTCGCCTCGACCCGCGAGCCGGCCGGCAGCTGGACGGTCACCTCGATGGAGCCGCTGTTGCCGAGCACCCGGTTCTTCGCCTCGGGGACCTCGACCCGCAGGACACCGTCGGCGTAGGCGACCTCGGTGACCTCCGCGGCCTTCACGTCGCGGCTCTTGGTGGGGTCGGCGGGCCGGACCTCGACCGTGGTGTCGACCCGGTCGGCGGCGACGAGCCGGATGACGCCCGCGGGGATGTCGAGGACGGCGGTGACGGGGGCGGGGGTCGTGAACGTCTGCATGGTTCTCTCCTTGACTTCGTTGCTTGACCTCGGTGTTTCTGATGGATGAAACACTACGTTGCGTTCGAAGGTCTGGCAACAAGCCTGTTGCGCAAGAAACCGGTAATCGCAGGTAGTTGCGGCATTTTCGTTGCAACGGGATTGATTGCAATGCAACGACGGCCTCTCGTTGCGTTGCAATGGAATGAGATTGAACGCCCTGAGGGCAACGAGAAGGCCCTCCGGGGGCGGGAGGGCTGGACGTCCTTGTTGCACATATATTGCAAGTGCAGTTGCCGTGCAGAAGGAGGGGCGCAGTGGGTGGACCAGTGGTGCTCGGGATCGAGTCGTCGTGCGACGAGACCGGGGCGGGGATCGTGCGGGACGGGAAGCTCCTCGCGCACGTGGTGGCGTCGAGCATGGACGAGCACGCCCGCTTCGGCGGCGTCGTACCGGAGATCGCCGCCCGGGCGCACCTCCAGGCGTTCAACCCGGTCGTGCGACAGGCCCTGGACCAGGCGGGGTTGCGCCTCGGCCAGGTCGACGCGGTCGCCGTCACGACCGGGCCCGGTCTCTCCGGCGCCCTCCAAGTGGGCCTCGCCGGGGCCAAGTCGCTCGCGTACGCGGCGGGGGTCCCGCTCTACGGAGTGCACCACCTCGCCGGGCACGTCGCCGCCGACACCCTGGAGCACGGCCCGCTGCCCTCGCCCTGCGTGGTCCTGATCGTCTCCGGCGGCCACACGTCCCTGCTGCTCGTACGGGACCTGGTGCGCGAGCCGATCCTGCACCTGGGCGACACGCTCGACGACGCCGCCGGCGAGTGTTTCGACAAGGTCGCCCGCATCCTCGGCCTGCCCTACCCCGGCGGGCCCGCCATCGACCGGGCCGCACGGGAAGGCGACCCGCGCGCCGTGGACTTCCCCCGGCCGCTGACCCGGCCCGGGGACGCCCCGTACGCCTTCTCCTTCTCCGGCCTCAAGACCGCCGCCGCCCGCTGGGTCGAGAAGCATCGCCTCCAGGGCCGGGACGTTCCGGTCGCCGACGGCGCCGCCGCCCTCCAGGAGGCCGTCGCCGACGTGCTGACCCGCAAGGCGCTCGCGGCCTGCGAGGCGTACGACGTGAGGACGCTGATCGTGGTCGGCGGCGTCGCGGCGAACTCGCGCGTGCGGGGCCTCGCCGAACAGCGCTGCGCCGCCGCCGGGGTGGAGCTGCGCGTGCCGCCGATGACGCTGTGCACCGACAACGGCGCCATGATCGCGGCCGCCGGCGACCTCCTCGTACGCTCCGGGGCCGAACCGGCGCCCCTGAACGTGTCGATCGACCCGTCCGCACCCCTGGAGTACGCCTCCCTCACCCCACTGCCCACGCCCTCGGCGAGAGCCGCTTCGTGACCGCCCCGTCCGTCACGCCCCGCTGACCGCGGCGCTCTCCTGACGTTTGCGGGCCCGGTAGGCGGCCACGTTGGCGCGGGTGGCGCAGCGGTCGGAGCAGTAGCGGCGCGAGCGGTTGGTGGAGGTGTCGAGGTAGGCGTTCCGGCAGGGCGCCGCCTCGCAGAGCCCGAGCCGACCGGGCCCGTACTCCGTGAGGTGGAAGGCGAGCCCCATGGCGCAGAGCGCCGCGTACCCGGTGGTGGCATTGGACGAGTGGTCGGCGAGGTGCATGTGCCAGCGGGGCCGGCCCTCGTCGTCGAGATGGTCGTGGCCGGAGATCTGCGGGGAGACCGGGAACTCCAGGAGGAGGGAGTTGAGCAGATCGACGGTCCCGGTGTGATCCCCCGTGTCGGCGGCGACGAACACGGCCCGCAGCCGCGCCCGGACGGCCCGGAACCGGGTCAGGTCGGCGTCGGTGACCCGCCGGGCCATCTGCGCGGCGGGCCCGAAGAGCTCCTTGACCACGTCGACGGAGCTGAGCGCGTCCTGACCCTTCGCCGGCACCTCGGTGTTGACGAGGCGCACGGCGTACTCCGCGTACTCGGCCAGTTCCACTCGCAGTCCTTCGTAGCCGTGATCCGTAAGCAACTTGGTAAGGAGGAGGGTATTACGGCGTGGTACGGGGGTGTCGGGCCCGTTGCGGGCGCCACGACGGCTCACCTTGTCGGTATGAAGGAGAACGCGGAGCCGACTCCGATGACGACCGACCCGCACGTGACGCGCCGCGCAGCCCTGCGCGCGGCTACGGTCACCGCCACCGCAGCCGTACTCCCGTGGGGACCGGCGGCAGCGCTGGGCTCCACCCCGCCCCGGACACCCGAGCCGGCGGCATGGCGGGAGCTGCGCCGGCGGCTGAGCCCGGCGGCACGGCTGTACCGGCCGGGGGACCCGGGCTATCCGGCGCGGGCGACGCCCGACAACCAGCGGTACGCGGACATCCGCCCGGCGGGGGTGCTCGCGTGCGCGGTCGAGGCCGACGTACGCACGGCGATCCGGTGGTCGGCCGAGCACGGCGTCCCGTTCGTCCCCCGCTCGGGCGGCCACAACTACGCCGGCCACTCCACCACGCCCGGCCTCGTCGTCAGCCTCCGCCCGATGCGGGACGTGGCGCCGCGCGGACGGCGGCTGTACGTGGGCGGTGGCGCGACCAACTCGGACGTGTACGCGGCCCGGGACGCCGGCCTGTACTTCCCCGGCGGGCGCTGCCCGGGCGTGGGCGTGGCCGGCCTCACCCTGGGCGGCGGACTCGGCTTCAACGACCGCAAGTGGGGCCTGACCTGCGACCGACTCGCCGAGACCCGCGTGGCCCTGGCCGACGGCACCGTGGTCCGCGCGGCGGAGGACGAGAACGCGGACCTGTTCTGGGCGTGCCGGGGCGGTGCGGGCGGGAACTTCGGCATCAACACGGCCTTCGTCTTCGACGCGGTCCCCGTGGCCCGGCAGCGCGCCACGGTCTTCGACCTCACGTTCCCGCTCACCGCGGGCCCGGCGGTCGTGGACGAACTCCAGCACGTCCTGGACACGGACCGGGCGGGCGACTTCGACGTACGCATCGGCTTCAAGCACGCGGGAACAGGCGCCAGGACGGTAGGTGTCCTGGGCCAACGCCTGGGCCGGGAGGCCGCGCTGCGCCGCACGCTAGGCCCCCTCCTGAAGCTGAGCCCCTCCACGACATTCATCGAGGAACGGGACTTCTGGTCGGCCCAGGACCACCTCATGGAAACCCCGGGCGCGAAGGACAGCTACGCGTCCCGCTCCCTGGTCCCCGACCGATGGCTGACCCCCGACACGGTCACCCGCATCACGGAGTGGACCCGCACCTGGCGACCGGGCCCCACCGAAGCGACCGGTTACGTGACCCTGTTCGCGATGGGCGCCGCCAGCTCCGCGCCACGCCCCGACGAAACCGCGTACCCGCACCGCGCGGCCACGTTCGTCATCGACATCGGCACGCACTGGAACCCCGGCACACCGCCGGCCGAAGTAGCGCCGCTCCTCTCCCGAACTCACACGCTCCACCGCACCCTGCGCCACGACCTCCGCACCGACACGGCCTACGTCAACTTCCCGGACCCCGACCTCCGCGACTGGCGTCACGCGTACTACGGCGACAACTACGCCCGCCTGGCCAAGATCAAACACCGCTACGACCCGAAGGGCCTCTTCAGGAACCCCCAGTCCGTAGGCGCCCATTGATCCACCACGGACGCCCGATCCGGGGGACGATGACCGCATGAGAGATCAACAGGCGCTGCTCCGCGCGGCGATCGAGGGCAGCGGCATCGCGTCGATTCCATGCGAGTGCGGCAAGGAAAGTGCGCGGCATGTGATCGACGAGTTCCTGGAGACCCTGGACCGCGACCCTGGGCGCCTCGTCGGGGGTGACTGGACGGATGGGCATGCCACCGATGCTTCGTTCCGATATCGATCGGCACCGGCCGTCGCTCAGATCCTCATGGCAGCCCTGCCGTTCTACGCCACCGGAGTGGCGCGTGGGGTCCTCCTGGAGAGCCTTCTCGGCCTGTCCGGTGGTGACACCCCAGACCTGGTCGAGCAGTGTCAGGCCATGATCCGTCCGGGGGTCTGGCTGTTCCTGGAAGAGATCGCTTCCGGCCGATCGATAGGCGGTGCGGCTTTCGCCTTCGACATCATCGGGGCGCTCGACGAGGACGCCTGGGTCGCCTTCGCGCGCGAGCAACTCGCCGCATTTCTGCCGTCGTACCAGTTGGACCCCGACTACCGGTGAGTCGCACACCCATCGCCGGAAGGTGAGCGGTCAGTCGTGCCGGGCGAGCTTGACCGCGGACACGAGCAGGATCAAGGCCAGCAAGGGGATGAGGACCACGTCCGGAAACACCCCCAGCAGCAGCCCGCCCAACACCGCACCGACAACCGACCCCACGGCCATGATCACGGTGAAGCGGAGGTTGGCGCCGAGGACGGCGAAGCTGCCGTCGCGGCTGTAGCGGGCGAACGCGACGAGCATGGTGGGAAGGGAGACCAGCAGGGACAGACTCCCGGCGGTCTTGATGTCCTCGCCGAACAGCAGCACGATCGTCGGGATCAGCAACTCGCCACCGGCGACGCCCATGATCGCGGCGACCACCCCGATACCGAACCCGGCCGCGACCCCGCAAGGCACTTGGGCCCAGAGCGGCAGGGGGACCGTGTCCAGAGTGGTGGCATGGGTGACCACCAGGGCGCCCGCCATCACCACCATCAATGCGGCCAGCACCTTGTACAGGGTGGAGCTCCGCATCCGCACAGCCCAGGACGCCCCGGCCCACGCACCGATCAAGCTACCGGCCAACAGATTGACGGCCACGGGCCACCGCGCGGCGAGGTCGCCGACCGGAACGGCCACGAGCCGAGCGGGCAGCGCGACCAGCACCACGACCAGGCTCATGGCCTTGTTCAGAATGACGGCCGAGAGCGCGGCGAACCCGAAGACCCCGATCAACAACGGCAGCCGAAACTCCGCCCCACCCAGCCCGACCATCCCACCCAACACCCCGATTGCCGCCCCCGCACCGAACACGAGCGGCGACGCATACACGGAGCGGAGGGGAGAGGGATCGAGGTCGGCGGCCATGACGGCCATCATCGCCGTCACCCACCCCGCCTGCCACAACCCGCCCCCATGTTCGGACGAACCACCCGGAAGCCCCCGCAGAATTCGTACGGAGAGCCCACCGCCCGAGCGCCCCTCGGGACGGCTGCAGTGAACCACGTGAGATGCCGCGTGTCATCTTCCCGCCAACGGACGCGTCCGCCCCGCCCCGGGCCGAAGCCGCCACTGACCAGAAAGGACCCTCCCGAAGGAGGGTCCTTGGCGAAGAGCCCGGGGCAGGACTCGGACACTGCGGCCGAGTGCTGAGAAGGATGTGATCTCGGCATCACCGCGTCAGTGCCGCCCGGTGGTCCGGCCTTCAGCCGGACCACCACGCGACAGACCCTCCGGGATCAGCCGATCGCCAACTTGTCCTTCCAGCCACCGCCACTTGAGCTGATGATCTCTGTCCCGCTACCAGGTAGCGAGGGCCGTGCGCCGGCGTAGAAGCGCACTGCGCCGTCAGCGCGTACGGTCCAGACGTCAGGAATACCGTCACCTGTGGAGTCTGGGGTGCCGAAAAGGAGGCGGATGCTGGACCGCGCCCAACCGGCCGTTCCGTACACGGTGTCGGTGCCGCCGGCCGAAGCGGCCGCTGTCGCCAGCGATGCGAAGTCGACGCCGGTACCGGAGGCGGCCTTCTTTCCCGTTCGCAGCATCAGGCGGGCAGTGGAATTGGATCGGTAGACGAGATCTGTCACGCCGTCACCACTGATGTCTTGAGCAGTGACGATGTCCTGGTCCAGCCAGGCTGTGGACGACACCCGAACGGCTTGCTCCACGGTTGCGCCGTTGTAGCCGACGAGAGCCCAGAGGGTGTCTCCGACCTTGAGGAAGAAGTCTGGCTTGCCGTCTCCCGTCGCGTCGCCCGCACCTACGATTTGGGTGATGGTGCTCGGCGCGGGAGCGTTCGACGGCAGCAGGATCTCCTGGCGTTTGTCTACGTTCACGCTTCCGTACCCGTCACCCGGGTAGACCCAGATCCTGCCTTCACGGACCGCGATGAGGTCCTGGAGGCCGTCGCCCCCGTAGACGTCGCCCAGGTGGGTAATGAGGGTGTTCTTCCAGTATCCGGACGGTGCGGCAACATACACCGGTGTGCCGTCGTCACCGTTCGGGTCCTTGTCCGGGTTGTCTCGATAGGCGCCCGACATGGAGTAATCGAGATCGCCGGTGCCCTTGGTCAGGTCAGTGGTCGCTTCTGACGGGTAGAGACGCAGATTGCCGTTGGCATCCACCACCATGAGGTCGGGTAGCGCGTCACCCGTGAAGTCGCCGGGCTTGTCGGCCTTGTCGCGTGGGGTCACGTAGAAGAAGTACTTGGTCGGTTCGGAGACATGACCTGCACCGTCGACGGCACGCACATACAGGACATTGGGACCGGCGAGCGGTGGCTTGGCGTCGATTACCAGTACTTCGTTGCTTACTGGTGTGCCACTGCCACGCTTCACCGAGAACGGATATGAGGCCTGGTTGAATCCGTACTCGAAGCGGTCTACATCCGTCTGCTGGGCCTGGAAACTAAAGGTTCCGGGAGTGCCGAACTTGATTGTGCTCCACTTCGTGTCTTCGGGCTCGTTGTTGAACCCATTTCCGTTGCTGTCGGCGTCCGGGAACTGTGTCGACCTGACGAGTGGGGGAGATGGGCGCGAGTTGTCGAAGACGAACCGGCAGGGTGTCTTGGTGTGGGAATAGGGTGAGCTCTTGCCGAACTTGTCGATGGCTTTGGCCCGCCAGGAATAGGTGGCTCCGTTGACCAGCTTGAGGCCGCCCGTCACGTTTCCGGTCGGGAACGGATCCGTGTGGACGCGCGCTGATTTGTTCTGGCCACCGACAGAGACGGTCCCCTTGGCGCCGAGCAGGTTGTTCGTCGAACCAGCGGAAGGCCACAACTCGAAGGCGATTGAGGCCAGATTGCCATCCTTGTCGGTGCTGCTTCCCCAGAAGGTAATGGAGGACGCGCCGACGTTGACATAGGGGGCGGTGGTGTCGCAGCTGAAGTTCGGGTCGAGGTCGAGACTGTTCGGCGCTGCAGGCGGACGATTGTACGAAAGATCGACGTACACTCCGTTGTTGCCGTTCGCCTGGAACTTCTTCCAGGCGAACTGAGAGTTCTCATCGCCTGCCTTGAAGCCCACCGTCAGAGTCTTCCAGCCGCCGGTGACGGCCTTTTGAGCTGTGGACTTGATGTCGAATGCGACGAAGTCGTCCGGGCAGGACGACGACTTCCAACCGTGCGCGAAACTTGCCCCGCCGATCTTGTTCGAGTTGTTCATGGCAGGCGCGTTCTTCCAGTTGGTCTTGGAAGATATCGTACCGGTGAGGTGGACCGTCATCGTTCGTGCGCTGCACGACCACGAGTACGTCTCCAGAGCGCGGAGCTTCGCACTGTGTACCGTCGCGCCTTTCAGGTCGGAATCCCAGTCGATGCTGAAGAACGAGCGAGAAGTCCCCCATGTGTCGGACTCGAAACCGACCCGAGCTTCGTGAGTGCCGCCCTTGTTGAAGTTCTTCCCGTTGTAGAAGCTCGCGTTCTGGTGCCGGCTGTACGCCGTGGTCCAGTCGTTGGTGTGCTTCTTCACCGACGGATCGATGAAGACCGGATAGACCGTGGAAGGGTCGGCGAGGAAGGCCTGGTCCGGCGTGAGAAACCAGCCGTTCTCAGTCCATTCGCCGTTGTAGGCATCCAGATCGGTGCCTACGAGCGCTCCATGTGAGTCAGGCTGGGGACCGTCCAGCGACGGGAGCGAGAGAGTGGCCCCGGCGCCCGTGTGCGAGGGCTCGGACGTCGGCTCGGCAGGCACCGAGGGTTGGGGCGTCACTCCCCAGGAGGGGTCGGCGGTCCCGTCAGAGGCATCGGGCAGGGGCTCCTCGAGGACATCCCCTTGGTCACCGTCATTGGCCGCGTCCGTGGGCTCTGGAGAGGCGGTGTCCGTCGGGTCCGGCGAAGGTGTCGAACTGTCGCTGGGGAGCACTTCGGGACCGGTAGGCGTTGCGCCGGTGCCGACCGCACCGTCACTGACAGCCGGAGTGCCGGCGCTGTCCCACATCAGGGGTGTCGCAGACTCGAGGACGTCCTTGCCATCCCTGGTCCCGGTGAGCACGCCGGTGACAGGATCGATCCGGAAGTCCATCGACATGGACCAGAGCCCGTAGGAGAGTCTGGCGACTCTCGGGTCGGAGGCGGCCTGCCGGCTCTTCACGACGAGAACCTGGGCGAAGCCTCCGTCGTCGGCCGTGATCACAAGATCTGCACCAGGAAGGATTTCGGGGTAGAGGATGCGGGAGCCGCTGACGATCGGCTCGGGTATGACGCCGTCCCAGGTGAGCGCCATCCAGCTGTCCTCGGACTCGATGATGGCGAGGGAAGTGGGCGGTGGTGCCACGGTAGGCAGCATGGAGACGGTTCTCCCGCTCGCCCGTGAGGCCCGGCTCCGATCTGCTCGGGATCCGGCGGAGAAAACCATGTGTGTATTGGTGGCACGGGGAGACCAACCACCCGGTACGCGAACGAGGTTCGTGTCGACGGGCTTCCACTCGCCCCCCACCTTGGCTCGGACCGGGTTGGCGTGGATTCTGCGTTGCATCAGCCCGTCGGGCCTCGCCCACGTCGTCGAGTATGCCGTTCGGAGGGCAGTGGCTTCCACCGGCCTGCGCGTCCTACTAGCCTCCCGCGCGGCGTCCGCCTCGCTCAGGGGCGTTTTGTGTTCTGCTCGTGGCGGGGATGGATTCCCGCTCTCGTCCGGAGCACTCAGTCCTACCACGGTCAAGCCCGTGGCCACGATGAAAGCGGCCATGGCCGCCGCAAGTGACCGGCGTCCGGGCGAACGACGCCATCTGCTCGGCATGAGCAGTTTCCCCTCCCCGTCGAATCCGGCTGACGGGCGGGCCGTCCACCGGGCTTCCTGGCCCGTCACGCAGGCACGCCGATTGGGCCAGTCGTGACGGATGCGTGGAGATCATGGCTCAAGTGATGACGGGAGTCACGGCCCAGTGAGGGTGGACGGCCGAGGGCTGAAGGGCGATCGCGGCGGGAGAGCGGACTGTAGAAGCAACTGCTTCACAGTCCCATAACGATCACTTAGGTGCATATCAGTATATGGCGTAGGTGATTTTGATGGGTTTACTTGCAGTCTGCCGTCGATGTCGCTGCTGTGCCAATCAATCGGCATTCATCTGCCAACTGGCCATTCCACCCCTTCACGGGTGACGTCCTGGAGTGTCCCGATAGCGCAACGTGACGATCATCACTTGATCACCTTTTTCCTGGATCTCCTTCACGAGCCCCCCACAGAATCACCCTGTCTGATGTGGCCCGGCTACGGTCCGCGCAGGACGCTACTTCGTCCGGGGGGACTTCACTCGTGCCTGCTCCAAAGTCGGTACGCCATCGGCGTGTTCGCTCCAGTCTGGCGTCGGCGCTCGGCGCCACCCTTCTGGTCACCCTTCTGCCGTTCGAAGCCATGGCCCTGCCGCCGGGCCCTGTCGAGGTCGACGTTGCGCGCGACGGAATAGTCCTGGAGAAGTTGCCGGAAACCCCTCCAGTCGCAGGGCAGACGCGGAACGCGGGGCTGGGCAGCATCGAGGTCGAGGCTCCCCAGGACCTGGAGGAGGCACCCGAGGGAACGGCTTCGCCCCCCGCCGGTGGCTCAGCCCCCGTTACGTTCGACGCTTCGCCGATGCAGCAGACCCTTCACTCTGCGATTGCCGCCCCCCGAACAGCGGCGGTGTCCGCCGAGGCGTCGGGCGATCTCGTCCCCGTGGGGACTCTTCCTGTGAAGCTCGGCCAAGCGCCTGGGGCGGCCGCTCCGTCAGGAACCTGGGAAGTGGGGCTTTCGCCGCGAACCGCCCCTGAGGCCGAAGGCATCGACGGCGCGCTGGTCACGGTGACGGCGCCGACCGCCGGGTCCGTACCGGTGTCAGTGCAGCTCGACTACAAGGCCTACGAGAACCTGTATGGGGCGGACTGGGCCTCCCGTCTGACGTTCGTTCAGTTCCCAGAGTGCTACCTCGACGCACCGGAGCTCGAGGAATGCCAGACGTATGAAGAGCTGGAGACCGTCAACGACCCTGCGGCCAAGACTCTCACCGCGACGGTGGACACGGCGGCCGACGGCACCGTCACGCCGGTGGTAGCCCCTCGTGGGGCCGAGGGACCCAGCGTGATGCAGGCATCGTTCGTGACGCCCGCCGCCTCGGGTGGAGACCGAGCGGTCGTCGGTGCCGTCGACTCCGGCACGGGAGCAGGCGGTTCGTTCAAGGCAACGCCACTCGCCTCGAACGGCAGCTGGGCGGCTGGCGGATCGTCGGGCGCCTTCTCCTGGTCCTACCCGCTGACGGTGCCTCCGGCGCCTGCCGGCCCCGCGCCCGACATCGCCTTCGAGTACAACTCCCAGTCTGTGGACGGCAAGACGGTCACCACATCACCGCAGGCGTCGTGGGTCGGCGAGGGTTGGGAGTACGACCCCGGGCACATTGAGCGCCGCTACCGCAGCTGCCGGGACGACCGTGACACCACCTCCGCCGGAAAGCCCAACAACACGGCCAAGAAGGACAAGACCTCTGACCTGTGCTGGGTCTCCCACAACGCCGTGATTACGCTCAACGGCAAGTCGATGGAGCTTGTCCGGGTCGGTGAGAGCAACCTCTACAAGCCTCAGCAGGACGACGGCACACGTGTCGAGCTGAAGACCGGAGGCACGAACAACGACAACGACGGCGAGTACTGGGTCGTCACCACGCCCGATGGAACGGTGTACCACTACGGCTTGAACCGGATCGGCGAAGGCCACGCAGACACCAACTCCGTCCTCACCGTTCCGGTGTTCGGCAATCACCCTGACGAGCCCT
Source organism: Streptomyces sp. NPDC001927 (assembly GCF_053594455.1). Taxonomy (NCBI): domain Bacteria; kingdom Bacillati; phylum Actinomycetota; class Actinomycetes; order Kitasatosporales; family Streptomycetaceae; genus Streptomyces; species Streptomyces sp. NPDC001927. Next base: position 34,970 of record NZ_JBSFEN010000011.1, on the reverse strand, counting down.
GTCACGCTGCGACGTTTGCCGCCTCGCGCTGCAATGGCGACGAAAAGAAGCAGCAGGCCTGGCACTGGGGGCTGGACAAGATCGTCGACGTCCACGGCAACGTGATGATCGTCAACTGGGAGAAGGCGCAGAACTACTACGCGGTCAACAAGAAGTTCAAGACGCCGGAGGCCTACGACCGCGGTGGCATGCCGAAGTCTGTCGAATACGGACTGCGCGTCGGAGCCCTCGGGGCAACGCCCGCCGCGCGTGTGGACTTCGTATTGAAGGAGCGCTGCCTCCAGGACGACACCGCCTGTGCGCCGGGAAGGTTCGACAACACCAAGGACCCGGCGGCCTACCGGCCTTGGTGGGACAGCCCCGGCAACCTCAACTGCAAGGCCGACTCCAAGCTCTGCCCTGCCTTCCCGTCGTTCTGGAACCGGAAGCGTCTCGCCGAGGTCGTCACTTACGCGCACCGCCCCGGTGTCACCGGCCTGGCCAAGGTCGACACCTACCGCCTCCACCACTCCTTTCCCCGAGACTGGTACGACACGTCCCCGGGGCTATGGCTGAACTCGATCACACGCTACGGCCACCGCCCCGGCGACGACGCCGGCACCCTGATGTCGGCTGCCGGCGTCAGTTTCGCCCCGTACGTGGTCGACACCACCCACCCGTTGGGCGGGCACCTCAAGGACCAGCAACTGCCCAACCTCGTACCCCGGTACGGGGGCGATCCGCGCCCAGGTATCACGCGCCCGCGCATCGGCACTGTCTCGACCGAGCATGGCGGCGAGATCGAGGTTACGTACTCCGGGGGATGCAAGGTCCAGCCGACTGTTTCCCCGAAGGACAACACTGGTACGTGCTATCCGGTCCGCTGGTCCCCGGATGGTGAGGTGGAGAAGCCCGCGCTCGCTTGGTTCAACAAGTACGTCGTCCACTCGGTGACCGAGACCGACCGGATCACCGGTGTATCGGATCGCATTACCACCCGGTACGAGTACAAGGAAGCCGCCTGGGCCTTGAGCGACGACGAGTTCATCAAGCCCGACCTGCGCACCTACAGCATCTGGCGTGGATACCAGCAGGTCACCACCGTCAAGGGACACAAGTCTCCGCCGGGTGCCAGGCAGCCCCAGTCCCTTTCGGTGACGCGCTACTTCCGCGGCAAGGGCGGAACGGTGAAGGACTCGGAGGGGGCCGTCACACTTGCCGCCGACGACGCGCCACAGTACGCGGGCATACCTTCCGAGAGCATCACGTACGACGCCTCGGGCGGCAAAATTGTCAGGCGAACCCTGAATTTCCCCTGGTCTAAGCAGACCGCCTCGCGCGACCGCGCCGGCGGCCTCGACCCGCTGCTGGCCCACCAGGGCGGCATCCGGCGGACCGACGCCATCCAGACGGTAGAGGACGGCTGGCAGGCGGTCCGCACCGAGACGGAAGTCGACGCATACGGCTACCCGGTTGAGGTGCAGAGCGCGGTCGTGAAGCCTGACGGCACCGGTGGGGAGAAGCTGAGCGACTACACCTGTTCCCGGACGGAGTATGTCCACAACACCGCCACCCACGTGTTCGGCATGCCCAAGTCGGTCCGCAAGACGGGAACGGCGTGCGCGGACTTCGCCTCGGCCGATCCGGCCAAGGAACTCATGGAGTCGGAGCGCTACACCTACGACAATCTGGAATGGGGTGACGCGCCGACGAAGGGGCGGGTCACCAGCGTCGCCGGCATCAACGGTGAAGGCACCGCGCACAGTGTGGTCACCCACACTTCTTACGACCCTCTGGGCCGGGTGCGGACCGTTACGAGCCCTCTGGTGGGCACCACCGAGACGCAGTACACCCCGGGTGACACCGGGGGGCCCACGACCTCGGTCAAGGTGATCAACCCTAAGAAGCACGCGACCGTCACGACCTTCGACCCGGGTCGCGCGCTTGAGCTCACGGTCACCGACGCGAACGGGCGGATCGTCCGGAGCGAGCACGATGCGTTTGGCCGCCTCGTCAAGCAGTGGTCTCCCACGCGCTCGTCCGGCAATCAGACCCCCGACGTCCAGATCACCTATCAGGGCGCGCTGGCCACCACTACGGCGACGCGGCCCGCGGCGGTCACAGTCCAGCGAATCAAGGACGACGGCAGCTACGCCAAGCAGGTCACCATCTACGACGGCCTGATGCGTCCCGTGCAGAGCCAGGGGGAGGCTCACGGCCCTGGTCGCATCATCAGCGACACGTCGTACGACGATCACGGTCTTGTGCGGGAGCAGACTAGTGCCTACCTGGCGAAGGGCGAACCTACAGCAGCCCAGTTCAAGAGGGTGTCCGACACCCTGGTGCCGAACCTGACCAGAACGGAGTACGACGGCCTCGAGCGCCCGGTACGGGTCTCGACTTACCACGGAGGCGCATTCGCGTACTCCTCGAACACCTCGTACGGGTTCACCAGCACGCACGCGCTTCCAGCGGGCGGTGCCGCTCCGTCGGTCAAGACCTGGACCGACGCACGAGGTCGGGTCACCTCTGTCCAGCACGCCACGAACGACTCCGGCAGTGCGTGGCGTGACACCACGTACGCCTACGACGCCAGGGGCAACCTCTCGAAGGTCACCGACCCCGCCGGCAACGCTTGGACGTACACCTACGGTGACGCACGCAGCCGGCTCACCAAGGTCGTCGACCCTGACACCGGGTCCGCCGAGTACGGCTACGACGCCGCCGACCGCCGAACGAGCGTGACCGACAGCCACGGTTCGGCGTACACCACGTACGACGAGCTCAGTCGCGTCACCGCGGTCCGCGAGGGTTCCGAAACGGCGACTCCGACCAAGGAGTTCACGTACGACACTCTTCCCGGTGCCCTGGGTCTCAAGGTGGCTTCGATCCGTCACGATGCCAGTGGCGACTACATCAACCGGATTACGGGCTACGACACCGCCTACCAGGCCACTGGAAGCGAAAGGGTCATCCCTTCGAATGCGATGACCACCGGCATCGCAGGGACGTACTCCTACTCCTACGCCTACACCCCGACCGGACGGCCCCTCTCCGTGACACTCCCCGCGAAGGGCGGGCTCGCTCAGGAGAAGGTCGTCACCCGCTACAACGGCGACGGTCTGCCCGAGTCGACCTCGGGAATCAACTGGTACACCACGGATGCGACCTACTCCGCGTACGGGGTACCGCTCCGTACAGTCAGCGGCCCGCAGCCTCACCGGGTGTGGACGACGCACTTCGTCGATGAGTACACCGGCCAGGTACAGCGTTCGGTCGTCGATCGGGAGACGTCCAATTCCCATCGCATTTCCGACAGCCACTACTCCTATGACCTAGCGGGCAACATCACGTCCAACCCGCGCAAGCTCACGGATGGGGCCACGTCGCGCTGGGACAATCAGTGCTTCACCTATGACGCGCTGGGACAGCTTGTCCACGCTTGGACTTCCAGTACCGCTCCGACCACCTCCGGCACGGGCTGCAAGTCTCAGAGCGGAAAATCCTGGGGCCCGACGACGGGCGGCAAGGCTTCCAGTGGCCCTGTGGCCGAAGCGGCGGACTCTGTCGCAGATTCCGAATCCCCGGACACGGAGCTGAGGGACTCCCTCGTCGATGCCGGTCCCGCCGCAGGGACCGTGGCCAAGGACCCCACTTCCTACTGGCAGTCATTCACGTTCGACGTGATCGGCAACCGGCTCTCCTTGGTGGAGCACAACCCCGCGGACGCCTCCAAGGACGTCACCCTGACCTACGGCTACGGAACTCTGGTCACGGGTAACCAGACCACTCCGTCGTACAGGGCCCAGCCGCACACCCTGACGAGTGTCGGATCCACCGTCGCGGGCGGCGGCAGCACCTACACGTCTGACGCCGCGGGCAACACGACGCACCGGAACCTGCCGACGACGAGCCAGGTCCTGGATTGGACCAAGGAAGACAAGCTCGCCTCGGTCACCGAGAAGGGCGTCACGACGAAGTACGTCTACGACGCCGACGGCAATCGCATCCTGGAGAACACCCCGTCGGGAAGCGTGCTCTACCTCGGGGAGACGGAGCTGACGACCGCCGCCGGCAAGATCACCCGGGCGAACCGCACCTACGTCCAAGAGGGTGCGCCCACCGTGGTCCGTTCCGCCACGGACGGCGCGACCACGGGCCATGTGCTGACGGTCCTGGTCGCCGATCACCTGGGTACCTCCACGACGGCCGTGACACAGGCGACCAACCAGACGGTGACCCGCCGGTTCTTCAAGCCCTACGGCGAGACGCGCGGCACCAAGCCCGCCTGGCCCAACAGGCGCTCCTACCTCGGCGTGGGCATCGACGACCCGTCTGGTCTTACACACATCGGAGCCCGAGAGTACGACGCATCGGCCGGACGCTTCATCTCGGCCGACCCGATCATCGACGTCACCGACCCGCTTCAGATCAACGGGTACACCTACTCGCATGCCAACCCCGTCACCAGAAGTGACCCGACGGGGCTCTGGGACTGGAAGCGCTGGACCAAGGACACCGCCAAGGGCGCGTGGCACGGTGCCGTCGACTGGACCTCGGAGATGGGCGAGGGCTGGAACCGGCTCACCGGCGACCACGAGGAAGCCAACCGCATCAAGGCGGAGCGGGAGAACAAGGTCGGTCCCATCAACGGGACCCAATGGCTCAAGAATCTGGCGGGCCAGCCGTCCAACAGCTGGGTCTACCGGGCTGTCTACACGGCAGTGAAGTTCCTGATGCCCTTCCTGCCGGGCGCGGGCATGGCAGCCAAGGCGCCCACGGTCGTCGCGAAGGCGACGAGCAAGGCGGCGGGGGGTGCGGCCAAGGCATCCACCGGTGCGGTGAAGGCAGGTACCTCGGGTTCGATCAGGAATGTCCGATCCGGGATGCCACGTATCGAGCCATCCATTCGAGGCGAGAAGGCATCCGCGAAGATTCCGAGGGCGCTGAAAACCATTCCGGCCCAGCCTGGGTGGACGGATGCCGGCCAACTTCAGAAGGCGGTTTCCGAACTGCCATCCTTCGCATTGAGTAACCGAACCCGAAAGACCCAAGACCGTGCGTATGTCGCGGGATATAACATTGATACCGGAGACATCGCGCTTGCCAGTTCTGGCGGGGTTTACCCTGGTTGTGGCTATTGCGCCGAAGGGAACGTCGTGTGGGCCCTTGGTGGTGATGCCTCCCGGGTGGTGCTTACAACTGCATACCATGTGCGCGGTAAGGCACAGACTGGCTACTATGTATGGCCGAAGCCTGTGTGTGACGAATGCCAGGTGGACTACCCCGATGCTCACTTCTATGGGAATAACGTCATAGGAGAGGTAGGCGGAATATGGTGGCAAAATGGCGGAGACGGCCGACCCTTCTCTCCCTAAATGGGAGACCAGTCGCTCGCATCTTCACGGACAGGGGATAATGGGCCCATGCGAGATCAACAGGCGCTGCTCCGTGCGGCGATCGAGGGCAGCGGCATCGCGTCGATTCCGTGCAAGTGCGGCAAGGGAAGCGCGCGGCATGTGATCGACGAGTTCTTGGAGACGCTGGACCGTGACCCTGGGCGCCTCGTCGGGGCGGGCTGGAAGGATGGGCATGCCACCAATAGTTCGTTTCGATACCGGTCGGCGCCGGCCGTCACCGAGATTCTCATGGCGGCCCTGCCGTTCTACGTCACCGGAGTGGCGCGTGAGGTAATCCTGGAGAGCCTCGTTGACCTGTCCGGGGGTGACACCGACGACCTGGTCGAGCAGTGTCAGGCCATGATCCGTCCGGGTGTCTGGCTGTTCCTGGAAGAGATCGCTTCTGGCAGATCGCTAAACAGTGCAGCATTCGCCTTCGACATCATCTACGCACTCGATGAGGAAGCCTGGGTTGCCTTCGCGCGCGAGCAACTTGCCGAGTTTCTGCCGTCGTACCAGTTGGACCCCGACTTCCAGTAGATTATACGTCAACAGGCGGGCCACCGGTCTTGCATGGGCGCCAACCGCGAACTCGCCTTCTGTGCTTTGGCGCCCGACGTCAAGGTGGTTTTCGTGCGGGGCCTCGGGCTCGCTTTCAAGTGGTTCAAAAAATTCGCCAGAGGTCCGATCATTGTCGGGTACCACACGAACGCGTGGGGTGGCGTGTGGCTCTGTGGCCGCCGCTCAACGAGGAGCGGGCTGCCAAGCGCCTCGGCCGGGTCTGCGCACGGTCGAGGGGTGCCTGGCGGCTGAACATCCCCTTCGCTGTGATCCCCTGTGTCGGCGCCGCAGTGGAGGGGCACGGGGGAGCTGACATGGATCCTCCGGGCCCACATCGAGAAGGGGGCCGGCTTCCGGTCGGGCACCGGGTGTACAACCTCCAGCGCACCTGCCTGACCGACTGGCTCACGCCAGCGCGTCCCGACCCGCAACTTTGGCCGAGTGCGCGCAGCAGCAGCGTGCCCGTGCTCCTGGTCACGCACGCGCGGGTGCGTCGAAGGACGGATCGACGACCTGAAGCAGCGGATCGAGGAGGTAGGGGAGTTGCCGGACCTCGCGGCGGCGGGGTTCTGAATACACACCACGCCCCATTCACCGCAGCCACCCGGTCCCAGCCGGACACCGCCGGACGCGCCCCACCCTCGCCATGGGGTGCGTCCGGCCCCGGCGTCGTCTACCCAGAACCGGCCATGACCAGCAAAAAAGACCCTCCCGAAGGAGGATCTGTGCGGAGCGCCCCCGGCAGGACTCGAACCTGCGGCCAAGTGCTTAGAAGAGACTTGGCCGCACTGGCCGCCACGCGGCGTTGACCTGCTGCTTCGTCGCTCGCGGGGGCGCCGTCGTTGATCTCTTCTCGCGTATTCACCGGAGGCCGCTGTTCCGGCAGTCCGCTGAGCATGTTCCGTCCACTTTCTCATTTGTCGCGACTCAAGTAACTCAACGCGTCTCAGTGCAGGTCAGAAGGAGGGACCGCGAGACCCTGTCGCTACTCAAGGCGTCGCAGATCGTGACTCAGGCGGCGTGCGGTGAAGAGACCACCAACACCCCGTTGGCCGGTGGTGGTCTCTTCATCGCGCTCGCGCGGCGGTGGTAGACGCCCTGTGGGCTCCGCCCACGGTCAGGTATTGCCCGTCACCGGGTATGAGTCGGCTGGTGGGTCGAGAACAGGGATTCGGAACTCGGCAGCCACGGCGTCCACTACTTCCCTCGGGATTGGGCCACGATGCTCGACTGTCACCAGTTTGTCCTCGTGGTTGCCGCTGATCTCGGCGAACAGCGCGAAGTTGGTGCGGGTGGCGGTCATGTCGCGCAGGCTCTTCCAGTGCACTCCGTCGAATCCCTCGTCGCGGGCGGTTCGGGCGAAGTCCCGGCTGAGTGGGTAGTTCTCGTCTACCTCGTGGACCAGTTCATAGCTGATGCCCATGACGTCGTAATTCGCGTTGATGGTCAGATCCGCCAGGTGGTGGAGATCGATTACGTACATGAGGGCGAGAAACATCTCCTCGACCCGGGCTAGCGGTATGCCGACACCCAAGTAGGGGCGGAAAACCTCGATAAGTGCACCTTCGGGCGAGGATGCGGTGTAGCAGGTTCCGCCGCTCTTCGGGAGGTCGTAGCGGCAGACCTTGGCACCGTCGCAGTACCAGGCCGGTTTGCCCGGCACACCCTTGTAGACCCGGGGGTAGACGCGGAACAATCTGGCTTCTGGGTCGAGGTCGAATCTGATCAGGGGCCTGGTGTGGTTGGTCATTGGGTCAGCCCCTCTATCGCGCACTTCGCGGACCACTCCAGCTCTCCTGGGGGCACCTCGAAGACGGCGGTCCGTGGCTCGCGGTTGCCGAGTTCGGGTTGCTCGGTCGCGGCCCAGAGCACGACGAGCTCGGGGGAGAACGCGTCGCCCAGCCCCTCAACGAACACCCTCAACACCTGGCTGACGGCGTAGGACGGTTCCTTGTCTGCAACGCCATGAGCGAACTGCCACAGAGGCAGGAAGGTTTCGTGCCGGCCTTGCAGGCCGACGAGCTGACCGTGCTGGACCTTGTCGATCACGCTTTGGACAGGCAGGCTGAGTGTGGTGGCCAGGGATCGCGCGGTGGTGCAGTCCCCGAGGGCGATGCGCCAGGACAGATTGCTTAGGGCCCGGGCTGCGGCGTCCTGGCCGATGGTTCGGACTGTGTCTGCATCCAGGTTGGCCTGGTGGGCTTCCAGGTTGCGTAGGCTCTTCCAGCGCTCGCCGAGCGAGCGGGAGAAGGCGTCCGCCAGAACCGATTCCGTGTTCTCCTTGTTCGGCTTCAGCTGGAGGAGGGCGAACACAGCACCCTGTGGATCTTTTAGGATGCACAGCTGGCCCATGGGATGGTCCGACGGCACCAATATTGCGGGGGCCTGGTATTCATTCGCCGTGCGCGCGGTTTCGTCGACATCGACGACTGCGAAGCAGACCAGCCAGTGCGCTACCGGGAATGATGCGTCGAGCTCCCGAATCCCACCAATCGGCCTTCTATCTAGGGTTAGTTCGTAGTACTTCGAGGGGCCCGGCCTGAGACTAGGCTCAAGGCCAAACACAGTCTGGTAGAACATGGCGGCAGCGCGCGGGTCGCTGGTGCGCAGCTCGTTCCACACCATCGCGCCAGGCTCATCCCTTATCTGGGCGCCGGTAAACTCGTCCGGCTGCCAGACACCAAAGACAGCCTCAGTCGGATCCCGAGCTACGAGTAGACGACCGAGCGAGCCGATCTGGTAAGGGGAACGCAACAACGTACCGCCGGCTTGAACAATTGCCTTCGAGGTGGTGTCGATGTCTGCGGAGGCTAGGTGGGTGGTCCAGCCCGTGGGCAGCGCAGGCTTCTCCTCACTCTCGACTGAGACCGTGCCGATCCCAGCGACCGCTTTGCCATCCAGTGAACAGATCGCGTAGCCACTGATTTCTCCGAACGCAGGTGGGTCTGGCTGGTCCTTCCCGCCGCCTTGCCAGTCGAAGATCCTCTTGTAGAAGAGGAACGCCGCCTTAGGGTCATGAGCCAGCACATCGACCCAGCAGGGTGTGCCGGGCGGGTATCTCTTGGGGTCGGTCATGATCGTCTCTCCCGGCAATGGCCGCCTCGCAGGGCAAGGACTCATCTCACAAGCACGGCTCTAACCCCGGGAGCGGAGAGGCGCCTTAGGGCCTTGTGGCCACCGTGCGCTTTCGTTTCCTACTTCGACGCTACGACAATCTACGAACTCATGCGATGTCGGTAGCACGGGGTCGAGATCACAATTACCAACGAATCCCGCAGCAGGCGCTCGGCCTGGCGCGGTCGGACGCTGATGCACCAGGAACGCGACGAGGGACCGCGGTCATGCCGGGGTCCCTCGTGTGCGCGCGGCGCTGCTACTGGATGAACCATTCCAGGACGGCCTTGACCGCCTCTTGGACCGGGCTGGACGTCGTCGAGCCGGCGGCCGAACTGAAGACGGGGACGGTTACTCGGGCAGCACGCTTGGCCGCGTCGAGCCAGGCGCTGTTGCCCTTGGCGTGCTTCGGGTTTCGCTTCTTCGCCACGTTGCCCTCGCAGGGGTCGGGGAGAGCGAGCCTCTCCCGGTATCCCTTCGCGGCAGAACTGGAGCGTTTAGCAGTACGACTTGAGCGTGATCTCGATCACACCGGTTAATTCGGGGGCGGGCAGGGCTCGGCTGCTCCGGGCGCGGGTGCCAAGGCTGCCGGGTTGGCTTCGTCACGAATGGCCACCTGGGGCCCGCGCAGCTGTTCGACGAGCGTCTCCAAGGGCGTGCCGCGCAGTGCTTCCCCCACGTCCACCTCGCCCAGAACGATCGCCCGCATCGCGCTGATGACGCCCGCCACGTCGTCCTCGGTGGCGTCCCACATGGAGCCCGAGGGATCCATGACGCGCATCTGGCGAAGGAACGCCAGGTAGGCGTCCGGGTCGGCCAGAGCATCAGCGGCATCCTGTGAGAGCCCCACGACCTTCTCGACGATCCGGACCATCTCCCCGGCCTGCTCCTCGGTGACGTCCTGCGGCGACAGGACGTGGCCGGTCGCGTTGGAGTCCGCGTACAGGGCGCGGAACTTCCGCCGGTTGGTTTGGCGGGCGTTAGTGCGCGCCTTCTTGAACAGCTGCTCCAGGCCCTCGGGCGGCTCTTCGCCGACGATGCCCAACACGAAATACACGCAGAATGCCTTGAACTCGTGGTCGTTGACCGCGGCCTTGAACCCCTCCGCCGCCTCCTGGCGCTTAGCGTCAGGCCAGGTGAGCACGGACAGGCAGAGGATGGACTTGCCCATCTCCTCTAGGGCGAGCGCAGCGTTGGCGAAGGCGATCGGCCAGATTCCGGCGCCGAGGATCGCCTTCGCGGCGCGAAGCTGCTCCCGAGCGTGCTTCTGTGCCTCATCCGCCAGGTTTACGAGTACCCGGTCCGTTGCCTCCGGGTCGGGGAACAGTGTTGCCATCGGCTCACTGTGGCAGGCCCGGCCTACGGGCGCACGAGGTTTCTCCGCCCTCTCTGGGATGGCCCGTTCAGAACAGGCCGGCCTGGTATTGCTGTTGCTACGGTCATCCCCCGACAAGTGGATAGGGAGGACACCTTGGTGGATCAATTGATCGGCGTCGTCATCGGTGGTGTCATCGCCCTCGGAGGCGGAGCCCTCACTGCATGGCTCACCGCCCGCCATCAGCGCAAGACGACCCAGGCGAAAGACATGTGGGACCGTCGTGCTGCCCTCTACCTCGACCTGCTCGTCCACCTCAGCGGCACGATCTCCTTCGTGACCGACCCATATGTCCCGGGCTACTACGGCCCCCAGACTCCCGAGCAGCACCAGCTCCGCCGGGACCTGGCGGCCCGAATCTCCCTCTTCGGTTCCCCCAAGGTCCGGACGCTCTGGGAGGCTGCCACCGAAGCCATCGCAGACCTCCACTACGAGTGCACCGAGGGCGGGCTCTACACGCGAGAAGGCGATCTCCCGTCGGGTATCACGGACCCCGGATACCTCAGGTGCAAGGCGGCTCAAGAGAAGACAGAGCAGGCGCTCATCGTGCGCCTTCGTGACGAGCTTGAGGTCGACGATCACCTCAAGGACTGACCTCGTGCACACGAAGGGCCCAGTCGGGGCCCCTAACGCTGCCCGTCAGGTCCGCTTGCCCCGAGGATGCGCTCTAGGGTTCGGCAACATGAGCAATGGAGAACCGGCCCCCGCCATCAAGAGCATCAGGATCGTGTCGCCGCACCAAGGTCGGCACGCACGAATCGCGAACCTGGGCTGGGCGATTCACCCTGGCTCTGCGGATGCCAGCCTCTACATCAAGCCGTACGCCGCCCCGGGATGGAGCGTCAAAGGTCACTCAGCAGCCGAGCTTGCGCCAAACTCGCCAGCCGCCCTGGTCGCGCAGCGAACGTGGCCGAACGCGCAGCTGGGCAATGCTCAACTCTCTCTGCACCACTCAGGACAGAGCCACGTCTACGTCGGCCCTCATCGGGACCCCGCCTCCCGTCTGCCACCAGTCTCTGGCGCCCGGCTCGACGATCCGGCAGGTGGGCACGTTGCCACGATCAGCTGGACGACCCTCGACGGCCTACCCACTCCCGACGTTGGCCTGGTTACCGCTGGACCCAACATCGACGTAGTAGTACCTGCTGTTCCCGGGCGCGTCCGGATGTCCGTGGCCCTGTACGCGGGAACCAACGTCGATGCGATCCAAGAGCGGTACCCGTTCCTGAGAAACAACCCCCTCCTGCGAATGGATCGGTTGGGGATGCCAGCCCCTCTGCACTTCGGCTTTCATTGCCGGCCGACACCCGCTATGGGCCAGCCCGAGCCGGGAGTGACACTGATCGGGGGATGGGGACCCGGCGCCCCCCGAGCGGAAGCTATACCAGGGGTAGCAGTGTGGGTTGGCCCGTAGAGGAGCCGTTCATGCGGCACCCGGCGAGATCACCCGAACGTAAGCGCTACTAGCGCCCTGCCTGCCAGAGTGGCGCCGGGGTTCAACGCACCGATTCCCAGGAGCCGCCGTAGCCGAGCGCCCTAAGCACTGCCACCGGGCGTCCGTCGTATATCAGGTGTGGCTCGTTCATGCTGGGTGGCTCGAAGCGGCCGGCGTGGCCGCAGGTCGTCCTTGCTGAAGTACATGGAGTTCGCGTCGTCGTAGGTCTGGCGGTTGCGTTCGTCGATGGGCCCCCACAGCTCTTCGTGGGTGGCGGGCAGGTAGACCAGCGTTACGTCTGCGCAGGCCTGTTCGCCGATGCGGCGCCACTGCTGGCGCTCGTCGGCCGTCCAGAAGCCGTGGTCCATGACCACGTCCCGGCCGGATGCGAGGGCGGTGCGCAGCTCGGTGGCGAGCTCTTCGAGGATGGGGCGTTCCCTGACCTTGTACTCGCCTCGGGGGAAGTCCCGGCCGTAGTGCCCGTGCGCGCGCCAGACCCGTTCGTCAGGGCAAAGGCGGAGGAAATGGTGGGCTTCCAGCTCACGAGCGAGCGTTGTCTTTCCCGAGCCGGGGAGGCCGGCCATCAAGACCAGACGGGCCGGGCCGGGCCGTCCGGCGAGCGTCCGCATGAGGCGGGGGATCTCGATCCGGTCGGCGGGAGACAGAGTGCCTAGGCGCTCGGCTGCCAGAAGTGCGTCCAGGCGTTCCTCGGCTATACGGACAAGGCTGTCGTCGAGGTGCGGGGTGCTCACTAGACGGACTCTTCCTTGGCCCGGTAGCCGGGCCCGCCCACGTCGACGCCCTACTCGATCGTCATGCCGCTGGTGTCGACGACCCGCACGGTCATCACGATGACCGTGGCGCGGGTGTCCTCGGGAATCTCGAGAATCGCCGAGTCGGCGGGCGTGGTGGTCCGGGCCCACATGGAGCTGAACCGCTGAGCGACCGGGCGGGCGGTGTGATTCGTGATCGCGTCGATCGAGGTGCCACCGGTCAGCCGCTTGCCCATGACCAGCTCGGGCAGTTCCTCGGCGAAGGAGGCTGGGATCCACGAGGTCGAGTGCGAGATAACGGCGTTCGTGTGCTCGTCGCGGTAGACGCGGGAGCGCCGAATCACCGGATCACCAGCGGTGATCCCCAGGGCCTCGGCGACATCCTCTGGTGCGGCAACGATTCCCGCCATGTGGGAGGCAGACCGCTCGCCGGCACGCCAAGAGGAGCCGGTGAGTTTGCTGCGCTCCTCACGCTCGCCGATCTGAGTCGCGATGAGTCGCGACACAGAGCAATGTCACTCCAACTTTTTCGCCCCCGAGGAGGGGACCACCTCGATGGCCAGCACGCCCAAGACCCGCGCGATGCTCACCGTCCCCGAGCTCTGCGAGGAACTCGGTATCACCCGCTCCACCTTCTACGACTGGCGCCAGAAGCAGCGGGCCCCTCGCTGCATCAAGCTGCCGAACGGCGGCATCCGCGTCCGCCGGGTCGACCTTGAGATCTGGCTGAACGAGCACGAGGACGCTGCTTGATGGACACGACGTACGACGTGAAGTTCTGGAAGACCTCCGTGTACGAGGGGAAGAGGAAGACCACGCACACGGTCCGCTGGGAGCTCGAGGGCAAGGAGTGGCGGAAGCCCTTCGCCACGGGCCCGCTCGCGGACTCCTTCCGCTCGGGTCTTGTGTCCGCGGCCCGCAAGGGGGAGGCGTTCAACCTCTCCACCGGGTTGCCGGTCTCGCACATGTCCCGCGCGGCCGGCGTGAAGTGGTACGACTTCGCGACCCAGTTCGTCGACCAGCTCTGGGAGCGGACGTCCGCGAACAACCGGAGGAACGTGGCGAAGGCGCTCACCCCCGTCACGATCGCCCTGCTCCGCTCCCAGCCCACGGCGTTCAAGGGCGTCGACGTGCGCCGGGCTCTCCGCGAGTACGCCTTCAACACCAATCGCCGGGATCAGGCGCCGCCCGAGATCGCCGTGATCCTGCGCTGGGTCCAGCGCAACTCGCTCTCCATGGCGGCCTGGGAGGACGAGGCCATCGTGGAGACGGCCCTGCGCGCGGCCGCGACGAAGCTGGACGGCACGGCTGTGGCCGCCAGTTCGGCGCGGCGGACCAAGCGTGTTCTGAACGTTCTCTTCGAGTACGCCATCCAGAAGAAGGTGCTCAAGGAGAACCCGCTCCCAAAGGGCAAGGGCGCCGGCACCACCGCGACGAAGACCTCCTCCGCCGTGGACAAGCGGTCGCTGCTCAACAGCGACCAGGCCGCCGGGCTTCTCGGCTGGGTCTACGCGCGGCCGCGGGGCGGCCGGCGGCTGCACACCTTCTTCGTTGCGATGTACTACGCCGGGGCCCGGCCCGAGGAGGTTGTCGCGATCGACGTCGGCGACGTTCGCCTGCCCGACGCGGGCGCCGCGGACCAGTGGGGCGAGCTGCTCCTCCATACCGCCCACCCCGAGGTCGGCAAGCAGTGGACGGACACCGGGGAGGTGCGCGAGCAGCGCGGGCTGAAGGGGCGGGCTGCTGACGACACCCGGACCGTGCCGTGTCGCCCCGCCCTGACGCGGATCCTCCGGGCCCACATCGAGAAGGAGGGGCTGAAGCCCGGCGATCTCCTGATGCAGGGGGAGAAGGGCGGCGACCTCGCCGGGTCCGTGATCCGGCGAGCGTGGCGGCGGGCGCGGAAGGAGGTGCTCACGCCGTACGAGTTCGGGTCGCCCCTCGGGCGTCGGGTGTACGACCTCCGCCACACCTGCCTGACGAACTGGCTCAACGCCGGCGTCCCGGCCGCGACCGTGGCGGAGTGGGCGGGCAACAGCGTCCCCGTGCTCCTGGCCACGTACGCCCGGTGCATCGACGGGCAGCTCGACGATCTGAAGCAGCGGATCGAGGGGGCGGGGGAGCTGCCGGACCCCGCCGCGCCCGGGGCCTGAGAATTTCACCGCGTATTCTCCGCAGCCACCCGCAGGAACCCGGTCCCAGCCGGACATCGCCGGACGCGCCCCACCCTTGCCATGGGGTGCGTCCGGCCGCCGCGCCGTCCACCCAGAACCGGCCATGACCAGCAAAAAAGACCCTCCCGAAGGAGGGTCTGTGCGGAGCGCCCCCGGCAGGACTCGAACCTGCGGCCAAGTGCTTAGAAGGCACCTGCTCTATCCACTGAGCTACGGGGGCCGGGTGGTGGGTCGGTGGCCGGGAGCCCCTGGTGGGTGGGGCTTGGCCGGTCGGGTCAAGGATAGGGCTCCGATCCCCTTGGCCCGGTTGCTTCACCTGCGTGCCACGATGTGGAGGTTCGGTGAAGCGGAACGATAATCGCAGGCAGGTGCGATTCCCGCAGTGTTTTTCACGCCACTCGGCCCGGGTGTTGTGCACTCGTTATGCCTGAGGCTCCCGTCATCCTGCGTTCCGTCGGCGCGCAGGGCCCTTATACGCTTCAAAAAGGCTCCAAAATTGGGCATTCTTCGCATGTGGTGACCTTGGACGAACGGCCTCAGCTGATCGACGCACTCTCCGCCCTGCGCGACTGTGTCGCCGCCGTGCGTCTCCCACTCCCCCTCCCAGGCGCCCCACGCGCCCGCCAGAGCCGGGCCGAGCTGCTCGCCCAGCTCGACGACTATCTGGTGCCCCGGCTGAAGGACCCCCACGCCCCCCTCCTCGCCGTCGTCGGCGGGTCCACCGGGGCCGGGAAGTCCACGCTCGTCAACTCCCTTGTGGGGCGCCGCGTCAGCGAGGCCGGAGTGCTCCGGCCCACGACGCGTACGCCCGTGCTCGTCTGCCACCCCGACGACCACCACTGGTTCGCCGGCATGCGCGTCCTGCCCCAGCTCACCCGCGTCTGGCTGCCCCAGAAGGAGGAGGCCGGCGACGAGCCCCCCGAGGAGAACGCGCTCCGAGTCGAGACCTCCTCCGCCCTCGTCCCCGGGCTCGCCCTGCTCGACGCCCCCGACATCGACTCCCTCGTCGTCGAGAACCGGCTGCTCGCCGCCGAGTTGATGTGCGCCGCCGACATCTGGGTCATGGTCACGACCGCCTCCCGGTACGCCGACGCCGTCCCCTGGCACCTGCTCCGTACCGCCAAGGAGTACGACGCCATGCTCGTCACCGTCCTCGACCGCGTACCGCACCAGATCATCGGCGAGGTCTCCCGGCAGTACGAGGCCCTGCTCGACAAGGCCGGGCTCGGAGAAGTGCCCCGGTTCACCATCCCCGAGCTGCCCGAGTCCGCGGGCGGCGGCAGCGGGCTGCTGCCCGACAACGCCGTCGCCCCGCTCCGCGCCTGGCTCGCCCACCGTGCCCAGGACCCCGCCGCCCGCCAGCAGGCCGTCGGCCGGACCGCCACCGGCGTCATCGACTCCCTCGACTCCCGCATGCCCGAACTCGCCGCGGCGGTCGCCGCCCAGTACGCCGCCGCCGTCCGGCTCGGCGGCGCCGTCGAGGGGGCGTACGCGGAGCAGCGCGAGCGTGTCCGGCAGCAGCTCGGCCGCGGCGCCGTCCTCGCCGGCGACGCACGCACCCGCTGGCGCGGCTACCCCCGCGACAGCTCCGCAGGCGAACTGCTCGACGCCCTCGTCGAGTCGCTCGCCGCCCTGCTCCAGTGCGCGGCCGCCGCCGCCGACGAACGCGTACGGGACGCCTGGCGCCGCGAACCCGCCGCGGCCGCACTCGGCACCGCCCACACCGCGCCCGACCGGGAGGCGGCCGAGCGGATCGACATGACCGTACGGCGCTGGCGGCGCGAACTCGACGAGCTGGCCGAGGAGGAGCTGCGCACCACCGAGCGGCCGGGCACCGCTCGCACCGCCGCGCCCGACGCCGACACCGTCGCCGCCCTGCTCGCCGCCGCCCTCCTCGGCGGCCGCCGCACCCGCAGCGCCGGCGAGCGCCTCGCCGAACTCCTCGGCGCCCAGGCCGCCCTGCGCCTGCGCGACAAGGGCGGCGCGCTGGTCATGACGTACCTCGACCGCGCCCTGCACACCGAACGCGACCGGCGGCTCGCCCCCCTCGACGCCCTCGACGTGACCCCCGAGCCGCAGGCGGAACTGATCGCCGCGCTCTCCGTACTGCAGAAGGAGAAGTGAGGACCGGTGAGCAGTAGCACGGTGGACGATCGTTGGGACGACGGGCTGATCGCGCGAAGGGCGGCCGAGCGGGACGGCGTACACCTCCCTGAGGACGCCCCCGACGACCCCGCGGAGGACAGCCTTCCGGCCCTCGGTGGACAGTACGGAGGCCCTCTGCGCACCCGCCTCGACGCCCTGCACGAACTCGTCGGCCTCTCCCGTACGCGCCTGGCGAACGACACGCTCGCCGAGGCCGGACGCGTACTCGACGAGGCCGCCGCCCGCCAGCGGCTCTCCGCCCGGCACACCGTCGTCGCGATCGCCGGACCCACCGGCAGCGGCAAGTCGACGCTCTTCAACGCCCTCGCCGGCGTTCCCGTCTCCGAGACCGGGCTCCGCCGCCCCACCACCTCCGCGCCCATCGCGCTCAGCTGGTCCGAGGGCTCCGCCGGACTCCTCGACCGCCTCGCCGTCCCCGGCCGGCTCCGCCGCCGTCCCCTCGCGGGCGGGGCCGCCGACGAGGACCTCCAGGGCCTCGTCCTGATCGACCTGCCCGACCACGACTCGGCCGTCACCGGCCACCGCGACCAGGTCGACCGCGTCCTGGGCCTGGTCGACGCCGTGATCTGGGTCGTGGACCCGGAGAAGTACGCCGACGCCGCGCTCCACGAGCGCTATCTGCGGCCGCTCGCCGGCCACGCCGAGGTCACCTTCGTGGTCCTCAACCAGATCGACCGGCTGGGCGGCGAGTCCGCCGACCTCGTCCTGGACGATCTGCGCCGCCTCCTCGACGAGGACGGCATGGCCCTCGGCGAACACGGCGAACCCGGCGCCACCGTCCTCGCCCTCTCCGCCCTCACCGGCGAGGGCGTCGGCGAACTGCGCGAACTCCTCGGCGGGTTCGTCACCGAGCGCACCGCCCCCGCGCTCCGCCTCTCGGCCGACGTCGACGCGGCGGCGTCCCGGCTCCGCACCGCGTACGTCTCCGACGGCCAGACCGGCCTGGGGGAGCGGGCCCGGGAGGACTTCGCGGCCCGGCTCGCCGTCGCCGTCGGCGCCACCGCGGCGGGCGAGGCCGCCGAACGCGTCTGGCGCAGGGGCGCCATCCGCGCCTGCGGCACGCCCTGGCTGCGCCTCTACCGCTGGTACGAACGGCTCCGCGCGCACGGCTCCACCGACCCCCGCCTCCAGGCGCCGCTCGAGGACGAACTCACCGCCCGGCAGCGGGTGGAACAGGCCGTACGGGTCGTCGCCGACGACGCCTCGCGCGGGCTCCCGGCGCCCTGGGCGCAGGCGGTGCGCGAGGCGGCGGCCCGCGGCGCCGACGGGCTGCCGGAGGCGCTCGACGAACTCGCCACGACCATCGGCGACCCGGCCGCCCGGCCCCCGCGCCCGGCGTGGTGGCCGGCGGCGGTCCTGGCGCAGGTCCTGATGACGTTCCTGCAGATCTTCGGCGCGCTGTGGCTGGTCGGCCAGATCGTCGGCGTCGTGGAGCCGGGTCTGCTGCCGCCCGTCCTCATCATGCTCGGCGGCATCGCCGGCGGCCCGTTGGTGGAGTGGGCGTGCGCGGCCGCGGTGAAGGGGCCGGCCCGGCGGTACGGCCAGGAGGCCGAACGGAAGCTGCGCGAGGCGGCCGCCGCGTGCGGCCGGGCCCGCGTCCTGGATCCGATCGCGGCGGAGTTGATGCGGTACCGGGAGGTGCGCGACCAGTACGTGACGGTCTCGGGCACGCGCTCGGGGGCACGGATGGCGCGCCTCGGCGCGGTCGGGATGCGGTGGGGCGGTACGAGGCCGGGGGCGCGGCTGCGGTGAGCCTTGCGTGAGCCTTCGCCCTCCGGGGTGACGGAGTTTTCCCCAACCCGCCCTCCCTCCACAGGCCTCGGCGCGCTTCGCCGAACTGATCCACCATGAAGGTCATGAGGGCCACGAAGGCAACGAAAGTCATGGAGCGCACCGAAGCACTCTGAATGGCGCGAAACGGGGGGAACGGCATGAACGACACGATGGTGACGCTCGTCGGGAACGTGGCGACGAGCGTGGAGTACCGGGACACGGCCACGGGCGGGGTGGCCCGGTTCAGGTTCGCGGTGACCGCGCGCCGCTGGGACCGGGAGCGGGGCACCTGGTCGGACGGAAACACCAGCTTCTACACGGTGTTCGCGTGGCGGGCGCTCGGCGCGAACCTCGCCGCGTCGGTCTCGGTGGGGGAGCCGCTGGTCGTGCACGGCCGGTTGCGGGTACGGGAGGAGGAGGTCACGGGGGAGGACGGCGCCGGGGTGCCGGAGGGCCGGCGCAGGACGTTCGTGGACGTCGACGCGGTGGCGGTGGGCCACGATCTGACGCGCGGAACGGCGGCGTTCCGGCGGGTGGTGAAGGGCGAACCACGCGCGACGGAACGTCAAGGGAACGGAGCCGGGGGAGCGGTGGAGCGGGACCCCTGGGAGGCTCCGGACCCCTCGAAGACGGCCCAGGTGCTCGAACCCGTGCGGTGAACGGGAGTTGTGAGGGGATTTGTCGACTCGGTGACCTGCGGATTCCCGTTCGGAGGGGCCCGGTCATAACGATTCTGAGTCGGTATGGTTATCAGCTCGTATGGGCGGGCACTCGGGGCTTCCCCGTCCCTAGGATTCCCAGGTACTCATACGGGACTTGAGTAAGCACTTGAGTCGACAGTGAGTCAACCGGGTCTGTGATTCTGCTGGCGATGCGCTCCCCCCACGTGTCATGTCATGACCGGATGGCACGGAGCAGCTCGCCCGGAGGGGAAATTCATGTTTTCTGTTCGGAGGCGCGGCGTTGCCCGCCTTGCCGCCGCGACCGTGGTCTCCGGCCTCGTCGCTGCGGGTGCGATAGCCGTAGCGGGACCGGCGGCGGCTGACGAGGGCGGCGCCACTGCCACGCTCGGCGGTCTCAAGACCTCCGCCAAGGTGAAGATCGATGGTCACGAGTACTCCGCCGGCCTCTTCGAGATGAAGGTGCAGCCCGGCGGTACGATCCAGACCTATTGCATCGACCTTCACACCGACGCGCTGAAGGACCAGGAGTACAAGGAAGTCGGCTGGGACCAGTCCGTCCTCCACAACAACAAGAACGCGGGCAAGATCCGCTGGATCCTGCAGAACTCCTACCCGCAGGTGAACGACCTCGACGCCCTGGCCAAGAAGGTCGGCGCGAAGAACCTCACCGAGAAGACCGCCGCCGCGGCCACGCAGGCGGCCATCTGGTACTTCTCCGACAACGCCGACGCCGTGCCGGTCAACAAGAACGCGCAGGCCCTCACCACGTACCTGCGGGAGAAGGCCGAGAACCTGCAGGAGCCGAAGGCTTCCCTGGCACTCAGCCCGTCCTCCGTCGCCGGTAAGGCCGGCGAGCGCCTCGGTCCGATCACGGTCGACACCAACGCCGCCAAGGCCACGGTCTCGCTGACTCCGGGCGCTCCGGCCGGTGTGAAGCTCGTTGACAAGGACGGCAAGGTCGTCACCGACGTCGCCAACGGCGACAAGGTCTTCTTCGACGTGCCTGCCGGCACCGCCGACGGCTCTGCCGAGCTGAACGTGAAGGCCGACACCACGGTCCCGATCGGTCGTGCCTTCGTCTCCACGAAGGTCAAGAGCCAGACCCTGATCCTGGCTGGCACCAGCACCTCCACGGTCGAGGCGAAGGCCTCGGCGACCTGGGCCAAGAAGGGCGCGATCCCGGCCGTCACGGCCGAGAAGAACTGCGCCAAGGGCGGCCTCGACATCACGGCGTCCAACGAGGGTGACGAGGACTTCACCTTCGAGCTCGCTGGTGTGAAGCACACGATCGCTGCCGGCAAGTCCGAGACGGTCACCGTCCCGGTCGCCGAGGACAAGGCGTACGACTTCACGATCAAGGGCCCGAACGGCTTCGAGAAGAACTTCAAGGGCGTTCTCGACTGCAAGCCGGCCACCACCCCGGCACCGTCGACCACCCCGTCGACCGAGCCGTCCGTCTCCACCCCGCCCACCGAGGGCACGGCCGGCGGCTCCACCACCGGTGGTGGCGACCTCGCCGAGACCGGTAGTTCCAACGCCACCCCGATGATCGCCGGCATCGCCGCGCTCCTCGTGGTTCTCGGCGGCGGCGCGGTCTTCTTCCTCCGTAAGAAGAAGACGGCCGGCCAGTAGGCACCGGTAGTACCCCGCCTCACGGCGGCCGACGGCCCCGGCGCGCACTCCGCGCGCCGGGGCCGTCGCGCGTCCGCACGCGGGTGGTCCTAGTCGTCCAGGCTGCCCATCGTCAGGTTGACGGTCGTCCCGGTCAGCCCGCTCGCGCGGTCGGAGGCCAGGAAGGCCGCCACGTGCGCCAGTTCGTCCAGGGACATGAGCCGTCGCGGGTGGGTCCGGGTCGCGAGGGTCTGCTGCCACTGCTCCCACGTCAGCCCCGAGGCCTCGGCGCGCGGTGCGAAGGCCTCGCGGATCGTGCGGGTCTCCGGCATGGCCTGGGGGCGCAGGCCGACGACGCGGACGCCGAGCGGGGCGAGTTCGGCGGACAGCGCGCGCGTGAGGGCTTCCTTCGCCGCCATCGCGGGGCCGTAACCGCCCACCAGGGGGATGCCGGTACGGGAATGGAGCGCGGTGACGGTCATGATCACCCCTGATCCCCGCTCGACCATCCGCCGTGCCGCGAGCCGCGCCGTCAGGAAGTACGCGCGTGTGTACGCCGCGATCGGCAGCGCGAAGCGCTCCGCGTCCAGGTCCGTCAGCGGGACGCCCAGGATCTCGGCGTTCGGGATGCCGACGGCGTCGAACGAGACGTCGATCCGCCCCGCCCGCTCGGTCACCGACCGCAGGTACCGGTCCACCGCCCCCTCGTCGAGGGCGTCCACCTCCGCCGCCACCGCCGACCCGCCGGCCGCCACGACATCCTCGGCGACGGCTTCGACGGGGCCCAGGCGGCGCCCGGCCAGGAAGAGCTCGGCGCCTTCCGCCGCGAACGTACGCGCGACGGCACCGCCGATCGCGCCCCCGGCCCCGTGAATGACGGCGACCTTGTCCTTGAGCAGCAACATCGCGACGACTCCTCTCCGTTTCATCCCTCCCGAAGAGACAGACACCGCGCCCGACACGAACCGGGCGCCCGGTTCGCCGCCCGACCGGTGTCCGTACAGGATGGAGGTGGTGGAGCCCATGACAGCCGACCCGACGACAGCCGACCCGACGACAGCCGACCTGACCACAGCCGACCTCATCACCAGGGCGCGGGACGGCGACGGTGAGGCGTTCCGCGCGCTGACCGAGCCGCACCGCCGCGAGCTGCACGTGCACTGCTACCGGATGCTCGGCTCGCTCCAGGACGCCGAGGACGTCCTCCAGGACACGCTGCTGGCCGCCTGGCAGGGCCTCGGCGGCTTCGAGGGCCGCGCCTCGGTCCGTACCTGGCTCTACCGGATCGCCACCAACCGCTGCCTCAACGCGCGCCGCTCCGCGAACCGGCGCCGCGCCCGCGAGTGGGACATGCCCGGCGTCCCACCGCCCGAGCCCACCCGGCGCGGCGAGGTCCCCTGGCTGGAGCCCCTCCCCGACGCCCTCCTCGACGGGGCGACCGACACCCCGCTCGGCCCCGAGGCCCGCTACGAGCAGACGGAGTCCCTCTCCCTGGCGTTCGTCACCGCGCTCCAGACCCTCCCGCCCCGCCAGCTGGCGGTCCTCGTCCTGCGCGACGTCCTCGGATTCCACGCGGCCGAGGTCGCCGAGATGCTCGACGCGACCCCGGGCGCGGTCGACAGCGCCCTCAAACGCGCCCGCAGCACCCTGAAGCACCGCAGCGCCGACCCAGTACCACGCCCCGCCCCCGGCAGCCCCTCCGAACAGGCACTCGTGACCGCCTTCGTCCGCGCCTACGAATCCGGCGACCTGGAAGCACTCCTCGCCCTGCTCACCGACGACGTCCTCGTCTCCATGCCGCCGATCCCCCTCACGTACGAAGGCCGCCCCGCAGCGGCCCGCCTCTTCGCCGCGATCTTCGACTCGGGCCGCCGGGTCGACCTGGTCCCGACCCGAGCCAACGGCCAGCCCGCCTTCGCCGCCTACCTCCGCACCCCCACCCACCCCGCCTCAGGCCTCTTCGTCCTCACGCTCACGGCCACCCCCACCGGCGACCGCATCAGCGCCTTCACCCGCTTCGACGAGACCCTGCTCCCCCGATTCGGCCTCCCACCCACACTCCCCGCCCACGGAACGTGACCCCGGGGGCCCCGGGCCAGTGGCAGCCGCACGCTACTCAGGGGCGACGGCGGACGCGGCTCTGTGTCGCAGCAGCGACAACCGCTGAAAGGGCGGTGGTCGCAAGGAGGCTCCCCACCATGACCGTTCCCACGCCGATCACGAAGAGCCCGCTGGCGTCGTCCGACCAGTCGTAGAAGGCGGCCACGGTCAGACCGGCGGTGGTGCCGAGCACGGCACCCGTGGGGTAGCTCCGGGATGCCGCCCAGCACACCGGTGCCAGCAGCGTCAGGACGAGCCCGATCACCTGCCACGCCTCGTAGGGGCCGGTCGTGGATCCATCAGGGTGCACGTCACGATGCTGGTCCCAGCCCAGCCAGCCGGCCCACGCCGCCAGCGCCACCAGAGCCAGTACGGGGATCACCAGCTGCGGAGAGAGTCTTTTGAGTCCTTGTCGCATGGCCCAAGAGTTCCGCCTCACCGCAGGGCCGACCAGTGCGCAGGTACTCAGCCATGCCCGAGTACTTCCGCCAAGAACGCTGGGCGAGGCGCGGAGACAGGAGCGAGCGGTGGAAACCGAGTCCGCTACGTGGGTTGCCCCGGGAACCAGTAGGCCAGGGGAGCCGGACAGTACTGGGTTCCATCACGGGACGGCGGCCAGGCGAGATGGTGTGCTTCTCTCCGATCGAGGCCACGGAACAGCCCCTCATCAGCAGGTTTCCCGCTGATGAGGGGCGTCTCAGGCAGCATCGGCCGTCTGTGGGCCGTTAGCTGTGGGCGGGCCGTCAGGAACCGAGCGTGGGTTGCTCGCCGCGATGTTCCCGAGGCCGAGATCGTCGCGCATCGTCGCGCGCATCCCCTCCCACTGCTCCCAGAGCCGGACGAAGTCTGTTCGTATTTCCTCGAACGACCCGTCGGGATCCGGATTCCCTTCTTCCAGGCACATGGTTCGCCTGTAGACCTCAGACAGCGCCTTTGTCATCTCATCCAGCTCGGCCAAGACCGCTGCGGAGGCGATCATCTGAGCCTCAGCGAAGACGGAATGATGATCGCGTCGGGCCTCCTCGACCAGCTCACGTGCATCCGGCGTGACAGCTGATTTGTGCACGATCCACAGGAAGTTCATGAGGTGGGTTCGGTAGCGACGTAGGGACGCGTTGACTTGCATGTAGCCGTCGCGTCGACGGTTCAGCTCAGATACTTGCTGCTCGCGGCGCCACTGTGCTTCGGCCGCATACTGCTGGCGCTCGAACTGCTCCGACTGAACGCGAGCCAGAAGGCGTTGCGACAACACGGAGGCAATGAGCGTGCCTGTGACGCCAACCACCGCAGCGGCTAAGCCGATGAGCGCGCTTCCCATTGATCCCCCTGACTGATTGACGGAATCGTCAGGGGCATCCTGCCTCAGTGCGGTGGCTGCGGATGCTCTTTCCGAGCACGGACGCCAGGCAGCCCCCACCAGCAGGTTTCCCGCCGATGAGAGGGGCCGTCTCCGGGCCGTCGTGAGTGTGACCGCCGGCCCAGTACATTTGCGCTGATGGCCTTCGGGCGGAGTCCTCAAACACACCGAGACGCCCGAGTTTGGCGTCGTGCGCGAGGTCCTGAAAGAGACTGGCATCCAGGTCGAGGTGGACGAGCTGAGCGGGGTCCACAAGAGCACGCCCCCCGGCATTGTGACGCTGCTCTTCCGGTGCAAGCCGTCCCGGCGGTGCCGAGCGGACGTCGGACGAGTCGACAGCGGTCGACTGGCCTACGCCGGCCGAGGTCTTGGCAGGTATGGGAGAGGTCCGCGCGATCAGGCTGCTCGACGCCCTGGACGGGCAGGTCCGCACGTCAGGAGCCACGACGGGATGCCTCCGCCCTAGGTGCGGTGAGAGCTTGTCTACTTCATCAAGGCACCCGCCGCGCACGCCTGGCAGCTTGGGTTGATGGCGGGAAGAACCCCGGCGTGGCCGGGGCGAGTACGTGACGTGCCGGCCAGGACGATGCCTCCGGCGGGGGCGCTCAGGCTCCGGGATGGAGGGGCCTGTGGGCGTCTGCCGACAGCGTCGTGGTGAAGGTGGGGAGCCCCCATCCCGCCTGCCATCGACCCAGGCAGAGCCGAGCAGACACGGGCCCTGGCGTCCAGGTCGTTCGTACAGTGGCGCGCTCCACCTGGACGCCAGGACCCGCGCCCGCTCCACATGCGTGTGGGTCGACGGCAGACGGGATGGGAGTTGGGGTGGACCGCGGGCAAGGCCAGCGGGCCAGTGACCCGTGACAGCACCAGCCCAAAGCCGCTCAGCGACCTTTCCGATTAGATCTCTGCCGAATGGCGGGGGCGCTCGCCAGGTCATAGCTTTGAAGCAGGGCGAGTTGACTATCTTCGATGACGAAGTTCTCTCCGGATTCGCCACGGGAGGTGAGGATCGTGGCCCCCGAGCGGAAGGTAACTGCCCTCCAGCCAGGCGATGTTAGTCGCCGAATGCGGCAATGGATCACGGGGGTGGTTGCCGTCGCCTTGGTGGCTGTCGCACTGCCCCTGATTTGGGAAGCGCTAACTCGGCAGTCGGTGCACTTTGCGAAAGTCTTCGGCGGGCACGAGTTCATTCTTGCCGGTGTGGTGGTAATGCTCGGTGGCGTCTTTGAGCTCTGGGGGGTCCGTGTTCGGCCTGAGCGGGAACGTCAGCGAGACCGTGTCGTGTACGCATCTATGGGCGCCCTAGTGCTTGGGGTGCTCGCATATGCAGCGCGTTACAGTATGCACGCGGAAAGTCATGCCGCGGAGACGGATACTTTCGCCTTGGTTCTGTGTAGCTTTGTATTCGCTATCTCGGCCATCATTGGGACCTCGGCCGTCTTGCTGGCGACAGGTTGGTAAGCGTGATGACTCTGCTCCTCGTTACCACTCTCGGAGTCGCTCTCGCGGGAGTGGTCTGTGTATGGACCATCGCGTCCGCGTGGCTGCATGATCGCGCCAAGCGAAACTCTGTCAGGCTTGTCCAGAAACGTCCTGCGCAGGAGTCCCGCGCAACCGAACACGTAGTGGGATTCATATTGGGTGAGTCGACCCCTCGGGGCCTTCCCAGAGAGCGCGTTGTGTCCGTCCGTGTGGGCGAAGAGGGCTACGAGATGCTGGTGGGTGTGGCGGACTCGTCGGAGGAGCCGAAGCTCGTCTCGTTCTGCGTCGAACGGTGAGGGCTGGGTTTGACCTGGGCCGTCCCTGGGCCGTGCAAGGTCGCCCGAGGTCGATCGGTGGCGACCAACAGTGACAGGTCGGCTACTAGGGTGACCGGGGAACGCGCAGGTCAGTGGGGTCCCCACCTACTGGTTCGCACCCGAGGGTGGCGGTCAGGCAAGATGGGGTGTATCTGCCCACTCACTCTTTGCCGGACGGTTTCTCTTGGCTGAGTACATCTACACGATGCGCAAGACGCGCAAGGCGCACGGCGACAAGGTCATCCTCGATGACGTGACGCTGAGCTTCCTGCCCGGTGCGAAGATCGGTGTGGTCGGCCCGAACGGTGCCGGTAAGTCCACCGTCCTCAAGATCATGGCCGGCCTCGAGCAGCCGTCCAACGGTGACGCGTTCCTGTCGCCCGGGTACAGCGTCGGCATGCTCCTCCAGGAGCCGCCGCTCGACGAGTCCAAGACCGTCCTCCAGAACGTCCAGGACGGCGCCGCCGAGATCATGGGGAAGCTTCACCGCTTCAACGAGGTCGCCGAGCTCATGGCGACCGACTACTCGGACGCGCTCATGGAGGAGATGGGCAAGCTCCAGGAGGACCTGGACCACGCCAACGCCTGGGACCTCGACGCGCAGCTCGAGCAGGCCATGGACGCGCTGGGCTGCCCGCCCGGCGACTGGCCGGTCGTCAACCTCTCCGGTGGCGAGAAGCGCCGCGTCGCGCTCTGCAAGCTCCTGCTCGAGGCGCCCGACCTGCTGCTCCTCGACGAGCCCACCAACCACCTGGACGCCGAGTCCGTGCAGTGGCTGGAGCAGCACCTCGCCAAGTACCCCGGCACCGTCGTCGCCGTCACCCACGACCGGTACTTCCTCGACAACGTGGCCCAGTGGATCCTGGAGCTCGACCGCGGTCGCGCCCACCCCTACGAGGGCAACTACTCCACCTACCTGGAGAACAAGGCGACCCGCCTCAAGGTCGAGGGCCAGAAGGACGCCAAGCGCGCCAAGCGTCTGAAGGAAGAGCTCGAGTGGGTGCGGTCGAACGCCAAGGGGCGTCAGGCCAAGTCCAAGGCCCGTCTCGCTCGCTACGAGGAGATGGCCGCCGAGGCCGACAAGATGCGGAAGCTGGACTTCGAGGAGATCCAGATCCCGCCGGGCCCGCGCCTGGGCTCCATCGTCGTCGAGGTCAACAACCTCTCCAAGGCCTTCGGCGACAAGGTCCTCATCGACGACCTCAGCTTCACCCTGCCGCGTAACGGCATCGTCGGTGTCATCGGCCCGAACGGCGCCGGCAAGACCACGCTCTTCAAGATGCTCCAGGGTCTGGAGACCCCGGACTCCGGCTCCGTCAAGGTCGGCGAGACCGTCAAGATCTCGTACGTCGACCAGAGCCGCGCCAACATCGACCCGAAGAAGACCCTGTGGGCCGTCGTCTCCGACGAGCTGGACTACATCAACGTGGGTCAGGTCGAGATGCCGTCGCGGGCGTACGTGTCCGCCTTCGGCTTCAAGGGGCCGGACCAGCAGAAGCCGGCCGGTGTGCTCTCCGGTGGTGAGCGCAACCGCCTCAACCTGGCGCTCACCCTCAAGCAGGGCGGCAACCTGCTGCTCCTCGACGAGCCGACCAACGACCTCGACGTCGAGACCCTGTCCTCGCTCGAGAACGCGCTGCTCGAGTTCCCCGGTGCGGCCGTGGTCATCTCCCACGACCGCTGGTTCCTCGACCGAGTCGCCACGCACATCCTCGCGTACGAGGGCGAGTCGAAGTGGTACTGGTTCGAGGGCAACTTCGAGTCCTACGAGAAGAACAAGATCGAGCGCCTCGGCCCGGACGCGGCCCGTCCGCACCGCGCGACGTACAAGAAGCTGACCCGAGGCTGAGCGTGCGACATATCTACAGCTGTCCCCTGCGCTGGTCGGACATGGACGCCTTCGGGCACGTCAACAACGTCGTCTTCCTGCGGTACCTGGAAGAGGCGCGGATCGACTTCATGTTCCGGCTCGCGCCGGGCGACGGTTCGCCGTCGTTCTCCGGCGGGTCCGTCGTGGCCCGGCACGAGATCGACTACGTGCGCCCGCTGGTGCACCGGCACGCGCCGGTCACCATCGAGTCCTGGGTCACGAAGATAGGCGCGGCGTCGCTGACGATCGCGTACGAGATCAAGGACCCGGAGACGACGTACGTACGGGCCTCGACGGTCGTCGTTCCCTTCGACCTGGAGGCCCAGCGGCCGCGTCGCATCTCCGCCGAGGAGCGTTCGTTCCTGGAGGAGTACATGGACGACGGGATGCAGGGCGGGGCCGCCGCAGCATGATCGCGCCGCTGCACTTCGCCGACGCCAGGGAGGCGGCGGACCTCGCCGCCTTCCTGGCCCGGCTGATCCACTACGACCGCGCCGCCGCCGTCCGCCTCCAGGCCGGTGGCGGCGCGCTCGCCGTCTTCGGGCGGCCGCCGTCGTTCGAGGTGCTCGCGATCCGTACGGCACGCCTCGTCGACGCCGTGGATCTGGACGTCACCGTCTCCGCCGGTGAACTCCTCGAAGGCATCGAGGAGTCGGCCGGCAAGGCCGTCGTCCCCGACGCCGTCACCGGGCCGCCCTGGGCCGGTGTCCTGCCGCCCCGAGGCGGCTGGGAACCGGTCGCCGGACTGCCCGGCGCGGGCGGTCTGCGGGGCGCGGTCGCCGCCGCCGTCGCCGAATTCCGGGCGCGGGACGAGGAGTTGCCCGCGGAACGGCGCACGCGCGCCGAGCGGGACCGGATCGGGCGCGAGATCTGGTCGCGTACGGTCGAGACGACCGGGCTTCCGCTGCGCGCCGTCCACGCCGCGCAGTCCCTGGGCTTCCTGCCGGGAGAGGGTGTGCCGGTGGCCCTGCTCGCCTCGGGTCCGTGGCTCCGGCTCCGTACGCCTTACGGGTCGATAGCCGTACGGACCCTGCCGTCCTCCCTGCCCTTCGCCTGAGTCACAGGCGAAGGACGGTCCCTCAGCTCTTCTTCTCGTCCGGCCACACCCCGATGTGGTCCTGCTCCAGCTCCAGAAGCACGCGGTGCTCCATCCCCAGGGACTCCGTGTACTCCGCCGGGAGTTGCAGCCTTCCCGCGCGGTCGAGCATCGCGTACTCGCGGGACACCAGGGACTCCTGGCCCTCCGCGTCGACCTCCGTGCGGCGCAGCACCTCCGAGGACGTGCGGCCGTCGCGGATGGCGACAGTGCGGCGCACCTCCGAGGCGACCGCCTGGTCGTGGGTGACGATCACGATCGTCGTGCCCAGCTCCTCGTTGGCACGCCGGAAGGCCGCGAAGACCTGCTCGCCCGTCGCCGAGTCCAGCTCGCCCGTCGGCTCGTCGGCGAGCAGGACCGAGGGGGAGTTGGCGAGCGCGACGGCGATCGCCACCCGCTGCTGCTGGCCGCCGGACATCTGGTGCGGCCTGCGGTCCCGGCAGTCCGCCACCTCCAGCATCGCGAGCAGCTCCTCAGCCCGCTCCGCCTTCAGCCTGGAGCGCACCCGGCCGCCCCGCAACTGCATCGGCAGCGCCACGTTCTGAGCGGCCGTCAGGTACGGGAGGAGGTTGCGCGCCGTCTGCTGCCAGACGAAGCCCACCACGTCCCGCCGATATCGCAGCCGTGCCTTCGCGTCCATCGCGAGCAGGTCGCAGCCCGCGACCTTCGCCGCGCCGGCCGTCGGTACGTCGAGGCCGGCGAGGATGTTCATGAGCGTCGACTTGCCGCTGCCGGACGCCCCGACGAGGGCCATCAACTCGCCCTCCCTGACGAGCAGATCGAGACCCTGGAGCGCCTGCACCTCCACCCCGTCCGTGGTGAAGATCCGGACGAGCCGATCGCAGGCGATCAGGGCGTCGTGCCCGTACGAGGGCCGGTCGCGGTGCGCCGTCGCCCGCTGCTCCAGCTCGGCGAGCGTGGTGTCGGTCGTCGTCATCGTGCGTCTCCTGCCCTGAGTTCCTTGATCGATCCGGTACGGGCCGACCACCACGCCTGAAGCCCCGCCGCGAGGGCGGCCAGCAGCACCACGCCCGCCGCCGGAAGCACCAGCGACCAGGCGTCCGCCCGCAGCGGCGCGGTGTCCAGCGTGGCGATCCCCGGCGGCGCCGCCAGCGAGAGCCGGACCAGGTCCACGCCCGGTGCGAGCAGCAGGATCGTGGCCCAGCCGACGAGCGTGCCGCCGACCGCCGCGAGCAGCGCCTGCGGCAGCGCCTCCAGACCGAGGAGCCTTCTGCTCTGCCGCCGCGTGAGGCCCATGGTCCGCAACCGGGCGAGCAGCGTGGCCCGTTCCGGCGCGGACTGCATCAGCGACAACAGGAGGGCGAGGACGGCGTAGCCCGCGCCCGCCCCGATCGCCGCCAGGTAGATCCGCTCGGCGCCCCTCTGCATCGGCGAGTCGACGTAGGTCGCGCGGCGCTCGGCCCGCAGCACCACCGCGAAGTCCTTGGAGTTCGCCGCGACCGCCTTACGGAGCGCCGCCCCGTCCAGCGCCGGCCCGGAGGCCAGCACGACGGTGTCCTCGCCGCGCGGCAGGTCGGCGCCGTTGACCAGCAGGAAGTCCTGCTCGGGCAGGGCCGGCGTGCTGGTCCGTACCGCCACGACCCGTACGGCGAACTCGCCTGCCGCCGCCACCAGGTCCCGCGGTTCGGTCCCGAGCCGCTCCGCGACCGCGGGCGAGGCGATCGCCGGCAGGACCGGCTTGCCGCCCGCCTTGCCCGTCGACCTCAGCAGCCCCGGCGGGAACGGGCCGAAGCCGGTCCGGCCCGCGAGCCGGCCGTACGACTCCGGGTCCACGCCCACAAGCGCGGTGGTCTCCAACTCCGGCTGCTGTCCCGTCCCGTCCGGCAGGGCCACGCCGTACTCGACCTGGGCCGTGGTCACGTCCGTCATCCCCACCGTCCCGCGCACCGCCGCCGTGAGCCCGTCCGTGAGCGGGACGGAATCGGCGTTGCCCGTCACCCGCGCGTCCGCGCCCGTCTCCAGGAGTGCCGCCCGGTCCCGCGCGTCGGCGACCCCCGCGAGCACCGAACCGCCGAACGCGGCCGTCGTCAGCGCCACCAGCAGGGCGAGCAGCGGCAGCACGCCCGTCGCCGAGGAACGCCCGGCCCGGGCGAGCGACAGGAACCCGACCGCGCCCCGCAGCCGACGAGCGGGCCGGGCCGCCCACCGCAGCGGCAGCGGATACAGCCGTACGAGGACGAGCGCGGCGATCAGGGCGACGAGCACCGGAGCCGAACTCACCAGGTGGTCACCGGAGTCCCCGGTGCCGCGCCGGCGCAGCGCGACGACCGCGCCGACGGCCAGGACGAGGACGGTCAGTTCGGCGACGGTACGGCCCCGGGAGGGGCGGGCGTCGACGAGGTCCTCGCGCCCGCCGTGGGTGAGCGGCTTGCGGTGCAGGAACAGCGCCCGCAGGGGCAGCGCGAGCGTGGCGAGCAGCGCGACCGCCCCTGCGGCGGCGAGCGCGGGCGGGAACCGGGCCTCGGGGAAGGCGAGGATCGCGAGCAGCAGCCCGAGCGCGGCGGCGGGCAGGGCCAGGACGGCCGTCTCACCGAGCAGCCGGACGCCGATCCCGGCCAACGAGCCGCCGCGCGAGCGCAGCAGCGCCAGTTCGGCGGCGCGCCGGGCCGCGAACAGACCGCCGGTCATGGCGAGGACGACCGCCGCGACCGCGCCGATCCCGAAGGCGGCGACGGCCACGACCGGCGCGATGGCCGACCGCATCCCGCCGTACGCCTCCAGGATCTCGTCGAGGCCGGTCGCGGTCGCGCCGGTCGGGCCCACCGTGTCCCGGACCCGTACGAGGTCGGGGCCGCCGGAGAGCGAGGCGAGCGCGGTGGTCAGCCGCTCCTCGTCCTGCGCGGTGAGCCGGCTGACGTCGGGGGCGAACCGCCAGTACATCTCGGGCTCGCCGTTGCCCGCCATGATCGTGGTGGCACCGGCGGGCGGCAGCAGCAGGGCGGCCTGCCAGTAGAAGTACGTGCCGTTGGTCGAGGTCTTCGAGGCGTACGTCGGGGTGCGCAGGAGCGGGTCGGCGGACCAGTAGGCGCCCTGCGGGCGCAGCGGTTCGACGATCCCGACGACGGTCAGGGCGAGCGGCTCCTTGGCGAACAGATCCGGTACGTGGACGACCGAACCGACCTTCAGGCGCAGCGACTTCGCCGTCTCCCGGGTGACGGCGACCTCGCTCGACCGGCCGGGCTCCGCCCGGGTGGGCAGCCGGCCCTCCCGTACGGTCGCGTGGCCGGCGAGCTCCGACAGCGTGCTGAGGGTGAACTCAGGGGGCAGGCCGGACGGTTTCGGGAGCCAGGGGTCGAGCCCGGTGACCCGCTTGGTGGTCCGCACGCCGTGCGCGGACTCGGCCCGGTCGACGCGGAGCGGCGCGGGCAGCAGCTCCTGGAGCGCGGTGCTCCGCTGCGCGAGCACCTCCGGCGAGACCTCCGCCGCGCGGTCCTCCGGAGTGAGGGTCAGCGGCGGCTGGCTGGTGATGTCGAGGACCGTGGTGCGGGGCGGCGCGGTCACGATGTCGTGGCGCAGACCCGATGTCTCGTACCGGTCGACGGTCCTGGGGAGCGCGGCGGCGAGGAACGCGGTGACGAGGACGAGGAGCGCGAAGGCCGCTGCCGTCCCCGGCGCGGTCCGCAGCCGGGTCCGTACCCAGGGCGCGACGGCGCGGGCGGGACGGCTACGGGGGCCGGCGGCCGACGGGGAGGCCGATCGGCCGTCCTTGCGGGGCATGGTGTCGGTCGCCTTCCTTGCCGAGGCCGTGCGGGTCGTGTCGGTGACGGAGGCCTTGGGGGTCGTGTAGGCGACGGGTTCCGAGCCGGTCGTCCCGTCGTCGGCCGACTCGCCGGTCGTGTCGTCGCGCTTCACTGGTCCCCCTGGTGGCGCAGGGTCTCGACCGGGTCCGTGCGGCGGAGCGCGATCCCGGTGACGATCAGCAGCGGCAGCGCGGCGACCCCGGCGAGCAGCAGGGCCACATGACCGGGCGGGAGTTGGACCAGGACGCGCGGGACGGGCTGGGCCGCCTGACCGGTCAGCACGATCAGGGGCACGACGGCCCGGGTCAGGACGGTGCCGAGGGCCACGCCCACCAGGAGGCCGATGCCCACGAGCAGGCCCTGCTCGGCTGCGATCAGCCGGGCGAGCTGGCGGCGCGGGGCACCGAGCGCCCGCAACACCCCGAACTCCGCCGACCGTTCACGCGTCGAACCGGCCGCGCTCACCGCGAAGCCGACCGCCGCGAGCGCCGCCGCGGCCGCCGCGACGGCCATCAGCGCCACGTTGGGGCCCGCGCCGAGCGGGTCGCCGAGCAGCTCGGCCGCCGCCTCGTCCCGTACGAGCACCTGGGCGGGGTCCGCGTCGGGCCGGGCGCGCAGGGCGTCGGCGACCTCGCCGGCGCGGCCTGGCGCGGTGGTCAGCCACCACTCGGTGGGCGCGAGGCTCGCCGTGGGGTCGGTGGAGAGGAAGGTGTTGGCCGCCCGCAGGTCCACCAGGAGCGCGCCCCCGTCGTCGGGCGTGGCGGCCGGGGAGCCCGCGGTCACGGTCGTGGCGCCGGGGCCCGTGGTCGGCAGCTCGCGGGCGGTGCCCACGATCGTCACGTTCAGCCGCAGACCGCCGAGGGACACCTCGACCTGGTCGCCCTTCTTCGCTCCGGCGGCGGTGAGGAAGGCGTCCGTGGCCACCCCGCTCAGCGTCTTGGGCGGCACGGGGCGCGGGGCGGTGATCCGCAGCCCGTACTCCTGCTCGCCCCACATCGGGTCCGGTGTCGTCGCGCCGGCGGACCAGCCGGCGGTGAACCCGACCGTGTAGGGCGTCGCCCCGGCGGTACGCCCGGTCAGCGCGACCGGCTTCTCGGGTTCGCCGTCCTCGACCGCCTGGTAGTGGGTCGGCCAGGAGGCGAGGGAGCGCACGGCCTCGACCGGGCGCTCGGTGCCGTCCTCGTGGCGGGAGAGGAGCCCCTCGATCGCGAAGGTCTGTGGCCCGCCGCTCCCTTCGAGGACCGCCCCGTCGAGTTCGACGCCGGTCAGCCTCATCGGCCCGACGTTCCGGGTGCCCTGCGGCGTCGCGCCGAGGTCGAGCGTGAGCCGGTGGCGCTGCCCGTCGGAGGGCAGCCGGCCGGCGAGCCTGCGGTACGGAATCCCGTACTGGTCCTCCACGACGACCGTCACCTGGACCGGCGCCGTGTCGCGCGGCGCCGTGCGCCGCAGGTCGAGGGCCAGGCCCCGGGTGCCCTTCGGCAGCGCGATCCCGGATTCCGCTTCGTCCCGGCCCGTGAGCGAGGACAGCAGCCGGCCGGTCGGGACGTCCGCGAGGTCCTCGCGGAGCCGGAAGTCGTCGGCGGCGTGCTCGATGTCGAGGGCGAGGACGGTCCCGGTGCGGTTGCCCGCGAGGCTCGTCGTGGAGCGGTGCGCGGGGGCGACCGAGCGGACCCCGGGCAGCGCCGTGAACTGCCCGGCCTGCGCCGGTTCGGCGGCGCCGTTGGTCAGGACCCGTACCGCCGTACCCGTACGGAAGTCGGCCCGGTCCTCCTGCGAACGCTCCCAGGAGGCGCTCTGCCCGATGGCCAGCATGCCCATCGCGACGGCGAGCACGAGCAGCAGCACCGGGCCCGCGCCGCGCAGCGGCCGACGGCTGAACTGCCAGCCCGCGAGCGCGGCCGGCAGCCCCCGGCCGCCCCCGGCGCGCCGCGCCGCCGGCCCCGC
>NZ_JBSFEN010000010.1:0-404057 GCF_053594455.1 Streptomyces sp. NPDC001927 | reverse complement strand
AGGGGGGACCCTGTGGGAGAGTAGGACGCCGCCGAACAATCATTGTGGGAAAGCCCCGCACCTTATGGTGCGGGGCTTTTCTGCGTTTACGGCCCCATACCGGGCGCCCGTGGTCAGTGCTCCGGGGTCACCAGGCGGGTGTCGTAGGCCAGGATCACCGCCTGGACGCGGTCGCGGGCGCCGGTCTTCGCCAGGACGCGGCTGATGTGGGTCTTCACCGTTGATTCCGCGAGGTGCAGGCGTTCGGCGATCTCCGTGTTCGTCCAGCCCTGGCCGATGACCGTGAGGATCTCGCGTTCCCGGTCCGTCAGGGACTTCAAGCGGGGGTCCTCGCGCGGCTCGCCCTGGGCGGTCGTGGTCGCGGGGAGGTGGTGGATGTACGCGTCCAGGAGGCGGCGGGTCAGGCTCGGGGCCACCACCGCGTCGCCGCTCGCGACCGCGCGGATTCCGGAAAGCAGCTCCTCGGGCTGGGCGTCCTTGACGAGGAAGCCGCTGGCGCCGGCGCGCAGTCCCTCGTACGCGTACTCGTCGAGGTCGAAGGTCGTGACGATCAGGACGCGGGTGCGGGCGCCGGCCGCGACGATGCGGCGGGTGGCCTCGATGCCGTCGAGGCCGGGCATCCGGATGTCCATCAGGACGACGTCCGGGCGGTAGCGGTCCACGAGGCGGATCGCCTCGGTGCCGTTCGGCGCCTCGCCGACGACCGTCATGTCGTCCTGGCTCTCCAACAGCATGCGGAAGCCGAAGCGTTGCATCGCCTGGTCGTCCGCGATCAGCACCGTCGTCACGAGAGGGAGCCCTCCAGGGGAAGTCGAAGTCGTACGCGCCAGCCGCCTTCGGGCAGCGGTCCGGCTTCGAGTGTGCCGTCGTAGAGCTTCGCGCGCTCGTGCATTCCTGTGATGCCTTGGCCGTAGGTCTGATTGGTGTCGTCCCAGTCCGGCCGGCTTCGGGCTGTGTTCGTCACCTCCGTCGTCACCTCCGTCTCGGTGTACGTGAGGACGACCGTGGACTCCGCTTCTTCGCCCGCGTGCTTGAGGGCGTTCGTCAGGGCCTCCTGGACGACCCGGTAGACCGTCAGTTGGGCGCCGGCGGGGAGGCCTTGGCTGGGGCCCTTCGTCTCCAGGCGTACCGGCAGGCCCGCCTTCCGTACGCCGGTGATCAGGGCGTCCAGGTCGGCCAGGGTGGGCTGGGGGTCGCGTACCGCTTCGCTGCGGAGGAGGCGGCGGAGCTCGGCGAGGGCCTGGCGGCTGGTCGTTCCGATGGCGTCGAGGGCCTCGGCCGCGCGTTCGGGGTTCTTGGCCGCCGCGTACCGGCCGCCGTCGGCGAGGCCGGTGATGACGGAGAGGTTGTGACCGATGATGTCGTGCATCTCGCGGTTGATCCGGTTGCGTTCGGCGGCGGCGGCTAGCTGGGCCTGCTGGTCGCGCTCGACTTCGAGGCGGCGGGCCCGGTCGATGAGTGCCGCGGTGTAGTCCTGGCGGGAGCGGACGGCGATGCCGAGGAGGGCGACCATCGTGTACGCCCACAGGGTGGGGACGATCTGTTGGTCCCAACTACCTTGCGGGAAGCGGGCCGCCCCCACCACCAGGGGTGGGGCGAGGAGGGCGAGCGTCCACAGGAGGGTGCGTGGGGGGCGGCGGAGCGCGATGTGGAAGACCACGATCATCTGGAGCAGACCGGCCTGAAGGAACGCGCCCGTCCAGTTGCTGAGCAGCGCCGCACCCGCCATCACCGCGAGGGCGGTGAGGGGGTGGCGGCGCCGCCAGAAGAGGGGGAGGGCGAAGGCCAGGCTCATGGCCACGACGAGGCCGACCGGTACGGACGGGTCACGGGCGATGTTCCGCCAGCCGCCCGACGCGTCGACCAGGGCCGCCACCGTCCAGAAGGCGGTGAGCAGTCCGTCCCAGACCCAGGGGCGGCGGGTGTCGTAGGCCTGTACGCGTTCGGTCTGCCGCTGGAGGTAGCGGCTGAGCGGTGCCGTTTGGCGTGTCGGGTGCGGTGCTGGGGGTGGTGCTTGGTGCGGTGCCGTCTGCGGTTCGGGGGTCGATTCCGGGCTCACCCCGCCATCCTCATACGTCGCGTCGCTTCAGCAACAGCGCCGGGACGATCAGAGCCGCTGCCGCCCACAGGCACAGGGCGAGCAGCGCGGCGCCCGGGGAGGCCGCGTTCGGCAGCGGGGTGGCCGAGCCGAGGGCGCCGGCCGCCTGGGTGGGGAAGTACCGGATCGCCGTCTCCACGGCGTCGTACGGGAGCATCCCGAGGACCTCCGGCAGGATCATGACGCCGCCGATGAAGGCGCCGATGCCACCCGGTACCGAGCGGAGCGCGGCGCCGAGACCGAGGGCGAGGACGCTGAGGAGCGTGACGCCGGCGGCGTTGCCCGCGATGGCGGCGAGGACGCCGTCGTCGGCGAGGGAGGCGGCCTGGTCGGTGTCGGAGAGGAAGATCTGCGCGACGAGGAAGGTGATCAGGGCGGTCACGAAGGAGACGGTGAAGACGACCGCCGTGAAGACCGCGGCCTTCGCCCAGAGGACGGGGGTCCGGCGCGGTACGGCGGTGAGGGAGGCTCTGATCATGCCGGTCGAGTACTCGCCCGCGGTGACCAGGATGCCGAGGACGACGAGGCAGATGCCGCCGAGCTGGGAGCCGTAGAGGGTGAGGATGACGGTGTCGACGTCGGAGTCGCCGCCGTCGGAGGTGTACGTGGCGCCCATGAGGATGCCGACGCCGAGGAGGAAGGCGACCGAGGCGAGGACGGTGATCCAGGTGGAGCGGACCGTCCACAGCTTGTGCCATTCGGAGCGGAGGACTCGGGCCGGGGTGATGGCGGGAGCGAGGGTGGGGGCGGTGGCGGGAGTGGTGGTCGTGGCTGGGGTGGTCATGCTGCTGCTCCTTGGTATTCGACCGAGTCGTGGGTGAGGTCCATGAACGCCTGCTCCAGGGAGGCGGTCTGCGGGGTGAGTTCGTACAGCGGTACGCCGTGGGTGGCCGCCGTGCGGCCGATCGCCGCCGCGTCCGTGCCCGTGACGCGGAGGGTGTCGGGGGACTCGCCGGGCTCCGTCGTGATCGCCGCTCCGGGGAGCAGTTCGCGCAGGCGCGCCGGTTCGGGGGTGACGACCTTGACCGAGGCGCCGCCCGACTCCCGTACGAGCGCGTCGACGGTCGTGTCGGCGAGGAGGCGACCCTTGCCGATGACGATCAGGTGGTCGGCGGTCAGGGCCATCTCGCTCATCAGGTGGGAGGAGACGAGGACGGTACGGCCGTCGGCGGCCAGGGACTTGAGGAGCGTACGGATCCACAGCACGCCCTCCGGGTCGAGGCCGTTCACCGGCTCGTCGAGGACGATCGTGCGCGGGTCGCCGAGGAGGGCCGCGGCGATGCCGAGGCGCTGGCCCATGCCGAGCGAGAAGCCCTTGACCCGGCGGCGGGCGACGTCGGTCAGGCCGGTCAGGCCGAGGACGTGCTCGACGCGGGAGCGGGGGATGCCGTGGGTGTGGGCGAGGGCCATGAGGTGGTGGTACGCCGAGCGGCCCGGGTGGACCGAGCGGGCCTCCAGGAGCGCGCCGACCTGGGTGAGGGGCGCGGGGTGGGCGGCGTAGGCGCGGCCGTTGATCGTCGAGTGGCCGCGGGTGGGGGCGTCGAGGCCGAGGAGCATGCGCAGGGTGGTGGACTTGCCGGCGCCGTTGGGGCCGAGGAAGCCGGTGACGGTGCCGGGGTGGACGGTGAAGCTGAGGTCTTGGACGACGGTCCTGTTCCCGTACCGCTTGGTGAGTTCGTCAGCTCGGATCATGTCCACGACGCTACGGAGCGGGGGGCGGGGGATCGTCCGACCGGGGGTGGGGGTGGGGGGAGGGGTGTAGTACCGGGGTACGACGGGCCGTACGGCTCCGGAGCCGTGGAAAGCAGTTGTCGGGGGTGGTGGGCTGCGTCGAGGATCGGGGCATGCGCTATCTGATACGTACGATCCGTGCCGATGAGTGGGAGCTGTGCCGCGAGATCCGGCTCGCGGCGCTGCAGGACCCGGTGGCGAAGATCGCCTTCCTCGACACGTACGAGGCCGCGGTGACGCGGTCCGATTCCTTCTGGCAGGAGCGGGCGGAGGGCGCGTCGGAGAGCGGGACGAGCGTCCGGCAGTTCGTGGCCGAGGCCCCGGACGGGAGCTGGGTCGGCACGATCACGCTGCTGGTGGAGCGGCCGTCGGACGAGGTGCGGTTCGGGGAGCCGGCGAAGAGCGACCAGACGCACATCGTGGGCGTGTACGTGCGGCCCGAGGCGCGCGGTACGGGAGTGATCGACGCGCTGTTCCGGGCGGGGGTGGAATGGTCCTGGGCGCTGCAGGAGCCGGTGATCGGGCGGGTGCGGCTGTACGTCCACGAGGACAACGCGCGGGCCGCCGCGTTCTATCGGCGGTTCGGGTTCGTCGAGACGGGGGAGCGGGTGGCGGTGCCGGGGGACGCTTCGGCGCGTGAGGTGGAGTACGAAGTGGTGCGGCCCCGCGGGTGACGCGGCCTGGCTCCGGTGCGTGGGTAGCTGGGATCCTGGTGGTTCCAGCGAACTCGGGGGAATCGTGCAGGAGTTGATGCCGGGTGATCCGGCGGCGATCGGTCCGTACCGGCTGACGGGGCGGCTCGGCGCGGGCGGGATGGGGCAGGTCTTCCTGGGCCATTCGGTCAGTGGGCGGCGGGTCGCGGTGAAGGTGGTGCGGCCCGAGCTCGCGGCGGATCCGGGGTTCCGGCTGCGGTTCCGGCGCGAGATCGAGGCGGCCCGTGCCGTGGGCGGTTTCTGGACGGCTCCGGTCGTGGACGCCGATCCGGAGGCCGCGGCACCGTGGGTGGCCAGCGCGTACATCGAGGCGCCTGACCTCGGGCGGCTCGTCGAGGACCAAGGGCCCCTGGGCGAGGGGGCGTTGCGGGGGCTGGCCACGGGGCTCGCGGAGGCCCTCGAGGCGATCCACCGGGCCGGTCTCGTGCACCGGGACATGAAGCCCTCGAACGTCCTGGTCACCGGGGACGGGCCCCGGGTCATCGACTTCGGCATCTCCAAGGCCCTGGAGGGCGGGATGACGCTGACGGGGACCGGGCTCGTGGTCGGCACGCCGGGGTTCATGTCGCCGGAACAGGCGACGGGGGCGCGTGTGGGCGCGCCGAGCGACGTCTTCTCGCTGGGCGCGGTCCTGGCCTTCGCGGCGACGGGCGACGGCCCGTTCGGGGTCGGCAGTGTGCCCGCGCTGCTGTACCGGGTGGTGCACGACGTGCCCCGGCTCGACGGTGTTCCGGAGGGGATACGGGGAGTGGTGGCGCGCTGCCTGGAGAAGCGGGCGGAGGAGCGGCCGACGGCGGGTCAGCTCCTCGATCTGCTGGGCGAGGTGGTGGCGGAGGCCGCGGTCGCGCCTACGGCTGTCATGACGGAGGCGGTGACTCCGGCCATGCCGGCCGCCGCGCCCGCCGTGACGCCTGCCGTGCCGCCTGCTGGGACGCCTGCCGGGACGCCCGCCGCGACGCGTTCCGAACCGCCGGAGCGGGCCGGGCAGCAGGTCGGCGACAGTGATGCGCAGGCGGTGGTGAACGCCTCCACGCCCACCCGGACGGGGAGGAACTGGCTGCTTCTCGGCGCGTCGCCCCTGATCCTCGGCTTCGCGTTCCTCACCGCCACCGCGGGGGGCACCTTGGCCGGGGGCCTCGCCGGTCTGGTGGCGGCGGTGGGCGCGGTGGTGCTCGGGCTGCGGAAGCAGGAGCGGGAGGCCCAGGTGCGGGCGGACGCGCGGGGGCTGGTGGTGGTCCGCGACGGGGTGCGGTGGAGCGAGGCGTGGGACCGGCTCGACTTCGTCACCCTTGTTCCTTGGGGTGGTTCGGCGCACGAGTGGTCCCTGCTCGCCGTCGCGCGCGGAGGTGGTGGCCGGCCGGTACCGCCCGCGCTGAAGGGCGGGACGGAGGCGGGATCGGTCCGGCTCGACCTGCGGTTCCCCGACGCGAGCACGGCGCGGGCGCGGATCCAGCGGCTCCACGTCACGCTGGAGCGGTTCGCCGAGGCGGCCTACGAGGCGGACCGGTCGATCCTGACCCGCTGAACGGGCCGGTCGTGGTCGGCTACGGCGTGAGGAGCTGCTCCTGCCAGCGCGCGTGGGCCTGTTCCTGGGAGCGGAGGAGGGCCAGGGTGGGGAGGCCCGTGTCCTGGCCGGTCGTCAGGAGGTCCGGGAGCTGGGGGAGCGGGGCCACGGCGGCGGCGTCGTCGAGGACGAGGGTCAGTGGTGGGTCGAGCCGACCGTCGGATGACCGTGCGGCCATGCGGCGGCCGTGCTCGACCACGCTTGCGGTGAGGGCGGTGAGCAGAGGCATCGCGCCGGGGCGGCTGCGCGGGTCCTCGATCGGCTCACCGACCACATAGAGAGTGCCCCCTTCGGCGACGAAAGATTCCAGCGTCAGCGAATCAGTTCGATTCGGGGTGCAGGCGTCCCTGATGTGGATCGAGGAGAGCGCGGAGAGCGTCCGCGCGGTCAACTCCTGGGCGATCTCGCGCCGTTCCGGGTGCGCGGTGAGCGCCGACTCCAGGAGGCCCGCGTGGCCCGGGGCCGCCTTGGGGTGCGTACGGAGGATCCGTACGGGCTCGTGGGCGCCCGTGCCCTGCGCCCAGCGGTGGACCTGCTTGAAGGGGCGGTCGTCCAGGGCCGCGGCGTGCAGCCAGCAGCGCAGGAGCGTTTCCGCGGTGTCGGCCACGGCGGCGTCCAGGCGGGACGGCGGGCGTACGGGGGCGAGGAGGGCGACCGCCCGTTCCTGGGCCCGCGCCGGGTCCTCGCAGCCGGCGGACGGGGACCAGTGGAGGCGGGCGGGGGTGTCGCAGAGGTGACCGGGGTCGTACACGAGGACGGGGCCGAGCTTGCCCCGGGCGTCCTTGGTGTCGGCCCACAGGGTCGGGTCGGAGGTGACGACGAGCACGGCCCCCTCGGCGTCCTGGAGGGCCTGGAGCGCGGCGGGGCGGCGGGTGGCGGGGGTGCCGTAGACGAGCCCGGTGCGGGGGACCGGAGGGGCGGGGGTCGACAGGGGCGGGGCGGCGACCACTTCGGTCACCTCAGCCACCTCAGCCACCTCAGTCACCCTCGCCTCGTCCAGAGGCCTCCTGGGCGCGGGCGCCGCAATGACCTCCGTACGCTCCACAGGCCTCTCCTCGTACGTACCCCCTCGCCTCCCCGCCCGTACCGTCCTCCACCGCGCCAGCGTCCCCACCACGAACACCGTGAGCACCACCAGCACCATCAGCTCGCCGATGAGCAGGCCCCAGAACAGGCCGTACCCCGAGAGTTCGCCCGCCGGGGTGTCCGGCCAGGCGGCCGCCAGGTCCTGGGGGCCGCTGATCAGGGCGCGGACGGCCTTGGGGGTGCGGGTGAAGGTGACTCCGTCCGGCCAGGCGCCCTTGGAGAAGAGGGCGGCCAGGCCGGTCGCCGTCCAGACGAGCACCGTCAGGCCGACGGGGATGCCGACCAGGGCGAGGACGAGGCCGTCCGGCACCCCGCCCTGCCCGCCGCCCTGCTGTCCACTGTGGCGCTGTTCCTGCGTGGTCTTCCGCATCGTTCGTTCGCCCGCCCGCTCGTTCGCCCGCTCACGCCACCGTCGACCGGGAGGGGTCGTTGAGCTGCTGCTCCATGAGGGCGGCGCGCTGTTCCGTCTCCCACTCCAGCTCCGGGTCGACGGCCGGGTCGACCGACGACTCCGTCATGGCGCGGTCGGTGTAGACGAGCGGCCGCTCCCTCTCCGTGATGAGGTGTTTGACCACCTGCACATTGCCGTTGACGTCCCAGACCGCGATGCCGGGGGTGAGGGTCGGGATGATCTCGACCGCCCACCTCGGCAGGCCGAGCACCCGTCCCGTAGCCCTGGCCTCGTCGGCTTTCTGGGCATAAATGGTGCGGGTGGAGGCCATCTTGAGGATCGCCGCGGCCTCCCGGGCCGCCGCGCCGTCGACGACGTCCGAGAGGTGGTGGACGACCGCGACGAAGGACAGGCCGAGTCGTCGGCCGAACTTGAGCAGC
Organism: Streptomyces sp. NPDC001927; assembly: GCF_053594455.1. Classification (NCBI taxonomy): domain Bacteria; kingdom Bacillati; phylum Actinomycetota; class Actinomycetes; order Kitasatosporales; family Streptomycetaceae; genus Streptomyces; species Streptomyces sp. NPDC001927. The sequence continues at coordinate 396,034 of NZ_JBSFEN010000010.1, read as the reverse complement.
CGCTGGAACAGCTGCGCCACGAACGGGCTGTTGATGATGTGCCAGGCCTCCTCGACCAGGAAGATGCGCTTCTTCCGGTCGGGGCGGATCCAGGTGTGCTCCAGCCACACGCCGACGATCGCCATCAGGATGGGCATGGCGATGGAGTTGCGGTCGATGTGGGACAGGTCGAAGACGATGAGCGGCGCGTCGAGGTCGATGCCGACCGTGGTCGGACCGTCGAACATGCCGCGCAGGTCGCCGTCGACCAGCCGGTCCAGGACGAGCGCGACGTCCAGGCCCCAGGCGCGAACATCGTCTATGTCGACGTTCATCGCCTCCGCCGACTCCGCCTCCGGGTGCCGGAGCTGCTCGACGATGTCGGTCAGGATCGGCTGGCGGTCGGTGATGTGCTCGTTGACGTACGCGTGGGCGACCTTGAGCGCGAAGCCGGAGCGCTCGTCGAGGCCGTGGCCCATCGCGACCTCGATGATCGTACGGAGCAGGGCCAGCTGCCCGGTCGTGGTGATCGACGGGTCGAGCGGGTTGAGCCGGATGCCGGCGTCTACGGCGACCATCGGGTCGAGGCGGATGGGGGTTATTCCCAGCTCCTGCGCGATGAGGTTCCACTCGCCGACGCCGTCCTCGCCCTGCGCGTCGAGGACGACGACCTGCCGGTCGCGGAAGCGCAACTGCCGCAGGACGTACGTCTTCTCGAGCGCCGACTTGCCGTTGCCGGACTCGCCGAGGACGAGCCAGTGGGGGGCCGGGAGCTGCTGACCGTACAGCTGGAAGGGGTCGTAGATGTACCCCTTGCCGCTGTAGACCTCGCGGCCGATGATCACGCCGGAGTCGCCGAGGCCGGGGGCGGCCGTCGGCAGGTAGACGGCCTGGGCCTGGCCGGTCGAGGTGCGGACGGGCAGGCGGGTCGTCTCCACCTTCCCGAAGAGGAAGGAGGTGAAGGCTTCGGTGAGGGCGGAGAGTGGATCTCGCATGTGCACGGGCCCCTTAGCGGCTGGCGTGGCGTGGCTGGCGGCTAGTGGCGGGTGGCTAGCGGCGGATGCCGGTCGCGAACGGCAGGGTGTTCACAAAGGCCCGGTGGTGCTCGCGGTCGCACCACTCCAGCTTCAGGTACGACTTGCCCGCGGAGGCCCTGATCGTGCGCTTGTCCCTGGCCAGGGCTTCGGGGGAGCGCGACGACACAGTGATGTACCCGACGAGGTTGACCCCGGCCGCGCCGCTGGCGAGATCTTCACCCCGCTGGTCGAGCCGGCCGTGCGCGGCGATGTCGCGCGGGTCGACCGTGCGGTTCATCTTGGCCTGACGGGAGGCCTCGGCCTCGTCGTTGGTCTTCTCGGTGAGCATGCGCTCGATGGCGACCTCGGTGGGTTCGAGGTCCATCGTCACCGCGACCGTACGGATCACGTCGGGGGTGTGGACGAGCAGCGGGGCGAGGAAGTTGACGCCGACGGGGGTCATCGGCCACTCCTTCACCCAGGCGGTGGCGTGGCACCAGGGGGCGCGGGTGGAGGACTCGCGGGTCTTGGCCTGGAGGTAGGTGGGCTCCATGGCGTCGAGTTCGGCGGGCCAAGCGTTTCGTTTCGTCATCGCCTGGATGTGGTCGATGGGGTGGTCCGGGTCGTACATGGAGTGCACGAGGGACGCGAGCCGGGACTGCCCGAGGGGCTGCCGTACGCGGATGTCGGCCTCGGCGAGCCGGGCGCAGATGTCGGTGAGCTCGCGGGCCATGACGACGGCGAGGCCGGCGTCGCGGTCGAGCTTGCGGGCGCCGGAGGTGTGGCGGGCCGCGCGGGCCATGGCGTTGGCCTCGGCGGCGAGTTCGCGGGTGTAGTGCATGCACGCGACGAGGTAGGCGCGGTGCTGCTCGCTGGAGGTGGAGACCATCGACTGGAGCTGCTCGTACGACTCCTGGAGCCAGCCGGGGGCCTGTGCGTCGCCGCGCTGGGCGACGTCCTTGGCGTGGGCGTCGGGGTCGGCGGGGAGCGTACGGGCGAGCATCTGGAGGCGGGTGACGAAGCCGTCTCCGTTGGCGACGTGCTTGAGCAGCGTGCCGAAACGGTCCACCAGGGCTTCCTGGTCCTCGCTGTCGCGCAGGCCGACGCCGGGGCCCTCGATCTCGATGGCGGCGGTGACGGTGCGGCGGTCGGCGTGCAGGAGGACGGCGATCTCGTCGGGGCCGAAGGGCGCGGAGAGCCAGTTGATCCGGCCGATGCCGGGCGGCGGGCCGACCTCGACCTCGCGGCCGTCGAGCCGTACGCCGGCCTCGGCGGCGGCGGAGCGGTAGGCGGTGCCGCGCTTGAGGGACCGCTTGTAGCTGCGGTTGATCTCAAACCATTTGTAGAAGGTGCGGTGCTTGTACGGGACGTACACGGCGGCGAGCGCGAGGACGGGGAAGCCGGCGAGCAGCGCGATCCGCAGGGGCAGGGCGGGGACGAGGAGTCCGCTCATCATGCCGAGGAAGGCGCCGGCGATGATGAGGGCGATCTCGCCGGTCTCACGGTTCTTGCCGACGATCGCGTTCGGCCGGGCTCGGCCGATGAGATACGTACGGCGGGGCGCGACCGGCTGGGACTGGGTCGTCAACGCCCTCCACCTCCTGTGCTTCCTGTGGATCCGGTGTTCCTGCGGCTGCTGTGCGGGGTGCCCGAGGTGGGGCTGCTGCTACGCGGCGGGGGTGCGGCGGAGGGGACAGATCCGCCGCCGCCCCCTGCGTTACCGGCGCTGCCGCGGCTGCTGTGCGCGGCGACTCCGCCGGAGAGCGGGTTGGCGGGGCGTGGGGCGCCGCCGCTGTTCTGGTTGCCTCCGCCGCCGCTGTCGCGGGTGCTGTGGGTCTTGATGCCCTGGGAGACGAGGGAGGCGGGGGAGGAGAGGACGGCCGCGGCGGCGTTCTCGCCGGCGCGGTGGACGCGGTTGTTGCGGGAGGCGACGATCTCGTCGCCGAAGCCGGGGACGAAGCGGTAGATCATCGCGGAGGCGAAGATCGCGAGCAGGATGATCGCGAGTCCGGAGACGACGGCGGAGAAGGAGTCGGGGCCGGTCCCGGAGGAGAGCGCGCCGGCGAGGCCGAGGACGATGACGATGACCGGCTTGACCAGGATGATCGCGATCATGATCCCGGCCCAGCGGCGGACGTGGCCCCACATGTTCTTGTCGACGAGGCCGGAGTAGACGACGACGCCGAGGAGGGCGCCGACGTAGAGCATGACGGCGCGCAGGAAGAGTTCGAGGTAGAGGACGCCGGCGGCGAGGATGCTGACGAGCGAGACGATGATCAGCATGATCGGCCCGCCGCCGATCTGGTCGCCCTTCTGGAGGGCCTCCTTGAAGCTGCCGAAGAAGACGTCGGTCTGTTGACCGGTGCCGGCGGCGATGACTTCGGTGACGGCGTCGGTGGCGTTGACGACGGTGTAGAGGATGAGCGGGGTGAAGGCGGAGGCGAGGACGGTCAGCCAGAGGAAGCCGATGGCCTCGGAGATGGCGGTGGTGAGGGGGACGCCTCGGATGGCTCGCTTGGCGACGGCGAGGAGCCAGAGGAGGAGGGTGAGGAAGGTGGCGGCGGCGAAGACGATGGCGTAGCGGCCGAGGAACTCGAGGTTGGTGAAGTCGACGTCGGCGGTCTCTTTGACGGCCTTGGAGAGCGCGTCGACGATCGACACGGCGGCGTCGGCGCAGCCACGGGCGAGGGAGGCGAGGGGGTCGAGGGAGGCGGTGGGGTCGGGGGTACGGCTCCCGCTGGAGCCGGGTTCGCCGTTCTCGCAGTAGTCGCGGGCGGGGCCCACGATCAGGTCGCACTGCTCCTTGGTTGGCGCCGAGGGCGTGGGCGTCGGCGTCGGGGCCGCGTAGGCACGCGAGGCCAGCAGGACGGCCGAGGTCTGGACGGTGGCCAGCAGTGCGGCCACGCGCAGCGTGGGACGGGACCTAGCGGGCATACGTGAAGCCTCCGTACTCCTCGACGGCCTTGGCGATCGCGTCGGCGTCGGAGGCGGTGCGGTCGGTGTTCACCGGGGCCGGCCCTTCCTTCTGCGAGAAGCTCTCCACCTTCCAGTCGTTGTCGGCCCAGCGGAGAGCAAGGGTCATGGTGAACCAGTCGTTCGTCACCGGGTTGGTGGAGCTGACTCCGGCCGTGCCGAACACGCCCGTGCACCAGACCTCGACCGTCGCGGCGCCGTCGGAGAACTGGGTGACCTTGGTGCCGACCGGCGCCGTGCGCGACACGTAGGTCATCCCGGGGGCGGCATCGCCGTTCTGGTCGAGTCCGAGCTTGTCGAGGAACTCGCGGCTGTACGCCTTGTCGAAGCTGGCCTCGAGCTCGGCCACCTTGTCCTGTACGAACAGCTGCCTGACGATCTCGCCGCGGCGGCCGGGCTTCAGGATGTCCGCCGACACCAGGGCCACCGAGTAGTTGGCCGCCGCACTCTGCGCCCCCTGCTCGTCCCGTGCGAACCCCGTAGGGATCGTGCCGTTCTTGCCCGGGACCGGGCGGACGCCTGTCGCTGCCGTGGGGGTCTGTTTGCCCGAGGAGGGGGTGGAGCCCGAGGTGTTGTCCGTGTCCGGGTCGCCGCCGCCTCTGTTCGCGAAGGCGATCGCGGCGATCAGCAGGACCACCACGCCGACCGCCGTGATCAGTGAGCGTGAGCCGCGCGGGCGGCGTGCCGGGGCGTACGGGTCGCCCGTGCCGCCCTCGGGGAGGCGTGTGCGGGTCTGGCCGGAGCCGCCCATGCCGCTGCCGCCGAAGCCGTCGTTGTCGTCGCCGAGGCTCATGGCGAACACGCCCTCTCAACCGTGTGGTGACTGGACATCAGACTGGACATCAGACTGGACATCAGGAAAAGGAACCGACCCGGACGTCAGACGGCCATGCCGTACACGATCGTGAACAGCGTCCCCAGCGAGCCGATGATGAAGACGCCGGTCAGGCCGGCCACGATCAGGCCCTTGCCCTGTTCCGCGCTGAACGTGTCCCGGAGTGCGGTCGCGCCGATGCGCTGCTTGGCCGCTCCCCAGATGGCGATGCCGAGACAGAGCAGGATGGCCACGGCCATCACGACCTCAATCATCACCTTGGCTTCATTGCCCAGGCTCCCGAAAGGCCCCCAGTTCGGGGCGATTCCACCGATGATGGTGGTGATGTCGCCCTCTTCGGCCGCCAGGTACATGTAACTCACCGCCCCTGTTGGGTAGTTCGTCGCCCCTGCCCGATGGCATGGGTCATCGCCCTATCTTCGCTGATGAAACCGCTCGCGTGTGACGGCTTGACGGCTCTCTTTACCCGATCCCCGCACATGTGACCGGTCCGACCGTCTTGACCTGCGACGGTGTGGCCGGTTTCTATGCGAGGAAGCGTATGGTCACTCTGTGTATCACGGAGGGTGACTCCGGGCAATGACTGTCGTTGTTGCACTCTTGGGGTGGTGGCGCGGCAGGTCAGGCGTATGACGCGACCAGGCGCGCGAGGTGACGGCCCGCCAGGAGCAGCGGGGTCTCCGAGCGCGTGACCTGCGCGGTGACCTCCGCGCCCTCCAGCGTGTTGATGACCGTCGCCGCGAGGTCCCGGGCCTCGGGGCCGGGGAAGCCGCAGCCGAGGAGCTTGTCCTCGACGACGCGCTGCCACGTCAGGAACGCCTCGGCGCAGGCGCGTTGGATGGCGTTGTCCGTGCCCAGGGTCTCCAGCGCGGCCGCGGTGACCGGGCAGCCGTCGATCCAGCCGGAGTCGCGGAGTTCGCGGGCCAGGAGGCGGGCGCAGGCGTCGACCGCGGCGGCGGGGTCGTCCTCACCGTCCAGTGCGGTACGCAGCATCGCGGCGAACTCCTTGCGGCTGTGCGTCATCGCCTCGACCGCCACGGCCTCCTTGCCGCCGGGGAAGAAGTGGTACACGGAGCCGAGGGTGGCCTCCGCCTCCTGGGCGATCTGCTTGATGCCCGTGCCGACGTAGCCCTGGCGCTGGATGAGGCGGGCGGCGGCGACGACGATCCGCTCGCGGGTGCCGACGGTGCTGGTCTGCATGCCGTGATTCTAGCGAGGTTGCTCATTGAGTAGAGCGTTCGTTTTAGTCGTGTGCTAGCGTCCCCTTCGTTGCTGGATAGAGCGTTCGTTCTAGGGAGCTTTCATGCGTCACCAGAACTCCGTCACCGTCATCGGCCTCGGCCCCATGGGGCGCGCCATGGCCGCCGCCTACCTCGACCAGGGCTACGACGTCACCCTTTGGAACCGCACCCCCTCCCGCGCCGACGAGCTCGTGCGCCGGGGTGCCGTCCTCGCGGCCTCGCCCGCCGAAGCCGTCGCCGCCAACGAGGTCGTCCTCCTCAGCCTCACCGACTACCGGGCCGTGTACGACGTACTGGGCGGCGTCGAACCCGCCCTCCTCGCCGGGCGGGTCCTCGTCAACCTCAGCTCCGACACCCCCGACCGGGCGCGCGCCGCGGCGGACTGGGTGCGGGAGCGCGGGGCCGTGCAGCTCACCGGCGGGGTCCTCACACCGCCGTCCGGCATCGGCCGGCCCGGCTCCTCCACCTTCTACAGCGGGCCGCGCGACGTCTTCGAGGCCCACCGCGCCACCCTCGAAGTCCTCACGGCCACCGACCACCGCGGCGAGGACCCCGGGCTCGCCGCGCTCTACTACCAGCTCAACATGGTCATGTTCTGGACCTCCCTGAGCGGCTACTGGCAGGCCCTCGCCCTCGCCGACGCGTACGGCATCACGGCCACCGACCTCCAGCCGCACGCCCTCGGCGCGCTCGACCTCCAGCAGTTCGTGGAGTTCTACGGGCCCCGCGTCGACGCAGGCGACCACTCAGGAGACGTCGACCGCCTCGCCATGGGGCTCGCCAGCACCGAACACGTCGTGCACACCGTCACCGACGCCGGTGTCGACGCGGCGCTCCCCGCCGCCGTCGCCGACCTCTTCCGGCGCGGTGTCGCCGCCGGGTACGGGGACGCCAGCAGTTCCAGTCTTGTGGAGGTGCTCAAGGGGCGGTAGTTCAGCGGTTCGGCATGCCCGGTGACTTTGTCCGAAACGGTTGGCGGCAGCCCGCCTGCGAGGCGGGCGCCGCACCTAGACTTGTCGCTCGATGGACTGCCAAGACCCCAGGGGTGGTTGACGGTGCGTAGGGCGCGCAAGGCCTGGCTGGTGGCCGGTGGGGTCTTCGGCATGTGCCTCGGCTTCGTCGCGCTGCTCGTCGTCGGTACGTACTCCGCCGCCGCAGGACTCATCGGGGGCGCCGGGGACGCCAAGAACGGCACCGTGGCCCTGGCGAAGGGCGCCGTGCCCGCCGCGTACCAGGGGCTGGTCCAGCGGTGGGGGAACCTCTGCCCCGCCATCAACCCGGCCCTGCTCGCCGCCCAGCTCTACCAGGAGAGCGGCTGGAACCCGAGGGTCGTCTCGCCCGCCAACGCCATGGGCATCGCCCAGTTCATCCCCGGCACCTGGGCCGGGCACGGCATCGACGGGGACGGGGACGGCGACCGGGACGTCTGGGATCCCAAGGACGCGATCCCCTCCGCCGCCACCTACGACTGCGAGCTCGCCGGCTATGTGAAGGACGTGCCGGGCGACCCGACGAACAACATGCTCGCCGCGTACAACGCGGGCGCCTACCGGGTCATCAAGTCCGGCGGTGTGCCGCGCATCACCGAGACCCAGAACTACGTCCGCATCATCCGGTCCCTCGAGAAGAGCTTCGCCCGGCCCGTCGGCCGCGTCGAGCCCTCGCGGCAGGCCGCCGGAGCGATCTACTACGCCCAGCAGAAGCTCGGCACGCCCTACCTCTGGGGCGGCACCGGCACCGCGGCTCAAAATGGCCGATTCGACTGCTCCGGTCTGACCCAGGCCGCGTACCTCTCGGTCGGGATCGAGCTGCCGCGCGTCGCCAACGACCAGTACAACGCGGGCCCCCATCCCTCCCGAGACGAGCTGCTCCCCGGTGACCTGGTCTTCTTCTCCGACGACCTGACCAACTCCCGCGCCATCAGGCACGTCGGCATCTACGTCGGCGGCGGCTACATGATCGACGCCCCGCGCACCGGGGCCGTCATCCGCTTCGACAAGATCGACACGCCTGACTATTTTGGTGCCACCAGGGTGACGAAGGACGGCGCCGCGGCGCTTCCCACGCATCTGCCGCAGACCTGACGGACCGTGGCTCCCTGGCCGGAACTCTCCGTTAAGCACAGGCCCTGAGCTGCGACGACGTGTCACTCTTCGGTAACGTCAGGGCGATCATCGACGGTGAGCGGAACGCACGCGTCAGACGGTTCGTTCGATTCACGTGACAAGGCAAGGGGCAGCAGTGGCTGGACTCGCATCGGATGGTTCCAACCCCGATGTCAGCCTGCTCTACGACATCAACGGGCTGGCGCGGCAGGCCCCGCCCTGGCTCGACCGTGTCATGGGCTTCGTGGGCGAGTACGGGATCATGCTCGCCCTCGTCCTCGTCGCGCTCTGGACCTGGTGGAGCGTCCGCCGCCGCGACACCCTCGCCGACTCCGTCTCCGGTTTCGCCTCGCTCGTGTGGGCGCCGCTCGCCGCCGGCGTCGCGATCCTCGTCAACATCCCCATCCGCGGCTTCGTCGAGCGGCCCAGACCGTTCAACGACCACCAGGGCCTCGAAGTCCTCGTCTCCGGCAAGACTGACTACTCCTTCGTCAGCGACCACGCCACGCTCGCGATGGCCATCGCCGTCGGGGTCTTCATCGCCCACCGCAAGCTCGGCCTCCTCGCGATCGCGCTCGCCTTCGCCGAGGGCTTCTGCCGGGTCTACATGGGCGTCCACTACCCGACCGACGTCATCGGCGGCATCGCCCTCGGTACGGCGGTGGCGCTGCTCCTCGCCCCCGTCGCCCACGCCCTGCTGACCCCGCTCGTCACCGCGATCGCCCGCTCCCGGCACGGGGCCCGCCTGATCCGCTCCCGGAGCGCCGCCGCGCGGTCCGCCGTCCCCGAGACGCTCGACATCCCCGAGCCCCGGATCGGCTCAGGCCCCGAGGACAACGACCTCGCGGCGTAGCCCGCGAGCCGGACAGCGCCTCAAACCGCTTGCCTCAAACGGTCTGTCGCGTCGAGTCCGTGTGGGTCGCCGCGTCCGTCCGGGCCTTGTCCCGCGATCTTCGCGCCGGGCCGGTCCAACCACAGCTGCATCGGGCGACCGCGAAAGAGCCGCGTTCCGTCGTGGTGGTGGCGTGAGGCGGGGCTTGGTGGTGCACGCATCCACCGTACTGCGCGTGACGGGTCGCCCGAGCCGTCGTTATGCGGATCGGGCGGGTCCCGGACAGGCAGCGGTACGGCGTTGGGGGTTGGCAGGCGATGGTGGTGCGGCGGTACGGGTTCAGGGGCGGGGCGTGGGCCGTCGCCGCCGCACTGATGGCCGGCGGGTGCGCCGGACCCGAGGACCCCGCGCCCGGCGGCGACCCCACCGAGACCGTGCGGGGCGCGGCCGAGGTGCTGACCCGGGCGGGCACCGCCAAGACGAGCACCAGCATGGAGATGGCCACCGGTGGGACGCGGGTCACCATCCGGGGCGAGGGCGGCTACGACTTCCGGCGCCGTACCGGACGGCTCCAGGTCGTCCTGCCCAAGGACGCCGCCGGAGCGGACGAGCACCGGCCCGTCACCGAACTCCTCGTCCCCGGCGCGCTCTACATGAAGAACCGCGGCGCGGGCGTCCCGGCCGACAAGTGGGTACGGGTCGACACCACCACCCTGGACGACGGCAACCTCGTCACCGGCGGGGCCACCGACCCGGGCGCCGCCGCCGAACTGCTGCGCGGCGCGCAGCGCGTGACGTACGTCGGCCAGGTCGACCTGGCAGGGGTGAAAGTCAGCCACTACCGCGGGGTCGCCGACCTCGGGGCGGCCGCGCGGGCCGCCTCGCCGCAGGTGCGCGGCTCGCTCGCCGCGGCGGCGAAAGGGTTCGCCAAGGACTCGGTGCCCTTCGACGCGTACCTCGACGCGGAGGGCCGGCTGCGGAAGGTCCGCCACCAGTTCAGCTTCGCCAACAAGGACCGTACGGTCGCGGTCGCGTCGACGACCCTGCTGTACGGGTTCGGCACCCCCGTCGACGTACGGCTGCCGAGTCGCGGGGACATCTACGCCGGGAAGATCGAGGTGTAGCGAGCGGCGCGAAGCCACCCGCAGGCCATGGCCAAATGGTCCGGACTAGTCATGCGCGTTGCGTGGCGCGCTCCCTACGCTGGGAGACCGACGCCGGCAGGAAGAGGTGAACGCGCGTGGCCCCGCCCAGTACCGCGACCGTGCCCACGGAACAGGACCGCGTCGCTCTCGCCGAGATCGAGTTGTGCGGTGAGCTGATCATCGCCGCGTCGGCGGCCGACGGGGAGCGGCTCAGCGCGGACCGTATCGACGAGGTGCTGCGGGTCGATACGGAGCCGGTGGTCAGGGAGCCGGGCGTCACGGAGCGGGCCGACCGTTGATGGTCGACCGGGGCGCCGTCGCCGGCGGCCCCGGGCTCTCAGGTACGCAGCATCCGCGCGATGGCCTTGGTGGCTTCCTCGACCTTGGCGTCGATCTCGTCGCCGCCCTTGGTCGCGGCGTCGGCGACGCAGTGCCGCAGGTGCTCCTCCAGGAGCTGGAGCGCGAAGGACTGCAGGGCCTTCGTGGAGGCGGAGACCTGGGTGAGTATGTCGATGCAGTAGGTGTCCTCGTCGACCATCCGCTGCAGACCGCGGATCTGGCCCTCGATCCGGCGCAGCCGCTTGAGGTGCTCGTCCTTCTGCTTGTGGTAGCCGTGCACCCCGTGATCGTGGTCGGTCGTGGGTGCGGAGGCTTCGGGGGTGACCTCGGCCGCCTCGGTGGTCGTCATCGCGTCCTCCCGTTGTCCAGAAAGGGTGTGTATACCCCTCGTGGGTATATGGTACCGATCCCCGCCGATCCGGGCGGGGGCCCGTGCAGATCACTGTGCCTGATGGGCGACACTGAAGGGACGCCGGTTAGCCGTGGCCGGATGATGCGCCTAGCATCAGCCTGACCGAAACCCAGCACCCCGAGGACCCCACGTGCGATTTCGTCTGACCCCCAGGGAGACGAGCTTCTACGACATGTTCGCCGCGTCCGCGGACAACATCGTCACGGGCTCGAAACTCCTGATGGAACTGCTCGGAGCGGAGCCTTCCGCCCGGGCCGAGATCGCGGAGCGGATGCGGGCAGCGGAACACGCGGGTGACGATGCTACCCACGCGATCTTCCACCAGTTGAACTCCTCGTTCATCACACCCTTCGACCGCGAGGACATCTACTCCCTCGCCTCCTCCCTCGACGACATCATGGACTTCATGGAGGAGGCCGTCGACCTGGTCGTCCTCTACAACGTCGAGGAACTCCCCAAGGGTGTCGAGCAGCAGATCGAGGTGCTGGCCCGGGCGGCCGAGCTGACCGCCGAGGCGATGCCGCACCTGCGGACGATGAACAACCTCACCGAGTACTGGATCGAGATCAACCGGCTCGAGAACCAGGCCGACCAGATCCACCGCAAGCTGCTCGCCCATCTCTTCAACGGCAAGTACGACGCCATCGAGGTGCTCAAGCTCAAGCAGATCGTGGACGTCCTGGAAGAGGCGGCCGATGCGTTCGAGCACGTGGCGAACACGGTGGAGACCATCGCGGTCAAGGAGTCCTGAGGCTTCGTGGACACCTTCGCGCTGATCGTGACCATCGGTGTCGCGCTCGGCTTCACGTATACGAACGGCTTCCACGACTCGGCGAACGCCATCGCCACCTCGGTCTCGACCCGGGCGCTGACCCCGCGGGCGGCCCTGGCGATGGCGGCGGTGATGAACCTCGCCGGCGCGTTCCTCGGCAGCGGGGTCGCCAAGACCGTCAGTGAGGGCCTGATCGAGACGCCGCACGGCGACAAGGGGATGGGCATCCTCTTCGCCGCGCTCGTCGGCGCGATCATCTGGAACCTGGTCACCTGGTACTTCGGTCTGCCGTCCTCCTCCTCGCACGCGCTGTTCGGCGGCATGGTGGGCGCGGCGCTCGCGGGCGGTACGGAGGTGATCTGGTCGGGCGTGCTCGACAAGGTCGTCATCCCGATGTTCGTTTCGCCGGTCGTCGGTCTCGTCGCCGGTTACCTGGTGATGTGCCTGATCCTGTGGATGTTCCGGAAGGCCAACCCGCACAAGGCGAAGCGCGGTTTCCGTATCGCGCAGACGGTGTCGGCGGCGGGCATGGCCCTCGGCCACGGTCTGCAGGACGCCCAGAAGACGATGGGCATCGTGGTGATGGCCCTGGTCATCGCCGATGTGCAGCAGTCGGGCGACGACATCCCGGTGTGGGTGAAGATCGCGTGCGCCGTGATGCTCTCGCTGGGTACGTACGCGGGTGGCTGGCGGATCATGCGGACGCTCGGCCGGAAGATCATCGAGCTGGACCCGCCGCAGGGGTTCGCGGCGGAGACGACGGGCGCGACGATCATGTTCGGCTCGGCGTTCCTCTTCCACGCGCCGATCTCGACGACGCACGTCATCACGTCCGCGATCATGGGCGTGGGGGCGACGAAGCGGGTGAACGCGGTGCGGTGGGGGGTCGCGAAGAACATCATCCTGGGGTGGTTCATCACGATGCCGGCGGCGGCGTTGGTCGCGGCGCTCAGTTATTACGTGGTGCGGCTGTTCTTCGGGTGACGGCCGAAAGGCCGCCGCCCCCTGGGGCAAATGGTTGGGCCCGGCTCTCCTGTGGGAGAGCCGGGCCCATTCGTCTTGCGGTGGCACCGCCATGCAGCACCGCTAGACGTGTTTATCCGAAGCGGCCCGAGATGTAGTCCTCGGTCGCCTGGACAGTCGGGTTGGAGAAGATGCGCTCCGTGTCGTCCAGCTCGATGAGCTTGCCCGGCTGGCCCACGGCCGCCAGGTTGAAGAAGGCCGTGCGGTCCGAGACGCGGGCGGCCTGCTGCATGTTGTGCGTGACGATGACGATCGTGAACCGTTCCTTCAGCTCACCGATCAGGTCCTCGATCGCGAGCGTGGAGATCGGGTCGAGGGCCGAGCAGGGCTCGTCCATCAGCAGGACGTCGGGCTCGACCGCGATCGCGCGGGCGATGCACAGACGCTGCTGCTGACCGCCGGAGAGGCCGGAGCCCGGCTTGTTCAGGCGGTCCTTGACCTCGTTCCAGAGGTTCGCGCCCTTGAGGGAGCGCTCGACGATCTCGTTGAGCTCGGACTTCTTGTACGAGCCGTTGAGCCGCAGGCCCGCCGCCACGTTGTCGAAGATCGACATGGTGGGGAACGGGTTCGGGCGCTGGAACACCATGCCGACCGTGCGGCGCACGGCGACCGGGTCGACCCCGGCGCCGTACAGGTCCTGGTCGTCCAGGAGGACCTTGCCCTCGACGCGGCCGCCGGGGGTGACCTCGTGCATGCGGTTGAGGGTGCGCAGGAACGTGGACTTGCCGCAGCCGGAGGGGCCGATGAAGGCCGTCACCGAGCGGGGCTCGACCGTCATGGAGATGTCGTCGATCGCCTTGTGGGCGCCGTAGTACGCGGAGAGGCCGCTGACGTCGATTCGCTTGGCCATATCAATTCACTTCCAGGGTCGCCGCGTCAGCGGCTGGTCTTGGGGGCCTTCCAGCGGGCGATGCCGCGGGCCACCAGGTTGAGGATCATGACGAAGGCGATCAGGACGAGCGCGGCGCCCCATGCACGGGACACTGCGGCGTCGGTGCCGACCGCGTACTGCTCGTACACGTAGAGCGGCAGCGAGGACTGGGCGCCTTCGAAGGGGTTCGGGTTGATCAGCTTCGTACCGAACACGAGGAGCAGGATGGGGGCCGTCTCACCGGTGATGCGGGCGACCGCGAGCATGACGCCCGTGGTGATGCCGCCGATCGCGGTGGGCAGGACCACCTTCAGGATCGTGCGCCACTTCGGGATGCCGAGTGCGAGGGAGGCCTCGCGCAGCTCGTTCGGGACGAGCTTGAGCATCTCCTCGGTGGAGCGGACGACGACCGGCATCATCAGGATCGCGAGGGCCATCGCGCCGGCGAATCCGGAGGGCCCGAAGCCCAGCATCAGATTCCAGGTGGCGAGGATGAACAGGCCCGCGACGATCGACGGGATGCCCGTCATGACGTCGACGAAGAAGGTGACGGCCTTGGCGAGCTTCCCGCCGCCGTACTCGACGAGGTAGACCGCGGTCAGCAGGCCGATCGGCGCGGCGATCAGGGTCGCGATGGCGACCTGCTCGATCGTGCCGAGCAGCGCGTGGTAGACACCGCCGCCGGCCTCGGCGTCGAGGACGCCGTTCATCGAGTGGCTCAGGAAGTACGGGTCGAGGACCTCGATGCCCTTGCTGATCGTGACCCAGGCCAGCGAGAGCAGCGGGATGACGGCCAGGACGAAGCAGACCCAGACGAGGCTGGTCGCGACGCGGTCCTTGGCCTGACGGCTGCCCTCGACCTTGGAGGTGATCGCGTACGTCCCGAGGACGAAGAACAGCGCGGCGATCAGGCCCCACTGGATGCGGCTGTGCCAGCCGGCCGCGAGGCCGAGGCCGACGGCCGCGGCGATCGAGCCGATGGCGATGGCGAACGGGGTCCACTTGGGGAGCCGGGAGTGGCTGAGCGGATCGCGCTTCACGACGGTCTTCACGGGCGGGCGATCCTGTATGGCGTTGTGGCTCATGCGTTGGCCCCCGAGTACTCCTTGCGGCGACCGATGATCCACCGGGCCGCGCCGTTGACCAGCAGCGTGATGACGAAGAGGACCAGACCGGAGGCGATCAGGGCGTCACGGCCGAAGGCGTCGGCCTCGTTGAACTTCGCCGCGATGTTCTGGGCGAAGGTGCCGCCGCCCGGGTCGAGGAGGTGGCCCGAGAGGAGGAAGCTCGGGGAGAGCACGACGGCGACGGCCATCGTCTCGCCGAGCGCGCGGCCGAGGCCGAGCATCGAGGCGCTGATGATGCCGGAGCGGCCGAAGGGGATGACGGACATCCGGATGACCTCCCAGCGCGTGGCGCCGAGGGCGAGGGCGGCCTCTTCCTGCATCTGCGGGACCTGGAGGAAGACCTCACGGGTCACGTTGGTGATGATCGGCAGGATCATGATCGCCAGCAGGATGCCCACGGTGAAGAGGTTGCGGGCGGGGCCGTCGCTGGCCTTGTCGAAGATGTAGGTCCAGCCGAAGTACTCGTCGAGCCACTTGTTGAGGCCGTCGAGGTACGGGACCAGGAAGATCGCGCCCCACAGGCCGTAGATGATGCTGGGGACGGCGGCGAGCAGGTCGACCACGTACGCGAGCGGCTTGGCCAGCTTGCGCGGGGCGTAGTGCGAGATGAAGAGCGCGATACCGATCGCGACCGGCACGGCGATGAGCATCGCGATGATCGACGAGACGATCGTGCCGAAGGCGAGGACCGCGATGCCGAACACCGGCGGGACGCCGGCCGGGTTCCACTCGAAGGTGGTGAAGAAGTTCGTGGAGTCCTTGGAGATGGCAAGGACGGCGCGGTAGGTGAGGAAGCCCGCGATCGCGGCCATGATCACCAGGAGGGTGATGCCGGAACCTCGGGACAGCCCGAGGAAGATCTTGTCTCCCGCGCGCGTCGCGCTCTTGGCGCGGCGGCTGTTTCGTATGGGTGGTGTGGTTGTCGTAACCATCGGTCTCTCCGGTCTGCGGAGCGGTACGTGCGTACGGCTCCTGGCGGCGGTGCACCGGATGCCGAGGCCGGTCCGTCACCCGTGGGTGGCGGACCGGCCCCGGCCGGGGATCAGGACAGGGTGGGGACGATCTCGCGGACCTTGGCCGCGATGTCGGCCGGGAGCGGGGCGTAACCGGCGTCGGAGAGGATCTTCTGACCCTCCTCGGAGACGGTGTAGTTGAGGAACGCCTTCAGGGTCGGCAGGGTCTCCGCCTTGTTGCCCTTGTCGCAGGCGATCTCGTAGGTGACGAGGATCAGCGGGTAGGCGCCCTCGGCCTTGGTGGCGTAGTCGAGGGAGAGCGCCATGTCGGAGCCGGTGCCCTTGACCTTGGCGGCGGCGATCGCCTTGGAGGCGTTCTCCGAGGTGGCCGCGACCGGGGCAGCGGCGCCGGTGTTCAGGCTGACCGTGTTGATCTTGTTGGCGGTGGCGTAGGAGAGCTCGAAGTAGCCGATGGCGCCTTCGGCGTCCTTGACCGCGGTGGCGACACCGGAGGAGCCGTTGGCGGCCTGGCCACCCTGGGCGGGCCACGACTTCGACTTCGGGTCGTGCTTCCAGTCGGCCGGGGCGGCCGTCGAGAGGTACTTGCCCAGGTTCTGGGTGGTGCCCGACTCGTCGGAGCGGTGGAAGGCCTGGATCGAGCTGTCGGGCAGCTTGGCGCCCGGGTTCAGCTTGGCGATCGCCGGGTCGTTCCACTTGGTGATCTTGTTGTCGAAGATCTTGGCGAGGGTGGAGGCGTCCAGGACCAGGTTGTCCACGCCGTCCAGCTTGTAACCGATGGCGATGGGGCCACCGACCATCGGGAGGTTGATGCCCTTGCCGGTCTTGCAGATCTTCGCGGACTCGGCGACCTCCTCCTCCTTCAGCGCGGAGTCGGAGCCGGCGAACGCGACCTGGCCCTGGTTGAACTTGGTGATACCGCCGCCGGAGCCGATGGCCTGGTAGTTGACCTCGACGCCGTCACAGGCCGCCTGGAAGTTCTTGACCCAGAGGTCCATCGCGCCCTTCTGCGCGGAGGAGCCCGCGGCGAGGAGCTGGCCCTTGGCGCCGTCGCACTTGATGTTCGACGCGGCGGCCGAGGTCTTCTCGCCGTTCGCGGGGGTGCCGGTGTTGTTGTCCGAGCCACACGCCGAGAGGACGAGGGCGCCGGAGACGACGAGGGCACCGATCGCGGAGGCGCGAAGCCCGTTCATGCGCGAAAGCTTCACTTTCGGGTGTTCCTTCCAGAAGCCGCCAGCCGCGGACCGGGTGTCCTGAACGTTGTACGGCGGCGTGTGTCGGGTTGAGGGCGCGGCGCTGTGCCTGTGCACCCTGTACGACCGAAATTAGGCAGAACAGGTGAAGCGGCCGACGGTTGAGAGTGAACGGAAAGTGAACCGTGCCGTAAGGGCGGGTGCGGAGCCCCGGGGAGGGTGGCGGCACGTGTACGGGGGGTGGTGGCGGTACGGGTACGAGGCCCGGCGGTACGGGTGCGACGGGTGGTGGGCGGCGGTCCGGGGCGGTCCGGCGGAACGCCTGCCCACTAGTGGCTCGACTGATGCGACAGGAGCGCGTCGAGCAGCTCCCTGTCCCTCGGCTGGGTCAATCGCGCCCGCGCCCGCTCCGGGGCGAGCCAGACCAGCCGGTCGACCTCCTTGGACGGGGCGAAGGCGCCGCCCAGGGCCAGGGCCGACCAGTACGTGACTTCCTTCGGGCGCCCGTTCGCCAGGTAGTGGACCGTGGGCAGGCGGGGGCCCAGCGCGCAGGAGTGGCCCGTCTCCTCGCGTACCTCCCGCCGGGCGCACTCCTCCGGGGTCTCGCCGCGCTTCAGCTTGCCCTTGGGGTGCGACCAGTCGTCGTACTTGGGCCGGTGGACCAGGGCGATGTCGATGCCGCGGCCCGAGGGGGCGGGGCGCCACAGGACGCAGCCCGCCGCCCGGACCACCTGGTTCAGCCGCTCGTGGTTCACGGGACCGGCGCCGTGGCGTGCTGCCAGGCGCGCTGGAAGGCGAACCGGGCGGCCTCGACCTCGTGGCGCTGGTCCGCGTGGAGGACGCCCAGGGCGTACGCGGTCGCCGGGGCGATGCGCGGGGTGCGGGCCGCGCCGGCCGCGGCGGCGGCCGCCTCGGAGGCGTCGCGGTGCCGGTTCAGGGCCCGGCCGGCCTCGTCGAGGACCGGGTCCGGCGGGGCGTCGCCCTGCAGGACCTCGCAGGCGTACCGGTGCAGGCGGAGCAGCAGCCGGGCCTGGTGCCAGGGCGCGTCCTGGGTCTCGCCGGCCGCGAGGGCGAGGGCGTCGGCGTTGTACGGGTGGGCCGCGCGGGCCAGCGGCAGGCCGCCGACCGCGTCGAGCAGCCGGCGCTCGACGACCGCGGCCGGCGCGTCCAGGACCTCGACCGCCTGGGCCGCCCCCGCGGGGCCCAGCGGTACCTCGGAGGCCAGGAGCGCGACGGCGTCCGCGACCGCGTGGAAGCGGGAGGAGCCGAGCGCCTGGAGCGCGGCCGAGTGGGCGCGCGTACGGGCCAGGGTGAGCTGGCGTTCCAGGAGGGCGCCGGCGCGGGCGGCGCCGACGGTCAGTCCGGAGCTCTCGGCGCCGCGCGCGGCCGGCACCGGGCCGCCGTTGCCGTGGCCGCTGCCGTGCCCGCCGTTGCCGCCGCTCGACAGGCGGGACAGCGCGTCCACCAGGCGGACGAGCCGGGCGGTGCAGGCGTGCTCCAGGGCGAGCGTCCCGGAGAGCCAGGCCAGCTCCGTGCGCAGCTGGTCGGCCCAGGAGGCGTCCAGGAGCGGCCGGAAGGTGTGCAGCGTTCCGCCGATGCGCCGGGCGGCCGCCCGCAGCGCGCGGGCGGCCTCCTCCGCACCGGTCGTGTCCGCCCCGGCCTCCGTGTGCAGGCGCAGGGCGCGCAGGAAGTCACCGGCCCGCGCCTGGAGATAGGGGGAGAGGACCTCGCCCGCCGAGACGCCTGTGGTGGCAGGGGCGCCTGTGGTGACGCCTGTGACGCCTGTGGAGCCCGAGGCGACGTCCGCGGTGGCCGCGAGGTGGTCAGGGTTGTGCACGCCGGCGCCTCCGCGCGTCGATGAGCATCTCCTGGACGTGCCGCAGCGGCTGGCCTTCGGGGTCGGTCGCGTGCCGCGTCCAGTTCCCGTCCGGGCCGAGGTGCCAGGAGGAGGTGGTGTCGGACATTCCGGTCTCCAGGAGCCGGGTCAGGGCCGCCCGGTGGGCCGGGTCGGCGACCCGGACCAGGGCCTCGATGCGCCGGTCGAGGTTCCGGTGCATCATGTCGGCGCTGCCGAGCCAGACCTCGGGCTCGCCGCCGTTGCCGAAGGCGAAGATCCGGGAGTGCTCCAGGAAGCGGCCGAGGATCGAGCGGACCCGGATGTTCTCGGAGAGACCGGCGACGCCCGGGCGGATCGCGCAGATGCCGCGGACCCAGATGTCGACCGGGACGCCCGCCTGCGAGGCCCGGTAGCAGGCGTCGATGATGGCCTCGTCGACCATCGAGTTGACCTTGATCCGGACGTACGCCGGGCGGCCCGCGCGGTGGTGGGCGATCTCCTTGTGGATCCGGGAGACGAGCCCGTCGCGCAGCGACTTCGGCGCGGTGAGCAGCCGGCGGTAGGTCTCGCGGCGGGAGTAGCCGGAGAGCCGGTTGAACAGGTCCGAGAGGTCGGCGCCGACCTGCGGGTCGGCGGTGAGCAGACCGAGGTCCTCGTAGAGCCGGGCCGTCTTCGGGTGGTAGTTGCCGGTGCCGACGTGCGAGTACCGGCGCAGGACGTCGCCCTCCTGGCGGACCACGAGCGACAGCTTGCAGTGCGTCTTCAGCCCGACGAGGCCGTAGACGACGTGGCAGCCGGCCTCCTCCAGCTTCCGCGCCCACTTGATGTTGGCCTGCTCGTCGAAGCGGGCCTTGATCTCGACGAGGACGAGGACCTGCTTGCCGCTCTCGGCGGCGTCGATCAGCGCGTCGACTATCGGCGACTTGCCGGAGGTCCGGTACAGCGTCTGCTTGATCGCGAGGACGTCCGGGTCGGCGGCCGCCTGCTCCAGGAAGGCCTGGACGGAGGTGGAGAAGGAGTCGTACGGGTGGTGCAGGAGCACGTCCCGCTCGCGCAGCGCCATGAAGATGTCGGGCGCGGAGGCCGACTCGACCTCGGCCAGGTCCCGGTGGGTGCCGGCGACGAACTTCGGGTACTTCAGCTCGGGCCGGTCCAGGGAGGCGATCCCGAAGAGGCCGGTGAGGTCGAGCGGGCCGGGCAGCGGGTAGACCTCGGCGTCGGAGATCTTCAGCTCGCGAACCAGCAGGTCGAGGACGTACGGGTCGATGGACTCCTCGACCTCCAGGCGGACCGGCGGGCCGAAGCGGCGGCGCAGGAGCTCCTTCTCCAGGGCCTGGAGCAGGTTCTCGGCGTCGTCCTCCTCGACCTCCAGGTCCTCGTTCCGGGTCACCCGGAACATGTGGTGCGCCAGCACCTCCATGCCGGGGAAGAGCTCCTCCAGGTGCGCGGCGATGACGTCCTCCAGCGGGACGTAGCGCTGCGGGGAGGCCTCCAGGAAGCGGGAGAGCAGCGGCGGCACCTTGACGCGGGCGAAGTGGCGGTGGCCGCTGACCGGGTTGCGTACGACGACGGCCAGGTTGAGGGAGAGGCCGGAGATGTACGGGAAGGGGTGCGCGGGGTCCACGGCCAGCGGGGTGAGGACCGGGAAGATCTGCTGGCGGAACAGGGTGAAGAGGCGCGCCTGCTCCTTCTCGGTCAGCTCGGGCCAGCGGATGAGGTGGATGCCCTCGTCGGCGAGGGCGGGGGCGACGTCCTGCTGGTAGCAGGCGGCGTGCCGGGCCATGAGCTCGCGCGAGCGGGTCCAGATCAGCTCCAGGACCTCGCGGGGCTGCAGACCGGAGGCGGAGCGGTTGGCGACACCGGTGGCGATGCGGCGCTTGAGACCGGCCACGCGGACCATGAAGAACTCGTCGAGGTTCGACGCGAAGATGGCGAGGAAGTTAGCCCGTTCGAGGAGGGGCGTGGTGGGATCCTCGGCGAGTTCGAGGACGCGCTCGTTGAACGCGAGCCAGCTGCGCTCGCGGTCGAGGAAGCGGCCCTGGGGCAGCTCGCCCGAGGTCTCGTCGTCCTCGTAGCCGTCGAGGTCGGCGTCCAGATCGGGGTCGAGGTCGGAGCCACGGGCGCCCGCGACGGTGCTGGGGCGGTGCGCCGCTATCGCGCCGACGGTCGGCTGCGCGGCCGGTTCGCCCTTCCTGTCGCTGGTCGCGGGCTTCCTCCCGGACGTCCTGGCGGACGCCTTGGCGTTCTTCGCGGCCGGCGTCGCGGAGGGTGTCTCGGACGTCGGGGCGGAAGGGGTGGCGGACGGCTGGACCGGGACCTCGGCGGGCTGCTTGCTCATGGCCCCATTCTTCCGCGCGAACGGCTGGTCGGGCGCGTCGGAGCGGGCCGTGGGCGCGGGCAGTCTCCCTTTCGGGAGCGCCTGGGCGGGAGGAGGCACGGCGGGCTTCATTGCGTGAGCGTCGCAAGCGCGTCTGAATGGCTGGTAACGAGGACATGTCGTACGGGAATCGGGGGTGGGGCCCCTGGAGGGCCCCACCGGCCGATTTTCCATGGCCTGATTCGTACGGTACGGGGTCGGGGCGCGGGCGTACATGGCCCGTGGGGCGGCTAGCCGTGGCGGGTGCGCAGGATGCGGAAGGCGGCGAAGAGCGCCAGGGCGGCGAGGACCAGGACGAGGCCGGTCTCGATGAGCTGGAGGGGCCAGTAGTACGAGGCCGGGTAGTAGTCCGAGAAGTGGGCGGTCACGTGCACGTCGTTCCGGCACATGGCGGCGGGGTCGAAGGGCTCGGCGCAGTACCAGCCGTCCAGGCGTTCGCCGGTGGAGGTGAGCAGCCCGGAGTCGGCGAGCCGCGCGTCCTGCGGAACGGGGGCCACGACCGGGCCGCCCGGTGCGAACGGCGCGGTGGCGGTGCGCGCGGGCAGCCACTCCCAGCGGAGGCCGTTCAGGGCGAGCAGCACGAGACCGGTGACGAGGCCGGCCGCGGCCATGGCGACGACGGTACGGCGGATCAGCTGGCCGAGCACCGCGCCGACGGCCACGGCGAGCAGACCGTACGCGACGAGGACGGGCCCCGAGGACTCGAAGACGCCCTGGTCGTACCACTGGAACCGGTACGTGCCGGTGACGTTGCCCCAGCCGAGCCGGAACGTGCCGACCAGCAGGAGCGTGCCGGCGAGCGTCACCGCGCCCGCGATCAGCAGCTTCGACGCCAGCCAGCGGGACGGCGTCACGGACTGGGTCAGGGCCAGCTTGTACGTCCCCGATTCCAGCTCGCGGGCGAGCAGCGGGCCCGCGACGAACGCGGCGACGAGCAGGGGGACGAAGGGGAACCCGGTGGCGGCCAGGTCCATTGCGCCGCGCATCAGCCAGAGGCCGTGGTCCTCGTCGAAGCCGACGGTACGGGAGTCCCAGTAGCGGAGCCAGGCCATGGTCACGAGGCTCAGCGCCACGGCGGCGCCCGCGAGGACAAGGGCTCTCCGGTGCTGGCGGGCCGTCACCCAGTACGGGCCCTTCAGCGTCAGGCTGCTCATGCGGAGGCTCCTTCGGGGGTCGTCGCGGGGGTCGTCGGGGTCGTCTCGGTGGTCGTCTCGGGGGTCTTCGAGGCGCGGAGGTGGGCGAGGAGGAGGTCCTCCAGGGTGGGTTGCGTGGTCTCCCAGGGGCCCTCGACGCGGCCCTCGCGGCGGACCAGGGCGGTGAGTTGACGGCCCGTCGTGCGGGAGTCGACGACCGTGTGCGGGGCCAGGTCGGCGACCGGGCCGCGCAGGAGCACGTGCGCGGCGAGGAGGTCGTCGATCGTGCCGTCCAGGCGGACGCGGCCGTCGTCCACGAGGAGCAGGTGGTCGCAGGCGCCCTCCAGCTCGGTGAGGATGTGCGAGGACATGACGACGGTCGTGCCGCGCTCGGCCGCGTCGGCCATCAGGACGCCCATCAGCTCGTGGCGGGCCAGCGGGTCGAGATCGGCCATCGGCTCGTCCAGGAGCAGGAGTTCGGGACGCTTGCCGAGGGCCAGGGCGAGGGCCACGCGGGTGCGCTGGCCGCCCGAGAGGGTACGGATCCGGGCCCCGGGGTCCAGGGGGCCCGCGGCGACGACGCGGTCCGCGATCGCCCCGTCCCAGCGGTCCGGGTTCAGCTCGCGGCCCATCCTGAGCGTCTCGGCGACCGTGAGCTGCGGGTAGAGCGGCTTGTCCTGGGCGACGTACGCGAGCTGCTCGCGGGCGGGGGCCCGGAGCGTGCCCTCGGTGGGGCGGAGCAGGCCCGCCGCGAGGGCCAGGAGCGTGGACTTGCCCGCGCCGTTGGGCCCGACGAGCGCGCACACCCGGCCGGTGGGGAGGGCGAAGGAGCAGTCCTTCAGGGCCCAGCGGCCGCCTCCGCCCCGTCCTCCGTACCGCTTGCCGAGGCCCTCGGTGCTCAGGGCCGTACCACTGGTCATGCGTCCCCCTGTCATGCGTTCCCCTCGAAGAATTCCTTCAGTACGGAAGTGAAGAGCGCGGCCACGTCCTCGCGCTCCAGGCCCTCGGCGCGGGCCCGGCGCGCCCAGTCGGCGAGTTCGCCGCGCAGCGGCGACTCGGCGGGGGCGGCTCCGAGCGTGGCCCGGACGAAGGTGCCCAGGCCCCGGCGGGCCTCGACGAGGCCGGCGCGCTCCAGCTCGCGGTAGGCCTTGAGGACCGTGTTCGGATTGATGGCCGTCGCCTCGACGACCTCGCGCGCGGTGGGCAGCTGGTCGCCCGGCTCCAAGAGGCCCATCCGGAGGGCCTGTTCGGTCTGCTGGACGATCTGGAGGTAGGTGGCGACCCCGCTGCGTCGGTCGATCCGGTACTCGAGCATGTTCTTCCACCACCCTTTCACTAATCAAGTAGTGAAAGGGTGGTGGAAAGGAGGGGGCGGTGTCAACCGCCCCCTGCCGAAACCCGGTTACCGGCTCACGACTCCGTGCGGTACATCAGGTCCACCTCGTGCGTCACGAACCCGAGCCGCTCGTACACCGTCACGGCCGCCGTGTTGTCCGCGTCCACGTACAGCATCGCCGTCGGCAGCCCCTGCGCCGCCAGGTGCCGCAGGCCGATCGCCGTCAGCGCCTTGCCGAGGCCGCCGCCCTGGGCGTCGGGCAGGATGCCGACCACGTACACCTCGCCGAGCTGGTCCTCCGCGTGGGTCTTCGTCCAGTGGAAGCCGATCAGCCGGCCGTCCTTCTCCGCGAGGAAGAAGCCCTTCGGGTCGAACCACGGCTCGGCCGTCCGGTCGTCGAGGTCCCGCTGGGTGAGCGAGCCCTGCTCCGGGTGGTGGGCGAAGGCCGCCGCGTTGACGGCCAGCCAGGCGGCGTCGTCCTGGCCCGGTACGAAGGTGCGGACCGTGACGCCCTCGGGCAGCACCGGTTCGGGGATGTCGAGCGGGACCAAGGCGCGGCGCAGCTGGCGCAGTTCGCGGAACAGGGTCAGGCCGAGGACCTGCGCCAGGTGCCGGGCCGCCGACTTCCCGCCGTGCGCCCACACCCGCAGCCGCTTGCCCGAGGCCGCGAGCAGCGCGCTACCGAGCGCCCGCCCGTGCCCCCGGCCCCGGTGCGTCGGGTGGACGACGAGCTCGGCGGCCGGGGCCTCCACGGGGTCGGTGTCCTCCAGTTGCGCGTAGCCGTAGAGGTTCGAGCCGACCGTGAGCAGGAAGTGCGTGACGCCTTCCCGCCGGCCGTGCCGGAGATAGAGCCGCCCCTGCTCGGACACGGCATGGACGCCGTCCGCGCGGTCGGCCGCCTCCAGCAGGTCGAGGACGTCGCTCACCTGCTCGGGCGAGAGCTCGTCGAGAGTGTGGATCTGCCGGCCGGGTTCGAGGGCCGGTGCCGCGTCTGGAGTCATGCCTTGAGCCTACGGAATCAACCTAGTTGTAACCCGGTACCCCCTGTTGCGCTACGCGCGTTGACTCTAGGCTGCGCTGGCACGTCAGCAGTCGAATGAGCAGTCGAGTGGCGCCGCACATCGGGGCGCGGGGACAAGGGGAGCGATGGCAGCGACACCGAAGAAGAAGAGGACAGCGGGGCGGATACTCGCCGTCGGCGCGGGGCTCGCGACCGTCGGCGCGCTTGTGGCCGCGCTGCCCGCGGGCGCCTCGGGGACGAAGGACGACCGGGGCGGCAAGGGCCAGGGCTACGGCTATGGGCGCTACGTCGACGTCCAGCTGCTCTCCTTCAACGACCTGCACGGGAACCTGGAGCCGCCGACGGGCTCGGCCGGCCGGGTCACCCAGATCCAGCCCGACGGGACGACGAAGACCATCGACGGTGTGGGTGGCGTCGAGTACCTGGCCACGCACCTGCGTGAGGCCCGCAAGGGCAACCCGTACTCCGTCACCGCCGCCGCCGGCGACATGATCGGCGCCTCTCCGCTGGTCTCCGGGCTCTTCCACGACGAGCCGACCATCGAGGCGCTGAACCGCCTGAAGCTCGACGTCAGCTCGGTCGGCAACCACGAGTTCGACGAGGGCGCGCGCGAGCTGGCCCGGATGCAGAACGGCGGGTGCCACCCGACCGCCGGCTGTTTCGAGGAGGGCAAGCGGTTCAAGGGCGCGAAGTTCCCGTACCTCGCGGCCAACGTGACCAACGAGAAGACCGGTCGCCCGGTCCTCGACCCGTACTTCATCTGGGAGCGCAACGGGGTCAAGGTCGGCTTCATCGGCGTGACCCTGGAGGGCACCGCCGACATCGTCTCCGCCGAGGGCATCAAGGGCCTGAAGTTCGGCGACGAGATCGAGACGATCAACAAGTACACGAAGATCCTGGAGCGCAAGGGCGTCAAGTCGATCGTCGCGCTGCTGCACGAGGGCGGCGTGCCGGCCTCGGGCTCGTACAACTACAACTGCGACAGCCCCGGCCCCGGTGACGGCATCTCGGGCCCGATCGTGGACATCGCGAAGAAGGTCAGCCCGCAGGTCGACGCGCTGGTGACCGGCCACACGCACCAGGCGTACGCGTGCACCATCCCGGACCCGTCCGGCAAGCCGCGCACGGTCACCTCGGCGGCCTCCTTCGGCAAGCTGTACACGGACACGACGCTCACCTACGACCGTCGTACGAAGGACATCGTCCGCACCGCCGTCTCCTCCGCGAACCACGTCGTCACCCGTGACGTGGCCAAGGCCGAGGACATGACCCGGCTGATCGACCGCTGGAAGACGCTGGCCGCGCCGATCGCGAGCCGTCCCGTCGGCTACATCTCCGGTGACGTCGACAACCCCTTCGACGCGCCCGAGAAGTCGCTGGGCAACCTGATCGCCGACGCGCAGCTCGAGGGCATGGCCCCGGCCGACAAGGGCGGCGCCCAGCTGGCGCTGATGAACCCGGGCGGCGTGCGCGCGCCGCTGGTGCACAAGGCGTCGGCCGGTGAGGGCGACGGCGTGGTGACCTACGGCGAGGCGTACACCGTCCAGCCGTTCACCAACATGATGACCGCGGTCGACCTGACCGGCGCCCAGCTCATCACCGCGCTCCAGCAGCAGGTCAGCGGCCCGAACCAGGCGGCCCCGAAGATCCTCCAGGTGTCGAAGGGCTTCACGTACACCCTGGATCTGACGAAGACCGGCGCCGACCGGATCGTGGTCTCCTCGGTGAAGCTGAACGGCGAGGCGATCGACCCGTCGAAGACCTACCGGGTCGCGATGAACGAGTTCCTGGCCGGTGGCGGTGACGGCTTCGCCGTCCTGAAGGAGCACAAGAACAAGCTGGTCGGCGCCTCCGACCTGGACCTGTTCACCGCCTACCTCGGCGCCCACTCCTCGGCGAGCGCCCCGCTGGCCCCGCCGGCCACGGGCCGGATCACGGTCGTCAAGTAACCGTCGTCAAGTAACTCCGCGACGCCCCAGGGGCGGTGGATCGATTCTTCGGTCCGCCGCCCCTTTCGCGTACGCCACACCCTGGCGCTCGTTGACGCGTACGCGTCATACTCCGCGCATGGACCGACGACGCTTTCTCGCGGGAGCCGCGGCAGCCGGTGCCGTCCTCCTGGTGGGAGCCCCGCCCGCGCGGGCGCTCGCCACCCAGGACTGGATGGCCGGCCACGGCGACCCCACCCCGCTCCAGAAGCTCACCCTTCCCGGCACCCACGACTCCGGCGCCCGCTTCGGCGGCCCCTGGTCCGAGTGCCAGAACACGACGATCGCGCAGCAGCTCGCCGCCGGCATCCGCTTCCTGGACGTACGCTGCCGGGTCACCGGCGGCTCCTTCGCCATCCACCACGGCGCCTCGTACCAGAACATGATGTTCGGCGACGTCCTCATCGCCTGCCGCGACTTCCTCGCCGCCCATCCCTCCGAGACCGTCCTCATGCGGGTCAAGCAGGAGTACTCCTCGGACTCCGACGCCACCTTCGGCGCGGTCTTCACCGACTACCTCGACAACCGGGGCTGGCGCTCCCTCTTCCGTATCGGCGACACCGTCCCCACTCTGGGCGAGGCCCGCGGCAAGGTCGTCCTCATCGCGGACAACGGCGGACTGCCCGGCCTCAAGTGGTGGGACGGCGGCGCGATCGCGATCCAGGACGACTGGAACGCCCTGCCGAACGCCAAGTACCCGAAGATCGAGGCCCACTTCCGCAGCGCCGTCGCCCAGCCCGGCAAGCTGTACATCAACTTCGTGTCCACGTCCGCCTCGCTGCCGCCGCGCTGGAACTCCGACAACCTCAACCCGCGCGTCCACGGCTTCCTCGACGGTACGGCGAACAGCTGGAAGGGCCTCGGCATCGTCGTCATGGACTACCCGAACACCCGCTCAGGCCTGGTCGAGTCCCTCATCCGCCACAACTGACGGCGGGGGCGTCGGCGCGCCCGGCAGTCGCAGGACCGCCGTCGTGCCGCCGCCCTCGGCCGCCGTCAGCTCCACCGTGCCGCCCGTCTGCTGGACGGTTCGGGCCACGATCGACAGGCCGAGCCCCGAGCCGGGCAGGCTGCGCGCCGACGGGGAGCGCCAGAAGCGGTCGAAGACGTGCGGGAGTTCGTCGGGCTCGATGCCGGGGCCGTGGTCGCGGACCGTCAGCTCCCCGCGCATCAGCCGCACCTCGACCGTCCCCCGGGACGGCGAGAACTTCACCGCGTTGTCCAGGACGTTCACCAGCGCCCGCTCCAGAGCCGCCGGCTCCGCCCGGACGTACCAGGGCGCCAGGTCCGTGACGAAGGTCAGCTCGGGGCCGCGCAGCCGCGCCCGGTCCAGGGCCGAGCGCAGGATCGTGTGCAGCGGTACGACCTCCAGCGGTCCCGGCTGCGCCGCGTCCGGGCGGGCCAGCTCCTGGAGGTCGCCGATGAGCGCCGCCAGCTCCGTCATCTGCGCCTTCACCGACGCCATCAGCGCCCGCCGGTCCTCCGGCGGCAGGGCGCGGCCGGTCTCGTCGCTGCGGGCGAGCAGCTCGATGTTGGTACGGAGCGAGGTCAGCGGCGTCCGCAGTTCGTGGCCCGCGTCCGCGATCAGCTGGGCCTGCCGGTCGCGGGAGACCGCGAGCGCGGCCGTCATCGCGTTGAAGGAGCGCGAGAGCCGGGCGATCTCGTCCTCGCCCTCGGCCGGGATGCGGACCGTCAGGTCCTCCGTCGCCGCCACGTGCTCGACCGCGCCCGTCAGCCGGTTCACCGGTTCGAGCCCGGTCCTGGCCACCCACAGACCGGCCGCCCCGGCGCCGACGACGCCGATCCCGGAGACCAGGAGCAGCACCCAGCGCAGCGTGGCCATCGAGTTGTCGATCTCGGACAGCGGCCGGGCGACGGAGACGCCGACGACGTCCTGGAAGGCGGGCTGCCCGTACGTGTAGACGCGCATGTCGGTGCCGTCTTCGTCGGTCGTCGTGTGCAGCGCGTCCGGCAACTGCCCGCGCGCCACCGCCAGGTCACCCGCCTCGACGGGGATCGGCGAGGGGCCGTACGTACAGGCCTTGCCGCTGCTCAGCACGATCTGGACCGTGGCGGTGTAGGGACCGGTGAGGTCCGCGGACGACTCCTCGCCGCGCGCGCAGGCGAGGGCCAGGGTGGTCACCGTACGCCCCTCCAGCTTGAGGCTGCGCAGCGAGGAGTCCAGCTCCGCCTCCAGCTGCGCCCGCGTCACGAACCAGCAGGCCAGCGAGACGGCGGCCACGGCCACGGCGACCGCCGTCGCCGTCAGGAGCGCGAGCCGCGACCGCAGGGGCCGCGACCGGAACCAGGACACGGGACCGCTCACTCCGGGCCTCCGCCGCGCAGCACATAGCCGACACCGCGCACCGTGTGCACGAGGCGCGGCTCGCCGCCCGCCTCCGTCTTCCGGCGCAGGTACATCACGTACACATCGAGGGAGTTCGAGGACGGCTCGAAGTCGAAGCCCCAGACCGCCTTCAGGATCTGCTCGCGGGTCAGCACCTGACGCGGATGCGCCAGGAACATCTCCAGGAGCGTGAACTCCGTCCGCGTCAGCTCCACCCGGCGCCCGGCCCGCGTCACCTCGCGGGTCGCCAGGTCCATCCGCAGGTCCCCGAAACTCAGCACGTCGCCGCCGTCGGCCGGGGCCTCGGCGGCGCTCGCGTACGAGCTGCGCCGCAGCAGCGCCCGGATGCGGGCGAACAGCTCGTCCAGCTCGAAGGGCTTCACCAGGTAGTCGTCGGCGCCCGCGTCGAGCCCGGTCACCCGGTCGCCGACGGTGTCCCGCGCGGTCAGCATCAGGATCGGCACGGTCGAGCCGGACGCCCGGATCCGCCGCGCCGCCGTCAGCCCGTCCATCCGGGGCATCTGCACGTCGAGCACGACGAGATCGGGGGCGTACGACTCCATGCGGGCGAGCGCGTCGACCCCGTCGACGGCCTCCTGCGTCCCGTACCCCTCGAACGCGAGGCTGCGGCGCAGCGCCTCCCGTACGGCGGGCTCGTCGTCGACGATGAGGATGCGGTCGCCCGCGTTCTCCGGGCCGGTCACGCCGTTCACGCCTGTCACGCCAGTCATGGTGTCAGCGTCGCACGCGTTCAGTTCGAACCGCCGTCGCGGAGGCTGTCGAGGTCGGCCTTGAGGGTGTTCACGGGGATCGCGAATCCGAGGCCGACGCTGCCGGCCGAAGAGCCGTTCGAAGAACTCGGCGAATACATGGCCGAATTGATCCCGATGATCTCGCCGTTCATATTGATCAGCGCGCCACCGGAATTCCCCGGGTTGAGCGAGGCGTCCGTCTGGATCGCCTTGTACGTCGTCTTCGACGTCCCCGTGTCGCCGTTGAACTCCTGGCCGCCGAACTCGAAGGGCCAGCCCTGGCGCGGGTCGTACTGCTGGCGCTGCTGCTGGTCCTGGCCCTCGTCCTTGGCGACGGTGACGTCGCGGTCGAGCGCGGAGACGATGCCGCTGGTGACCGTGCCGGTCAGCCCCTCGGGGGAGCCGATCGCGACGACCTCGTCGCCGACCTTCACGTTGTCGGAGTTCCCGAGCGTGGCCGCCTTGAGCCCGGACGCGCCCTCCAGCTTGATCAGCGCGAGGTCCTTGTCGGGGTCCGTGCCGACGACCTTCGCGGTGTACGTCTTGCCGTTCGAAAGGCGCACGCTGATCTCGGAGGCGCCGGAGATCACGTGGTTGTTGGTGACGATCTCGCCGTCACCGGTGATGATCACGCCGGAGCCGGTGGACTTGCCGGCGGTCGAGTTCGCGGAGATCTCCACGATCGACGGGGA
Source organism: Streptomyces sp. NPDC001927 (assembly GCF_053594455.1). NCBI lineage: Bacteria > Bacillati > Actinomycetota > Actinomycetes > Kitasatosporales > Streptomycetaceae > Streptomyces > Streptomyces sp. NPDC001927. Next base: position 365,717 of record NZ_JBSFEN010000010.1, on the reverse strand, counting down.
GACCGCCTCGGCGACCCCGGCCACCGTGCCCTTGCTGCTCGCGGAGACGGTCGTGCCGTTGACGCCGCTCGCGGTGGGGGTGCCGTCCGCGGTCAGCTGCTGCACGAGGGTGGCCGTGCCGCCGCCGACCGCCGCCGCGGCGATCGCGACGGCGGCGAGGAGACCCACACCCCGCTTGGCCCGCCGGCGCGGGGCCGGCGGCGGCGCGGCGTGCGACGGAGGAGCCGCCGGGGGCACCGGGGGCGTGTGGCCGCCGGACGGCCAGATCGTCGTACCCGGCTCGGTCGTGACCGGCTGCGTGGGGTCGTACGGAGGCCTCGGGGGCTGCGGCGGGTAGTACGGCTGCTGCTGCGGCTGCTGGAAGTCCGTCATGGCAATGACTCTCGGAGCCGTACATGAGAGCACTCTGAGGACGACCTGAGAAGCCCGACAGAACCCTGTATGCCCTATATAAAGTCCCGGGGTCCACCGGGTCCAAAGACCCCGGGCAGGAGGCCCCGGGGGCCTTCAGGCAGCGGTCAGCCGCCGTCGCAGCCGCAGGAGCGGCGGACCACCAGCGCCGACGGGAACAGCTTCACCCGCTCGCGCTTCGACCCCGCCACCCGCAGCCCGTCGTCGAGCACGAGATCGACCGCGGCCCGGGCCATCGCCGGGCGGTCCGAGGAGATCGTCGTCAGCGGCGGATCCGTCAGCGCCGCCTCCTTCACGTCGTCGAAGCCCGCCACCGCCAGCTCCGTCGGCACGTCGATCCGCAGCTCCCGCGCCGCCCGCAGCACACCGAAGGCCTGGTCGTCGGTGGAGCAGAAGATCGCCGGCGGCCGGTCCGGGCCCGAGAGCAGCTTCAGCGCCACCTGGTACGCGTCGTAGCGGTTGTACGGAGCCTGGAAGAGCCGGCCCTCGATCGACCGGCCGGACTCCAGCATCGCGCGCCGCCAGCCCTCCTCGTGGTCCGCGACCGGGTCGCCGACCGCAGGGGTGTTCGGCACGCCACCCAGACACGCCACGTACTCGTGCCCGTGCTCCAGAAGGTGCCGGGTGGCGAGCTGCGCGCCCCCGATGTCGTCCGTGACGACGGCGACGTCGTCCAGGGCTTCGGGCCGCTCGTGCAGCAGCACCACGCGCGCGTCCCAGGCCTCGATCTCGCTCGCGGCCCGCTCGCTCATGCCCTGGCTGACCAGGATCAGACCGGAGACCCGCATCCCGAGGAAGGCGCGGAGGTAGTGGACCTCGCGCTCGTCCCGGTAGTCCGAATTGCCGACGAGGACCATCTTGCCGCGCTCGGCGGCCGCCTGTTCGACCGCGTGCGCCATCTCGCCGAAGAACGGCTGGCGCGCGTCAGGGACGATCATGCCTATGAGGTCCGTGCGCCGGGACGCCATGGCCTGCGCCACCCGGTCCGGGCGGTAGCCCAGCTCCTTGATGGCGGCGAGTACACGCTCGCGCGTGGCCGGGGCGACCGGCCTTGGTCCGTTGTTGATGACGTAACTCACGACCGCGGTCGAAGTACCCGCCAGTCGCGCTACGTCATCCCGCGTCACCTTGGCCACGCGCGGCAGTCTACGCGGGGTGACCTACCTACCGGCAGGTCGCGCTGTGGCCTCTGCCACGTTCCTGTCCCCCGAGGGGGTGACATCCCGCGCGGTGGCCTTGACCCGGGCCTCTTCCTTCGCCCGCGCCTCCTCGGCCGCCCGCTCCACCTTCTCCGGCGTGACGAAGCGGTATCCGACGTTACGGACGGTGCCGATCAGCGACTCGTGCTCGGGTCCGAGCTTGGCGCGAAGTCGCCGCACGTGGACGTCGACCGTACGGGTGCCGCCGAAGTAGTCGTACCCCCAGACCTCCTGGAGGAGCTGGGCGCGGGTGAAGACCCGGCCCGGGTGCTGCGCGAGGTACTTGAGCAGCTCGAACTCCTTGAAGGTCAGGTCCAGGACCCGGCCCTTGAGCTTCGCGCTGTACGTCGCCTCGTCCACGGAGAGATCGCCGTTGCGGATCTCCATCGGGGAGTCGTCGGAGACGATCTGCTGCCGCCCCATCGCAAGCCGCAGCCGCGCCTCGACCTCGGCCGGGCCCGCGGTGTCGAGCAGCACGTCGTCGATGCCCCAGTCGGCGGTGACGGCCGCGAGGCCGCCCTCCGTGACGACGAGGATCAGCGGGCAGCCGGGCCCGGTGGAGCGGAGCAGCTGACAGAGGCTGCGGACCTGCGGGAGGTCGCGCCGGCCGTCGACCAGGATGACGTCCGCTCCGGGGGTGTCCACCAGGGCGGGGCCCTCGGCGGGGGCCACCCGCACGTTGTGCAGCAGCAGGCCGAGGGCGGGAAGCACCTCGGTCGACGGCTGGAGGGCGTTGGTGAGGAGCAGCAGAGAACTCATCGCATCCCACCTACCCGTGCCTGTGCCTGTGCGGTCGGCTGGGCTGTCGGTCGGTCGTGCTCGGTTCGCTCGTCCATGACGTCGGTTCCTCCTCGGTCCCTGCGAGGACTACTGCGGCACTTGCTCACTGCTGGCTCTCGCGCCCTGAGAGCTTTTGTTCACCCACCCGTAACAACGGACGGAAAACGCAAAAGGACCCGGGGGCTGCGTCGCCCGGATCCTCTGGCAAGCAGAATAGCCCACATGAGTTCCGAGGCAGAGGGTCGATTTCATATCGTGGATGTCTTCTCGACCACATCCGGATCCCAGCGTGCCACTTTGCTCACCGAGGACGGTGTCCGTATCGAGGCCCTTTACGAACCGTGTACGCGCGGGGTCACCGATACGGCCCTCGTCCTGGCACACGGGTTCACCGGGTCGGCCGACCGCCCGGCCGTCCGCCGCGCCGCCCGGGCCCTCGCGGAGCACGCCGCCGTCGTCACCTTCTCCTTCCGGGGACACGGCCGATCGGGTGGCCGCTCCACCGTCGGCGACCGGGAGGTCCTCGACCTCGCCGCCGCGGTGCGCTGGGCCCGTGAGCTCGGCCACGCGCGCGTGGCGACCCTCGGCTTCTCCATGGGCGGCTCGATCGTCCTGCGCCACGCGGCCCTGGAGCGGGACACCGGCGGCCACGCGGACGCCGTCGCGGCCGTCAGCGCGCCGGCGCGCTGGTACTACCGGGGTACGCCCTCGATGCGCCGCGTCCACTGGGTGATCACCCGCCCCATGGGCCGGCTCGTCGGCCGCTACGGCCTGCGGACCCGCATCGACCACCGCGACTGGAACCCCGTACCGCTCTCCCCGATCGAAGCGGCCCCCATGATCGCGCCGACCCCGCTCCTGATCGTGCACGGCGACCGCGACCCGTACTTCCCCGTCGACCACCCCCGGACCCTCGCCGAGGCCGCCGGGTGCGAGCTGTGGCTGGAGCGCGGCATGGGGCACGCCGAGAACGCGGCGGACGAGGAGCTGCTGCGCCGCTTGGGGGACTGGCTCACCCGCGGATAGCCCATCATGGAGAGCGGCGCGCACACGAACGAAGGGAGCGCCGCTATGGCAGCGGGAACCATCCGCTACTGGGCCGCGGCCAAGGCCGCCGCCGGTGTCGCCGAGGAGCCGTACACCGCCGAGAACCTGGCCGAGGCGCTGGACGCCGCCCGCGCGAAGCACCCGGGCGAGCTGGTCCGCGTACTCCAGCGGTGTTCGTTCCTCATCGACGGTGACCCCGTCGGGACCCGCGCGCATGAGACCGTACGCCTTGCCGAGGGCGGCACGGTCGAGGTGCTCCCGCCGTTCGCAGGAGGGTGAACCGCACAGCATGAGCAGCGATCAGCAGCAGCCGTACGACCCGTATTACGGAGAGCAGCAGTACGGGCAGCAGCAGCACGGCCAGCAGCACGGCCAGCAGCAGTACGGGTACCAGGACCCGCACGTCACGCAGACGTGGGAGGGCCAGACCTGGGACACGCAGTACCAGCCGGTGGTCCAGCAGACGCCGGGGCAGACGCCGGGACAGACGCCTGCGCCGCAGCCGTTCGCCGCCGACACCTCGTACCTGCCCCCGCAGACCCCGCAGACCGCCGCGTACCCGCTGCCGCAGGAGACGCCGGTGGCCGCCGAGGTGGCCGCCGAGGTGTCCGCCGCGCCCGAGGCCGGGCCCGAGTGGTCCTCGCCCACCGTCTCCGGACACACCCGCCTCACCGACGCCCAGCGCGCGCGGGCCGAGGGCCGGTCGCCGATCATCCCGCCCGGGATCCAGCCGGCCGTGCTCACCGCCGGACTCGGCGTCCTGCTCGCCGTCGGCGCGGCCCTCGGCTCGTACGCGCTGCTCGTCCCGCTCGTCCTGCTCCAGGCCGTCACCGCCGCCGGCTGGTTCCGGCTCAACGGCATGTGGCCCGCCCGGCAGGGCATCGCCCTCGCCTTCGCCGGCGGCCTGACCGCCGACGTCGTCCTGCTCGCCGCCGGCCGGGAGAACGCGCCCGCCGCGATCATCGGCACCCTCGGCGTCTGGGTGCTGCTCACCCTCGTGCTCCAGCTGCGCAGCCACGCGGACCCCGACGAGCGGATGTACGGCCTGATGGCCACGGTCGCCTCGGCCGCGCTCACGATCGTCGCCGCGGGCCACCTCGGCGCCGCGCCCGACGCCGTCGTCGTCGGCGGCCTCGCGGTCGCCGCGGCCGTCGTCGCCCGTGCCCTGCCGCTGCCCGGCGCGGTCTCCGTCGTCGTGGCGCTGCTCGCCGCCGCGGGCGCTGGGATCGCCGCCGGCGCCCTCACCGACCTGGGCTCCTCCGGGGCGCTGCTCGGCCTCGGGGCCGGGGTGGGCGCACTCGTCGGCCTGCGGGCCGCGAGCTACGACTACCCGTCGCGGTTCGTCCACATGACCGCCGGAGTCGCGCTCCCGCTGACCCTGGCGGCCCCGGCCGTGTACCTGCTCGGACGGGCGCTCGCCTGAGCCGTTGCGTCAAGCGTTCGGGAACCAACCGGCCCCACGACACGTCGATCTTCGTGTCGGGGGCCGGAGTCGTTATTTCTAGGGTGGGGGCGAACAGACCGTGCGAGCGTTGCGCGTATTGCTGATCGTGGCCGTGGTCCTCGGCGGGATCTTCGTGGGCGTCGACCGTCTCGCGGTCTCGTACGCCGAGTCGGAGGCGGCGGGCAAGGTGCGCCTCGGCCCCGCGCGCGCCGCCTCGACCGAGGTCGACATCAAGGGCTTCCCCTTCCTGACCCAGGTCATGGGCAAGCGGCTCGACGAGGTCGACGTGAAGCTGACCGGCGTTGAGGCCACGGCCGGCGACCGGAAGATCCGGATCACCGAGATGAACGCCGCCCTGCGCGACGTGACGGTGAACGACGCCTTCACGAGCGCCCGCGCGCGCAGCGCGACCGGCACGGCACTGATCTCGTACGCGGACCTGACCGCGGCCGCCGACCGCGACGTGAAGGTCGCCTACGGCGACAACGGCAAGCTGAAGGTCACCGGCGGAGTCAAGGTCCTCGGCCGCACGGTCACGCGCAGCGTCATCTCCTCGGTCACGCTGGTCAACGGCGACACGATCCGGGTGCGCGCGGACGCGGTGCCGGGCGAGGGCATTCCGGGCCTGGAGTCCCTGATCCGCCAGCGGACCGACTTCGACCGCGAGATCGGCGGCCTCCCGGCGGGCATGAAGTTGACCAAGATCGAGGCACGCCCGGACGGTGTGGCGATCGCCGTGACGGGTACGGACGTGACGCTGGCGGGCTGAGGGGTGCGGCCGCGCTCGTTCGGGGGCGCGGCCACATACTGAGACGGGCCAGTCCGCCCCGTAGAAAATCCCCTCCGGGACCTCACCGGAAACGGCTCCAGAGAGCCTTTCCCCGCGATCACGTCCCACATCTCGGACGATCGCGTCTCAAAATACGACACACCGGTGACACGGCGGCCTGTCCGTCCCTACGATCGTGGGCATGAAGCGACAGGCGGATCTCACGAAGCGGCGGGCAGTAGACCTGTGCCGCATCGCCGCCATGCTCTGTCGCTCTCTCTGAGCGGGACCTCGCGTCCCGTATTCCTCGGGCCCTTCGACCTCCGGTCGGGGCCGCACCTCGCGTAGCCGTACGCCCGCAATCCCGCATTGACGCGTACCCGCACCACACGCAACACACCGCCGAACACTGCCCCGGAGGAGAAACAGCATGAGCCGCAGCGACGTCCTGGTAGACGCCGACTGGGTCGAGGCGAACCTCGACAACCCGCAGGTTGCCGTCGTCGAGGTCGACGAGGACACCTCCGCGTACGAGAAGAACCACATCCGCAACGCGATCCGGATCGACTGGACCAAGGACCTGCAGGACCCGGTCCGCCGCGACTTCATCGACCAGGAGGGCTTCGAGAAGCTCCTGTCGGCGAAGGGCATCGGGAACGACACCACGGTCGTCCTCTACGGCGGCAACAACAACTGGTTCGCCTCCTACGCCTACTGGTACTTCAAGCTCTACGGCCACCAGGACGTGAAGCTCCTCGACGGCGGCCGCAAGAAGTGGGAGCTCGACTCCCGTGACCTCGTCGCCGAGGTCCCGTCCCGCCCGGCCACCGAGTACAAGGCCAAGGCGCAGGACACCTCCATCCGTGCCTTCCGTGACGACGTCGTCGCCGCGATCGGCGCGCAGAACCTGGTCGACGTCCGTTCGCCCGACGAGTTCTCCGGCAAGCTGCTCGCGCCGGCGCACCTCCCGCAGGAGCAGTCGCAGCGCCCCGGCCACGTGCCGAGCGCCCGCAACATCCCGTGGTCGAAGAACGCCAACGACGACGGCACCTTCAAGTCCGACGACGAGCTCAAGGCCCTCTACGAGGACGAGCAGGTCGACCTGGCGAAGGACACCATCGCCTACTGCCGCATCGGCGAGCGCTCCGCGCTCACGTGGTTCGTCCTGCACGAGCTGCTCGAGGTCTCGAACGTCAAGAACTACGACGGCTCGTGGACCGAGTACGGCTCCCTCGTGGGCGTGCCGATCGAGCTCGGCGCGAACAAGTAAGCCTCTCCGGACCCCTCTCCCGGACCTCCCGACCGTAAGGACAGAAACATGTGTGGAGCGCAGCCCGGCGGCCCCGACGCCTCGACGATCAAGCCCGGTGAGACCACCATCCAGGGCTTCGTGACCAAGGACGGCGAGCCCGTCACCGGTTACGTCCGCCTCCTGGACTCGACCGGTGAGTTCACCGCCGAGGTCCCCACCTCCGCGACCGGCCAGTTCCGCTTCTACGCGGCCGAGGGCACCTGGACCGTCCGCGCCCTGGTCCCCGGCGGCACCGCCGACCGCCAGGTCGTGGCCCAGCAGGGTGGCCTCGCGGAGGTCGCCATCGCGGTCTGACGCCACCGCACCGCTGAACCGGCCGAAGGGCCGTGCCTTTCTGGGGGTTGGACGCCATCCGGGACTCGAGGCACGGCCCTTCGGTCTGCCCGGACGGTCCTGCCGGGCCTACGCTTGAGGTATGTACGCGCGTCGGCGGCATGTCTACTTCTGGATGATGGGCATCTGCCTGGTGCTCTTCGTCGGGGCCTGGGCCGTCGTGCGGCTGTTTTCGATGCCCGTCGCCATCGGCATGTGCGTCGTCGCCATGGTCATGCCGCCGGTCGCCGCGATGATCGCGAACCGGCGGGGGCCGGAGGATCGCTGGTGGGACGATCCGTCCGGGGATCCGCAGTCGGACGAGTGGTGGGACGAACTCGACGGGAAGAAGCGCCGGGAACGCTGACCCTGTCTACTCAGTAGACGAGTGCTTGGGTTTCGTCCGTCATGGCTTCTTGGACGAAGACCTGGGCGCCCGCGATGCGGATGCCCTGCAGGACGTCCTTCTCCGTGATCTCGCGGCGGGCCGCGCACTGCGTGCAGAGGGTGATCCGGCCGGCCGCCAGGATCGAGTCGATGAGGTCCGGGAGCGGTGCCGCGTGCGGCAGGTCGAACTCGGCCGCCCGGCCCGGGAGCGCGAACCACGAGGACTCGCCCGTCAGCCAGAGCGAGACCTCGACCCCGCTCGCCACGGCCACGGCGGCCACCGTGAAGGCCTGGGAGCAGCGTTCGGGGGCGTCGGCCCCGGCGGTCACCTTGATCACGAGCTTCTTCGCCATATACCGAACTGTAATGCGGACCTCTGCAACCCCATGCACCCCTCACGTGTCAGCGATGTGCACGGATAACGGAATCCGTCATTCAGGTCTCGTGGGGGGACCCTTTGGAAGCCATGGAAGTAAGCGCCGTCGCGGCCCCGCCGCGCCGGCGTCGCACCGGGCGGACGATCGGCCTGATCGCCGTCGCCGCCGTTCTCGGCCTCGTCGGCGGTACCGCCGTGGGTTACGGCATCCAGGCCGATCGTGAGCCGACGCCGCTGCCCGCCCTGAACCAGCCCGGTCTCGCCTACCCGAAGCCCCTGCCCCAGGGCCAGAAGCCCGCGGCGCTGCCGGCCTCCGAGGACCGCAAGGTCAAGACGGACGGCGACCTGCGCAAGCTGCTGGTGCCGAGGCCGGCGGGCGCGAAGGACAAATTGTTCGGTGACCACGACGCGTGGATGACGGTGCCCGCGTACGCCAGGGACTTCAAGAACCCCGGCAGCGCGCTCAACCATCAGCTGGGCAACGACGTGCGGCGCATCGCGACCACGTCCTGGCAGACCGGCAAGTACCGCACGACCGACATCGCCTTGGTCCAGTACCGCTCCAGCGATTTCGACGGGGCGCGGGACCACGCCGAGGACCAGATGGACTACATGCCCGACGAGGATTACGCCCGGTCCGAGGGCGAGCCGATCAAGGGCTCCGCCAACGGCCGCTACTACCTGTTCCCGGTGAAGCGCAAGGCGGGGTACCTGGACATGTTCCAGGCCAGGGCGTACTTCCACCGCGGCGACATCATGGTCGCGATCTTCATGTTCGACACCAAGAAGATCTCCGCGAAGGACATCAGTTCGGTGGCCGAGAAGCAGCTGGGGCGCCTGTGAGCGAGGAACTGAACACCGTGACCGAGCCCGTGACCGAGTCGGCCGCGGAGCCGACGAAGGCACGCCGTGGGCGCAAGCTGCTGACCGTCGTCCTTCCCGCCGTCCTCGTCCTCGGGGCGATCGGTGGGGGCGTCACGTACACCGCCGTCACCGTCGACTCCGCCGACCGCAGCGCGGAGACGATCACCTGGGCAGCGCCGGAGATGACGGCGGACGAGGAGGACCCGGCGGCCCTGAGTGTCACGCGCGGCAAGGCATCGACGCCGATGAGCAAGCTGCTCCTGCCCGTGCCCGAGGGGTACGAGCTCGGCCCCGACGTCGAGTCGTACGGCAACGACGACGAGCTGAACGAGCAGGAGGCCCGCGCGCTGCTGAAGCAGGAGGGCAAGGGGCTCGCGGGCAAGAAGCGCCGCGAGTACGAGAAGGAGGTCGACAAGCTCGGCCTCAAGGGCATCGCGGTCCGCTCCTTCGCGGCGCAGGACGGCAACACGGTCGTGTACGTCCGCATCACGCAGATGAAGGACAAGAAGCAGCTTCGCGACGCGTTCACGGTCGGCAAGCGCCTCTTCGAACTCTTCGAGTTCCCCAAGGGGCCGAAGATCAGCGGTCACAAGAACTCCGCCTGCTTCATGCTTCCGCCGGACGAGGACCTGGACAAGGACGAGAAGGACAAGCAGCTGGAGGAGATGACCTGCATGGCGTACGACTCCGAGGTCACGGTCACGGTCACCGTCGCCGGCGCCAAGCCGTTCGACAAGTCCGAGGTCGCCGACCTGGTCAAGAAGCAGCTGGACCACATCAAGTCCCCGGGGGAGTACGTATGACGACCGAGCAGCAGACGGAGCAGGAGGCAGAGAGGGAGGCCGAGGCGAAGGCGGAGGTGCCGGCCGAGGCGGCCGAGACCGCTCCTGACACGGCCGCCGAATCCCTGCCCGAGCAGCCCGAGGCCGCCGAGCGGCCCCAGCCCGCCAAGCCCTCCCGTAAGCCGCTCTTCCTGGCCCTCGCCCGCTGGACCGCTGCCGTGCTCGTCTTCGGTGGCGTCGGAACCGGGACCGCGCTCGGCATCACCTCCATGGAGCGCACCGAGGTGCCCGGTCTCGCGACCGAGAGCGACGGCCGCTGGGAGTACCCGGAACTCAGCCTGCCCGCCCTCCCGGTCGGTGTGCCGAGGCCCTACACCAAGGGCAACGACGGCGAGATCCACCACGCCGACCTGCGCAAGCTCCTGCTGCCCGCCCCGGCCGGAGCGACGCCAGACCCGAAGCTCAACGGTGGCTGGGTCACCGTGGACCAGTTCCTGTCCCAGTACCGCAAGGACGACCGGGCCAAGCTGTCCACGCCGCTCGCCGAGTCCGCACTGCGGCACATCGCCGCCCGGGGCTGGACCATGCCGGACGGCACCACGACCCGGATCCACCTGCTCCGGTTCAACTCGGTGGCCTTCGCGGAGGCTTTCAAGGACGACGCGCTCGAGGCCGGCACCGTCGACGGTCCGCTTCTCGACGGGGTCGAGGGGGTCGAGTTCGACGGCACCTTCCCGAGCGACATCCGGGTGGCGTACACCGTGCCGTACGCCTACGTCGAACTCCCGCACAACGCCGACCAGACCCGCTGGGTCTACATCCAGGCCGGGGACACCCTGGCGCTGATCACCCAGACCCGCAAGGGCGAGGCGCTCACCGTCCCGTTCCAGCAGACCGTCGCGCTGCAGAACCAGCTCCTGGGCTGACCGTACGGCTCAGGACAGCGCCGGACGTACCTCACAGAGAGGGCCGGGCCCCCGCAGACTAAAGTGGGGTCCGGCCCGTTCTGCCTTCACGCTCATCCGAGGAGCACCCGTGATCATCTTCTTCGAAGTTCTCCTGGCCCTGGTCTGTGTCGCCGTCCTCGCGTTCACCGGTCTGGCCGTGAAGAAGCTGTACCAGGGCCAGCGCTAAGCACCTCGAATAACTCGAAAAACTCGACGTCTACGGAACGACAGAGCTGCTCATGATCGAGATCCCGTCCGACCTCAACCCGGGCCTCGTCCCCCTCGCGTTCCTCCTCGGAACGTGGGAAGGCGCGGGCGTGGCCGACTTCCCCGGTGCCGAGAAGTGCAACTTCGGGCAGTCCGTGACCTTCAGCCACGACGGCCGGGACTTCATCGAGTACCACTCGCACTCGTGGGTGCTCGACAACGACGGCAAGCAGGTCCGCCCGCTGGAGAGCGAGAGCGGCTACTGGCGGATCGACAAGGACCGCAAGGTCGAGACCGTCATGGTCCGCGACCAGGGCATCGTCGAGATCTGGTACGGCGAGCTGGCCGACAAGAAGCCGCAGATCGACCTGGTCACGGACGCCGTGGCCCGTACCGCGGCCTCCGGCCCGTACAGCGGTGGCAAGCGGCTGTACGGCTACGTCAAGGGCGACCTCATGTGGGTCGGCGAGAAGGCGACCCCCGAGGTCCCGCTCCGCCCGTACATGTCGGCGCACCTGAAGAAGGTCGTCACGCCCGAGGAGGTCGCCGAGATGGCGCGCAACCTCGGCGACCTGCCGGACGACGGCATCGCCTTCTTCAAGTAGGCCCGGCACGAAGAGCCGGTATTCCGCCACGCCCTCCTACACTGGGGGGCGTGGTGAGCACCGACTGGAAGAGCGACCTGCGGCAGCGCGGCTATCGGCTGACGCCGCAGCGCCAGCTTGTCCTGGAGGCCGTGGACACGCTGGAGCACGCGACGCCCGACGACATCCTGGGCGAGGTCCGCAAGACGGCCTCCGGGGTGAACATCTCCACCGTGTACCGGACCCTGGAGCTCCTGGAGGAGCTGGGGCTGGTCTCCCACGCCCACCTCGGGCACGGGGCGCCGACGTACCACCTCGCCGACCGGCACCACCATCTGCACCTGGTCTGCCGGGACTGTACGAACGTCATCGAGGCGGATGTCGAGGTCGCCGCCGGGTTCACCTCGAAGCTGAAGGAGACCTTCGGTTTCGAGACGGACATGAAGCATTTCGCGATCTTCGGCCGGTGTCAGGACTGTGCGAAGAAGGACGCCGGTACGCAGTCGTAGGCTTGCCCCATGAAGAGCCCTGTGGTGAAGAGCCCTCTGCTGTCCCTGCCCGGCGCCGTTCCCGCCGAAGGCCGTGACGAAGGCGTCGCCTCGCACTACGGCGATCTGTTCCGTGAGCAGCGCGCCCTCGCCGCCGGTGACGGTTTCGTCGACCTCTCGCACCGCGGTGTCGTCGCCGTCTCCGGCGACGACCGGCTGAGCTGGCTGCACCTGCTGCTCACCCAGCACGTGAGCGAGCTGCCGGTGGGCACGGCCACCGAGGCGCTGATCCTCTCCGCGAACGGTCACATCGAGCACGCCCTGTATCTCGTCGACGACGGCGAGACGGTCTGGGCGCATGTGGAGCCCGGTACGCAGGACGAGCTCATCGCCTATCTGGAGTCGATGAAGTTCTTCTACCGGGTCGAGGTCGCCGACCGTACGGCCGACGTCGCCGTCGTCCACCTCCCGGCCGGCTCCATCGCCGAGGTCCCGGAGGGCGTTGTCGTACGGGAGACTCCGCACGGGCGGGATCTGTTCCTGTCCCGGGACGAGCTCGAGGCCTTCGCCGGTACGCACGGGCCGGCCGCCGGGATCCTCGCGTACGAGGCGCTGCGGATCGAGGCGCACCGGCCGCGGCTCGGCTTCGAGACCGACCACCGGACCATCCCGCACGAGCTGGGCTGGATCGGCAGCGCGGTGCACCTGCAGAAGGGCTGCTACCGCGGCCAGGAGACCGTCGCCCGTGTCCACAACCTGGGGAAGCCGCCGCGCCGCCTGGTCTTCCTGCACCTGGACGGCAGCGAGGTGCACCTGCCGGGCCACGGCACCCCGATCCGGCTCGCGGCGGACGGCGCCGAGGGGCGCCAGCTCGGTTTCATCACCACCTCCGGCCGCCACCACGAGCTCGGTCCGATCGCGCTCGCGATGGTGAAGCGGAACGTTCCCGTGGACGCCGAGCTGATGGCGGGGGAGACCGCCGCCGCCCAGGAGACGGTCGTCGAGCCGTAGGGCCTGATCCAAACGACAGGCCCTAGGCCTCTGGGTCAGACCTCCACGAGCACCGTGAACGGGCCGTGATTCGTGAGCGAGACGCGCATGTCCGCTCCGAACCGGCCCGTCTCCACGTGCGCCCCCAGCTCCCGCAGCCGCGCGACCACCTCGTCGACGAGCGGCTCGGCGACCGGGCCGGGCGCGGCCGCGTTCCAGGTGGGTCTGCGGCCCTTGCGGGCGTCCCCGTAGAGGGTGAACTGAGAAATCACCAACAAGGCCGCATTGGTGTCCGAACAGGATTTCTCACCCTCCAGAATCCGGACGGACCAGAGCTTTCGGGCAAGTTGCGCCGCCTTCTCCGGTGTGTCCTCGTGGGTCACTCCCACCAGCACACACAGCCCTTCGCCGACGATCTCGCCGACCGTCTCGCCTGCGACGACGACGCTCGCGCCGTCCACCCTCTGTACCACTGCACGCATACAGACCAACCTACAGACCGACGCATAGGGGCTGAACGGGTGCAGAGCGCCTGCACGTGCATGTGCGGGAGTGGCACCATGCGTGTCAGGCGGTGCGGTTCCGCGCCGGTCGAGGGGACGATTCACATGAGTGCATCTGGCGCCGGGCAGACGCCGGCCCGATTCGGTTCCGGAGTGGGCGTACGTCCGCCCGTGCAGCGGACGGCCGAGCCCGCGCTGCCGGCGGCGGCCTCGCGGCCGGACATGGCCGCGCTGCGACTGCCGGAGCTGCGCGCGCTGCGCCGTGACGCGCAGGGCGAGGAGGCCGACCTCAGCTACGTACGGCGGATGCTGCAGGGCCGTATCGACATCCTGCGGGCCGAGCTGGCCCGGCGGACGGATCCGGAGTCACCGGTGCTCGACCGGCTCTCGGAGATCCTGGCGGACGTGCCTTCGCGGCGGGCGGCCTCGGCGCGGCACGTGACGCTGTCGACGCCGCGGAGCGAGGAGTACCGGCAGCTGGTCGAGGAGATGCTCTCGGAGGTCGAGCTGTCCGACCTCGGGGCGCGGAGCGACGACGAGCTGCACGCGGCGATGGGCCGGCTCGCGGGGTGCGAGCAGCAGATCTCGCGGCGGCGGCGCGAGCTCCAGGGGACGGCCGACGACTGCAGCGCCGAGATCACCCGCCGCTATCGCGAGGGCGAGGCGCAGGTCGACGACCTGCTGGCCTGAGCCGACTGTCTCCGACCGTCCTCGCCCGGTGAAAAACCGGGGTGCGGGCGGTCGGGTGGGCGCCATAGCCTCGCTGGTATGAGTCTTGAGGTGCGCCCCGTGGGCGAGTCCGAGTTGGGTGATTGGCTGCGTGCGCTCAAGACCGGGTTCCTCCGGCCACCCCTCGTCACGGACGAGGAGGTCGAGCAGCGGCGCCCGCAGTTCGACCTGTCCCGGACGCTGGGGGTCTTCGACCGGGGCCGGATCGTCGCCACCTTCCGTACGTTCACGCAGGAGCTGTCCACCGTCGGTGGCGGCTCGCTCGTCGCCGACGCCGTCAGCCAGGTGACCGTCTCGCCGTCCCACCGCAGGCGCGGTGTGCTGAGCCGGGTGATGACGGCGGACCTGGCGGCCGCGAAGGAGCGGGGTGACGCCGTCGCGTCGCTCATCGCCGCCGAGTACCCGATCTACGGGCGGTACGGCTTCGGCCCGGCCGCCTGGACCACCGAGTGGTCCGTCGACGTCCCCCGCGCCGGGCTCGACCCGCGCCGCACCGGGCAGCCCGAGGACGGCGGCACGATCGAGATCTCCGACGGCGCCGAGGTCCGCAAGGTCGCCCCCGAGGTGCACCGCCGCCTGGCCCGGGTCCGGGCCGGTGTCCCGAACCGCGACACCCAGGGCTGGGAGCGCGGCACCGGCCTCGGCTTCCAGGGCGAGCCGTGGATCGAGCCCTTCTACGCCGTCTACCGCTCCGCGTCCGGCGAGGTCGAGGGCTATGTCGCCTACCGCTCCGACGACAAGTGGGACGACGGCAAGCAGCCGGTCAACACCGCCACCGTCCGGGACCTGATCGGCTGCACCCCGGCCGCCGAGCGGGCGCTCTGGCGGTACATGTGCTCCCTGGACTGGGTCACCAAGGTCCGCTCCGGCCTGCGCGCCCCCGACGACGTCCTCCCGCTGCTCCTGCCCGACCCGCGCGCCGCGAGGGTGGTCAGCCACGCCGACATGCTGTGGCTCAGGGTCCTGGACGTCGCCAAGGTCTTCGAGGGGCGTACGTACGCGAGTTCCGGCAGCCTCGTCCTGGAGGTGCGGGACGCCGCCGGGCTCGCGGGCGGGCGCTACCGGCTCGACGCCTCCCCGGACGGCGCGGAGGTCTCCCGTACCACCGAGTCCGCCGATCTCGCCCTGGATGTCGCCGAGTTGGGCACGCTGTCGCTCGGTGACGAGTCGGTCGTACGGCTTGCGGAGCTGGGCCGGGTCGAGGGGCTCGCGGCGGGCGCGGCCGTCCGGGCGGACGTCCTGCTGCGGGCCGCGCGCCGCCCGTGGTGCCCCGACATATTCTGAGCCGCCGCGCGGTGGGTCGGGTTCTGAGCCGCCCTCAGCGCTTCACTTCGTACGGTGGCGGAACAGCGCCCCGGACGCGGCGACCGACACCGCCAGGATGCCGGCGCACCACGCGAGCGCGATCCAGGGCGTGTTGCCCACCGGCTGGTCGAGCAGCAGCCCGCGCATCGACTCGATGAGCGGGGTGACGGGCTGGTGCTCGGCGAAGCCGTGGAGCCAGCTCGGCATGGTCTCGACGGGGACGAACGCGCTGCTCGGGTAGGGCAGGAACATCATGAAGAAGGTGATCCCGCCCGCCGCCTCGGGGGTGCGGGCGAGCAGCCCGGCCGCCGCCGCGAACCAGGAGATCGCGGTGATGAAGGCGACGAGCAGCCCGAGCGCGGCGAGCCAGCCGAGCGGGGTCGCGGAGGGCCGGAAGCCGATGGCGAAGGCCACGCCGAAGACGAGCACGGTGGCGACGAGGTTGCGGGCGACGCTGGCGCCGACATGACCGGCGAGGATCGGCGTACCGCCGATGTCGAGCGAGCGGAACCGGTCGATGATCCCGCCCTTCATGTCCTCGCTGACGGAGACGCCGGTGCCGGCGGAGCCGAAGCCGGAGCAGAGGATGAGGACGCCGGGGACGACGTACGTCACGTAGCGGGTGCCGGTGTCGATGGCTCCGCCGAAGAAGTAGACGAAGACCAGCATCAGGATGATCGGCAGCATCATCGAGGTGATGACGGCGTCGATGTTCCGGCGGCCGAGGCGGAGCCCGCGGCCGGTCATCGTCAGGGCGTCAGATACGGGCGTCGACATGGGCGGACTCCTTCTCGGTCGGGTTGGCGGCGGGGTCGGTGGTGGACTGCGCGGTGGGCGCTTCGGTGGGCCTTTCGGCCTGCTTTTCCGTGAGCGCCAGGAACACGTCGTCGAGGGTCGCGCCGCGCAGCGTGAAGCGGACGACGTCGGTGCGGTCCGGGTCGAGGGTGTCGAGGAGCTCGCGGACGTGGGCGGCGCTGCCGTCGGTGGCGACGCCGAGGGTGAGGGCCTCGGGCTCGTGGTGGACGGCCCGGTCGGCGAGCCGGAGGTAGGTCTCCCGGTCGCGCAGGACGAGGTCGAGGCGGTGGTCGGCCAGGCGGGCCTTCAGGGCCTGCGCGGTGCCCTCGGCGACGACGCGGCCGGCGTTCATGACGGCGATGCGGTCGGCGAGCAGGTCGGCCTCCTCCAGGTACTGGGTGGTGAGGAAGACCGTCGTACCGCTGTCGGAGAGGGCGCGGACGATCTCCCAGAGCTCCTTGCGGCTGCGCGGGTCGAGGCCGGTCGTCGGCTCGTCGAGGAAGATCACCGACGTCTCGCCGGGGTCGCGGACCAGGCCGGCGGCGAGGTCGAGGCGGCGGCGCATGCCGCCGGAGTACGTCTTGGCGAGGCGGCGGCCCGCGTCGGTGAGGCCGAAGCGCTCCAGGAGTTCGGCGGCGCGCCGGTCGGCGGCCCGGCGGGAGAGCCCGGAGAGCCGGGCCATCATGCGCAGGTTCTCGGCGCCGGTCTGCATCTCGTCGACGGCGGCGAACTGGCCGGTGAGGCTGATCGCGCGGCGCACCCGGGACCGCTCGGCGGCGATGTCGTACCCGGCCACGCGCGCGTGGCCGGCGTCCGGCTCGGTGAGCGTGGTCAGGATGCGGACGGTGGTGGTCTTGCCGGCGCCGTTGGGTCCGAGCAGGGCGAAGATCGTGCCCTCGTCGACCCGTAGGTCGAGGGAGTCGAGGACGGGGACGGCGCCGTAGGCCTTGCGCAGGCCGGTGGCTTCGATGGCGGATGGCATGAGGGTCCCCCTGGGATTCGGTACTGCGTATGCCTTACGCGTTACTGTGTAAGGGTTACGCATTACTAGGATGGTCGTCAAGCGAGGAAGGGCGGGCGGTTGTGGTGGCGGACGGGAAGGGTGCGGGCGCTCGGGGCGCGGGCGCTGCGGGCGAGGGTCCTCCGGGCGCGGGCGTGCCGGGCGACGGCGGCGGAAGCTTTCTGCCGGCGAGCATCGAGGCCGCCTGGGGGCTGAGGGAGCGCCCCTCCAAGGGCCCCAAGCCCGGCCTCACCCTCGACCGGATCGTGGCCACCGCCGTGACGGTCGCCTCGACGGAGGGGATCGACGCCCTCTCCATGGGCCGCATCGCCAAGGAACTCGGCGTCTCGACCATGTCCCTCTACCGCTACGTCGGCGCGAAGAGCGAGCTGTACGTCCTCATGCAGGACGTCGCCACCGGCCCGCCGCCCGCCCCGCTCCCGGCGGGGACGGGCTGGCGCGAGGGGGTCGAGCACTGGGCCCGTGAGCTGCGCGAGATCTACCACCAGAACCTCTGGATGCTCCGCATGCCGCTCACCGGACCGCCCGCGACCCCGAACTCGGTCGCCTGGTGGGAGCGGGTCATGGTCGCCCTGGACGGCACCGGCCTCGACGAGGGGGCCAAGGTCTCCGTGGTCATGCTGGTCTCCGGGTTCGTCCGGAACGAGGCGCTGATGATGGCCGACATCGCGGCCGTCATCGGGGCGAGCGGGGAAGGTCCTGAGGAGGCGCTCACCCGTTACGGCCACACCCTCCGGCGCCTCGCCGACCCCGAGCGCTATCCGGCGGTCGCGCGGATGCTGGACTCCGGCGTGATGGAGGAGGCGGACGAGCCGGACTACGAGTTCCGCTTCGGCCTCGCGCGCATCCTCGACGGGGTCGCGCTCCTCGTGGACGGGCAGGGCTCCCGGTGAGCGGGCTGCGCGAGCGGAAGAAGGAGCAGACCCGGCAGGCCCTGTCGGACGCCGCCATCGCCCTCTTCCTGGAGCGGGGCTTCGACGCCGTCTCGGTCGCGGAGATCGCGGACGCGGCGGACGTCTCCAAGCCGACGCTCTTCCGGTACTTCCCCGCCAAGGAGGACCTGGCCCTCCATCGCTTCGCCGACCACGAGGACGAGGCCGCGCGCGTGGTCGCGGGCCGCCCGGCCGGCGTCGCGCCGCTCGACGCGCTGCGGGCCCACGTCCTCGACGGCCTGGAGCGGCGCGACCCGGTCACCGGACTCTGCGACCACCCGACCGTCCTCGCCTTCCAGCGGCTGCTGTACGGCACGCCCGCGCTCGTCGCCCGGATGTACGCGTACCAGGGCCGGTCCGAAGCCGCCCTCGCGCAGGCGCTCGGGGAGGCGCGCGGCGGTGACGCCCTGGACGCGAAGGTCGCGGCCGGCCAGATCGCCGCCGTCCTGCGGATCCTGGCGGAGGAGAACGTGCGCCGGATCGGCGCGGGGGAGAGCGCGGACGCGCTGTACGGGACGGCGGTGGAGGCGGTGGAGCGGGCGTTCGGGGGGCTGCGGGAGGGGTTGGGGTACTAGGGCGGCATGCGATCCGCCCGGTGGGCGCCCCGGCAGGGGTACTCGGTAATAAATGTTACTCGGTAACGTTATTCGTCTATCCTGGGCGCATGACGACGTCGACCGACCCCACCCCCGACTCCGACCTCGGACTCCGTCACGAACTCCGTCGCGAACGCGCCCACCACGACGCGTGCCGTGCCGCCCTGGCCCGGATGGCCGAGGACGTCGCCGATCAGGTCGTCATCGGCGAGGACGTCGCCGCCTCCGGGGCCGACGCCGAGGTGCTCGGCCATCACCTGCGCAGTCGCGCCAAGGAGTTCGGCGAGCAGCCGCCAGGCCCGCTGTTCTTCGGCCGCCTCGACCGCGAGGACGGCCAGATCCACCACATCGGCCGCCGCCGGATCGCCGAGCACCCGGCCGCCCCGCCCCTCGTCGTCGACTGGCGGGCCCCCGTCTCCCGCGCCTACTACCAGGCCGGCGCGCACGACCCGCAGGGCGTGGTCCGGCGGCGCCGCTTCGGCTGGGCTCCGTACAGCGCGGGCGACTCGGCCGATCTGACCGGCCTGGAGGACGAGCGGCTCGCCGCCGGCGAGGAGGAGGCGGCGAGCGCGATCGTCGCCGGGGAGATCGAGCGCCCGCGCGTCGGCCCGATGCGGGACATCGCCGCCACCATCCAGCCGGAGCAGGACGACCTCGTGCGGTCCGGGCCCGGCACCTCCGTGTGCGTGCAGGGCGCCCCCGGCACCGGCAAGACCGCCGTGGGCCTGCACCGGGCCGCGTACCTCCTCTACACCCACCCGCAGCGCGTCCGCCGCTCCGGGCTCCTCGTCCTCGGCCCCAACCGCACCTTCCTGTCGTACATCTCCGAGGTCCTGCCCGCGCTCGGCGAGACCGGGATCCGGCAGTCGACCCTCGACGAGGAGATCGCCCGGCACGAGGTGCGGACCGTCGACGGCGAGGCGGCGGCGCGGGTCAAGCACGACGTACGGATGGCGGAGGTGCTGCGGCGGGCGCTCCACGCGCGCGTGGCCCTGCCGGAGGGGGAGTTGGCCCTCGCCGACGGCTCGCTGCGGCTGCGGATCCCGTCGGAGGTACTCGGCCGGATCGTCGCGGCGGTACGGGAGGAGGCGCCGCCCTACGCCACGGGCCGCGAACGCGTCCGAGCCCGGGTCGTCCGCGAACTCCAGCTCCGCGCCGAACGGCGCGCCGGGCCCCTGGGCAACACGTGGGTGCGCCGGGTCGAACGAGCGCGTCCGGTCTCGGAGTTCGTGGACGCGTGCTGGCCGCGCACGACCCCCGAGGAGGTGCTCGCCGCCGTCCTCACCGACCCGCGCGACCCGGCGCTCACGGCGGCCGAACGGGCGGCGATCCGGTGGGCGAAGCCGCCCCGCTCCTTCCGCTCGGCGCGGTGGAGCGCGGCCGACCTCGTGCTCCTCGACGAATTGGCCGGGCTGATCGAACGCCCCGAGGGCTACGGCCATGTCGTCGTGGACGAGGCCCAGGACCTGTCGCCCATGCAGTGCCGTGCCATCTCCCGGCGCGCGGACTTCGGCGCCCTGACCGTCCTCGGCGACCTGGCGCAGGGGACCACCCCGTGGGCGGCACGCGACTGGCGCGAGCAACTGGCCCACCTGGGAAAGCCGGAGGCGGAGATCGTGCCCCTGACGACCGGCTACCGGGTCCCGGCGGCGATCGTCGACCTCGCCAACCGGCTGCTGCCGGAGGTCGGCCTCGGCGCGGACGTGCCGGCGGGGGTCTCGCTGCGCCGGGACGGCGAGGTGAAGGTCGGCCGGGTCGACGACGTCGTGGCCGGTGTCGTCGATGCGGTCCGGGCGGCGCTGGAGCGGGAGGGTTCGGTGGGGGTGATCGCGGCGGAGGAGCACGTCGGGGCGCTGACGGCGGCGCTGGACGCGTCGGGCTTCATGAGTGATCCGCGCGACCGGCTGACCGTACTGCCCGCGCGGATGGCCAAGGGGCTTGAGTACGACCATGTCGTCGTCGCCGAGCCCGCCGCGATCGTGGCCGCCGAGCCGCGCGGCCTGCACCGGCTGTACGTCGTCCTGACCCGGGCCGTCTCGCGCCTCGACGTCGTCCACGGCGAGCCGCTGCCGGCCTGTCTGACGGGCACTCAGGCCACCTGAGAGGACGGGGCTTTTGGGTTGATCGGACCCCGCCCGAGCCTCAAGATCATCAAGGTGCAGAATGACCCGTATGTCGATAACGAACACCCCCCGAACGGCGACGATCGACGACGCACCGCTGATCGGTCGCACCCTCACCCGCGCCTTCGACGACGACCCGATGATGCGCTGGTTCTTCCCCGACGACGCCTCGCGCGAGGACTCGCTCGGCCGCTACTTCACCACGCTCTTCACCCGGCAGTACGTCCGTCACGCGGTGTGCGAACGCACCGGAGCGGCGGCCTCGTTCTGGGTGCCGCCGGAGGCGGCGGCCAAGGCCGTTCCGGACGAGGAGACCATCCAGGAGCTCACCGGCATCCTCGGCGACCGCGCGTCGGCCTTCGGGGCGGCCGTCCAGGAAGCCGGGAAGCACACGCCGCAGGAGCCGCACTGGTACCTCGCGCTGATCGGCGCCGACCCGGCCGCCCAGGGCCAGGGGCACGGCGCGGCCCTGCTCCGCTCGGGCCTGGCCAAGGCCGACGCGGCGGGGATGCCCGCCTACCTGGAGTCCTCCAAGCCCGACAACCTGGCCTTCTACCAGCACTTCGGCTTCACCGTGCGGAAGGAGCTGGAGCTTCCCGGGGGCGGGCCTACGCTGTGGGCGATGTGGCGCGAGCCGGGGCAGGGCGCCGCGTAGCCGTGGGCGACCAGGCCTCCTGAAGCGCCGTCAGGAGGCCCCGTACGGCGGGCAGGGCGAGCGAGGACTCCCGTACCGCCGCGTGGATCGAACGCACCGGCTCCGGCCCCCGGAGCCGGCGGACGACCACGTTCGGGTGGCGACTGCCCAGGCCCATCAGCGGGACCAGGCTGATCCCGAGCCCCGCCGCGACGAAGCCCTGGGCGGTCGCGTACTCCTCGCACTCCACCGCGATGTCCGGCGTGAACCCGGCCGCCGCGCACGCCTCGAGGACGGCGTCGAGGCAGGGGCCCGCGCGCTCGCTGCCGACCCAGGGCTCGTCGGCGAGTTCGGCCAGGTCGACGACGCGGCGGTCGGCGAACCGGTGGCCCTTGGGAAGCACGGCGCGGTACGGGTCGTCGGCGAGGTGGACGAGACGGAGGCCGCCCTCGGCATCCGTGCCGCCCCTGGGGCGTACGACCAGGGTGACGTCCGCCTCCGGGTCGGGCACGGCGCCCTCGGCGATCCTCAAGTCCACGCGTACGCCCGGGTGTTCGCGGCGGAAGCGGGCGAGCGCCGGGGCGACGAGGTCGGCGCCCGCCGTGGCGAAGTACCGCACGGCGACCTGACCGGTGCGCCCGGCCCGCAGGTCGGCGAGGGCGGTCTCGGCCTCTGCGACCTGGCGGCCGATCACATCCGCGTGCTCGGTGAGCAGCAGCCCGGCGGCGGTGGGCCGGACGCCCCGGCCGAACCGTTCGAGCAGCGCGATGCCGGCCTCCTTCTCCAGGACACCGATCTGCTGGCTCACGGCGGAGGGGGTGTAGCCGAGGTTCGCGGCGGCGGCGGTGACGGAGCCGCTGGTGACGACGGCCCGGAGCACCTGCATGCGTCTCACGTCGAGCATGTAGCACAGCTTAACGCTGGATGCATGATTCTTCGCTTGTCCTGTCGAGTGGGGGCGGGGACCGTGGAGCCCATGACTTCGGCGACGCGTACGGGCGTACGTATGGGTGTGCTGGCCCTGCTCTGGGGCTCGGCCTTCCTCTGGATCGAGCTGGCTCTCGACCACGGCCTCACCCCGGGGTGGATCACCTTCGTGCGGTGCCTGCTCGGGGCGGGCGTGCTGCTCGCTCTCGCGTACGCGGCCGGGCAGCGGCTGCCCCGGGACCGGCGCACCTGGGGGCGGTTGGCCGTCGCGGCCTTCTTCTGCAACGCCCTGCCGTTCCTGCTCTTCGGCATCGGTCAGCAGACCGTCGACAGCGGTGTCGCGGGCGTCCTGAACGCCACCACCCCGCTCTGGTCCCTGCTCATCGGCGTGGCACTGGGCACGGAGCGCGGCTTCGGCGCGGCGAAGGTCGCAGGACTGGTCCTCGGCTTCGCGGGCATCCTGCTGATCTTCGCGCCCTGGAGCGGGGATTCGGGGCTGATGAGCGTCGGAGCGCTCGCGCTGCTCGGCGCTTCGGCGAGTTACGCGGTGGCCTTCGCGTACATGGCACGCAAGTTGGCGGGCGGGGGCACCGCGCCGATGGCGCTGTCGGCGGCGCAGCTGCTCGCGGCGACGGTCCTGAGCGCGCCGGCGCCGCTGGCCGTTGGCGCCGGGGGCACGGGGACCGTGACCTGGGCGGGAGTCGGGGCGGTCGTCGTCCTCGGGGTCTTCGCGACCGGGCTCACCTTCCACCTCAACTACCGCATGATCGCCGAAGAGGGCCCGACGAGCGCCGCGACCGTCGGCTATCTGCTGCCGGTGGTGTCGGTGGCGCTCGGGGCCCTCGTGCTCGACGAGCCGTTGACGGTACGGGTGGTGGCGGGGATGGCGGTCGTCCTGGCCGGGGTGGCGCTTACGCGACGGGGGCGGCGACCCGCGCCTCCGCTGCCTCCTCGGCCCGCCGGCCGTTCTTCGGCTGTCGCAGGACCGTGAGGGCGACCGCGAAGGCGGCGACGAGGAGACCGGCGCCGACGCCGAAGGCCAGGTGGTAGCCGCCGGTCAGCGCCTCGGCGGTGGAGCGACCCGCCTCGGTCAGGGCCTCGGTGCGGGCGGCGGCCAGGGTGGAGAGGACCGCGATGCCGAGGGCCATGCCGATCTGCTGGGTGGTGTTGAAGAGCCCCGAGGCGAGGCCCGCGTCCTCCTCCTTCGCGCCGGACATGCCCAGCGAAGTCAGGGCGGGCAGCGCGAGGCCGAAACCGGCGGCCAGCAGCATCACGGGCAGCAGATCGGTGACGTACGAGGCGTGCACGGGGACCCGGGTGAGCAGGCCGAGCATGACCACGAGCAGCCCGAGCCCGGTGAGCAGGACGGAGCGCTCGCCGAAGCGGGCGATGAGGCGGGCCGAGACGCCCAGGGACACCGCGCCGATGATCGCGGCGGCCGGCAGCATCGCGAGACCGGTCTCGGCGGCGCCGTACCCGAGGACCTTCTGCAGGTGGAGCGCGACGAGGACCTGGAAGGAGAAGAGGGCGGCGACCATCAGCATCTGGACGAGGTTGGCGCCCGAGACGCTGCGGGAGCGGAGGATCCGCAGCGGCATGAGCGGGTCGGCCGCACGGGCCTGGCGGAGGACGAAGCCGGCGAGGAGGGCGAGGGAGAGCGCGCCGAGGCCGAGGGTGTGGGCGGAGGTCGCGCCGTACTCCTCGATCGTGACGACCGCGTAGATGCCGGTCATCAGGCCGGCGGTGATGAGCGGTGCGCCGAGAAGGTCCACGCCGCCGCGGCCGCGGCCCTGGTCGCCGGGCAGGGCGCGGAGGGCGACGAGGAGGGTCGCGGCGCCGATGGGGAGGTTGATGAAGAAGATCCAGTTCCAGGTGAGCGCGTCGGTCAGGATCCCGCCGAGTACCTGTCCGATGGACGCGCCGGCCGCGCCGGTGAAGCTGAACACGGCGATGGCGCGGGCGCGTTCGCGGGGTTCGGTGAAGAGCGTGACGAGGATACCGAGGCTCACGGCGGAGGCCATCGCGCTGCCGATGCCCTGGAGGAAGCGGGCGGCGATCAGGACCTCCGGGGAGGCGGCGACACCGGCGAGCAGGGAGGCGGCGGTGAACACTCCCGTACCCGCGAGGAACATCCGTCTGCGGCCGATCAGGTCGCCGAGGCGGCCGGCGAGGAGGAGCAGCGAGCCGAACGCGATCAGGTAGGCGTTGACGACCCAGCTGAGGCCGGCCGGGGTGAAGCCGAGGTCGCTCTGGATGGCGGGCATGGCGACGGTGACGATGCTCCCGTCGAGGACGGTCATCAGCATCCCCGTGGCGAGGACGCCGAGGGCGAGGGAGTGGGAGCGGGGGCGGGTGGCAACGGCGGTCATGAGGTCTCTCCTGTGCGAGGGAGGGCAACAAGAAAGACCGTAACAGATAGTTCCGTTGCAGACTATCTTTTACAGATCGAGGGTTTGGGCGATCGGTGGCTCTCAGCCCTTCTGGCGGGCGCGCCGGGCCGGTCGCGCGCTCTCCACGGGGGTCTCCAGATGCCCTGTGACCAGGCGGTTCAGGGCGCGCACCAGCACCTCGCGCTCCTCGTCGGGGAGCGAGGCCAGGGCGTTCTCGTGGACCCCGTCGACGATCTTCTGGCTCTTCGCGGCGGCCTTCGCCCCCTCTTCGGTGACCGCGATGATCCGGGCCCGCCGGTCGGTGCTCGACGGCCGGCGCTCGGCGAGGCCGGCCGCCTCCAGCGCGTCGACGGTGACGACCATCGTGGTCTTGTCCATGTCCCCGATCTCGGCCAGCTGCGCCTGCGTGCGCTCCTGCTCCAGGGCGTGCACGAGGACGCAGTGCATGCGCGGGGTGAGCCCGATCTCCCCGAGCTCGGCGCTCATCCGCGTCCGCAGGACGTGGCTGGTGTGGTCGAGGAGGAAGGAGAGATCGGGCTCGGTGCGGGTGGGTGCCATGGCTGTCATGTCAGCCAGGGTAGGGGAAGTCGATCCGTCGTGGATTATCAGGAAGCGGACGAGGTGGCCCCTCGGCTTTCGCCCTGGCCTCGGCTCAGGAGTTCGCTGATCCGGAGGAAGCCGTCGCCGCCGTGGCCCTCCGCGATGGCGCGCCGGGCGAGGCCCTCGGCCGCGCGCATCACGCCGGCGTCGATGCCGTGCGCCTCCGACGCGTGCACGATGTGGGTCATGGACGAGGCCGCCGAGGTGAGCGGGTTGTCCGCGCCCGAGAAGATCCCGCCGTCCACCTCCTCGGCGCTCTCCTCGAAGATCGGCGGGAGGATCGTGCCGATGCCCTTCGCGAACGGCGCCAGGTCCCGCGCGCTGATCCCCTCCGCCCGCGCGACCGCGAGGGCGTGGGCGTACCCGGCCATGGCGGTCCAGAAGATGTCGAGCAGCGCGATGTCGTAGGCCGCCGCCCGGCCGGGGTCCTCGCCGAGATGGGTGTGGGTGCCACCGAGGGTGTCCAGTACGGGACGGTGTGCGCGGTACAGCTCCGCCGGGCCGCTGTGCAGGAACACCGCGTCAGGGGTCCCGATGGTGGACGTCGGGGTCATGATCGCGCCGTCCAGGTAGCGGATGCCGTGCTCGGCCGCCCAGGCGGCGGTGGACCGGGCCCGGTCCGGGGTGTCGGCGGTCAGGTTGACCACCGTCCGCCCCTTGAGCGCGCCGGTGACCGCCCCGGGCCGCAGGACGGCGTCCACCGCGTCGTAGTTCACGACGCAGACCACGGTCAGCTCGCTCGCCGCGACCGCCTCCTCGACGGAGCCGGCGCCGGTCGCGCCGCGCGCGACCAGCTCCCGCTCGCGGCCGGGTGTCCGGTTCCAGACGGTGGTGCGTACCCCGGCGTCCAGGAAGGCGCCCGCGAGGGCCCGGCCCATCGGCCCGAGGCCGAGTACGGTGACGGTGGCGGTGTTGGCGGACTGCTCGATGGCTGAGGGCATGCTTCAACTCCCGTACGTACAGTGGTGATCAGTGACAAAGGGGGCGAGGGTGACGCGCGGTCGGGCCCAGGACACGGACGTCTGTGGAGTGACCGCGGCGATCGCGGTCATCGACGGCAAGTGGAAGACGACCCTGCTGTGGCTGCTGGAGTCGGGCCCGCGCCGCCCGGGCGAGCTGCGCCGCCTCCTGCCCGGCCTCAGCGAGAAGGTACTGACTCAGTCGCTCCGCGAGATGGAGACCGACGGGCTGGTGCACCGGCAGGTGTACGACACGCTTCCGCTGAAGACCGAGTACTCGCTGACGGAGTTCGGCGCGGAGCTGGCGACGGCGCTCGCGCCCCTCTCCGACTGGGGCCACCGCCGCCTGGAGAAGCTCACGGAGCACGCCCGGGCCGCCGAGATCCGCCCGGCCGCGTCCTGACCTCTTCGCACCGCCATCTCCCCTCCGTCGGCCTCACCAGGTTCGCCGCCCGGCCGCTCGTCGCCAAGTACCCACAAAAAAGTGGCTACGTGGGGGAGGTGCGTACGGGAGCGACTGAAAGCCCCCGGAAAACAGAAAAGGCAAGGAGGACGAGCCCCTTGCCACTCTCAAGATATAGCGCATGGGGGGCCTTGCGGCAAGGCCCCCGGTGTGGTGCAGAATCGTCGACCTGAGCAGGAAGCTTCCTAATTGTCCGTATTTCCTGCTCTGTTCGAGAGCACTCTGGGGGACCCATGTACGACGTTGACGTGATCGTGGTCGGTGGCGGGCCGACCGGTCTGATGCTCGCCGCCGAGCTGCGCCTGCAGGATGTGCGGGTGGTCGTGCTCGAGCGGGACGCGGAGCCGACCAAGGTGGTCCGCGCGCTCGGCCTGCACGCGCGAAGCGTCGAGGTGATGGACCAGCGCGGCCTGCTGGAACGGTTCCTCCCGCTCGGCAAGCAGTACCCGGTCGGCGGCGGGTTCTTCGCCGGTATCACCAAGCCCGCGCCGCGCCTCGACACCGCCCACCCGTACGTCCTCGGCATCCCGCAGCCCGTCGTCGACCGCCTCCTCGCCGAGCGCGCCGTCGAACTGGGCGCGGACATCCGGCGCGGCTCGCTGCTGGTCGCGCTGGACCAGGACGAGGAGGGGGTGACCGCCGAGCTGGCCGACGGAACCCGGCTGCGCGCGCGCCACCTCGTCGGCTGCGACGGCGGTCGCAGCACCGTACGCAAGCTGATCGGCGTCGCGTTCCCCGGCGAGCCCAGCCGGATCGACACGCTGCTCGGCGAGATGGAGCTGACCGCGGACCCGGACGAGGTGGCCGCGGTGATGGCCGAGGTCCGCCGGACGCAGAAGCGGTTCGGCGCCGGGCCGCTGGGGGAGGGGCTCTACCGCGTCATCGTGCCCGCCGACGGGGTGCGCGAGGACCGTACGGTCCCGCCGACCTTCGAGGAGTTCAAGGAGCGGCTGCGGGCGGTGGCCGGCACCGACTTCGGCGTGCACTCGCCGCGCTGGCTCTCCCGCTTCGGCGACGCGACCCGGCAGGCCGAGCGGTACCGGGTCGGCCGGGTGTTCCTCGCGGGCGACGCGGCGCACATCCACCCGCCGACGGGCGGGCAGGGGCTCAACCTCGGTGTCCAGGACGCCTTCAACCTCGGCTGGAAGCTGGCGGCCGACGTCAACGGCTGGGCGCCGGAGGGCCTCCTCGACAGCTACGAGGCCGAACGGCACCCGGTCGCCGCCGACGTCCTGGACAACACCCGCGCGCAGATGGAGCTGATGCGCGTGGAGCCGGGCCCCCAGTCGGTGCGGCGGCTGCTCGCGGAGCTGATGGACATCGAGGAGGTCAACCGGCGCCTGATCGAGAAGATCACCGCCCTCGGTGTCCGTTACGACTTCGGCGAGGGCCACGAACTGCTGGGCAGCCGCCTGCGCGACCTCCAGCTGAAGAACGGCCGCCTGTACGAACTCACCCGCACCGGCCGCGGCCTGCTCCTCGACCAGACCGGCACCCTCCAGGCGACCGGCTGGACGGACCGCGTCGACCACGTCGTGGACACCGGCGAGGAGTTGACCGCCCCCGCGGTCCTCCTCCGCCCGGACGGCCACGTGGCCTGGGCGGGCGACAACCCGGAGGACCTCCGGGCGGCCCTGCACCGCTGGTTCGGCGCGGAGACCACTGGCTGACGGCTACGCGGCGGCCGGGGCGCCGTCTCGCTCAGTCCGAGACGGCGCCCCGACCCGGACCGGCCGCGAGGAGCAGGGCGGCGAACGCGAAGGGGGCGACGGTCTGGTACCCGACCCAGACCTCGCCCCCGCCGCTCCCGCCCTGCCACGCGATCAGAACGCCGACGAGGGCCGCGAGGACCCAACCGCTGTCGTAGGCGACCATCAGCCGGGTGTACGTGCGCATGGATCGTCTACGCATGTACGCGA
Source organism: Streptomyces sp. NPDC001927 (assembly GCF_053594455.1). NCBI lineage: Bacteria > Bacillati > Actinomycetota > Actinomycetes > Kitasatosporales > Streptomycetaceae > Streptomyces > Streptomyces sp. NPDC001927. The sequence continues at coordinate 336,922 of NZ_JBSFEN010000010.1, read as the reverse complement.
TCTCGATGCCCCCGCCGATCAGCAGGGCGACACCGGCGGCCGCCATCAGCCACGTGGACGTGCCGAGCAGCCGGCCGAGCGGGGCGGCGCCGGCGAGGAAGGCGACGGCGAGCACCACCTTGAAGACGCCGTCGGCGATGACGCCCGCCATGCTGCGGGTCACTGCTGGTGCCAGGGCCTGGGGCATGAGTGTTCCTCCCTGAAGCGCGCTCGTCCGACTAGTTCCGTAACGAGATTACGGTAATAATCGAATTATGAGAATGACGAGAGCGGAGACCAGGGAACGCAACCGCCGCGCCCTGCTGGACGCTGCCTTCCAGGTCGTTTCGCGGGACGGCTACCGGGCCAAGCTCGAAGAGATCGTCGAACGCGCGGGCCTGACCACGGGTGCCGTCTACTCCCTCTTCGGGAGCAAGAACGGCCTGGTGGTCGCCCTGGTCGCCGACCACCTGGAGCCGTACTACGAAGAGATCGAGCAGCTGGTCCCGGCGGAAGCGGACCTGCTCGAAGCGGTCGACGCCTTCGCCCGGCACTACCGGCGCGGCTGCGACGCCCCCGACGCGCTGCCTCGCCTGTCACTGCAGATCACCCTGCTGGACATGGCCCTGCACGACCCGGACCTGGGCGCACAACTCGCCACGTCCGTCCGCGCGCAGGAGAGCCACCTGGCCGCACTGTTCGCCGGGCGCCCGCACAACGGCGGCGTCGTGACGCCCCACCAGTCCCACCTCCTGGCCACCGCCCTCAGGGCCCTGTTCGTCGGCCTCAGCCAGGGCGTCCTCCTCGGCCTCGCCGCCGGCGCGGACGAACAGTACTTCGCCACCGCAGCCCGCGCCTTGGCCTCCGACGCGTCCCTCGTCGAGCCCGACGGAGGCGTATGAAGCGCGACACTATTGCAAGCGGGTGCTTGCAATAGTTAGCGCGGGGTGGCATCTTCGCAGCATGGCATCACTCAACGTCGGCAATCTTGGCGAGTACCTCCGTGAGCAGCGGCGCACCGCGCAGCTGTCGTTGCGGCAGCTCGCGGAGGCCGCCGGGGTGTCCAATCCCTATCTGAGCCAGATCGAGCGCGGCCTGCGCAAGCCGAGCGCCGAGGTGTTGCAGCAGGTCGCCAAGGCGCTGCGGATCTCCGCCGAGACGCTGTACGTGCGGGCCGGGATCCTCGACGAGAAGGAGCGGGACGAGCTGGAGACGCGCGCCGTCATCCTGGCCGATCCCTCGATCAACGAGCGGCAGAAGCAGGTGCTGCTCCAGATCTACGACTCCTTCCGCAAGGAGAACGCCGCAGAGGCGGCGGAGGCCGCGGAGGCGGCCACCGATCAGGCGGTCGCCGGTCAGGTGGCCTCAGGGGACGACGCCGGTGCCGATGCCAAACCCACCGCGAGTTAGTACGTACACATTCCGGAGGACCACCCACCATGGCCATCATCGAAGAACTGCGTACCCCCCTCTACTTCGCCGCCGGCACCGCCGACCTCGCCGTCCAGCAGGCCAAGAAGGTCCCCGGCCTGATCGAGCAGATCGCCGCCGAGGCGCCCGCGCGCATCGACGCCGTGCGCAACACCGACCCCAAGGTCGTGCAGGAGAAGGTGACCGACCGGGCCAAGGAGGCCCAGGCCACCGTCCAGTCGAAGTTCGCCGAGGTCGTCGGCAACCTCGACACCGACCTGAAGAAGCTCGGCGAGACCGCCCAGGACCTCGCCCTGCGGGGCGTCGGCGTCGCCGCCGAGTACGCGGTCAAGGCGCGCGAGAAGTACGAGGAGATCGCCGAGCACGGCGAGGAGGCCGTCAAGGCCTGGCGCGGTGAGGTGGCCGAGGAGATCACCGAGATCGCCGTCGTCGTCGAGCCCGAGCCCGAGACGAAGGCCGAGACGAAGGCCGAGACGGAGACGAAGGCCGAGGTGCCGGCCCAGGACGCCGCCGCCAAGAAGGCCCCCGCGCGGAAGACCTCCGTCCGCAAGCCGGCCGCCAAGAAGACCGCCGGCGCCACGGAGAAGTAGGCCCGGGCACCAAACAGGGTGTCCGGTGCGTTGTACCGGGTACCTTGGCCGCGAGGCGGTTCATCCACTGACGAGGCGGTTCAGATATGTTGCGCGACGGATTCGACCTGGGTATCACGCTGGTGGTCGGGCTGTTCTTCCTCGTCTTCGCCGTCGTCACCTTCGTCTTCGCCGCGATGGCGCGCGAGGACGCCTACCGCGCGGCCGACAAGCAGACCAAGAAGTTCTGGCTGATCATCCTCGGCATCAACCTGGTGCTGAACCTGGTTCTGGACATGCTCTTCCTGCAGATCGCCGGTGTCATCGCCGCGATCGTCTTCATGGTCGACGTCCGGCCGGCCCTCAAGCAGGTCTCCGGCGGAGGCGGCGGGCGGCGCGGCGGGTCCAGCAGTGACGGGCCCTACGGGCCGTACAACGGCGGCCGGTAGCAGCCGGGAACGGAATGCGGAGCCAAAGGGTCCGGGGTCATCCCCGGGCCCTTTCCAGTGCCAGGACCGCCACGTCGTCCGTCAGCTCGCCGCCGTTCAGCGACCGCACCTCGGTCACCGCCGCCTCCAGCAGGTCCTCGCCCCGCAGGCCCTCCGCCAGCTGCCGGTTGATCATCTCGACCATCCCGTCCTGCCCGAGCCGCGGCGAGCCCGGGCCCGCCGAGCGGCCCTCGATCAGGCCGTCCGTGTACATCAGCAGGCTCCACGCCCCGCCCAGCTCCACCTGGCGGCGCGGCCAGCGGGCGCGCGGCAGCAGGCCGAGCGCCGGGCCGCCGTCCTCGTACGGCAGCAGCCGCGCCGGGCGGCCCCTGCGGGCGATCAGCGGTGCGGGGTGGCCGGCCAGGCAGAGGCCCGCCCGGCGGCCGTCCGGGGCGATGTCGACCGTGCAGAGCGTCGCGAAGATCTCCTCGCTCTCCCGCTCGTGCTCCAGGACCTGCTGGAGCGTGGAGAGCAGCTCGTCCCCGCACAGCCCCGCGAACGTCAGCGCCCGCCACGCGATGCGCAGCTCCACGCCGAGCGCGGCCTCGTCCGGGCCGTGCCCGCAGACGTCGCCGATCATCGCGTGGACCGTGCCGTCCGGCGTACGGACGGTGTCGTAGAAGTCGCCGCCGAGCAGGGCGCGGGAGCGGCCCGGCCGGTAGCGGGCGGCGAAGCGCAGGTCGGAGCCCTCCAGGAGCGGGGTGGGCAGCAGCCCGCGCTCCAGGCGGGCGTTCTCCTGGGCCCGCAGCCGCGACTCGGTCAGCTTCACCTGGACCGCGTCGGCGCGCTTGCGCTCGACCGCGTACCGGATCGCCCGGCTCAGCAGCCGGCCGTCGAGTTCCTCGCGGAAGAGGTGGTCCTGCGCCCCGACCCGTACCGCCTCCGCCGCCAGCTCCGCGTCGGCCGAGGCCGCGAGGGCCAGGACGGCGTGGCGCGGGGCGAGCCGCAGGATCTGGCGCAGGGGCGCGAGCGGGTCGTCACCGGACGCGCGGGGGCCGGGCAGGGCCAGGTCGACCAGGACGCAGTGGACGTCGTCGGTGAGCAGCCGCTCGGCCTCGGTCAGGTTGCGGGCGGTACGGATGCGGACGCGGGTCCCGTCCCGGTCGTCGAGCATCTCGGGTACGGCGAGGGCGCCCGCGGGGTCGTCCTCGACGACCAGCAGGGTGAGATCGGTGCCGGAGCCGGTGCCGGTCGCCGTGGTCGCAGCGGTGGCAACAGCGCCGGGCGCCGCCGCAGAGACGTTTCTCTGGCGCGGTACGGGTACGGACATCGGTCGCGGTTTCCTTCCCTCCCCCCGAGGGCGCGGCGGGGCGACGAACGACGTCCCGCCAGACGGGGACCATAGCGGTAGCGCACGGGGGAGCGGAATGGTGATCAGGGTACGAGCGCCGAAGAGCCGTTGGCATATGCCGCGCATGGGGAGGATGTTGCCCTCCGGGTCATGACGAACATCACGCCACCGAGGTGAGCGCGGTCACTCGGAGCGCGGCACTCCGCGCCCGTCGCTCCGGGCGGGTGACTTCGCGCCTGTCACCCCGAGCGCCCGTCACTCCGAGCACCCGTCACCCCGAGCGCCCGTCACCCCGAGCGCCTCACTCCGGGCGGACCACGCCCAGGATCTCCATCGAGCCCGCGCCGGCGAGTGTGACGTCCCGGCCCGGGCGCGGGGCGTGCACCATCGCGCCGTTTCCGACGTACATGCCGATGTGGCTGGCGTCCTTGAAGTAGACGATCAGGTCACCGGGGCGCATGTCCTTGATGTCCACCTTGGGCAGCAACCGCCACTGCTCCTGCGAGGTGCGCGGAATGTTCCGGCCGGCCGTGCCCCAGGCGCGCTGGGTCAGGCCCGAGCAGTCGTACGAGTCCGGGCCCTCGGCCCCCCAGACGTACGGCTTGCCGATCTGCGACGTCGCGAACTCCACCGCCCGCTTGCCCTGCGGTGTCGCCGTGGTGTTCAGGCCCTTGAGGACGCCGGTGTTCACCCAGGCGGTCTGCTGGCGGTACTGCTCCTGCTCCTCCAGGCGCCGCAGCCGCTCCAGCTCCTCGGCCGCCAGCGTGGACTCCAGCTTCTTCGCCGCGGCTATTTTGTCGTTGATGTCCTTCTTGGCCGCCGCCTGCTTGACGCGGTTGGCCTCCAGCTTGGTCCAGTTGGTGCCCGCGTCCTTGGCGTACACGGTCAACTGGGCCTGGGTCCGGACCATTTCGGCCAGCAGGTCCTTGGTGGCCTTCTGGCCCTCCTTGAACCGGCCGGCGTTGTCCAGGAAGAGCTGCGGGTCGTCGGTGAGGACGAACTGGGCGCCGTCGGGCAGACCGCCGTTGCGGTACTGGGCGCGGGCCGCGGCGCCCGCCTGGGCCTTGAGCGCGTCGACCTTCTCGTTGCCGGCCACGATCATCTGGGCCAGCCGCACGATCTCGGCGGACTGCTCCTTGGTCTGCTCCTCGGCGAGGTTGTACGCGTCGGTGGCGGCGGCCGCCTGCCGGTACAGGCCCTCGATCTCCTTGCGTACCTCTTCGAGGGTCTTCTTCGGCGCGGCGGGCGCGGTGGGCGTTCCTGGAGGCAGCGGAGCCGCCGAGGCTCCGACCGTCAGCGCGGGTGAGACGAGCACCGTCAGGGCGCAGACCACGGTGATCGCGGCGTTCACACAGCGGCGTCGGTTCACAAGCTCCCCCTCGTACGGCCCGCACCCGTAACTCGTATGTCGTACATCGCCAGTACATCGCGCAGCCGGTATCTGATTTACCGTCAGTAACTTGGTGGCGACCTTGGCGATAGTGCCACGCGTGACCTCAAAGCGACAGGGGATACCGGGCCCTGTCGGGTCACTCTCCCCCAGACGGGACGGGTGGGAAGGGAGTTGCGTTCCCGATCGACCAGGAATTCACCGGCAATTGGTCCTTCAGCGGGGCGCCAGTGCCTCCCAGCGGACCGTCACCTCGCCCTGGCGCCAGCGCCGGTGCCCGTCGGCCAGGGGCCAGTCCGCCGCCAGGTCGCGCGCGGCCCGGATCCAGCGCTGCCGCGCGCCCAGCGAGGCGTACGGGGCGGCGGCCGCCCACGCCCGGTCGAAGTCCCGCAGGAACGCGTGGACCGGCTCGCCCGGCACGTTGCGGTGGATCAGCGCCTTCGGCAGCCGTTCCGCCAGGTCGGAGGGGCGGTCGAGCGAGCCGAGCCGGGTCGCGAAGGTGACCGTCCTCGGCCCGGACCGGTCGAGCGCCACCCACACATGACGGCGCCCGATCTCGTCACAGGTCCCCTCGACGAGCAGCCCGCCGGGCGCGAGCCGCGCGCACAGCCGCGCCCACACCGCGGCGACCTCGTCCTCGTCGTACTGCCGCAGCACGTTCGCGGCCCGGATCAGCGCGACCTCGCCCGGCACCGGGACCTCGAAGCCGCCGTGCAGGAAGGTGAGGCCCGGGCGCTCGTACGGCTGGGCGGCGGCGACCCGGGCCGGCTCGATCTCGATGCCGACGACCTCGGTCCGCGGATCGGCCGTCCGCAGCCGCGTCAGGAGCTCCACGGCGGTCCAGGGGGCGGCCCCGTACCCCAGGTCGACGGCGACGGGGGGCTCGGCGGAGCGGCGCAGGGCAGCGCCGTGCGTGGCGGCGATCCAGCGGTCCATACGGCGCAGCCGGTTCGGGTTCGTGGTCCCGCGGGTGGCCGTGCCGACGGGGCGGGCTGCGGCGGGGCGGGTGGTGCGCGGGGCCATGGAACGAGGGTACGGGCCCGGTGCTGGGCGGCGGTGCCGCGAGGGCCGGTGGCGGGCGGGGATGCTACGCGGGCCGGTGGCGGGCGAGCCCGCGAGGACGGCACCGCGGCGGTGCCACGCCGTCCGGCAGGGCAATGAATTGGCAAAGAGGAAATGGATGGCGCGATTCCGGCGTTGTCGCCCGTGGAAGGTGCCGCGCGCGCCCCCCTTGTCGTGCCCACTCAGTGGAAGGACCGTCGACGTGAGCCAGTACGTGTCCCGGCTCGCCGGCTCCCTGGCGTCGCCGCCCCGGCTTCGGCTCCCCGGACGTCACCGGACCCCGCGCCGGGTGGCCATGCTCAGCGTCCACACCTCGCCCCTCCACCAGCCGGGCACCGGCGACGCCGGCGGCATGAACGTGTACATCGTGGAGCTGGCCAGGCGCCTCGCCGCGATCAACATCGAGGTCGAGATCTTCACCCGGGCCACCACCGGCGGCCTCGCCCCGGTCGTCGAGCTCGCGCCGGGTGTTCTCGTACGCCATGTGGACGCGGGGCCGTACGAGGGCCTCGCCAAGGAGGAGCTGCCGGCCCAGCTCTGCGCCTTCACGCACGGCGTGATGCAGGCCTGGGCGGGCCACCGCCCCGGCCACTACGACCTGGTCCACTCCCACTACTGGCTCTCCGGCCACGTCGGCTGGCTCGCCGCCGAGCGCTGGGGTGTCCCGCTCGTCCACGCCATGCACACCATGGCCAAGGTCAAGAACGCGGCGCTCGCGGAGGGCGACACGCCCGAGCCCTCGGCCCGGGTGATCGGCGAGACGCAGATCGTCGACGCCGCCGACCGGCTGATCGCCAACACCGCGGAGGAGGCCGACGAGCTCGTCCGCTTCTACGACGCGGACCCGGCGAAGGTCGCCGTCGTCCACCCCGGCGTGAACCTGGACCACTTCCGCCCGGCGGACGGCCGGGCCGCAGCCCGCGCCCGCCTCGGGCTGCCCCCCGACGCCTTCATCCCGGTCTTCGCGGGACGGATCCAGCCCCTGAAGGCCCCCGACATCCTGCTGCGGGCCGCGGCCCGGCTCCTGGACCGCGATCCCTCGCTGCGCTCGCGCATGGTCGTGCCGATCGTCGGTGGGCCCAGCGGCAGCGGCCTCGCCAAGCCGGAGGGGCTGCAGAAGCTCGCCGCCCGGCTCGGCATCGCGGACGTCGTCCGCTTCCACCCGCCGGTCGGCCAGGACCGCCTCGCGGACTGGTTCCGGGCGGCGTCGGTGCTGGTCATGCCGTCGTACAGCGAGTCCTTCGGCTTGGTCGCCATCGAGGCGCAGGCGGCCGGGACCCCGGTCGTCGCGGCGGCGGTCGGCGGCCTTCCGGTCGCCGTACGGGACGACGTCACCGGCTTCCTGGTCCAGGGTCACGACCCGGCCGACTACGCCCGCGCGCTCGGCCGCTTCCTCGCCGACCCGGCGCTGACCGACCGGATGGGCGCGGCGGCGGCCCGGCACGCCGAGTCCTTCGGCTGGGACACGGCGGCCTCGGGCACGGCGGACGTGTACACGGCGGCGATGCACGATCACCGCCGTCGCGTACGCTCGCACCATGGCTGAGCGGGCTGAGCAGGGCGAGGGCGCACGACGGGTCATCGAGGACACGTTCAAGGACGCGGAGCTGGAGTGGGAGTCGCCCGAGCCGGGCTCGTACGTCGTCAAACTCCCCGGCACGCGCAAGCTCTTCACGACGCTCTCCCTCCGGGTGGGCCGGCACTCCCTCTCGCTGAACGCCTTCGTCATCCGTCACCCCGACGAGAACGAGCCGGCCGTCCACCGCTGGCTCCTCGAGCGGAACCTCAAGCTGTACGGCGTGAGTTACGCGGTCGACGGCCTCGGCGACATCTATCTGACCGGCAAGCTTCCGCTGGCCGCCGTCACCCCGGAGGAGCTGGACCGGCTGCTCGGCTCGGTCCTCGAAGCGGCGGACGGATCCTTCAACACCCTTCTGGAGCTGGGTTTCGCGAGCGCGATCCGGCGTGAGTACGAGTGGCGGGTCTCGCGTGGCGAGTCGACCCGGAACCTCGACGCGTTCACTCACCTGACCAAGAAGTCCTGAGTGGCCCAGGGCTAGCCCAGGGCCCGCACGACCCCTTCCGTACCCACCCTGGGCCGTGCCATGCTCACCGCCAACGCAGATCTGAACATCGTTCAGATACATGAATCGTGAGGGTGGGCTCATGGGAATCAGCAGGAGACAGTTCGTGGGCGGCGCCGTGGCCGTCGGGGTGGCCGCGACGACGACGGGATTCACCCCGTCGCGCCCCGCGCCCGCACACCCCGCCCCCGCACGCACCGCCGCCCTCTGGCGCGAGTACGCCGACGCCCCCTACAGCCACCCCCAGATCCCCTACGTGGGCCGCGCGGGCGCCCGCAGGGGCGCCACCCGCCTTGACCGGCCGCCGGTCGTCGCCAACGTCCTCACCTACGGGGCCGTCCCCGACGGCTCCGCCGACTCGGCCGCGGCCATCAACCGGGCGCTCGCCGAGGCGGGGGAGCGCGGCGGCGGCACGGTGCTGATCCCGCCGGGGACGTACCGCATCGACGACTTCCTGCACATCGGCCACAGCGACGTGGTCCTGCGTGGCGCCGGCTCGGGCCGGACGAAGCTCGTCGCGACGAAGAACCTGACCGAGCTGATCGGTCCGTACGGTTCGCGCTACGGCGGCGACAAGTCCTCCTGGTCCTGGGCCGGTGGCCTGATCTGGCTCGCTCCGAAGGCCCGGCACGCCTCCCTCGTCGCGGCGATCCGCGCCAAGGCCTGGCCCTTCGAGGGCTGGACCGGCAACAAGCGCGACGAGTGGGAGACCCTGACCACCGTCCGCCCCGCGCGGCGCGGCGACTGGACGATCACGGTCGACGACCCGTCAGCCGTACGCCGGGGCCGGGTCGTTCTGCTCCGCCTCGCCGACGACGCCGGCCACACGCTCCTGGAGCACATGGCGGGCGGCGGCGCAGGGCCCGAGTCGTACCACTGGGACGACAAGACCAAGCTGACCTCGTACGTGCCCCACGAGTGGCCCGTCCGCGTGGTCTCCGTACGGGGCCGCAAGGTCACTCTGGAGCGCCCGCTCCCGCTCGACGTGCGCCCGGAGTGGGACCCGCGCCTGACGACGCTCGCGGAACCCCTGACCGGATCGGGCGTGGAGGGCCTCACCCTGGAGGCGGTCGAGACCCCGCAGTCGGCGCACCTCCTGGACAAGGGCTACAACGGCGTCACCTTCCAGTGCGCGTACGACTGCTGGGCCGACGACATCGTCGTACGGCACGTGGACAACGGCTTCGGTCTCGTCGCCGCCTCCGCCTGCACCCTGCGCCGCACCCGGGTCGAGGGGCGCGGCTCCCACCACCCGTACTTCTGCCGCGAGGGCGCGCACGACAACCTGATCGAGGACTTCCGCATCGCGGCCCGTACGGTCCCGGCGCCGGCGGGGACGCAGCTCCACGGCATCAACGTGGAGGGGCTCTCCAGCTACAACGTCTGGTCGCGCGGGGTGATGGAGATGGGCGCCTTCGACACGCACCGGGGCATGCCGTTCGCCAACGTACGGACGGAGATCACGGTCGAGAACAACGGCCGGCACGGCGGCGACGCCTCGGCGGGCCCGCTGTACGGCGCCCGGTTCACGCACTGGAACGTGACGGTGACCAACGGCCGGGCGGGCCTGGTCAAGATCGACACGATCGCGCCGTACAGCGCGACGGTGGGGATCAGCGAGGTCACGGAGTTCGACCAGATCGACGTACCGGACTTCACGGGCGAGCTCCACGCGCGCGTGGAGGCGTACGGGACTCCGGGGTCGGTCCGCCCCCGGAACCTGTACGAGGCGCAGCGGGAGCTCAGGCGCTGACGGAGGGGGAGACGGTACTGGTCTTCACGTCGGCCAGAGTGTCGACCGGACTGCCGGCGGTGTGGTCGGCCGGACCGTCGGCAGTGTGGTCGGCCGGACCGTCGGCCGCGACCGGTGCGTCGTCCTCGTCGAGGACCTTGCGGAGCCGGGTCATGTACCCGATCGCGGCGAGGGTTCCGATGACGCCCGTACCCATCCAGAGGAAGTCCGGTCCCGGCCCGTCGACGACCCAGCCGGCGAGGATCGGCGCGAGGAAGCCGGACAGCGCCCAGGACATGCCCATGACGCCCTGGTAGCGGCCGCGGGCGTGTTCGGGGGCGAGCTTGGCGGTGGCGGCGGCGTTCGTCGGGACGTGGACCATCTCGCCGATGGTCCACACGACGACGGTGACGGCGAAGACGAGCGGGGTGCCGGCCAGGGCGGTGGCGCCCGTACCGACGGCGAAGAGCAGCGAGGAGACGGTGAGCAGCATCGCCGGGGAGCGCTTGTCGGTCACCTTGTTGACGAGCAGCTGGAAGGCGACGATCACGACTCCGTTGACGGCGATGACGGCGCCGTACGCGGAGGGTTCGAGTCCCGTGGCCGCCATGGAGAGCGGCAGGCCGACCCAGGGGGCGGTGAAGACGAGGCAGATGAGGAGGTTGAGGAGGACGAGCGTACGGAACGGGGCGTCGCGCAGGACGTCGAGGACGCTGACGCGGTCCTTCTCGACGAGCTCGCCGGCCGGGTTGCGGCGGGCCTCGGGGCGGGTCTCGGGGAGGCGCAGGAAGACGATCAGGGCGCAGAGGGTGACCGCGACGGCCTCGATGACGAAGAGGGTGCGGTAGCCGAGGAAGATCGCGGCGCCACCGCCGAAGGCGGCGACGGCGAAGCCGAGGTTGAGGGCCCAGTAGTTGAGGGCGAAGGCGCGGCGGCGGTCGTGCTCGGGGACCATGTCGGTGATGGTCGCCTGGATGGACGGCCGGACGGCCTGCATGGAGATGCCCATGAGCAGGACCACGGCGGCGACGCCCCATGCGGTGGTGACCAGGGCGAGGGCGGCGGCGCAGGTGGCCGTCACCAGGTGCATGGTGACCATCGTGGGCCGGCGGCCCCACTTGTCGGTGAGGGTGCCGCCGAGCGGCGAACCGGCGACGCCGCCGAGGCCGTGCAGGGCGACGACGAGCCCGGCGAACCAGGCGGAGTGGCCGAGCTCCTGGGTCAGGTACAGCGACAGGAAGGTCAGGACGAAGGCGCCGGTCCGGTTGACGAGGGTGGAGAGCCAGAGCCACCAGAAACCGCGCGGGAGACCGGAGACGGTGGCGCGGGCTGATCGTCGAAACGAGTCGAAGGACATGTGTGGCGGGCTCCCCGTGCCTGTAAGTGTCGCTGTGCAGACACGTAACTTACGAGTCGGGCCTTCCCGGACGCCAGTGAATTGACGGCGACCGTCAACCGTCCACGGACTGTCCACGGTGCGCGTGGGGCCCCTGCCGTCGTTTAGGCTCGGACGCATGGCCGACGCACCGTACAAGCTGATCCTCCTCCGCCACGGCGAGAGCGAGTGGAACGCGAAGAACCTGTTCACCGGCTGGGTGGACGTCAACCTCACCGAGAAGGGCGAGAAGGAGGCGGTCCGCGGCGGTGAGCTGCTCAAGGACGCCGGCCTGCTGCCCGACGTACTGCACACCTCCCTCCAGAAGCGCGCCATCCGCACGGCGCAGCTGGCGCTGGAGTCCGCCGACCGCCACTGGATCCCGGTCCACCGCTCCTGGCGCCTGAACGAGCGGCACTACGGTGCGCTCCAGGGCAAGGACAAGGCGCAGACGCTCGCGGAGTTCGGCGAGGAGCAGTTCATGCTCTGGCGCCGCTCGTACGACACCCCGCCGCCGGCGCTCGAGGACGGCACGGAGTTCTCCCAGTCCGCGGACCCGCGCTACGCGACGATCCCGCCGGAGCTCCGCCCCCGCACGGAGTGCCTGAAGGACGTCGTCGACCGGATGCTCCCGTACTGGTACGACGGCATCGTCCCGGACCTCCTGGACGGCCACACGGTCCTGGTCGCGGCCCACGGCAACAGCCTCCGCGCCCTGGTCAAGCACCTGGACGGCATCTCGGACGAGGCCATCGCGGGCCTGAACATCCCGACGGGCATCCCGCTGGTCTACGAGCTGGACGAGAACTTCAAGCCCCTGAAGCCGGGCGGCACGTACCTCGACCCGGAGGCGGCGGCCGCGGCGATCGAGGCGGTCAAGAACCAGGGCAAGAAGTAGCCCCACGCATGAAGGAGCCCCCTCCCTGCCGGGTTCCGGCGGGGAGGGGGCTTTTTCATGCGGTGGGCCCGCCTGAGGGTCCGAGGGTCCGCCGAAGATCACGTACAACCATTCGAATCGATCATGGGTCTGATCGGGCACGGCATCGCCGTGTCCGATCTTCTCGTGGGGGTTCACCTTGCAGTTCCGTTCCACCGGTACGCGTCTCGCCACGTCCATCACCGCGGTCCTCGCCGTCACGGCGCTGGGCGCCGGCGCGCTGGCGACAGCGCCGACCGCGTTCGCGGCGGCCCCGGTTGCCGTGTCGGGCCCGGTCTCGGACGACCCGGCCGCCGCGCTTCCGGTCTACCCGAAGGGCAGCGACCTGGCTGGCGCGGGCCCCTCTGGCTTCCTCACGTACTCCTTCGCCCTGGACGGCAGCCGGGAGCTGGTCTGGACGCCGTACGACGACAGCGCTCCGACCCGGTTCCAGGATTCCGAGGACGGAGGTTGGTACGTGTCGGGCAGCGACATCGTCAGCCTCCACCGAGGGGCCGACGAGACGCGCGGGCTCACCCTGCGGAACATGGCCGATCCGGCCGCCGCGACCGTGGACTTCGACCTCGGCGCTCTGAACGCCCGCTCCGTGTCCGTGCTGAGCCCGACGAGCGTGCTCGCCCAGCTCACCAAGGAAGACGGCACGTCCGAGCTGCACATCGTGACCAAGGCCGGCGGCACGACGACCACCCGCAAGATCGAGGGTCTGCCCGCGGACGCCGACGAGTACTTCGGTCCTGGGCCCCTGGACGGCTCGGTCGTCGTCGGCTACGCGACGGGGCCGGCCGACAGCCGGACCGGCGGCCGGGCCGTGATCGACCTGGCGACCGCGACGGTGACGGAGACGTACTCTGCCACCGAGTCCTGGTACGCGTACCGCACCCTGGAGTTCTCCCCTTCGCACGTGTTCTGGTACGAGTACGAGGCCGGCACCGGGGGGATCATCCGGTCCGTCGACCGCAGGACGCGCGAGGTGAAGCGGACCGTCCTGGGGGCCCACACCGCCGAGTGGTACACCGCACTCGTGGGCGAGTGGCTGATCTACGGCAACCCCACCACGCGGGTCCGAGCCGTCTCCCTGACCACAGGCGAGATCCGCGACCTCCTGGATTCCGGCTCCGCGGCGGCGGCCGCGGGCAACGACACCGCGGTCGTGTACGGCAAGCACGCCGTCGACGGCGACGGCCTGTTCCGGATCACGGCCGCGCAGGACGGCACGCCGACGGTCACCAAGGTGGCCGCCACGGGCCAGGTGGCCGTGCCGCCCGCTCTGAAGATCGAGCAGGTCGACGTCCCCGACGTCGCTGAACTCGACAAGACCGGCGGCGAGGTGACGCTCGGCTGGACGCTCTCCCGGCCCGACGCCCGCCTGGACCTCACCCTCACGCACGTCGCCACGGGCAAGCAGTTCCGGACGACCGCCGACGCCCCGGCCACCGGCTCCCTGTTCACCTACACGTGGGACGGCACCATCGACGGCGTCGACGCGCCGAACGGCAGGTACGCGATCGAGGTCGAGGCGACGTCGCTCGACGGCGTCGGCGAGCCCGCCCGCCAGGGCTCGGAGATGACGGTCAGCCGCACGCCCAACCCCCACGACTACACCGACAACGGCTCCACCGACGTCCTCGCCCGCGACGCGGTCGGCGTGCTGTGGCGGGACGATCTGCGGGACCGGCCGGGGAGCGGGCAGGTCAAGCCCGCGCTGCGCAGCCGGGTCGGTGGGGGCTGGGAGATGTTCAAGCAGATCGAGGCCGTCGGCGACCTCGCCGGCGACCGGGCCGGCGACCTCGTGGCCATGGACGGCTCCGGTGTGCTCTGGCACTACCTCGGCAAGGGCGACGGCACCTTCGCGCCCCGCGCCAAGGTCGGCGGCGGCTGGGCCATCTACAACCAGCTGACCGGCGGCTCGGACCTCGACGGCGACGGCCGCACCGACCTGCTCGCCGCGGACACCGCCGGGACGCTCTGGTTCTACAAGGGCACGGGCTCCGCCGCCGCCCCCTTCGCCGCCCGCGTCAAGGCCGGCGGCGGCTGGGGCATCTACAACCAGCTCACCGCCGTCGGGAACATCGCCGGCTCCGCCGCCGGGGACCTGATCGCCCGCGACACCGCCGGCGTCCTCTGGCTCTACCAGGGCGACGGCCACGGCAACTTCGCCCCCCGCGTGCGGGTCGGCGGCGGCTGGGAGGTCTTCAGCCAGCTCGTCGGCGCGGGCGACCTCGACAACGACGGGCGCCCGGACCTCATCGCGTACGGAGCGGGCGGCACGTCCGTCTACCGCTCCACGGGCTCCGTCACCGCGCCCTTCACCCGTCAGGCGACGCCGCTGTACGCGGGCGAGGGCACCAAGTTCAACAACATCGCGTAGGACGGCGCGGAAGCGAACGCGCGACGCGCGCGGAATGGCCCCCTCCCCTCGGAGGGGGCCATTCCCCTTCCAAAAGCCCGTTGTTGCGGCGCGGACCATCGCGTAAGGTCACGTTCGTGATCACCGGATCGGCGACTCTTCGCCACACACGGATGGGTCAGCCGGTGGAAGGCTGATCCCGCAGCGGGGGTGCGTACGACACCCCCACCGTTCGGCACGTGGACCTCCTGGGCAGTGCGCCCCACCCGAGTCCACTCATCCCACCCTGCCGAACACAGCGAGGTCTTCCACCCATGGCAGTCAGCTTCAACCACACCATCATCGCGTCCAAGGACAGCACCGAGTCCGCCCGCTTCTTCCGCGAGCTGCTCGAACTCCCCGAGGCCCCGTCCTGGGGGCCGTTCGTCAACGTCCAGCTCGCCGACGGCGTCCTGATCCAGTTCGCCACGCCGCCCGGCGAGATCGAGATCCAGATGCAGCACTACGCGTTCCTGATCGACGACGAGCTCTTCGACCGCGCGTACCAGCGGCTCTGCGACGGTTCCGTCGAGCACTGGGCCGATCCGCAGATGCGGCTCCCCGGCGAGATCAACCACGGGCACGGCGGCCGAGGGGTGTACTTCAAGGACCCCGGCGGTCACGCGATCGAGCTGATCACCCGCCCGTATATCTAGAGCTCTCCGGAGATCCACTCGATAGCCTCCGTGCCATGCCCCACGACACCGCACTCCGGCCGGAGAACGTCCGGCTGGAGAAGATCACCCCCGCCAACGTCGACGCCGCGATCGCCCTGCGCGTCCATCCCCACCAGGAGAAGAACGTCGCCCCGGTCGCGCACTCGCTCGCGGAGGCGTACGCCTTCGGTGCGACCGCCTGGCCCCGGCTCATCCTGGACGGCGACGAGATCGTCGGCTTCCTGATGGCCTTCCTGGACATCCAGTGGGCCCCGGAGAAGGACCCGGACGACCGCCGCAGCGGACTCTGGCGGCTCAACATCGCCGCCGGCCGGCAGGGCAAGGGGTACGGGCGTTTCGCCGTCGAGGCCGTACGCGAGGAGATACGGCGGCGCGGCGACGGCGGGCCGCTGTCGATGTACGTGACCTGGGAGCCGGGCGACGACGGGCCCGAGGGGTTCTACCTCGGGCTCGGCTTCCGTCCGACGGGAGAGACCAGCGGCGCGCAGACCGTCGGCGTCCTCGACGTCTGAGATCTCCGACGCCATGGATCGCACGCGGCCCCGCCCGGATTCCTCCGGGCGGGGCCGCGCACGTTCGTCTGGCTCAGAGCCTCAGGAGCAGCCCCCGCACTGGCACGTCCCGCCGGACTGGCAGCCGCAGCCGCAGCCGGGTCCGCACGCGCAGCCGCTGAGGCCGAGAACGGGCAGGAGCACCGCGTCGTGCGGGATCGCCTGCTGGGTGTCGGTGGTGGCGCTATCAGCCATGGGGTCCCTCCTCGGAGGCGTACGTCGCCTCTCCCCATTGCATGCCCATCCCCCTGGGCGCATCAACGGCGCACAGGAGTGCGAACGCCACCCGTCCGGTCACCCCTCGCGGGCTACGCGCCCTCGACCGGGGCGTCCGACTGCTGCAGCTCGTCCGCGTGCTCGCCCGTCACCAGGTACACGACGCGCTTCGCCACCGACACCGCGTGGTCGGCGAACCGCTCGTAGTAGCGGCCAAGCAGCGTCACGTCGACGGCCGTCTCGATGCCGTGCTTCCAGCGGTCGTCGATCAGGTGCTGGAAGAGCGTCCGGTGCAGCAGGTCCATCTCGTCGTCGTCCTGCTCCAGCTGGAGCGCCAGGTCGACGTCCTTCGTGATGATGACCTCGGCCGCCTTCGCCATCAGGCGCTGCGCCAGCTGGCCCATCTCCAGGATGGTCGCGTGCAGGTCGCGCGGGACCGCGGAGTCCGGGAAGCGCAGCCGCGCCAGCTTCGCCACGTGCTGCGCCAGGTCGCCGGAGCGCTCCAGGTCGGCGCTCATGCGCAGCGACGTCACCACGATCCGCAGGTCCGTGGCCACCGGCTGCTGGCGGGCCAGCAGGGCTATGGCCCGGGCCTCCAGGTCGTGCTGCAGGTCGTCGACCTTCTGGTCCGCGGCGATCACGCTCTCCGCGAGCTTCAGGTCCGCGTCGAGCATCGCCGTGGTGGCGCGCCCGACCGCGGAGCCGACCAGGCGGGCCATCTCGACCAGGCCTTCGCCGATCGAGTCAAGTTCCTCGTGGTACGCGTCCCGCATCGATGTCCCTCTCTCACTGATGTCCGGGGTCCCCGTCGGGCTCGGACCCCCACGCTCCCACGTTCGGGCCCCTACGCGTCCGCAGTCTCCACCCGAAGTGAATGAGCTCTTTCGCCCCGGTGAACTCTGGGCGACGCGGGCCGCCTCTCCGTTCGGTCCAAATGAACCAGTACAGTCCCCACGGTGAACTCTGGGCGACGACTGTTCGAGCAGCCACTCGGACGGCTGGGAGAGAGTCTCTCGTGCCGCATAACCTTGAGGGCATGGACGTGAACGCGGCGGTCGCCGCATTGGCCGCGATCGCCGGGGTGTGCACCGGCGTGATCGCCATGCTGGCGTTCCGCTGGAGCGAGCGCGACCAGGCGCGACCCACCCGGACCTCCCTGCACACCGACGCCGTGCTCCCGCCCGGCGTCGACACCGTGCTCTCCGTGCTGCGCTCCTCCGCGGTCGTGCTCGACGAGAGCGACTCGGTGGTGAAGGCCAGCTCGGCGGCGTACGCCCTCGGTCTGGTCCGCGGCGGAAAGCTGGCCGTCGAGCCCATGCTCAACATGGCCCGCGACACCCGCCGCGACGGAGAGATACGGCAGGTCGAGCTCGACCTGCCCCGGCGCGGCACCGGACGCGGCGAGGCCCTCGCGGTCTCCGCCCGCGTCGCCCCGCTCGGCTCCCGCCTGGTGCTGCTCCTGGTCGAGGACCTGACCGAGGCCCGCCGTATCGAAGCGGTACGGCGCGACTTCGTCGCCAACGTGAGTCATGAGCTCAAGACTCCGACAGGAGCGCTCTCCCTGCTCTCCGAGGCCGTCATGGACGCCTCGGACGACCCCGAGGCGGTCACCCGCTTCGCCGGCCGCATGCAGATAGAGGCGACCCGCCTGACCAACCTCGTACAGGAACTCATCGACCTCTCCCGGGTGCAGAACGACGACCCGCTGGAGGACTCCGAGCCGGTACGGGTGGACGAACTGGTCGCCGAGGCGATCGACCGCTCCCGGCACACGGCCTCCACCAAGCAGATCACCATGGCTTCCGGCGGCACCGCCGACCTGCACGTCTGGGGCAGCCGCGGCCAGCTCGCCGCCGCCCTCGGCAACCTCGTCGAGAACGCCGTCAACTACTCCCCGGCCCGTACGAGGGTGGGCATCGCGGCCCGCCGCGTGGCCGCCCCCGGCGGCGACCTGATCGAGATAGCGGTGACCGACCAGGGCATCGGCATCTCCGAGAAGGACCGAGAGCGGGTCTTCGAGCGCTTCTACCGCGTCGACCCGGCCCGCTCCCGTGCCACCGGAGGTACGGGTCTCGGCCTCGCCATCGTCAAGCACGTGGCCGCCTCGCACGGCGGAGAGGTCACGGTCTGGAGCACCGAAGGCCAGGGCTCCACCTTCACCCTGCGGCTGCCCGAGGCGGGCGCCGTACGGGACCGCCGCTCCTCCGACTCCACCTCCCCCACCCCTGATCTCATGACCGAACCGCTCCCTGCCCCGGAGGTCCTTCCGTGACCCGAGTGCTTGTCGTCGAGGATGAGGAATCCTTCAGCGACGCCCTTTCGTACATGCTCCGCAAGGAAGGCTTCGAGGTCGCGGTCGCCGCGACCGGGCCCGACGGCCTCGACGAGTTCGAGCGCAACGGGGCGGACCTCGTCCTCCTCGACCTGATGCTGCCGGGCCTGCCCGGCACCGAGGTCTGCCGCCAGCTGCGCGGCCGCTCGAACGTCCCGGTCATCATGGTGACCGCCAAGGACAGCGAGATCGACAAGGTCGTCGGGCTGGAAATAGGAGCCGACGACTACGTGACCAAGCCCTTCTCCTCGCGGGAGCTCGTCGCCCGCATCCGCGCGGTCCTGCGCCGCCGCGGTGAGCCGGAGGAGGTCACCCCCGCCGCCCTGGAGGCCGGCCCGGTCCGGATGGACGTGGACCGCCACGTCGTGACGGTCTCCGGCGGCAAGGTCGACCTCCCGCTCAAGGAGTTCGACCTCCTGGAGATGCTGCTGCGCAACGCGGGCCGCGTGCTGACCCGTATGCAGCTGATCGACCGCGTCTGGGGCGCGGACTACGTGGGCGACACCAAGACCCTCGACGTCCACGTCAAGCGCCTCCGCGCCAAGATCGAGCCGGACCCGGGCGCCCCGCGCTACCTGGTGACGGTCCGAGGCCTGGGCTACAAGTTCGAGCCGTAAACCTTGCGTACAGCCGGAGGGGCGGGCCGCTGGAGTGATCCAGTGGCCCGCCCCTCCGGCGTACTCCGTACGTGTGGGTCAGTGGCCGGCCGAGTGGCTGGCCTCGCCCGACGGGGTGCCGGTGCCGGTCGGGGTCGCGGTGCCCGTCGGGGTGGCCGTGGAGCCGGGCTTCGCGCCGTGGCCCGCCTCGCCGGTCGGCGTCGCGGTGGCCGAACCGGTCGGCTTCGCGGCCGGGGGCTGCGGGATCTCGGTCGGGCCGTACTCCTTGAAGTAGCTGGTCGCCGGGACGACGAAGGCCTCCAGGGCCACGTCGCCGGTCTGGCTCAGCTTGAAGACGAGCTCCTGCGCGCCGCCGTCCTTCACGGCCTCGTGGCCGTTCTCGATCGTGGCGGAGGCGTTGCCCTTGCCACCGATGACGACCGAGCCGCCGGCGGCGATGGTGATCGGGCCCGAGCCCGTGGCGGGCTTGAGCTTCACCTGGCCGGAGGAGCCGGGCATGGTGATCGAGTCGAGCGTCTGCGGCGTGCTGCCGTTGTTGAACACCGTCGCCGAGACGACGGCGGGACCCGCCGCGCCGACGGTCGGCTGGGTGATCACCAGGGCGTTCTGGATCTTGACGTCTTCCACCGTGACGGCGGCGTTGTCCGGCCGGACGCCGAGGGTCTGCGCGTTGTTCCCGGCGCCACAGGCGGACAGCGAGGCGATCGAGATCACGATGGCGGTGGCGGCGAGGGCGCCGCGTCGAAGGCTGCGGCTCACGGCGGCGGCATCTCCTAGGACGTACGGAACAGCATGGACGAGTCGGCTGGAGTCGAGCTCAGGACCAACCGGCTAAGGGCGAGCTAAAGGTGCGTCAGCGGGCTTAGGTTACCGAGCCACCCTCTCCCACCCGCACCCGACCCGCCCCTTCAGGCCCCACCCCTCCCGCCACCCTCCCGCCGGCCCCCTCGGCACCCCTCCCCGCGAGCATCCCCGCGGCCGTCCCGAACCCGCTTCGCGATGGCCTGATCACGTCGCATTGACGCGCTGTTCACATAACCGACTTGATCAATTCGGCGATCGTCCTCGGATCGCGCGCGCATCGCGCTCGCATTCCACTGTCCGGCCCACGGAAAAACTCGGTTCACACCTGTGGGTGATCAATTCGAGATTCGGTCCGGGATGCATCCGCATGGGTGGCCGATCCTCGAACGGAGTACGTGAGGTTGTACGCTCCGAACCCCGCAAAACGGGGCATCCCGCCCCCTCCGGAGCCCCCCGGGCGGGCGTGACGCCCGCGTTTCTCTCCGTCCGCGCAGCCGCTCCGACCTGCGAATACCGCCCTCCGGAAGCCCTCCGCAGCACGTCCCCGTCGCTGTTGTCAAGCCCCGAGATATGCCCTGACCTGCGAAAACGCCATTCAGAAGAAGCCGTATCCGTGTTACCCTGGATAGCCACGGAAGGGGTACCTGTCACATGACGTTCAAGGTTGGCGACACCGTGGTCTATCCCCATCACGGGGCCGCGCTGATCGAGGCCATCGAAACTCGCCAGATCAAAGGCGTGGACAAGACCTACTTGGTGCTCAAGGTCGCCCAGGGCGACCTGACGGTTCGTGTGCCGGCGGACAATGCGGAGTTCGTCGGTGTTCGCGATGTAGTCGGTCAGGATGGGCTGGACCGGGTCTTCGAGGTGCTGCGCGCGCCGTACGCCGAGGAGCCCACGAACTGGTCCCGACGCTACAAGGCAAACCTCGAGAAGCTCGCCTCCGGCGATGTCATCAAGGTCGCCGAAGTGGTCCGCGACCTCTGGCGCCGGGAGCGCGAGCGCGGACTCTCCGCAGGTGAGAAGCGCATGCTCGCCAAGGCTCGGCAGATCCTGGTGAGCGAGCTGGCGCTCGCGGAGAACACGAACGAGGACAAGGCCGAGGCTCTCCTCGACGAGGTCCTCGCGTCCTGAATGAAGCGATGCCGCGGTGCCCGTTGGCGTGCTGTGTTTCACACAGCGCTGCCGCCGGGCGCTGCGGCATGTTTCGTCTCAGGAGCCACAAGCCCTGAGCGCCGGTGACGTCCACAGTGCCGATGACGTCCGCGGCGCCGGTGACGTCCGCGTCGTCGAGCAGCGGCGTACGAGGTGACGTCCGTCTCGTGACGCGTCCGTCCACGAAACTCCCGTATCCCCAGCCCCCTCGCGTCCCACGGACCTTGTGCCACGCGCCACGCCCCGACCGTCGTCACGGAAAGGGCCCGGTCAAGGCGGTGCGCCGGCACTCCCCCCAGCCGTCGGCCGGGGGCACCCCCAGGGCCATACCCATGTCCGCCGAGGAAACAAACCTGCCGGAGTGCAAGCGATGACTGACGAAACGCGTCCCACACGGACCGCCGTGGTGATCCCCGCGGCGGGCCGGGGCGTACGCCTCGGCCCGGGCGCCCCCAAGGCGCTCCGCGCGCTGAACGGCACCCCCATGCTCATCCACGCCGTCCGGGCGATGGCCGCCTCGCGCGCCGTCTCCCTCGTCGTCGTGGTCGCTCCTTCGGACGGCGCCGTCGAGGTCAAGAACCTCCTCGACGACCACGCGCTGCCCGAGCGCACCGACTACCTCGTCGTCCCCGGCGGTGACACCCGCCAGGAATCCGTACGCCTCGGTCTCGCGGCGCTCCCCGAGGGCGTCACCACCGTCCTCGTCCACGACGCGGCCCGCCCGCTCGTCCCCGTCGACACCGTCGACTCGGTCATCGAGGCCGTCCGCGACGGGGCCGTCGCCGTCGTCCCCGCCCTGCCGGTGGCCGACACCGTCAAGGAGGTCGAGCCCGCGGCGACGAAGGGCGACCCCGAGAGCGTCGTCGCGACCCCCGAGCGCTCCCGGCTGCGCGCCGTCCAGACCCCGCAGGGCTTCGACTACGAGACCCTCGTCAACGCGCACGCGACCGTCGCCCTCACCGGTGATGGCGCCACGGACGACGCCGGCATGGTCGAGCGGCTCGGCGCGCCCGTCGTGGTCGTGCCCGGCCACGAGGAGGCGTTCAAGGTGACCCGCCCGCTGGACCTCGTACTCGCCGAGGCCGTACTCGCCCGCCGGAGGGCCAACGATGGCTTCTGAGCCGCTGAACCCGCCCCTGATCCCGCGGACCGGCATCGGCACCGACGTCCACGCCTTCGAGAAGGGCCGCGAACTGTGGTGCGCCGGCCTCCTCTGGGAGGACGAGGAGTACGGGCTCGCCGGGCACTCCGACGGTGACGTCGCCGCCCACGCCGCCTGCGACGCGCTCTTCTCCGCCGCCGGCATCGGCGACCTCGGCGCCCACTTCGGCACCTCGCGCCCCGAGTGGTCGGGCGCCTCCGGCGTCACCCTCCTCACCGAGGCCGCCCGGATCGTCCGCGCCGAGGGGTACGAGATCGGCAACGTCGCCGTCCAGGTCATCGGCGTACGGCCCAAGGTCGGCAAGCGCCGCGACGAGGCGCAGAAGGCGCTGAGCGCGGCCGTCGGCGCCCCCGTCTCCGTCTCCGGCACCACGACGGACGGCCTCGGCCTCACCGGCCGCGCGGAGGGCCTGGCCGCCCTCGCGACCGCGCTGGTGTACCGCACCGCCTGACGTACGGCCTGACGTACGGCCCGACGTACCGCTGCCGTACCGCCTGACGTCCGACGAAAATCTCGCCCCGCGACCGGCAATCGGTCGCGGGGCACTACCACACGCCCACTACCCTGGAGTGGTGACTATTCGCCTGTACGACACCAGCGCCCGGCAGATCCGTGACTTCACCCCGCTCACACCGGGCACCGTCTCGATCTACCTCTGTGGTGCCACCGTGCAGGCCGCCCCGCACATCGGGCACATCCGGTCGGGCCTCAACTTCGACATCATGCGCCGCTGGTTCGAGTACCGCGGCTACGACGTCACGTTCGTCCGCAACGTCACCGACATCGACGACAAGATCATCGCCAAGGCCGCCGACCAGGGCCGCCCCTGGTGGTCCATCGGCTACGAGAACGAGCGCGCCTTCAACTCCGGCTACGACGCCCTCGGTTGCCTGCCGCCCACCTACGAGCCCCGCGCCACCGGCCATGTCACCGAGATGGTCGAGATGATGCGCGGGCTCATCGAGCGCGGGCACGCCTACGAGGCCGACGGCAGCGTGTACTTCAACGTCCGCTCGTACCCCGGCTATCTCCAGCTCTCCAACCAGGACATCGACGACCTGCGCCAGCCCGACGAGGGCGTCTCCGGCAAGCGGGACCCGCGCGACTTCGCCATGTGGAAGGCGACCAAGCCCGGCGAGCCCGACTGGGAGACGCCGTGGGGCCGCGGCCGGCCCGGCTGGCACCTGGAGTGCTCGGCGATGGCGCACAAGTACCTGGGCTCCGCCTTCGACATCCACGGCGGCGGCCTCGACCTGATCTTCCCGCACCACGAGAACGAGATCGCCCAGGCCAAGGCGTTCGGCGACGACTTCGCCTCGTACTGGGTGCACAACGCCTGGGTCACCATGAGCGGCGAGAAGATGTCGAAGTCGCTCGGCAACTCGGTGCTCGTCTCCGAGATGGTGAAGAACTGGCGCCCCATCGTCCTGCGCTACTACCTGGGCACCCCGCACTACCGCTCGATGATCGAGTACAGCGAGGAGTCGCTGCGCGAGGCCGAGGCCGCGTTCGCGCGCATCGAGGGATTCATCCAGCGCGTCACCGAGAAGGCGGGCAAGACCGTACCGCCCGCCCCCGAGGTGCCGCCCGCGTTCGCCGAGGCGATGGACGACGACCTGGGCGTCCCGCAGGCGCTCGCGATCATCCACACCACCGTCCGCCAGGGCAACAGCGCGCTCGCCGCCGACGACAAGGACGAGGCCATCGCCCGCCTGGCCGAGGTCCGTGCCATGCTCGGCGTCCTCGGCCTCGACCCCCTCGACCCGCACTGGGCCGAGGAGACCGACCGGGGCGAGGAGCTCCACGGCGTCGTCGACACCCTCGTACGCATGGTGCTCCAGCAGCGCGAGTCGGCCCGCGAGCGCAAGGACTGGGCCACCGCGGACGCGATCCGCGACCAGCTCGCCCAGTCCGGCCTCGCCATCGAGGACAGCCCCGAAGGCCCCCGCTGGACGCTGGGCAGCCGCTGATGATGTGCCGCGCGGGGAGCCGGGCGGCACACTTCACTTACAGACCTATGCACGCAACACCGAGGATTAGGTAGTCATGGCCGGGAACAGCCAACGCAGGAACCGCCGCACGTCCAACAAGAAGGGCGCGACGGTCGGCAGCGGTGGCCAGCGGCGCAAGGGCCTCGAGGGCAAGGGCCCCACGCCGAAGGCCGAGGACCGCAAGGGCCACAAGGCGTTCCGCGTCTCCAACGCCATCGCCCGACAGGCCGCCAAGCGCCGCCCCGCGCCCCGCCGCGGCGGCCCCAAGGGCACCTCGGAGATGGTCGTCGGCCGTAACCCGGTCTTCGAGGCGCTCCGCGACGGCGTGCCCGCGACCACGCTGTACGTCCAGCAGTTCATCGACAACGACGAGCGCGTCCGCGACGTGCTGAAGCTCGCCGGCGACCGGGGCAACATCCACCTGATGGAGGCCCCGCGCCAGGAGCTGGACCGGATGACGAACGGCCTGAACCACCAGGGCCTCGTCCTGCAGGTCCCGCCGTACGAGTACGCGCACCCCGAGGACCTCACGGCGGCCGCCTACGACGCTCACGAGGACCCGCTGATCGTGGCCCTCGACGGCGTCACCGACCCGCGCAACCTCGGCGCGATCGTCCGCTCCGTCTCCGCCTTCGGCGGTCACGGCGTGGTCGTCCCCGAGCGCCGCGCGGCCGGGATGACCGCGGGCGCCTGGAAGTCCTCGGCCGGCACCGCAGCCCGTACGCCGGTCTCCCGCGTCACCAACCTGACGCGCGCCCTGGAGGGCTTCCAGAAGGAGGGCCTCACGGTCGTCGGCCTCGCCGCCGACGGCGAGCACACGGTCGAGGACCTGGAGGCGCTGGACGGCCCGGTCGTCATCGTCATCGGCAGCGAGGGCAAGGGCCTCGGCCGCCTCGTCGGCGAGACCTGCGACTACCGCGTCCGCATCTCGATGCCCGGTGGCGCCGAGTCGCTGAACGCCGGTGTCGCCGCGGGCATCGTCCTCTACGAGGTCGCCCGCCGCCGCGCGAAGTGACGTCGGCACGGCACTCAGGGAAGGGCCCAGCTCGCTGAGCTGGGCCTTTCGCGTACGCCTTCCCGTAGCCGTCCCGTATCCCTCACGTACGTCTTCCCGTACACCGGTACGAATGGCGCGATCTTGACGGGTCTCGGACATTCCGAGCCCGTCAAGGCAGTGTCCAAACCCCCCGTCACTCGGTTAGATGAGTGTGGACACCAGAACGCCCCGGCCGGGGTTCGACGATCAGCCCGCGCTGAGCATGCTCAAGGTGGATTCCGATCCCGCGCAGGTCATCGTGAACCACGCCAGCTTCCGTGTGCGGCTCGCGCCGGCCCAGCAGCCGAAGTTCGCCGCCGCCTCTCGCGGTCCGGCCCTCGCCGGAGTGGCAGCAGCGGCGGGCGGGGCCGCCGGGCGCCGCCGCCCCGTCGTATGGACCGGCAAGTCCTCACCCGGGGCCACCGGACTGCTCCAGGCCGTCCGGGAGTCGTCGGTCTCCACTATGGAGCCCCCCGGGCACCTCGACGCGGGCGCCACGCAGGCCATCCCGCGGATCGACGACACGATGCCGACGCCCGTCGTCCCCGCCGACGCGCCGCTGCTGCCCCCGATGCGCCGCGCCGAAGGCGCCTTCGACCAGCCGTACGAGGCTCCGTACGAGCTGTCGCGCCAGGGCTCGTACGGAGATGCCGGGGGCGGGGACGGGGCGGACGGCGACGAGTTCGGCGCCCGCGCGTCGCAGCGCCACGGCGCCGACCCGGTCCGGCACGCCTACTACCCCGGGCGCCGGATGAACCTCGGCGTCGTCCTCCTCCCGCTCCGCGTCTTCCTCGGCTTCATCTCCATCTACGCGGGCATGGGCAAGCTCTGCGACCCCGTCTACTTCGACGGCGGCGAGCGCGGCTCCATGGTCAAGTGGCTCAACTCGCTGAACCCCTGGGCCCTCGCCGAACCGCTGCGGGACTTCGCCCTGCAGCACCCGGTCGGCGCCGGACTGACCGTCGCCTTCCTCCAGGTCGTCGTCGGCGTCCTCACCGTCCTCGGCCTCTGGCAGCGGGTCGGTGCCGTCATCGGCGCCCTGCTGTCGGCGGCCCTGCTCCTGACGGTCAGCTGGAAGACCGTCCCGGTCTACGACTCGGCCGACATCATCTTCCTGGCCGCCTGGTCCCCGCTGATCATCGCCGGCGCCCCCGTCTACTCCATCGACGGCCGCCTGGCCGGCGAGGCCTGGCGCACGCTCGGCCCGCGCTCGGAGCTGTGGGAGCTGCGCCGCCGGGTCCTGCGCCGCGGCGCGCTGGTCACCTCGGTCGTCGTCGGTCTGACGCTGCTCGTCGGCTCGGTGCTCGGCGGGGCGGTGCGGTCGGCGGAGATGGTCACCGTGCCCGGTCCGAACGACGACCCGATCAACCACCTGCCCGGCCGGACGCTCCCCGCGGAGCCCGGCGAGCGCACCCCGTCCCAGTCCGCCTCCACGCGGCCCAAGCCGTCGGCGACGCAGGGCGCGAGCGGGGAGAGCGAGAAGGACGAGACGGCCGAGCCGACCGAGTCCGCCCGCGAGACCGGCCGGGCGGAGGGGAGCCGGCCGACCTCGACGCAGGGCACCGGCACCCGTACCCCGACCCAGTCGAGGCCGGCGGCCCCGCCGTCGACCAGCTCGGGCCCGACGAGCTCGGGCGGCTCGAACGGCGGCAGCGGCGGCGGCACGGGCACGAGCGAGCCGACGAGCGGCTCGTCGTCGGGCGGCAGCGGGGGGAACAGGAACCCGATCGGCGGCTTGCTGGGCTGAGAGCAGGCGTACGCAGGACAAAGGGCGGCACCGCGAACAAAGGCGGTGCCGCCCTTCGGCGTACGTACTCAGGAGCTCTTACACGGCGCGCTGGGCGGCCAACTCCTTGGCGGCCTCGGTGAGGTCCTTGGCGGTGTCGATGGCGCGCCAGTAGGCCCCCTGGGGCAGCGGGAAGCCGGCGAGGCGGCGCTCGCGGGCGAGGCGGGGGAAGGTGGTGCGCTCGTGGTCGCCCCGGTCGGGGAGCAGCTCGGTGAACGCGGCGGAGAAGACGTACACGCCCGCGTTGATGAGGTACGGCGACGGCGGCGACTCGATGAAGTCGGTGATGTGCCCGAAGGTGTCCGTCTCGACGGCGCCCCACGGGATGCGGGGGCGGGCGAGGGCGAGGGTGGCGGTGGCGTCGCGTTCGGCGTGGAAGGCCGCCATCTCACGCAGGGAGAAGCGGGTCCAGATGTCGCCGTTGGTGGCGTACCAGGGCTGTGCGGGCTCGGGCAGGTGCGCGGCGGCGTACTTGAGGCCGCCGCCACGGCCGAGCGGCTCGGGTTCGACGACGGTCTTCACGCGCAGCGGAAGATCGGCGGAGGCGAGCCAGTCCTGGAGCACCTCGGCGAGATGGCCGCAGGACACGACGGCGTCGGTCACGCCCTCGGCGGCGAGCCAGGACAGCTGATGGCCGATGATCGGGGTCCCGGTGCCGGGGATCTCGACCATCGGCTTGGGGCGGTCGTCGGTGTACGGGCGCAGGCGCGAGCCCTGGCCGCCCGCCAGGACCACGGCCTGCGTCGGGGAGGTTTCCATACCGCGAACGATATGCGCACCGGATGAGGCAGCCGTTCAGCGTCGCGGCGTCAGCTCGCGTACATCACGCCGGTCGCGAACGAGGTGTCGCAGACCGGGCGGGAGTAGGACTGGGCGCGGGTGGGGCCGTAGTGGCGTACGGCGGCCTTGCCGAGGGCGCGGGCGATGGACATGCAGTGCTTGGCGAGGGAGGGCGTGTTCTCGATCTCGCGCTGGAGGTGCGTCAACGCGGTGCCGGGGTCCTTCTCCTGAAGCTCAGCGAGGAGGCGGTCGCGCAGAATATCCTGCGGGGCACGGGACTTGGCGGGGACGGAGACGTCCTCGGAGGATGCGGTGAGCATCTGGGTGTCGGAGCCCTTGCCGGCCCACGGGACGGCGGAGACCGCGAGCGTCCCGGAGAGCACCAGGACGACGGGCAGGACGAGGGCGAGAGAGCGGCCGATACGGCGGGCAGTGTGCGTCACGGAGGCGAGCGTAGCGGCCGGTGATGATATGGCGACATTTAGTCACTCTCGCGGGGGATGGTTCGAGGCGGCTTTTCGAATCGGGTGTTGACGAGGTGCCCGAATTGAGCGCTCTGCCGGGGTATTTGTCGACATACCCGATGACGACGCGAACGGCCCCGTATCTCCAGGAGATGCGGGGCCGTTGGGCGGTTCAGGTGGGGTCAGCCGGAGAGCCGCTCACCGGTGGAGGTGGAGAAGACGTGCAGCTCGTCCGGGCGCGGCACGACGTGGAGCGTGGAGCCCTTCTCCGGGACGGCGCGGCCGCCGACGCGGACGACCAGGTCCTTGTCCTCGCTGCCGACGCGGGCGGAGCCGTAGACGTAACCGTCGGCGCCGAGCTCCTCGACGACGTTGACGGAGACGGCCAGGCCTTCCTTGCTGGTGGCGCCCGAGACGTCGAAGTGCTCGGGGCGGATGCCGACCGTGACGGTCGTGTCGCCCTTGGCGGAGGCGGCGGAGAGCGCGTCGCGGGAGACCGGGACGATGCTGTTGCCGAACTTCACGCCGCCGTCGGTGATCGGGACCTCGACCAGGTTCATGGCGGGGGAGCCGATGAAGCCGGCGACGAAGAGGTTGGCCGGGCGGTCGTACATGTTGCGCGGCGAGTCGACCTGCTGGAGCAGACCGTCCTTGAGGACCGCGACGCGGTCGCCCATGGTGAGGGCCTCGACCTGGTCGTGGGTGACGTACACGGTGGTGATGCCGAGCCGACGCTGGAGGCTCGCGATCTGCGTACGGGTGGACACGCGGAGCTTGGCGTCGAGGTTCGACAGCGGCTCGTCCATGAGGAAGACCTGGGGCTCACGCACGATGGCGCGGCCCATCGCCACACGCTGCCGCTGACCGCCGGAGAGCGCCTTGGGCTTGCGGTCCAGGTACGGGGTGAGGTCGAGGATCTTGGCGGCCTCTTCGACCTTGGCGCGGATCTCGCTCTTGTTGACGCCGGCGATCTTGAGGGCGAAGCCCATGTTGTCGGCGACGGTCATGTGCGGGTAGAGCGCGTAGTTCTGGAACACCATGGCGATGTCCCGGTCCTTGGGCGGCAGGTGCGTGACGTCGCGGTCACCGATGCGGATGGAGCCGCCGTTGACGTCCTCGAGCCCGGCGAGCATGCGCAGGGAGGTGGACTTGCCGCAGCCGGAGGGCCCGACGAGGACGAGGAACTCGCCGTCCTCGATCTCGATCTCGAGCTGGTCGACGGCGGGCTTGTCGGAACCCGGGTAGAGCCGGGTCGCCTTGTCGAACGTGACAGAAGCCATGGTGGCGTGTCCCTTCACCGGCAGGAACGTGCCGGACGATCCGAGTAAAGGAAGGATTGAGGTCTAGTCCACCTAAGTGAACTGAAGGCGACGCTACCTGCCGTGGCGGCATCTGTCAGCACTCCGGCCCCGACGAGATTTCCGACCGGGCGGGGTCCCTGGTTGGTTACACTGCACTCGCTGCCTCCTTAGCTCAGCTGGCCAGAGCACCGCTCTTGTAAAGCGGGGGTCGTCGGTTCGAACCCGACAGGGGGCTCTTGGACGAAGGGCCGGCACGCGGGGGCATCTCCCTGGGGCCGGCCCTTCGGCATGATCGCGTCCCGTGCGACGTACGTGCCGGAAGGTGGGGGATCCAGCCATGGACAAGAACCCACCGCATCACGAGTTCCAGGTCGGCGACGTTCTACGGGTCAGCTGCCCGCCGGCTGAAGGCCGAGTGGCCGAGGTGTCTCGTTTCTACGCCTCGGTCGAGTGGCCATGGGCCGAGATCGATCAACAGTCTGAGGTCAGGTGGAACGGCCGCAGAGCCTTCGCGATGTCGCCCGACTCCCCGGAGTGGACCATGAGCCTGTTCAAGACCGATCCTGAGCCATGGAACCTGCACGTCGGTGACAGCTGCCTCGTAGGCATACCTGAGACGCTGGTGCGAATCGTCGATATCGGCCGCTACGACCCTCCACAGGATGTCGGGTGGCTTCCCCGCCCTCACACGATGCTGGTCGTAGTCCCTGTTGACTGCCCCGACGAGGCTCTCTCCGAGGACGACGGAGACACGATCGACCTCGAATCAGCGGCACCACTGACGTTCGAGCTTGTGTCTCGGAGCTGATCTGGAGCCGGCACTGCCAACGGCATCGGCCATGATTGGCCGTTGCGCCGTGAGCGTCCAACTGTGTGACAACGCTGACGAACAGCGGTGGACGAACGCGAACTCTGCGCCCCGCCAGCGCAGGTGAGACCAGGAGCGGTCAGCCATGGGCGGGCCATCTGTGGCTCGGTCACTCCGCGATTCGGGCGGCGGCCGTTTCCCATGGGGTTGGTTCTGCCGCTTCTTCGTCCTCGTCGGCGTCCTCTTGGTACCACCCGGTTCCGGTAAGCCAGATCTCGAGCCACTCGGACAGGCTCCCGGCGTCGACGAACCAGGCGGCGGCTCCGTCGTCCGTGAGGACGTTCGGATCGAAGAGGAGGACCGTGGCGGTTTCGCCGAGGCAGTCCACCGCGGCGTACATGCCGCAGCCCCAGTCGAGGATCGGCAGCAGGCCCGCCGGCCAGTACGGTGTCTCGCCATTGGCCGAGGCGGACCGTTCGGACTGGTACTCACTCAGGGCCGTGCGCCCCGGCCCGACCAGTGGGAGGAGCTGGTAGTCGGGGCCGTAGCCGCCGTTGGCCACCCTGCCTCGGCGGGAGTGAGCCTCGCCCGGAAGTTCCCCGACCGGCCACTGGACGATCTCTCCGAGCCGCTGCCCGACTACAGTCCGGAAGCCGCAGCAGCCACCAGTGCAGTCCGGTTTCCTGACGCCATGTACATGGCTGCGCCTACCCTTCCTGCATGCATAAAGGTGGGATCAGCCGGGACGGGGTCCTCAAGGCCGCAGCCGAGTATGACGAGTTGGGGCGCGACGCGTTCCTCTCCGCGTACGGGTACAAGC
The DNA here is from genome assembly GCF_053594455.1 of Streptomyces sp. NPDC001927. Lineage (NCBI taxonomy): Bacteria > Bacillati > Actinomycetota > Actinomycetes > Kitasatosporales > Streptomycetaceae > Streptomyces > Streptomyces sp. NPDC001927. The sequence goes on along the minus strand of NZ_JBSFEN010000010.1, from coordinate 305,698 downwards.
CTGCGACCGGGTACTTCCTCGTGCACGAGGGGCGGACGTACGACTCGAAGGCCATCGCCGGGGTGGCGCACAAGTTCGACCAGGGGCGGGCGTTGAGGTGGGACGAGCTGAGTGGGGGCCGGTCTCACGCCGTCAAGTGGCTTGCCCGGCTCGGCTTCGTGATTCGCTCGTCGAGGGATCCCGACTGGACGCGCGACGAGATCATCCTTGCCTGCGCTCTGGCGATGGACAACGGCTGGAAGCGGCTGGAGTACAACGACCAGCGCGTTGTCGAACTGTCTGCTCTCTTGCAGACCATGCCGATCCACCCCGAGGACGTGCGTACGGAGCGGTTCCGTAACCCCAACGGCGTCGCCCGCAAGACAGTCGACATCACCTCCCGGCACCCGGACTACCAAGGGAAGCCGACGAACGGCAACGCACTCGACGTCGACGTCATGAACGACTTCCTGGCGCGGCCGGCCGAGATGGCCGAGGTGGCGCGGCGCATCTGGCAGGGCCTCGCTTCGGGCGAGCTTCAGGATCTGCCCGCTGAGGCCGAGGACGAGGACGACGACTACAGCGCGCCCGAAGGCAAGTTGCTGATACGCCTCCACAGGAGCCGTGAGCGTGACAAGGCGCTGCGCAAGCGGAAGATCGATGCAGTGCTGCGCCAGGGGCGCCGGCTCGCCTGCGAGGCATGCGACTTCGACTTCGAAGCGACGTACGGCCCGCGCGGCGCCGGCTACATCGAGTGTCACCACGTCGTGCCGCTGCACGAGGCGGGCGAAGGGCGGACGAAGCTCAGTGACCTCGCTCTGATCTGCGCCAACTGCCATCGGATGATCCACCGCCGTGCGCCATGGCCCACACCCGGCGAGCTCCGACGTCTCATCGCGGTCCCCACCGTGCCGGATACGCCCTGACGCCTCCGCCCGCCCTCCGCGTCAGCGGCCCGACAGTCTGTTGGCCAGGGTGGCGATGCGGGACGTTGTTGCTGTGTGGGTGGTGGATTCGGTGTGGTCGGCGTGGCGGAAGGCTGCGTACATGGTTTGGACGCCCAGCCAGCGGAGGGGTTCCGGTTCCCATTTGCGGACCTTGTGGTTGACCCAGGGGAGGGCCGTCAGGTCGGTGGGGCCCGACTGGCCCGAGTCCTGTTGGATCAGGTCGCGCAGGGTGCGGGCCGCCAGGTTCGTCGTGGCGACGCCCGAGCCCACGTAGCCGCCCGCCCAGCCCAGGCCCGTCGAGCGGTCGAGGGTGACCGTCGCGCACCAGTCGCGGGGGACGCCCAGGACGCCCGACCAGGCGTGGTCGATGCCGATGCCCGTGAGGGACGGGAAGAAGCGGGTGAGGATGTCGCGCAGGGCCTCGATCGTCTCGGGCTGCGTGCGGCCGTCGTTGTCCGTTTTGGAGGCGTAGCGGTACGGGACGCCTCTGCCGCCCAGGGCGATGCGGCCGTCCGCCGTGCGCTGGGCGTACATGTACGCGTGCGCCATGTCGCCCAGGGTTTCGCCGCCCTGCCAGCCGATCTCCGCCCACTGGGCGTCGGTGAGCGGTTCCGTCGCGATCATCGAGGAGTTCATCGGGAGCCACGTGCGGCGCTGGCCCGCCAGGGAGGCCGTGAAGCCCTCCGTGCAGCGCAGGACGTACGGCGCGCGGACCGTGCCGTACGGGGTGATCGCGTGCTTCGGCTTGATCTCCGTGACCGGGGTCGACTCGTGGATCGTCACGCCGAGCGCCTCGACCGCCGCCGCGAGGCCCTTGACCAGCTTCACCGGGTGCAGGCTCGCGCCGTGCGGCGTCCAGGACGAGCCGACCGCGCCGGCGACCCGGATGCGGTCCGCCGTCTCCCGGGCGCCGTACAGCTCGCGCTCCTTCTCGCCGAACGCGATCTCCACCGCGTGGAAGGCCTTGAGGCGGCTGAGTTGGGCCGGCGAGTGCGCTACCTCCAGGACACCGCCCTGGTGGATGTCGGCGTCGATGTTCTCGGCCCTGCAGATTTCCATGACCTCTGTGACCGTGGCGTTCATCGCCTGCTGCAGGCGGACCGCCGCCTCGTGGCCGTGGAGCTTGGCGTAGCGGTCGCGGCCCGCGATGCCGTTGTAGAGCCAGCCGCCGTTGCGGCCGGAGGCGCCGTACCCGCAGAACTTGGCCTCCAGGACGGTGATGTTGAGGAACGGCACCGCCTTCTTCAGGTAGTACGCCGTCCACAGGCCGGTGTAGCCGCCGCCGACGATGCATACGTCCGCCGTGGCGTCCCCGGCCAGCGGCTCGCGCGGGGCGGGGGCGCCCTCCTGCGCGTACCAGAACGAGATGCCGCCGTTGATTGTGCTGTTGCCGCTGCTCCTGCTGACCATGGGCGGGAGGGTACTGGATGGGATGGGGGCCTTGGACCCTCGGATCAGGGTCTTTCGGCGTGGTGGGTGGGGTGCGGGGCGCGCCTAGGTTCGAGGGTGCGGATTTCGTTGCCGCCACGCCGTTCCGAAAGGACCCTTTCATGCCCGTACGCAGGACTGTTCGCGTCGCCGTGGCCCTGGCCGCGGCCGGGGCCGTCGCGCTGGCCGGGGCGGGATGTTCGTCCTCCGCCACGTCCGCGTCCGCGTCGGTCGCGGAGAACGGCGCCGAGCCCACGACCGTTGTCGGAGCAGGCCTGACGACCGTCGTCGAGGGGCCGAAGATCATCGTCGGGGAGGCGAAGGCGCCGCACACCGCGACCGTCTATCTCGACCCGCGCTGCAGCTACTGCGCCAAGTTCGAGGAGGGCGGCGCCGTGGCGCTCGCGCAGGCGGCGGCCGAGGGGAAGGTACGGATCGAGTACGTCGTCGCGTCCTTCCTCGACGCGCGCTCGGGCGGTACGGCCTCGGCGCGGGCGGCGAACGCGATGCGGGCGGCGGCGGAGGCCGGGAAGTTCGCCGAGTTCCAGGCCGCGCTGTTCGCGGGCGGCGGCGCGGAGGACCCGCTGAAGGTCGCGGACCGGGTGGACGGGCTGCGGAGCGCCGAGTTCGACCGGGCGGTACGGGAGGACACGTACCACGACTGGGTCGCCTCGGCGGAGAAGGCCTTCGAGGACTCGGGGGTCGGCGGCACGCCGACGGTGTTGCTCGACGGCCAGCAGGTGGGCGTGGGCGGCGACGCGCTGTACGACCAGGACGCGTTCGCGCGGGTGCTGCGGGACGCGGGTGTCTGAGGGCGGGCTTTACTCGGGTGTGCCTCCGCACGCGCGTGTGTAGCTTCGTCCTGTGATCGAGATTCCCGCCGAACTGGCAGCGTCCCAGGCGAAGTACAACGGGGAGGCCGGCCGCGCGTTCGTCGCGGCGCTGCCCGGGCGGGCGCGGGAGTTCCTCGACCGGTGGGGGCTGCGGGTGACCGGGCCCTCGATGTACGGGGTCGCCTCGCTGGTGCTGCCGGTGATCCGGAGCGCGGACGGTACGCGCGCGGCGCTGAAGATGCAGCTCCTCGACGAGGAGAGCGCGGGCGAGGCGGAGGCGCTGCGGATCTGGGACGGCGCCGGGGCCGTACGGCTCCTCGCGGAGGACACAGGGACCGGCACGATGCTGCTGGAGCGGCTCGACGAGGGCCGGCACCTGTCGACGCTGGGGGACGCGCGGGAGGCGGTACGGATCCTCGCGGAGCTGCTGGCCCGCCTGGTCGCCGTACCCGCGCCGGAGGGCCTGCGGGGGCTCGGGGAGATCGCGGCGCGGATGGTGGCGGACACCCCGGACGCGGCGGCCCGGCTCGGCGCGGAGGACGCGGCGCTGCTGCGGGACTGCGCGGCGGCGGTACGGGAGGTCATGGGCGAGCCGGGCGACCGGCTGCTCCACTGGGACCTGCACTACGACAACATCCTCGCGGCGGACCGCGAGCCGTGGCTGGCCATCGACCCGAAGCCGCTGGCCGGGGACCCGGGGTTCGATCTGCTTCCCGCGCTGACGGACCTCTGGGGCGAGGATGCCGACGAGGGCGCGGACCCGGCGGTCGTGACGCGGTGGCGGTTCGACCTGCTGACGGAGCGGCTCGGGCTCGATCGTGAGCGGGCGCTGGCGTGGACGCTGGGGCGGGTGCTGCAGAACGGGCTGTGGGACGTGGAGGACGGCGAGCCGGCCCTCGACCCGGACCAGGTCGTGATCGCCCGGAGCCTGATGACGGGTGGCGGGCGGTAGCCGGACGGGTGATGGCTGGACGGGTGGTAGCCGGACGGGTGGTAGCCGGACGGGTGGTACGAGCACGCTGACGCGGTGCAGGCTGGGGGCATGATTCGTACCGCCACACCTGCCGACGTGCCCGTGATCCACGCGATGGTCCGCGAACTCGCGGAGTACGAGAAGGCCTCGCACGAGGTCCGCGCGACCCCCGAGCAGCTCCACGAGGCCCTCTTCGGCGCGCAGCCGGCCGCCTACGCCCACATCGCGGAGTCCCCCGAGGGCGAACCGGTGGGCTTCGCCCTGTGGTTCCTCAACTTCTCGACCTGGCGCGGAGTCCACGGCATCTACCTGGAGGACCTGTACGTCCGCCCGTCGAGCCGCGGCGGCGGCCACGGGAAGGCCCTGCTGGCCGAGTTGGCCCGGATCTGCGTGGAGCGCGGGTACGAGCGCCTGGAGTGGTCGGTCCTGGACTGGAACGAGCCCGCCCTGGACTTCTACAAGTCGCTCGGCGCGGTGTCCATGGACGAGTGGACGGTGAACCGGCTCACGGACGACGCCCTCCACAGGCTGGGTACGGGCGGGTAGCGCTTTCGCGCCAACTGGCTTGCCTTTAAGGGGAGTTACGGGCCGTCGACGAGTAGCCTGGATCCATGCAACCTCATTGATCCGGGTGTATAGGGGGCCCGGCCCCGGCGGAGGCGAAGGGGGCCTCGCCGGGGCCGGTGTCCCCCTCCTCGTTCGGGGTGGTTTCCCTGCCACCTCGGCGGTGAGCTTCAGCTCGCCGTAGGCCCGGACGAGGAGGTTGCAAGATGGCCGCAAAGGATAAGGAGTCCTGGATCAAGGAGCTGGCCTCACGGTTCGCAGTCGCACTCGCAGTCAAGGCACTGTGGGCCGCGATCATGAGGCTGGCCCTCCGCGACGACGCCTGAGCAGCGCCCATCCGGCCGGTCCCCGGTACCCCTTGCCGAGGGCCGGCCGTCTCCGTCGGCGGCCTCCCCTCCGCTACGGGATGAGCACCACCTTCCCGATCGTCCCCCGGGTCTCCAGCGCCCGGTGGGCTTCCGGCGCGGCGGCCAGGGGGAAGGGGTGGACGGCCGGGCGGAGGGTGCCCTCGGTGGTCGCGGCGAGGGCGGCGCTTTCGAGGTTGCGGATGTCGCCGCCCGCCTTCTGGAGCATCGTCGGGCCGAGGACGGACTCCGAGGTGATGCCCCTGGCCGCGAGCTCCTCCTCCGTGAACGTGAGGGGTTCGCCGTCCTGGAGGCCCGTGCTGGACCAGCCGAAGACCACGTGGTGGCCGCCCTTGCCCAGGAGGTCGACCGCCGCGCGGCCCGTGTCGCCGCCGACCGAGTCGAAGACGACCGTCGCCGTCCTGTCGCCCAGGAACGCGCGGACCCGGTCCGGCCAGTCCGGGAGCTTGTAGTCGACGGCCAGGTCGGCGCCGTTCTCCTGGACCCGGGCCACCTTCTCCGGGCCGCCCGCGAGGCCGATGACCGTGGCGCCCGCGTTCTTCGCGTACTGGACGAGGAGGGTGCCGATGCCGCCCGCCGCCGCGGGGACGATCGCGATCGACTCCGGGCCGAGCTCCGTGAACTGGAGGATCCCGAGCGTTGTACGGCCCGTCCCGATCATCGCGACCGCCTCCGCCTCGCCCACGTGGTCCGCCAGGGCGTGCAGCTTCGCCGCGTCGACGACCGCCTTCTCCGCGTAGCCCCCGGGGGCCATGCCCAGGTGGGCCACCACGCGCCGGCCCAGCCACGACGGGTCCGTCCCCTCGCCCAGCGCGTCCACCGTGCCGGCCACCTCGCGGCCCGGGATCGTGGGCAGCTCGGCCGGGGCCGGGAAGGGGCCGGTGCCGCCCATGCGCAGGACCGTGTCCAGGAGGTGCACGCCCGCGGCGGCGACCGCGATCCGTACCTGGCCGGGGCCGGGGACCGGGTCCTGGACCTCCTCGTACGTGAGGTTCTCGGCCGGGCCGAAGGCGTGGAGTCGGATCGCGTGCATGGTGAACTCCCCGATTTTGGGTGGCTGGTGTGTGGCTACGCGTACAGCCTCTGACCTCAAGTGGACTTGAGGTCAAGCCTTCTCGTCCGCAGCGCCAGCGACACCGCCTCCACCGCGCTCGTGAACGACACCTCCGACAGCACCCCGGGCGCCGCCACCTCGTCCCCCACCAGGTACACCCCGTCGCCCCGGTCGATCGCCGGGCGGTCGCGCCAGGTCGTGCCCGGGCGGTCCACCGCCCCCGTACGGCCCCCGGAGACCGCCTCCCGGCGCCAGACCTCGCGCTCGCGCCAGCCCGGGAAGCCGAGGTCCAGCAGGCGCTCGGCATGCGCCACGCCGTCCGCTTTCGACGCCTCCGGTGCGATCGGGAACTGCGCCTGGATCAGCTGCTCGCCCGCCGGGGCGAGGGACGGGTCCTGCGCGGTGAAGCGTTCTATCCAGCCAGGCGCGTCCAGGTCCGAGACGATGAACGGGTCGCCCTTGCGGGTGCGCAGGGCCAGGTCGAGGAGGACCGTACGGCCGCTCTCCCCGCGCAGGCTCGCGTCCCCCAGCAGCCCCGAGGCCGCCGCCAGCGACGTCGCCACCACCACCGGGCCGTCGGCGACGGGCAGTTCGGTGAGGCGGGAGCTCGTCTCGATCCGTACGCCCAGCTCCCGGGCACGCGCCGCCAGCCGCTCGACCAGCTGGCCCCAGCCGCCGCGGACGTACGTCGCCTCCGGCGGCAGCGCGGCCGCCCGGTGCAGCCGCTCCTGCACGAACCGGGCCGAGAGCGCGCCGGGGTCGTGGTGGAACAGGGCGACCCCGCTGTACGCGGCGGCCTGAGCGGCCGCCTCGGGGCCGGCGACCCGCGTGGCCCAGGTGCGGAAGTCGGTGTCGACGGGGGCCTGTTCGGCCGTACGGAGCGTGTGGCGCAGGAAGCGGAGGGGCGGGGTGCGGCGCAGCGCGCCCGCGTGGTGGAAGCGGAAGCGGGCCGCCTCGCGCGGCGGCAGGGGCGCGAGCGGGCCGACGAGACCGCGCTGCGCGAGCCAGGTCCAGTGCGGGCCGCGGCGGTAGAGCGCGTGCGGCCCCTCGTTGGTGCGGTACGGGCCCTCGGCCGTCCGGGCCCGCCCGCCGAGCGTGGCGTGGGCCTCGTGGAGGGTGACCGTCGCGCCGGCCTCGGCGGCGGTGATCGCCGCGACGAGCCCGGCGAATCCGCCGCCGATGACGGTGATGGTGCGCTGCATCCCGTTGTTCTCCTTCTCCCTCGTGGTGTCGGTGGTACCGGGGAGACGCGCGGAGGGGCCGCGGATGTGACATCGGGCCGTTGTCAGTGGTGCCCGGCACCATGGATCCATGACGACGGGCAGGAAGAAGAAGATCGCGGCAGCGCGACGGGCGGAGGTGCGGCTGCCGCCGCTGGAGGCGTACGAGGGGGGAGAGCTCGCGCCGGACGGGGACTACGACGGGCTGGAGTTCCGGGGGCTCGATCTGGCGGGGCAGAGCGGGACCGGGGCGCGGTTCCTGGACTGTGCGGTGCGGGACTGCGCGCTGGACGAGACGCGGCTGCGCAGCGCGCGCTTCATGGACTCCGTCCTGAGCGGCATCCGGGGCGTCGGGACGGATCTGGCGGGGGCGTCGCTGCGCGACGTGGAGATCGTGGACGCGCGGCTCGGCGGGACGCAGCTGCACGGGTCGGTCCTGGAGCGGGTCCTGGTGCGGGGAGGGAAGATCGACTATCTGAATCTGCGCAAGGCGAAGCTGAAGGACGTCGTCTTCGACGGCTGCGTGCTCGCCGAGCCCGACTTCGGGGGTGCGGTCCTGGAGCGGGTCGAGTTCCGGGACTGCGTGGTCACGGGGGTGGACTTCAGCGGGGTCCGGATGACGGACGTCGACCTGCGGACGGTGCAGCGGATCGAGATCGCGCGGGGCGTGGACGCGCTCGCGGGGGCCGTGATCAGCACGGGGCAGCTGCTGGACCTCGCGCCGCTGTTCGCCGCCCAGTTGGGGGTGCGGGTGGAGGACCAGGGATGAGGGGGAGCGTTACGGGACGCGGGGTTACGGGACGCGACGTTACGGGACACGGGGGAAGCGGGCCTGGAGGTCCCAGATCACCGGGTTGTCGCCCAGGCCCTCGTGCATGTCGGTGAGGTCGGCGACCAGGTCGTGCAGGAAGTCGCGGGCCTCGCGGCGCAGCTCGCGGTGGCCGAAGGTGAGCGGGGGCTCGTCGCCCGGCATCCAGTCGGCCTCCACGTCCACCCAGCCGAAGCGGCGCTCGAAGAGCATCAGGTCCGAGGACTCGGTGAAGTCGAGCTCGGCGTACTGGCGCTTCGAGGAGCGGCTGCCGCGCGGGTCGCGGTCCAGCTGCTCGACGATGTCGCACAGCGCCCACGCGAAGTCGAGCACCGGCACCCATCCCCAGGCTGTGGACACCTCGCGGTCGGACTTGGGGTCGGCCAGGTACACGTCTCCGCAGAACAGGTCGTGGCGGAGCGCGTGGACGTCCGCGCGCCGGTAGTCGGTCTGCGGGGGGTCGGGGAAGCGACGCGAGAGGGAGTAGCCGATGTCGAGCACAGACGATGGTCCCACGCGCCGCGCCGAGTCCCTCCCCCTCAGCCTCGTGAGCGGGCGTGGAGGGTGCGGGCCAGGCGGGGGCCAAGCCAGCGCTTCAGGCGGCGGAGGGGTTCCAGGCCGTCCGCCGCGCGGTCGATCCGGTAGTAGAGCTGTGGCGGGATGTGCGGGAGCAGGGGCGAGTGGCGCTGGCCGAGCAGCGCGAACATCTGGCCCGGGGGCAGGCGCATGTAGCGCGGGAGGTTCTCGTACCAGCGTGCGCTGTAGCGGGCCGCGCTCTGCGCCGAGAGCAGCTCGGCGCGCCGCCGCCTGCCGTAGCGGGTGAGCGCGGCGTCGAGGGCGTCGCCCGGGGTACCGGCCCCGCCACCCGCCCCGCCCGTGCCCCGCAGCGCTTCGGCCAGCGCCAGGGCGTCCTCCAGGGCCAGCGTCGTGCCCGCGCCGATCGAGTAGTGGGTGGTGTGGGCGGCGTCGCCGAGGAGGACCAGGTTGCCGTGGTGCCAGGCGCGGGTCGTCAGGGTGCGGAAGTTCAGCCACTGCGCCGCGTCGTCCTCCTGCGCGCGGCCGATGAGCCGCTGCCCGTCCAGGAGGTCGTGGAACAGCTTCTCCAGCACGTTCAGGCTGTCCGCCTCGCCCATCCGGTCGAGCCCGAGGCCCGTCCACGTCTCCGGGGCGCACTCCACCACGCACGTCGACTGCTCGCCGCTGAACCCGTAGGCGTAGCACCAGATCCAGCCGTGCTCCGTCTCCTTGAAGGCGAAGCTGAAGGAGTCGAAGACCTTCGTCGTGCCGAGCCAGATGTAGTGGTTCCGGCCCGAGGCGATCTCGGCGCCGAAGTGCCCGGCGTACGCCTCGCGCAGCGCGCTGTTGACCCCGTCCGCCGCGACGACCAGGTCCGCGTCCGCCAGCTCCGGGGCGTCCGGGCCCGGGATCCCGTGCTCGAACTCGACCCGTACGCCCAGGGCCTCCGCCCGCTCCGCGAGGAGGTTGAGCATCCGGCGGCGGCCGATGCCGAAGCCCTCGTCGCCCCGGTGGACGGTCCGCTCGTCGCGGACGATCGCGACGCCGTCCGTCCAGGTCACCGAGGCCGCGCCGATCGCGTCCGCCGACTCCGGGTCGCCCGCCCGCAGCTTGTCGAGGAGACCGGCCCAGTAGGTCACGCCCCAGCCGTACGTGGAGCCGGCCGGGTTCCGTTCGTAGACGGTGATCTCGTGGGACGGGTCCTGCCGCTTCATCAGGATCGAGAAGTACAGGCCGCCGGGCCCACCGCCGACGCAGGCGATCTTCACGCGCGCTCCCACTCGACAACGCTCGACACAGCTCGACAACGCTCCATGACGGAGCGGCTACGCAGGGTAGCAGTCTCAGGGGAGGAGGCGCTGTTCCTTCGCCACGGCGACGGCGCCCGCACGTGTGTCCACGCCGAGCTTCGCGTAGATCCGTCCCAGGTGGGTCTTCACGGTCGCCTCGCTGATGAAGAGCGCGCGGGCGATCTCGCGGTTGCCGAGGCCGTGCGCGAGCTGGCCCAGGATGTCCCGCTCGCGGTCGGTCAGCGTGGGGCCCGCCGCGCCGCGCATCCGGTCCATGACCCGGCTGGCGACCGGCGGCGACAGGGTCGTACGGCCCTGGGCGGCGGAGTGGATCGCGGCGAACAGCTCCTCCGGGCGCTCCGCCTTCAGCAGGTACCCGGTCGCGCCCGCCTCGATGGCGCGGGTGACGTCGGCGTCCGTGTCGTACGTCGTGAGGACCAGGACGTGCACGCCGGAGCCCGCCCCCGCGATCCGGCGCGTCGCCTCCACGCCGTCGATCCCGGGGCCGAGCTGGAGGTCCATGAGGACGACGTCCGGGCGGAGCTTGGCGGCCATCGCGACCGCCTCCTCGCCGCTGCCCGCCTCGCCGACGACCTCGATGTCGTCGGCGCTGCCGAGCAGCGCGAGCAGCCCGGCGCGGACGACGGCGTGGTCGTCGCAGAGCAGGATCCGTACCGTCATGGACCGGCCTCCAGGGTCGTGGACAGGGGGATGGCGACGGAGAGGACCGTGCCCTCGCCGGGGGTGGACTCCACGGTCAGCGTGCCGCCGAGCTGCTGGGCCCGCACCCGCATCGCGGGCAGCCCGTGGCCGCGGACACCGCTCTGCGCGCGGTCCGGCGCCGGCGGTTCGAAGCCGCGCCCGTCGTCGGCGATGTCGAGGACGACCTGGTCGTCGAGGTAGGTCAGGGTCACGGCGGCGGACGTGGCGGAGGCGTGCTCGCGGACGTTGGCGAGCGCGCCCTGCGCGATGCGCAGCAGCGCGGACTGCACGCGCTCGGGCAGCGGGACCGGTACGCCGTCGACCCGGAAGGCGGCCGACTCGCGCCCCGCGACCGTGCGCAGCGCCTCCTGGAGGCCGCCGCCCTCGGCGAGGTCGGCGGGGGCGAGGTCGTGGACGAAGCGGCGGGCCTCGGCGAGGTTGCGTTCGGCGATGGACTCGGCCGTACGGACATGGCGGCGGGCGGTCGACGGGTCGCTGTCCCAGGTCCGCTCGGCCGCCTGGAGCAGCATCTGCTGGCTGGACAGGCCCTGCGCGAGGGTGTCGTGGATCTCCATCGAGAGCCGCTGGCGCTCGGCGAGGGTGCCCTCGCGGCGCTCGGTCGCGGCCAGCTCCCGCCGGGTGCGGATCAGGTCGTCGATCAGGGCGCGCTGCCGCTCCGCCTGCCGCTGCGCGTGGACGAAGACGGCGGTGGCGATCGCGGCGACGGCCGGCGGGGCGAAGACCAGGTTCGGGTCGAAGCCGTCGTCCGAGAGCTGGACCTGGGCGATCACCACGAACGCGGTGAGGAGGGCGACGAGGACGAGGGCGGCCCGGGGCGGGAGGGTGCGCAGCCCGGTGTAGAAGAGCGGCACCGCGCACCAGGCGAAGCTCGGCGCGAGGAGGACGAGGACCATCCAGACCGCCACGACCGTGAAGAGCCAGGCGATCCGGCGCGGGGTGGCGCGGGTGCCGAGCACGGGGCCGAGGAGGTAGAGCGCGGCGAGGGCGCCGGAGAGGGCGACGATCCAGGGGCTGCGGTCCTCCCACGGGTGCCGGAGGAGGAAGCGGACCAGGGAGGCGCCGAGGAGGAGGAAGAACGCGAGGTGCATGACCCGCGCCAGCCAGTACGCGTCCGGGTCGGACCGGTGGTCGTCGTCCGCGTCGGACCGGTGGCCGTCGTCGTCCGGGTCGGACCGGCGGCCGTCGTCCGGGGCCGGGTCGTGCGCCGTCACTCGAAACTCCTCTGACCTGGGGCTACGTACCCATCCTGGCCCAGGAGGACCAGAGGGCCATCAACCGATCGGCTGACACCCCCGTCGTCCATCATGCGCGACGGCGGCAGCCGGTCCGTGGACCGTACGGGCCCGGAAACGGCCGGAGGATCGATGGCAGAGCGAAGGAACCGCCGGCCCCCACCGGACGGTACCGACCGCCTCGACCACTGCCCACGCGATACCCCCGGCCTTTCCAGAGGAGCCCGCCATGAACAAGAAGATCGTCTTCGGTGCCGCCACCGCCGCCGTCGTCGCCGCCGGTACCTTCGGCGCCGTCTCCGCGAACGCCTCCGCCCCGGCCGCCGCGCCCGCCGCCGCCGTCAAGGCCGACGCGTCGAACCAGAACCTGCAGCAGTCCACGCACCTGACGATCGAGGCCGCCACCAAGGCCGCGCAGGCCACCCTGGACGCCGCCGAGGACGAGAACCAGCGCGTCTCGGTCGCCGTCGTCGACCGCAACGGCAACACCATCGTGACCCTCCGTGGCGACGGCGCCGGCCCGCAGTCCTACGAGTCGGCCGAGCGCAAGGCGTTCACGGCCGTCTCCTGGAACGCCCCGACCTCCGTGCTCGCCGGCCGCCTCGCCCAGGCCCCGAACCTGAAGGACATCCCCGGCACCCTGTTCCTCGGCGGCGGCGTCCCGGTCACCGCCAAGGGCGCCCCGATCGCCGGCATCGGTGTCGCCGGCGCCCCGAGCGGCGACCTGGACGAGAAGTTCGCGCAGGCCGGCGCCGCGGCGCTCGCCAAGTAGGACTCGGCATGTAAGGCTCGACTCGCGCTTGCGAGTCGTACGACAGGTGCCGCCCGGACCCCCGCCGGGCGGCACCTTCGCCGTACCCCCGCCTAAGATCGATTCGTGGACATACGCAGCCGAACCGCCCTGGCGACCGCCGTCGCCGGGCTGCTCGTGCTCGTCGGCTGCACCGGCGGCACGGTCGGCGCGAGCGGGAGCGGGAGCGGCGGCATCGACATCGGAGGGGTGCAGGGCACGCCCGGCGCGGCCGGGCTGCGCGACCCGTACTTCCCCAAGCTCGGCAACGGCGGCTACGACGTCAGCCACTACGCGCTCGACCTCCGCTACGACCCGAAGCGCGGCCGCCTCGACGCGACCGCCATGATCACGGCCCGCGCGACCCAGAACCTCAGCGCCTTCAACCTCGACCTCGCCGGGCTCACCGTCGACTCCGCCTCCGTCGACGACGCCCCGGCCGCCGTCAACCGCGCCGGGAACGAGCTGACGCTCCGGCCCCGCGTCGACATCGACAAGGGCGAGGAGTTCCGTACGAAGGTCACGTACTCCGGCGTACCCGAGACGATCACCGACCCGGACGGCTCGCGGGAGGGCTGGCTGCGGACCGCCGACGGCGCCCTCGCGCTGGGGCAGCCGACCGGCTCGATGGCCTGGTTCCCCGGCAACCACCACCCCTCCGACAAGGCGGCGTACGACATCACGCTCACCGTCCCGGCCGGCACGCAGGGCGTCGCCAACGGCGTACGGACCTCGGAGCGGACCGCGAACGGCAGGACCACGACGGTCTGGCACGTCGCCGAGCCGATGGCGAGCTACCTCGCGACCGTGGGCATCGGCACGTACACGACGAAGCTGTCGGCGACCCCGTCCGGGCTGCCCGTGCTCACCGCCGCCGACCCGACGGTCGCCGCGCGGAGCGAGAAGCTGCTGAACCGTATCCCCGAGCTCCTCGCCTGGCAGGAGAAGAACTTCGGCCCGTACCCCTTCTCCGCCGCCGGAGCCGTCGTCGAGCGGACCGGCGACGCGGGCTACGCCCTGGAGACCCAGACCCGGCCGGTCTTCCCGATGGACGCCTTCACGCCGGAGATCCTCGCGCACGAGCTGGCGCACCAGTGGTTCGGCAACTCGGTCACGCCCGAGACCTGGCAGGACATCTGGCTGAGCGAGGGCTTCGCGGTGTACGCGGAGTGGCTGTACGCGGAGGACTTCGAGGACGTCCCCGCGCGCACCAGCTTCGAGGCGGCGTTCGAGTCCGACGCCAACTGGGCCTTCCCGCCCGCCGAACCGCCCTCCGCCGAGAACCTCTTCGACCCGCCGATCTACCAGCGGGGCGCGATGGTCATCCACAAGATCCGGGAGCGGGTCAGCGACGAGACGTTCTCCGAGATCCTGGCCGGCTGGCCGGCGACCCGCCGTCACGCCAACGCCTCCACCGCCGACTTCACCGCCTACGTGGAGGACGTGGCGGGCGAAGACCTGGACGACGTGTGGGACGTGTGGCTGTACGGGGACGGGAAGCCGGCGCAGCCGGACTGAGCCCCGGGGCTACGACCCGCTCGCGCCCGACCGGAACAGGATGTCCTCGACCGTGCGCTGGTCGCGGTGCCAGTACGTGGTCTTGGGGTTGGGGCCGACGTTCCCCGAGCCGAGCTCCTTGGGGAACGAGACGTCGAGCATCGCCACGTCGTCGTTGCTGCCGAGGACGCGGTCCTGGTAGCCGATGGAGACCGCCTCCACGGCGACCGTCTGCTCACCGCCCTTGAAGAGGACCAGGCCCGCGTACGCCTTCTGCTTCGGCCCGATCGTGGCGATCGCCTTCGCCTTGGGCCCCGTCGGCGGGATCGGGCCGTCGATCGTGGCGCCGAAGCCGATGCGCGGGTAGTGGTAGAGGGTGCAGGGCTTGTCGGTGAAGTTGGTGGCCGTGATGAGCAGGTGCTGGCCCGAGTCCTGCCGCCAGGCGGAGGTGACGATCGACAGGTCGTTGTCGGTGCAGGCCTGGGCGGTCTTCGTACCGCCGTCACCCGGCTTGCTCGGCGGGGGAGCGGGCGTGGTGGGCGGTGTCGTGGTCGGCGGGGCGGCCGACGAGGGAGTGGCCGGCGGCGCGGCCGACGACGGAGTGGCGGACGCCGTGGGCTTGTCGGCGTCGGCGGGCGGGTCGTCGGACTGACAGGCCGTGGTCGTGAGGAGCGCGGCGGCGGCCACGAACCCGAGCGTGCAGGTCTTCCATCTGGCTGAGCGAGCAGTGCCCATGAGTAGCCCCCGTGTACGTCGCTTGGCTGGATCGTGTGCTCGACCGATCCTCTGCCCTGGCGGCATCGGGGGCATCCGTGGCCCGGGCGACCGTTACGGAGTCAGTACCAGAGGTCGACATTCCGCTCGCGGACGCGGGGCGGGGACGGTGCGCGGACAGGGGAGAGCCCCGGCGCGCCGTGCGCACCGGGGCTCCCTGGGTGATCGTCGGGTCGATCCGTACGTCAGAGGTTGACGCCGAAGTCGCGGGCGATGCCCTCGAGGCCGGAGGCGTAGCCCTGGCCGACCGCGCGGAACTTCCACTCCTGGCCGTTGCGGTACAGCTCGCCGAAGACCATGGCGGTCTCGACGGCGGCGTCCTCGGAGAGGTCGTAGCGGGCGATCTCGGCGCCGCCGGCCTGGTTGATGATGCGGATGTACGCGTTCCGCACCTGGCCGAAGTTCTGCGAGCGGTTGACCGCGTCGTAGATGGAGACCGGGAAGACGATCTTGTCGACGGTGGCCGGGAGGCCCGCGAGGTTGACGTTGATCTGCTCGTCGTCGCCACCGCCCTCGCCCGTGCGGTTGTCGCCGGTGTGGACGATGGTCTGGTCCGGCGTCGACTTGTTGTTGAAGAAGACGAAGTGCGCGTCGGAAGCGACCTTGCCGGCGCCGTCGACGCCGATGGCGGAGGCGTCGAGGTCGAAGTCGGTGCCGGTGGTGGTACGGACGTCCCAGCCGAGGCCCACGGTGACGGCGGTCAGGCCCGGAGCCTCCTTGGTCAGGGAGACGTTGCCGCCCTTGGACAGGCTTACAGCCATGGGAAGTCCCTTTCTTCGTGCTTCATGTGGTCCTGCGTTCGTCACCCGGGATAACGCGGACGATGCCCCGCCGGTTCCATGCTGCGGAATCCATACGAAAACAGGATGACGTGCGGGAGCCCGTCCGGGGAACATGGACGCATGTCCGGTCCCTATCTGATCCGCGGCTCCGTCTCGCTGCCCGAGGCCGAGCTCATGTGGCGTTTCTCGCGGTCGTCGGGGCCGGGTGGGCAGCACGTCAACACCAGCGACTCGCAGGTGGAGCTCCGCTTCGACCTGGCGTCGACCGAGGCGCTGCCCGAGGTCTGGAAGGCGCGCGCGCTCGAACGGCTCGCCTCGCGGCTCGTCGGTGGGGTGGTGACGGTCCGCGCGTCGGAGCACCGCTCGCAGTGGCGCAACCGCGAGACGGCGGCCGTCCGCCTGGCCGCGCTGCTCGCGGAGGCGACGGCCCCGCCGCCGAAGCCCCGGCGGGCGACGAAGATCCCGCGCGGGATCAACGAGCGCCGGCTCCGGGTGAAGAAGCAGCGCTCGGACACGAAGCGGGGCCGCCAGGGCCGCGACTGGGGGTGACCCCCACGCCCCCACGCCCCGGCGGAACGACTGCCCGGGGTCACCCCAGCCGGCGGTACTTCCCCCGGAAGTACGTGAGCGGGTTGTCCTCCGTCGCCGTCGGGACGTTCGCCGTGAGGACCCGGGCCACCACCAGGGTGTGGTCGCCCGCCACCACCCGGTTCTCCGTACGGCATTCGAGCGTCGCGAGCGCGCCCGCGAGCAGCGGGGCGCCACTCTCCTCGCCCCGGATCGTGGGGACGTCCGCGAAGAGCAGACGGTCGCTCACCCGGCCCTTCATCGCGAAGCGGCCCGCGATGTGGCGCTGCTGCTCGGAGAGGACCGAGACCGCCCACACCGGGACCTCGGCGAGCAGGTCGTCCATGCGGGAGCCGTTGCGCAGGCTCACCAGGACCAGCGGCGGGTCCAGGGAGACCGACATGAACGCGGTCGCCGTCATTCCGACGTCCTCACCGCGCGGGCCGTCGTCCGGATCGTGCGCCGTCACCAGGACCACGCCCGCCGCCAGGCGGGACATCGCCGCCCGGAACTCGTCGTTGCTCACCCCCTCAGCATGAGGGATCGCCAGATCCGAGGTGGGGGGCGGGGAAGGCGTCGTCGTCAGCACACCCGCACGCTAGCCCCGGCGCACGCCCCCCTACATCGGACCCCGGGACCAGGCCAAGCACCCCCGCCGGTCCTAGGACCATCGTCCCCGGGATCGTACGGCCGTGTTCGCTTTGCGTTCACGAAGGCGCGGAGGCGCGTTCCGGGCGCCTCCCGAGACTCCACACACCCCTTGTGACTTGAGTCACAGAGTGCAGTATTTGTTGACCCTGTGTACCGGGTGCACAGCTCGCTGTGATTCAGTGGCGGGGACAATGCAGCACGAGAGCCGATGAGAACCCCTGGAGTTGCTGTCGAGGTCTCGGGGAGAGCGAGCGATGGAGACCGAGTCGGAGCCGTACGTCCGTCTTGCGACCCTGCGGCAGCTGCATCAGGTCGTGGCCGACCTCAATACAGCCCGCAGCCTGGCGGACACTTTGCAGACCGTTGCCGACGGCATCGTCGCCGGTCTCAACTACGAGCTGGCCTGCGTCAACCTCGTCCGCCCCGACGGTGACCTGGTCGTCGCCGCCTTCGCCGGCAGCCCCGCAGCCGAAGCGCTGATCACCGGCCGGGTCGGCTCCCGCGCCTCCTGGGAACGCCGCCTCTCGATGGGCGTCGCCTGGGGTGACCTGCGGTTCATCCCGCACACCGAGGGCTGGGTCCTCATCGAGGACGACGTCCCGCAGTGGCACACCGAAGGCCCCGCCCCCCGCTTCGAGGACGAGTGGCACCCGCACGACCGCCTCTACGCCCCCATGTACGCCTCGGGCACCGGACGCGAACTGCTCGGAGTCATCTCCGTCGACCGGCCCCGCAACGGCCGGCACCCCGGACCCTGGGGCCAGGAAGCCCTGCAGATGTACGCCTCCCAGTCGGCGATTGCGATCAGCAACGCGCGGCTGCGAGCAAACATGCAGCGGGCCCTCGTCCGCCTGGAACGCGAGCAGCAGGCCCTGCGCGCCAGCGAAGAGTCGTTTCGGCAGGCCTTCGAGTACGCCCCCTCCGGCATGGCCATCGCCGAGATGGGCGGCGACCAGCACGGCCGCCTGCTGCGCACCAACGACGCCCTGTGCCGCCTGCTCGGCCGGCCCGCCTCCGTCATGCGCCGCTACTCCTTCGCCGACCTCGTCCACCCCGAGGACATAGGGCTTCTGCTGCGCACCTCCGCCGAGGGCGGCCGTGCCGAGCTCCGCCTCGGCCGCCGCGACGGCACGTACGTCTGGGTCTCCCTCCGCAACTCCGTCGTCGCCGACACCGCCGACGGCCCGCGCTTCCTCCTCACCCACGTCGAGGACATCGAGGAGCGCAAGCGCCACGAGCTCCAGCTCGCCCACCGCGCCTCGCACGACGCCCTCACCGGCCTGCCCAACAGCGCCGAGCTGCGCTCCCGGCTCAGCGCCCGGCTCTGCGAGCGCCCGCACGCGACGCCGGAGACCGACTTCGACACCCCGTACGGCAACGAGCACGGCTTCGGCTTCGACGCCGGGCCCGGCGCCGGCGGTCCCTACGACCACCACGTCCACACCGTCGCCCCGGCCGGCGGTGACCTCGACGACGGTACGAAGGGGCTCGCGGTCCTCTTCTGCGACCTCGACGGCTTCAAGTCGATCAACGACCGCTTCGGGCACCACACCGGCGACGCCGTCCTCATCGAGGTCGCCCGGCGGCTCACCACCGGCGTACGGGACGGGGACACCGTCGCCCGGCTCGGCGGAGACGAGTTCGTCGTCCTCGCCGACGGCCTCGGCGCGGCCGACGCGGCCGACCTGGCGGTGCGGCTGCGCAACGCGATCATTCCGCCGATCCGGGTCGACGGGCGGGCGGTCCGGGTCGGGGCGAGTTTCGGCATCGGCTGGGCCGAGTGCGGAATGACCGTCGAAGAGGTCCTGAACTCCGCCGACCAGCGGATGTACATCGAGAAGCGGTCCCGGGCCAAGGTCCACCGCCGCGCCGGATAGGGGTGCGCGGACCCCTCGCCTGTCAAGGTCCGGATCGCCGGGTTCCCCGTTCGGGGTAGGCTCGGCCGGTCGGCGACGGCTGGCGAGCATGGATAGGAGTGACCAGGGATGGCTGCCGGTAACGACGGCGCGAACACGCCCGAGGACGACGATCCGTTCGGCTACCTGTACGCGGACGGCCAGGCGGCAGGCGCCCAGCCGCCGGGTCAGGGCGGTGGCTACGGCTACCCCGGACCGGCCGCGCAGCCGGGCGTGCCCCGGACCTCGTACAACCAGGTCAGAACGGTCGGCGAGCGCCAGTACGGCGGTCAGCAGAGCTACGGCCAGGGTCCGCAGGGCGGCCCCGGCGGCTACCCGCCGCAGCCCGGGCAGCAGGTCCCGAACCAGCCCGGGTACGGCCAGCCGCACCCGCAGTACGCGGCGCCCGAGACGTACCCGGGCGGCCAGCAGACCCGTCAGTCGCCGATCCCGCACCAGCGCGGTGGCGGTGGCGGCGGTCGCGGACCGAACACCAAGGGTCTCCTCATCGGCGCGATCGCGGTCGTCG
This sequence comes from Streptomyces sp. NPDC001927, assembly GCF_053594455.1. NCBI lineage: Bacteria > Bacillati > Actinomycetota > Actinomycetes > Kitasatosporales > Streptomycetaceae > Streptomyces > Streptomyces sp. NPDC001927. The sequence continues at coordinate 286,282 of NZ_JBSFEN010000010.1, read as the reverse complement.
CGGTCGTCGTGATCGGCATCACGGCCGCCGTGATCAACAACTCCGGCGGCGACGACAGCAACGGCGGCACCGCGGGCGGCAAGCCGACCGGCGGGACCACCCAGAGCCAGGGCACGCCCTCCGGTGAGCCCAGCGTCAAGCCGTCGGAGGCCCCGCTGCCGCAGCAGGACGCGGCCACGCTCAAGCTGGGCGGCTCGGCGTATCTCGACAAGTCCATCAAGAACGCGCAGTCCTCCGGCGGCGCGTACGTGACCGGCTTCAACACGGTCGGCGCCTCCGCCACCTGGCAGACCGACGTCCCGGCGGCCGGCGACTACAAGATGGAAGTGCGTTACTCGATCCCCGCCAAGGACGCCAACGCCACCGTGACGGTCAACGGCAAGGCGAACACGAACCCGATGAACCTGAAGAACTTCATCGGCTCGTCGGACCCGAACCTGGAGAAGAACTGGCAGACCACGTGGTCCCAGGTCTCGCTCCAGAAGGGCAAGAACACGATCATGCTCTCCTGCGAGCAGGGGAACCAGTGCGACGTGGTCCTGGACTGGGTGAAGATCAGCACCCTCTGATCGGCAGACCTCGGAAAGCCCCGTGGGACCTCTCGGTTCCGCGGGGCTTTCTCGTTTCGGTGCCCCGCTTGGCGCTTGGTTACGCCGCCGCCGGCTGTTCCGTCACCGTCACGCGGGTGAGCAGGTCCTCGTACGCTGTGCGGTCGAACTCGCCCGCGACCGGGGCGAGGACCGTCGCCGCCGAGAGGGCCACCGCGCGGGCCAGTCGCTCCGGCCAGGGGAGTTTGTCGACCAGGCCCGAGAGAAGGCCCGCGACGGCCGAGTCGCCCGCGCCGGTCGGGTTGCCCTTCACGGCGGCCGGGGGGCTCGCGTGCCAGAAGCCGTCCGGCGTGGCGGCCAGCATGCCGTCCGGGCCCAGGGAGGAGACGACCGCGTGGGCGCCGCGGCGGCGGGCGTCGCGGGTGGCGCGGTGGGGTTCGCGGGAGCCGGTGAGCTGGGCGAGCTCGTCGGCGTTGGGCTTGACCACCTCGGGGCGGGCCGCGATGCCGCGCCGGAGGGGTTCGCCGCTGGTGTCGAGGAGGACGGGGACGCCGGCCGCGCGGGCGAGCCGGATCAGTTCCGCGTACGCGCCGACGTGGATGCCGGGCGGGAGGCTGCCACAGAGGGCCACGGCCTCGGCGTCGGCCAGGAGGGCGGAGTAGCGGGTGGTGAGGGCCGTCCACTCCGTGGGGGTCACCGTCGGGCCCGGCTCGTTCAGTTGGGTGGTGTCGCCCGTCGTGGCGTCGACGACCGCGACCGTACGGCGGGTGGCTCCGGCGGTCGGGACCAGGGCGTCGACCACGGGGCCGCCCGCCAGGTGGGTGCGGAGGATCTCGCCCGTCGAGCCGCCCGCGAAGCCCGTGGCGACCGTCTCGTGGCCCAGAGCGGCCAGGACGCGGGCGACGTTGAGGCCCTTGCCGCCGGGGCGTTCGATGACCTGGGTGACGCGGTGCGAGGCGTGCGGGACAAGGGCCGGGACGCGGTACGTGAGGTCCAGCGCCGTGTTGAGGGTGACCGTGAGAATCACCTGCCGTACCCCCGTACCTCGTCCCGAGTTCGCGCCCCGATCATGCCAAACAGAAGGCGGTTGGCCCAGTCCCCGGGCCAACCGCCTTGCGTCTGTCGGGGCGATATCAGGTCAGCTTGGGCTCAACCACCCAGGCACCCTTGCGCATCACGCCCTTGACGTCGAAGTCCGCGTCGAGCACGACCAGGTCGGCGTCCTTGCCGGGCTCCAGGGAGCCGACGCGGTCGTCGATGCCGAGGACCCGGGCCGGGTTGGCGGAGATGGCCTGGACGACGGACTCGACGGGCAGCTTGTCGACGGTCGCCGCGCGCTTGAACGCGCGGTCCAGGGTGAGGGTCGAGCCCGCGATGGAGCCGCCCTCGACGAGCCGCGCGACACCGTCCTTCACCTCGACGGCCAGCGGGCCGAGCGAGTAGAGGCCGTCGCCGAAACCGGCCGCGTCCATGGCGTCCGTGATGAACGCGACGCGCCGGGGCCCCGCGTGATGGAACGCCAGCTCCAGGGCGGCCGGGTGCAGATGGGTGCCGTCGTTGATGAGCTCGACGGTGATCCGCTCGTCCTCCAGGAGCGCGGCGATCGGGCCGGGGGTGCGGTGGCCGAGCGCGGGCATCGCGTTGTAGAGGTGGGTGGCCACGGTGGCGCCCGCGTCGATGGCCTCGACGGTCTGCTCGTACGTCGCGTCGGTGTGGCCGATCGCGGCGACGACGCCGTGCTCGGCGAGCAGGCGTACGGAGTCGATGCCGCCGGGGAGTTCGGTGGCGAGGGTGACCATCTTGGCCTGGCCGCGGGCGGCGTCGATCAGCTTGCGGACGTCGGCCGGGTCGGGGTCGCGCAGCAGCGTCTCGTCGTGCGCGCCCTTGCGGCAGGGGGCGATGAACGGGCCCTCGAAGTGGATGCCGGCGATGTCGCCCTGCTCGGCGAGTTCGGAGAGCAGTCCGGCGCGTCTGCCGAGGAAGTCCATCTCGCCGGTCACGAAGGAGGCGACGACGGTGGTCGTGCCGTGCAGCCGGTGGGTCTGGACACCGGTGAGGATCTCGTCGACGGTGCCGGAGGTGAAGGAGGCCCCGCCGCCGCCGTGGTTGTGCATGTCGACGAAGCCGGGGACGACCCAGTGGCCCGTGAGGTCGAGCGCCGGCGCGTCGGCGGGCGCGGAGCCCGCGATGCGACCGCCGTCGACGATCACCCGTCCGTTCTCGACGATGCCGGTCGGCAGCACCACACGGGCCCCGGCGAGAACTGTGGATACGGCCATCAGGCGGATACCTCCGAGTCGAGGGAGAGAAGGTCCCAGGCGAGGAGGCCCGCGCCCAGGCATCCGGCGGTGTCCCCGAGGGCTGCCGGTACGACGGCGGGCAGCTTCTGGAACGTGACGCGTTCCTCCACGGCGGCCCTCAGTGGTGTGAACAAGGTTTCCCCGGCCTCGGCGAGCCCGCCACCGATGATGAGCGTGCGGGGGTCCAGCAGGGTGAGCGCGGTGACCAGGCCGTCCGCGAGGGCGTCGACGGCCTCCTGCCAGACCTGGACGGCCCGGGGATCGCCGTCCGCGACCGCCTTGGCGCAGTCGGCGGCGTCCGCGTCCGGGTCGCCGGAGGCGGCGGCCCAGGCCTGGGAGACGGCGGAGGCGGAGGCGTACCGCTCCAGGCAGCCGCGCTGGCCGCAGCCGCACTCGGTGCCGCCGGGGCGGACGACGATGTGGCCGATCTCGCCCGCGTAGCCGTGGGCGCCGGCCTCGATGGCGCCGCCGATGCCGATGGCGCCCGCGATTCCGGTGCCCAGCGGCACGAAGAGGAAGCGGTCGGCGCCGTTGCCCGCGCCGATCCGGCCCTCGGCGAGGCCGCCGGTGCGGACGTCGTGGCCGAGGGCGACGGGGATGCCGTCGAGGCGCTCGCTGAGCAGGGCGCGCATCGGGACGTCGCGCCAGCCGAGGTTGGCGGCGTAGACGGCGATGCCGCGGGCGGCGTCGACGATGCCGGGGACGGCGACCCCGGCGGCCGCGGCGGGCTCGCCGTACTGGTCGAGGCCGTGGGCGCGCAGCTCGGCGGCGAAGTCGAGGATCGTCTCGACCACGGCGTCCGGGCCGCGCTCGCGCCCGGTGGCGCGCCGTGCCTCGTGGAGCAGGGTGCCGTCCGCCCCGACGAGGGCGGCCTTCATGCCGGTGCCGCCCACATCGAGGGCGATGACGTGTCTCACGGGAACAGTCTCGCCCGTTCCTGCCCGAAAGGTCTAGTCCACTGACCGATATTGTTGCGGTGGGATACAAATTCGAGTGATGACGCGTGCGACCAGCGGTGACGGCCTTCACAAGGTCTTCACCCGTAGGCCGAGGATCTACCCAAGTGGTGTAGACCTTATGCTTCCTCTCCTGTGAAAATCACAGCTCAACGACGAGCAGAGGGTGGGGCGACGCTGTGCAGCGGCGATTCATAGGACTGACCGCGACGATCGCCGCGCTGGGGCTGACCGCTGGTCTGTCCGGCTGTGGGCTCACCGAGAGCGCCGCCGGCGATGTGACCCTCAAGCTGGTCGCGGCCGATTACGACCTGAACGGCGGCGACAGCACCAAGAAGTACTGGGACGGGCTCACCGCCGCCTACGAGGCCGAGCACCCCGGCGTCCAGGTCGAGGTGCAGATCGAGTCCTGGAACGACGTCGACCGCAAGGTCGCCGAGATGGTCAAGGCCGGCCAGGCCCCCGACATCGCCCAGATCGGCGCCTACGCCGACTACGCGGCCGCGGGCCAGCTCTACTCCGCCGACGAGCTGCTCTCCATCCCCGTCCAGGCCAACTTCCTCGCCCCGCTCGTCGCGGCCGGCGAGAACAAGCGCACCCAGTACGGCCTGCCCTTCGCCGCCTCCACCCGGCTGCTCTTCTTCAACCAGGACCTCTTCGACAAGGCCGGCATCAGCGAGCCGCCGGCCAGCTGGGACGAGCTGGCCGCGGCCGCGAAGAAGCTGAAGGCCAAGGACGTGAAGTACCCCTTCGCGCTGCCGCTCGGCCCCGAAGAGGCGCAGGCCGAGACCATGATGTGGCTGCTCAGCGGCGGCGACGGCTACACCGACGGCTCCGACCGCTACCGCATCGACTCCGAGCAGAACGTCAAGACGTTCGAGTGGCTGAAGACCGAGCTGGTCCAGAAGGAGCTCACCGGTCCTGTCGCCCCCGGCAAGCTCAACCGCAAGGACGCCTTCGCCGCCTTCTCGCGCGGCGAGGTCGGCATGCTCAACGGCCACCCCTCGCTGATGCAGGAGGCTCAGAAGAAGGGCGTCAAGGTCGGCAAGGTCGCGCTGCCCGGCGCGGACGGCAAGTCCAAGGCGTCCATGGGCGTCGCCGACTGGATCATGGGTTTCAAGCAGAACGGCCACGGCCGGCAGATCGGCGACTTCCTCGACTTCGTCTTCAGCGACGAGAACGTGCTGAAGTTCGCCGGTGACAACGACCTGCTGCCGCCGACCGTGAGCGCGTACTCCCGGATGGAGAACGACCCGGAGCACAAGGACCTCCACGAGTTCCTCGCCGAGCTGCCGAACTCGCAGCTCCCGCCGGTCGGCAAGACCTCCTGGGCCCAGGTCAGCGACACCATCAAGCAGAACATCGGCAAGGCCGTCACCCCGGGCGGGAAGCCGGCCGAGGTGCTCGGCGGGATCGCCCGCAAGGCGACGGCGGCCGAGAGCGCGGAGTAATAGGTTGTTCGTATGACCGACGCGAGCGATCCCCGACCCGACGACGCCCCGAGCGGCGACACCGGGCTCGGGGAGCGTGAGCGGGCCGTGCTCGCGCTCGAACGCCGCTCCTGGCCGGGCCCCGGCGCCAAGGAGCGGGCCGTCCGTGAGCGGCTCGGCCTCTCCGCGACCCGCTACTACCAGCTCCTCAACGCCCTTCTCGACGACCCGCGCGCCCTCGCGCACGACCCGGTGACGGTCAACCGACTGCGCCGGGTCCGTGCGGAGAAGGAGCAGCGCCGCTGAGGCCGCGTCGGTAGGGTCGTCGTATGGTCAGCAGCCTTCCGCACCCGACCACATCCGCAGGCCGCGACGGTCTGGCCGCGCTTCTCGCGCGGCCGGAGAAGGCCGTCGTCGCCCTCGACTTCGACGGGACGCTCGCCGAGATCGTCCCCGACCCCGAACAGGCCCGCGCCCACCCCGGCGCCGTCCCCGCGCTCTCCGCCCTGGCCCCGCGGATCGCCTCGGTCGCCGTGGTGACCGGCCGCCCGGCGGGCGTGGCGGTCCGCTACGGCGGCTTCGCCGGCGTCCCCGGCCTGGAACACCTCGTCGTCCTCGGCCACTACGGCGCCGAGCGCTGGGACGCGGTCACCGGCACCGTCCAGGCCTCCGCCGTCCACCCGGGCGTGGCCGCGGTCCGGGCCGAGCTGCCCGGCGTCCTGGACGGCGTCGGCGCCTGGCCGGGCACCTGGATCGAGGAGAAGGGCCGCGCGGTCGCGGTCCACACCCGCCGTTCCACCGACCCCCAGGCGGCCTTCGAGGCCCTCAAGGCCCCGCTCGGCGACCTCGCCGCCCGCCACGGCCTGGTCCTCGAACCCGGCCGCATGGTCCTCGAACTGCGCCCGCCTGGCATGGACAAGGGCGTGGCGCTCGCGGAGTACGTACGCGAGGTGGGCGCAGGCTCCGTCCTCTACGCGGGCGACGACCTGGGCGACCTGCCGGCCTTCGCGGCGGTCGAGAAACTCCGCTCGGACGGCACCCCGGGCCTGCTCGTCTGCAGCGGCTCGACGGAGGTCCAGGAACTCTCCGACCGCGCCGACCTGTCGGTCTCGGGACCGGCGGGCGTGGTCCGCTTCCTGGCGGACCTGGCGGAGGCGGTACGGGAGGGCGCGGGCACCTGAGGGCCTGCGCCGGGCGGGTTCCTGGGGCTCAGGCCCTAGGAACCCGCCCGCAGCGCCTCCAGCTGCTCCAGGAACCACCGCTGCGGCGGCAGCGCCGTCGCGGCGGCGGCCAGGCGCTTCGTGCGGTCCGCGCGTTCGGCGGGGGGCATGGTCAGGGCGCGGTGGAGGGCGCGGGCGGTCTCCGAGATGTCGTACGGGTTGACCGTCAGGGCGTCCTCGTGGAGTTCCTCGTAGGCGCCCGCGCCCGTCGACAGGACCAGGGCGCAGCCGGCCTCCGAGACCACCGGGATCTCCTTCGCGACCAGGTTCATCCCGTCGCGGACCGGGTTGATCAGGGCCACGTCCGCGAGGCGGTACGCGGCGAGCGAGCGGGGGAAGTCGTCCCGTACCGACAGGAGTACCGGCTGCCAGTCGTCCGTGCCGAACTCCGTGTTGATCCGCTCCGCCAGCTCCGCGACCGACGCCGTGTACGCGCGGTAGACCTCCAGGTCCTGGCGGGAGGGGTACGCCGAGGCCATGTGGACGACCTTGCCGCGCCACTCCGGGTGCTCCTGGAGCAGCTCCCGGTACGCCAGCAGGCCGCGGACGATGTTCTTCGACAGCTCCGTGCGGTCCACCCGCACGATCGTCCTGCGGTCGCCGATCTCGGCCCGCAGCGCGGCCAGCCGGTCGTCGACCTCGGGGGTGTGGGCGAGGGACCGGAGGTCGTCGGCGTCCACGCCCAGCGGGAAGACGTGCACCCGGGTGCGCCGGGGCTCGCCGCCCGCCCTGCGGTGCTCCACCCCGCGCCAGGGGTCGTCGCTGCGCCAGAAGCCGTCGGCCTCGCCCGCCGGGCCGTGGATGTGCGCGCCGGTGATGAACGCCTGCGCCCATGCCCAGGTGTGGAAACCCAGCTCGTCCGCGCCGAGCATCCCCCAGAGCAGCTCCTCGCGGACGTCCTCCGGCAGCATCCGCATGTACTCCGGCAGCGCCCACGGCGTGTGCGTGAAGTGGCCGATCCGCAGGTCGGGGCGGAGCTCGCGCAGCTGCCCCGGGACCAGCGCCAGGTGGTAGTCCTGCACCAGGACCGCCGCGCCCTCGTCCGCCCGCGCCGCCAGCTCCTCGGCGAAGGCCCGGTTGTAGGCGCGGTACGACTCCCAGCGGCGGCGGAACTCCGCGTCGAAGACCGGCTCGCGCGGGATCTCGTACAGGTGGTGGTGGAGGAACCACAGGACCGAGTTCGCGATCCCGTTGTACGCGTCGGCGTACACCTCCGGGTCGATGTCCAGCATCCGCACGCCCGGCTCGGACTCCCCGCGCCTGACCGCCTCGCGGTCGCCCTCCCCCAGGGCCGCGCACACCCACACGCTGTCCTGGGAGGAGATCGCGCTCAGCCCCGAGACGAGACCGCCCCCGCCGCGCCGGGCACTGAGTGTGCCGTCGGCGGCGAGGGCGTACGAGACAGGACCCCGGTTGGACGCGACGAGCACAGAAGCCATGTGGCGAACCTAGCCCGTCACGTAAACGCTCAAACGTACGTATACGACTCTGGCGAATCCTCGCCCCTCGTCACGGCTCAGTGGTCGCGGCGTCCGCGCAGAGCCGCCTTCGCCACCAGACCGGTCGCGGCCAGGGCGAGGGCGAGGCCGCCGAGCAGCCAGAGCCGCTCACCGCTGGAGCCGGTCTCGGCCATCGAGCCGCCGGGACCGTGCGGGCCCTGCGGGATGTCCGGGCCGTCCGGGACGTGGGGGGTCGGGCGGGGCTGGTGGGTGGTCGGTGCGGGGGTCGGCGCCACCTCCGACTCCGTTGGGGTGGGATCCACCGGGGCCGACGGCTCCCGCTCCGGCTCCGGCTTCGACGGAGCCGGCTTCGGGCTCGGCCTCGGCGGATCCAGGACCGGGGTCACCGCGCACGCCGGGTCCTCACTGCCCTCGCCGCAGTTCGAGCGCGGGGACTCGACCTCGACGCTGTTGCGGAGCGTGCCGTCGCCGCGCACCGGGTCGTGGACCTTCACCGAGTACGTGACCGTCGCCGTCTGCCCGGCCGGGATGTCACCGACGTAGCCGATCTTCGGCGCGTCGTACGTGACCTTGCCGAGCGTCGCCTTCGCGTCGCCCAGGTAGGCGGCGTCGTCCAGGTTGCCGGTCAGGTCGTCGCTGAACTTGGCGTTCGGGTGGTCCAGCCGGCTGATGTTCTTCGCGGTGACCGTGTACGTCAGGGTGTCGCCCGGCCTCACCTTCGTCGGGCTCGCCGTCTTGGTGATCTCCAGGTCCGGCACCGGTACGGAGAAGGCCAGGCCCGAGGGCACGTACGTGTCGCCCGTCGTGGTGAACGTCAGCTCCGCCGACCGCGCGCCCACCGGGATCGCGCCGTCCGGGATGTCGAAGGCCTTGGCGTCGATGGAGAGGTTGTTCGTCAGCTTCGGCGCGACGGCGCCGTCGTCCTCGCCGACGAAGAAGTTGTCGGTGTTGCCCGTGTGCGCCTCGGTGACGTTCTTGCCGTCGACGAGGAAGGTGTCGCCGGGCGTGTTCCAGTCGCCCTCGTACGCCGTCACGCTCGCCCGCGCCTTGCCCGTCGTCCGGTGGAAGCCGTCCACGGTGACCGTGGTCGCGGGGGAGGTGGAGCGCTGCAGGACGTGCCCGCCGTAGACGTACACGTTGCGGCGGTCAGGGGCGTGGGTCGGGTCGGGGCCCGGGAACGCGTAGACGACCGTCAGGGACCAGCCCGCCACGCAGCCCTTGCCGTCCGGCGCCCAGATGCCGCCGACCGAGATCTGCGCGTCCGTGCCGGTCACGCCCTCGAACGCGGACGTCACGTCCGACTCGCCCGTGTAGTAGTGCGGGCCACGGGTGTCCGCCGGGTCCGTCACCAAGCTGTCGATCGAGACCGCCGTCTCAGGACCCGCCCCGACCCTGATGTGCGGCGCGGTCGTGGCGTGGTCGCCCGGCGAGGTCACCACATCGGCGCCGGAGATGTCGCAGCGCTTCAGCTGCGCCCCGCTCGGCCCCTTGTACGTGCCGTCGTTGCCGCCCCAGAACAGCCGGGCGTACGCGACCTTCGCCCCGGCCGGGACGACGACATGGCCGGTGCTGGAGCCGTAACCGGCGTCCATGGAGGCGGTGTTGATCCGCTTCATGGCGAAGGTGTTGTTGTTGTCGCGCCCCTGCCCTGAGGCGGCGCCGGCGCAGCGCGCGGCCAGGTCGGCGGGGGCCGTGGGGCAGCCCATGACCGTGTTGCCGATGGTCGTGAAGTCGCCGTACAGCGACTCGTCGTAGCGCTTGCCGAAGGGCTCCACCACGTCGGCCGCGGCGGGACCGGCCACGGCGAGGGAGAGCGAGCCGAGTGAGCCGGCGGCGAGGACGAGCGCCGCCGGCGACATGATCATCCGATTCTTGAACCGCATGAAACGGAAGATAGGCAAAAATCACCATCATTCGGCGTTACGCCACGCGGCGGTGCGCGTACTCCGCGATCTCCACCATCGGCGGCCGCTCCTCCGTGTCCACCGCGTACGTGTGCGGAGTGAAGCCCTCCTCGCCGCGCTCGAACTGGGTGAGCCGCGGCCGCACCAGATGGCCACGGGAGAGCCGCAGCTGCGCCGTCCGGTAGATCGCCGCCGCCATCCGGCCCAGCGCCTGCCCGTCCTGGTGCCGGTGCTTGCGGACCCCGACGTCCACCTGCGCGAGGGCGTCCAGACCGACCGTGTGCAGCGCGTCCACGAGCAGGCCCAGCTCCACTCCGTAACCGACCGGGAACGGCAGCCGTTCGAGCAGCGAACGGCGCGCCGCGTACTCGCCGCCCAGCGGCTGCACGAATCCGGCCAGCTGCGGCCAGTGCAGATTGAGCAGCGGCCGCGCCACCAGCTCCGTCACCCGACCACCCTGACCTGGGGTGTCGCCGAGCGGGCGGTCGTACATCGCCTTCACGAAGTCGACGTCCTGGTCGGTGAGCAGCGGGCCGACGATGCCGGTGACGAAGTCCGCGGAGAAGTCCCGCAGATCCGCGTCGACGAAGCAGACGATGTCCCCCTCGGTCACCATCAGTGACCGCCACAGCACCTCGCCCTTGCCGGGCACGGCGGGTATCCGGGGCAGGATCGCGTCCCGCGCCACCACCCGCGCCCCGGCCGCCGCCGCCACCTCCGCCGTACGGTCGGTGGAACCGGAGTCGATCACCACCAGTTCGTCCACGAGCGGAACGGCCTCGGTCATCAGCTCGCGCCGGATGACGGAGACGATCTCGCCGACCGTCGCCTCCTCGTTCAGCGCGGGCAGCACGACGCTGACCGTCGTCCCGTGCTTCGCCGCCAGGACGCGGTCGAGTCTTCGGTCCGCCACGGACCAGGACCGCCGACCCAGCCAGCGCTCCACTTCCTCCAGCACGTGATCTCCATCTCGCGGTTCGGACGGCAGGTCCAACCCTCCGGGCCTTCGGTTACAGTCTTGAACAACGCGGATGCCCGATGCATGTCGGGGTGCCACCCGCGTCACACAATCGAATACCGCTCATCCAGAGGGGCAGAGGGAAACGGCCCGTTGAAGCCCCGGCAACCCTCCAGTCGGTCACTCGTCCGCAGTCGTCAGCACTGCGCCCGCGAGGCTCCCGGCTAGGGAAGGTGCCAAATCCGTCTCATGGCGATGTTCGTCATGGGAAAGATGAGGAGAAAGGGCCTCGCCTCCATGGCTGTACAGACTGCTACCCCCGACACCACCGCCGCCGACACCGCTCGGACGGTCGATCTCGGTCCCGCTTCCGGCCTTTCCTGCCGGGAATGCGGCGAAGTCTTCGCACTCGGCCCGATCTTCGCCTGTGAGCTGTGTTTCGGCCCCCTCGAAGTCGCGTACGACCTTCCCGTCGGTGACCCCGAGGCGCTGCGCAAGCAGATCGAGGCCGGCCCCGCCAATATCTGGCGCTACGCCCCGCTGCTGCCCGTCCCCGCCGACGTCGCCGAGAAGCCGAACCTGAACCCGGGCTGGACCAAGCTCGTCCAGGCCGACAACCTCGCCGGCGAACTGGGCGTCGAGCCCGGCAAGCTCTTCGTCAAGGACGACTCGGGCAACCCGACGCACTCCTTCAAGGACCGCGTCGTCGCCCAGGCGCTCGAGGCCGCCCGCGCCTTCGGCTTCACCACGCTCTCCTGCTCCTCCACCGGCAACCTGGCCGGCGCCGTCGGCGCCGCCGCCGCCCGCGCCGGCTTCCGCTCCTGCGTCTTCATCCCGCACGACCTGGAGCAGGGCAAGGTCGTCATGGCCGCCGTCTACGGCGGAGAGCTCGTCGGCATCGAGGGCAACTACGACGACGTCAACCGCTTCTGCTCCGAGCTCATCGGCGACCCGCTGGGCGAGGGCTGGGGCTTCGTCAACGTCAACCTGCGGCCGTACTACGGCGAGGGCTCCAAGACGCTCGCGTACGAGATCTGCGAGCAGCTGGGCTGGGTCATCCCTGACCAGCTCGTCATCCCGATCGCCTCGGGATCGCAGCTCACCAAGATCGACAAGGGTCTGCAGGAGCTCATCAAGCTGGGCCTGGTCGAGGACAAGCCGTACAAGATCTTCGGCGCCCAGGCCGAGGGCTGCTCGCCGGTGTCCGCCGCCTTCAAGGCCGGTCACGACGTCGTACGGCCCCAGAAGCCCAACACCATCGCCAAGTCGCTCGCCATCGGCAACCCGGCCGACGGCCCGTACGTCCTCGACATCGCGCGCCGCACCGGCGGCGCCGTGGAGGACGTGAACGACGAGCAGGTCGTCGAGGCGATCAAGATCCTGGCCCGGACCGAGGGCATCTTCGCCGAGACGGCGGGCGGCGTGACGGTCGGCGTGACGAAGAAGCTGGTCGAGGCCGGCCTCATCGACCCGACCCTCACCACCGTCGTGCTCAACACCGGCGACGGCCTCAAGACCCTCGACGCGGTGGCCGACACCTCTCAGGCGACCGCCACCATCAAGCCGAGCCTGGACGCGTTCCGCGACGCCGGCCTGGCCCACTGACCCCCACTCGTCCGTTCACGGAAGGCAGCAGCACATGAGCGTCAAGGTCCGTATCCCCACCATCCTCCGTACCTACACGGGCGGCCAGGCCGAGGTTCCGGCGGAGGGCGCGACCCTGTCCGAGGTCATCTCCGACCTGGAGAAGAACCACGCGGGCATCGCCGCCCGCGTCCTGGACGACCAGGGCAAGCTGCGCCGCTTCGTGAACGTCTACGTGAACGACGACGACGTCCGCTTCGAGCAGGGCCTGGAGACGGCGACGCCGGACGGCGCGGGCGTCTCGATCATCCCGGCGGTCGCCGGCGGCTGCTGAGCCCACGGCCGAGCGCTCGCTTTACCCCGAGTAACCGAATTGCCCCCTCCGCGAGAGAAGCGGAGGGGGCAATTCTGCATGGTTGAACGCGGTAGAGTTGGGGAAGTCCCCCCGGCTTCACCCCGCTGCTCCGTGCCAGCCGCATATGAGAATGCGTCCGCACGCGACAAGAAGCAGCCAAAGTACGCGAACGATCTGTACCTTCTGCGCGCTTTGCCGGGCCCGACTTGCCCCGGAATTCATTCAATTCTCCGGAATTCTCCTTTACGGCGTGCCCAGAATTCTCGTCCGATTGACCTGTTGCAGAGGGCAGTTGGGCAGATACATTCAGCCGCGGTCGACGCGTTCCGGCGCAGGGTCTGACCCGGGTCCGCGAAGTGCGGGTCCCGCGCAAGGGCCAGTAATAGGGGAGTTAGGCATGGCTCAGGGCACCGTCAAGTGGTTCAACGCGGAGAAGGGCTACGGCTTCATCGCGGTCGACGGTGGTGCGGATGTATTCGTCCACTACAGCGCGATCCAGATGGACGGATACCGCACCCTCGAAGAGGGTCAGCGGGTCGAGTTCGAGATCTCGCAGGGCCAGAAGGGTCCGCAGGCGGACATGGTCAAGCTCGCCGTCTGAGCACGGCGCGATCGGCCACCACGTACGCACTCACGCGTTCTCACGCCGAGGGGTCCGCATCCTGACCGGGATGCGGACCCCTCGTGCGTGTGCGGGGTGTGTCGGTGGCCCCCGCTCGATCTGTGGGAGTCGCTTGCACTCGCATGGGCCGAGTGCTAATCATTGGCGTTAGCACTCTGAAGGTGAGAGTGCTTACGAGGATCGGGCAGACGAGGTCCGCGGCCAGGTGGGGCAAGGAACCGCCGGGTACGCAGGCCGTCCGTCGCGGGCGTCGGCGCGGTCCTGGAGCGTTATCCACCCCATGTCCGGGAGGACCACTTCACATGGCCAAGATCATCGCGTTCGACGAGGAGGCACGGCGCGGTCTCGAGCGCGGGATGAACCAGCTCGCCGACGCCGTCAAGGTCACCCTTGGCCCCAAGGGCCGGAACGTCGTCCTCGAGAAGAAGTGGGGCGCCCCCACGATCACCAACGATGGTGTCTCCATCGCCAAGGAGATCGAGCTCGAGGACCCGTACGAGAAGATCGGCGCCGAGCTGGTCAAGGAAGTCGCCAAGAAGACGGACGACGTCGCCGGTGACGGTACGACCACCGCGACCGTCCTCGCCCAGGCGCTCGTCCGCGAGGGCCTGCGCAACGTGGCGGCCGGCGCCAACCCGATGGCCCTCAAGCGCGGCATCGAGAAGGCCGTCGAGGCCGTCTCCGGCGCCCTGCTCGAGCAGGCGAAGGATGTCGAGACCAAGGAGCAGATCGCTTCCACGGCCTCCATCTCCGCCGCCGACACCCAGATCGGCGAGCTCATCGCCGAGGCGATGGACAAGGTCGGCAAGGAAGGCGTCATCACCGTCGAGGAGTCCCAGACCTTCGGTCTGGAGCTGGAGCTCACCGAGGGTATGCGCTTCGACAAGGGCTACATCTCGGCGTACTTCGCCACCGACATGGAGCGTATGGAGGCGTCCCTGGACGACCCGTACCTCCTGATCGTCAACTCCAAGATCTCCTCGGTCAAGGACCTGCTCCCGCTCCTGGAGAAGGTCATGCAGTCGGGCAAGCCGCTGCTGATCATCGCCGAGGACGTCGAGGGCGAGGCCCTGTCGACCCTGGTCGTCAACAAGATCCGCGGCACCTTCAAGTCCGTCGCGGTCAAGGCTCCGGGCTTCGGCGACCGTCGCAAGGCCATGCTGAACGACATCGCCATCCTCACGGGCGGCACGGTCATCTCCGAGGAGGTCGGCCTCAAGCTCGAGAACGCGGGCCTGGACCTGCTGGGCCGCGCCCGCAAGGTCGTCATCACCAAGGACGAGACCACGATCGTCGACGGTGCCGGTGACAGCGACCAGGTCGCCGGTCGCGTCAACCAGATCCGCGCCGAGATCGAGAACTCGGACAGCGACTACGACCGCGAGAAGCTGCAGGAGCGCCTGGCGAAGCTCGCCGGCGGTGTTGCGGTCATCAAGGCCGGTGCCGCGACCGAGGTCGAGCTCAAGGAGCGCAAGCACCGCATCGAGGACGCCGTTCGCAACGCGAAGGCGGCCGTCGAGGAGGGCATCGTCGCCGGTGGTGGCGTGGCCCTGCTCCAGGCCTCCAACGTCTTCGAGAAGCTCGAGGCGGACCTGACGGGCGACGAGGCCACCGGTGCCAACATCGTCAAGCTGGCGCTCGAGGCTCCGCTGAAGCAGATCGCCGTCAACGCCGGCCTCGAGGGCGGCGTCGTGGCGGAGAAGGTCCGCAACCTGCCCGTCGGCCACGGCCTGAACGCCGCGACCAACGAGTACGTGGACCTCATCGCCGAGGGCATCATCGACCCGGCGAAGGTGACGCGTTCCGCGCTGCAGAACGCGGCCTCCATCGCCGCGCTGTTCCTGACCACCGAGGCCGTCATCGCCGACAAGCCGGAGAAGGCCTCCGCGGCCGCTCCGGGCGGCATGCCGGGCGGTGACATGGACTTCTGAGCCTCGGCTCAGTAGCTCCTCGCTGTACGCGACTGAGGGCGGCACTCCCTGCTGGGGGTGCCGCCCTCGGGCGTTCGGGGTGATGCTGGTGGGGTGGGGGCGGCGCACGGGCTACGGAAGGTCCAGGGAAGGCCTACGGAAGGTCCAGGGAAGGCCTACGGAAGGTCTACGCAAGGCCTACGGAAGGTGGGAGCGAGCCATGATCACGCTGCTGACGACACCGACCGAGCGCGAGCTGGTGATCACCCGCACCTTCGACGCCCCGCCCGCCCGCGTCTGGGAGGCGTGGACCCGGCCCGAGCACGTCCGCCAGTGGTACGGCGTGGCCGCGATGCCCACGACCGTCTGCGACATCGACCTCCGGGTCGACGGCGCGTGGCGCTGGGGCCAGAAGGCGCCCGACGGCCGGGAGATCGTCTTCTCCGGAACGTACGAGGAGATCCTGCCGAACGAGCGCCTCGTCTACACCGAGGTCTTCGAGCTGATGCCGGGCCCGGCGGTGCACGTCACCCTCACCTTCGACGACACCCCCGACGGCGGCACGGCGCTCACGAGCACCTCGATCTGGCCGTCGACGGAGATCCGCGACCAGGCGCTCGCGACGGGCATGGAGGCCGGGATCAAGGAGGAGTACGACAGGCTCGCGGTGTACCTGGAGATGATGTGAGCCTGGACGTGCCGCGCCTCGACGCGGGGCCGTACGAGCTGCGGGCCTGGGAGCGGGCGGACCTGCCGCTCGTGGAGGAGGCGTCGACGGACCCGTACATCCCGCTGACGAACACGGTCCCGCCGGTGTACTCGGAGGGTGAGGGCGAGGCGTTCGTACGCCGGCAGTGGAGCCGCGCGGAGTCGGGCGCGGGCTACTCCTTCGTGGTCGTCCGCCGCCGCGACGCCCGCCCGGCGGGCATGATCGGCCTCTGGCTCCGCGACCTGCCGGAGGGCCGCGCGACCCTCGGCTACTGGATCGTCCCCTCCTGCCGGGGCGAGGGCGCCGCGGCGGCGGCGCTGACGACGGTGAGCGCCTGGGCGCAGGGCGAACTGGGTATCCCCCGGCTTCAGTTGCTCCTCGAACCGTGGAACGAGGCCTCGGTGAAGACGGCCGAGCGGGCCGGGTTCGTACGGGAGGGGCTGCTGCGGTCCTGGCAGGAAGTGGGCGGCGAGCGGCGGGACATGGTGATGTACGGGCGGGTGCGGGCGGGCCGCCCTGGGTAAGGGGAGGGGGGAACCGGACCCGCGGGGGTGGAGCCGATGCGTCGCTCGGAGTTACCGCACCTCTCCCACTACTGGGAGCTGTCAGGCCGTCAGGACGGTGTGGACCAGGTCGTACGGGTCGAGGGGAAGGTCCATGTCTACGAGAACTTCCCCGACTACCTCCTGACTGAGAGATTCGAAGGCCCTTACTTCTCCGTACGGACCCCGGGCCTCCGCGACGCCACGGGGGCGGTCGTCCCGTGCACCCCGGAGGCGTGCCGCCGCTGGGTGAACGCCGCCGTCGTCCACGTCAGGACCGTGGACGCGATCAGCGCCGAACTCCGCGCCGCGCACGCCCGGGTCGTCGCCCTCCCGTGGCGGAGGCCGCTGGCCCTGCGGCGCGCCCTCGACGCCTGGGAGGAGGCGCGGGGGCGGTACGAGCGGGTGCTCCAGGATGCCTTCGCGGCGTACGCGCCGGTCGGCGAGGAGATCCGTGCGGTGGTGCAGGCCGAGCAGGAGCGGGTGGCGGCGGAGATCCGCGAGCGGGAGCGGCTGAGGGCGGAGGAGCGCGGGCGGCGGGCGCGGCTCGCGGAGCGGGCGGTGTGGGGCTGGTGCGTGGTGGACGCCGGGGGCGGTCGGCGCACGGTGCACGTCTTCCGGCACGACGTCCGCAGCGTCGAGCTGCCGGCCGAGGCCCGGGGCGGGGACGGCGCGCGCGTCGACCTGGCGGGGCTGCGGCGGGCGCTCCTCGACCTGAACCTGCCCGACGTCGTCTGGGACCGCGCCGCGCTGCGGGAGGCACGGCGGGAGGTGGGCGTGGCGTTCCGGAACTGGTGGCAGGAGCTGTTCTACGAGAACTACCGCACCCTTACCGAGCCCCCGCCGCCCCCTTCTCCGTCACGCTGGAGCACGGGCGGGAGCGGGACGAGCGGGTCGGGCGGGTATAGCGGGGGTGGCTTCAGCTGCGCGAGCGGGTTCTGAGGGGCTACTGACTGGCCGGCTGGTGGCTGGTCGGCTACTGAACGGCCGGCTGGTGACGGGTCGGCTTGTGGCTGGTCGGCTTCTGGCGAAGCGTCCTGGGGTCGTGCCGACGTGGCGTTTGAAGTGGCGGGTCAGGTGCGACTGGTCGTAGAAGCCCGTCGCCGTGGCCACCTCCGCGACGGGACGGCCGGCGAGGAGCAGGCCGCGGGCCCGGGTGACGCGGCGGGACGTCACGTACTGGTGCGGGGCGATGCCGAAGGCCGTGGTGAACGCCCGTACCAGGTGGGTGGGGTGGGCGTGCAGGAGCCGCCCGGCCTCCTCCAGGCTCACGCCCTCCTCCAGCCGGGCGTCGAGCAGCTCCCGCAGGGTGTGCGCCACGCTTCGTGCGGCGACCGTGGGGGCGGGGGTGAGGCGGGGGCGCAGGTGGCCGCGGAGGCGTTCGGCGATCAGGGCCAGGCGGCTCTCCGCCTCCAGCTCGTCGCCCGGGTGCGCCAGCGTCGCGTGCAGCCGCGCGACCCGGGCGCGGAGCAGCGGGTCGGCGAGGTCGGGGCCGTCCACGGCCGGCCCGATGAAGCTCTCGTCCAGCTGGGTCAGGTCCAGGTAGAGCACGCGTTTACGGAAGCCGTGGTCGGTGGCGGGGGAGCCGTTGTGCGGGACCTGGGGCGGCAGCAGCGAGACCGTGTCGTGCGGGGTGCCGTGCTCGCGCCGGTCGAGGTCGTAGCGGACCGCGCCGTCGTCGACGATCAGGAGCGTCCAGGCGTCGTGGACGTGCATCGGGTACGCGTGCTCGGTGAAGTGGGCGTGGAAGACCTCGACGACCCCGGGGATCCGCGGGCGCCAAGCGGTCACCGTTTCACGCGTCACCTTGCCACCATGCCAAGAACGTACAAGAACGGCCCGAGGGCCGACGGGCAGTCTCAGAGCATGAACAGTGACACGAGCACCGACACGAGCACCGACACGAACCCGCCCGTACGGTTCGACAACAAGATCGCCGTGCTGCTGCGGGACGACCTGGAGACCTGGCAGCGGCTGAACGTCACCGCGTTCCTGGTCAGCGGCCTCGGCACGGAGCTCCCCGAGGTGATCGGCGAGCCGTACGCCGACGCCGACGACGTCCCGTATCTGCCGATGTTCCGGCAGCCGGTCCTCGTCTTCGAGGGCTCGAAGGAGACGCTGACCGCCGCGCACGCCCGCGTACTGTCGCGCGCCCTGCCCCACGCGGTCTTCACCGCCGACCTCTTCGCCACCGGCAACGACCGCGACAACCGGGCCGCGGTGCGCGCGGTGCCGACGGGCGGCCTCGACGTGGTCGGACTCGCCGTGTACGGCCCGCGGAACGCGGTCGACAAGGCGCTCAAGGGCGCGCGGATGCACCCGTAGGCTCCGGGTCCGTCCTCGGGTCCGTCCTCGGCTCCGTGCGGAAGCGGTGGCGGTATTCGGTCGGGGTGGTGTCGAGGCGGCGGCGGAAGGCGCGGATCAGGGTGTCGGTCGTGCCGAAGCCGCAGGTGGCCGCGATGCGTTCGAGGGTGCCGTCGGAGGTTTCGAGAGTGGCGCGGGCGCGTTCGACGCGGGCGGCCTCGATGTAGACGCCCGGGGTCATGCCGAGTTCGTCCTTGAAGATCCGGGTGAGCTGGCGGCTGCTGACGTTCGCGTACGCGGCGAGGTCGTCGACCGTGAGGGGTTCGGCGAGGTGGCGGGTGATGTGGTGGCGCAGGTCCTCGACGCGCCGGGTCGTGGAGACCGGTTCGAGCGGGACGCTGAACTGGCTCTGGCCGCTGGGGCGCTTGAGGTACATGACGAGCTGGCGGGCGACGCGCAGCGCGACGGTCTCGCCGAAGTCCTCGGCGACGAGGGCGAGCGAGAGGTCGAGGCAGGCGCTGATCCCGGCGCCGGTCCACACGTCGCCCTCGCGGATGAAGATCGGGTCGGCGTCGACCTCGACCAGCGGGTGTTCGGCGGCGAGTTGGCGCGCGGTCGACCAGTGGGTGGTGGCGCGCTTGCCGTCGAGCAGCCCGGCGGCGGCGAGGATGTGCGCGCCGACGCAGACGGAGGTGACGCGGCGGGTCCGGGCGGCGAGGGTACGGACACGGTCGACGACCGCGGGGTCGGCGAGGGCGTGCACGCGGCGCTGCCCGTCCGCGTCGGTCTGGACCTCGACGGAGCCGGGGACGAGGAGGGTGTCCGTCCTGAGGGCGGCCGCCTCGTCGAAGGTGACGTCGGGGAGGATCCGTACCCCCGCTGACGTCGTCACCGGGTCCATGGTCTCGGCGGCCAGGAGCACGCGGTAGCCGGCGGCGTCCTCCGTCTCGCGGCGCAGGAGCGCGAAGACCTCGGGCGGGCCGGTGACGTCGAGGAGGTCGACGCCGTCGAAGAGGACGATGACGATGAGGCGTTCCACCGGGCTCGGGCTGGGGCTCGGGTTGGGGCTCATGCGGGCGGGCTCCCTCGCGATGTCCGTATCTGCAAGTTGGGTGACATTGCCGACGCGTCGTGGTCGGCCATAGCGTTTCAGACGTAGCGAATGACACCGAACGAGGGGTACTTCGATGGGTACGACCACGACTCACGGGTCCATGACTCACGGGTCCACGACACTCCGCGAGCTGAACGGCTTCGACGACACGCCCGCGTCCCTCGCCGACGCGACGCTGATCCTCGTCGACTACCAGAACACGTACACGCGCGGCGTGATGGAGCTGGACGGCTGGCAGCCCGCGCTCGAAGCGGCGGCCGAGCTGCTCGGGCGGGCGCGCGAGGCGGGCGCGACGGTGATCCACGTCGTCAACGACGGCGGCGAGGGAACCCCGTACGACATCCGGGCCGAGATCGGCGCGATCCACCCGAGCGTGGCGCCCGTCGAGGGCGAGGCCGTCGTCGTGAAGCAGGTGCCGAACGCGTTCGTGAACACCGACCTGGCCGAGCATGTCGACGCGGCCGGTCACAAGGACGTCGTCATCGCCGGGTTCATGACGCACATGTGCGTGACGTTCACCGCCGAGGGCGCGTTCCTGCGCGGGAACCGCCCCACCGTCGTCGCCGACGCCTGCGCGACCCGACCCCTGCGTACGGGGGTCGCGGGGGTCGCGGGGGTCGCCACTGTCGCCGCCGAGCAGCTCCACCACAGCGCGCTCGCGACGATCGGCGACCTGTACGGGGTGGTGGTCGCGTCGGGGTCGGAGCTGGGCTGAGCTGAGAGCTTCGCCGAGGGTCAGCCAAAGATGAGGGTGCGCAGGGGCTTGCCGGTGCGGGGGTCGAGGTCGATGTAGTGGGTCCGGGCGTCGACGCCGACATCGCCGGTGACGATACGGATCCGGTCGGGGCCCGCCCAGGACGCCTCGGTGAGGCCGTACGAGGACACGTCGCCGTTGAAGAAGCCCACCTTCCAGCGGCGCGCGGTCGGGCCCCAGCCCTCGTCGACGTAGACCCACCACAGCGGGTCGATCATCGCCGAACCCTCCTCGACGACGAGGTGGCGGTCGGTGCGGCCGGGGGCCGCCCGGTCCATCGTCTCTGAGGTGGTCGAGGTCATGAGGAACATGACGGGCACGGTCAGGAGGAGAGCCAGTCCGGCGGCCGCGCCGACCAGGATGCGGACGACGAGGGAGCGTACGGCGAGCATCACGGCGGAGGTGAGCAGGCCCAGGACCAGCACGCCGAAGAGCATGGGGTGGTGGAACAGCCGGGCCACCAGGAGCAGTCCGCCGTCCTGGTCCGCCCACCAGCCGGCGGCCTGGGCCAGGACGAGGAGCCCGGCGGCGAGGAGCAGGCGGCGGGGGGTGTACCAGGGGCGCGGGGTGTCCGTCATGAGTGGGCGCTCCAGTGGGGTCGGCCGGGGGAGGAGGGTGATGAACCTCCCCCCGGGATACGGGGGTTGACCCCACCGGGGAGTCGGTTGCTCGCCGGATGGGGGCGGGGAGCCGTTTCCGCGAGGGTATGTCGCATGATCACACACAAGCGCGTCGCCCTGGTTCTCTCCGCCGCAGCCGTGGCGGCCTCGCTCTCGACGACAGGCCACGCGGCGGAAAGGTCGGCTCCTGCCGACCGACTCTCCTGGGCGGCGTGCGGCCCCGCGGGCCTCGGCCAGGAGTGCTCCACCCTCTCCGTACCGCAGGACTACGCCGACCCGGCCGGCCCCCGCCTCTCCCTCGCGGTCTCCCGGATCCGCAGCGACCGCCCCGAGGCACGGCGCGGGACGCTGGTCGTGATCCCGGGCGGGCCCGGCAGCTCGGGGGTGCAGCGGCTCTCGCAGAAGGGTGCGGCGCTGGTCGAGGAGCTGGACGGGGCGTACGACCTGGTGGCGTTCGACCCGCGCGGGGTCGGCGGGAGTTCGACGGCGAACTGCGGGCTCGACCCGGAGGACCGGCGGATGGTGACCCTGCGGTCGTGGCCGGCCGCGGACGGGTCGATCGACGAGAACGTCGAACGGTCACGGCGGACCGCCGAGGCCTGTCTGCGCAACGGCGGCGAGCGCCTGCGCAGCTTCACCACGGCGAACCAGGCCCGGGACCTGGACCGGTTCCGGCAGGCGCTCGGGGAGGAGAAGCTCTCGGCGTGGGGGGTGTCGTACGGGACGTACGTAGGGGCGGTGTACGCGACGAAGTACCCGCACCGCACGGACCGTTGGGTCCTGGACAGCAGCGCCGACCCGAACCCGGAGCGGGTCGCCCGGGGCTGGCTGGCGGACATGGCGAAGGGCGCGGAGGACCGCTTCCCGGACTTCGCGACGTGGGCGGCGGACCCGGCGCGAGGCGACTCGCGCCTGGCCGAACACCCTTCGGATGTACGCCCGTTGATCCTGGCCCTGGCGACTCACCTCGACAACGAGCCGAAGGAGTCGACGACGCCGGGTGTCCCGCTGACGGGCAACATTCTCCGGCAGGCGCTGCAGAACGCCCTCTACTCGGACACCGCGTTCGCGCCCTTCGCGGAACTGGTCCGGTCGGCCCAGGACCCGAAGAGCACGCCCGTCCTCCCCGCCCAGTCCTCCGCCGCGATGCCGGACTCGGACGCGGCGCTCAGCGTCGCCGTGATCTGCAACGACGTGAAGTGGCCGAGCTCGGTCCGCGCCCACGAGCGCGCCGTCGCCGTCGACCGCGCCCGCCACCCGCTGACGGCGGGCATGCCGGTCAACATGACCCCCTGCTCCTTCTGGAAGTCCCCGGCCGAGAAGCCGACCCGCATCACCGACCGCGGCCCCTCCAACATCCTCATGATCCAAAGCCTCCGCGACCCGTCCACCCCGCACACGAGCGGCCTGAAGATGCGCGAGGCCCTCGGCAATCGCGCCCGCCTGGTCACCGTCGACAAGGGCGGCCACGGCATGTACCTGAGCAACGGCAACACCTGCGGCAACACCACCGTGACGACGTTCCTGAAGACGGGGGAGCGGCCGACGGGGGATGCGTACTGCGGCTAGGGGGTCAGCGAGCGGGGCGCCGTGCCGCCAGCCAGGCGCGGGCCTCGCGGAGTTCGCGGGGGCGGTAACCCGGGCCGCCGCAGCAGCTCTTGTGGAAACCGACGCCCGCGTTCAGGAGCAGCGTGAGGGTCCGCCAGGCGGCCTTGTCACGGCGGGGCGGAGGGGCGAAGGCGGAACCGGCGTGGATCATCCGTCCCGCACACTGCGGACACCGCCGCTCACGCTCCTCGCCGTACGGCTGCTTGTACGAAGCGCGGCACGGCAGGCAGACGTAGGAGGTCTTGGCGTGTCCCATGGGGGCAGCGTAGGTCTGCGGGGCCGGGGCTGCCACGGAGTTTGGCCGCCCCCGGATTCGTGCCGGGGGCGGCCCTTTGTTTTGTACTTCCGTCGCTCAGACCTTCAGCGGCTGCGCTTCCGGGGTCGTCGTCGGGGGCGTGGGGCCGCCCGCAGCAGCCACCGGGGTTTCCGCCGGGGCTGTGTCTACGTTGTGTTCTTCCAGGAGGCGGGGGCTGAAGCCCCAGAAGTAGGTGGCTACGAAGCCGACCGCGTAGCCGGCCAGGAGGCCCGCTGCGTAGATCGCGATCGTTTCGCCCAGGCCCTTGTTGCCGTCGAGGAGGGGGAAGAGGGCCCAGCCCGAGGGGCCGATGGCGGTGGAGCCGACCTTGTCGCCCAGCATGTTGAAGAGGCCGATGAAGCCGGCGCCGAAGGCGCCGCCTACGCAGGCCGTGACGAAGGGGCGGCCCAGGGGGAGGGAGACGCCGTAGATCAGGGGTTCGCCCACGCCCAGGAAGCCGGCCGGGAGGGCGGACTTGATCGTGCGGCGGATGGAGCCGTTGCGGGGGAGCTTGACGTAGACCGCCATCGCTGCGCCGACCTGGCCCGCGCCCGCCATCGCCAGGATCGGGAGCAGGACCGTGAAGCCCTGCTGCTCGATCAGCGTCGTGTGGATCGGGATCAGGGCCTGGTGCAGGCCCAGCATCACCAGCGGCAGGAACAGACCGCCGAGGACGAAGCCCGCGCCCGCGCCGGCGTTGGCCAGCAGCCAGTTGGCGAAGTCGCCGATCGCCGTGGAGATCTCGCCCGCCACGAACATCAGGCCGAAGATCGTCACCAGGCCCGACACCAGGACCGTCAGCGTCGGCGTCACCAGGACGTCCAGCGACTCCGGGACCCAGCGGCGGCACCACTTCTCCACGTACACCGCCAGTACCGCCGCGCCCAGTGCGCCCAGTACGCCGCCCTGGCCCGGAGACAGGGACTGGCCGAACGCGTCGATCTTCGCCACCCCCGGGAAGACGATGATCGCCGCCACCGCGCCGCCCAGGATCGGCGTACCGCCGAACTCCTTCGCGGTGTTGAAGCCTACGAAGACCGCGATCAGGGCCATGAAGCCGCTGGCCATCGCCGCCAGGGCCGGCGTCACGCCCGGCAGCCAGCCCAGGTTGATCAGGAGGCCGTTCAGGCCCGCGATGATGCCGCAGCCGATCAGCGCCGGGATCAGGGGGACGAAGATGTTCGCGATCTTGCGGAGGAAGAGTTTGAAGGGGGTGGAGTTCCGCGCCTTCTGTGCTTCCTTGATCGCCTTGCCCCGCTCCGCCAGATCCGGTGCCTCCGGTGCCTTCGCCACCAGCGCCTCGAACTCTGGCGTCACCCGCGCGACCGTGCCCGGGCCGAGCACGATCTGGTACGTGTCGTCCTCCACCACGCCCATCACGGCCGGCAGCGCCCGCAGGGCGTCGTCCTGGACCAGGGAGCGGTCCCGCAGACCCAGCCGGAGCCGGGTCATGCAGTGAGCCACCGAGTCGATGTTCTCGGGGCCGCCGACGAGCGGGAGGATCGCGGCGGCGATGGCGCGGTTCTTGTCGTCTGTGCTCATGTGCGGTGGTGCCTTGCTGTGCGGGGGAGGGGGGAGCGGGTACTACGGGGTCAGGGCTGCTCGGAGGTGGCCCTTCGAGTCGCGGAGTCGCTGGTCGGCGGTCTTGGCATCGATGTCGGCCAGGATCATCAGGATCGCGGTCTTCACCTCGCCGTCCGCCTCGGCGAGCGCGCTCTCGATCTGCTCGTCCGGCGCGCCGGTGGCGAGCGAGACGATCCGGCGCGAGCGGGCCTGGAGCTTGTCGTTGGAGGCGCGGACGTCCACCATCAGGTTTCCGTACGTCTTGCCCAGCCGGATCATCGTGATCGTCGAGATCATGTTGAGGACCAGCTTCTGGGCCGTGCCCGCCTTCAAGCGCGTGGAGCCGGTGAGGAGTTCGGGGCCCGTGACGATCTCGATGCCGTGCTCGGCCGCCGCCGCCAGTCCGCTGTCCGCGTTGCAGGACAGCCCGATCGTCAACGCGCCCGCCGCTCGGGCGTGTTCGACGGCGCCGATGGCGTACGGGGTGCGGCCCGAGGCGGAGATCCCCACCACCGTGTCGTTCGGGGTGAGGCCGAGCTCGTCGAGGTCGGCTGCGGCGAGTTCGCGCGAGTCCTCCGCGCCCTCCACCGCCTTCACCATCGCCGACGGGCCGCCCGCGATCAGGCCGACGACCTCTGTCGGGTCGGTGTTGAAGGTGGGCGGGCACTCGCTGGCGTCGAGGACGCCGAGTCGGCCGGCCGTGCCCGCGCCCGCGTAGATCAGGCGGCCGCCGCGTGCCATACGGGCGGCGGTGGCGTCGATCGCGGCCGCGATCAGCGGCAGCCGCTCCGCGACGGCGGCCGGGACGGTCTGGTCCTCGGCGTTCATCGTGCGGGCGATCTCGAGCGTCGGGAGCTGGTCGATCTCCGCGAGCTCGGGACGGAACGCCTCGGTGGCGAGGGTGGCCAGCTGGGCGCGCAGTTCGGAGTACGTAGCTGAGGAAGCAGAAGACACGTGCGGCTCTTTCGGGGGCTCTGGCGGGGCTCTGGTCAGCGGGTGCGGGGGGAGTGGCGGTGGGCCAGGGCTTCGTACGAGGCCGCGAGGGCAGGGGCCGCCGTCTCGTACGTACGTTGGGTGACGCAGGTGAACAGGCAGTCCACGACCAGGAGTTGGCTGGTACGGGACGACATGGCCGCGGGGCGCAGTTCGCTCTCGCGGGCGGTGGAGGTGGTGAGGATGTGGTCGGCGTACTGCGTCACGGGACCGTCCGGGCGGCCGGTGATCGCGACCGTGGTGGCGCCGTGGTCGAAGGCGACGCGGAGGGGTTCTATGACGTCGCCGGTCGAACCGGAGTGCGTGATCGCGATGGCGACGTCGCCGGAGCGGAGCTGCACGGCGTTGGTCACGGCCAGGTGCGGGTCGCTGTGCGCGTGCGCGAGGAGGCCGATGCGGAGGAGCTTCTGGACGAGGTCCTGGGCGACGAGGCCGGAGGCGCCGACGCCGTACACGTCGATGCGGCGGGCGCCGGCGAGGGCGGCCACGGCCGCGCCGAGCTGGACGGTGTCCAGCCCCGCGGCGGTGTCGGCGAGGGTCTGCTGCTCGTCGTACGCGAGCTTGGCGACGACGTCCGCGATCGGGTCGTCCACGGCGATGTCGGCGGTGACCGCGGGCGCCCGGCCGGACTGCTGCTGCGCGGCGAGGCCGGCGAGGGCGAGGCGCAGGTCGCGGTAGCCGGGGTAGCCGAGGAGGCGGGCGGTGCGGACGACGGTCGCCTCGCTGGTGCCGGTGAGCTCGGCGAGGCCCGTGACGGTGAGGGCGGCGCAGCCGGCCGGGTCCCCGGCGACGGCCTCGGCGACGCGCTGCATCGAGCGGGTCATGGAGGGCGCGAGCGTCCGCACCTTGGCCGCGAGCGCGGCGGGAGCGGGCGGGGCGGCCTCGGTGGTCTGGCCGGGGCTGGGGGTGGACGCGGTGGAGGGCGGCCCTGAGGTCGGGGCCCCGGGCGCGGGCACCTGGCCGCTGAAACTTTCCTTCACGTCATTGGTCACACCTGAAAGATATTTTCGGGCGCGGGGGGCGTCAAGACCCCGAGGGTCCCGGATGCGGACGGGACCTTCGCCCCTGAGGCTTGTCGGGTGACAATGTGCGCATGGACGACATCGACCCTCTGGAGCAGGCCCTGCACGCCGCCCGCGCCCTGGTCCTCGCCGATCTCGCGGCGCGCGACGTGGCCGCCGCCGAGGTCGTGTCGATGGTCGAGGACGCCGTCACGCACCGCCGTTGGTGGGTCGAGCAGTGGCCCGAAGGCACCGAGTACGTCGCAGGGCTCGTCGCCCAGGACGTCCAGGACGCCCTCCTGGAACGGTACGGACGCTGGCCCCTCTGCCCCGTCTGCCCCACGGGCGACCCGCACGCCCTGGACGTCGAACCCGAACTCGGCCCCGACCCGCACTGGGTCTGCGGCAAGGCCGGCGTGGTCGTCGCCCCGGTGGGCGGACTGACGTGACCCTCTACATCGACCCGCCGACCTGGCCCGGCCACGGCCGCATGTGGTCCCACCTGGTCAGCGACGTCTCCCACGACGAACTCCACGCCTTCGCCGCCGCGATCGGCGCCCCGCCCCGCGCCTTCGAGCGCGACCACTACGACATCCCGTCCGACCGCTACGCGGACGCGGTGGCGGCGGGCGCGGTCGAGGTCGGCTCGAAGGAACTCGTACGCCTCATCACGGAGGCGGGGCTGCGCCGCCCGAAGGGGCGCCCGGAGGACTGGCCGGCGGAGGCCTGACGGGCCCGGCCCTGTACAGAGCCCTGCCCGGCCCCGTACAGAGCCGGGTCCGGACCCGCCCCGCCCCCGCCGGGGCTCGTACTCAGTAGGTGATCGCCGCGCCGTGCGTCGCCGTCAGTTCGTCCGTGGCGTGGCCGTCGTGGATCTTGACCGGATTGCCGTCGACGTTCCGTACCTTCAGCGTCGTACGGACCTGGCTGCAGCCGCCGAGCTGCGCGGTGGTGAGCGTGAGCGTGTTCGCCGCCGTCTGGTGGTGCTTGGCGTTGGAGATGTTCCAGCGCGCGACCGGACCCGTGATCGGGCCGCCGCACAGCGAGCCGTCGGGGTTGCGGGGCTGGGCCTCGACCCAGGTCTCGACGGTGGTGCCGGTGTAGGCGCTGGTCCCGCCGGAGCAGATCGAGGAGCCGGCCGCGCAGGTCGAGAGCGCGGCGTCCTGGTAGAGGGAGATGGTGGGGGCGCCCGTCGGGGTGACGGTGTAGCCGAGGGTGGTGGCAGTCGTGGCCCGGGCGACCGTGACGCCGGTCCCCTGGAGCAGGGTCCAGCGGGCGATGGTGGGGTAGTCGGCAGTGGTCTTGCGGGCCAGCTCGGCGCCGGCCGGCACGCGCATGGTGACGGTACGGCCGCCCTGGATGATCGAGGAGTACGAGACGACCGACAGGCGGCAGGTGTAGTCGCCGTCCGCGGGCGCGACGAACACCCAGCGCAGGGAGGCGGTCAGCGAGGCCTCGATCGACGGCACCAGGTTCGCCGCCCAGTAGGCCCCGCCCTCGGTGCCGGTCGGCAGCGCGGTCCCGTCCGCGTCGCGGCAGCGGATCGCGAAGGTGTTGCCGATGTTGTCACCGGCCGAGAGCGTGTCGACGGGGTCGACCAGGAAGTGCCGGGACCACAGGTACGACTTCTCCCCCGCGGCCGCGCTGAACGCGATCTCGGTGCCCGGCACGTCCTTGTACGTGTCGGCGTTCCGCGTCACCTCGTACGTGAAGTCCGCCGACGCGGCGGTGGCGGGCGCCGCGCCGGACACCGTTCCCGCGAGGGCGAACACGACCGCCCCCGCCGCTGCCCCGGCGGTCTTTCCCGCCGTCTTCGCCGCCGCCCACATCCTGTTGCGTATCACTGAGCTCCCCGGTCCCGTGTGCGTGGACCCCGTCGGTCGGGATCAGCGTGACGATACGCGGGACTTCTCCGGCTCCTGTGCGGAGGCGCCGAACACGACGCGGGAGGGGCGGGACTTGGTCAGCCGGAGCGAGAGGGCCACCGTGCCCAGGGCGACCACCGTCATCGCCGCGCCCGCCCAGGCCGTCGAGGCGAAGCCGAGGTTCGCGTCGATCGTGGTGCCGCCGAGCCAGGGGCCCGCCGTGTTGCCCAGGTTGAAGGCGGCCGTCGTCGTGGCGCCCGCGAGGGTCGGGGCGGCGCCGGCCACGTTGAACATGCGGGCGTTGAGGGCGGGGGCCGTGTAGAAGGCCGAGACGCCGAGCAGGAACGAGAGCGCGATCACCGCGACCGGGCTGGAGGCGAAGAGGGCCAGGGCGACCAGGAAGACCGTCGAGGCCGTGACGCCGCTGAGCAGGACCCCGAAGAGGTGCGCGTCCGCGACCCGGCCGCCGATCGTCGTACCGATCAGCGCGCCGATGCCGAAGAGGCCGAGGATCGCGGAGACCCAGCGCGCGTCGATCCCGGCCACGTCCGTGATGACCGGCGCGAGGTACGAGAACGCGCAGAAGACGCCGCCCGCCGCGAGCGCCGTGATCACGATCGACAGCAGTACCTGCCGGTCCCGGTAGATCGCCAGCTCCCCCTTGAGGCGCGGCTTCGTCTCCGGGAGCGGGATGTGCGGGATCCGGGTGACCACGCCCACCAGCGCGATCGCCGAGGCCACGCCGACCGCCCAGAACGCGGCCCGCCAGCCGAGGTGCTCGCCGAGGAAGGCGCCCGCCGGGACACCGAGGACGTTGGCGATGGAGAGGCCGCCGATCATGACCGCCATCGCGCGGGCCCGCGAACTCACCGGCACCATCGCGATGGCGACCGCCGCCCCGACCGCCCAGAAGCCGGCGCACGCGAGCGCGCTCAGGACCCGCGAGGCGAAGAGGACGGCGTAGTTCGGCGCGAGCGCGCCGGCGACCTGGCCGAGGCCGAAGACCGTGATCAGGGTCACGAGCGTCGTCTTGCGCGGGAGCCGGAGGGTCGCGACGGCGAGCAGCGGGGCGCCGACGACCATGCCGATCGCGAAGGCCGAGATGAGGAGTCCCGCCCGGGGTATGGACACGTTCATGTCGTCGGCGATGGGCGGCAGCAGCCCGGACAGCATGAATTCGCTGGTGCCGAGCGCGAAGACGGAGAGGCCGAGGATGTAGACGGCCAGCGGCATGCGGGTGGCGGCGGTGGGGGTGGGGGAGGACCCGGGGGAAGGCGCGGGGGAGGGGACGGCGGGCTCGGCGGGGGTTGACGGCATGACATGCGTCAACCCGCAGGTCACCCCTGTCATTCCCCGGGGGAGGAGTGTCTCGCGATACGGACGAAGACGCCGGCCCCGCCCCCGATGGGGGTGGGACCGGCGTCGTCGTGGTTCACCGGAGTCAGCTCAGAAGACGAGGTTGCCCGCGTCGCTCGCCCACGGCACGGAGGCCAACAGGCCGCCGCGCATCGGGGCGCGCCAGTCGCCCGTACCCCGGTAGAACTTCTGGCCCGACGGGCTCGTCGCCAGGAGGTCCGGGCGGCCGTCCCGGTCGCCGTCGCCGATGCCGACGAGCTGGCTGAACGCGCCCCAGCCCGCGCCGACCCTCGTACGCGCCGTGAAGGTGCCGTCGCCCTTGCCCAGGTACAGCCAGAGGACACCGGCCTTGTCCCGGGCGAAGAGGTCGCCCGCCGGTCCGCCCGCGATGTCGCCGACGGCCACGAGGTCGTTGTAGATCCCCCAGCCGCTGCCGATCTTCGTCCGCCCGGAGAACGGGGCGGTCGCGGAGCCGGTGCCCTTGTAGAGCCAGAGCGCGCCGGCCTTGTCGGTGGCGACGAGGTCGGGACGCCCGTCCCCGGTCAGGTCGCTGCCGGCCGCGATCTTGTCGTAGATCTGCCAGCCGGTGCCGACCTTCACGCGGGTGGCGAAGCCGCCCGTGCCGGTTCCCTGGTAGAGCCAGAGCAGACCGGCCTTGTCCCGGGCCACGAGGTCGCCGACGGCGGAGCCACCGAGGTTGCCCGTCGCCTCGATCTTGTCGTAGATGTTCCAGCCGCCGCCGAGCGACTGCCGCGCGTCGGCCGTCAGCTGGTTGAACTCCCGGTAGTAGGTGGT
This sequence comes from Streptomyces sp. NPDC001927, assembly GCF_053594455.1. Taxonomy (NCBI): domain Bacteria; kingdom Bacillati; phylum Actinomycetota; class Actinomycetes; order Kitasatosporales; family Streptomycetaceae; genus Streptomyces; species Streptomyces sp. NPDC001927. The sequence goes on along the minus strand of NZ_JBSFEN010000010.1, from coordinate 255,516 downwards.
GTCGCTCCTCCAGAGCTTGCCCGAGGTGTCGCGGAAGAGGACGTCCGCGCTGCCGTTGTCGTCGAAGTCGTGCGGCACGGTCTTCCGGGCGACCTTGAAGCTGCCGGAGGCGGAGGTGGCCGGGCCGATGCCGTTGAGCGGCTCCACGGTCATGTGCCAGGTGTAGTCGCCGTTGTACGCGCTGGTGAAGGCCGCACCGATCTGGCCGTCCCAGTCGACCGTCACGCTCGGGGTGTACGGGTGGCTCCGGACGAACTCACGGGTCTGTCCGGTCCGGACGTGGCGCAGGGTGATCGTCGCCTCGACGCTGGTCCGGGAGACCTGCCAGGTGAAGCTCGCCCTTCCGCCGTTCTTGCCGAGGTCGACGGTGGCGGGGATGTCGTTGCCGCCGATGACGGCGTGGGTGGGCTCGCCGGTGCTCGCCACCAGGGTGACGACGGGAGCCGCGCCGGCCGCACCGCGCACGAGCTTGTAGAGGCCCTCGCCCTGGGCGACGGTGCCACCGCGTACGTAGAGGCCGTCGGGGGCGGTGGCGGACGAGGTCAGGTGGTCGAGGAGCTTGACCTTCGCGCCGGTCGCCGGGTCGTAGGCGGTGAGGGCGTACAGCGGGTTGACGTCGCCGTTGGAGATTCCGCCCGCCTCGCCGTACACGACCCAGCCGCCGACCAGGCCGATCTGGAGGTCGCTCGTCCAGGCCGTGTCGATCGGGATCACCTGGACCTTGTCCGCGGCGCGGTCCAGGAGGAACACCATCGGGCGTCCGGTCTCGTCGCCCTCGGTCCAGGCGACGTGCGTCTCGGAGACGGCGATGTCGCCACCCGCCGAGCCCGCGGTCCGGTCGTGGATCTCGTCGAGGGCGCCGGTGGCGAGGTCGAGCAGGCCCCACTTCTTCGCCGTGCCGTCGGTGAAGGTGACGAGCGCGTCCTCGGGCGTGCCCGGGGCGACGGCGATCTCGGTCGCACCGGCCGGGAGACCCGTCACGGTCACCGTGCCGCCCTCCGTGTCGTGCCGGTGCATCCGTACGGTCGTGCCGTCCGCGGACTTGGTGAACACCGCGTTGGCGGCCGAGCCGATGTACCTGGCGCCGCCGGCCGACGACCCCACGGGGACCTCGAGCACCGACATCGTGGTCAGGTTCCGGAGCGTGACCTTGTAGCTCCCCCCGGGGAAGACCAGGTAGTCCGTGGTCCGTGAGGAGCGCAGGAGCGTGCCCCAGTCGTAGGCCTGTGAGGGGCCACCGGTGTAGCGCGTCCAGCGCTTCTCCCAGGTGGTCCCGGTGCGCCCGAGGAAGCCGGTCAGGCCGGCGTCCATCAGCTTGGTGTCCTTCGGGAAGGGGACCGGCGTCGCCGGAGCGTCCGCCTTCGAGGCCACGCCGCCGTTCGCCGCGTCGGCGGCGGCCGCCGGGAGGGCGGTCAGCGTGCCCGCCCCGAGTGTGACGGCGAGAACGGTGGTGGCGGCGGCGAGGAGCCGACGCCGGGTCGAGCGAGCGTGGGGCACGTGCGGTTTCTCCCTCAGATGCGCAGAAGTGTGCGGGCGCACCAGGCGCCACCTGATGGGACTCACGAAACAGCGAATGGTTGCACGAAGATCGAAAACTCTCCGCCAGGCTTCCCAGCCGTCAGGCTTCCCAGTCGTCAGGCCTCCGAGCTGTCAGGCCTCCGAGCCGTCAGACCTCCCGGCCGTCAGGCCTCAAGCCCCGCCAGCTCCCCCTCCACGTTCCGTCGCGCCCGCGCCTCCCAGCGCGCCGCCCCGTACTCAGTACGGAACAGCCGTGGCAGGGCGAGGAGTTGGCGGAGGACAGCCGCGCGGCCCTGGCGGAAGGCGTCGTCCGGGACGAAGGCGTACTCCTCGCGGACCGCCCGCACATACCCCCCGTACGTACCCTCGTCCGTCGCCAGGATCGCCAGGTCCGCGTCGCACAGGATCTCGCCGTTGACGTCGCCTCCCGCCGGGTCGTGCGTCACCGTGAGGTGGACCAGGCGGGCCACCTCCGCGACCTCGTGCGCGCCCAGGCCGGCCTCCGTCAGGGCCTTCTCGGCCAGGGTCGCCGAGCGCTCCTCGTTCTCGGAGCGGTCCGGGCGGTAGACCGCGTCGTGGAACCAGGCCGCCAGCCTGATCAGCTCCAAGTCAGCGCCGTCGTGCGGCAGTTCGTCGATGCGGTCCAGGACCGCCCGCAGGTGGTCGACCGTGTGGTACCTGCGCTGCGGCTCCGACCAGCGCGCCAGCAGGTTCCTGCCGTACGGCTCCGGGGGCGGGCCTTCGTCGCCTCCCCGTGCCGCAAGCAGCGTCGAGGTCCAGCGTGCGAGGAGTGCGGGGTCCACGTCTGCGGTCATGGGGGGATCATCCCCCGGATCCGCTCCGTCTTACATACCCCCCATGGGTATGCTACGGTGCTCCGCGAAGGTACCCCCTAGGGGTATGCGTCGAGCGAAGGAGCAGGGCAATGTCAACCGTCAATCCCCGGCGCTGGTGGGCACTTGTCGTGCTCGCCGCCGCTCAGTTCATGGTCATCATGGACACCTCGATCATCGGCGTCGCGCTGCCCGAGATGCAGAAGGACCTGGGCTTCTCGCAGAGCGAGCTGCAGTGGATCTTCAACGCGTACGTGATCGTGTTCGGTGGGCTTCTGCTGCTCGGCGGGCGGCTCTCCGATCTCCTCGGTGCCCGCCGGATCTTCGTCACCGGCTGGGTGGTGATGATCGCCGGTTCGGTCCTCGCGGCCGCCGCGCAGACCGCCTGGGTCGAGATCGCCGGCCGTGCCGTCCAGGGCGTCGGCGGCGCGCTCATCGCGCCCTCCGCCATGACCCTGCTGATGATCCTCTTCATGCACGACCCGAAGGAGCTCGGCAAGGCGATGGCGCTCTACGGCGCCGCCGCCCCCGCCGGCGGTACCGCGGGCGTGTTCCTCGGCGGTGTCTTCACCGAGTGGATGAGCTGGCAGTGGGTCTTCATCATCTACATCCCCATCGGCCTCGCCACCCTCGCCGCCACCAAGGTCCTCCCGCCCGTCGAGTCCCGCCGCGGCTCCGTCGACGTCCTCGGCGCCGTCGCCGTCACCGCCGGTCTCGCGCTCGCCGTCTTCGCCGTCGTCCGCGCCCCCGAGGTCGGCTGGGGCTCCACCGGTACCGTTCTCCAGCTCGTCGGCGCAGCGGCCCTGCTCGTCCTCTTCTTCGTGATCCAGAAGTCCGTCCGCGAGCCGCTCATGCCGCTCGGCGTGTGGCGGATCCCGCGCCTCGGCTCGGCCAACCTGGCGATGACGCTGCTCGGCGCCGCGTGGATCCCGATGTGGTACTTCCTCAACCTCTACCTCCAGCAGGTCCTCGGCTACGGCGCCTTCGCCTCCGGCGCGGCCCTGCTCCCGATGACCGTCCTGCTGATGATCTTCATGACGGCCATCACCGCCCGCCTCATGGGCCGTTACGGTGCCAAGCCGCTGATCGCGGGCGGTCTGCTGGTCCTCGCGGCCGGGCTCGTCTGGCTCGCCGCCGTCCCGCCGACCGGCACCTTCCTCGTCGACGTCCTGCCCGCCTCGCTGGTCGCCGCGCTCGGCATGTCCCTCGCCTACATCCCGGCGATGATCGCCGCGATGTCCGGCGCCCCGCAGGAGCAGGCCGGTCTCGCCTCCGGCATCGTCAACACCACCTACAACGTCGGCTCCGCCCTCGGTCTCGCCGCGCTCACCGCCCTCGCCATGTCCCAGGGCGCGGACCAGCTCGGCGACCTCCCGGCCCTCACCGACGGCTTCTCCGCCGCCTTCATCGGCGCCGCCGTCATCGCCGCCGTCGGCGGTGTCGTCACCCTCCTCGTCATGAAGAGCGACAAGGCCCTCGCCGCCGGCGCCCCGGCCGAGTCCGCCCCCAGCGGCGACAAGGTCTCCGCCTGATACAGCGCTACGAAAAACACCTCCAGGGGCCGTCCGATCTCATCGGGCGGCCCCTTCCCCGTACCGGAAGGAAGCACCCGCCGTGCGCCACCACCACATCAGCACCCGCGCCGTCCACGTCGTCAACGACCCGCCCCCGCCCGGCAGTCGGCCCCTCTCCGTGCCGCTCGTGCAGTCCTCGGCCTTCGCCTTCGACTCCGCCGACGCGCTCGCCGAGGCCATGGCGGGGCCCGACGGGCCGTACGCGTACAGCAGGCGCGGCAATCCGACCGTACGGGCCCTGGAGCAGACCCTCGCCGGGCTCGAAGGCGGGGCCGGGGCGCTCGCCTTCGCGTCCGGCATGGGCGCGATCAGCGGGGTCCTCCTCGCCCTGCTGCGACCCGGCGACCGGGTGCTCGCGCAGCGCTGCCTGTACGGCGGGACGTACGCCGTCCTCTCCGATCTCTCCGACCGGTACGGGATCGAGGTCGCCTACGTCGACGGCGACGACCCGGGTGAGGTCGAGCGCCGGGCCGCCGACGGAAGGGTCCCCACGCTCCTCCTCCTGGAGACCATCGCCAACCCCACCGGCCAGGTCCCCGACCTGCCCGCGCTGCTCGCCGTCGCCCGTCGGCTCGGGATCACCTCCGTCGTCGACAACTCCCTCGCCTCGCCCGTCCTGTGCCGCCCCCTGGAGCTCGGCGCCGACGTCGTCGTCCACTCCACGACCAAGTACCTCTCCGGGCACTCCGACGTCCTCGGCGGCGCCGCCGTCTTCGCCGACGACGGGTTACGGCGCCGGATCTGGCCCCGTACCGTCGAACTGGGCGCCTGCGCGGACCCGTTCGCCGCCTGGCTCACCCTGCGCGGGATCCAGACGCTCCCGCTGCGGATACGCGAGACCTGCGCCAACGCCGCCGTGCTCGCCGAGCGGTTCGCCGCGCATCCGCGCGTCACGGCCGTCCACTACCCGTGGCTCCCGGGTCATCCCTCGTACGACACCGCGAGGAAGGTGCTCTCCGGGGGCGGCGGGCTGCTCTCCGTCGAGCTGGCCGGCGGGCGGGAGGCGGGCCGGGCCTTCATCGAGGGGGTACGGATCGCCCGGCTCGCGCTCTCCCTCGGCGGGGTCGAGAGCCTCGTCGCCCACCCCGCCTCCACCTCCCATCGCGAGCTGGACGCACGGGCGTTGGCGGCGGCCGGGATAGCGCCGGGGCTCGTACGGCTCTCCGTCGGGATCGAGGACGTCGAGGACCTGTGGGGGGACTTCGAGCGGGTTCTCGCTGAGCGGCCTGGACCGACGGGCCGACCCTAGAGCGCTTCTTTTGGGTTGACAAAAAGAACGAGCCATTCGTAAATTGGGTGTTGCCAGGGAACGATCTCTCCTAGGTCAAGGGGGAAGCGCGATGCGCTACTTCGAGGACTTCCGGCCCGGCGACGTCCATGAACTGGGCACCGTCACCGTCACGACGGACGAGGTGCTGGAGTTCGGCCGGCGCTTCGACCCGCAGCCCTTCCACACGGACGAGGAGCTCGCGAAGAACTCCTCGTTCGGGGGCCTGATCGCCAGCGGCTTCCACACCCAGGCGCTCTTCATGCGCCGTTACGTGGACGGACTGCTCGCCTACAGCGCCTGCCTGGGCTCGCCCGGCATCGACGAGGTCCGCTATCTGCGGCCCGTCCGCCCGGGCGACGTGCTCACCGCCCGCGTGGAGATCCTTGGCTCCACCCCGTCGCCGTTCAACCCCGCCACCGGCACCGTCAAGCCGCGGTGCACGCTCGTGGCCGCCGACGGGACGGCCGTGTTCAGCATGATCCTGCACAGTATCTTCCGGCGCCGTCCCGCCGGTGCCGAGGCCGCACGTCTGTCGTCGATGCCCGCGGCCGAGGATCCCGTCGCCTGTGCGCGCGTGAGTGCCTGAGCACGGCCGTCCGCATCCTCTCCCAACCGCCAAGTGAAGGGGGACCTCCTGTGGAGGCCGTATCCCGCACCGCCCAGTGGACCGCCGCCGCGCGCGCCCTGGAGACCGAGCGCGAGGACCGGCTCTTCGCCGATCCCTACGCGCGCACCGTCGCCGACCGGATCGGCTTCGAGCTCCTGGAGCGCTACGCCGGGGCCGGCACCGTGCCGTTCCTCGCCATCCGCACCACCTACCTGGACCGGGCCGTCGTCAAGGCGGTCGAGGAGCGCGGCATCCGCCAGGTCGTCTTCCTCGCCGCCGGCATGGACACCCGCTTCTTCCGGCTGCCCTGGCCCGACGGCGTCACCGTCTACGAACTCGACCGCCCCGCCCTCCTCGACGCCAAGGCGGACATGCTCGCCGACGAGCCGCTCCCGGCCGGACGCACCCGCGTCACCGTCCCCGTCGACCTGACCCAGGACTGGACGGGACCGCTGAAGGAGGCGGGCTGGAAGAGCGACGAGCCCGTCCTGTGGGTGGTCGAAGGGCTGCTGTTCTTCCTGCCCGAGCAGGCCGTACGGACCCTCATCTCGACGCTCTCCGCGCACGCCGCGCCCGGCTCCGTACTGCTCGGCGACGTCATCTCCCGCGCCGCCCTGGACAACCCGCTCTCCCGTCCCTTCCTCAACGCCCTGAAGGAGGACGGCAATCCCTGGCTCTTCGGCACCGAGGAGCCCGAGGCGCTGCTCACCGACTGCGGCTGGGACGTACGGGAGGTCAGGCAGCCCGGTGAGGAGGGCGCCGACTTCGGCCGCTGGCCCTACCGGGTCCCGGCTCGCACCGTCCCGCGCGTACCGCGGTCCTTCCTCTTCACCTGCGACCTTCCGACTCAGGGACAGGAGCAGGCCTCATGAGCGCCCACGACTTCCACCAGCAGGTCATCACCGACGCCGGCGCCGCCGTTCGCGGCCTGACCGTCGCCCTCGGCGAACGCCTCGGCCTCTACAAGGCCCTTGCCGCACACGGCCCGACGACCGCCGCCCGGCTCGCCGAGCGGACCGGCACCAACCCCCGCTACATCGAGGAGTGGCTGCACGCCCAGCTCTCCGCCGGGTACGTCGAGCGCCACCCGAGCGCCGGCACGTACACGCTCCCCGCCGACCATGTCGCCGTGCTCGCCGACCCGAAGGCCGTCACCTTCGCCGCCGGGTTCTTCACCGCCCTCAAGGCGCTGTACGCCACCGAGGACCTGCTCGTCGACGCGTACCGCACCGGCGACGGCGTCGGCTGGGCCGAGCACGACGCGGCCCTCGACACCGGCATGGGCTCCTTCTTCCAGCCGACGTACGAGCACAAGCTCGTCCCCGACTGGCTGCCGGCGCTGCACGGGGTCACCGAGAAGCTCGCGGGCGGCGGGACCGTCGCCGACGTCGGCTGCGGTGTCGGGCACACCACCCTCCTCATCGCCAAGGCCTTCCCCGCGGCGACCGTCCACGGCTTCGACTACTCCGAGGAGGCCGTCTCGATCGCCCGGCAGCTCGCCGAGGAGGCCGGCCTCTCCGACCGGGTCGTCTTCGAGGTCGCCGCCGCCGACGACTACCCGGGCTCCGGCTACGACCTGGTGACCTTCTTCAACGCCCTGCACGACATGGGCGACCCGGTCGCCGCCGCCCAGCACGTCCACAAGTCCCTCGACGGGGACGGCACCTGGATGCTCGTCGAGTCGAACGTCTCGCCCGCCGACATCGACACCCGTACCCCCGCCGCCCGCATGTTCATGGCCCTGTCCGCCGTGATGTGCCTGCCCGTGGCCGTCGCCCAGCGCGGCCCGCACGCGCTCGGCAACCACTCCGGCGAGACGGCCTTCCGCGCCATCGCCGAGGAGGCCGGCTTCACCCGCTGGCGGCGCGCCACCGAGACCCCGGTCAACGCGGTCTACGAAGTCCGGCCGTAACCGCACCGGACAAGGCCCACCCCCGACCCTCAGCGAGGAGTTCCCATGGGCGTCAGCGCCCCCCTGCCCGTCACCGACCGGTTCATGGAGGTCCTGGAGCGGCTCAGCTCCCGCTCCATCGAGGAGTACTACAACCCCTACCAGCAGTTCGACTGGCCGGACCGGCTGGAGGAGAAGCAGCTGTGGATGACCCCCGAGCTGCTCACCGTGTACGGCACCCCGCACTTCGACGAGCTGGGTGAGGCGACGATCCAGAGGCTGTCGAAGTGGGAGTCGATCAACTTCTACAGCCTCAACGTGCACGGCATCCGCGAGCTGCTCATCGAGGTCGTCGGCCGGATCCACATGCCCGGCTTCGAGGTGCCGTCCGACTTCTTCCACCACTTCATCGGTGAGGAGAACGAACACATGTGGTTCTTCGCCGAGTTCTGCCGGCGCTACGGCCACAAGATCTACGGCTCCACCGCCATGCGCGCCGACTCCGCGTGGGAGCCGGAGGTCGAGAACTTCCTCGTCTTCGCCCGCATCCTCTTCTTCGAGGAGCTGGTCGACCACTACAACACCCGGATGGCGCAGGACGAGTCCCTCTGCCACACCATCCGCGAGGTCAACCGCATCCACCACCAGGACGAGTCCCGCCACATCGCCTTCGGCCGCGAGCTCGTCTCGCTGCTCTTCACCCGGATGCGCGAGTCGGTCCCCGCGGCGCGGGTCGCGGAGGTCGAGGCGTACCTCAAGCGGTACGTCGTCTACAGCGTCAACTCCCTCTACAACCCGCACGTCTACCGCGACGCCGGCATCGCCGACCCGCTGGCCCTGCGCAACGCGCTGGTCGCCGACGAGCGCCGCCGCCCGTACGAGCGCAAGGCCATCCGCAAGCCGCTCGCCTTCTTCCTGAAGACCGGGATCTTCTCCGACGACACCCTGCCCGTCGTCTGAGGCCCAGGCATCCCAGGCCTCACAGCCATCGCCCAGGCCTCGCACGCATCCCAGACATCCCAAGGCCCTCCCACCCGAGAGGTGCACCGATCATGACCGTGACCGCCCCCGCGACCGCCGGGGAGACCAGGGGGCTTCCCTCCCTGGGCCCCGAGGCGACCGCCCTGCTGCGGCTCCTCGACGACACCTTCGAGAGCTGGGGCGTGGCCGCCGGCGCCCGCCCGATGACCATGCCCCCGCTCCTGCCGGTCGCCGACCTGGCCCGGCTCGACTACTACGACAACTTCCCCCACCAGGCCGTCGTCGCCGCCCCGCTCTCCCTGGAGCGCCGCGAGGCCTCCGGCATCTACTGCGACGACAACGGCTGCTTCCCGTGCGACGCGCTCCAGCCCGCCGCGCTCGGCCTGCCCTCGGCGTCCTGTTACGCCGTCTACCTGGACCACCAGGGCCGGCAGGTCGCCGACGACGCGCTGGTGACCGTCTGCTCCTGGTGCTTCCGCAAGGAGACCCACTACGAGGGCATGCGGCGCCAACTCGGCTTCCGTATGCGGGAGATCGTCGCCATCGGCTCGCGCGAGCACGCCGAGACGCACCTGTGCGACTTCACCGAGCGCATCCACGCCTTCGCGGCCGCGCTCGACCTGCCGCTGCGCAAGGAGGCCGCCTGCGACCCGTTCTTCGACAAGGGCGGCTCCAAGGCGGTGCTCGCCCGCCTCACGCCGGTGAAGCACGAGTTCCTGTACGAGGACCTGGCGATCGCCTCCGTCAACACGCACCGCAACTTCTTCGGCGACCGCTGCGCCATCACCCTGGAGTCGACCGGCGGCCCGGCGTTCACCAGCTGCGTCGCCTTCGGCCTCGAACGCTGGCTGTCCGCGCTGACCCGCCGCCACGGCGACTGGTCCACGGCCACCCGGGCCGTGGCGGAGGCACGTACCGCGGTCGGGCCGGTGAGCTGACGTGCCGGCCCGTCCCGTCGCCCCGCCGGCGGGCGGCCTGGCCCTGCCGAGCCTCGGCATGGACATCGTGTCCGTCACCCGCGTCCGCCGCCTGCTCGCCGAGTACGGCGAGACGTTCTTCGAGCGGATGCTCACCCCCGGCGAACTCGCCGACTGCCGCACCTCCTCCGGACTCGACGTACTGAGTCTGTGCGGGCGGATCGCGGCCAAGGAGGCGGCCTTCAAGACCCTCCGGGTCCGGGGCAGGTTCCTGCCCTGGACGGACATCGTCGTACGGCGCTCCGAAGGCGGCTGGCCGCTGGTGGAGCTGCGGCGGAGCGCCGCCGAGATGGCCGCCGAGACCGGCATCACCGAGATCACGGTGTCCATCAGCCACGACGTCGACTACGCGGTGGCGGTCGCCGCCCCGCTCATCGCAGCCCCCACCCACACCTAGAAGGAGAAGCACCATGTCCGACGGCCTGCAGCAGGTGAAGAACTGGATCCTGGACCGGCACCCCGAGCGGTCCGACATCGCCGACGACCTCGACCTGATCGAGAACCGGCTCATCGACTCGCTGTCCTTCGTCGAGTTCGTCTTCCTCCTGGAGCAGCAGTGCGGGAGGGCGATCCAGATGGAGACCCTGGAGGTCGACTCCATCCGTACCCTCGCCGCGATCGAGGAGCACTTCTTCAAGGCCCAGGTGAAGGCATGAGCAGCCGGCGGCTCTTCACCTCCGAGTCGGTGACCGAGGGCCACCCCGACAAGATCGCCGACCGGATCAGCGACACCATCCTGGACGCGCTCCTCACCGACGACCCGGACGCCCGGGTCGCGGTGGAGACCCTGCTCACCACGGGTCTCGTCCACATCGCGGGCGAGGTGACCACCACCGCGTACGCGCCGATCGCGAAGCTGGTGCGGGAGGCGATCCTCGACATCGGCTACGACTCGTCCATGAAGGGCTTCGACGGCGCCTCCTGCGGGGTCTCCGTCTCCATCGGCGCCCAGTCGCCCGACATCGCGCAGGGCGTGGACACCGGCGGGGCCGGCGACCAGGGCCTGATGTTCGGGTACGCCTGCGACGACACGGCCGAGCTGATGCCGCTGCCGATCGCCCTCGCCCACCGGCTCGCGCGCCGGCTCACGGCGGTCCGCAAGGACGGGACCGTTCCGTACCTGCGTCCTGACGGCAAGACGCAGGTCACCATCGAGTACGACGGGGACCGCCCGGTCCGGCTCGACACCGTCGTCGTCTCCTCGCAGCACGCGTCGGACATCAGCGTGGAGGGGCTGCTGACCCCGGACGTACGGGAGTTCGTCGTCGAGGCCGAGCTGAAGGCGCTCGCCGAGGAGGGCGTCAACCTGGAGTCCGACGGCTACCGGCTCCTGGTGAACCCGACCGGCCGGTTCGAGGTCGGCGGGCCGATGGGCGACGCGGGCCTCACCGGCCGCAAGATCATCATCGACACGTACGGCGGCATGGCCCGGCACGGCGGCGGCGCGTTCTCCGGCAAGGACCCGTCGAAGGTGGACCGCAGCGCCGCGTACGCGATGCGCTGGGTCGCCAAGAACGTCGTCGCGGCCGGACTCGCGCGCCGCTGCGAGGTGCAGGTGGCGTACGCGATCGGCAAGGCGGAGCCGGTCGGCCTGTTCGTGGAGACCTTCGGCACGGGCACGCTCCCGGACGCGGCGATCCAGGACGCGGTCAGCGAGGTCTTCGACCTGCGGCCGGCCGCGATCATCCGCGACCTGGACCTGAAGCGGCCGATCTACGCGACGACCTCGGCGTACGGGCACTTCGGGCGCGAGCTCCCCGAGTTCACCTGGGAGCGCGCGGACCGCGTGGAAGCGCTCAAGAAGGCCGCGGGTCTCGGGAAAGCCGCGGGGGTGTAGGGGATGCGGATCGCTGTCACGGGGTCCATCGCGACCGACCATCTGATGACCTTCCCCGGCTGGTTCAGCGAGCAGCTGCTCGCCGACCGGCTCGACCGGGTCTCCCTGTCGTTCCTCGCCGACAACCTGGAGGTCAGACGCGGCGGAGTGGCAGCGAACATCGCCTTCGGGCTCGGTGTCCTCGGGCTGCGCCCGGTCCTGGTGGGCGCGGTCGGCGCCGACTTCGAGCCGTACCGGGTCTGGCTGAAGGACCACGGGGTCGACACCGACTCGGTGCGGGTCAGCTCCGCCCTCCACACCGCCCGCTTCGTCTGTACCACCGACCGGGCGCAGAACCAGATCGCCACCTTCTACGCCGGAGCGATGGCCGAGGCCCGCGAGATCGATCTGCGGGAGGTCGTCGCCCGGACCGGGCGTCTGGATCTGGTCCTGGTCTCCCCGGACGACCCCGAGGCCATGCTCCGGCACACCCGCACCTGCCGCGAGCTCGGGATCCCGTTCGCCGCCGATCCGTCGCAGCAGCTGGCGCGGCTCGGCCGGGAGGAGGTGCGGGGGCTGGTGGAGGGCGCGCGGTGGCTGTTCACCAACGAGTACGAGACGGCCCTGCTGGGCGAGAAGGCGGGCTGGTCGGAGCCGGAGATCCTGCGCCGGGTCGGCGCCTGGGTCACCACGCACGGCGCGTCCGGCGTCCGGATCCGCCGCGAGGACGGGGACGGGGACGCCCTGTCCGTACCGGCGGTGGAGGTGCCCGGGGTGGTCGACCCGACCGGGGTCGGCGACGCGTTCCGGGCCGGGTTCCTCGCCGGCACGGCCTGGGGCGTGCCCGAGCGGTGCGCGGCGCAGCTGGGCTGCGCGGTGGCGGCGACCGTCCTCGACTACGTGGGGACGCAGGAGTACCGGCTGCACCGGGAGCCGCTCCTGGACCGGATCAGGACGACGTACGGGCTCGGCCGCACCGCCGAACTCCTGGTCCACCTGAGGGGGTTGTCGTGATGTCTTCCCTGCGGGCGGAGCTCGGGCGCCGGGTCGTCGTCGCCGACGGCGCCATGGGCACCATGCTCCAGGCCGCCGACCCGACGATGGACGACTTCACGGGCCTGGAGGGCTGCAACGAGGTCCTGAACGTGACCCGGCCCGACATCGTCGCCGCCGTCCACGACGCGTACTTCTCCGTGGGCGTGGACTGCGTGGAGACCAACACCTTCGGGGCGAACCTGGCCGCGCTCGCGGAGTACGGCGTCGAGGAACGGGTCTACGAACTGTCCGAGGCCGGTGCCAGGATCGCCCGTACCGCCGCCGACGCCCACACCGCGGCCGACGGCAGGCCCCGCTGGGTCCTCGGCTCCATGGGGCCGGGGACGAAGCTGCCGACCCTCGGCCACATCGCGTACGAGCCGCTGCGCGAGGCGTACCAGCAGAACGCCGAGGGGCTGATCCGGGGCGGCGCCGACGCCCTGCTGATCGAGACCTCGCAGGACCTGCTCCAGACGAAGGCGGCCGTCATCGGCGCCCGCCGGGCCCTGGAGTGGTGCGCGCTCGACCTGCCGCTGATCGTGCAGGTCACGGTGGAGACCACCGGGACGATGCTGCTGGGTTCCGAGATCGGGGCGGCGCTGACCGCCCTGGAGCCGCTCGGCATCGACATGATCGGCCTCAACTGCGCCACCGGACCAGCCGAGATGACCGAGCACCTGCGGTACCTGTCCCGGCACGCGGGCATCCCCGTCTCGGTGATGCCGAACGCGGGGCTCCCCGTGCTCACCTCCGACGGCGCCCACTACCCGCTCTCGCCGGCCGAACTAGCCGACGCGCAGGAGCGGTTCGTACGGGAGTGCGGCGCCGTGCTCGTCGGCGGCTGCTGCGGTACGACCCCGGAGCACCTGCGCGCGATCGTCGAGCGGGTGCGGGGCGCGGCCGTCCCGGCCCGTACCCCGGTCGCGGAGCCCGGCGCGTCCTCGCTCTACGGCCATGTGCCGTTCCGGCAGGACACCGCGTACCTGGCGATCGGGGAGCGGACCAACGCCAACGGCTCGAAGAAGTTCCGCGAGGCGATGCTGGAGGGCCGCTGGGACGACTGCGTCGAGATGGCGCGCGACCAGGTCCGCGAGGGCGCGCACATGCTCGACCTGTGCGTCGACTACGTGGGCCGGGACGGCGTGGCCGACATGGCCGAGCTGGCCGGCCGCTTCGCCACCGCCTCCACCCTGCCGATCGTCCTCGACTCGACCGAGGTCGCGGTGCTCCGCGCGGGCCTGGAGAAGCTCGGCGGGCGGGCCGTGATCAACTCCGTCAACTACGAGGACGGCGACGGGCCCGAGTCGCGGTTCGCGCAGGTCACGGCGCTCGCCAAGGAGCACGGGGCGGCGCTGATGGCGCTGACCATCGACGAGGCGGGGCAGGCGAGGACGGCCGAGGCGAAGGTCGCGATCGCCGAGCGGATCATCACCGAGCTGACCCGGACGTGGGGGTTCAGGGAGTCGGACCTGCTGATCGACTGTCTGACGTTCACGATCTGCACCGGCCAGGAGGAGTCCCGGCGCGACGGCGTCCACACCATCGAGGCCATCCGCGAACTCAAGCGCCGCCACCCGGACGTCCAGACGACCCTGGGGCTCTCCAACATCTCCTTCGGCCTCAACCCGGCCGCGCGGATCGTCCTCAACTCGGTCTTCCTCGACGAGTGCGTGAAGGCGGGCCTCGACTCGGCGATCGTGCACGCCTCGAAGATCCTGCCGATCGCGCGCCTGGAGCCGGAGCAGGTGGAGGTCGCGCTCGACCTGATCCACGACCGGCGCAGGGACGGCTACGACCCGCTGCAACGGCTCCTCGAACTCTTCGAGGGCGCGACGGCGAAGTCCCTGAAGGCCGGGAAGGCCGAGGAACTGCTCGCGCTGCCGCTGGAGGAGCGGCTGAAGCGCCGGATCGTGGACGGCGAGAAGAACGGCCTGGAGGCCGACCTGGACGCCGCTCTGGTGGAACGGCCGGCACTGGAGATCGTCAACGAGGTGCTGCTCGACGGCATGAAGACGGTCGGCGAGCTCTTCGGCTCGGGCCAGATGCAGCTGCCGTTCGTGCTCCAGTCGGCGGAGGTCATGAAGACGGCGGTGGCGTATCTCGAACCGCACATGGAGCGCTCCGACGAGGACGCGGACGGCAAGGGCACGATCGTCCTCGCCACCGTGCGCGGAGACGTCCACGACATCGGAAAGAACCTCGTCGACATCATCCTGTCCAACAACGGCTACGACGTGGTGAACCTGGGGATCAAGCAGCCGGTCTCGGCGATCCTGGAGGCCGCCGAGGAGCACCGCGCGGACGTCATCGGCATGTCGGGCCTGCTGGTGAAATCCACGGTGATCATGAAGGAGAACCTGGAGGAGCTGAACGGCCGCGGCCTCGCGTCAAAGTTCCCCGTGATCCTCGGCGGCGCGGCGCTGACCAGGGCGTACGTCGAACAGGACCTGCACGAGCTGTACGAGGGCGAGGTCCGCTACGCCCGCGACGCCTTCGAGGGCCTGCGCCTGATGGACGCGCTGATGGCGGTCAGGCGGGGCGTGCCCGGGGCCGTACTGCCGGCGCTGAAACAGCGCAGGGTGCCGAAGCGGGCCACGCCCGTGCTCGCCGTACGGGAGCCGGAGCCGGCCGGCCGCTCGGACGTGGCCGTCGACAACCCCGTACCGGAGCCGCCGTTCCTCGGCACGCGGGTCGTCACGGGCATCCCGCTCACCGCGTACGCGCCCTGGCTGGACGAGGGCGCCCTGTTCAAGGGCCAGTGGGGGCTGAAGGACCCCGCGACGATCGAGTCGGAGGGCCGGGCCCGATTGGCGGCTCTGCTGGACCGGGTCGAGCGGGAGGCCCTGACCGAAGCGGCCGTCGTGTACGGCTGGTTCCCCTGTGTGTCCAAGGGCGACGACCTGATCGTCCTGGACGAGGACGGAGGCGAGCGGACCCGCTTCTCCTTCCCCCGCCAACAGCGGGGCCGCCGCCTCTGCCTGGCCGACTTCTTCCGCGCCGAGGACTCCGGGGAGGTGGACGTGGTGGCCCTCCAGGTCGTCACGGTCGGCTCCCGGATCGGCGAGGAGACGGCCCGGCTCTTCGCCGCCGACGCCTACCGCGACTACCTCGAACTCCACGGCCTGTCCGTGCAGTTGGCGGAGGCCCTGGCCGAACACTGGCACGCGCGCGTGCGCGCCGAGTGGGGCATCGGCGGCGCGGACCCGAAGGCCATGGCCGGCATGTTCCGTACGGAGTACCAGGGCTGCCGCTACTCCCTCGGCTACCCCGCCTGCCCCGACCTGGAGGACCGGGCGAAGATCGCGGCGCTGCTGCGGCCCGAGCGGATCGGGGTCGAGCTGTCGGAGGAGTACCAGCTGCATCCGGAGCAGTCGACGGACGCGTTCGTGGTGCACCACCCGGAGGCGAGCTACTTCAACGCGGGCGGCAGACGCTGACGACGTCGACGACCCCACCCCCCTCTGTTTTCTCTCTTCTGACTTCGAGGAGTTCTGTTTCATGCCTGATTTCAAGGTCGCGGACCTGTCCCTGGCGGAGTTCGGCCGCAAGGAGATCACCCTCGCCGAGCACGAGATGCCCGGCCTGATGGCGATCCGCCGGGAGTTCGCCGCGAGCCGGCCGCTGGCCGGGGCGCGGATCACGGGCTCGCTGCACATGACCGTGCAGACGGCCGTCCTGATCGAGACGCTGGTCGCGCTCGGGGCCCGGGTCCGGTGGGTGTCCTGCAACATCTACTCGACCCAGGACCACGCGGCGGCGGCGATCGCGGCGGCCGGGATCCCGGTCTTCGCCTGGAAGGGCGAGACCCTCGAGGAGTACTGGTGGTGCACGGAACAGGCCCTGACCTGGCCGGACTCGCCGACCGGCGGCCCGAACATGATCCTGGACGACGGCGGTGACGCGACGCTGCTCGTCCACAAGGGTGTGGAGTACCAGAAGGCGGGCGAGGTCCCGGACCCGTCGACGGCCGAGAACGACGAACTGCGCGTGGTCCTCGATCTGTTGAAGAACACGAAGCTGGACTGGACGGCTCTGGCGGCCGGCATTCGCGGCGTGACGGAGGAGACCACGACGGGCGTCCACCGCCTGTACGAGATGCACAGGGCGGGCGGGCTCCTCTTCCCGGCGATCAACGTGAACGACGCCGTGACGAAGTCGAAGTTCGACAACAAGTACGGCTGCCGCCACTCGCTCATCGACGGCATCAACCGGGCGACGGACGTGCTGATCGGCGGCAAGACGGCGGTGGTCTGCGGGTACGGGGACGTGGGCAAGGGGTGCGCGGAGTCGCTGCGCGGCCAGGGCGCCCGCGTGATCGTCACCGAGATCGACCCGATCTGCGCGCTGCAGGCGGCGATGGACGGCTACCAGGTGACGACGCTGGAGGAGGTGCTGGAGACGGCGGACATCTTCGTCACCACCACGGGCAACAAGGACGTCGTCATGGCGTCGGACATCGCCCGCATGAAGCACCAGGCGATCGTCGGCAACATCGGTCACTTCGACAACGAGATCGACATGGCGGGGCTCGCCCGGATCCCCGGGATCGTGAAGGACGAGGTGAAGCCGCAGGTCCACACGTGGACGTTCCCGGACGGCAAGGTGGTGATCGTGCTCTCCGAGGGCCGCCTGCTGAACCTGGGCAACGCGACCGGCCACCCGTCCTTCGTGATGTCGAACTCGTTCGCGGACCAGACGCTGGCCCAGATCGAGCTCTTCACGAAGCCGGAGGAGTACCCGACGGATGTGTACGTCCTCCCCAAGCACCTGGACGAGAAGGTCGCCCGGCTCCACCTGGACGCGCTCGGCGTGCGGCTGACCGAGCTGCGCCCCGAGCAGGCGGCATACATCGGGGTGCCGGTGAGCGGCCCGTACAAGCCCGACCACTACCGCTACTGATGCGCGCCGACCCATGGCTCCCGGACCGGCTGCTGCGGACGGAACGGGACGCGCTGATGCCGCTGCTGCGCCGGACACCGGAGGAATCGTTCGAGCTGCGCACCGCCTGCCCGGGCTGGACCGCCCGGCAGGTCCTTGCACACTGTGCGGCGGCCCTGGTCCGGATCGTCGAGGGCCGCCTGGAGGAGGGCGTCTTCCTGCCGGAGTCCAACGCGGCCGACGTCGCCGAGCGGGAGGAGTGGCCGCCGGCCCGGATCCTCGACGAACTGGAGCGCGGCCTCACGGAGGCCGGCCCGGTGATCGCGGCGACGGAGGACGGCACGCTGGACGCCGTGGCGCTGGGGGAGTGGGTCCACGCCGGAGACGTACGGGAGGCCTTCGGCGAACCGGGCGCGTACGGCGGGGCGGCGAGCCTGGACCTGGCCCTCCCTCTGCTGGCGGTCACGAGCCGCCGCCGGGACACCCCCGCGCTCGTGGCCACCCTGACGGGCCGGGCCGAGCCGCTCGTCCTCGGCGGCCCGGTGGAGGGCCGCGCCCCGGCGCACTACTGGGGCGACGCGGCGACGCTCGTACGGATCTACTCGGGCCGCCCCCTGGTCGGCACGCGGTACGAGCTGACGGGCGCGACGGAGCAGGAGCTGCTGATCTACCGGTAGCCCTTTCGGCGCCGGTCACGATGCGGAGGGCGGCGGGTCCTGCTCGACTGAGGAGTACCCACGCCCACGCAGAACGGGAGCACCAGCATGCCGGTCATCGTCACGGTCGAGTTCCCGGGCGCCACGCAGCAGATGTACGAGCAGGTCAACGCCCAGATCGACGCGGCGCCCTGGTGGCCGGCCGACGGCTTCATCGCCCACGCGGCGGGCCCGGACGGCAGCGGCGGCTGGCGGGTCGTGGACTTCTGGGAGTCGCGGGAGTCGTTCGTCGCGTTCACGGAGAAGGCGATGCCGATCTTCCAGTCGGCGGGGATGCCGACGGCGATCCCGAAGGTCCAGGACGCGGTGAACGTGATCACGAGGTAGCGGCGGGCCCCGGAAAATCCATTGCCGGGCCGGGACGCCGGAGGCCACCCTTCACCGCATGACTTCCCATGCCTCCCCCTCCTCCCCCTCCGTGGGGGACCTGTTCTCCGCCGAAGGACGCCTGAAGGCGATCCCGCGCAAGGCCCCGCGTCGGGCGCAGCTCCTCGCGCACCTGGCGGAGACGCTCTTCGAGCCGTCGCGCGCGTACAGCGAGCGCGAGGTGAACGAGGCGCTGCTCACCGTCCACGAGGACTTCCCGGCGCTGCGCCGCTACCTCGTGACCGGCGGCGAACTCTCCCGTACGAGGGACGGCTCCGCCTATCGCCGGGCCCTCAAGCCCACCCAGCAGCAGGCCGGCTCCCCCGGAGGCACGATCCCCGCCGTGGCGTGAGCGCCGCGCTGGTGGCCGGCCTGCTGGCCGGCTACGGCATCGCCATCCCGGTCGGCGCGGTGGGCGCCTACCTGGTGGCGGTCACGGCACGCACGGGCTGGCGTACGGGAGCGGGCGCGGCCCTCGGGGTGGCGACCGCGGACGGCGTGTACGCCCTGGTGGCCGTCCTGGGCGGCTCGGCCCTGGTCCCCCTGCTCGCCCCGGTGACGACCCCGCTGCGCTGGGCGTCGGCGGTGGTCCTGGTAGCCCTGGCGGCGCGAGGGGCGTGGACGGCGGTACGGGCGTACGGGGCGCAGACCCAGGCGGCCGGCGCCGAGGAGCGGGGCCTGACCCCCCTCAGGGCGTACGCGACCTTCCTGGGGATCACGATCCTCAACCCGATGACCGTGATCTACTTCGCGGCCCTGATCCTGGCGACCGGCCCGGAGGGCCCGTCGACCTCCCTGGACCGTACGGTCTTCGTCCTGGCGGCCCTGGTCGCCTCCGCGAGCTGGCAACTCTTCCTGGCCTCCGGCGGCGCACTCCTCGGCCGCGGCCTGACGGGCCCGAGGGGCCGCCTGGCGACGGCGTTGGTGTCGAGCACGCTGATCGCGGGCCTGGCGGTGCACTTGGTGAGCTGACCGGATCAGGGCACCTCTGGAAGGATACCGTCGATATCCTTTTGCGTACGGGGGAGTTGGCATGCCGGGGGCTGCGGGTCAGCTGGTCAGCGGGCGCTATCGCCTGGTCGAGGCGGTCGGGCGCGGAGGCATGGGCCGGGTGTGGCGGGCCCGTGACGAGGTCCTCGACCGTGAGGTCGCGGTCAAGGAGGTCCTCTTCGAGGCCGTACCGCCCGAGCTGCGGGCCGAGTTGATCGCCCGTACGGAGCGGGAGGCGCGGACCGCGGCCCGGCTGCGGCATCCGGGGATCGTGACGGTCCACGACGTGACGGAGTACGAGGGCGCGCCCTGGATCGTCATGGAGTTCGTGGCGGGGCCTTCGTTGGCCGGGTTGCTCGCCCGTGAGGGCCGGCTGTCGTGGGAGCGCACGGCGGCGATCGCCGCGACGCTGGTGGACGCGCTGGGCCACGCGCACGCGGCCGGGGTCGTGCACCGGGATCTGAAGCCGGACAACGTGCTGCTTGCCGGCGGCGAGCGGCCGGTCATCACGGACTTCGGGATCGCCCGGGTCCTGGACTCCACGCAACAGCTGACCCGTACGAACACGGTCATCGGCACCCCGCAGTTCATGCCGCCGGAACAGCTTGAGGGCAAGCCGGTCGGGCCGCCGGCGGACATGTGGGCGCTGGGCGCGACCCTGTACGCGACGCTGGAGGGGCGCCCGCCCTTCGACGGGCCGTCGCTGACCGCGATCATCGTGGCCGTCCTCACCCAGCCGACGCCCCGGTCCGTGCACGCGGGCCCGCTGGCCGAGTTGCTGGCAGCGCTGATGGCGAAGTCGCCGGCCGAGCGACCCGACGCGGCGGCTACGGCGGAGTGGCTGGAGCGGCTGAAGAGGCCGCGTACGCGGGACGCCCCGAGAGTCGTCAACCGGACCCCGACCGTGCTGGACCAGCCGGTCGACGCGCCCGCCCGCGCTTCGGGGTCCACTCCCAGCCGTCGCAGGCTGCTGATCGGCGGGCTTGCGGTGGTCGTCGGTGTCGGCGGGCCCGCGATCGCGGAACTCGTGGACCGGGCCGGCGAGGGAGACGCGGGGAAGGACGGGAAGGGCGCCGAGGGGCCGTTCGCGACGACCCCGTCCCTCACCCTCGACGGCCCGGAGAAGCGGATCGAGTCGCTGGCCTACAGTCCCGACGGCAAGACGATCGCCGCAGGGGCGGCGGAAGGCACCATCTACCTCTGGACCAGCGCCGATTTCGCGACCGCCCCCGTGGCCGACACGCTCGACACGGGCAGCTACAAGGCCGGAGCAGTCGTCTTCAGCCCCGATGGAGCGACCCTTGCCTCCGCGGGCAACGACCGCACCATCCGGCTGTGGGACACGACCACTCGACGGGTGCGCGCGACACTCACGGTCCCGAAGGCACCGCTGCTTCCCGACAGCCTCGGCCAGTACGTGTCGACCCTCGCCTTCAGCCCGGACGGAGCCATGCTCGCCACCGGGGGAGGTGCCACGCGTGCGGTGTGGCTCTGGGACGTCCGTACCCGCGAGCTCGTCGCCACCCTCGACGGGCTCGACGGCGGCGGGGTGACGGCGCTGGCGTTCTCCTCCGACGGCAAGACCCTGGCCATCGGCACGTACGACGAAGGCGTCATGCTGTCGGATACGGTGCCGGGCAAGCCGCCGGTCGTTCTGCGCGATGCCCCGGAAGACAGGAACGGCTGGATGGAGGGGTTGGCGTTCAGCCCTGACGGCACGAAGCTGTACGGCCTCGCCGCCGCCGATCTCGAACAGTGGGACATCGCCACGCGCAAGCGCACCGCCTTCACGGGCTTCGGTCTGCTCGCCAGAGCCGTCGCGTTCAGCGGCGACGGAAGGGCGGCGGTCACCGCCGGCGACCGGCTCCAGCTGTGGGACCCCGTGAACCGCACCGAGCGGCAGACGATCAAGGAGGCGGCCAGGGCCGACGCGGTGGCCCTCAGCCCCGACGGCCGGACCATCGCCCTGGGCCGGGAGGGTGGCGTCGACCTCTACCGCCGCAGCTGACGCCCGCAGGAAGCCGGATTGCCCGCGGGTCTGCCCTCGCGGGCGGCGACACGCACCGCCGTGGGCGGTGAGGATGGTGAGGCCCCCTGTCGAAGGGGCGGAGGAAGGAGCGGTCGATGCGCAGGTCGGCTCGGAACGAGCGGCGCAAGCCGGGGACGGCGCCCGAGTCGTCGCGTGCCGCGGACCGCGCGGAGGCCGTGACCGCGGGGCCGGGGCTCCTCCAGCCCGGCCGTACCTCGGACCTGTCTCCGCTGCAGAGCAGTTGGGGGAACGCGGCGGTCACTGCGGCGGTCCAGCGCATGGAGGCGCCGCAGGGGCGCAAGCGCAGGGTGTCCCCGTCGGCGGAGGAGCAGGAGGAGCCGAAGCACCTGCGGGAGGCCGAGTCCTCCTCCGAGGACATGGAGTCCTCTTCCGAGGAGGAGTGGGAGGAGCAGTTCTCGGCGGAGTACGTCGAACTGCTCGGCAGGCAGCAGAGCAAGACCATGGGGCTCCTCGAGGAGATGGACGAGAAGGGCGCTCCCGAGCGCGTCGTGAGGGCCGCCGAGGACAAGCTGGAGATGATCAGCCTCCTCCGGAACCTGGCCCCCATGATGTCGGTGGAGACCGTGAACGAGGCCATCCGGCTCATCAGTGCGAAGCCCGACAGCCCTTCGAAGAAGAACTACCTGAGCAGGCTCGACGCGCAGCTCGGCTATCTCGCGCAGGAGTTCCCGTCCGAGGAGCTTCCGACGGAGGAGAACGTCCAGGCGCTCTGGTCCGAACTGCAGCCCGCCTTCGGCGGCGCAGGCGCCCAGGTGGGCGAGGACGGCTGTGAGGACCGGGCCCACGCGATCTGTCTGGCGTTCGCCGAGGCCTCGCCTGCGCTCGCCGCCCACCACCTCTCGAAGCACTGGGCCACCTCGTCGGGGGCCCGGCTGCACACGGATCACCAGTGGAACCACCACGTCGCGGCCTCGGTGACGACCGCGGACGGGGTGCTGGTCATCGACCCCGTCTTCTCCCGTTCGGGCCCGCTCACCTTGAGCGAGTGGGCCAGGCGCGTCCAGGTCGACGTGGACGCGGACGTCCATCAGACCGCCTGGGGATTCCTCGGCAAGCCGGGTCGGGACAACCGTCCGGACGCCAACAGCGCCGTGGAGTACATGGGCGGGGCCTGAGAATCCCCGTCGCTCCTCACCGCTTCCGCGCGTGCGAGGCCAGCAGGAGGGCGCCGCCGAGGGTGAGCGCGCCCGCTGCCATGACCCCGCCGCGGGAACGCCAGGACATGACGGACCAGCAGGACTGGGCGGACAGGAGCGAGCCGGCGCTCAGCCAGGAGCCGACCGAGGCCACGGACGCGGCCGAGCCGATCGAACCGATGGAGAGTGCCGAGCCCACGGAGCCGATGGACAGGACCGAGCCCACCGAGCCGATGGACAGGACGGAGTCCCGGGACCAGAGGGAGAGTGCGGCGGTCATTGCTTGTCGACGCGCTCGCACACCACGAAGCCGGGTTCGATCTCCGGGCACTCGAAGACCGGCTGATGGCTTCCCGCCGTCGTGGTCAGAGTCGTCGTTCCCGCGTCGTCGCCCTTGCCCGTGGGGTGGTACGCGAGCGAGAAGTGCTGGTCCGCATCGGGATACTTCTCGAGCAGGCCACGGAATTCCGCGAGCAGGCCGCCGAACTCCTCCGGGATGATGTCAGTCGTGTTGCGTTGCTCGGACGCTGTCATTTCTGCCTCGCCTGAGTGCGTCGCGCCGGCCCCCACCTCCAGCTTCACACGAGCCACGCGCATGCGCAGAGCGCGTCACGCGCGGCCCAGCGCCACCCGCAGCGTGATGCCGTGGCGGCTGCGCAGGCGCCGTACCTCCCAGACCGACAGCGCGGTCACCGACAGCGGGCCGCCGACCATGAACGCGTACAGCACCTCCGGAGGCGCGGCGATGTCCGGGCCGCTGAACAGCTGGAAGGCGAAGAGCGACCAGACGAGGAGCGGTGCGAGCAGCGCCGGAAGCAGCTGGTGCACGTCGGAGGCGCGGAAGCAGGTGGCGACGCAGGCGTAGGCGACGACGACCGTGTACGGGATCGAGACGATCAGGACGACGAGGGCCGCGAGCGCGCCGACGACCAGGACCAGGAACGACAGGATCGTGGAGATCCACCCGGGGCCGGTGATCGACTCGAAGAAGCCCTTCAGGTCCTCACCGTTGATCGTCTCGCCCTTCAGGGTCAGGAACGTCACCCACAGCGCGAACGGACCGAGGGCGAGCGCGAGGGCCGACAGGATCGGGGTGTGCAGCCGCGCCGCGAAGTGGCGGCGCCTGTCCCGGGTGCTCGCGGCGAGGAACACCATGATGCCGATGACGGTCCCGACCAGCAGGATCCCGCAGGCCAGCCCCAGTTCCAGGAGCTTGCCGAGCACGTAGTCCTCCCCGTCGCTGCTCAGGGGGTACGCCACGAACAGCCCGACGGCGGCGGCCAGTCCGAGCACCGTCCGGGCGAGCTGGATCCGGCTCATCAGACCGTCCTCGACGCGCGCCAGGCCGAACTCGTCACCGGGATTCCCCGCCGAGCCGGTCAGGAAGGCCCTCAGCGCCCCTCCGGCCGTACGCCGATCACCCGATATGTGTCGTGTCCCGCTCACCCGACATCCCCCCGCGGCACGTGTCTCCTCAAAACAACAGCGAGCACAATACCGGGCCGGTACAGCCGCTCTGTGTCCGAACGGGTCGGGTTGGCCTGGTCGTGGCCGCTGTCGCTCAGTCGATGCGGACGATCTGGAAGGCCTCCGCCGTCCGGCCCGGCGGCAGGCCTCCCGCCCTCGCGTGTTCGGCGAGCCAGGTCCGCAACAGGCCCGCCAGGTCGTCGAAATGGGCCGTCTGCGAGGTGTGGATGCGCAGGGCCTCCACCTTGCGGTCGAAGACCGTGGTGACGTCCACGTACTGATTGGGCGTCGGGCCCGTCATCAGCCACAGCTCGTGGACGGTCCACGGCTCCAGGCCCTCCTCCTTGAGGAGGGAGGGGTGCGCGAAGGGGTTGCGGGCCTCCGGGTAGACCGCGCGGAGGCCCGCGTCGCCGACCGCGCGGTGGTCCGGGTGGAGGTCCGCCGCGCGGGCCCAGTTGATCTCGGGGGAGGGGATGATCACCCGCTGCGGGCGCACCTCGCGGATGACCCGGCACAGGTCGCGGCGGAGCTCCACGCTCGGCTCCACGAAGCTGTCGGGGTAGCCGAAGAAGCGGACGTCCGCGACGCCGCTGAGCTTCGCGGAGTGGACCTGCTCGGCGCGGCGCAGGTCCGCCATCGCCTGGCGCGGGAGCCGTGCGTCGTAACCGCCCGCGTCGCCGTCCGTGACGATGCAGTACGTGACGCGGGTGCCGTGCTCGATCCACCGCATGACCGTGCCGCTGACGCAGAACTCGATGTCGTCCGGGTGCGCGGCGACCACCAGCAGGGACTCGGGGGGTGTGCGGTTGAAGTCCTCCATGGGGCCAGCGTGTTGGTGGGGGCGGGGGCGTCGCAAGGCCATGCCGTGGCGTGAACTGGACATGGCACTTACGCGCCATTCAAAAACTTGGTACGTTCAAATCAATGAGCGGGTAGGGAAACGGACGACCCGGAGGCGACCGACATGTGCAGGATCTTCGGCAACCTGGCAGCCGGTGCGGGGGGCGGTGGGGCAGCAGCCCGGCCCGACGCGGCCGAACTCGCCGCCGTCTCCGCGCGCCAGCGCCACGGCGGCCCCGACGAACACCACGTGCTCAGCGGGGCCGGCTGGTCGCTCGGCTGCGACCGGCTCGCCGTCACCGAGCCCTGCGGCGGACAGCAGCCGTACCGGCTACCGCACCTGCCCGGGATCCTCGCCGTCCTCAACGGTGAGCTCTACAACCACACCGAGCTCCGCCTGCACCTCGCCGCCCGGGGCCACCGCTTCCCCGACCGCTGCGACGGCACGGTGCTGCCCGCGCTCTACGCCGAGTACGGCCCCGCGTTCGCCGAGCACCTGGAGGGCATGTTCGCCGTCGCCGTCCTCGACCTCAGGCCCGGTCGGACCCAACTCGTCCTCGCCGTCGACGACATGGGCATGAAGCCGGTCCACTGGCACCACGACCCGGCGGACGGCACCACGCGGTTCGCCTCCGAGATCCCGGCCCTGCTCGCCTTCGAGGGCGTACGGATCGCCCCGCGCGAGGACTCCCTCGACACGGTCCTCGCCACCCGTACCTCCTTCTCGTCCCGGACCGCCCTCGACGGCATCGAGGTCCTCGCGCCGGGCGCCACCGCCGTCGTACGGCCGGGCTGCCGCCCGCTCGTACGGCGCCGGGCTCCGCACCGGGCCACCGCTGGGGATTCGAGCACGCAGGACGTGCTGCGGCGGGAGGTCCGCAGGCTCGCCGAGTCCGAGCTGCCCGTGTGCGCGATCACGAGCGGCGGGCTCGACTCGGGGCTCGTCACGGCCCTCGCCGCCGAGTACGCCCGCGAGACCGACGCGCCCCCGCTCCACACCTTCCACCTCACCTACCGCGGCCGCTGGCCCGACTCCGAGGCCGCCCACGCCCGCTCCGTCGCCCGCCGCGCGCGCACGGTCCACCACGAAGTCGCCCTCGACCCGGACGAGTTCGGCTCGCTCCTGACCCGTACGGTCCGCCATCTCGGGCAGCCCAACGCCGACCCGATCGCCCTCTCGACGTACGCCCTGTTCCGCGCCGTACGGGAGGCCGGCTTCACGGTCGCGCTCGCCGGGGACGGAGCGGACGAGCTGTTCGGCGGGTACGAACGGATGCGGACCGCCCTGGAGACGCCCGAGTGGGTCCCGGCCTACGTGGACGCGCTCTCGGCCGCGCCCCGGCTGCTGCGCGAGCACCTCTACACCCCCGCGTACCGCGCCTACATCGCCGAACACGGCTCCGCAGCCGACCGGATCGAGCAGGAGCTGCGCGCGTGCGGACCCGACCGGGCCACGGCGCTGACCGCCTTCGAGACGCGCTGGCGGCTCCCCGCGTACCACCTGCGGCGCGTCGACCACCTGTCGATGGCCTGGGCCGTGGAGACCCGGCTGCCGTTCTGCCAGCCCGGGGTCGTCGCGCACGCGCGCGCCCTGCCCCCGGGGGCGCTGCGCGGCAAGCGGGCGCTGTACGAGGCGGGGCGCGAGCTCCTGCCGCCGTCGGTGCTCGCCCGGCCCAAGCAGCCGTTCACGCTCCCCGTCGCGGCGATGCTGACCCCGGGCAGCCCGCTCCTCGACACGGTCCGCGAACTCCTCTCGCCGGCCCGGCTCGTCCTCGGCGGGAAGCTCCGCGCCGACCGCGTGCGGGGGCTCCTCGCCCGCCAGCTGGAACGCCCCAACCAGCGCGACGCCCAGGCACTTTGGGCCCTCGCGGTCCACGAGCTGTGGACGGACGTGGTCCAGGGCATGCGGATCCCGGTGGGCTGCGTGGCGTGAGCGACCGGAGTGCCTGCGGGCTCGTCGAGGTCGCCGTCGTGCGCGCCGAGGACGCGCCCGGGCCGACGCTCGTCGTCGAGGTGGAGCGCCTGCCACCGGGCGCGCTTGCGGTCACCCGCGAACTGGCCGCCCTGCGCGCGGCCCTGGCCCGCACGCCGTACGGGCGCGTGAACAAGATCGCGCTGTACGGACCGTCCGCCCGCCCGGGCGCCGACCTCGACTACCGCTTCGTGCAGGCCCTCCCGGGCGGCGCCTTCGACTTCCGTACCGGCTGCGGCCACTCGCTCCTCGCCTGCGTGGTGGCCGCCGCCCGCCCCGGCCCGGTCACGGTCCACGCGCTGACGACGGGCGACCTGGTCCGCTGCACCCCTGAACGGCCGGGGGAGACCACCCTCGCCTTCCTCCGCGCCCCCACCGCCCCCGGCACCCTCCCCACCGGCCGCCCGGTCGACGTCGTCCGTGTCCTCGGCGGGGTGCCCGTCTCCCTCGTCCGGTACGGGAACCCGTACGTCTTCGTGGACGCCCGGCACCTCGGCCTCCCGACCGGCCGCGCACTCTTCCGGGCCGGGGACGACGTCCGCCACGCCCTCCTCGCGCTGCGCGCCCATGCCGCCCGGCTCCTCGGGTACGACGAGGGTTCCGCGCTGCCCAAGGTCGCCGCGTTCGCGCCGCACCCCACCGGGATCGCCGTCCGCGCCCTCACCGTCGGCGGCTGGCACCCCCGCCTCGCGCTCACCGGGGCGGCCGCCCTCGCCGCCGCCGGGGCGCTGCCCGGAACCGTCGTACCCGACCTCGCCGGACGGCCCGTGCGGACCCCCGGCGGGCGGACCGTCAGCGTCTCCGCCGACGCCGACCACATCGCCGTACGGCACAAGCGGGCGACCGTGCTCGAACGGCTCGAACTGCCCTGGCGTATCCACGCAACGGCGTGAATGCGCACCCCTCTCACCGGGCCTGGGCCGCCTTTCCTCTGTCACGCTGAATGACGACCGGAAATCGGTATTCATGGGGAGAGCGGACCAGAATGAAATTCGAGAACCTGCGTGTCGTCGTGACCGGAGCCTCCCGCTATTTCGGCCGCGCCCTCGCCGTCGGATTCGCCCATCTCGGCGCCGAGGTCTATGTGTCGGCCCGAACCGTCGAGGCCGCCGAGCGCACCCGTACGGAAGTCATGGGATCCGCCCGCGATCGCATCCACGCCTTCGGCTGCGACCTGAGCCGGCCCGCCGAGATCCGGGAGTTCGCCGCCCAGGTCCGCGAGCGCACCGACCGCGTCGACCTGCTCGTCAACAACGGTGCCCGCTGGCTCGACGCCATCGACCTGGAGGCGGCCGGCGACGAGGAGATCGTCGAGACGATCGAGTCGACGGCGGGCGGCACGGTCCTGATGGTCAAGCACTTCCTGCCGCTGCTCCGCGGCTCGCACCGGCCCGACATCGTCAACATGGTGGCCGTCCGCGACGCCGAGGGCGCCTCGGCCGCCACCGGCGGCGCGCACGAGGCGTTCTGGGCGGCGAAGAGCGCGCAGGCGGGCTTCGCCGACATTCTCGCGCGCCGCCTGCGCCCCTCCGGCGTCCGCGTCTTCTCCCTCTATCCGCCCGATTTCTCCACCTCGGACCCGAGGTTCGCGGAATGGGAGGGAGTGACGTCGGCGGACGGAATCGGCCCCGACGAGAAGCTCACCACGCAGGCCCTTTTCGAATGCGTCGTGTACGCCGTCGAGCAGCCCCGCGACTGCTTCATCCGCTCCTTCCATTTCGAGCCCCGCTGAAACCCGCTGAACTCGCTGATCTTCGCTGAGCCTCGGAGCAGCACCCAGCAGCTCATCAAGGAGGTCCCATGACCACCCCCGTCTGGATCACCGCGACCCCTCCGGCCACCCACGGCGAACTGCACATCGGTCATCTCGCGGGGCCGTACGTCGCCGCCGACGTCCTCACCCGGTTCCTGCGCGCCGAGGGCGAGCCCGTGCGGTTCACCACCGGCACCGCCGACCACGCCAGCTCCGTCGAGGTCCGGGCGCTGCGGCTGCACCGCAAGCCCGAGGAGGTCGCGGAGGGCTACCGCGCCGCGATCACCGCCGACTGGCTGCGCTCCGGTGTGGAGTTCGACCACATCGTGCGGCCGCGCCGGGACCGGGGCTACGGACGCTGGGTGCAGGAGCTCTTCAGCAGGCTGTACGCGCAGGGGGTCATCGCGCCCCGCACGCGCCTGCTGCCCTACTGCGAGCCGTGCGAGCGGTGGCTGTACGGCGCCCACGTCACCGGCACCTGCCCGCACTGCGGCGCGGTCAGCGGCGGCGGGATGTGCCACGAGTGCGCGCGCCCCAACGACGGCGGCGACCTGATCGAGGCCCGCTGCTCGCTCTGCGAGACGCCCGCCCTGTCGCGCCGCTGCCGCCGGCTCTACGTCCCCCTCGAACCGTTCCGCGAGGCGCTCGCCGACTACTGGGCCACCGCCGGTCTCCCGCCCCGGCTCGCCGCGCTGTGCGAGTCGCTCGTGGAGGACGGGCTGCCGGACATCGCCGTCGGCCACCCGGCCGAGTGGGGGCTCCAGGTGCCCGTCGAGGGCTTCCCCGAGCACCGGATCGACGGCTGCTTCGAGGCCGCCGCCATGCACCTCTTCGGCTACGACCCCAAGGGCCCGCTGCCGCGCCGCGCCATCCACTTCTGCGGCTTCGGGCACGCCTTCTGCCACGCCGTGCTGCTGCCGGTGCTGCTCCTCGCCCAGGACATCAAGCTGCCGCAGGACTTCTGCGTCAACGAGTCGTACGTCGTCGAGGAGGGCGTCCAGGAGGGCAACGTCTGGGCGCTCGACCTGCTCACCGAGTACGGCTCCGACACCCTGCGCCGGCACGTGCTCCAGGCCCGCCCGCTGGGCCGCCGCACGGTCTTCCACCGCGACCGGCTCGCCGCGGCCCGCCACGAGCTCGACGAGAGCTGGAACAGCTGGCTCGCCCGGCTCTTCTCCGCCGTACGCGAGGAGTGCGCCGGTCTCACCCCGCAGGCGCTGCCCGGCGGCACCGGCTGGGAGGTCCTGGAACGGCGGCTGGGCCGGGCGGTGGAGGACCTGCGCGAGGCGTACGGCCCCGATGCCTTCGACCCGCGCCGCGCGGTCGCCGTCCTCGACGAGATGGTCCGCTCGGTGGCCGACTTCGGCCACGTCAACGCCCACGAACGCTGCCGGCCCACCACCGCCTGCCCCCATCTGCCCGCACTGGCCGCCCAGTTGGCGGTCGCCTCGGCGCTCTCGGCGTGGGCGCGTCCGGTGATGCCGGAGGGCGCCGACCGCCTGGCCGCCGCGCTCAAGACCGAGCCGGGCGGCCCGATCGACGCGACGGCGCTCACCCCGCCCACGCCGGGTACGCGTCTCGCCCCACCGTCGGGACCGGTGTTCGGTTTCTGACGGACCACACCCCCAGCGCCCCCCACCCCAGCGCCGTCCCACCCATCCCTGCCGCGTGGACCGTGCGCGCGCGACGCGCGGGGGCACGTGGCCCGCCTCCCCAGGAGCCCCACGTGTCCCTGCGCGTCGCCATGCTCAGCGTCCACACCTCCCCGCTGCACCAGCCGGGCACCGGGGACGCCGGTGGCATGAACGTCTACATGGTCGAACTCTCCCGCGCCCTCGCCGAACAGGGCGCCCAGGTCGACCTGTTCACCCGCTGCCGGGGCGAGGGCCGGCCCCCGCTGGTCGAGCTCGCCCCCGGGGTCCGGGTCCGGCATCTGCACGCCGGGCCGCGCCGGGCGCTCCCCAAGGAGGCCATGCCCGGGCTCGTCGTCCCGTTCTCGCTCGCCCTGCTCAAGGAGAGCGCCCGCTACGACCTGGTCCACTCCCACTACTGGCTCTCCGGGCAGGCCGGGCGCATCGCCGCGGCCGGCTGGCGGATACCCCTGGTCCACACCGCGCACACCCTGGCCCGGGTGAAGAACGCGGCCCTCGCGGCGGGCGACACCCCCGAGCCCGAGCTGCGGATCCGCGGCGAGCACCAAGTGGTCGAGTCCGCGGACCGGTTGATCGCCAACACGGCCGACGAGGCGGCGGCCCTCGCCTCGCTGTACGGGGCCGCGGGACCGCGCACGGAGGTCGTACGGCCCGGCGTTGACCTGCGCACCTTCGGCCCGCGCGAGGGCGGCCGGGCGGCAGCCCGGGCCCGTCTCGGACTGCCCGCCGACGCCTTCGTGCCCCTCTACGCCGGCCGCATCCAGCCCCTGAAGGGGCCGGACGTGCTCGTGCGGGCCGTGGCGGAGCTGCTGTTCCTCGCCCCGGAGCTGCGCCGCAGGCTGCTCGTCCCGGTGATCGGGGGTCACTCGGGGGCGACCCGGGAGGGTTCGGCCTGGCGGCTCGCGCGGGAGCTCGGGGTCGACGATGTGCTGCGGCCCAGCCCTCCCGTACCGCAGGAGCGGCTCGCGGACTGGTACCGGGCGGCCGATGTGCTCGTGGTGCCCTCGCGCAGCGAGTCCTTCGGTCTGGTGGCCCTGGAGGCGCAGGCGTGCGGGACGCCGGTGCTCGCGGCGGCGGTCGGCGGGCTGCCGACGGCGGTGTGGGACGGGGTGACCGGAATGCTCGTGCGCGGCCATGACCCGCTGGAGTACGCCCGCCGGCTGCGGTGGCTCGCGGCGCATCCCCGGGCGGGGGCGACGATGGGGGAGGCGGCGGTCGCGCACGCCCGGGGGATGAGCTGGCGGGCCTCGGCCGCGCGGACGGTCGAGGTGTACGAGGCGGCGCGTCGGGACAGCGCGCGGATGGGGCAGGGGCGGCGGCACGCCCCTGCCCCGGCGGCCCCTCTCTCCTGGAGGAACGAGAAGGCCGTCGCACGAGTCTAGCATTTGTTTTGGTCGGACCAAAGATGTGGATCGCTCCGGATCCCTCAATTCCGATACCGCACAGGCGTATTGACGCATCCACGCCATGGCGGATCCACGCATGGAGAAACTCTGGATCCCTTTCCCGGTGCGGGCCAATATGGAGATGTCTTCAGGGAGCGCCCGGCGGCACGGGCCCCCGAAGTCGGAATTCGCATTCCAACTCCTGGAGGAAACATGTCTGCTGCGCGTATAGCGGGTATTCGGAAGACGGTCCGCCAGTTCGCCGTCGCGATCGTGGCCTGTACGGCCGTCGCCGGTGGCGCGGCGCTGGTCGCGGCCCCCGACGACACCGCGCCCGTCGGCCCGCGCATGGTGGCCGACGGTCAGGACAACGGCTGGCCCGTCCCGCCGCCGTCCCCGGCCCCGACCGTCAACTGACCACCTGATCGACGTATCCACTGAGCACCTGCCGAACGGAATTCGTACCGGGGAGTCGAATCGGGCCCCGCGATCGCCGCGCGCGATTGCGGGGCCCGACCCGTGTCCGGGCCCCGAATTCTCCCGCGGTCAGTCCAGCCAGCCGAGGCGAACCGCGCGCGCCCCCGCCTCGAATCGGCTCGACGCGCCCAGTTCCTGCATGAGTTCGGAGATCATCCGGCTCACCGTCCGCAGCGACACCCCGAGCGTGCGGGCGATCTTCTCGTCCTTCATTCCCGACGCGAGCATGTGCAGCGCCGCCCGCTGCTGCTCCGAGAGCCCGTCGCCGCCCCGCTCGGGCGCCGCGTCGTCGCCGTACGGCGTGGCCGTGTGCCAGCAGTGCTCGTACAGGCTCAGATACGGCCGTACGAGCGCACTGCCCCGGGCCAGGATCGCGCCCTCGCCGGGGTCCTCGGGGCGGATGGGCACCAGGGCGAACTGCCGGTCGGCGATGATCAGGTTCAGCGGGACGGACGGGGCGAGCCGGATCTCCACCCCCAGCTCGGCGCGCCGGCCGAGGAACTCCGCCATCTCCGGGAGCGCCGCCTCCTGCCGCCCGTAGATGGCGCGGACCCGCACTCCGTTGCCGATCTGCCGGCGGTCGCGGTCGAGCATCCGCTCCGGGTTCTGGCGCCCGGGCGTCCCGGGGTGCAGGGAGGCCGAACTCTCCTGCATCACATCGGTGATGTCCTCGATCGCCTGCTGGATGCGGCGGTAGTCGGTGAGCGCCTCGACCTCCGCCTCCGCCCGGGTCAGCGCGTCCGCCCGCAGGAAGGTGCCGGCCAGGGTCTCCAGGGTGCTGTACGCCCGGTCGGCCTCGGCGAGGTGCTCGCGCAGCCGCTCCCGCTCCCGTTCGAGGAGCCGCAGCAGCGCGATCTCGGGGTCGACCGCGGCGACGACATCGGTGTCGGAGCGCCAACTGCCGTCCTGGACGGCGGTGACGGTGGCGTGCGCGGCGCCGGTCGGCACGATCAGGCCCAGCTGGACGAGGGCGTCACGACATCGCTCGTACTCCTCGGGCGCGAGCCGTAAGTCCGCGTACGCCTCGCCGAAGCCCGATACTCCGCGCCTGCGCAGCTCCTGATAGAGGGTCAGGACGTCGTCATCCCGCCCGGGCGCGTCGATCGCGCTGTCCGTCGTGCCGGTGCCCGCGTCCGTGACCATGGCGAAGTGACCCCCTCTTCGTCCGAGTCGCCGCCCCGCCTCACCTTGTCACAGGGTCCGGCGACGAGCCGAGATGCCGATCTTGGATGTGTCGTGCGTCACTGCCGTGCGTCACGGTCGCTCGTCACGCCTCGCCCTCGCCGTCGAGCAGCCCGAGCCTGGCCGCCTTCACCCCGGCCTCGAAGCGGCTGGCGGCGCCCAGTTCGTGCATGACCTCGGAGAGCAGCCGGCTGACGGTCCGCAGCGACACCCCGAGGTTCTTCGCGATCTGCTCGTCCTTGAT
This sequence comes from Streptomyces sp. NPDC001927, assembly GCF_053594455.1. Taxonomy (NCBI): domain Bacteria; kingdom Bacillati; phylum Actinomycetota; class Actinomycetes; order Kitasatosporales; family Streptomycetaceae; genus Streptomyces; species Streptomyces sp. NPDC001927. The sequence goes on along the minus strand of NZ_JBSFEN010000010.1, from coordinate 221,906 downwards.
GCCGGAGGCGAGCATCCGCAGGGCCGCCCGCTGCTGCTCGGAGAGCCCGTCGCCACCGCGCTCGGGCTTCTCCTCGTCGCCGTACCGGCCGGCGGCCTGCCAGCAGTACGCGTAGAGGGCGAGGTACGAGCGGACCAGGCCGGGCCCGCGCGCCAGGAGGGAGGCGGAGTCCGGGTCGTGGGGATCGGTGGGCAGCAGGGCGAAGTTCTCGTCGGCGAGCACCATGTTCATCGGCACGACGGGGGAGAGCCGGATCTCCACGCCGAGCGCGGCCCGCTCCTCCAGGTGCTGCGCCATGTCCGGTACGGAACTGATCCGGCGGCTGTACATCGCATGGACGCGCACCCCACGCCCGCTCAGGGCCCGGTCGCGCGCCAGCTCGGCGGCCATGTCCTCGCGCCGTACCGAGCCCGTGTGCATGGAGTGCACGGAGACGCGGACCGAGTCGCCGAGCGCGGCCAGTTCCTGCCGTACGCGCGCGGGGTCGGCGACGACCTCGACGTCGACGGCGGAGCGGGGCGCCGTGCCGGCCCGGAGGAACGGTCCCGCCAGCGTGGCGAGGGTGGTCTGGGCCCGGCTGGTCTCGGCGAGCCGGTGCTCCAACCGCTCCCGCTCACGCTGGAGGAGCCGCACGAGCGCGACGTCGGGCTCGACGACGGCCTGCGGGGCGGGCGGGGCCTGGGCGTTAGGGTGCTCCGCCGGGGTCTGGGCCTCAGGGGGTTCCGGCGGTGTGGTCTGGGTCTGCGCCTCAGGGTGCTCCGGCGCCGGTTCGATCAGGCCGAGGGCGGTGAGTTCGGCGCGGCAGCGCTGCCGGTCGGTGGCGGAGAGCCCGAGGCCGTCCGCGACGTCGTCGAAGACGGCGGTGGGCCGGGCACGGAGTTCGAGGTAGACCGCGAGAGCCTGTTCGCTTCCCGTGCGCGTCCCGGTGGCGTGTTTGGACACTGAGCAGCAGACTCCCCCCGGACCCGTACGGGTCCCGTTGAATCGCCCCGCTAGACCCTGCCACACATTCGAACGCCCCGCACGGGGTTCAACCGGCCGCGCAGTCGGGGCACAGCCCCTTGAAGACGATCTCGGCGTCGCTGGTCCGCCAGCCGGGCAGGGCGCCGCGCGGGGGCTTGGGGGCGGGCGCGTCGACGTTCTCCACGCGGCCGCACCGGACGCAGAGGGCGTGCTGGTGCGGGGTCCCCGAGATCTCGAAGACGGCGGGCAGGCCGGGCCGGTCGAACTTGGTGACCAGGCCGGTCTCCTGGAAGTGCCGCAGCATCTCGTACACGGCCTGGCTGGTGAGCGTGCCGAGGCGTTCGCGCGCGGCGGCGGCGATCGCCTCCACGTCGAGATGGCCTGCGGAGGCGAGCACCGTGAGCACCTCGAGGCGGGGGCCCGTGACCCGGAGGCCCACGTCGCGCAGGCGCTGGATCACCGCCTCGCGGTCCGAGAGTTCTTCCACGACTGCCATCTTCTCCGCCCGGCACGGTCGATCTGGTCGGCTCAAACTTTTGCGGGCATCGTACCTCTTGTCTCCCCGGCGCGGCAGATGAGGAGCACGCTCTCGGTCCGTTCGTCGATACGGTGCCGCCGCCGTCCCTCGATGTGCAGGCCCGCGGAGCGCAGCTCGGCCGCGAGGCGTTCGGGGTCGACGATCCACTTGTCGGTGGTGAGCACGACCCGTTCGTGGGAGCGCTTGCCGGTCCTGGCCGCGTAGTAGGTGATCCGCTCGCTCATCGTGGGCAGGTCGAAGACCTGCCGGGCGACCACCCACTCGTCGACCCCGTCGAACCGGGGGACCTGGAAGGTCCAGGTGCGCGACGGCTCGGTGACGAGGCCGTGGCGCAGGTGGGAGGTGTAGTCGAGGGCGAGGGCGCCGCCGGTGTCCAGGTGCGTGGCGATCTCGCGGAGCAGCGCGGGGCGGGCGCGCGGCGGTACGGCGGAGACCATGGCGCCGGCCAGGAGCGCGAGGCGGTAACTGCGGTGCAGGCGGAGTTCGGTGAGGTCGGCGCGCGTGGTGAGGACGAGCCGGGCGACCTGGGGGCCGATGCGCCGCGCCCAGGCGTCGAGCCGGGCCAGGGCGGCGGGGTCGCGGTCGACGGCCTCGACGGCGAAGCCGTGCCGGGCGAACGGGACGGCGAGGCGCCCGGCGCCGGAGCCCAGGTCGAGAACGGGGCTGCTGGTTGTACCGGTGGTCGTGGCGCGGGCGAGGTCGAGGTAGCGGAGGATGTCGGCACTGTGGGGCCCGAGGAGGGCGTCGTACAGCCAGACGGCGTCCTCGCCCCAGGGGGAGACGGACTCGAGGCCCCGGAGCGCGTCGGTGTGGGGGTCGTATCGGGACGGCAGGACCGGCGCGAGCGCGGCGCCGCTCGGTGTCTGCATCGCTCCTCCAGGGGCTCGCTCGGTCCATGCCGTCCGCGAAGCGGGAACCCGTGCCGCCGGGCGACCGCGTCGCGCGTCCATGGTGCCGGGGGAGAGCGTGCCGCTTCCAGGTTCGGCGGCGGCGTGAACACGCGATGGCGTTCATCTGCCAAGCGAGGAGCCCTGCGAGGAGCGGGAGTTACAGCGGGCGGCCGAGGCGCGTGGGGTTGAGGGGGGCGAAGCCCTGGCTCTCGTAGAAGGGGAGGGACGGGTCCTTGTCCGCGTCCGAGGGGAGCGTCACGCGCTGCGCGACCGCCCCGAACCCGCGCATCCGTTCCGTCGCCGCGCCCAGGAGCGCCGAGCCGACGCCCCGTCGGCGCGAGTTCTCCGCCACGGCGAGCGCGTACACCTCGCCCTCGCCCGGTACCGGGACCCCGCCGGCCGCCGCGCCGACGATCGTGCCGTCCTCGCCCGTGGCCACGAGCCAGCCAAGCCAGCCGGGCGCGCCACCCGGAATTTCAATTTCCGCGCGGATGCGGGGAAGTGCGCATTGGGTGGACACCAGTCGGTGCACCGGGATTTCACCGAGGATTTCGTGGTAACTGCCCCGAATGGCATCCGCCAGCAGCCTGGATATCGTCGCCGCGTCGGCGGCCGCCGCCGCCCGCACGTCAGCCAGCTGCATTGGTTCGTACCCTTCGACGTGCCGAGCCCCAGCGTCAACATACCCACACTAGCCGGGAATTCAGGGCCGCGGGACGGATGGTGACCGATGTGAAATCTACGAATTCACTTAGTAATGAGCCGCTGAAACGAGTCGCTTATCCGGGTACGGAACAACACGCGACGATCAACGGAGCCATCGCCCCCGCGGCCGTCGAGATCGCGAGCAGGCCGCGCAGCACGGGGTGTCCCGCGCTGTACGGAGTGAGAATGCGCCGCATCCGCAGCGCGGCCGAAGGCCCGCCCGCCGCGAACGCCTCGCGCGGCGCCTGGCCGGCCGCGAGCGCGTACAGCGCCGTCGCGAGCGCGTCGCGCGAGCAGCGGCGCAACGCCCGGTCGTCGGCGGCCATTTCGAGCAGCAGCGGTACGGCGGTTCCGCCGTGGCGGGCGAGCGGGAGGCGGGGGAAGACGGTCGCGAAGGCCTCCGTCGCCGCGACGAGGAGGTGGTGCCGTCCGGCGATGTGCGCCCGCTCGTGCGCGAGCGCGGCCGCCAACTGGGGTGCGGTGAGGGTGTCGAGGGCGCCGGAGGAGACGACGACGCGCCGGGAACGGCCCGGCAGGCAGTAGACGGCGGGGCGGGCGTGGTCGAGCACGGTGGCCCGCAGGTCCGGGTCGTACCGCCCGACCAGGCGCAGGACGCCCGCGTGCCGCAGTCGCGAGCGGCGGGCGCGCAGCAGCTCCCGTACGAAACCGGCGGTGGGCAGCGCGAGGACGGCGAGGGCCAGGCCGGCGGCCGTGTACTGGCGGGCGGTCAGGTCGAGGAGCGCGGCGGGGGAGGGGAGGGCGAGGGTGACGACCCGGTCGGTCAGCCGGTGGCTGCTGTCCCCGTCGAGGACGAGCTGGGCGGGCAGCAGAGCGGCGGCCCCGGCGAACACGGCCCCGATCACCGCCCACACCGCGAGCCCGAGCCGCGGCACCTGCTGCGCCCAGCGGGCCCGTACGAGGAGCCAGGGGATCAGCACCCCACAGACGAACGCGAGCCCGAGCGGCAGCAGGACGTGATGACTCACGCGTCACCGCCGGGCAGTTCGCGGCGGGACGAGTCGCCGAGCGGCTGGTGGTCACCACGGGGCGCGTCGGCGCCGCGCGCGCCGCCGCCAGGGCCGCCGCGACCCGGGCCGCCCTCCGTGCTGTCGCGGCGACCGGGACCGCCCACCCCCGGCCCGTCCTGCCCCGGGGCCGAGGGCTCCCCGCCCCCGCGCGCCATCCGCAGCGCCGCGTCCAAGGCGCGCATGTCCTCGGGGGAGATGGTCTCCACGAAACGGAGGAGCGCGGCCGGGCGGTCGGCGCTGTCGCCGAGGGCGTCCTGCATGAGGGCCGCGGTGTACTCCTCGCGGCTGCGGACCGGTTCGTACAGCCAGGCGCGGCCCGCCTTCTCGCGACGGAGCCAGCCCTTGCGGTGGAGGATGTCCGCCACCGTCATCACCGTCGTGTAGGCGACCCTGCGCCCCAGATTGATGTCGTCGACGATCTCGCGGACCGTGGCGGGCCGTTGCCAGGCCCACAGCCGGTCCATGATCTCCGCCTCCAGCTCGCCCAGTCGGCGCACGCGGATCCCCTCCCCTCGATCCCCCTCGCGTCCCCATGGGGGCGGCCCATCGTACGGGCCGTCAACCCGGCGCAGATATACCCCCTAGGGGTACGATGACCGGATGTCGACCCTCATGAAGAACCGCCCTTGCGCGAAGGTCTGCGGCCCCGGTCTGCCCGGTTCGGTGGAGCTGACGCTCCTCCGGGCGGTGCTCGGGCTCTGTCTCCGCCTGAGCGTCACCGTGACCGCCGACTGCCCTTCACGCAAGGGCGGTTGAGCCCCGCGAGGCGCTGCGCCTACGTCCTGATCAGCCGGGCGATCGCCTTCGACGCCTCGCCCACCTTCACCTTCGCCTGGTCCCCGCCCTGGGCGATCGCCTCGGTCACGCAGCAGCTGAGGTGCTCGTCCAGGAGGGCCACGGCGCAGGACTGCAGCGCCGCGTTGATCGCGGAGACCTGGGTCAGGACGTCGATGCAGTAGACGTCCTCGTCGACCATCCGCTGCACCCCCCTCACCTGCCCCTCGATGCGCCTCAGGCGTCTGATGATGTCTTCCTTGTGCTGTCCGTACCCGGCCATGGCAGGCTCCTCGGCTGCTTGTCGAGCTCTACTTGTCGAGCTGCTTGTCGGCGGCCTGGAAGCCGCGCAGGCGCAGGCTGTTGCCGACGACGAAGACCGAGGAGAAGGCCATCGCGGCGCCCGCGATCATCGGGTTGAGCAGTCCGGCCGCGGCGAGCGGCAGGGCGGCCACGTTGTAGGCGAAGGCCCAGAACAGGTTCGAGCGGATCGTGCCGAGCGTGCGCCGGGAGAGCCGGATCGCGTCGGCCGCGGCCCTCAGGTCTCCCCGTACGAGCGTCAGGTCGCCCGCCTCGATCGCGGCGTCCGTGCCGGTGCCCATCGCCAGGCCCAGGTCGGCCTGGGCGAGCGCGGCGGCGTCGTTGACCCCGTCGCCGACCATGGCCACCGAACGCCCCTCCGCCTGCAGCCGCTTGACGACGTCGACCTTGTCCTGCGGCATGACCTCCGCGATGACCTCGTCGATGCCGACCTCGGCGGCGACGGCCTCCGCGACCGCCTTGTTGTCGCCGGTGAGGAGGATCGGGGTGAGGCCGAGGCCGCGCAGTCGGCGGATCGCCTCGGGGCTGGTCTCCTTGACGGCGTCGGCGACCTCCAGGACCGCGCGGGCCTCGCCGTCCCAGGCGACGGCGATCGCGGTCTTCCCCGCCGTCTCGGCCGCCTCCTTGGCGGACTTGAGCGAGGCGGGCAGCTCCATCGCCCACTCCGTGAGCAGCTTCTCCCGGCCGACGAGGACCGCGTGGCCCTCCACGACGCCCTGGACGCCGAGCCCGGGGAGGTTGGCGAAGTCCTCGGGGGTGGGGAGCGTCCCGACCTTGGCGGCGGCGCCCGTGGCGACGGCCTGCGCGATGGGGTGCTCGGAGGAGTGCTCCAGGGCGCCCGCGAGGCGCAGCACGTCCGTCTCGTCCGTACCGGCGGCGGTGTGGACCTTGATGAGCGTCATCCGGCCGGTGGTGACCGTACCGGTCTTGTCCAGGACGATCGTGTCGACCTTGCGCGTGGTCTCCAGGACCTCGGGCCCCTTGATCAGGATGCCGAGCTGCGCGCCGCGGCCGGTGCCGACCATGAGCGCGGTCGGCGTGGCCAGGCCCAGGGCGCAGGGGCAGGCGATGATCAGTACGGCGACGGCGGCGGTGAAGGCGGCCGTCAGACCGGCGCCGGTGCCGAGCCAGAAGCCGAGGGTGCCGAGCGCGAGCGCGATGACGACGGGGACGAAGACGGCGGAGATCCTGTCGGCGAGACGCTGGGCGGCGGCCTTGCCGTTCTGGGCGTCCTCCACCAGCTTGGCCATCCGGGCCAGTTGGGTGTCGGCGCCGATGCGGGTGGCCTCGACGACGAGCCGGCCGCCGGCGTTCAGGGTGGCACCGGTGACGGCGTCGCCGACGCCGACCTCGACGGGTACGGACTCGCCGGTGAGCATGGACGCGTCGACGGCGGAGGAGCCCTCGACGACGGTGCCGTCGGTGGCGATCTTCTCGCCGGGCCGGACCAGGAAGCGGTCCCCGACCTGGAGTTCGCTCGTGGGCACGGTGATCTCGCGCCCGTCCTTGAGGACCGTGACCTCCTTGGCGCCGAGCTGCATGAGCGCCTTGAGGGCGGCGCCCGCCTTGCGCTTGGAGCGGGCCTCGAAGTAGCGGCCGGCCAGGATGAAGGCGGTGACGCCGGCGGCGGCTTCGAGATAGATGTTCCCGGCGCCGTCGGTGCGGGCGATCGTGAACTCGAAGGGGTGGGTCATGCCCGGCGTACCGGCGGTGCCGAAGAACAGCGCCCACAGGGACCACAGGAACGCGGCGATCGTGCCGACGGAGATCAGGGTGTCCATGGTGGCCGCGCCGTGCTTGGCGTTGGTCCAGGCGGCCTTGTGGAAGGGCCAGGCGGCGTAGACGACGACCGGCGCCGCGAGGGTGAGGCTGAGCCACTGCCAGTACTCGATCTGGAGCGCCGGGACCATCGCCATCGCGATGACGGGGACGGCGAGCGCGACGGCGGTGACGAGCCGCTGCTTGAGGGGCCGGAGCTCTTCGTCGGCCTTCTCGTCGTCGGTGGGCCCGTCGTCGTCGGCGTTGTTCGCGGGGCGCTCGGGCTTGGGCTCGGCGGCGGTGTACCCGGTGGCCTCGACGGTGGCGATGAGGTCGTCGACGGAGATGTCGGCGTCGGCGTCGAAGGTGACCTTCGCCTTCTCGGTGGCGTAGTTGACGGTGGCCTCGACCCCGTCCATGCGGTTGAGCTTCTTCTCGATCCGGGCGGCGCACGAGGCGCAGGTCATGCCGCCGATGGCGAGCTCGACCTGGGCGGCGCCTGGGGTGGTGGTGGTCATTTCCTGCTCCTCGGTACTGCGGGGTGCGGGGGCCGGGGCCCATGGGCGGACGGGCCCCGGCGGCCGGAATGGGGCGTGGGCCGCTGCCGTCAGGCGCGGCCGGTCAGCTCGTAGCCGGCGTCGTCGACGGCGGCGGTGATCGCGGCGTCGTCGGGCGCGCCGCCGGTGGTCACGGTCACCAGGCCGCCGGCGACGTCGACGTCCACGGAGATGACGCCGTCGAGGGCGGAGACGGAGGTGGTGATCGCGGTCTTGCAGTGCCCGCAGGTCATGCCGGACACGGCGTAGACGGTGGCGGTGCTCTCGGCGACGGCGGTGGCGGTGGTGGCGGTCTCGCCGGTGGTGGAGCAGCTGCCGTCAGGAGTACAGCAGGAAGACATGGGTTCCTCCTCATGGTGGGCGCAGATACCCTGAGGGGGTATCCGGGAACGAGTCCATGTATACCCCCCAGTGGTATCCAACGCAAGGGCGGCCTCGGCTTGACTCCATACCCCCCAGGGGTATGGTGAAGTGCAACTGGACGACATCGGGTCGCTCATCAGGCCACTTACGTACGGGAGAGCAGCCATGAACACCGGAGTGAAGATCACCGCCTTCGCCGCCGCGATCGCCGCGACGTTCGGGACGGCGTACGGCGTGGGCAAGGGCGTCGGCCCCGTGGGCGAGCCCCCGGCGAAGGCGTCACACGGCGAACACGCGGAGGCGGAAGCGGCCCCCGCGGCGAACGCCCCCGTGGCCGGGGGCCTCCAGGTCTCGGAGGGCGGCTACACGCTGGCCCTGGAGACGCCGACCCCGGCGCAGGGGAGGAGCGTCCTGAAGTTCGCGGTCAAGGACGCGGCCGGCAAGAAGGTCACCGCGTACACGACCGAGCACGGCAAGGAGCTGCACTTCATCGTGGCCTCGCGCGACCTGACGGTCTTCCGCCACCTGCACCCGGTGCGGGCGGCGGACGGCACGTGGTCGACGCCGGTCGACCTGCCGGCGGCCGGGGGCTACAAGGCCTTCGCGGACTTCAAGCCGGCGGCGAAGAACGCGAAGGGCATCACGCTGGGCGCGGACCTGTCCGTACCGGGCATGAGCGCCCCGCAGCCCCTGCCGAAGCCCACGCGAACGGCGACGGTGGACGGCTACGAGGTGAATCTGGGCGGCACCCTGGCCCCCGGCCGGGCGGGCGAACTGAAGCTCACGGTCAGCAAGGCCGGGAAGCCGGTGACGGACCTGGAGCCGTACCTCGGGGCGTACGGCCACCTGGTCGCCCTGCGCGCCGGCGACCTCGCCTACCTCCACGTCCACCCCAACGAGGGCGGCCCGGGCCCGGACGTCTCCTTCACGGCGACGGCGCCGAGCGCGGGGTCGTACCGCCTGTTCCTGGACTTCCAGCACGGCGGAAAGGTGCGGACGGCGGCGTTCACGGTGCAGGCGGGGCAGGGCGGGGCGCCGGCGATCTCGACGCCGGATGAGGCAGGGCACGATGCGGGAGGCCACGAGCACGGCTAGGGTGGGGTCATTGGACTAGACCTGTAGACCCTGCAGACCTGTAGCCGTCATTCATGGAGGAATGGGCTCGATGAGCAACCGTGCAGTCCTAGAGGTGATCGCCCTCGACGAGGAGGACGCGGTCGCCGCCCAGGCCGGTGGGGCGGACCGCCTTGAGCTGGTCACCGACATGGCGGCCGACGGGCTGACCCCGTCGCGGACCGGCTTCGCCGCGATCCGCGCCGCCGTGGACATCCCGCTGCGCGTGATGCTCAGACTGACGGACGGCTTCGCCGCGGGCGACATCGACGCGCTCGTGGCCCGCGCGACCGACCTCCGGGACGCGGGCGCGGACGAGTTCGTCCTCGGCTTCCTCACCCCGGACGGCGACGCCGACCTGGTGGCGGTGGAGCGGCTGATCGCCGTCCTGGACGGCTGCCGCTGGACCTTCCACCGGGCGATCGACCGCACGCCCGACCGCGACGCCCTGCGCAAGCAGCTCGCGGACCTGCCGGGCCTCGACACCTACCTCACGGCGGGCTCGCCGACCGGCGTCGACGACGGCCTCCCCGTGCTCCTCGCGGAGGCGGCCCGCGCGGGCGAGCCCGGCTACGAGCCCCAGATCCTGGTGGGCGGCGGCCTCCGCCTCGACCACCTCCCCCACCTCCGCACCGCCGGCCTCTCCGCCTTCCACATCGGCGGCGCGGCCCGCCCCCACGGCTGGACGGCCCCGGTCTCCCCGGAAGCGGTCCGGGTCTGGCGCGAGGCTCTGGACGCGTAGCGCTGAGGCACGGAGGCCTCCGCCTGCCCGCTCCAGGCGCCCGCGGTGTCACCTGAACGGCCCGATTTCGGGCGGCGGGGCCGGGTAGGGGGTGGACCGTTCTTCCCCGCAGCGCTATCGACGGAGGCACCCGTGCCCGAAAAGCATGGTCACTACAAGCCCGGCACCCCGTGCTGGATCGACCTGATGGTTCCCGATCAGCAGGCGGCCCTCGACTTCTACCGCGACCTCTTCGGGTGGCAGGGCGAGATCGGGTCGGCGGAGACGGGGGGCTACTCCGTCTGCACCCTCAAGGGGCAGCCGGTCGCGGGGATCATGAAGGCGATGAACCCGGACGGGACGGTGCCCGACCCGCTGCCGCCGGTGGTGTGGACGACGTATCTGGCGACCGACGACCTCGAGTCCACGGTCAAGTCCGTCGCCGACGCGGGCGGCACGGTCATGGTGGAAGCCATGGACGTCATGGAGCTGGGGCGGATGGCCGTGGTGGTCGACCCGACCGGCGCCGTCATCGGCCTGTGGCAGGCCGGCACCTTCCCCGGCGCCGGCATCGTCAACGAGCACGGCGCGCTGATCTGGAACGAGGTCGTCACCAGCGACCTCCCGGCCGCCTCCGCCTTCTACTCGGCGATCCTGCCCGTCACCACGGCGCGGTCCGAGATGCCCGGCGCGGAGGAGTACATCGAGTTCCAGGTCGCGGGCCGTGCCGTGGGCGGAATGATGGACCTGAGCGCGCTTCCGCCGGGCGTACCGCCGCACTGGCAGCCGTACTTCCACGTGGACAGCGTGGACGAGGTCCAGGCGGCCGCCGTCCGCGCGGGCGGCACGGTCCTGGCCCCGGCCTTCGACATGGCGGCCGGCCGCATGGCCGTCCTGGCCGACCCCCAGGGCGGCGCGTTCTCCGTCATCACGGCGTCCGAGCCGGAGCAGCCCGCCTGACGTCGCCCTGTCCGGGCCGGGGGACGGCGGCCGGTTCGTCCGCCCTCCTGGGTGCCCGGCGCCGCCGCCGACCGTACGCGTACGCCGCCGACCGTACGCGTACGGAGCCGCCCTCAGCGGCCGCCCGCCACCCGCAGGATCGTGCCCGTCGTGTACGAGGCGTCCGCCGACAGGAGCCACGCCACCGCCGCCGCGATCTCGTCCGGTCGGCCCGGCCGGCCCAGCGGGATCGTCGCCGCCGCCTTCGCGGGGCGGTCCGGGTCGCCCATCGCCGCGTGCATGTCGGTCTCGATGATGCCGGGCGCCACCGCGTTGACCCGGATGCCGTCCGGGCCCAGCTCCTTGGAGAGGCCCACGGTCAGCGCGTCGGTCGCCGCCTTCGTCGCCGCGTAGTGGACGTAGTCGCCGGGGCTGCCGAGCGTGGCGGCGGCGGAGGAGACGTTCACGATCGCGCCGCCGCCCAGCGCGGCCATGTCGCGGGCGGCGCGGCGGCAACAGAGCAGGTAGCCCAGGAGGTTGACCTCCACCACGCGGCGCAGGTCCTCCGTCGTGGCGTCGGCGAGGCGCCCCAGCGGGCCGGTGACGCCCGCGTTGTTCACCAGGCCGGTCACCGGGCCGAGTTCGGCCTCCGCCGTGTCGAAGAGCCGCTCCACGTCCGCCTCGTCCGACGTGTCCACCCGGACGACCACGCACCGCGCGCCCGCCGCCCGGACCGCCGCCGCCGTCTCCTCGGCGGCGGCCGCGTCCCGTACGTACCCGAGCGCCAGATCGTGCCCCTCGGCCGCCAGCCGTACGCAGGTCGCCGCGCCGATCCCGCGGCTGCCGCCCGTGACGACGGTGACATTTCGGGGGTCAGACATGGTGTTCCCACCTTCCTCTCGGTCGCGCCGCCCCCACCGTAAAGCGGTGGCCCGGCCGGTCCGCCGCTGGCTACCCTCCCCGCCATGGCCGACCCCGTACGCACCGTCCGCACCCTCGTCGCCGCTCAGTTCCCGCAGTGGTCCGGGCTGCCCGTCAGGCGTGTGCCGTCGGCCGGTACGGACAACGACATGTACCGCCTCGGCGACCGCCTCGCCGTCCGGCTGCCCAAGACCGCCGCGAACGCCGGGTCCATCGCCAAGGAGCAGCGCTGGCTGCCGCACCTCGCCCCGCACCTGCCGCTGCCCGTACCGGTGCCGGTCGGCCACGGCGTGCCCGGGGAGGGCTTCGACCTGCCCTGGTCGGTGTACGACTGGCTCGACGGCGCCAACGCCTACGACGAGCCGATCGCCGATCTCGCGAACGCGGCGGTCGAGTTGGGCCGGTTCGGCGCGGCGCTGCGCCGCGTGGACGCGACGGACGGGCCGAGGTCGTTCCGGGGCGGCCACGTCACCGAGTGGGTGTCGGCGAGGGTGACGGAGGGGGCGATCCGGGACCTCGGCGCGGACGGCGTCCTCGACGCGGACCGGGTGACAGCCGCCTGGGAGTCGGTGCTTCGGCTGCCGCAGTGGGAGGGCCCGCCCCGGTGGGTCCACGGCGACCTGCTGCCCGGCAACCTGCTGGCCCGGGACGGCCGGCTGAGCGCCGTCATCGACTTCGGCGCGGTCGGTACGGGCGACCCCGCCTGCGACATGATGGCCGCCTGGACCCTCCTCACCGCCGAGACCCGCCCGCTGTTCCGGGCGGCGGCGGAGGTCGACGACGCGACCTGGGCGCGCGGGCGCGGCTGGGCGCTGTGCTGGGGCGTGGTCACGGAACACGAGTACCGCGGTACGAATCCGGTCCTGGCGGCCGTGGCCCACCGCGCGTGGTCGGAGGCGCTGCCGGAGTACGGCGCGCAGTAAGCGCTTCCCGGCGGCCGCTCCGCGGCCATGAAGTTTTAGCCGCCGCGGGACTGTTCTTCCGCGCTCCCGGACCCCACCATGCTCCTCACTACTCGTGCGTAACACCCTGTAGGGAGAAGCGTGTTGAGACTCCGTGCCCGTCTCCGTGCCCGTGTCGGCCTCGTGGCGCTCCTTGCCCTGACGGCGTCCGCCTTCGTCACCCAGGCCGGCCAGGCCGCCCCGTCCGCTTCCGCTTCGGCTCAGGCCGTGGCCCGTACCCCCGTCGTCTTCGTCCACGGCTACAACGCCGACCCGGGTGTCTGGGGCGGCCTGCGCGAGGACCTCAAGGCGGACGGCTACACCGACGCCGAGCTCTTCTCCTTCGGCTACGACACCCACCGCTCCGTCAACGAGGCCATCGCCGGCGAGCTGGCCGCGTACGTCGCCGACGTCAAGCGGCGGACCGGCGCGAGCCGGGTCGACCTCGTCTCGCACTCCTTCGGCAGCCTCGTCTCGCGCTGGTACGTGAAGTTCGACGGCGCCGGCCAGTCCTCCGTCGCCCACTGGGTCTCCCTCGCCGGCCCCAACCACGGCACCAGCACCGCCTGGGCCTGCGCCCTGTGGGACCAGGCCTGCCGCGACATGACCCCGGGCTCGTACGTACAGAAGAAGCTCGCCGAGGGCGACGAGACCCCGGGCGCCGTCCGCTACGCCACGTGGTGGTCGAACTGCGACGAGGTCATCAACCCCGACAACAGCGTCCCGCTGACCGGCGCCACCAACAACGCGGCCGGCTGCCTCGACCACAACGCGCTGCTCGGCGACGACGGGGTCTCGGCGGGGGTGCGGGCGTTCCTCGCGTCGTAGCCGACCGGTGGCCGGGCGGCTACGGCGCCCGCCAGACCGTCAGGTCACCGGTCAGGAAGTTGACCCCGCTGTCCGGCAGGTACGTCGACTTGATCTGGACGACGAAAAGACCGATGTCTCCTGAGGGGTGCTTGACGCAGATCTCGCTGCCCGCCGCCGCCGTGAGCAGGGAGAGGCGGCGCGTGGGAACGACCTCGACGGCGATGCGGCAGTCGTCGAGGGTCGCCCCCGGCTTGCCGACGTGCATGCTCATCAGGGTGGAGTCGCTCTGCAGGTCGCACAACTCCTTGCAGACCAGGCGGATGTCCCCCTTGCGGTCCGTGCGCTCGACCGGCTCCTTGATGCTCAGGGAGTTCTTCTCGTCCAGCCTTTGGAAGGGGTACGCGACGGCTTGAGGCTTCTTGGGCGGCGCCGCCGAGGACGGGGTCGAGGAGGGAGTCGACGAGGGGCCCGAGGACGGGCCCGTCGGGCCGCCAGTGCGGCCGCCGTCCTTCGTATCCGAGGCCGACGCCTCCCGGTCCCGGATCCACCGGCCCACGGCGTCCGTGACCGTCCAGGTCAGACCGGTCACCAGCAGGGCCCCCGCCAGGACGGCGACGGCCGTGACGAGTACGGTGCGCCGTCTTCGGGCCCGTCGCTCGTCCGGCCCCGTCTCGCGGCGGTCCTCCGGGCGCGGGACCAGGGGGAGCGTGCCCACGGGGGTGGGTTCGGGGACGGGGCCAGGGACCGCGAGTTCCGGGCCCATGACCTCGCGCCAGACGGCCGGGCCCGCGCCCGCCTCCGGGCCGAGGTGCCGGCGGCACCACTCGACGACCTCCGCAGGGGTGGCCCGGTCCGCCGGGTCGGCGGCCAGGCAGCGGGCGATCAGGGGGCGGAGCTCGGCGGGCAGGCGGGACAGGTCGGGCTCGGAGTGCACGATCCGGTACAGCACCATGACCGAGGGGCCGTCGCCGTACAGCGGCTCGCCAAGCGCCGCGAAGGCCGCCGTCTGACCGAGCGCGAAGATGTCGGTCGCCGGGGTGAGTTCGCCCACGGACGCCTGCTCGGGAGCCATGAACGAGGGGGTGCCGATGGCGGTGCCCGTCGCCGTCTGCGAGGTGATGTCGGAGGCGAGCGAGATCCCGAAGTCGATCACGCGCGGACCGTCGGCGGCGAGCAGGACGTTCGCCGGCTTCAGGTCCCGGTGGACGATGCCCGCGCCGTGGACGGCCTGCAGCGCCTCGGCGACGCCCGCCATCAGCCACAGCACCGCGGCCACCGGCAGCGGCCCGCGCCGGGCGACGGCCTCGGCCAGGGAGGGTCCGGGTACGTAAAGGGTCGCCAGCCACGGCGGTGAGGCGTCCGCGTCGGCGTCGATCAACTCGGCGGTGTACGCGCCCCGGACCCGCTGCGCCGCCTTGATCTCCCGGCGGAACCGGCGCCGGAAGACCGGGTCGTCGGCCAGCTCGGGCCGTACGACCTTGATGGCCACCGGCCGCCCGCCGGGTGTGTGCGACAGGTACACCCGGCCCATGCCGCCCGCGCCGAGCCGGGCGGCGAGCCGGTAGCGCCCCACCACCGGCGGATCGTCCGCCTGCAGCGGCTGGAACACCTCGGTCGCGTACTCCACCTGAACCAGTCCCCCCGAACCCTGAACCCCGAACCCGGAACTCTTGACCGACCCCCGTGGTCAGCAGCCTAGGCCGCAGAGCGCCGGCGTCCGCCGCCAGGGTTGGCGATCAACGCGAGGCGATCACGCGTCCAACTGCTCCGGGAGCGCCGAGGAGTGAACCACCGTCAGACCCGACACCGCACGCGTCAGCGCCACGTACAGGCGCCGCAGCCCCGTCCGCTCGTCCGGTTCGCCGTCCACGACGGCCGCCGGGTCGTCCAGGACCACGTAGTCGTACTCCAGGCCCTTGGCGAGCGAGGCCGGGACGAGGGTCAGACGGGACTCGGCCGTCGTCTCCTCGCCGGGCGAGAGGTACGCGTGCCCCGCGGCGGTCAGCGCCTCGGCGAGCGGTGCGATCCGGGCGTCGGCGGCGATCAGGCCGATCGAGCCCTCGTGCTCCAAGGCGTCCGCGCACGCGGCGACGACCGCCGCGTCGAGCTCCGCGGGCTCGCGGTGGAGGATCGACAGCGAACCCGGGTTCTCCCGGACCGACTCGACGGCCGCGAGCCCCGGCGACATGTGCGGCAGCAGCCTCGACGCGTACGCGATGACCTCGCGCGGCACGCGGAAACCGGCGGTCAGCTCCTCCACCACGGCCTCCGGCTTGCCCAGGTGCCCGAGCGCCTGCGCCCAACTCCCGGTCGCCCAGGGCGTGGTGCCCTGCGCGAGGTCGCCCAGGATCGTCGCCGAACCGGTCGTGCAGCGGCGGCCGACGGCCCGGTACTGCATCGGGGACAGGTCCTGCGCCTCGTCCAGGACCACGTGCCCGAGCGAGTGCGTCCGCTCCACCAGGTCCTTCGCCTCGTCGATCAGGACCGTGTCCGCCGCCGACCACTTCGCCGACTTCACCGAGCGGCCCGGCTTCGCCCACAGCAGCAGCTTCTGCTCGTCGTCCGTCAGGACGCCGTCCGCGTGCTCGGCGAGGAACTCGGCGTCGCTCAGCAGCCGCAGCACCAGCTTCGCCGGGTCGACCGGCGGCCAGAGCGTCTTCACGACCGCCTTCACCGCCGCGTTGCGGGCCACCGCGTCCTGCACCCGGTCGTCGGGCGCCTCGCCCGCCTGCTCCATCCGCACCAGGACCGTGTGCGCGATGCGCTGCGGGAGCGCGTCGCGGGCGGCGCCGTAACGGATGTCGCGATCGAGCAACTCGCGGACGATCTCCTCCAGTTCGTACGCCGGGACCCGCCAGCGGCGTGAGCCGCGCACCACGACGAGCGGCTCCGTCGGCAGCGTGACGTGCGAGCGCACCGCCCGCCGCAGCACCTCCGCCATCCTCGCGTCGCCCTTGACGACCGCCGTCGCCGCCTCGTCCGCGCCCCGGACCTCGACATGCGCGACGAGGTCGTCGACGGTCGCCTGCTGGACCTCCAGCTCGCCGAGGGCGGGCAGGACCTGCTCGATGTAGTGGAGGAAGGACCGGTTCGGCCCGATGACGAGGGTGCCGGTGCGGGCGAGCCGATCCCGGTGCGCGTAGAGCAGATACGCGACCCGGTGCAGGCCGACGGCGGTCTTTCCGGTGCCGGGGCCGCCCTGGACGCAGACGGTGCCGGAGAGCCCGGACCGGACGATCTCGTCCTGCTCGGGCTGGATGGTGGCGACGATGTCCCGCATCGGGCCGACGCGGGGCCGCTCGATCTCGGCCTGGAGCAGCTTGCTGGTCCGCTCCAGCTCGGCCGGGTCGGAGAGGTGCTCGTCCTCGTACGCGGTGAGGTCACCGCCCGTGTAACCGAACCGGCGCCGGAGCCCTACGTCCTGCGGGTCCTTCCGCGACGCCCGGTAGAACGGCTGGGAGACCGGCGCGCGCCAGTCGATCACCATCGGGTCCCCGCCGGCGTCGTGCACGTGCCGGCGGCCGATGTAGAAGCGCTGCCCCTCCTGCGTGGTGTGCAGGTAGTCGAGCCGCCCGAAGAAGAGCGGGGTGTGGGAGAGGTCGGCGAGCGCCTTGATCCGCTCCTCGATCTGACGGCCGAGGACGGCGGCGTTGACCCAGTTCGCGGTGACGTCCTTGATGTCGAGCGCCTCGACGTCCTCGCGCATCGCGCGCAGCGCGGCACGCGAGTCGGCGAGATGGGCGCGCTCGCGCGCGAGCGGGTCGGCGGGCGTGGACATGCGGAAGCCTCCGGAGGTGCGTGAGCGTGACGGGGCGGCCGCCGGTTTCCGACCGGCAGGCAGCGCTCTCCACGGAGGGAGGCGGGGAAGTCGGAGATTGTAGCTCTGTGGGGCGTGCGGGGCGACCGAATATTCCGGGGGAGGTCCCGTAGGGGGTGGTCTCCGACCTGAGGGGGACGAGGGTTCCATCCCCAGCCTGATGTGTTCGGAATGTCCGGATTCCATCATGGAGACATGACCACCGCGACGTTCACCCCAGACCGCACGATCCCGCGCTCCCGCCGCCTCGGCCTCGCGCTACGGGCGATACGCGCCTACGGCTCGGCGGCCGTGTCCGTCGTCGTCCTCGGCGACCACGGCCCGTACGGCGAGCGCACGGGCGTCCGTGACCCCCGGCCTCAGTACGTCGGACGGCCCTGATAGGCCGGACGGATGCCCAGCTGACCTCCGACGATCTTCACAGCCCTCGGAGCGCAACCCTTCCCCACTCTCACAGGTCTCCTCATCGCACCGCCGTCTCCCCATGGAGCAGAGGAACAGAGGAGATCATGGGAATGCCTTTCGCCGGCCGCGTCGCGCGGCTCGGTGCCTGTCTCACCGCCGCCGGTCTGGTCACGGTCGGCCTGACCGCCACCCCGGCCGCCGCCGACAGCGACCAGCTCTGGATCGCGTCGCCGTGGGAAGTGGCGCTGCCCAAGGCCGTCGCCGGCGGTCAGGTCCCGGCCACGACCGTCGCCCTGAGCCTGTACCACGACAACGCCAACCACCGCGTGACGGACGGCCGGCTCACCGTCGACGTCTCCGAGCTGACCGGTGTCGCCGACGTCACCTGGCCCGAGAACTGCGCGCCGACCGGCGCGACCGCCGTCTGCTCCCTCCCCGAGGTGCCGCTCACGGGCGAGTCCCCCGAGTCCCCGGTGGAGCTGAAGCTGCGCGCGGCCTCGGGCGCCGAGACCGGGGTCGGCGGCCGGATCACCTACGGGGCGACCGCCACCACGAACGCGCCCGAGGGCACCCTCACGGCCTCCGAGGGCTGGTCCACCGTCCGGGTCGCCTCCGGCCCCGACCTGGTCCTGAGCCGGATCCCCGCCGTCACGGACGTCGCCCCGCGCTCCACCGTGGCCGTGCCGTTCTCCGTGGTCAACAACGGCAACGAGGCCGCGAACGGCGTCCAGGTCACCCTGTACGTCACGCGCGGCCTCTCCCTCGGCACCGTCGCCCCGCAGTGCGTGAGCACGCCCGAGGGCGAGAGCGTGCCGGCCGCGCTCACCAAGGTCGAGTGCCTCTTCGACGACGTCGTCGCACCCGGCTCCACCTTCACCCTGCCGGCCCCGCTCCGCGCGAGCGTCGCCCGGTACGCCCTCGCCGAGCGGATCGACATCGGCGTCGCGGCCCGCGGCGGAGCCGAGGACGTGACGCCCGAGAACAACGGTCAGGTCGCCTCGATCGGCGTCACCAACACGGCCGACTTCGCCGTCGGCGGCGTCCGCGCGAGCGGTGCCGCGGGGGAGACGGTGACCGCCGCACTGACCTTCCGCAACCGCGGTCCGGCCTGGGTCGCCAACCTGGGCTCCGGGGACCCCGTCGGCGCGGTCGACCTGACCGTCCCCAGGGGCGCCACCGTCACCTCCGTACCGGAGGGCTGCGACCCGCGCACGGCGGACGGCGGCTGGTGGGAGAGCGAGACCCGGACCGGCGCCCCGCGCTACGTCTGCAACCTGCCGATGTGGGTGGCCGAGAAGCAGACCGTGACGTTCCCGTTCCAGCTGCGGATCGACACCGCGATCCGCGGCGCGAAGGGCGCGATCACGCTCAAGCAGGCCTACGGCGACGGGCCGTTCCCGTTCGACCCGAACCCGACGAACAACCAGGCGAAGCTGGTCCTCAACCCGGCGGTCTGAGCACGGCGTACGGCTCACGACGTACGACGAAGGGCCCCGCCCACGTTTCCACGAGGACGGGGCCCTTCCACTTACGCGCCGTACGCGCGCCGTCAGCTCGGCGAATCGCCCGCGAGCAGCTCGTCCGCGTCCACGATCCGGTACGCGTACCCCTGCTCGGCCAGGAACCGCTGGCGGTGCGCCGCGAAGTCCTGGTCGATCGTGTCGCGCGCGACGACCGAGTAGAAGTGCGCCTGGTGGCCGTCGGCCTTCGGGCGCAGCACCCGCCCGAGCCGCTGCGCCTCCTCCTGCCGGGAGCCGAAGGTGCCGGAGACCTGGATGGCGACGGTGGCCTCGGGCAGGTCGATGGAGAAGTTGGCGACCTTCGAGACGACGAGGACGCTGATCTCGCCCTGCCGGAACGCGTCGAAGAGCTTCTCGCGCTGCGCGTTCGGCGTCTCGCCCTTGATGACCGGCGCGTTCAGGTGCTCGCCGAGCTCGTCCAGCTGGTCGATGTACTGGCCGATGACGAGGATCTGCTGCCCGGCGAACTTCCGCACCAGCGCCTCGGTCACCTTCCGCTTGGTGGCCGTGGTGGCGCAGAAGCGGTACTTCTCCTCCTGCTCGGCGGTCGCGTAGGCGAGCCGCTCGGAGTCCGTGAGGTTGACCCGGACCTCGACGCAGTCGGCGGGCGCGATGTACCCCTGCGCCTCGATCTCCTTCCACGGCGCGTCGAAGCGCTTCGGGCCGATGAGCGAGAAGACGTCCGACTCGCGCCCGTCCTCGCGCACGAGCGTGGCCGTGAGGCCGAGCCGCCGCCGCGCCTGCAGGTCGGCGGTGAACTTGAAGACCGGCGCGGGCAGCAGGTGCACCTCGTCGTAGACGATGAGGCCCCAGTCGCGGGAGTCGAAGAGCTCCAGGTGCGGATAGATGCCCTTCCGCTTCGTCGTCAGGACCTGGTACGTGGCGATGGTGACCGGCCGGATCTCCTTCTTCGTACCGGAGTACTCGCCGATCTCGTCCTCGGTGAGCGAGGTCCGCTTCACCAGCTCGTGCTTCCACTGCCGGGCGGAGACGGTGTTGGTCACGAGGATGAGCGTGGTGGCCTTCGCCTGGGCCATCGCCCCGGCGCCGACCAGCGTCTTGCCCGCGCCGCAGGGCAGCACGACGACACCGGAGCCGCCGTGCCAGAAGCCCTCGACGGCCTGCTTCTGGTACGGGCGCAGGGCCCAGCCGTCCTCGGCCAGCTCGATCGGGTGCGCCTCGCCGTCGACGTAACCGGCGAGGTCCTCGGCCGGCCAGCCCAGCTTCAGGAGCGTCTGCTTGATCTGCCCGCGCTCGGAGGGGTGCACGGCGACGGTGTCCTGGTCGATGCGGGCGCCGACGAGCGGCTGCACCTTCTTCGACCGGAGGATCTCCTCCAGGACGGGCCGGTCGGTGCTGGTCAGGACGAGCCCGTGGGTGGGGTGCTTGGAGAGCGTGAGCCGCCCGTACCGGGCCATGGTTTCGGCGACGTCCACGAGCAGCGCGTGCGGCACGGGGTACCGCGAGAACTCCACGAGCGCGTCGACGACCTGCTCGGCGTCGTGCCCGGCCGCCCGCGCGTTCCACAGCCCGAGCGGCGTCACCCGGTACGTGTGGATGTGCTCGGGCGCCCGCTCCAGCTCCGCGAACGGCGCGATGGCCCGGCGGCAGGCGTCCGCCTGCTCGTGGTCGACCTCCAGGAGCAGCGTCTTGTCGCTCTGGACGATGAGTGGTCCGTTCACGTACGTAATCCCTTCCGCACGGCCAAACATCCAGTGTGCCTGAGGTCCGGCGGTTGTCGGTGGGGCCTGCCACTCTGAAGGCGACCGGTTCCACGAGAGGGAGGTGGCGAGATGAGCGTCGCGCACGATCCGCACTATGGGCCCTGGACCATAGAAGAAGTCCTGGCATTGCCGGAGGACCGTGGTCAGCGTCGTGAATTGGTGGGGGAAGCGCTCGTGCTGTCTCCGGCTCCGGGAACCAAGCATCAGCGGGCGTCGTCGCGTCTCTGGAGTCTGCTGGACCGTGCCGTCCAGGAGGAGGGCGTGCCCGCCGAAGTCCTGGAGGCGATCAACCTCATCCTGCCCGACGGGCTCTTCATCCCGGACATCGTGGTGGTCGAGGCGGCCGCCTCGGCGGAGAACCCGGTGACGTGCGACGCCGATGACGTGCTGCTCGTCGTGGAGATCGTCTCGCCCTCGTCGTCCGGCCGCCGCACCGACCGGCTGCTGAAGCCGCCGTACTACGCGGAGGCGGGCATCGAGCACCTGTGGCGACTCGAACTGGAGCCGGTGCCGACGCTGGTCGTCTGCGAGCTTCAGGACGGCCGCTACGTGGAACGGACGGTCGCCGAGGCGGGGCGGACGACGCTGATCGAGAAGCCGTTCCCGGTGGAGGTCGATCCGGCCGCCCTCGTCGCCCCGAGGGCCTAGGGCAGGTCGGCTGTCGCTAGACCTGGTCCTCCGCCAGTTCCGCGACGCCCGTGATGCGGTGCAGGGGGTACGTGCGGACTTCGTCCGCCGTGTGGTCGTAGCCCGTCACGAAGCCGCCCTCCACGCGCACGGGGGCGATCACGCGCTGGCTGGCGGCGCCCTCGGCGTTGACGTAGCCGATCCAGACGGCCGTGCCGGTCAGCGCGGCGGCCTGGACCGTGGCCAGGGTCTCGGCGGGGGAGGTACGGGGAAGCTCGCCGGCCGCGCGGGCCGGGGCCTCCGCGGTCTCGGGGCGCTCCTTGCGGACGGCCGTCGCGGCCAGGTCGCCCGCCCGGATCGCGCGGACCGCCGCGCCGAGCAGCGTCGCGTCGGGGGACGGCGGGCCGTCGGGGACGGGCGCGGGGGCGGTGCGGGCTCCGGTGCGGTAGGCGTCGGCGCGGGTGATCAGGACGTCGCCGGCCGCGGACTCGGCGGCCGGGGCGTACCCCATCGACCGCAGCCCGTCGAGCAGCGCCGCCGGGTCCGTCTGCGCCGCGAGGACCGTCGGCGCGAGGCGGCGCAGCCGCAGGGACGCGGACCGCTTGTCGGCCAGGATCTCGCCGAGGACCGTGTCGTCGTCGCAGCGCACGTATGCGGACGCGGCGCCGATCCTGAGGTGGCCGTGCCTCCGCGCCACGTCGTCGATCAGGTACGAGAGCGGCTGCGGCACCGGCGTACGGGAGTGGGCGGTCAGGAAGTCGTGCAGGTCGGACGCGCTGCGCCCGGCGTCGAGCGCGCGCCGCACCGAGCCGGGCGTGAAGCGGTAGACCGTCGCGCCACCCTTCGACTCGACGTCCGCGAGGACCGAGAGCGTGTCGGCCAGCGGGCGCCGCAGCGGGCCGGGCGCGACGGCGGTGAGGTCGGCCTGGAGGAGGACGTGGTCGACGGCCTCCGGGAGGAGCGGCGCGAGCAGCGTCGCGGCCCGCGCGGCGGCGACGGACAGCTCGACCCCGTGCTCGGCCACCGGCTCCGGGGCGGCCTCGGCGAGCGGCAGGTTGAGCAGCGCCCGCGCGGGCGAGGCGAGGGCGCCGCGCCCGGTGACCCCGAGCAGCTCGGCCTCGGTGAGGGTCCAGTGGGCGAGCCGGGAGCGGAGGTCGCCGCCCGCGTTCGACGGAGGCGTCGTACCCGCGCCGCGCAGCGGGCGTTCCCAGCGCAACCGGGTCAGCAGGGCCTCCGGGTCCGCCGCCGAGCCCGGCGGCAGCGTCGCCTGCAGGGTGAGGACCCGGCGCCGTACCTCCGGCGCGCCGCCCCGGTCCAGGTCCGGGCCGAGGGCCGACAGGGTGCGGCCCTTCGCGTCCTGGCCGCCGACCAGACCGGCCGTCCTCGTCCCCATGAGCCAGGCCGTGACGAGCCGGCCCCAGCGCTCGGCGGGCGGCAGGTCGAGCCAGTCGTCGTACGCGGGCGTCGGCGCGTACCGCTCGTCCGCCTCGCCGTCCGAGGCGAGCAGCCCCGCCCCGTACGTCAGCTCCAGCCAGAACGCCGCGATCGGCTCGCCCACGTCGAGCGCGACGGCGGTCCTCTTGAGGTCCCGTACCGACATCCCGCCCGCGCGCAGCACCGCCGGGCCGCCCTGGTCCCAGCTCTTCAGGAGCTCCTCGACCGTCGACAGCGCCGCGTGCGCCTGGCCGGCCGCGGCGTTGTCCACAACCTGGGGACGGTACTCGCGCAACACGGTCAGCTCGGGCGCCTGCGGCTCGGGCGAGCGGTGCGCGCGGCCGCCGCGCAAATGGAGCGCGGCCTCGCGGGGCAGGACGACCGTCCGGGGCGAGGCGGGGAGCAGCAGGCCGCGGTCGCGCAGCCACTGGACGGGCGGGGCCGGGTTCGCCGTCACCTCGCCGTACGGCGGACCCCACACCAGCCGGTCCAGCACCGCGAGCGCCTCCGACGGCGCGGTGTCGAGCAGCGCGCCCATCCGGTCCCGGTCGGTGAAGAGCCCGGTGAGCGCCGCGACGGCGGAGACCGGGTCGTGCGTCGCGGGCAGCCCGGCGGTGGCGATGATCTCCTGGATCCGGCCCGGGGACATCCCGGCCGTCGCCTCGGAGACGGTCGGCCCGAGACCGGTCGGGGACGGGTGCTGCGGAGAGGGCGCGAGCAGCTCGCGGGCGGTCCGTACGAGCCGCAGCCGGTCGTCCTCGCCCCAGACCAGGGCCTGTTCGCGCAGCACCTCCACCGCGCGGGGCAGCGCCTTCTCGACACCCGGGTGGCCGTCGTCGCCGGACAGCAGGGCGAGCAGCACGGTGTACGGGGCGGGGTCCGGGGCGACGGCGAGCGCCTCGGCGGTCTGGAGGGTGAACCGGTCGAGCCGTTCGAGCGCGCGCACGACGGAGCCGCGGGTGCCGGCCCGGGTCGCGAGCTGGGTCAGGTCGTTCGGTACGGGGGAGAGCAGATCCGGGCGTGCGCGCAGCAGCGCGGCGAGCCCCTCGTCGCCCCGCGCGCGCAGCGCCTCCGCGAGCGTGCGCGGCGCGGCGGCGGCGTCAGTTCCTCCGGGCACGTACGCCTCCCGATCGAGCTCACCGATCCCCATCCGGACCACGTTAGCCCCTGCACGGGCGCTAACGTCGGGGCGTACCGGCCGTGGAGGGGACTGTGGGGATCGAGAGCGACCAGTTGGTCTTCGACTATCTGAGCCGGGTGGGCGATCTGGCCCAGCAGCGGCAGCTGCCATCGGGGGACCGGATGAAGCTCGTCTCCTCGCTCCGGGGCGAGATCGACCGCCGGCGCGCCACGTTCGGCCAGGAGAGTCCGGCGGCGATACGGAACCTCCTCGACGAACTGGGCTCACCGGCCGAGGTCGTGGACAGGGCGGCGGGCCTGCCGGCGCAGCGGGACGGCGCGGGGGCTGGTGCTGGTGCCGGTGCTGGTGCCGGTAATGGGGGCGGCCGCCTACGGAAGCGAAAGCCCCCGGTACCGAAGCCGCGCGCTCCTGAGCCGGCAGCCTGGCCCACGCCTCCGCACCTGGCGGGCATGGACGAGGTCGGTGCGGCGGACGACCCGGACTGGTGGCGCCTGGACGCCCTCGACGTCGACGAACCCCTGCCGGGCGACGACCTGGTGCCGGGGTTCCGGGGCGGGGTGGAGATCCCGGAACTCCTGAAGCCGCCGGTGACGGAGGAGGACGAGGAGGCCGACTTCGTAGAGGAGG
Source organism: Streptomyces sp. NPDC001927 (assembly GCF_053594455.1). Taxonomy (NCBI): domain Bacteria; kingdom Bacillati; phylum Actinomycetota; class Actinomycetes; order Kitasatosporales; family Streptomycetaceae; genus Streptomyces; species Streptomyces sp. NPDC001927. The sequence continues at coordinate 197,269 of NZ_JBSFEN010000010.1, read as the reverse complement.
AGACGGAGACGGCCCGGAGACCGCTGTGGCGCCGGATCCTCCGGAGGCAGCGACCGGACACGGAGGACGGGACTCCCGCCGGTTTCAGACTGGGCAGCCCGGGCGTGGTCCTGGCCGCGCTGCTCCTCCTGGGCGGCGCGATCTTCGGCTCCCTGATCGCCGTGGCGTTGGGCTGGCTCCTGGCCTACGCCTCGCGCCGCCTCTCCCGTACGGAGAGCCAGTGGGCGGTCATCATCCTCCCGGGCCTCACGGCGGCGGCCGGCGTGGTCTGGCTCTGGGGCCGCGTGGAGGGCCGCTGGGGCACCCCGGTGGCCCAGGGCGGCGAGGCGATGGGCGCGGCGATCTCGGAGACCTGGCCGTGGACCCTGAAGGCGGCGGCGATCGCCTCGGCGGTGTTCCTGCTGTGGCGCGCGCGGAGGGGCGGACCAGCGAGTTAGGGCTTGTCCGGGGGCGGGGACGGGTTCACGACGGCCGCGAAGGGGGTCGAGGCGTGGGCCTCCACCGTGAACAGGTCGAACCTGCGGTATTCCCTCTGGGTCTCGGCGTCCGTGATGAGGCCCTTGCCTTTGAACGTGGAGATGGAGGCGTCCCAGTTGGAATCCGCCGCACCCAGTCCCCACCACGCGGTCACATAGCGAGGCTTCCGCGTCACGTTGATCACGTTGTTGTTGTAGCGCACGGCCGCGTGGTGGATGAGGAACTCGCCGTCGCAGTCCTTCGGGGGGCAGTAGAGGATCGCCTTGGTGTCCCACGAGTACTGCGGCTCGCGGAAGGTGTCCAGATCGATACGCCCCCGGTCCATTCTCATGACCATGGCGCTCAGATCGGCCTCGATCACGTCGTACTTCGCCGCCTTGGGAATCTGGACGATCTTGTCCTCCCGGTACTCCTCACCGGGTTCGAACCAGTAACCGGGCCCCGTGAACCGGCCAACACCGAGCGCGGTCCACCCGATGGAGCCGACGAGCAGCGAAACGTCGCCGTCGCCGTTCTCCAATGAGAGTCTGCGGTCTCTCAGTTCCGTGCTCGTCTCGTTGTACTCACCTGTGCGCCCGTAGACCGACCAGTCGTCGGCGAGGATGTACAGCGGGACGGATCCGGTGTTCTTCAGGTGGAGAGTCACGGGGAAGTGGAGGACCGGCCGTTCGAGGTCTGTGCGCGGCGCCCCGAAACTCACCTTCACGGCCAGGTTCGCCGGTGCGGCGGTGGGCTGGTACAGCGACGAGTAGGCGATGTTCACCGCGGCCAGGAGCGCCGTGGCCAGCACCCCGGCCGCGATCTTCGTCGGATGGGGAGTACCCCGCCAGATCTTCGCCCGGATGGCCACCGACAACGCCCACAGGGACCAGCCGAAGAGAGGGAAGATGCCCAGCATGTAGGGCGTGTATTCCTTTTCCTGGAACCACAGCACTACCAGCATGGTGGTGGCGCTCAGCGCGATGAGGACGCCGACGAGGACGATCGTCCCGGAGATACGCAGGCCTCGCTTGCCCCAGTAGTCGAAGACCGCCACGGCCGCCGCGACCTCGGCCACCCCCGCGAGCATGAACACGAACCCCGTGATCCGCCCCGCGAAGGACAGCGCCTCGAAAGCATCCGGGATGCCGATGGAGGTCAGCAGGGCCCAACCGCCCACAAGACCCGCCACCATCAATACGATCGTCGCGCGTCTGCGTCGGGTGTGGTCGGGCCACGTGTCGCTTCCGGCCCCCTGCCAGGTCACGGAGGTCCGGTCCTCGAGATCCAGATCCTTCGGGTATCCGTGGTTGCGGAGAATGCGCCGCAGCTCGTGCGGCGACCAGGCGCTGCCCACCGTCTCGGCGCCGATGCGCACCTCGCGCAGGCCCCGGCTGTCGGGCGGAAGTACCGTGACCTTGACCTTCGTCCGGTCGTGCATGCCCTCCAGCGTCGTGTCTGAAGGAGCCCGCCGCAGGCGGTGGGGCCCCATTGGAGTGCCGGCCCAGGGCCGGCCTAGGCCCGCACCCGCACCACGTCCGCCCCCCAAGGCGCCCCCGGCACCACCAGCGGTGACCCCGTCACCGGGTCCGGGACCACGACCGAGTCCAGGCCGAAGACGTCGCGGACCAGGTCCGCCGTCACCACGTCGGCCGGTGCGCCCTCCGCCACCACCTCGCCCGACTTCATCGCGACCAGGTGGTCGGCGTACCGCGCCGCCTGGTTCAGGTCGTGGAGGACGAGCACGATCGTGCGGCCGCGTGAGACGTTCAGGCGGCGGACCAGGTCCAGGACCTCGACCTGGTGGGCGATGTCCAGGTACGTCGTCGGTTCGTCGAGGAGCAGCAGGTCCGTGTCCTGCGCGAGGGCCATCGCGATCCAGACCCGCTGCCGCTGACCGCCCGACAGCTCGTCCACCGAGCGGTCGGCCAGGGCGGCGACGTCGGTCGAGGCCATCGCCTCCACGACCGCCCGCTCGTCCGCCTCCGACCACTGCTTCCACCACGCCTGGTGCGGCTGACGGCCCCGCGACACCAGGTCGGCGACCGTGATCGCCTCCGGTGCGACCGGCGTCTGCGGCAGCAGGCCGATCGACTGCGCGATCCGCTTCGTCGGCAGTTTCGCCAGCGACTCCCCGTCGAGCAGCACCGCCCCGCCCGCAGGCTTGAGCAGCCGCCCGAGCGCCCGCAGCGTCGTCGACTTCCCGCACGCGTTCGGGCCGACGATCACGGTCACCTTGCCGTCCGGTACGGCCAGGTCCAGGTCCTTCACGACCGTACGGTCCTCGTACGCGAGCGTCAGCCCGCGCGCGGTCAGCCTGCTCACTGCGCTCCTCCCACGCTTCGGCTCCGGACGATGAGCCAGATCAGGTACGGGGCGCCCACCGCCGCCGTCAGGACGCCCACCGGCAGCTCCGTCGGTGCGAACAGGCGCCGCCCCAGCAGGTCCGCGAGGACCACCACGAACGCGCCCATGAGCGCCGAGGACAGCAGCGGAATCTGCGCCGTACGCGTCATCCGCCGGGCGATCTGCGGCGCGAGCAGCGCCACGAAGTCCACCGGGCCCGCCACCCCCGTCGCCACCGACGCGAGGACGACGCCCACCACGACCAGGCCCAACCGGACCCGCCCCAAGGAGACGCCGAGCGCCGTCGCCGTGTCGTCGTCGAGCGACACCGTGCGCTGCGCCCGCGCCGCCCACAGGATCGCGGGGAGCAGCAGGAGCAGTGTCCAGCGGATCGGCGCGGCCTCGTCCCAGCCGCGGCCGTTGAGCGAGCCCGTCATCCAGACCTGGGCCTGCTGGGCGACCAGGTAGTCGCCCTTGGTCATGAACAGGGTGATCAGCGACCGCAGCGCGATCGCGAATCCGATCCCGATGAGCACGAACCGCGTCGCGTGCAGCCCGCCCCGCCAGGCGACGACGTACACGAGCGCGGCGGCCGCGATCCCGCCGACGATCGAGAGGTACGGCAGGACGGTGTACGAGGTGAGGCCGAAGGTCATCGCGCCGACCGTCAGCGCCCCCGCGCCCTGGCTGATGCCGATGATGTCGGGGCTGGCGAGCGGGTTGCGGGCGACGGTCTGGATGAGGGCGCCCGCGATCCCGAACGCGGCGCCGACCATCAGCCCGACCGCGAGCCGCGGCATCCGCAGCTCCTCGACGACGAACGTCGAACGGGACTCCTGCCCGAAGACCACCTTCAGGACCTCGCCCGGCGCCACGAACTTCTCGCCCACGCACAGGTACGCGACCGAGACCGCCGCCAGGAGCAGCACCAGGCCCACCGCCACGGCCGCCGAGCGCCGGTGCAGCAGGAACGAGCCCCGCCCGGCGCGCACGACCCCGTACCCCGCGGGACGTACCGACGTCGTCGTCATGCCGGCACCGCCTTCCGGCGTACGAGCGTCACCAGGAACGGCACCCCGATGAGCGCCGTCATCACCCCCGCCGGGACCTCGCCCGGCGGGAAGAGCACCCGGCCGATCACGTCCGACACCAGCAGCATCACGGGCCCCACGAGGGCGGCCATCGGCAGCACCCAGCGGTGGTCGCCGCCCACGATCGCGCGGGCGATGTGCGGCACCGCGAGGCCGACGAACGCGATCGGTCCCGCCGCCGCGACCCCCGCCCCGGTCAGCACGGTCGCCCCGATCCCGCCCACGATCCGTACCGTCGCGACCCGCTGCCCGAGCCCCTTCGCCACGTCCTCGCCGAGCGCGAGCGCGTCCAGGCCCCGGGCGACGGAGAGCACGAGCACCGCGCCGAGCAGCAGGAAGGGCCAGATCTGGCCGACGACCTCGGCGTCCCGCCCGTCGAGCGAGCCGATCTGCCAGAACCGGAACTCGTCGAGAGCCGAGGCCCTGGTCGTGAGCACCCCGGTCGTCACGGAGAGCAGCAGCGCGTTGATCGCGGCGCCGCCGAGCGCGAGCTTCACCGGGGTCGCCCCGCCGCGCCCGCTGGAGGCGATCGCGTACACCGCGACCGAGGCGAGGGCCGCGCCCGCGAAGGCGAACCACACGTACCCGGTCAGCGTGTGCACGCCGGCGAAGGCGATCGCGAGGACCACGCCCACCGAGGCGCCCTGGCTGATGCCGAGGATGCCGGGGTCGGCGATCGGGTTGCGGGTGATGCCCTGCAGGGCCGTGCCGGCCAGCGCGAGGGCGGCGCCGACCATCAGCCCGATGAGCGTCCTGGGCACCCGCATCTGCCGGACGACCTCGGCGTCGGCGCTCGTCCCGCCGTGCAGCAGCGCGTCGAGGACCGTGGACGGGGCGATGGCCCGGGCGCCCACGGCGAGGCTCAGCAGGATCGCGACGAGGAGGGCGATGACGGCTACGGCGATGGCCAGAACTCGTCTGGAACGGAAGGCGGCGGTCATCGAGGCCCATCAGGAAGTACGAGGTGCGAGGTGCGGGCGTTGCTCAGGTAAGGCGTGGCTCAGTGGCTCAGTCTAAGCAGCGGCCCGAAGGCCGATTCGAACATGTAGGCACAATGTCCTCCATGGCTACCCCTGGCATCCCCACCGTCGGCTTCGACCTCGACATGACCCTGATCGACTCCCGCCCCGGCATCAAGGCCACCTACCAGGCCTTCTCCGCGCAGGTCGGCGTGGCGATCGACGCCGACCTCGCCGTCTCCCGGCTCGGCCCGCCGCTGGAGCACGAGCTGGCGAACTGGTTCCCGGAGGCGGAGATCGCGGAGCGGGTCGTCCAGTACCGCGCGCTCTACCCGACGTACGCGATCGAGCCCTCGCTCGCGCTGCCCGGCGCCAGGGATGCGATTCAAGCCGTTCGCGAGGCGGGCGGCCGGGCGATCGTCGTGACCGCCAAGAACGAGCCGCACGCCAAGCTGCACCTCTCCCACCTCGGCATCGACCCCGACGCCGTCATCGGCGGCCTGTGGGCCGAGGGCAAGGCGCAGGCGCTGCGCGAGTTCGGCGCGGGGGTGTACGTCGGCGACCACACCGGCGACGTGCGCGGCGCCGCGCACGCGGGCGCCCTGTCGGTGGCCGTGGCGACCGGACCGTGCGACGCGACCGAGCTGCGCGAGGCCGGCGCGGACGTCGTCCTGAGCGACCTGACGCAGTTCCGTGCCTGGTGGGAGGCGTACCGGGGCTAGCCGCCCTGCGCCGTCACCGTCTTCGCCTGGCGGCGCTGGGCGGCGATCGAGCGCAGCACGCCGGCGCCGGCGACGAGGAATCCGACGCCCATCAGCATGCACACGCCGTAGGCGATCGGCGGGAACGGGTCGGTGCCGAGGAAGAGCGGCGCGACCGTGACCAGGGTGGCCACCGCACCGATGATGAAGACAATCGCACCGGCACGGACCAGACCGTCGCCGGGCGCACTGTCGTCCGACGAGGCCGCGGGGGTTTCACTACGCATTCGGCCAGGGTAGTTCCCAGGCCGTATGAACAAAGCGGCGACGTCTTGTCACCGGCGCGAAGCCCATTAGCCTTGATCTCAGCGGGTCTCGGGGCCCGCTGTATTGCTATCCAGAGCCGGATTCCCGGCGCATTCCCATCGAGTACGAGGACGAGGACAGACGTGCCTACCGGCAAGGTCAAATGGTTCAACAGCGAGAAGGGCTTCGGCTTTCTCTCCCGGGACGACGGCGGCGACGTCTTCGTCCACTCGTCGGTGCTCCCTGCCGGAGTCGACGCCCTCAAGCCGGGGCAGCGTGTGGAGTTCGGGGTGGTCGCGGGCCAGCGCGGCGACCAGGCCCTCTCCGTGACGGTCCTCGACCCGACCCCCTCCGTCGCCGCGGCGCAGCGCCGTAAGCCCGACGAACTGGCGTCCATCGTGCAGGACCTGACGACGCTCCTGGAGAACATCACGCCGATGCTGGAGCGGGGCCGCTACCCCGACAAGGCGCAGGGCGCGAAGATCGCGGGCCTGCTGCGGGCGGTCGCGGACCAGCTCGACGTGTAGCTCGACATGTGACGCGCCGCGTTCCTACGGGAACGACAGCGCGTCCGGGCCGAGGGGCGGCACCAGCCCCTCGGCCGCCGCGCGCGTGAGGAGCCCGCGCACGGCCGCGTAACCGGCCTCGCCGAGGTCGGCCGTGAACTCGTTGACGTAGAGACCGATGTGCTGATCGGCCACCTTGGGGTCCATCTCCTGCGCGTGCTCGAGTACGTACGGGCGTGAGACGGCCGGGTCGTCCCAGGCCATCCGGACCGACGTGCGGGCCGCGTCGGCGAGGCTCCGCAGCACGTCGGGGCCGAGCGAGCGGCGCGCGATGATCGCGCCGAGCGGGATCGGGAGACCGGTGGTGTCCTCCCAGTGGGCACCCATGTCGGCGAGGGCGTGCAGACCGTAGTTCTGGTACGTGAACCGGGCCTCGTGGATGACGAGCCCCGCGTCGACCTTCCCGTCCCGTACGGCGGGCATGATCTCGTGGAACGGCATGACGACGACGTCGCCGACCCCGCCCGGTACGACGTCCGCGGCCCACAGCCGGAAGAGCAGGTACGCGGTCGAGCGCTCGCTCGGCACCGCGACGGTCTTCCCCCGCAGGTCCACGCCCGGCTCCCGGGTGAGCACGAGAGGGCCGCAGCCGCGCCCCAGGGCGCCGCCGCAGGGCAGCAGGGCGTACTCGTCGAGGACCCACGGCAGAACGGCGTACGAGACCTTCAGGACGTCGTAGTCGGCCGTTCCGCGCTCGGCCCAGCCGTTGGTGAGGTCGATGTCGGCGAACGTCACGTCGAGGCGGGGCGCGCCGGGGACGCGGCCGTGGGCCCAGGCGTCGAAGACGAAGGTGTCGTTCGGGCAGGGCGAGTAGGCGATCTTCAGCTTGGGGGTCATCGGAGAGGCTCCACGAGGACGGAGTGGCTGAGCTGCTGGAACGTGGACCGCAGGGCGTCCAGGGCCTCGCCGATGCGCCAGGCGGCGCGGTCGCGGGGGCCGACGGCGTTGGAGACGGCCCGGATCTCGACCACGGGCACGCCGTGGGCGGCGGCGGCCTCGGCCACGCCGAACCCCTCCATCGCCTCGGCGGCGGCGCCGGGATACCGGGCGGCCAGCTCGGCGGCGCGCTCGGCGGTGCCGGTGACGGTGGAGACGGTGAGGACGGAGGCGACGGTGTGGCGCGCCTCGCCGAGAGCGAGGGCGGCGGAGACGCGCTGGGTGAGGGCGGCGGCGACCGGGTGGGTGGAGCGCCCGAAGCCGAGCTCCTCGACGGTCAGGTAGCCGTCGGGTGTCTGGGCGCCGAGGTCGGCGGCGACGATCGCGTCGGACACGACGACGGAGCCGATCGGGGCGAGCGGCTGGAACCCGCCGGCGATCCCGGCGGAGACGACGAGGTCGTAGGGGGTGGCGGCCCCCGCGAGGGCGGTGGCGCCGGCGGCGGCGACCGAGGCGGGCCCGACACCGCCGACGAGCACGTCGACGACGGCGCCGGCGGGGTGGCCGAGGCGGCGGAGCACGTACCCGCCGGGGAGCGGGACGTCGACCGGCTCAGGACCGTGCTCCGGCTCAGGACCGCGGCGCTCCGGGCCCGGACCGTCGAAGGGAAGGCCGCGTACGACGGAGTCCGCCTCCGCCGCCACGGCCGTCACGATCAGGGTCCGGAGGGTCAGGAGTCCTTCTTCAGCTCGAAGTGCCAGATGCCGGTCAGCTTCTTGCCGTCGTTCTCGACGATGGTGACCTGGGTCTGGTTGGTCGCCTCGCCGGTCTGGGAGGAGAAGAAGGCGCTGGCCGGGATGGTCCGGTACGTCTTCTTGTACGGCTCCGGCTCGGCGTTCTGGCCGCCGAGGAAGATGGTCCAGCCGTTCTCCGCGATCGACGGGTCCACGCCGAAGCGGACCTTGTCGTCCGCGGCGACCGTGATCGACTTCTCGGCCTTCCTGTTGAGGCACTCCTGGATCTGGGACTCCTTGATGGCGTCGCCGTCGTTGTAGCAGGCGGCCTCGGAGTGGATCGAGTTGGTCCCCACCGTCAGCGTCGCGAGCGGAGTCGGCTTTTCGCCGCAGGCGGAGAGGGTGAGGAGCCCGACGGAGACGGCCCCGAGGGCGGCGGCGGCCCGGCGGCGCGAGCCGGTGAAGAACGCTACGGTCATGGCCCGAAGGCTATCGGGCCCACCGAACTCCGCCACGCGGGGGTGCGGCGCGCCGCGTTTTCGGGGGCGCTCACATGGCTCAGCGCCCTGCCCGAGCGGCTCACGTCTCCGTGGTCGCCTTCTTTTTGGTTTCCGCGCGGGCCGCCGCCACCAGGCCCCGTACCGCCAGCAGGGCGCCCAGGCCCAGCATGCAGGCGGCGACCGACATGCCCATCGGGCCGCTCAGCGGCAGGGAGATGCCGATCGCACCGCCCACCACCCACGACATCTGCAGCAGCGTCTCCGAACGGGCGAACGCGGACGTCCGCACCACCTCCGGCACGTCCCGCTGGATCAGCGCGTCGAGGGACAGCTTCGACAGGGCCTGCGTCAGGCCCGCCACCGCGCCGAGCACGGCCACCATCGCCCCGCTGAAGAAGACCGCCGCGAGGACCGCCGCCCCGCACACCGTCGTGATCATCGTGGCGATGATCACCTCCGGCGCGTGGCCGCGCTCCTTCAGGAGCGAGCCGACGGCCGTCCCGCAGGCGTTGCCCACGCCCGCCGCCACGGCCACCATCGCCAGCGACACGGCCGCGCTCTGCCCGGAGAGCGGATGCTCGCGCAGCAGGAACGCCAGGAAGAAGATCAGGAACCCGGACAGCATCCGCTGCGCCGCGTTCGCCTGGAGCCCGTGCAGCACCGAGGGCCCGACCGTCCGCAGGCTCGGTTTCTTCTCGCCGTGGGTCAGCAGGTGCGCCCGCCGTTCGCCCTTCGCCGAGTCGACCTTGTGCGGCATCCGGAACGCCCAGTACCCGCCGAGCAGGAACAGCGCGCACGCCCCGTACAGCGGGTACGGCGGCCCGATCTGCTGGAGTCCCGCGCCGATCGGCGCCGCGATCCCGGTCGCGAGCAGGCCCGCGAGGGTGACCCGGGAGTTCGCCTTGACCAGCGAGAAGCCGTGCGGGAGCAGCCGTGGCACGACCGCGCTGCGGACGACTCCGTACGCCTTCGAGGCCACGAGCACGCCGAGCGCCGCCGGATACAGCTCCAGGCCGCCCGTGGCCACCGCGCCCGACATGGTGATCGCGAGGACCGCCCGGGTCCACATCGCCGCGGCCATCGCCGCCCGCCGCCCGTGCGGCAGGCGGTCCAGGAGCGGGCCGACGACGGGGGCCAGCAGGGTGAACGGGAGCATCGTGATGCCCAGGTACAGCGCGACCCGGCCGCGGGCCTCGTCCGTCGGTACGGAGAAGAAGACCGTGGAGGCGAGCGCGACCGTGATCATGACATCGCCGGCCCCGTTCACGGCGTGCAGCTCGATCAGTTTCCCGAGCCCCGACTCGCCCGCGCCGTGCGCGTGGGTCGCCTTGCGGATGCCGCGCGCCGTACCGGTGAACGGCAGATGAAGGGCGCGCCCCACCGTCCGGCCCACTCGGCGGAGCGGCCCGGCAAGATCGTGGGATCGTGCGGACGACCGTGCGGCTGCCACTCCGTCATAGTGCCCCACGCCCCTGACTTGTGAACCGTGGCACGGCGGCCGGAGGTCCACGATCCGGGCCACTTGGGGCGGGCAGGTGGGCGGCGGGCGGCGGAGGGGGTAGCGTGCGTAGCGCGCCACCGGCGGAAGATCTCGGCCGCGCGCCTCTTCGGCATCCCGCAGAATGGATGACGATAGGTGTGCCCGAGAGACGCGAGACGAGGTCGGGCGCGGACGTCGATGCGGCCCTCTGGTCCGCTCCGCCCGCCGCCCGGGTCTCTTCGCTCCCGCTCCTCGGCCGGCGCACCCGTGAGACGGCGTAGGAGAGAAGCGAGACCTGTGAGTGCTGCGACGACGCGAAGCCGTACCCCGCGTACCCCGCGTACCCCCGACCGCCTGTGCGCCGAGGCGGTAGACCTGGCGAGGGAGGCCGCCGAGGAGGCTGCCGCTCCCGGAATCGTCGGCGCCCATGTGGAGACCGTCGCCGAGGGCGACCGGGTCGTCACGCACTTCTTCGAGTGCAAGGAGCCCGGCTACCGGGGCTGGCGCTGGGCGGTGACGGTCACCCGGGCGTCCCGGGCGAAGAACGTCACCCTCGACGAAACCGTCCTGCTGCCCGGCTCCGACGCGCTCCTGGCCCCCGAGTGGGTGCCGTGGAGCGAGCGGCTCAGGCCGGGCGACATGGGCCCGGGGGACCTGCTGCCGACGGAGCAGGACGACCTGCGGCTCGAACCCGGGTACACGGGCGAGGACGTGCCGCCGCCGAACTCGCCGGTCTCGGACGAGATGGTGGACCACCTCGACGTCGAGGACGCCGAGATCACCTCCCGTACGCCGTCCCGGGGCTCGATCGCCTCGGTCGCCGAGGAACTCGGCATGCGGCGCGCGCGGGTCCTTTCGCGGTACGGGCTGCATGTGGCGGCGGACCGCTGGGACGAGTCGTTCGGGGCGAAGACCCCGATGGCGCAGGCGGCGCCCGCGTCGTGCGACACGTGCGCGTTCCTGGTGCCGCTCGCGGGGTCGCTGAAGCAGGCGTTCGGCGTCTGCGCGAACGAGTTCTCGCCGGCGGACGGGCGTGTCGTCTCGCTCTCGTACGGCTGCGGCGGGCACTCCGAGGCCGCGATCATGCCGAAGCCCCCGCGTCCGGCGCCGCCGGTCCTGGACTCGATGGGCGCGGACGCGTTCCCCCTCCGCCCGGCGAAGGACTCCGGCTCCACGACGGAACCGGACGGCACCTCGGAAGACCTGGGCCACTCGTAGCGGCCGGCGCCGGCCTCCACGGGGGCCGGCGCGGGGTGACCGTTCACCTGGGGTGATTGCTCCGGCGCGGGGTGGGAAGGCGCAGGGGGCCCAAGGGCGCGTCCGGATGGAGGCGCGGCGCGTCGCTGGTGAGGGGCGCGGTACCTTCGGGCACCCGGCAACTTCAAACCGCCCGCAGAGTGGAGCAGACGTGAGCGTCAGCGTCAGGACGTCGACCGACGGAGCCGACCCCTTCGGCACCGCCCGGCTGCGGAGGGGCGTGCTCGATGCCTGGGGCGCCGGGCCCGCCCGGTTCCGGGAGGACGCCAACGCCGAGGAGGACCTCGCCCTCGGCGGCTACCGCGACCGCCTCGTCGTCGAACTCGCCCAGAACGCCGCCGACGCCGCCCACCGCGCGGGCGTCACCGGACGCCTCCGGCTCACCCTCCACGACGCCGGCCCCGACGCGCCCGCCGTCCTCGCCGCCGCCAACACCGGCGCCCCGCTCGACGCGACCGGCGTCGAATCGCTCTCCACCCTCCGCGCCTCCGCCAAGCGCGGTGAGTTCGACACGAACGCCGTCGGCCGCTTCGGCGTCGGCTTCGCCGCCGTCCTCGCCGTCTCCGACGAGCCCGCCGTCCTCGGCCGCCACGGCGGCGTCCGCTGGTCCCTCGCCGAGGCCCGCGAGCTCGCCGCCGACGCCGCCCGGCACAGCCCCGGCCTCGGGGACGAGCTGCGCCGCCGTGACGGCCACGTACCGCTGCTCCGCCTCCCGCTGCCTGCCGAGGGCACCGCCCCCGACGGCTACGACACCGTCGTCGTCCTCCCGCTCCGGGACTCCGCCGCCGTCGGCCTCGCCGGCCGGCTGCTGGCCTCCATCGACGACGCGCTCCTGCTCACCCTTCCCGGCCTCGCCGAGGTCGTCGTCGACACCCCCGAGGGCGTCCGGACGCTGCGCCGCTCCGAGGCGGACGGGTACGTCCACATCGCCGACTCCGCGACCGGCACCCACCGCTGGCGGACCGTCACCCACGGCGGCCCCCTCGACCCCGCGCTCCTCAAGGACCGGCCGGTCGAGGAGCGGCTGCGCCCGTACTGGTCGGTGACCTGGGCCGTGCCCGTGGACGCCGAGGGCGCCCCGCTGTTCCCCCGTACCGAGCCCGTCGTCCACGCCCCGACCCCCACCGACGAGCCGCTCGGCCTGCCCGCGCTCCTCATCGCCTCCCTCCCGCTGGACACGGCCCGCCGCCACCCGGCTCCCGGCCCGCTCACCGACTTCCTCGTCGAGCGCGCCGCCGACGCGTACGCCGAACTCCTCGCCGACTGGGAGCCGGTGTCGGTCGCCACGATCGACCTCGTCCCCGGACCGCTCGGCAAGGCCGCCCTCGACGGGGCGCTGCGCGAGGCGATCCTGCGGCGGCTGCCGCGCGTCGCGTTCCTGGCGCCCGAGGCGCCCTCGGAGGAGGTGCCCGCGCTGCGGGCGGTCGAGGCCGAGGTCGTGGAGGGCGCGGGGCACGAGACCGTCGCCGTCCTCGCGGAGGTCTTCCCGACCCTGCTGCCCGCCGGGCTCGAACGGCGCGTGGAACTGCGCACGCTCGGCGTCGGCCGCGTCCCCCTGACCGAGGCGATCGACCGGCTCGCCGGGGTCGACCGGGCGCCGTCCTGGTGGTGGCGCCTGTACGACTCGCTGGCCGGGGTGGACCCGGACCGGCTGACCGGCCTTCCGGTCCCGCTGGCGGACCCGGACGCGGGGGCGGTCGGCGAGGGCCCCGACAGTGACGCCCGCGCCGCCCACCCCACCCGTACCACCATCGGCCCCCGCCACGTCCTCCTGCCCCAGGACCGCACCCCCGCCGACCTCACCCGCCTCGGCCTCAAGGTCGCCCACCCGGACGCCGCCCACCCGCTCCTGGAGAAGCTGGGCGCGCTCCCGGCCACGCCCCGCGCGGTCCTGACGACGCCCCAGGTGCGGGCGGCGGTCGCCGGCTCGCTCGACGCGGGTGACATCTGGGACGAGGACGCGGACGCCCTGGACGCCGACGAGCTGGCCGAGACCGTGCTCGCGCTCGTACGGGACGCGGAGCTGGAGCCCGGCGACGAACCGTGGCTCGGCGCGCTCGCCCTCCCGGACGAGGACGGGGAACTGGCGCCCGCCGGCGAACTGGTCCTGCCCGGCAGCGCCTTCGCCGCCGTGATGAGCGAGGGCGAACTCGCCCTCTGCGACGCCGAACTGGCCGACCGCTGGGGCGAACAGCCCCTCGCCGCCTGCGGGGTGCTCGCCGGCTTCGCGCTGGTCCGGGCCACCGACCTGGTCCTCGACCCGGACGAGATGGAGCCCCGCGACGGGGACTTCGCCGAGCCCGACGACGCCGGGCTGCTCGACGCCGTCGACGTCTGGTGCGAGGACGTCCTCGACCGCCTCGCGGACACCCCGGTACCGCCGGTGGCGACCGAGATCGTCGCCGTACGGGACCTGGACCTGGTCGACGACGACGCCTGGCCGCAGGCGCTCGCCCTGCTCGCCCAGCCGCCCCTGCGGGACGCGCTCACCCAGCCCGTACGGGTCCTGATGCCGGACGGCACGACCGAGACCGTACGGTCGTACACCGCCTGGTGGCTCCGCGACCACCCGGTCCTCGACGGCCGCCGCCCGGCCGGCCTGCGCGCCGCCGGTACGGACCCGCTGCTCATCGGCCTGTACGACTCCGCCGACGCGACCGGCTTCGACGACGAGCAGGTCCTGCGGGCCCTGGGCGTCCGCACCTCGGTCCCGGCGCTCCTCGACGAGCCCGGCGGCGCGGCCGAACTCCTCGGCCGTCTGGCCGACCCGGACCGGGAGGTGTCCGGCGCCCAACTGCACGCCCTGTACACGGCCCTGGCCGACCTGGACCCCGAGCAGGTCACCCTCCCCGACGAGCTGCGCGCGGTCGTGGACGGCGAACTCGTCGTGGTCGACGCCGCCGAGGCCCTGGTCGCCGACGCCCCCGACCTCCTGCCGCTCGCGGGCGGCCTGCCCCTGCTCCCGGTCTCCCCGTCCCGCGCGGCCGACCTCGCGGAGCTGTTCCAGGTGCGGCGGCTGAGCGAGGCCGTCGAGGCGGAGGTGACGACGGTCGGCGAGGAGCACGAGGTCCCGGCCTCGGTCCACGCGCTCCTCGGCCCGGCGACCCCGGACGCGTACGTCGAGCACGAGGAGCTGCGCGCGGCGGGCGTCGAACTGGACTGGCGCCGTACCCCCGACGGCACGATCCACGCCGCCACCCTGGAGGGCGTCGCCGCCGGCCTCGCCTGGGCGGCGGGCCAGTGGCCCCGCCGCTTCGAGGTCGCGGCCCTCCTGGAGGACCCGTCGCGCACGGCGGAGCTGGCGCGCGACCGCTGGTTCGACTAGGGGCTGCCCCTGATCAGCGGACGACGTCGAAGACCTGCTTCTGCAGGCCGTTGGCGTAGGTCTCGTGCTCGACCAGCTTCAGCTTCTGGACGTCCTTGTCCGTGGCGCTGAAGAGCCGCTTGCCCGCGCCGAGCAGGAGCGGGAAGACGAGCAGGTGGTAGCGGTCGATCAGACCGGCGTCCGAGAGGGCCTGGTTCAGGCTCGCGCTGCCGTGGACGATGATCGGGCCGCCCTCGGTCTCCTTCAGCGCGGCGACCTCGTCGAGGGAGCGCAGGATCGTGGTCTCGCTCCAGTCGGTGACGAGGTCGTCGTCGGTGAGGGTGGTGGAGACGACGTACTTCGGCATCGCCTTGTAGTCGGCGAACTCCGCCATGTCGGGCCAGACCGCGCTGAAGGCCTCGTAACTGGCCCGGCCGAGGAGCATCGCCGAGGCCTCCTTCTGCTCACGGCCCTTGATCTCGTACGCCTCGGGGAGGAAGTCGATGTCCTTGAAGGTCCACCCGGAGTTCCGGTAGCCGGGCTCGCCGCCGGGGCCCTCCACGACGCCGTCGAGGGAGATGAAGGCGGTGCTGATGAGAGTGCGCATGATGGCTTCCTAGGCGTCTTGGTCGGTCGGCTGCTTCGGTCGTGATCTATGACTGGGGAGCGCGGGGAAACTCATCGGTCGTGTTCGGACCCGGACCCGGACCCGGACCCGGTGGGGCCACCTGGCCCTCCGGGTGCCCGCCCGACGGGGGACGTGGGCGGGCGCGGCCGGTGCGTTCATGGAGACGGGGGTCGTATCGGCCTACGTTCCGGTCCATGACGCAGCAGAAGGCCGGCCTTCTGGTCGGCGCCCCTCCCGAGGAGGCCCCGAACCCGGCGCGCTCCGCCCCGGCTCCGTGGGACACCGTCCGGTCGTACGGGACGTCCCGTACCGTGATCGCGGCGGTCTGGGCGCTGACCCGGATCGTCATGGTGTACCTGTTGGTCCAGGACGACATCGGGGTCAGCAACGTCTCCTCCGAGGTGGAGTTCCTCTACCCGCGCTGGGCGGAGCAACTGGCCGGCGGCTCGTACCCGGTCGGTGACGTCACCTGGCAGTACCCGCCGGGCGCGGGCCTGCTGTTCCTCTCGCCCTCGCTCCTGTCCTTCCTCGACTACTTCGCCGCGTTCCTCGTGCTCACGCTCGTCGCCGACGCCGTGGTCACGGTGGCGCTGGCCCGCCCGGGCCGCAGGCTCGCGGGGGCCTGGCTGTGGACCGCGGGGCTGCCGCTGCTCCTGAACCTGCCACACGGGCGGTTCGACATCCAGGTGACGGCCCTCGCGGTCCTCGCGCTGCTCGCCGGGCGCCGCAGCCCGCGCCTCGGCGGGGCGCTCGCCGCGTTCGGCGCGCTGATCAAGGTGTGGCCGCTGCTCACCCTCGTGGGCCTGGAACGGGGCCGTACGACCAGGGACGCCTGGGTGTCGGCCGCCGCGGCCGCCGCGGCGCTCCTGACCGTCCTCGCCGTCGCCTTCCGGCACAGCTTCGACTTCCTCCAGCAGCAGGGCGCGCGGGGCGTGCAGATCGAGTCGCTCGGTGGCACGGTGCTGTCGCTGATGCGGGCGGCGGGGCTGCCGATCTGGGTCGAAACGCGGTACGGCGCCCTGGAGTTCGCCGGTGAGCACGTGGCGAGCGTGGCGCAGCTGTCGCTGATGCTGACGGCGGCGGCCTTCGGCTGGCTGATGTTCTGGCGGGGCCGCGCCTCGCGCTGGACGGAGGCGACCCCGTTCGACGCGGCGCTCACCGCGATCCTCCTGTTCACGGTCACCAGCCGGGTCATCAGCCCCCAGTACATGGTCTGGCTCCTGGGCCTGGCCGCGGTCTGCCTCACCTCCCGCCACACCACCCAACGCCCGGTCGCCTGGGTCCTCCTCGCCGCGACGGCGGTGACGGCCCTCGCCTACCCGACGTACTACCTGGAGGTCATGCAGGGCACGGCCCTGGGCAACACACTGATGGTCCTCCGGAACGGGCTGCTGCTCGCGGCGGTCGTTCTGTCCTGCCGACGCCTGTGGCGGGCGACGGCGGCGGCGGCGGACAAAAATCCGGCGCCGGGTGTCACAGGCGTCGGATAGGTTCACCCGGCAGTGATCAACTGATCGTTCGGGAGGGGAATCGATGTTCGGGGCGGGGAGAAGGCGCAGAGCGCATGCCTGGCTGGGGGCGGCTTCGCTGTCGCTGGCCTGCGTGGCCGGTCTGCTGGGGGGCGGGACGGCGCAGGCGGCGGAGCACCCGAACACCTTGGAGGATCCGAAGCTGGCGTGGGTCAGCTGCGTGACCTCCGGTGAGCTGCCGTGGCTGGGGAACATCGACGCCGAGTTCTCCGGGCGCGTGGCGGGTGAGGGCTCGGGTCTCGCGTCCGTGCGCTTCAAGCTGTGGCGGGGTGCGGAGGCCGAGACGCCGATCGTCGACACCTTCATCCCGGTGAGCGTGGGCGGCACCGCGCAGACGCGGGTACCCCGGGCGGAGATTCCCGAGGGCTCCGACTACTGGTGGCAGGCGCGCCTGGAGGACGAGAAGGGCACCTCGGAGTGGACCACTCCCTGTGGTTTCCGGCCCGACCAGACGCGTCCGACGGCTCCCGCGGTGACGTTCACGGACGCCGCGCAGTACCCCAACGGGGCCCCGGCCGGAGTGCCCAGGGCGGTGCGTTTCAGCGTGCCGACGGGGACCGAGGTGAAGGGCTTCTGCTTCAACCCGGAGCGGATGATCGGCGTGTCCAACGAGGACTGCGACAGCCAGTGGGTGCCGGCGGAGGCGGACGGGACGGCGACGGCCACGTTCGTCTCGCCCGAGCGCACCGGACCCTCGTCGCTGTACTTCCAGGCGGTGGACCGGGCCGGCAACGTCTCGGACCAGGTGCAGGAGGACTACCGGGTCGCGTACCCCTTCGTCGAGCGTTTCGGTGACTACAACAGCGACGGCCGGGCCGACCTGCTCGGTGTCGGCGCGGACGGCAAGCTGACGTTGCGCGCCGGCCAGGAGGCCGGTGGCTTCGCGGCCCCGGTGGTCGCCGACGGGCGGAACTGGTCGGGCGCCCTCGTGGCACGAGCGAGCTGGCTGCTCGCCCGGAACGGCGACCTGTGGTCCTACGACACCCGCAACGACATCGTCGCTCTCCAGGGCGGGAAGCTGTTCGCGTACCCGGGGAACGGCGAGGGCGGCTTCGGGGCGCCGGTGGAGATCACCGGCTACGACTGGTCGCGCGTCACGGGCATCGCGCTCAACCGGACCGAGAACCAGATTCCCCTGGTGCTGGCCAAGGAAGGCGACCGGCTCCTCGTCTTCGAGCTGAACACCTACGGGCAGCTGACCGTCGGAGAGCCGTCCGTGCTCGCCGAGACCGGCTGGGCCTCGAAGACCGTGCACTTCGCGGACAGCCCCGAGGAGGGCCTGCCGTTCTTCTGGGCCCGTGACACCCGGCGCGGGACGGTCCAGCACCTGCCGATCGAGTACGGCACCACCCAGCCCTGGGCCCTGGGGACGCCGACCACCGTCGCCTCGTCCGGCTGGTCCGTGCGCCAGCGGCCGTCCGTGGCCGCCGTCGGTGACGTGGACGGTGACGGCCGCACCGACCTGGTCTCCGGCACCCGCACGGGCGCCCTGGTGCTCCACCCGGCCGCCGAGAACGGCTCGCTGGGCGCGCCGACGACCCTGCACACCTCGGGGTGGCGGGGCGTCACCTTCTTCTGACGCCCGCTGCACCAGCCCTGGCCCTCGCCGTGACCGGCGGGGGCCAGTTGCGTGTGTGGGGAGGTTCAGGCCGGGAACCTGTGGTCCACCCAGCGGAAGCTGAACTCGATCAGGGCCGCGCCCGCCGCCGCGATCGCGACCGCCGTCCACGGCATCGTCACGCCGACCAGCTTCAGGGCGAAGAAGTCCTGGAGCCAGGGGACGACGAGGACCAGGAGGAAGGCGCCGCCCATGGTGGCGACCAGGGCGATGCGCCACCAGGTGTAGGGGCGGGCGACGATCGCCAGGACCCACATGGAGACCAGGAACAGGGTCAGCGTCGCCGCGCTCGTCTCGGCGTCCAGGGCGCCCGGGCCGCTGTAGTACGAGCGGGCCACGAGGTACGTGGCGAAGGTGGCGGCCGCCGCGACGATGCCGCCGGGGATCGCGTACCGCATCACCCGTTTCACGAAGTGCGGCTTCGCGCGCTCCTTGTTCGGGGCGAGCGCGAGGAAGAAGGCCGGGACGCCGATCGTCAGGGTGGAGAGGAGCGTCAGGTGTCGGGGTAGGAACGGGTACTCGACCTGGCTGCACACCACCAGGACCGCCAGCAGCACCGAGTAGACCGTCTTCGTCAGGAAGAGGGTCGCGACCCGGGTGATGTTGCCGATGACCCGGCGGCCCTCCGCGACCACCGACGGGAGCGTCGCGAAGGAGTTGTTGAGCAGGACGATCTGGGCCACCGCCTTGGTCGCCTCCGAGCCCGAGCCCATCGAGACGCCGATGTCCGCGTCCTTCAGCGCGAGGACGTCATTGACGCCGTCGCCCGTCATGGCGACCGTGTGGCCGTTGGACTGGAGCGCGCCGACCATGTCCCGCTTCTGCTGCGGGGTGACCCGGCCGAAGACGGTGTTGCGGTCCAGTTCGTCGGCCATCGCCGCTTGCTCCGTGGGCAGGCGGCGGGCGTCGACCGTGTGCTCGGCTCCCGGCAGGCCCAGCTTGCCCGCCACCGCCCCGACCGAGACCGCGTTGTCGCCCGAGATGACCTTGGCGGCGACGTTCTGGTCCGCGAAGTAGGCGAGCGTGTCCGCCGCGTCGGGGCGCAGGCGCTGCTCCAGGACCACCAGGGCCGTCGGGCTCGCGTCGGCTGCGACCTCCGGGGAGTCGAGCTCGCGCGCCGTGCGGGCGAGGAGCAGGACGCGGAGCCCCTGCTCGTTGAGGTGGTCGATCTCGGCGAGGGTCGGGTCGCCGGCCTTCAGGAGCACGTCGGGCGCGCCGAGCAGCCAGGTCGAGGTGTCGCCGTTGCCCTCGCTGAAGGCCGCGCCGCTGTACTTGCGGGCCGAGGAGAACGGCAGCGACTCGGTGCAGCGCCACTCCTCCGCGTCCGGGTAGGCGTCGATGATGGCCTGGAGGGAGGCGTTGGGGCGCGGGTCGGACTCGCCGAGGGCGCCGAGGACCTTCCGTACGTACGTCTCGTCGCTGCCGTTCAGCGCGCGCAGTTCGGTGACGTCCATGCCGCCCTCGGTGAGCGTGCCCGTCTTGTCGAGGCAGACGACGTCGACGCGCGCGAGGCCCTCGATGGCCGGCAGCTCCTGCACGAGGCACTGCTTGCGGCCGAGCCGGATCACGCCGATCGCGAAGGCGACCGAGGTGAGGAGGACGAGCCCCTCGGGGATCATCGGGACGATGCCGCCGACGGTCCGGGCGACGGACTCCTTGAAGTCGGTGTCCTTGACGACGAGCTGGCTGATGATGAGGCCGATCGCGGTCGGGACCATCATCCACGTCACGTACTTGAGGATCGTGGAGATGCCGGAGCGCAGCTCGGAGTGGACGAGGGTGAAGCGGGAGGCCTCCTCGGCGAGCTGGGCCGCGTACGCCTCGCGCCCGACCTTGGTGGCGGTGAACGCGCCGCCGCCCGCGACCACGAACGAGCCCGACATCATCGTGTCGCCGGGCTTCTTCACCACCGGGTCGGCCTCGCCGGTCAGCAGCGACTCGTCGACCTCCAGGCTGTCGACCTCGGCCACCTCGCCGTCGACGACGACCTTGTCGCCCGGGCCGAGTTCGATGAGGTCGCCGAGGACGATCTCGGAGGTGGAGACCTCGGTGGCGGCCCCGTCGCGGCGGACGGTGGGTTTGGCCTCGCCGATGACGGCGAGCCCGTCGAGGGTCTTCTTGGCGCGGAGCTCCTGGATGATGCCGATGCCGGTGTTGGCGATGATCACGAAGCCGAAGAGGCTGTCCTGGATCGGCGCGACGAAGAGCATGATCACCCAGAGGACGCCGATGATCGCGTTGAAGCGGGTGAAGACGTTGCCGCGGACGATGTCGGCGGTGGAGCGCGAGCTGCGGACGGGTACGTCGTTCACCTCGCCGCGCGCGACGCGTTCGGCGACTTCGGCGGAGGTCAGTCCGGCGGCCCGGTGGACGACGGGTGGTTCGTCCGCGGTGTTCTCGCTGCCGTCGGTGTCGATCTTCGCCCGCTGAGTCATGTTTCCGACGGTACGACCGGAAGCGAGCGTTCACCTGCCGGGAACGGTGAACATCAGACCGCGGGGGGATCGAAATCGTTCCCCGGTACTACGGCGTGACGGCGCTACGGCGCGGTCGACTCCGACGCGGTGTCCTTCGCCGCCTCCGCGCGCTTGATCGCCGCGTCCCGCTTCCGTACGTACCAGATGCCGATCAGCCCGAGGCCCGCGCCGGCCAGACACGTCCAGACCCACCAGGTCAGGTCGCGGTCGTCGAACCAGCCGTAGAAGGGGACCTGGACGAGGAAGAGCACGAACCAGAGGATCGTGCCGCCCGTGATGGTGGCGACGACCGGCCCCTCCAGGGGCTCGGGTGCCTCGTACTTGGGAGTCCACTTCGCCATGCGGTCAGTCTAGGCGTCGTTTCCGAGGGTCTACGCGCGGAGATGGACGCTCGCTCGTTCATGTGTTCATACTGAAACGGTTTGCTTCTGGCGGGTTTCCTTCGTATGAACCGCCAATCACAACCCCGCGAGGAACCCCCATGAGCACCACGGCCACCGCCAAGGCCATGCCCCCGTCCCCCGAGGACCGCACACCGCCCTCCGGAGGACTCGACCGCTTCTTCAAGATCTCCGAGCGCGGTTCCACCGTCGCCCGCGAGGTCCGCGGCGGTTTCGCCACCTTCTTCGCGATGGCCTACATCATCGTGCTGAACCCGATCATCCTCGGCAGCGCCAAGGACATGTACGGGCACCAGCTCGACAGCGGCCAGCTCGTCACCGCGACCGTGCTCACCGCCGCCTTCTCGACGCTCCTCATGGGCGTCATCGGCAACGTCCCGATCGCCCTCGCGGCCGGTCTCGGCGTCAACACGGTCGTCGCGCTCCAGCTCGCGCCCCGGATGTCCTGGCCGGACGCCATGGGCATGGTCGTCCTCGCCGGCATCGTCGTGATGCTGCTCGTCGCGACCGGGCTGCGCGAGCGCGTGATGAACGCGGTCCCGGTCGGCCTGCGCAAGGGCATCGCGATCGGCATCGGCCTCTTCATCATGCTCATCGGCCTCGTCGACTCGGGCTTCGTCTCCCGTATCCCCGACGCCGCGCACACCACCGTCCCGCTCCAACTCGGCGCCGACGGTCACCTCACCGGCTGGCCGGTCCTGGTCTTCGTCCTCGGCACGCTGCTCACGCTCGCGCTGATCATCCGCAAGGTGCCGGGCGCGATCCTCATCTCCATCGTCGTGATGACCATCGTCGCGATGGTGATCAACGCGGTCGCGACCGTCCCGTCCTGGGGTCTGACCACCCCGACCTGGCCCGGCAACCCGGTGGCCTCGCCCGACTTCGGGCTCGTCGGTCAGGTGAGCCTCTTCGGCGGCTTCGACAAGGTCGGCATGCTGACCGGCGTCCTCTTCGTCTTCACCGTGCTGCTGTCCTGCTTCTTCGACGCGATGGGCACCATCCTCGGCGTCGGCGACGAGGCGAAGCTGATGGACAAGGACGGCAACTTCCCGGGCATCAACAAGGTCCTGCTCGTCGACGGCCTGGCGGTCGCCTCCGGCGGCGCGACCTCGTCCTCCGCCACCACCTGCTTCGTGGAGTCGACGGCGGGCGTCGGCGAGGGAGCCCGTACCGGCCTCGCCTCGGTGGTCACCGGCGCGCTGTTCTCGGTGGCGCTGTTCCTCACGCCGCTCGCCACGATGGTCCCGTCCCAGGCGGCGACGCCCGCGCTGCTCGCGGTCGGCTTCCTGATCCTGGCCGGTTCGGTCAAGGAGATCGACTGGAGCGACTTCACCATCGCGGTGCCGGCGTTCCTGGCGATGGTGATGATGCCGTTCACGTACTCCATCACGAACGGCATCGGCATCGGCTTCATCGCGTTCAGCGTGCTGCGGCTCGCGGCCGGCCGAGGCCGTGAGGTCCCGGTGGCGATGTACGTCGTCTCGGCGGTCTTCGTCTTCTACTACGCGATGCCGGCGCTGGGCCTCACGTGACCCTCAGGCGGTAGGAGCGGTGTCCGCGGGCTTCTCCTGCAGCCCGTAGAACTTCTCCGTCTCGTCGACGGCCGACTTGAACCGTTCGTCGAAGTCATCGCGGATGAGCGTCCGGACCACATAGTCCTGGACGCTCATTCCGCGTTTGGCGGCATGTCCCTTGAGACGGTCGAGCAGCTCACCGTCGATGCGCAGGCTGAGCACGGTCGATCCCATGCCCGTCAGGGTCGCGGCACAGACAGGCCCGGTGCGTCACTTTCCGAATACTTCTCACTCGTTTGGGTGACAGATTCGGTCGGCGGCATTCCGAATGGTATTTAGACCGTCTAATGAGTTACGCTAAGGACCATGCCTGACCTGTCCCACGGCACCGCCGACGACGCCGCCGCCGTGAACGCGCTCCGCTCCGCCGTCATGCGCCTCAGCCGACGACTCAAGCACCAGCGCGTCGACGAATCGCTGAGCCCGACCGAGATGTCGGTCCTCGGCACCCTCGCCCTCTGCGGCCACGCCACCCCCGGTGAGCTGGCCCGCAAGGAGCACGTGCAGCCGCCGTCGATGACCCGCATCGTCGCGCTGCTCGAAGCCAAGGGACTGGTCCGGCTCGAGCCTCACCCCGACGACCGCAGGCAGAAGGTCGTCAGCCAGACCGAGCGGGCCGAAGCCATGCTCGAAGAGTCCCGCCGCAAGCGGAACGCCTGGCTGGCCACCCTCGCCGACGGCCTGGACGAGGACGAATGGGCCAAGCTCCGCGCCGCCGCCCCCGTCCTGGAGAAGCTCGCCCACCTCTAGACCCCTACGCCGAGGAGGCGACGCACTTTGAGTACGGGACCCGGAGCAGACTCCGCACCCGTCCACAAACCCGCTACCCACACCCGCGGGCGGGGAGAAACCTTCTCCTCACTCCGCATACGCAACTACCGGCTGTTCTTCACCGGTGCCATCGTCTCCAACACCGGCACCTGGATGGCCCGCATCACCCAGGACTGGCTGGTCCTGAGCCTCACGGGCTCCGCCACCGCCGTCGGCATCACGACGGCGCTCCAGTTCCTCCCGATGCTCCTCTTCGGCCTGTACGGCGGAGTCCTCGCCGACCGCTACCCGAAGCGGCAGATCCTCCTGATCACCCAGGCCGCCCTCGGCCTCTGCGGACTCGCGCTCGCCGTCCTGACGCTCTCCGGCCACATCCAGGTCTGGCACGTCTACCTGGTCGCCTTCCTGCTCGGCATGGTCACCGTCGTCGACAACCCGACCCGGCAGTCCTTCGTCTCCGAGATGGTCGGCCCGGACCAGCTCCGCAACGCCGTCTCGCTGAACTCCGCGAACTTCCAGTCCGCCCGGCTCGTCGGCCCCGCCGTCGCCGGTCTGCTGATCGCCACGATCGGCAGCGGCTGGTCCTTCCTCCTGAACGGACTGTTTTTCCTCGCCCCGCTCACCGGCCTGCTGCTGATGCGCCCCGCCGAGTTCCACAAGGTGGAGCGCGCACCGCGCGGCAAGGGCCAGCTGAGAGAGGGCCTGCGGTACGTCGCCGGGCGGCCGGAGCTGATCTGGCCGATCGTCCTCGTGGGCTTCATCGGCACGTTCGGCTTCAACTTCCCGATCTGGCTCACCGCGTTCTCCGAGGAGATCTTCCACGTGGGCGCGGGGACGTACGGCTTCCTGAACACGCTCCTGGCCGCCGGCTCCCTCGCGGGCGCGCTCTTCGCGGCGCGGCGCGGATCCACCCGGCTGCGGACGCTGGTGGTCGCGGCGGTCGTCTTCGGCGTCCTGGAGATCACGGCGGCGCTCTCGCCGGCCTTCTGGCTGTTCGCGCTGCTGCTCGTGCCGATCGGCATGTTCGGCCTCACGGTCAACATCACCGCCAACTCGGCCGTCCAGCTCGCGACGGACCCGGCGATGCGGGGCCGGGTCATGAGCCTCTACATGATGGTCTTCGCGGGCGGTACGCCGTTCGGCGCGCCGCTGCTCGGCTGGATCACGGACACGTACGGCCCGAGAGTCGGCTTCGCGACGGGCGGCCTGGTCTCGCTCGTGGCGGCGGGCACGATCGGCCTGATCCTGGCCAGGGTCGGCGGCCTGAAGATGGCCCTGGGCTGGCACCACGGCCACCCGAGGGTCC
The DNA here is from genome assembly GCF_053594455.1 of Streptomyces sp. NPDC001927. NCBI lineage: Bacteria > Bacillati > Actinomycetota > Actinomycetes > Kitasatosporales > Streptomycetaceae > Streptomyces > Streptomyces sp. NPDC001927. Next base: position 172,389 of record NZ_JBSFEN010000010.1, on the reverse strand, counting down.
GCTTCGTGCCGCGGGAGAGGCTGGCGACGGCGGCGTAGCCCTTGGGCGGGCAGCGGGCAGCGGGCAGCGGGCGGGGTGTGACTCCCTGCGCCCGCCGCCCACTCCCGCGCCTCGCACCCGCGCCTCACACCCGCCCCTCACACCCGCTGCTCCAGCACCTGCCCCGGCCAGCCGTCGCCCACCGTGAAGGACTCCGTCCGCCGGAAGCCCTGGCGCTCGTAGTACTCCACCAGCCGCCCCTCGCTGCCCGCGAAGCAGTCCACGCGCAGCAGCGAGAGGCCCTGGCGGCGGGTCTCCTCCACCGCGTGCGCGAGCAGCGCGGCGCCAACGCCACGGCCGTGGAAGCGGGCGTCGGTCGCCAGGATGTGGACGTACACCTCGGGCTCGTCCGCCGGCGCGACGTACGGCGCCGGGTGCGGGGTCAGGGTCAGCGTGCCCGCCGGTACGCCGTCGATCTCCGCGATCCACGGGGTGCCCTCGGCCACGATCTCCCCGACCCGCTGCACCGACTTCTCACTGGCGGACCAGGGCCGGGTGCCCCACTGGTCGGTGATGCCCTTGCCGTTCAGCCAGACGACGGCGCTGTCGAGCAGCGCGAGTATCGCGGGAACGTCGTCCGCCCCGCCCTTCCTGATGGTGATCTCCATCCGGCCGACGTTAGCCGCTGCCAGACTCGACCCATGAGGCTTTTCGCGGCCGTTCTGCCGCCCAAGGAGCAGCTGACCGAACTCGCCGGGGTCCTGGACCGCGTGAACCACCTGCCCGGTGCCGACGCGCTGCGCTGGACCTCCCGGCCCGGCTGGCACTTCACGCTCGCGTTCATGGGGGAGGTCGACGAGGAGCTGCTCCCCGACCTCCACGCGCGGCTCGCCCGCGCCGCCCACCGCACGGACCCGTTCGGACTGCGGCTGCACGGCGGCGGGCACTTCGGGCGGGCGGTGCTCTGGACGGGCGCCGCGGGCGACCTCGACGGGATGCGGCTGCTGGCCGAGCGCGCCGACGCGGCCGCCCGCCGCGCGGGCGTCCCGATGGACGAGCACCGCCGCTACCAGGCCCACCTGACGGTCGCCCGCTCCCGCGACGGCGTCGACCTGCGCCCGTTCGTCGACGCGATGGCCCCGTTCGAGGGCACCCGCTGGCAGGTCTCCGAGCTCGCCCTCGTCCGCAGCAACCTCCCGACCGGCGGCGTACCGGGGGAGCAGCCCCGCTACGAGACGGTCGGCACATGGCCCCTGGGCGGGCCGGGGGAGCCTCCGGGTTAACCTCGTCGTGTGGACCCGAAGACTCGTAACCGGATCATGGCCGGTGTGCTCGTGCTGATGTTCGCGATCGTCGCCGTGTCGTCGGTGCTCGGCCAGTAGCCCGGCCGAGCACGCGACGACGGCGACTCTGCCCGCCTACCAGGCGAAGGCCTCCGGAGAGGGGCCCGGGCCGGGGAAGATCTCGTCGAGGCCGGTCAGTACCTCCTCCGAGAGCTCCAGCTCGACGGCGCGCAGCGCGCCCTCCAGCTGCTCCGCCGTGCGCGGCCCGACGATGGGGCCGGTCACCTGGGGCCGGGTGAGCAGCCAGGCGAGGCCCACCTCGCCCGGTTCGAGACCGTGCTTCTCCAGCAGGTCCTCGTACGCCTGGATCTTCGCGCGCGAGGACGCGTCGGCGAGGACGTCGGCGGCCCGCCCGCTCGCGCGCCGGCCACCCTCCTCCTGCTTCTTGATGACGCCGCCGAGCAGCCCGCCGTGCAGCGGGGACCAGGGGATGATCCCGAGGCCGTACTCCTGCGCGGCCGGCAGCACCTCCATCTCGGCGCGCCGCTCGAAGAGGTTGTACAGGCACTGCTCACTGACGAGACCGACCATGCCGCGCCGGGCGGCGGCCTCGTTGGCCTGGGCGATCTTGTAGCCGGGGAAGTTGGAGGAGGCGGCGTAGAGGATCTTGCCCTGCTGGATCAGGACGTCGATCGCCTGCCAGATCTCCTCGAAGGGAGTCAGGCGGTCGATGTGGTGGAACTGGTAGACGTCGATGTAGTCGGTGCCGAGCCGCTTGAGGGAGGCGTCGACGGCGCGGCGGATGTTGAGGGCGGAGAGCTTGTCCTCGTTGGGCCAGGTGTCGCCCTCGCGGGACATGGAGCCGTAGACCTTGGTGGCGAGGACGGTCTTCTCGCGCCGGCCGCCGCCCTGGGCGAACCAGCTGCCGATGATCTCCTCGGTACGGCCCTTGTTCTCACCCCACCCGTAGACATTGGCCGTGTCGAAGAAGTTGATGCCCGCGGCGAGCGCGGCGTCCATGATCGCGTGGCTGTCGGCCTCGTCCGTCTGCGGGCCGAAGTTCATCGTGCCGAGGACGAGTCGGCTGACCTTGAGTCCGGTGCGTCCGAGCTGCGTGTACTTCATGGTCCCCAAGCCAAGCCCTTGGAGCGCGCTTCAGGCAAGGGGGTTCCGCGGGGGGCTTGTTGGGTGGGGTGGGGTGCGTGCGCCGGCCGGGCTCATGGGCCCGGCCGGCGTCACGTGCCGCCGAGCCAGCTTGTGGCGTCCAGGCGGTAGGTGGTCTCCGGTGGGACTACCTGGCGGAGGGCGGTTTCCAGGTCTCGTACGCGTGCGGTGCCCAGGGTTCGCGTCCACTCCGTGCGCAGTTCGTCGAAGATCGCGGCCGAGCGGGCGAGCGCGTCGAGGCCGTGCGGGGTCAGGCGGACGAGCTTGCGGCGGGCGTCGGTGGGGTCGTCGGCGCGCTCGGCGTAGCCGACGGCGAGGAGGCGGTCGACGGTCTTCCCGGCCGCCTGCTTGGAGACACCGAGGTGGCGCCCGATGTCGCTGGCGGTCGCGCCCCGGGGTCCGCCGGCGGCGATGGCCTGGAGCGCGAAGCCGTGCGCGGGGCGGAGGTCGGGGTGGCCCTGGCGGGCGAGTTCGGCGTGGAGCCGGTCGATGAGGGTGCGGAAGCCCGCGAAGAGGAGGAGGGGGAGCTCGAATCCCGGCACGGAGTCAGGTGATCCCGCGGACCCTGCGGATCCCGCGGATTCGCCCTTGCCTGAATCGACAACCTGGTTTACGTTTATCTCGTGCGCATGGTCAACCATGTTGTCGATTCTATCCTCTTCCCCCTGGAGTCGCCTTGTTCGTCGATCACACCCTTGAGACCGCCCCCGCCGCCTCCCGTCGTTCCATGGAGCGCGTCGCCGCGGCCTGGGGGCACCTGCCGCAGGCCGTGGCCCGTATGGCCGAGTCCCCGCACGCGCTGGACGGCTTCCTGAAGCTGAGCGCGATGTTCGAGGACACGACACTCGACCCGCACGCGCGCGAGACGGTGATCCTGACGGTCGCCGTACGCAACCAGTGTCATCTCTGCATCCGGCTCCACGAGGGGAAGCTCGCTTCGCTGGGGCCTGCCCCCGAGCCCGAACGCCTGGAGGGGATACGGCAGTTCACGCACCAGATCCTCGCCGCTGCCGGAGCTGTGAGCGACGAGGATCTGGAGAGTTTCTTCGGTTGGGGTTACACCCGCCAGAACGCCCTGGAGGTCGTCCTCGGCATCGGTGCCTACACCCTGTCCACCATGGCGAACCGGCTGACCCGCTCGGCCTGAGCCACGTGAGCCGTGTGAGCCACGTGAGCGTCACAGGAGGATCAGAGCGATGAGCACCAGGACCGAGCCGAGCGTGGCCAGTGCGAAGCGGGTCAGGACCACCGGGCGCAGCCAGTTCGGGAGCGCGGAGCCGGCGGCGGCGATCACCGCCTTGGCGTCGATGGCGCGGACCGCCGCGTCCTCGGACCTGGCGAAGGCCGCCTCGGTGTAGCGGGTGGCGAAGACCTGGCCGGCGGTGATGAAGCCGACGACGAGGAGGACGAGCGGCTCGACGACGAAGGAGAGGGTGCGGCCGAGGTCGCTGCCGGTGAGGGTGAGTGCGCCGAGGGCGGTCATCGTCACGCCGATGCCGAGCGCGAGGGCGAACTCCCAGGCCTTCTCCTTGAACGCTATGCCGTGCCGGGCGAGGACCTCGGCCCCGTGACCCTGGCGGGCCATCTCGGCCTCGGCGGCCTGCTGGGCGGCGCCGCCGCGGAACCAGGCGACGACCGGGATGACGAAGAAGGTGGCGGCGAGAAGGAGTTGGAGGGAGGCGGCGAGGGTGGTGGAGAGCTGCATGGTGATCGTCGATCCTCAGTCTGTGTGTGGGGGGGAGTGGGTGGAGTGGGGTGGAGTGGGCCTGTATGTCGGTCAGGCGACGGCGATCGCCACCAGCGCCAGCGCCGAGCCGCCGAAGACGATCGCGTGGCGGATGTTCTGCTGGATCCGGACCCAGCCCGGGAAGGCGTTCTCGGCGGCCTTGAGGAAGGCGGGAACGTCGATGCGGGTCAGCTCGGGGTCGCCCTTGCGCTCGAAGGCGGTCCGGACGGAGGAGACGGCGGTCAGGTTGCTGTAGAGGATCAGGCCGTTCATGACGATGACGAGCGACTGGAAGATCCAGGTCAGCGTCTGACCCCACTCGTTGCCCGCGAAGTTGAGGGCGGCGAGCGCGGTCATGACGACGGCGACGGAGACCGGGGCCCATGTCTCGTGGCCGCTCGCGTCGAAGGAGATGTCGTTCTCGGCGAGGACGCCGGGGCGGATGCCCTGGCGGTCCAGCTCACGGTCGGCGGCGGTCAGCGCGGCCGGGCCGAAGCGGGCCCGGACGATCGGGATGCTGACGAAGGCGAGGGCGATGAGGATCTGCATGACGGCGGCGAAGCTGGCGTTCATCGGGGTTCGTCTCCTGCGGTTCGGTGGCGTGTCGTCGTTCCCTTACGAGGAAGACGGTGCCGAACCGCGCTGACACCCCGCCGACCGTCGCCTGACAGCCGCGCGCGGGACCTGTCAGGTCGCCTGGCGCCCTGTCAGCGGCCCTCCGTACGGGGCCCCGAGCCCCCACGCCTGGTGCATCGCGGAGGCGAACGCGGCCGCCAGTTTGTGCTCGCCCGACGGGCCGGGGTGGGTGCCGTCGTAGGTGTCGGTGTCGAGGTCGTACGACTCCGGGGTCGTCGCCAGGAGCAGCGGCGACGCGGCCGTGTCCAGGTCGGCGACGGCCTTCGCGAGCAGCTCGTTGAAGCGCTCGCACTCCGCTGCGAAGGGCGCGTCGTAGGTGGCGCGGACGTTCGGGATGACCGGCATGACGACGAACCGGACGTGCGGGTTCGCGGCGCGGGCGGCCGCGACGAAGGCGCGTACGTTGTCGGCGGTCTGGGAGCTGTTCGTGTAGAAGCCGAGGTCTATCAGGCCGAGGGAGACCAGGAGCACGTCCGCCCCGGTCGCCGTCACCGTCTCGCCGATCAGCGGCGCCATGTGCAGCCACCCCTCGCCCCAGCCGGCCAGGTGCCGGCGCGCGGGCGCGGGGAAGCCGGGGTCGGCGTAGTCGTGCGAGAGGGGCGCGTCGGCGCCGGAGTCGTACAGCTCGGTGCGCGGGCCGACGATCTCGTACCGCCCGGGCAGTGTCGCTTCGAGGTGCTGCCACATCCGGTAGCGCCACGTGTGGTCGCCGGCCCGTCCGATGGTGCAGCTGTCGCCGACGAACATGAAACGCATGGTCACATCATCCCGGAGGCCTCCCGGGCGCTGCGACGTGATCCCGGCCACCCCGGCGGCGGGCGTGCTCGCGCCACAGGGCGTACAGGGTGGGGGAGCCGGTGGGTGGTGCGGGCTGCGAAGGGCACACGTCGAAGTGGCAGATCCGGCAGGTGTCGGACGGCTGGGCGTTGCCGAGGTTGACCGCCGTCCCGTCGCCCGCGACGCGCCAGCGTCTGCCCGCAGGGATGGATCCGACCGGCCACTCGCCGACCTCGAGCAGCATCCACTTGCCCCGGACCGTGCGGTGCCAGTCGGCGCGCGCGCCGCACCGACCACAGGCCGCGGCCCCGCTGTCGCGCTGCGTCGGTACGCCCGCGTCCAGCGGAGCCATCCCGGACAGGACCTCCCCCACGAGCACCGGATCACCCATACCGCCTGAACCTCCCCATCGTGCGTGTTCCACGCAGTCAACGCCGACGAGGAGTCGGGTGATCCGAAAAGCGGGGAACACCCCCCGAACGAGTGGACGACCGAACGTCGTCCGACCGGCGGCGGTCCATCCCGGAGATTCCCGGAGCCGTGGCAGGCTGGACGGTATGCGATCACTGCTGGGTGCCTCCGGGGCCGCCGCTCTCGTCCTCCTCTCGGGCGTCCTGCTCCCGGGGCCCGTCGCGTTCGCCGCCGACGGGGCGGACCAGGACTTCACGATCAAGGACCCCCGGATCACGGAGTCCAGCGGCCTCGCCGCCAGCCACGCCCACCCGGGCGTCTACTGGACGCACAACGACCAGGACGCCCCGCTGATCTACGGCATCGACTCCCGTACCGGCGAGACCGTCGCGACGCTCACCATGAAGGGCGTCGGCACGCCCCGCGACATGGAGGCGATCTCCGTCGGCCCGGACGGCGACATCTACGTCGGCGACATCGGCGACAACAAGGACGGCACCTGGGACCACGTCTGGATCTACCGCTTCCCCGAGCCGAAGCAGCTCAGGAACCAGACGGTGACGGCGAAGCAGTACGACGTGAAGTACGCCGACGGCCCGCGCAACGCCGAGGCGCTGATGGTCCACCCGAAGACCGGCCGGGTCTACATCGCCAGCAAGAACGAGAACACCGGCGGCCTCTACGCGGGCCCTGAGCGGCTCTCCAGCTCCGGTACGAACGTCTTCCGGCGCGTCGACGACGTGCCGTGGGTGACCGACGGCGCGTTCTCGCCGGACGGCGACCGGCTGCTGCTGCGCGGCTACTTCAGCGCCAAGGAGTACGCGTGGAAGGGCGGCCGCCTCGGGGACGACGGTACGAGCGTGGGGGCGCCGTTCCAGGGGCAGGCGGAGTCGGCGACGTACACGAAGGACGGCTCGGCGCTGATGTTCGGCTCGGAGGGCGCGAAGAGCGGTGTCGTCCGGGTGGAGCTGCCCGAGGCCGACCGCCCGGCGGAGAAGGCGCCGGGCTCGTCGCCGGCGAAGGACGGTTCGAAGGACGGGTCGAAGGATTCGGGTACCACCCCCGAGGAGCGCGGCAACTTCACCGTCGGCGTGATCGTCCTCGGCATCGCGACCGCGATCGTCATCGGCGGGAAGCGCCTCCTGCGTCGCGGCCGCTGACGCCGCCCCTCAGCCGCCGGAGCCGTCGCCCCGACCGCTGACGCCGCCCCCTCAGCCGCCGGAGCCGTCGCCCCGGCCGCTGACGAGGGCTTCGAAGCCGTCGAGGAGGCGGTCGAGGCCGAACGTGAAGTGGTCGAAGTCGCGGGCGAAGGTGTCCTCGGCGAGCGCCGCCATCAGCGGGTAGTCGCCCGAGGCCATCGCCCGCTCCAGGAAGGGCTGTTGGCCCGTCCAGAACTCCTCGTCGCTCACGCCCGTCTCCTGCGCGGCCTCGGCGGCCTGGCTCTCCATCCGCGCGATGCCCGCGACATAGCTCTGCACGGTGACGATCACGCCGATGGTCTCCGGGTCGCTCAGCCCCATCCCGTGCGGCCCCTTCAGGCCCGAGAGGCAGAGTTCGAGGCCGCGCAGCGCGCTCGGGCCGAGGACCGAGCGGGCCTGGTTGACCTTCAGGAGCCAGGGGTGGGCCTGGTAGAGCTCGCGGTACGAGCGCGCGAGCTGCTCGACCGTGTCCCGCCAGTGGGTCGGGATCTGGGGGTCGTCCTCGTAGGACTCGCCCTGCACGCGGTCGAGCATCAGGTCGAGCAGCTCCGTCTTGCCGGGGACGTACCGGTAGAGCGACATCGTCCCCACGCCGAGCTCCGTGGCCACACGCCGCATGGAGACGGCGTCCAGACCCTCCGCGTCGGCGACGCCGACGGCGGCCGTGACGATCCGGTCGAGGGTGAGGCCCGGCTTGGGGCCGCGGCTGGGGCGCTCACCCGTACCCCACAGGAGATCCAGGCTGCTGCTCGTCGTCGCGCGCTTCATGGCCTCACTCATGGGCTCACTTTAAAACTGGGTACGGCGTACTCTGATTCGGGTACGGTGTACTCAGTTTCGCCGAGCGGAGGTTTCCATGTACGAAAACGCGGTCCTCGTCGAGGGCCTGCGCAAGCACTACGGCAAGGGCAGGAGCGGCAAGGCCGCGACGGGCAAGGGCGGGAGCGGCAAGAGCGCGAGCACCACGCTCGCCCTCGACGGCTTCGACCTCGCCGTCCGGCCCGGCACCGTCCACGGCCTCCTCGGCCCCAACGGCGCCGGCAAGACCACCGCCGTACGCGTCCTCGCCACGCTCCTGAAGGCCGACGGCGGCCGCGCCGAGGTCGCCGGGATCGACGTCGCCCGCGATCCGCGCGGCGTCCGCGCCCGCATCGGGCTCGCCGGCCAGTACGCCGCCGTGGACGAGGGCATCAGCGGCCGGCAGAACCTGGAGATCTTCGGCCGCCTCTTCCACCTGGGCGCCCGCCGCGCCCGCACCCGTGCCGGCGAACTTCTCGACCGATTCCAGCTCACCGAGGCCGCCGACCGGAACGCGGGCACCTACAGCGGCGGGATGCGCCGCCGCCTCGACCTGGCCGCCTCGATGATCCTCACGCCCGACGTCCTCTTCCTCGACGAGCCGACGACGGGCCTCGACCCGCGGGGCCGGGGCGAGGTCTGGGACGCCGTCCGAGCCCTGGTCGCGGGCGGTACGACGGTGCTGCTCACCACGCAGTACCTCGACGAGGCCGACCGGCTCGCCTCCCGGATCACCGTCATGGACCGGGGCCGGGCCATCGCCGACGACACCCCCGACGGCCTGAAGAACCGGGTCGGCGGCGACCGGATCGAGGTCGTGGCCGCCGAGGCCGCTGACCTGCCGGCCGTACGGAAGGTCCTCGCCCGGGTCGCGGCGGCCGAACCCGCCGTGGACGAGGACGACCGGCGCGTCCACGCCCCGGTCACCGACCGGGTCGCCGCCCTCACCGAGGTCGCGCGCACCCTGCGGGACGAACGGATCGCCGTCGAGGACCTCGGCCTGCGCCGCCCCAGCCTGGACGACGTCTTCCTGACCCTGACGGGCCGCCCGAGCGCGGACGACGCGGCGACCGACGACGCGACGACCCACGACGCCACGACCGACGCCACCACCGCCACCGAAGGAGCCGCAGCCGCATGACGACCGCCGTCCCCACGAACCGGCGCGCCCACCAGGCCTACTGGGCGCTGGCCGACTGCGCCACCCTCGTCCTCCGCACCCTGCTCAACTACCGCCGCCAGCCCGTCGCCATCCTCTGGCAGCTCGGCTTCCCCATCGTCTCCGTCCTCCTCTACGGCTTCGTCTTCGGCAGCGCGATGCAGGTGCCCGGGGGCGGCGACTACAAGGACTTCCTCATGCCGGGGATGTTCACCATGACCATGACCTTCGGGCTCATGAACACCGCCACCGCCGTCGTCGCCGACTCCGGACGGGGGGTCATGGACCGGTTCCGGTCCATGCCGATGGCCCCCTCCGCCGTCACCACCGGCCGGGGCGCCTCCGACCTGCTGGTCGCCGCCGCCGAACTCGGCATCCTCGCCGCGACCGCGCTCGCCATCGGCTGGACCTCGGAGGGCGGTGTCGGCGGCACGCTGCTCGCCTTCGGCCTGCTGCTCCTGCTGCGGTTCAGCCTCATCTGGGTGGGCGTGTGGTGCGGGCTCGTGCTGCCGAACACGGAGGCGGCCGGCGCGCTCTACGCGGTGATCTTCCCGATCACGATGATCTCCAGCGTCTTCGTCGCGCCCTCGCTGATGCCCGGCTGGCTGGCGCCCGTGGCCGCCTGGAACCCGATCTCCTCGACCGTCGCCGCCACCCGCGAGCTGTTCGGCAACCCGGGCGCGGCCGGCGGGAGCTGGGTGGAGCAGCACGCGCTCCTGATGGCCGTCCTCTGGCCGCTGCTCCTGACGGCGATCTTCTTGCCGTTGGCCGTACGCAGGTTCCAGCGCCTCAGCCGGTGATCCCGATGGGGCACGCACGAGGGCCCGGCATCGACCATGTCCGATGCCGGGCCCTTCGTACGAGCGGATACCCCTGTTACAGCTTCTCGATCACGTAGTCCACGCAGGCCGTCAGGGCCCGCACGTCCGCCGGGTCGATCGCCGGGAACATCGCGATCCGCAGCTGGTTGCGGCCCAGCTTGCGGTACGGCTCGGTGTCCACGATGCCGTTGGCGCGCAGCACCTTGGCGACGGCGGCCGCGTCGATGTCGTCCGAGAAGTCGATCGTGCCGATGACCTGCGACCGCTTGGCCGGGTCCGTGACGAACGGCGTCGCGTACTTGGACTCCTCGGCCCAGGTGTACAGCGCCTGGGAGGACTCCTTCGTCCGGGCCACGGCCCAGTCCAGACCGCCCTGGCCGTTGATCCACTTCAGCTGCTCGTTGAGCAGGAAGAGGGTCCCGAGTGCCGGGGTGTTGTACGTCTGGTTCTTCAGCGAGTTGTCGATCGCCGTCGGGAGCGAGAAGAACTCCGGGATGTGCCGGCCGGACGCGTGGATCCGGGCCGCGCGCTCCAGGGCCGCCGGGGAGAAGGCCGCGAGCCACAGGCCGCCGTCGGCGGCGAAGGACTTCTGCGGGGCGAAGTAGTAGACGTCCGACTCGGTGATGTCGACCGGCAGGCCGCCCGCGCCGGAGGTCGCGTCGACCAGGACGAGCGCGCCCTCGTCGGCGCCCGCGACCCGCTTGACCGGGGCCGCGACACCGGTCGAGGTCTCGTTGTGCGTGTACGCGTACACGTCGACGCCCGCCTCGGCCACCGGCTCCGGGTGGGTGCCCGGGTCGGCGGAGATCACGGTCGGCTCGGCCAGCCAGGGGGCCAGCTTCGCGGCCTTCGCGAACTTGGAGGAGAACTCGCCGAAGGTGAGGTGCTGCGACTTCGACTCGATGAGCCCGTGGGTCGCGATGTCCCAGAAGGCGGTGGAGCCGCCGTTGCCCAGGATCACCTCGTAGCCCTCGGGCAGCGAGAAGAGGTCGCGCACGCCGGCCCGTACCTCGCCGACCAGGTTCTTGACCGGAGCCTGGCGGTGGGACGTGCCGAGCAGGGAAGTGCCGGTGGCGGCCAGGGCGTCCAGCGCCTCCGTACGCACCTTGGAGGGGCCCGCGCCGAAACGGCCGTCGGCGGGCTTGATGTCAGCGGGAATCTGGATCTCAGCCACGAGGCGGAGCGTATCGGGTCGCACCGCACACGGCCGACGATGTCCGCCGGATGAGACGCCAGGTGAGACATCCTGACCTTGTGCGAAAACACCACGGGCACCAGGAGCGGTCGGATCTCGAGGCGGCGCTGCGCGCGGCCGTGGCGGGTGACGTGGACTTCGGCGCCACGGCGAGAGCCCTGACGACGATGGACGCGTCCAACTACCGACGGGTGCCGGTGGGGGTGGTCGCGCCCCGGGACGCCGACGACGTGGCGGCGGCGCTCGCGGTCTGCGGGGAGCACCGGGTGCCGGTGGTGGCGCGGGGCGGCGGCACGTCGATCGCGGGCCAGGCGACGGGGACGGGCGTGGTCCTCGACTTCACGCGCCACATGCGCGCGGTCGTCTCCGTCGACCGGGAGGCGCGGACGGCGGTCGTCCAGCCGGGACTTGTCCTGGACCGGCTGCGGGACGCGGTGCGCCCGTACGGCCTGACCTTCGGCCCGGACCCGTCCACGCACAGCCGCTGCACGCTCGGCGGCATGATCGGCAACAACGCGTGCGGCGCGCACTCGGTGGCGTGGGGGACGACGGCCGACAACGTCCTGGGCCTGGACGTCCGGACGTACGGGGGCTCGTCCCTCGCCCTCGGCCGGGACTGGCAGGGCGCACCGGCGGGGCTGCGGGAGCTGGTGGAAGGGAACCTGGCGCTGCTGCGGACCGGGTACCCGGAGGGGCTGCCGCGCCGGATCTCCGGCTACGCGCTCGACGCGCTGCTGCCCGAGCGGGGCGGGGACGTGGCCCGGCTGCTCTGCGGGAGCGAGGGGACGCTGGGGGTGGTGACGGAGGCGACGGTACGGCTCGTGGAGCTGCCGGCCGCGCCGGTCCTGGTGGTCCTCGGGTACGCGGACGAGAGCGCGGCGGCCGACGCGGTGGCGGGGCTGCTGCCGCTGGGCCCGCTGACGGTGGAGGGGATGGCGGCGGACCTGGTGCGGGACGCGGGTGCGGGGCTGCCGCGCGGGGGTGCGTGGCTGTTCGTGGAGGTGGACGGGGAGGGGGCGGCGCGGGAGCTGGTGGCGTCGGCCTCGGGGGACGTGCTGGACGCGGCTGTCGTCGTCGACCCGGCCGGGCAGCGGGCGCTGTGGCGGATCCGGGAGGACGCGGCCGGGACGGCGACGCGGATGCCGGACGGGGTGGAGGCCTGGCCCGGGTGGGAGGACTGCGCGGTGCCGCCGGCGCGGCTCGGATCGTACCTGCGCGAGTTCCGCGCCCTGTTGACGGAGTACGGCCTGCGGGGGACTCCGTACGGCCACTTCGGCGACGGCTGCGTCCATGTCCGTATCGACTTCGACCTCTACTCGGCGGCGGGCGTGGGCCGGTTCCGGGAGTTCTCGGAGGCGGTGGCGGACCTGGTGGTGGCGCACGGGGGCTCGTTGTCGGGGGAGCACGGGGACGGGCGGGCGCGGGCGGAGCTGCTGCCGAGGATGTACGGCCCGGAGCTGGTGGGTCTGTTCGGTGCGGTGAAGGACCTCTGGGACCCGGACGGCGGCCTGAACCCGGGGATGCTGGTGCGGCCGGGGCGCCTCGACGAGGGGCTGCGGTTCAAGGGGCTGCCGGTGGAGGCGCGGGAGGTCGCGCGGTGCGTGGGGGTCGCGAAGTGCCGGGTGGAGGGGCCGACGTCGGGGCCGGGGGTGATGTGTCCTTCGTACCGTGCGACGGGCGAGGAGCGGCACTCGACGCGGGGCCGGGCGCGGCTGCTGCACGAGATGGCGCTCGGTGAGGTGATCACGGACGGCTGGCGCTCGGAGGAGGTGCGGGAGGCGCTCGACCTGTGCCTGTCGTGCAAGGGGTGCAGGAGCGACTGCCCGGTGGGCGTGGACATGGCCGCGTACAAGGCGCGCTTCCTGGACCGCCACTACGCGGGGCGGCGGCGGCCGTGGTCGCACGTGACGATGGGGAGGCTGCCGGAGTGGCTCCGTCTCTTCGGCCCGGCGCTGAACCTGGCGCGGGTCTTCCCTTCGCGTTTCGCGGGGGTCGCGCCGGAGCGGGAGCTGCCGAGGGTGGCGTCGCGGACGTTCGTGTCGTGGTTCGGTACGCGTCTGGAGACGGCGTCGGACGTGTGGCTGTGGCCGGACACCTTCACGAACCACCTGGCGCCGCAGGTGGGGCGTTCGGCGGTCCGGGTCCTGGAGTCGGCGGGCGTACGGGTGGGGCTGCCGCCGGGGCGGGTGTGCTGCGGGCTCACGTACGTGTCGACGGGCCAGTTGGACCGGGCCCGGAAGGTGATGAGCGGGACCCTGGACGTGATGGAGCCCCAGCTCGGCCATCCCGTGGTCGTCCTCGAACCCTCCTGCGCGGCGACCCTGCGGACGGACCTCCTGGAACTCCTCCCGGACGACCCGCGCGCCCGGACGCTCGCCTCGTCGGTACGGACCTTCGCGGAGGCCCTGGAGGAGTTCGCACCCGAGTGGGAGCCGCCGCGCCTCGACCACCCGGTGGTCGGCCAGACCCACTGCCACCAGCACGCCGTCCTGGGCGACGAACCGGATCGGCGGTTGCGTGAACGGATGGGCCTGGAAGGCGAGTTGAGCGGGGGCTGCTGCGGCCTCGCGGGCAACTTCGGCTTCGAGCCCGGCCATTACGAGGTCTCGGTGGCCTGCGCGGAGGACCAGCTGCTCCCGGCGGTGCGGGCGGCGGACGAGAACGCGGTGCTTCTGGCCGACGGGTTCTCCTGCCGTACGCAGCTCGACGACTTGGCGGGGAGGCGGGCCCGGCACATCGCGGAAGTCCTGGCGGAGGCGATCCAGCCGGATTAACATACATGCATGAATGTACGTGAGGAGGGAGCTGGGTCTCCCGCGCCCGGCTCGTCCGCGCCCGGCTCGCCGGGGCCCCGCCGTTCCACGCAGGCCGAGCGGCGGGAGCGCACGCGCATCGCGCTCCTGGAATCGGCGGCCCGGGGGCTGTCCCGTCACGGCTACGGCAACCTCGTCCTGGAGCAGGTGGCCAGGGACGCCGGCTACACGCGCGGCGCGCTCTACCACCAGTTCAAGGACAAGCAGGAGCTGGCCCTCGCCGTGGCCGAGTGGGTCTTCGAGGCCTGGGACCGGGAGGTCGGGCACCACGTCGAGCGGGAGTCGGAACCGCTCGCGGCGCTGCTCACGCTCGCCCGCGCGCACACCGCCTTCTGCCGGCGGGACATCGCCCGCGTGGCGGTGGCGCTGCGCCTGGAGTTCTCCGGGCAGGACCATCCGATCGGACACCTGGTGGAGACCGGCTACCGCGCCCTCCTCGACCTCTGCACCGGCTACGTCGAGGCCGGGCGCGCGGCGGGGACGATCCCCGCGGGCCCGCCGGCCGGGGACGTCGCGCTCGCCTATGTGGGCGCGGTCGAAGGCACCTCGATCGCCCTGGCCGGCCGCGTCCCCGACGACGCGTCCCTGGTCGTCGCCGCCGCGTCGGGGGCTCTCGGCCTGGGGGCGGCCGGCTTCCCGTACTCCTCCGTCGAACACAGCGAACCGTAGGAGGCACTCCATGGAACTTCCCAAGTCCGCGCACACGTCCCGCCCGTGGCGGATCCACGAGTTGACGCCCGACTTCCGGCTCTACGACGTCTGGGCACTGCCGACGCCCGGCGGCCCCGACGACTTCCCGCGCCTGGTGCGGAACTTCGCCGGAGGCGACACGGGCGACAACTCCTCCTGGCTCGCCCGCCAACTGTTCGCGATCCGCTGGAAGCTCGGCGAGCTGTTCGGCTGGGACGACCGGGACAAGGGCCTCGGCTCCCGGGTGCCGACCCTGCGCGACCGGCTGCCGGAGGACCTCCGCGACGGCCCGGCAGGACCGGAGTTCGAGCGGCTGCCCTTCACGTCCGTCTACCTCGGGGACGACGAGTGGGCGGCGGAAATGGCGAACCGGACCATGCACGGCGTGATGCACCTGAGCTGGGTCCCCGACGGCTCGGGCGGCCACCGCGGCCAGCTGGCCGTCCTGGTGAAGCCGAACGGCCTCTTCGGCAAGGCCTACATGGCGGCGATCTCCCCGTTCCGGCATCTGCTCGTGTACCCGCCGCTGATGCGCGACATCGGGCGGGAGTGGCGCGAGACGGCGCGTTAGGAGGCCTCAGGTCCGGCGGGGCTCGTTGTCGACCGCCGCCGTTCTGGTGAACGTACGGCGGTAGGTGCGGGGCGGGACGCCGCGGCGGCGGACGAACTGTTCGCGCAGGACGGCCGCGCTGCCGTAGCCGACGAGGCGGGCGATCTCCTCGACCGGGAGGTCGGTCGTCTCCAGGAGCTCCTCCGCCCGGCCGAGCCGCTGGCCGAGGACCCAGGCGTGCGGAGTGGTCCCGGTCGCGGCGGCGAAGCGGCGGGCGAAGGAGCGGCGGCTCATCAGGGCGCGGCGGGCCAATTCGGCCACGGGCAGCGGCTCGTGGAGGTGGGCGCGGGCCCACGCGAGGACGTCGCCGAGCCGTTCGTCCTCGCAGTCCTCGGGGACGGGGGCGGTGACGTACTGCGCCTGACCGCCGTCGCGGTGCGGCGGCAGGACGAGGTCGCGGGCGACGGCGTTCGCGGCGGCGGCCCCGTACTCGCGGCGCAGCAGATGCAGGCAGAGGTCGAATCCGGCGGCGGCGCCCGCGCCCGTGAGGATCCGGCCCTCGTCGACGTACAGGGCGTCCCGCTCGACGGTGACGGCCGGGTGGCGCTGCGCGAGCAGGTCGGCGAACCGCCAGTGGGTGGTGGCCCGCAGCCCGTCGAGCAGCCCGGCCGCGGCGAGCGCGAAGGCGCCGACACAGTGCGAGCCGACGAGTGCGCCGCGCGCGTGGGCGGCCCGGAGCGCGTCGAGCACGGGCGCGGGCGGCGGGGTGCGGAAGTCGGCCCAGGGGAGGGCGAGTACGAGATCGGCCGAGGCGAGCCGGTCGAGCCCGTGCGCGACGGAGAGCGGCACCCCGTAGTCGGTGGGCACCTGCCCGGGGGCGTCGGCGCAGAGCGCGAAGTCGAAACGCGGTAGCCCCGCGGGCGGCGCGGCGAACACCTCGGACACGAGCCCGACGGCGAGCATGCCGACGCGCGGCGGGGCATAGGCGGCGACGCTCAGGAACGGCGGCATGCGGGGGAGTGTGGCACGGGGGCGAGCCTTTGGCGGCGGGGGGCTGGTCCCGGTACGGGGGGCGACGAAACGAGCTTGCGTCCGAAAGAACGTGTCTGATGATGGATCACGTGGCGGTGGGGGCGGGCACGGCTGTGCGACACATCGGTGAGGGGCTGGATTGCCGCCACGTCGGTGAGTGGGGGGATCGCATGGGGTTGCTGATCGCGTCGGATGCTGTCGGGGAGGGTGAGGACGGGTTCGATTGGTTCTGCGAGACGGTGTCCAGCGCTGTGATGCCCGTCATGATCAGCACCCGCCATGCCGCCGGCTTCCGGGCGAGTATCACGGACCTGGATCTCGGCGTGGTGCGGCTGACCGCTGTGACGTGCTCACCGGTGCTCTCGCGGCGCACCTTGACTCACGTCCGTCGCGGCGATCCCGAGCACGTGCAGCTGGCGCTCCTCACGCAAGGTGCTTGCAGGATCTCCCAGCGGGGCAACGAATCGGTGGTCGCGGGGGGACTCGTGCTCACCGACACCTCACGGCCGAGTGAGGGGGCATGCACGGGCGGACAGGTCGAGTCGGTCGTCATGCAGATTCCCCGTCAGGCCCTGGCACTGAGGTCGGACCGGGTGGACAGCCTCCTCGCGCGGAGCTTGCCGGCAGACGTGGGGTCAGGGGCGATCCTCGCGGACTTCCTGAAGACGTTGCTGGCGCACGGCCCACGCTGTCGCCCGGAGGAGCTGCGCGCCATGGGGTCCGTCACCCTCGACCTGGCCACCGCGTTTCTCGCGCGGCAGCTCGGTGACCCTGGTGAGGCGCCTGCCGAGGCCCGTGCGCAGGAGACGCTGCAGCGGACCTACCGCTTCATCGAGACCAACCTCGGCGACCCGAGCCTGACTCCTCAGATGATCGCCGACCGGCACAACATGTCCCTGCGGAGTCTCTACGCCCTCTTCGCCGACCAGCCCCTGACCATCGCGGCACACATCCGCCGAAGCCGGCTGGAGCGCGCCCACACCGACCTCGCGTCCCGGGAACTGAGCGGTCAGCCCGTTCAGGCGATCGCGGCTCGCTGGGGCTTCTCCAGCGCTACCAGGTTCAGCCGGGCGTTCCGCGAAGCCTACGGAATCACCCCCACCGAACACCGTGCGCTCTCCCTGGCCGCCCCACGGCACGCAGAGCACAGAAACCCTGCACGCCATGAACACCACCGCACGCTCCTCGGGCCTACATTCTCCGCTGGAGACAGCGCCACAGCGTGAGTGGGGGAGGCCGGTCGCCCCCGCCCTGAGCAGGGCGACCGACGGCTACTCATGGTGTGAGTGCCGATGGGCACCAATTCATCAGGGGAGACATCGCATGGCTGGAAAGATCAGCAAGTTCGCCGTCGCCGCGGCCGCCTGATCGACCTCGTGAGTTCCGGCACGCACGTGCGCGCTCCCGTCCCGCCCCCGCCGCAGGGGCTGGCACAAAACCCGCGATGGGTGGCAGTACGGCCACTCGTCGGCGATCTTCCGTACGGAGAAGCTGAGTTCATGACCGACCAGCCGCGCGGGAACACCGCCGCCTACACCGTCCTGACCACCGGATACACCCTCTCCACGGGCCCGGGCGTCGCCGCCACCGTCTCGTACGTGACCGACGGCGACCGTCATGTGATCGTCGACCCGGGCATGGTGGCCAGCCGGGACCGGATCCTCGGCCCGCTGGCCGAACTGGGCCTGGGGCCCGACGACATCACCGACGTCGTGCTCAGCCACCACCACCCCGACAACACCATGAACGTCGGCCTGTTCGGCCGGGCGCGCGTCCATGACCACAAGGCCGAGTACCTGAACGACCAGTGGACCGACCGGGACGCCGAGGGTCTCGAACTGACCCCGTCCCTGCGCCTGATCCGCACCCCGGGGCACAGCCCCGAGGACATCACGCTCCTCGCCGGTACGGCCGAGGGCGTCGTCGCCTTCGTCGGCGACCTCTGGTGGCGCCCGGACGGCCCGGCCGAGGACCCGGTGGCCCCGGACCGCGACCAACTCCGCACCTCCCGCCTGCGGGTCCTGAAGACCTCGGACGTGATCGTCCCGGGGCACGGGGGGCCGTTTCCGGCCGGGGACGAGGCGGTGATCTAGCCGTACGTCGATACGTCCGTACCGTCGACCGTCACACAGGGGGACCCCACCATGTCGTTGCACGAAGCCGCCCCGCCCGGCCCCACCGCCGCCGACCGGCGCCGCGGCCGCCCATGGCACCGCCCCCTGGCGGTGTGCGCCGTCCTGTTGGCGGTCCTCACGGTCCTCAGCGGGGTCGGAGTGGCCGTGGACGACCGGACCCTGCTCGGGGAGCCGGTCTGGGTGAAGCCGCTGAAGTTCGGCTTCGCCTTCGCCCTCTACTCCGCCACGCTGGCGTGGCTGCTGCCCCGACTGGACCGCGGCAGGCGGCTCGCCCGGTGGGTGGGGACCGTCTTCGCGGTGGCCGTGGTCGTCGAGGTGGGCGCCATCACGGTGCAGGCGGCGCGCGGTACGTTCAGCCACTTCAACGCCGACCGGACCGACCCGGTCACCCTGGCCCTCGTACCGGTCCTCACCTTCGGTGTGATGGTCATCGTCGTCGCGCAACTGATCGTCTGCGTCGTCGTGTTGAGGCAACGTACGGGCGGCGGGGACCTGAACCGGGCGATCCGCGCCGGGCTCGGGCTCGCGACCTTCGGCATGCTCGTGCCGCTCTACTGGATGGTGACCGGGGTGCACCCCCGTACCGTCACCGACGCCAACGGCGACGCCATCCCGATGTACCAGGGCCACGGCATCGGCGACCCCGACGGCCACGGCATGGCCCTCACGAACTGGAGCGTGACCGGCGGGGACTTCCGGGTGCCGCACTTCTTCGCCCTGCACGGCATCCAGGTCCTGCTGCTGCTCACGGTGGTGCTCGCCGCACTGTCGGCCCGGCGCGCCTGGCTGCGCGACGAGCGGGTCCGCGCCCGTCTGGTGGGCTGTGCCGCGCTCGGCCTCTGGGGCCTGGTCGCGGTCGTGACCTCGCAGGCGGCCCGGGGGCAGTCCCTGATCCACCCGGACGGGGTGACCCTCGGCGCCTTCGCCGGTGTCCTCGTCCTGACGGCCGCGGTGACCGCGCGCGTCGTTGTCGTCGCCGTCAGGTCCCGGCCGGCGGGCGCTCCGTGATCTCCCGGGCCAGCTCCACGAGCAGCCGCGTCGCCGGGTGCGGGGAGGTGTCGCGCCAGGCCAGGAGGACCGGGATCCGGGGGGCGTCGGGGAGAGGGCGGTAGGTGACGCCGGGGTGGGGGTGCATGGCCGCCGTGGAGGCCGAGGAGACGCCGACGCCCCGGCCGGCGGCGATCGCGGTGAGCCAGTCGTCGGTGTTGCCGACCGTCAGGGTCGTGGCCGGGCGCAGGTGCGCGGGCCAGAGGGACGGGGTGGTGGTGCCCGAGACGGTGTTGAGGACGATCGTCTCGCTCGCGAGGTCCGCCAGGGTGAGGGACGTACGGGAGGCCAGCGCGCTGTCCGTCGCCACGGCGGCCACCCGGTCCTCGGTGGCCAGCTCCTCGGTCGCCAGGCCGGGCGCGTCGACGGGGCCCCGGAGCAGCGCGGCGTCCACCTCGCCCCGGACGAGGCCGGCCGTGCGGTCGTCGATGCGGAGGAGTTCCAGCGGGGTCTCGGGGTGCTCGCGCTGCCAGCGCCGGAGCAGGGGTGTGGTGTACGGGCCGAACGCCGACCACGCGTGCCCGAGCCGCAGCGGGCGGTGGCGTAGTTGGGCGGGGTCCAGGGCCGCGTCGAACGCGGCGACGGCCGCCGCCGCGCGGTCGTGGAAGGCGCGGCCCTCGGCGGTGAGCGCGAGGTGGTGGGTGGAGCGGTCGACGAGCCGGACGCCGAGGTGTTTCTCCAGGGCGGCGAGGGTGCGGGACATCGCGGGCTGAGTGAGGTGGAGGCGGGCGGCGGCGCGGGTCACGTTGCCCTCCTCGGCGATGGCGAGAAAGGCGCGAAGGTGGCGGAGCTCGATGCCCGAGCGACTCCCTTGACTCATGCGCCCGGAGCATAACCGCAGCCCAATCGGCATTTCACGCGCCGCGCGGGACGGCTTAGCGTGAGTGGCGGAGCCCACTTGACGGGTCCACTATCCTGGACTGGTAAGTCCAGTGCAATGAACCATCCTGCAGGGGAGTGAGCCGGTGGACAGCCCGGTCAAGGACACGACGGCGGGCACGGGCACGGGCGCGCGGACGGCGACGGTGCCGACGGCCGCGGCGCGCGGCACCCGCCTGGGCCCGGTGGCACTCGTCGTGGCGGGCGGCCTGTCCGTCCAGTTCGGCTCGGCGGTCGCCGTCCTGCTGATGCCGCGGGCCGGCGCGCTCGGCGTGGTGACGCTGCGGCTCGTTCTCGCCGCCGCGGTCCTGCTGATCGTCTGCCGCCCGAAGGTCCGCGGCTACAACCGGGCCGACTGGGGCACGGTCGTCGCCTTCGGCACCGCGATGGCAGGGATGAACATCTTCATCTACCAGGCCGTCGACCGGATCCCCCTCGGCGCCGCCGTGACCCTGGAGGTCCTCGGCCCGCTGCTCCTCTCGGTCATCGCCTCCCGCCGCCTCTCGAACCTCATCTGGGCGGGGCTCGCGCTCGGCGGCGTCCTCCTGCTCAGCGGCATGCTCACCGGCGGCGGCTTCGACCGCCTGGACCCGGTCGGCGCCGGCTTCGCCCTCGCGGCGGGCGCGATGTGGGCGACGTACATCGTCTTCAGCGCCCGTACCGGCCGCCGCTTCCCGCAGGCGGACGGCCTGGCGCTCGCGATGGCCTTCGGCGCGGTCCTGAGCCTGCCCTTCGGCATCGTCGAGGCGGGCGACAAGCTCCTGGTCCCCTCGACGATCGCCCTCGGCCTCGCGGTCGCCCTGATGTCCTCGGTCCTCCCGTACACCCTCGAACTCCTGGCCCTCCGCCGCCTCCCCGCCCCCACCTTCGCCATCCTCATGAGCCTGGAACCGGCCATCGCCGCCACCGCCGGCTTCCTCGTCCTGAGCCAGGGCCTCTCCCTCCTGGACGCCCTGGCCATCGCCCTCGTCATCGCCGCCAGCATGGGCGCGGTCCGCACCCAGACGAAACGCGTCAGGGCGATCCCGGAGGCGTAGGCCGCAGGCGCGCGCCGCCCGCGGCCGGGCCCTGGCCTCCGCCCCGCCTCCCCCTTAGGCTGCGTGATCCACTTCGCTCGGGGGGATCATGAACTTCTTCACTCGGCATCGCAGACCGTTCGCCTTCCTGCTGCTGGCGGTGGCAGTCGTCTCCGGCGGCGCGGCCCTGGCCGGACTCGAGTCGGGGGACGAGGGCGCGCTGATCCTGCTGCTCCGGCTCCAGGAGTACGTCCTTCCGCTGGGATGCCTCGCCCTGGCCGCGGTGACCGGGGCGGTCCTCCTGGGACTGCCCAAGTCATCCTTGCTGCGCGTGCCCCTGGTCACGATGCTGCTGGTGATCGGCGTCCCCACGCTGCTCATCGGGAGCTGGGTCTCCGCGGTGTTCGGCGGTTCGGACAAGGTGCTGAAGACGGAATCGGCCCCCGGTCGCGGCGACCGCCAACTGGTCGTGGTGGCACGGAGCGGCTCCCTCGACCCGGTGTGGTGCGTCTACGTCCACCAGGGGCGCCCACCGCTGGAACGCCGGTGGAGCGTCGGCTGCTTCGACGGCGACGACGAGTCCAACGCACTCGGCGAGACCACGTGGACCGCCCCCGACCGGATTCGCATGACCACCGAGGGAGGCGCGGTCCACGACGTGACCATCACCCCGGGCGGCCGGCCCGACCGGGTCGTTTCCGTCGGCTAGCGGCCTGAGTCGGCCTTCAGGCTCCGGGGTCCCTCCCCACGCGCGAGCCGTGCCGCGCCAAGAGCGTTCGCCCGTATCGGAATTGGTCGACCCCGGCGAGCCCGCCGAGAAAGTTTCGCTCAGTACAAGCAAGCATGCTTGATTGTTTCTTCCGCCGCTGCCATGCTCCTCCGCACACGCCCGTGTCCCGAGGGGAGCGCACCGTGTCCGACCCCGCCGTCGTGCTCGACGATCTACGCCGTGAGAGCGAGGAAGTCGACCGGCTCGTCGCCGAGTTGAGCGACACGAGATGGGCCGCCCCCACCCCCGCCGCCGGCTGGACCGTCGCCCACCAGGTCGCCCACCTCGCCTGGACCGACCGCGCCGCGCTCCTCGCCGTCACCGACGCCGAGGGGTTCCGCGTGGAGGCCGAGAAGGCCCTCGCCGCGCCCGAGTCGTTCGTCGACGACGGCGCCGCCGAGGGCGCCGCGCTCGCCCCCGGCGAGCTCCTCGGGCGCTGGCGCGTCGGCCGCGAGCGGCTCTGGACGGCCCTGGCCACCGCCCCGCCCGGCGCCCGTTTCCCCTGGTACGGGCCGCCCATGAGCGCCTCCTCGATGGCGACCGCCCGCCTCATGGAGACCTGGGCGCACGGCCAGGACATCGCCGACGCCCTCGGGGCCGTCCGCGCACCCACCGCCCGCCTGCGCCACGTCGCCTGGATCGGCGTCCGCGCCCGCGACTACGCCTATCTCGTACGGGGTCTCCAACCGCCCGCCGAGCCCTTCCGGGTCGAGCTCGTCGGACCGGGCGGCGAGGAGTGGGCCTACGGACCCGAGGACTCCGCCCAGCGGATCACCGGACCCGCCCTCGACTTCTGCCTCCTCGTCACCCAGCGCGTCCACCGCGACGACACCGCCCTCGCCGCGGAAGGCGCCGACGCCGAGCGCTGGCTCACCATCGCCCAGGCCTTCGCCGGTCCCCCCGGCGGCGGGCGCCCCGCCAAGGAGCAGGCGTGATCCTTCGTATCGGCAACGCCTCCGGCTTCTACGGCGACCGCTTCGACGCCGTCCACGAGATGCTCACCGGCGGCGAACCGGGCTCCCTCGACGTCCTCACCGGCGACTACCTCGCCGAACTCACCATGCTCATCCTCGGCCGCGACCTCCTGAAGGACCCGAAGGGCGGTTACGCCAAGACCTTCCTGCGCCAGATGGAGGAGAGCCTCGGCCTCGCCCACGAGCGCGGTGTCCGCATCGTCACCAACGCCGGCGGCCTCAACCCCGCCGGCCTCGCCGAAGCCCTCGGCGCCCTCGCCGACCGGCTCGGGCTGCCCACCCGGATCGCGTACGTCGAGGGCGACCGGCTCCCGCCCCGCGACGGCATCCTGACCGCCAACGCCTACCTCGGCGGCGCCGGCATCGCTGCCTGCCTGGCCGCCGGCGCCGACGTCGTCGTCACCGGCCGCGTCACCGACGCCGCCCTCGTCACAGGGCCCGCGCAGTGGCGGTTCGGCTGGGGGCCGGAGGAGTACGACGCCCTGGCCGGCGCGGTCGTCGCCGGGCACGTCCTGGAGTGCGGTACGCAGGCCACCGGGGGCAACTACGCCTTCTTCACCCATCACGACCCGCGTGACCTCCGGCGTCCCGGATTTCCGCTCGCCGAGATCCACCCCGACGGTTCCTCCGTCATCACCAAGCACCCCGGCACCGGCGGCGTCGTCGACCTCGGGACCGTCACCGCGCAGCTCCTCTACGAGACCGCCGGCGCACGGTACGCCGGGCCCGACGTGACCGCCCGGCTCGACACCGTACGGCTCACCCAGGACGGGCCCGACCGGGTGCGGATCGACGGCGTACGGGGCGAGGCCCCGCCGCCCACCCTCAAGGCCGGGCTCACCCGGATCGGCGGCCACCGCAACGAGGTCGTCTTCGTCCTCACCGGCCTCGACGTCGAGGCCAAGGCCCAGCTCGTGAAGGACCAGGTGGAGGACGCGTTCGAGCGCGCCAAGTCCCGGCCCGCCGAGGTCCGTTGGGAGCTGGCCCGGACGGACCGGAGCGACGCCGACACCGAGGAGACCGCCAGCGCGCTCCTCCGGCTCGTCGTCCGCGACCCCGCCCCCGAGCCCGTCGGCCGCGCCCTCAGCGGCGCCGCGATCGAACTGGCCCTCTCCAGCTACCCCGGCTTCCACGTCACCGCCCCACCCGGCAAGGGCGCCCCCTACGGGGTCTTCGAGGCCGCGTACGTCCCCGCCTCCGACATCCCGCACACCGCCGTCCTCCCCGACGGGAGCCGCGTCACCCTCCCCGTACCCGTCCACACCCGGGAACTGGAACCCGTCCCCGAACCCCCGCTGCCCACGCCCCTGCCCGACGGGCCGACGCGCCGCGCCCCGCTCGGCCTCGTCGCGGGAGCCCGCAGCGGCGACAAGGGCGGCGACGCGAATGTGGGGGTGTGGGTGCGTACGGAGGGCGCCTGGCGGTGGCTCGTCCACCACCTCACCGTCGAGACATTCCAGCAACTCCTGCCCGAGACGGGCCGCTTCCACGTCGTACGGCACGTCCTGCCCGATCTCCGCGCCCTGAACTTCGTCGTCACCGGCATCCTCGGCGAAGGCGTCGCCTCCCAGGCCCGCTTCGACCCCCAGGCCAAGGCCCTCGGCGAGTGGCTCCGCGCCCGCGAACTCGACGTACCGGAGGAACTCCTGTGACCGCCCCGGAGGAACTGCTGTGACCGTCCTCGCCTCCGCCCTCGACACCGGCGGACCCGACTACGCGGCCCACCGCGCCGCCATGCTCGACAAGCTCGCCGCCCTCGACACCGAGCACGCCAAGGCGCTCGCGGGCGGCGGGGAGAAGTACGTCCAACGGCACCGCAAGCGCGGCAAGTTGCTCGCGCGGGAGCGGATCGAGCTGCTTCTCGACCCCGACACGCCCTTCCTGGAGCTCTCGCCGCTCGCCGCCTGGGGCAGCGACTACCCGGTCGGCGCGTCGATCGTCACCGGCATCGGGGTGGTCGAGGGCGTCGAGTGCCTGATCACCGCCAACGACCCGACCGTGCGCGGCGGCGCCTCCAACCCGTGGACCCTGAAGAAGGCCCTGCGGGCGAACGAGATCGCGTACGCCAACCGGCTCCCGGTCATCTCCCTCGTCGAGTCCGGCGGCGCCGATCTGCCGTCCCAGAAGGAGATCTTCATCCCCGGCGGCGCGCTCTTCCGCGACCTGACCCGGCTCTCCGCCGCCGGCATCCCCACCATCGCGGTCGTCTTCGGCAACTCGACGGCCGGCGGGGCGTACGTCCCCGGCATGTCCGACCACACCGTGATGATCAAGGAGCGGTCGAAGGTCTTCCTCGGCGGTCCGCCTCTGGTCAAGATGGCGACGGGCGAGGAGAGCGACGACGAGTCGCTCGGCGGAGCCGAGATGCACGCCCGTACTTCAGGTCTCGCCGACCACTACGCCGTCGACGAGGCCGACGCGCTGCGCCAGGCCCGCCGGATCGTCGCCCGCCTCAACCACCGCAAGGCGCACCCCGATCCGGCCCACGCGGAGCCGCCGAAGTACGACGAGGACGAGCTGCTCGGGATCGTGCCGGGGGACCTGAAGACCCCCTTCGACCCGCGCGAGGTCATCGCCCGGATCGTCGACGGCTCGGACTTCGACGAGTTCAAGCCGCTGTACGGGCCGAGCCTGGTGACCGGCTGGGCCGAACTGCACGGCTACCCGGTCGGCGTCCTCGCCAACGCCCAGGGCGTGCTGTTCAGCGCGGAGTCGCAGAAGGCCGCACAGTTCATCCAGCTCGCCAACCAGCGTGACATCCCGCTGCTCTTCCTGCACAACACCACCGGCTACATGGTCGGCAAGGAGTACGAGCAGGGCGGCATCATCAAGCACGGCGCCATGATGATCAACGCGGTGTCGAACAGCCGGGTGCCGCATCTGAGCGTGCTGATGGGCGCGTCGTACGGCGCCGGCCACTACGGCATGTGCGGCCGGGCCTACGACCCGCGCTTCCTCTTCGCCTGGCCGAGCGCCAAGTCCGCCGTCATGGGCCCGCAGCAGCTCGCGGGTGTCCTGTCGATCGTGGCGCGGGCGAGCGCGGCCGCGAAGGGGCAGCCGTACGACGACGAGGCGGACGCCGGGCTGCGCGCGATGGTCGAGGCGCAGATCGAGTCGGAGTCCCTGCCGATGTTCCTGTCCGGGCGGCTGTACGACGACGGCGTCATCGACCCCCGCGACACCCGCACGGTCCTCGGACTGTGCCTGTCCGCGATCCACACGGCACCGGTCGAGGGCGCACGCGGCTTCGGCGTCTTCCGGATGTGAGGCGAGAGATGATCTCCAGGATGTTGGTCGCCAACCGGGGCGAGATCGCCTGCCGGGTCTTCCGTACCTGCCGCGCGCTCGGCATCGCGACGGTCGCGGTGTACTCGGACGCGGACGCCGGTGCGCTGCACGTACGGGAGGCGGACGCGGCGGTACGGCTGCCGGGGGCGGCGCCCTCGGAGACGTACCTCCGTGGCGACCTGGTGGTGAAGGCGGCGCTCGCGGCGGGCGCGGACGCCGTGCACCCGGGGTACGGCTTCCTCTCCGAGAACGCGGAGTTCGCGCGGGCCGTGCGCGACGCGGGCCTGGTGTGGATCGGGCCGCCGCCGGAGGCGATCGAGGCGATGGCCTCGAAAACGCGGGCGAAGGAGCTCCTCGGGATCGCCCCGCTCGCGGCCGCCGACGTCACCGAGGCGGACCTCCCGGTCCTGGTGAAGGCGGCGGCGGGCGGCGGCGGTCGCGGCATGCGGATCGTCCGCGAACTCGGCGCGCTGGAAGGAGAGTTGAAGGGGGCGTCGGCGGAGGCGGCGAGCGCGTTCGGGGACGGCGAGGTGTTCGTCGAGCCGTATGTGGAGAACGGGCGTCATGTCGAGGTCCAGATCCTGGCGGACGGGCAGGGCGCCGTGTGGGCGCTCGGTACGCGCGACTGCTCGCTCCAGCGCCGCCACCAGAAGGTCATCGAGGAGTCCCCGGCGCCGGGGCTCGCGCCGTCGCTGCTCGCGGAGCTGTACGCCCGGTCCGTCGCCGCCGCGAAGGCGGTCGGGTACGTGGGCGCGGGGACGGTGGAGTTCCTGGTCGCGGACGGGCGGGCGCACTTCCTGGAGATGAACACGCGGCTCCAGGTGGAGCACCCGGTGACGGAGGAGGTGTACGGGGTGGACCTGGTCGCGCTCCAGATCGCCGTCGCCGAGGGCGCCCCGCTCCCGCCGGAGCCGCCGACCCCGACCGGCCACGCGATCGAGGCCCGGCTCTACGCCGAGGACCCGGCGTCGGGCTGGACGCCCCAGGCGGGCGTGCTGCACGCCCTTGAGATCGCCCCGGAAGCAGCGGCGCGCGTGGACGCCGGCTACGCCTCCGGCGACACCATCGGCGTCCACTACGACGCCATGCTCGCCAAGGTCGTCGTCCACGCGCCCACCCGCCCCGAGGCGATCCGCAAGCTCGCCCGCGCGCTGGAGACGGCCCGGGTGCACGGCCCGGTCACCAACCGGGAATTGCTCGTCGGGTCCCTCCGGCATCCCGAGTTCGGGGATCCGGAGCGGCTCGACACCGGCTTCTACGAGCGGAACCTCGACGCGCTCACCCAGGCACCGCCCGGCGAGGCGTACGCCGCCGTCGCCGCCGCGCTCGCGGACGCCGCGAGGCGGCAGGGCCGGTTCGGGGGCGGGTGGCGGAACCTCGTCTCGCAGGACCAGGCCAAGGCGTACGGCGAGCACGAGGTCCGGTACCGCCCCACCCGCGACGGCGGGTACGCGGTCACCGCGCCCGAGGGCGTCCGCGTGGAGTCCGTCGCCCCGGACCACGTACGCCTTGAGATCGACGGCGTGGTGAGGTCCTTCGAGGTAGCGCGATACGGCGACGACAGCGCCACCGTCCACGTGGGCCCCCACCGCCTCACCGCCCACCCCCGCTTCCCCGACCCGGCGGACCAGCGCGAGCCCGGCTCACTCCTGGCCCCCATGCCCGGCACCGTCGTCCGGGTCGCGGAGGGTCTCGCGGTCGGGGACCGGGTCACCGCCGGGCAGCCGCTCCTCTGGCTGGAGGCGATGAAGATGGAGCACCGCGTCACCGCCCCCGCGTCGGGCACGCTCACCGCGCTCCACGCGACCCCCGGCCGCCAGGTGGAGGTGGGCGCCCTCCTGGCCGTCGTACAGCAGTCCGAGCAGTCCGTGCAGACCCAGCAGTCCGAGCAGTCCGTGCAGGCCGAAGCACAGGAGGACCAGACCGCATGAGCAGCACCATGATCGAGAGCGAAGAGCTGACCGCGCTCCGCGCCGCCGTCGCGGCGCTCGGCCACCGCCACGGCCCCGGCTTCGACCGTGCGGCGCTGTGGGCGGAGGCGGGCAAGCTCGGCTACCTGGGCGTGAACCTGCCCGAGGAGTACGGCGGCGGGGGCGGCGGCATGGCCGAGCTGTCGATCGTCCTGGAGGAGGCGGGAGCCGCCGGCGCCCCGCTCCTGATGATGGTCGTCTCGCCCGCGATCTGCGGCACGGTCATCGCCCGCTTCGGTACGGAGGAGCAGAAGCGCACCTGGCTCCCGGGTCTGGCGGACGGCTCGCTCACCATGGCCTTCGGCATCACCGAGCCGGACGCGGGCTCCAACTCCCACCGGATCACGACCACGGCCACGAAGACGGAGGACGGCTGGGTCCTCAACGGCCGCAAGGTGTTCGTGTCGGGCGTCGACATCGCCGACGCGACCCTGATCGTCGGCCGGATGTCGGACGCCCGCACGGGCAACCTGAAGCCCTGCCTCTTCATCGTCCCCCGCGAGGCCCCCGGGTTCGGGCGTCGGCAGATCGAGATGGAACTGGACGCGAACGAGAAGCAGTTCGAGCTGACCCTCGACGACGTCCACCTCCCGGCCGACGCGCTCGTCGGCGACGAGGACGCGGGCCTGCTCCAGCTCTTCGCCGGGCTCAACCCGGAGCGCATCATGACGGCCGCGTTCGCGATCGGCATGGGCCGCTACGCCCTCGCCCAGGCCGTGAAGTACGCCAAGGAGCGCCAGGTCTGGAAGACCCCCATCGGCGCCCACCAGGCCATCGCGCATCCCCTCGCCCAGGCCCACATCGAGCTGGAGCTGGCCAGGCTGATGATGCAGAAGGCCGCGCAGCTCTACGACGCCGGCGACGACATCGGCGCGGGCGAGGCCGCCAACATGGCCAAGTACGCGGCCGGCGAGGCCTGCGTGAAGGCCGTCGACCAGTCCGTCCACACCCTCGGCGGCAACGGCCTGACCCGCGAGTTCGGCCTGGCCCGCCTGATCGCCGCCTCCCGCGTGGCCCGCATCGCCCCCGTCAGCCGGGAAATGATCCTGAACTACGTGTCCCACCAGTCCCTGGGTCTCCCCAAGTCGTACTGAGCCGCCGTGTACAACGGGCGTCAGCCCACGCTCGGTCCGAACGACGCGGACCGAGGACGCCGATGGGCGCCCCGCCGATGCCCGGCGGGGCGCCCTGTCGTCATTTCACTGGTCCTCGCGGAGAACGACCACGTAGCTGTCGTCGTAGGGCTTGCTCTCGTCCTTCGGCATCAGCAGAAGCGACAAGGTCGAGCTCTCGCCCGCGAACCGGACGTCCACGGAGGCGTCCTTCTCCCCCAGACTGAACTCCGCCGTGGCCGGACGCTGAGCGGCGTCACCCCAGTCGGCCACCCACCGCTTCGCGTCGTTCTCCGGCACACCCTCCTCCTTGGCGAGATCGACCAGACCGTCGGCGTCGCGGGCCTTGAGCCGGGCCAATACGTGCTCGGCGGTGGCGAGGCTGCCGGGGGTGGGGCGCCCTGTGACGGTCAGCTCGAGCTCGTTGACGCCGTTCTTGGTGCGCTCGGGGGTCTTGTCGGTCGAGGTCGCATCGCAGCCACCGAGCAGAAGCACGAGCGCTCCAACCAGCCCCACCGCCCTACCTACCCGCCTCAACTGCGCTTCCCCGGTCGAATGATGCTGATGGCGCTCAGCTTCTTGTTGTTTTTGAACCACTGGCTCAGTGTCGTGTGGTGGACTCGGCCGTGCTGAGTGATGGTGATTTTGTCCCCCTTGCCTCCGGTGACGATGCCTGTGTGGTTCCACGCCTTGGAAGAGGTGTAGTAGCCGAAGATGACATCACCCGGCCGGGCGTCGTACCGCGAGATCTCGCGGCCGCCCCTGTGGTTCTTCAGGTGCTGCCGCAGATTGGCCGCGGCGGCCCAGGTGTAGCTGTCGAGCCGGATCCAGCCAATGTTGTTGCGGAACCAGCGCGAGGCGTTCTTGCGACCGCCCTTGCGCTGCTGCATCTTGCCGCCCCAGTGCAGAGCCTTGGAGACGAAGTTTGCGCAATCGGTGTCGTAGTCGTACTTGATGTTGGCGTTGCGCTTGGCCCAGTTCGCCGTGCCGTTGCCATCGGGAGCGGCGGCGAACACCGCGGCGAGCCGCATCGTCTCCGTGCCCGGGGCGGGCTCGTCGGCGAGCATGCCGTCGTCGTCCAGCTTGATCGGCAGGTCTTCCTCCCCCTGCGCGACCTCTTCGACGCTGCGCTCCGCCGGCGGCGCCACGGAGGCGTCGCGCACGGCGTCGCCCGTCGTGGGCAGGGTGACCTCGGCCGCGGCGTCGTCGGCTTCCATGCGGAGGACACCGGCGGCGAAGACGAAGCGGCCGGGCAGGGG
Organism: Streptomyces sp. NPDC001927; assembly: GCF_053594455.1. Taxonomy (NCBI): domain Bacteria; kingdom Bacillati; phylum Actinomycetota; class Actinomycetes; order Kitasatosporales; family Streptomycetaceae; genus Streptomyces; species Streptomyces sp. NPDC001927. The sequence continues at coordinate 141,707 of NZ_JBSFEN010000010.1, read as the reverse complement.
GCCCTCCTCCGGCTCCTGCGTGCCGTCCGTGTGGGTGAGCACGCTGCGCTCTGAGACCGTGCCGCGCACGATCACCGTGTTGTCGGGGCCGGGACCGGTCAGCACGTCGTCGAAGGCCGTGGTGACCTCGGTGAAGCGCCGCTCATGACGGGCGTATGCCTCGCGGCGGTCGTTCAGGTGGGGGAGCTGCTGTTCCAGCAGCGCACGGAACATCGCGCCGTGCGGGCTGCTCGCGGTGGCCTGCTCGACCGTGGTGTGCGTGCCCTTGAGGACTCCTGCCCGTGCGGCGAGGTAGTCGCGCACCGCCTGGACGTAGCGTTCCCGCTCGGCGACGGCGACCGGCTCGGCCGCGGCGGACACGGCTGCCTCGGACGTTCCGTGCGGGGAGGCTGCCCTGACCGTCACGGTGTGGTCCGCGCCGTTGGTGAGGCCGTCGAAGACGGCTCGGGTGTCCTCGGTGGTGGTACGGGCGACCTCGGTACCGTCGCGGTGGACGACCACGGTGTAGGTGGGTGTGTCGATGGCGGCGCCGGGATCGGTCGGCGGGTTCCAGGTGGCGAGCAGACCGCGGTCCGCCGGAACGGCCTTCACGTTCTCGGGGGCGCCAGGAGCGCCGGAGGGGATGTACGACACCGTGAGCACAGGACGCAGTTTCGGGTCCTGGGCCCGGGAGGAGTGGTACACCACACCGGGCGCGGCGGTCTTCTCGTCCCCGAGCTGGAGGGTCAGGCCGTTGTTGTCGGTCTCGTACAGCCAGTCCGCGACGAGGGATCCCAGATTCAGATCTCCGAGAGCGGTGGGCAGCTCGTCATCGGCGAGCAGGGGCTCCTCGTTGGCCGCGGCGGCGAGGCTCTGTCCGCTGAGGGAGGGGTCCCATGCCTCGGCCAGGTCGCGCACGGTGGCGGCGGGTTCGGTGCACTGGGCGGTCTCGCCCGCGCAGTCGGCCCGGTGGAGGGTGAGCCGTGCGTCGGTGATCCGGACGCCGGCAGGCACCGCGGACAGGTCCGCCTTGAACCAGCTGCGCCACGCGGTGCCACCCGGTGTGCCGACACGAAGCATGCCGTCCTGGACCGCCGCGCACGGATCGGCGCCGCAGTCGGTGGCACCGACGGGGGCGGTGGCGTCGCGCAGGGCCTCGCCCGAGATGGCGACGGTCCGCACCTGCGGGACAGGCTGGGCGGCAGGCGCCTTGGCGGTGAAGGCACGCTTGGGCGTCCATGCCGAGCAGGCCGTGTCACTGCAGGCGCGCATGGCCCACTGGTAGCCGCGCTCGGGCACGAGGGTGCCTTCGGGGATCAACGTGGCGACACGCTGGCCACTGTCGTGGAACGACGCAGGCAGCCGCACTCCCGGCAGGGGTGCGCCCATGGCGTCGTACAGGGCGAACTCGCCGTGCAGGTAGGCGCGGTCTCCGGACGTCAATACACCGGACAGCATCGGGGTGGGGGTGTCCTGGGCACCCTCCAGGGGTGCGCTGGGCACGTCCGGGACCGGCAGGACGGTCGGTTTGGTCCCCCTGCCGAACTGGTGGGCGGTGACGCCGGAGAGCAGGCCCGCGGAGTCGACGGTGCGGGCGTGCAGGACATGCCAGCCCTTGTTCGGGTTGATCTTGACGGTCTGCGGCTTGCCGTCGGTGCCGGCCGGATCATTGACCTGCTGCGGGGTGTTGGGGTCGTCGAGCCCCCACAGGAAGCCGCGGCCGTCTGTGGAGGTCGTGGTGAGGGTGCAGCTGATCTCACCACTCGTGTCGGTCCAGGTGTCCTGCGGGTGGCCGGCGCAGTTGATCTGCGGGGCGGCGGGCTTGGCGGTGTTCACGCGGAACGGCACATGGCCGGTCCATGCGCCGTACGCGGAGCCGTCATAGGCACGAGCGCGTACGCGGTAGCCGAACGAGCCGAGCTTCTTCGTCTCGGGGAGTGCCAGCGCGGCGGTGCCGCCGGAAGCCACGGCGCCGCTGGTGCCTGTCCAGCTGTAGGTGCCCGCGTCGTTGAAGGCCGGATCGGCGGTGACCTCGAACTGCGCCTGCACGGTGCCGCCGTCGGAATCCGCGACCTTTGCCGAGAAGATCGGCGTCACCGAGGTCGCGTACGTGCGCTTGTTGAAGGTGTTGTACGAGAACGGGGAGAGCGCCACGGCGGTGGGCGCTCCCGGCGGATTGTTGTAGGTCACCGAGAGGACCGGGACGTTCGTGGCCGCGTTACGGGAGTGGAATCGCTTCCAGGCGTAGGAGTCCTTCTCGTCGGTGGCACGGATACCGAGAGAGTTCAGGTCGTGGGCGTTGGCCGCCCAGGCACGGGCGAGGGCGGTGATGTCAGCGGTGGCCCAGCCGTCCGCGCAGCCGGTGCCGGCGCCCTTGGTCTGCGCGGAGGTGGCCCACTTGCGGTTCCAGCTCGGCTGGGCGCTCCAGCGGCTGGCTGTGCTGGGGGTGCTGGTGTCCCACACCTCCCAGTCGCGTGGTTCGCAGGACCAGGAGTGGTGGTTCCACAGCTTCAGGGTGGCCGCCTTGACGTCCTTGCCCTTCACCGCACGGGTGTCGAAGCGCAGGAACGAACGAGCGGACTGCCCCGCACCGTTGTAGCCGAGCTTCAGCTCGGTGGCGGTGGACTGATCGGTGGTGTAACCCTCCTGCACGAACGTGGTGAACGTCGTCAGCAGACCCACCGCCGGATCGATGGTGACGGGAAAGCGCGTGGCGGGGTTGGCCAGGAACGCCGCGTCCGGAGTCAGGGTGAGGTCGATCTCGTCGCCCTGTTGGGTTACGGACATCGCGACGGGCGCCCGATGCGCATGTTCACCCGAGCGGGCATCCGTCCGCGCGTCCCACATCACGGGCGCGGGCAGCGTACCGGCAGGCTTACCGGTGCGGACGTCGGTGAAGGTCACTCCGCCGTCCGCGTCTGTCTTGGCCGTCAACCCCTTCGCCGTGAGCGTCATCCGTAGAGTGCCCGCCTCGTCCACAGCCTGACGAGAGTTGAGCACGAGGAACTGCTCGAAGCCGGTGCGGGTGGCTGAGACGACGAGGTCGGCGTGGGGCAGGGCATCCCGATAGGTCGCCTTTGTGCCGTCGAGGGTCGGCGCGGGCAGCGCTCCCCGCCAGCCCAGTTCGACGCGTTCCCCCTGCGGCGAAGTGAGCGACACCAGTGGTGCGGCGGCGGCGACGGGCTCAGTGGCCCGCAGCCTAAGGGTGGCCGATGCATCCTCCCGTTCGGTCGACGCCCTGCCCAGGGTGAGATCCAGCGGGTGCGCCTTCGCCCCCACTGTTCCGTCGGCGTCCTTCTCGAGGCTGATGTCCACGGCGGTCCAGCCGCCGTCATCGGCGCGGAAACGGACCGGCCCGCCGGCTTGGTCCTCCGTCAGCGTGCCATCGGGGTTCGCCCACAGGGTGAGCGTCTCCGTGCGGGCGTCGGTGACCTCGACCCGCTTACCCGCCAGGCGCGCCCTCAGCAGCGCCGAGCTGATGTCGCCCTTCGCCGGCGGCGTGCCCATGCGGAGCGCTGCTGGGGATACGGCCGTCGTACTGGACGCGGTGGCGGTCGAGATCATGGTGGCCGGCGTGGCCGCGTCGACGGCCAAGAGACCGGAAAGCGCCAGGGACGCAGCCACCGGCAAGGTGAATCTGGACGTGCGTATGCTCCGCAAAGGAGCCCCTCCTGTAAAGAGATTGTAAAGAGGGTGTGAGTGTAAGAGGGAGCATCTTCCGCTCCCTACCGGGGCCTATCACCCGAACCTGGCATCGACAGGGCCGACCGGATGTCGCCCCGTCCGCACGATCCAGAGAATCATGCAGGCATGCTTGATTGTTTCTTCCGGTGCTGACAGGGTCTCCCCAACTCGTACCGGCGCACGCGATCCTGGCGACCACCTTCCACCTCTCCAGGGGGCACACATGGTGTTTCACAGCGAGTACGCGGATGTTCCTGCCGTCTCCCTCCCCATTCACGAGGCCGTCCTCGGGCGGGCCGCCGAGTTCGGGGACACCCCTGCGCTGATCGACGGGGCGGGGGAGCTGAGTCTCACGTACGCGCAGGTCGACGCGTTCCATCGGCGCGTGGCGGCCGGGCTGGCCGAGGCGGGGGTGCGGAAGGGGGACGTCCTCGCGCTGCACAGCCCCAACACCGTGCTGTATCCGATCGCGTTCTACGCGGCCACCCGGGCCGGCGCGTCCGTCACCACCGTGCATCCGTTGGCGACGCCCGAGGAGTTCGCCAAGCAGCTCAAGGACTCGTCCGCGCGCTGGATCGTCACCGTCTCCCCGCTCCTCCCGGCGGCCCGGCGCGCGGCCGAACTCGCGGGCGGGATCGAGGAGATCTTCGTCTGCGACCAGGCGCCCGAGGGCGAGGGGATCCGTTCCCTGCAGGCGATGGTCGCCACGAACGCCCCCGAGCCGGACGTCGTGATCGATCCGGACGAGGACATCGCCGCCCTGCCGTACTCCTCCGGCACCACCGGCGTCCCGAAGGGCGTGATGCTCACGCACACGTCCATCGCGACCAACCTGGAGCAGCTGTATCCGCTGATGCCCATGCGGCCGGGGGACCGGATCCTCGCCGTGCTGCCGTTCTTCCACATCTATGGGCTCACCGCGCTGATGAACGCCCCCCTGCGGCACGGTGCCACCGTCGTCGTGCTTCCGCGCTTCGAGCTCGACACCTTCCTCGCCGCCATCCAGAACCACCGCATCAACGGCCTGTACGTCGCCCCGCCCATCGTCCTCGCGCTCGCCAAGCACCCCGCGGTCGCCGCGTACGACCTGTCCTCGCTCGAGTACATCGTCAGCGCCGCCGCCCCGCTCGACGCCTCGCTCGCCGAGGCGTGTTCGGCGCGGCTGAAGCTGCCGCCGGTCCGGCAGGCGTACGGCATGACCGAGCTGTCCCCGGGCACGCACGTCGTCCCGCTCGCCGCGAAGAACCCGCCGCCCGGCGCCGTCGGGCAGCTGCTGCCCTCCACCGAGATGCGGATCCTGTCGCTCGACGACCCGTCGAAGGACGCCGAACCGGGCGCGGAGGGCGAGGTCGCCATCCGCGGGCCGCAGGTCATGAAGGGGTACCTCGGGCGGCCCGACGCCACCGCCACGATGATCGACGCGGACGGGTGGGTGCACACCGGCGACATCGGGCGCGTCGACGAGAACGGGTGGCTGTTCGTCGTCGACCGGGTCAAGGAACTCATCAAGTACAAGGGCTTCCAGGTCGCCCCCGCCGAACTCGAAGCCCTGCTGCTGACCCACGAGTCCATCGCCGACGCGGCCGTCATCGGCGTGACCGACGAGGACGGCAACGAGATTCCCAAGGCGTACGTCGTGCGGCAGCCGGGCGCGGACGGGCTCGGCGCCGAGGACGTGATGGCGTACGTGGCGGGGAAGGTCTCTCCGTACAAGAAGGTCAGGCGCGTGGAGTTCATCGACGGGGTGCCGCGCGCCGCTTCGGGGAAGATCCTCCGTCGTGAGCTGCGGGACCGGGAATGACGGCCGAGATGAAGGTGGACTCTTGAAGTTGGATCTAGGTATCGCCACGCTGACGCTCGACTCCCCGGAGAACCGCAACGCCCTCTCGGCGGCCCTGGTCGCCGAGTTGGCGGCGGCGTTCACGGAGTGCGCGCAGGACCCGGCGGTACGGGCGGTGGTGCTCACGCACACCGGCTCGACGTTCAGTGCCGGCGCGGACCTGAAGGCGCCGCCGAGCCCGTACGCCTTCGTGGATCTGCTCCGGCAGATCGTGGAGCTGCCGAAACCGGTGGTGGGCGTCGTCGACGGGCACGTCAGGGCCGGCGGGCTCGGGTTGCTCGGGGCGTGCGACATCGTGGTCGCGTCGGAGGGCTCCGACTTCGCGCTGACCGAGGCGCGGATCGGGGTCGCCCCCGCCGTCGTCTCGCTGACGCTGCTGCCGAAGCTGGAGCCGCGGGCGGCGGCGCGGTACTACGTGACGGGGGAGCGGTTCGGTACGGCGGAGGCAATCGCCATGGGCCTCGTCACCGCTCCCGCGGACGCCCTCGACGCGATCCTCGACGGGCTGCGCCTGGGCTCCCCGCAGGGGCTGGCCGAGTCGAAGCGGCTGGTCACGGCTAGAGTCCTGGAGACCTTCGAGCGTGACGCGGAGGACCTGGTCCAGAGGTCGGCCACGCTCTTCGCCTCCCCCGAGGCGCGCGAAGGGATGACGGCCTTCCTCGAACGACGGGACCCCGAATGGCGGTTGTGACCGGCCCGCAGCAAGGCCCCAGGCAAGGCGCCAAGCAAGGCCCGCAGCAGGGGCCCAAGCAAGGCCCCCAGCAGGACAGGAGCCGCGCCACCCGGCAGCGGCTCCTGGAGGCGGCGGTGTCCTGCCTGGCCGAACACGGCTGGGCGGGCTCCACCGTCGCCGTGGTCGCCGAGCGGGCGGGCGTCTCGCGGGGCGCGGCCCAGCACCACTTCCCGACCCGCGAGGACCTCTTCACGGCGGCCGTCGAGTACGTCGCCGAGGAGCGGTCCCAGGCCCTGCGCGAGCTTCCCGCGCGCGACCGCCGCGAGGCCGTCGCCGCGCTCGTCGACCTGTTCACCGGGCCGCTGTTCCGCGCCGCCCTCCACCTCTGGGTCGCGGCCGCCCACGAGCCCCAGCTGCACGCCCGCGTCACGGAGTTGGAAGCCCGCGTCGGCCGCGACTCCCACCGGATGGCCGTGACCCTGCTGGCCGCCGACGAGTCCGTGCCCGGGGTACGGGAGACGGTCCAGGGGCTCCTGGACATGGCCCGGGGCCTGGGTCTCGCCACGCTCCTGACGGACGACGCGGCCCGCCGCGCGCGGGTCGTGGCGCAGTGGTCGACCCTCCTGGACGAGGTCCTGGGAGGCGCTCAGAGCGGCGTCGGTTCCGACACCGCCGCCGGTGCCGCCGTCGGTACGGAGAGCGCCGCCAGGTAGCCGTTGAGCGCGGCCGCCGTGCCCGCGAGCGGGAAGCGGGCGCCGAGCTGCCCGTCGGGGCGGACGAGGAAGCCGGTCGGTCCGTCCGGACGGTAGAGCCGCGCGAACTCCCCTCCCGCGTCCCGGTATTCGGGCAACGCGCCGCGCACCTGGACGCGTTCGTCGTCGGACTCGCGCGCGAGCAGCGCGACCACCGTCGGCCGGTCCCCGCCCACCGCCGCGGCGACCACCGCGACCGCCTCCGCCGCCCTCGCGAGCTCGTCGGCCTTGTCCGCGTACAGCAGCACGACGTGCCCGGTGCGGCCGCGCAGGACGTCGAGGAGCCGCAGCGGGTAGGCGGCGAGGTGCGTCGTCAGGCCGGCGCAGTCCGGGGCCCGGTCGCCGGGCTGCGGGGCGTCGTCGGGGCCGTACGGATGGGCCGCGAGCGGGCCGTCGCGGTAGGAGACGAGGAGTTGGGCCTCCCGCAGCATCACGGTCGCCGGGTCGTCGGGGTCGGCCTCCATGCCCTGCCGCGCGTGCCGGACGGTCCGGCCCACGACCTCCTCGCCGACCGGGCGGCGCTCGGCGTCGTAACTGCCGAGCAGCCCCGGTCCGGCCTCCCCGCGCAGGACGAGGGCCAGCTTCCAGGCCAGGTTGCAGGCGTCCTGGATGCCGGTGTTCATGCCCTGGGCGCCGGTCGGCGGGTGGATGTGGGCGGCGTCGCCCGCGACGAACACCCGGCCCTCGCCGTACCGGTCGACGATCCGGTGGCTGATCCGGAACACGGACGACCAGCGCAGCTCCGAGACCCGCGCGGGCACGGGGGCCAGCCGGTCGACCACGGCCTGGATGTGGGACAGCTCGGGCACCCGGCCGCCCTCCAGACCGTGCGCCACCCCGTCCCCGTCGCTGTGGGTGGAGAGCTCGGGCGGGACCGTCATCGACATGCGGTAGCGGCCCTTCCCGGGCAGCGGGATGCAGACCAGCAGGTCGTCCGTCGAGCCGTCCTCGGCGACGTGCAGGGACCGGATGCCGTACCCGTACGGCATGTCCCAGTCGGCCTCGACGTCGCCGAGCATGTACTCCTCCGGGAACGCCCCGCCCTCGAAGCCGAGCCCGAGGCCCTTGCGGACGGTGCTGTGCGCGCCGTCGCAGCCGATCAGATACCGGACCCGCAGCTCCTCCTCCGCGCCGGACGCGGCCCGCAGCCGCGCCGTCACCCCGTCCGCGTCCTGCCCGAACGACACCAGCTCCGTACCGCGCTCGATGACCGTGCCCAGACCGGCGACGTACTCCTCCAGGAGCCGCTCGGTCTCGTACTGAGGAAGCGCGGCGAACCCGTACGGCACCTCCGGCGGCAGTTCCAGCTCGATCCGCCCCCGCTCCTGGCCGTTGACGTGGATCAGCTGGCCGCGCATCGGGACCGCGGCCTCCATGACGGCCCTGGCCAGGCCCATCCGGTCCCAGATCTCCAGGGTGCGCGGCTGGACGCCGACGGCCTTCGCGTACGGGAGGCGGGCCGGCAGCCGGTCGACGAGCCGGCAGCGCACTCCGCGCCTGCGCAGTTCGGCGGCCGCGCTGAGGCCCACGGGCCCGGCGCCCACGATCAGCACGTCGGTCGAGAAGCCGGTCGACACAGTGCTCGTACGGGTGTCTGCCACGGGATCCTCCCAGTGCGCCCCCGCTCTCGGACCGGCCCCGAAGACCATGGTCACCCGGTGGCGTGACCCGCGCCACATACGTACGGCCCGCCCCGCAGTACGCTGGTCGCATGCTTCCGCTCGTACGCCGCCGCCACGTGGACTTCGTCCGCGTCACGAGCATGGGCTGTCGGCGCTCCGCCTGACCTCGTAGCCCCCCTCTCTTCAGGCACCCGCGCCCCCCGCCCCACCCCTGGCGACGCGCACGGGCCCGTACACCCCGCGGACGCACACCATGACGCACAGCACCACTGCCACCCAGCAGCCCTCCACCTCGGCGCAGCGGCCGTACAGCTCCCAGCTGCCGATCGTCGACCTCTCCGCCGCCGACCGCGGCCCGCAGGCCCGGCGCCTCCTCCACGCCCAGCTGCACTCCGCCGCCCACGACGTCGGCTTCTTCCAGCTCGTCGGGCACGGGATCACCGAGGCCGAGACGAAGGCGCTGACCTCCGCGATGAAGGCCTTCTTCGCCCTCCCGGAGGCCGACCGGCTCGCGCTCGACACCACCAACTCGCCGCACTTCCGCGGCTACACCCGCATCGGCGACGAGCGCACCGGCGGCTCCCGCGACTGGCGCGACCAGCTCGACATCGGCGCCGAGCGCCCCGCGCGCGTCCCAGGACCCGGCGAGGCCCCGTACTGGTGGCTCCAGGGCCCCAACCAGTGGCCCGCCGCCCTCCCCGAGCTGCGCCTCGCCGCGCTGAACTGGGTCGAGCGGCTCAGCGGGGTCGCCGAGCGGCTGCTGCACGAGCTGCTCGCCTCGATCGGCGCGCCCGCGGGCTTCTACGACGACGTGTTCGGCGACCGGGCCCACCCGCACCTCAAGCTGGTGCGCTACCCCGGCAGCGCGGGCGACGGGGCCGACCAGGGCGTCGGCGCCCACAAGGACTACGGCTTCCTCACGCTGCTGCTCCAGGACCACGTCGGCGGCCTCCAGGTGGAGCGCGAGGACGGCCTCTTCCACGACGTGCCGCCGCTGCCGGGCGCGTTCGTCGTGAACCTCGGCGAGCTCCTCGAAGTGGCGACCAACGGCTATCTGCTCGCCACCAACCACCGGGTGGTCTCGCCGCCCGCGGCGACGGAACGCTTCTCCGTGCCGTTCTTCTACAACCCGCGCCTCGACGCCCGGATCGCCCCGCTGGAGTTCCCGTACGCCTCGACGGCGCCCGGGGTCACGAGCGACCCGGCGAACCCGCTGTTCGCCGAGTACGGCCGCAACGAACTGAAGGGCAAGCTGCGCGCCCACCCGCTGGCCGCCGCCCGCCACCACGCGGACCTGCTGCTCGCGGACGCGCGCCCGCTCACGGCGGCGTGAGGCGGTCTGCGGCTGTCTGAGACGGTCTGAGGCGCCTGACACACGCGAGAGGACCCGGGGCCGCTGTGCGGGCTGCCCCGGGTCCTCTGCGTCGTCTAGCGCTTGCGTCAGCCCGCGAACGCCGCCAGGTCCGCGTAGCCCGCGATCTCGCGCGGGTCACGCTGGCCCGGGCCCGTGTAGCGGGCGCTCGGGCGGACCAGGCGGCCCGTGCGCTTCTGCTCCAGGATGTGCGCCGACCAGCCGGCGGTACGGGCGCAGCTGAACATCGACGTGAACATGTGCGCCGGGACCTCGGCGAAGTCCAGGACGATCGCCGCCCAGAACTCGACGTTCGTCGCGAGGACGCGGTCGGGGCGGCGGGCGTGCAGCTCCTCCAGGGCGGCCTTCTCCAGCGCCTCGGCGACCTCGAAGCGCGGCGCGGCCAGCTCCTTCGCCGTACGGCGGAGCACGCGGGCGCGCGGGTCCTCGGCGCGGTAGACGCGGTGGCCGAAGCCCATAAGCCGCTCGCCCTGGTCCAGGGCCTTCTTCACGTACGCCGTGGCGTCGCCGGTCCGCTCGATCTCCTCGATCATGCCGAGGACGCGGGACGGGGCGCCGCCGTGCAGCGGCCCGGACATGGCGCCGACGGCGCCCGAGAGCGCCGCGGCGACGTCGGCGCCGGTGGAGGCGATGACGCGGGCGGTGAAGGTGGAGGCGTTCATGCCGTGCTCGGCGGCCGAGGTCCAGTACGCGTCGACGGCCTTGACGTGCTTCGGGTCGGGCTCGCCGCGCCAGCGGATCATGAACCGCTCGACGACCGACGTGGCCTTGTCGATCTCGCTCTGCGGCACCATCGGCAGGCCCTGGCCGCGCGCCGACTGGGCGACGTACGACAGCGCCATGACGGCGGCGCGCGCGAGGTCGTCGCGGGCCTGGTCGGCGTCGATGTCGAGGAGCGGCTTCAGGCCCCAGACGGGCGCGAGCATGGCGAGCGCGGACTGCACGTCGACGCGGATGTCACCGGAGTGGACCGGGATCGGGAAGGGCTCGGCCGGCGGCAGACCGGGGTCGAACGCGCCGTCGACCAGCAGGCCCCAGACGTTCCCGAACGAGACATGACCGACGAGATCCTCGATGTCGACGCCGCGGTACCGAAGAGCGCCGCCCTCCTTGTCGGGTTCGGCGATCTCCGTCTCGAACGCGACGACTCCTTCGAGCCCGGGTACGAAGTCGGACATCAGGCGGCTCCTCTATCGATGATCAATCATCCAGCGGTGGGCGGGACCTGTCGGTCGGGACCTTCGGGGACCGTCGGGGACCTTTGGTCGGGAAGCAACAGTCATCCAGCCGAAGAGTCTGTACGGTTCCGATGATGCGGGGAAGCGTGACATCCGGCACACTCCGCCGATCCGGCGACGAAGGGTTAACGGCCCGCGATGCCGGGCAGACTGCGCCTCTGCGGCAGGATGAACCCTGTGACCGACGCTCTCGATCCCGCCGACATGCGCGAGCAGTACCGCACCACGGAGCTGACTGTGGCCGACCTCGCCCCCGAACCGATCGAACAGTTCACGCGCTGGTTCACGGCGGTCGCCACGAGCCCGGCGATCCACGAGCCGAACGCGATGGTCGTCTCGACCGCGACGCCCGACGGCCGGCCGTCCTCCCGCACGGTGCTCCTGAAGCACTACGACGAGGCGGGTTTCGTCTTCTACACGAACTACTCGTCCCGCAAGGGCGGCGAGCTGGCGGCCAATCCGTACATCTCGCTGCTCTTCCCCTGGCACCCGCTGGCCCGCCAGGTCATCGTCACGGGCCGGGCGGTCCGCACCGGCCGGGACGAGACCGTCGCGTACTTCCGCACCCGCCCGCACGGCTCCCAGCTGGGCGCCTGGGCCAGCCACCAGTCCTCGGTGATCGCGTCCCGCGAGGAGCTGCTCGCCCGCTACGAGGAGCTGGCCGCCCGCTACCCGGCGGACGAGCAGGTGCCGGTGCCGCCGGAGTGGGGCGGCTTCCGGGTCGTCCCGGACACGGTGGAGTTCTGGCAGGGGCACGAGAACCGGCTGCACGACCGGCTGCGGTACGTACGGGCCGAGGACGGCGCCGACAAGTGGCGGGTGGAGCGCCTCTCACCCTGACCGGGTCACCCCGAGAGCCTTGACGCCTCGCTCAGGGCCGTCTCGACGGCGTGCGGGATGTCGGTCACCGGGAATTGGACGTGCCGTACGGCCCGCTCCCGGTCCAGGACGAGCACGGCCCGCTTGAGCCGGAGCGCCTGGCCGGCGCGGAAGGTCGGCAGCCGGAGCGCGGCCGCGAGCCGGGCGTCCATGTCGGAGAGCAGCGGGAAGGGGATGTCCTCGGCGGCGGCGAAGGCGCGCTGTTCGTCGGGGCGCTGGGTCGAGACGCCGTGGACGGCGATCCCGGCGGCCGTGAAGTCCTCGTACGCGTCCCTGAACAGCCGGTTCTCCAGCGTGCAGCCGACCGTGCCGGGGATGTCGTTCCAGCCCTCGGGCAGCGGGCTCGGGCGCCCGGTCGCGGGGTAGCAGAAGAGCACGGTGGCGGCGGCGTCCGGGTCCACCGGGTCGCGCTCGGCGCCGGTGTGCGCGGGCAGGGTGAGCCGCGGCAGCCGGGTGCCGGGCAGTTCGTGGACGCGGAGGGCCTCGGCGCTGTGCTCGTCGGCGGAGGCGGTGAGGCTCCCGTCGCCGAGGAGCCAGCGGTCGGACCAGTCCTGCATGGCGACCAGGACGGGGAGCAGGGCGCGCCCGGCCGGGCTGAGCCGGTACTCGTACCGCACGGGCCCCTCCTGGTACGGGACGCGGTCGAGCACGCCGCTGTCGACGAGGTGGCCGAGGCGCTCGGTGAGGACCTTGCGGGAGATGCCCAGCTCGGCCTGGAGCTCGTCGAAGCGGTGCCGGCCGCGCGCGGTCTCCCGGACGAGCAGCAGGCTCCACCAGTCGCCGACGACGGCGGCGGCCTGGGCGATCGCGCAGGCGGCGTCGCGCTCGGGCACGGCTCGGACCATGCGCTGCTCCTTCGGATTCCGGACGAGGTCGTTCGTCGGTCCATCTTGCGGCACGGGGTGAGTTCCCGATAGAAACTCAGTGTAAGTTCCGAAAGGAGACTCACTCGTCGCCGCGCGTCGTGCGGGTCTCGGGGGATCTCGGGGAGGGGAATCCCGCATGTCCACAGCCTGGGCGACCGCATGGCGCACCTGGCAGACGACCCGTCGCGCCTATCCATGGACGTACGCCGTCGGTACGGTCCTGCCGGCCGCGCTCGCGATCGGGCTCGCGTACCTCGGCTACCACGCCATCGGCGGCGGAGCCGTCGCCGAGGACTTCACCGAGGGCAGCGGGACCACCGCCTACCTCGCCTACATCGTGGTCGGCGCGACGGCTTTCCAGTTCACGGTCCGGCTCATCCTCTGGTCCGCGAAGGCGCTGATCACCGAGCAGCGGCAGGGCACCCTCGGTGTCCTGCTCATCGCCCCCGCGCGGCGCTTCCCGTACCTCGCGGGCTTCACGGCCTTCGCGGTCCTCAGCAGCCTGGTCGAGTTCCTCGCGCTCGGTGTCGTGGTCGCCCTGCTCGGCATCGCCGTCCCGGTCGCCTCCGCGCCCGGGCTGCTCCTCGGCGCCCTCGCGCTGGTCGGCGCGGTCTTCGCCCTCTCGGTGGGGCTCGGCGGGCTGATGATCGCCGCCGGGGAGGCGCACATCTCGCAGAACACCGTCTTCATCGTCCTCGGCCTGGTCGGCGGCTTCACCTTCCCGCGCGCCTATCTGCCCGAGCCGGTCCAGTGGTTCGCCGAACTGCTGCCGACGACCGCGGCGACGGACGTCCTGCACGCGGCGACCACCGGGGCCGGCTCGCTGCCCGAGCTGCTGCCGCGGCTCGCGGTGTGCGCGCTGCTGAGCGGCGCGTACCTGCTCCTGGGCCTGACGTACCTGCCGCGGGCCGAGGCCCGCGCGATCGAGAGGAACTACTGACATGACGGGTATTCAGGTCCGTTCGCTGCGCAAGGACTTCCCCGTCCGCACCAAGGGAATCTTCGGCGCCAGGGACGTCAAGCGGGCGGTCGCGGGACTCGACCTCGACATCCCGCCCGGCCGAATCACCGGCCTCCTCGGCCTCAACGGCGCGGGCAAGACCACGACCATCAAGATCCTGGCCACGCTTCTGCGCCCCACCTCGGGCTCGGTCACGGTCGACGGCCTGGACACGGTGGCGGACGCCCGGGCCGTCCGCCGCCGGATCAACCTCATCGCGGGCGGCGAGCGCATGGTCTACACCCGGATGACCGGCCGGGAGAACCTCTGGTACTTCGGCCAGCTCTACGACGTCCCGAAACGCGAACTGCAAGCCCGCATAGACGAGTTGCTGACTCTCGTGGGCCTGACGGACGCGGCGGACACGCTCGTCGAGCGGTACTCGCGCGGCATGACCCAGCGCCTCGCCATCGCCCGGGGCCTGATCAACCGGCCCGCGTACCTCCTCCTCGACGAGCCCACGCTCGGCCTGGACGCCCCGATCGCCCGCGACCTGCGCCGCGTCGTGGCACGGCTCGCGGAGGAGGGCACGGGGGTGCTGCTCACCTCGCACTACCTGGCCGAGGTGGAGGAGCTGTGCGGCCACGTGTACGTGATCTCCGCCGGCCGCCACCTCGCGGAGGGCAGCCCCGCGGAACTGAAGGCGGCCACCGGCAGCCACCGCACGATCCGCCTGACGGTGACCAACCCGGGCGAGGCGACGGCGGCCGTGGCGACGGACTTCGGTGCGACGCGGGAGCCGCTCCCGGGCGGCGGGGAACTCCTGACACTCCGCCACCCGGACGACATGGCAGGCCCGTTGGCGGCGGCGATCGTGCGGGCGGGCGGCTCGATCGGGGGCCTGGAGATCGCGGAGGCGAGCCTGGAGGACGCGATCCTGGCGCTGGCGGAGAGGGAGGAGGGCGCACTCGTATGACCCACGCACTGACCCGATCCTTCCGTCACGCGGTCCGGATCTTCGCGGCGGAAGCCCTGAAGCAGCATCGCCGTCTCTTCGGCCAGCCGCTCGTGGTCTTCTCGATGCTGGTCTGGCCGCTGCTCCAACTGGCCACGACCTACTACACGTTGCGTCCGGTGGCGACCGCGTCCCCGGCCGCCGCGAACTGGCCGACAGTCGCCGACCCGGAGCGCCTCCTGGCGTTCCTGGCCACCGGGACGCTCGCGTACGCCTTCTTCTTCTCGCTCGTCCAGAGCGCCTGGCACTTCTCCTTCGAGCGGTCCACCGGCACCCTGGAGCTCCTCTTCCTCTCCCCGGCCGGCCGCCTCACCCTCATGGTCGCGAACGGCGCGGGGGCCCTGCTCCAGAACGCCTGGCTGCTCACCTGCTTCACCGTCGCCGCGCTCACCGGCTTCGGGACGCTGTCGGTGTCGGCCTGGTGGATGTACGGGATCGTCTTCCTGGCCATGCTGATCCCGGCGGTCGCGTGGGGCACGTTCCTCAACAGCGTGCTGGTCTTCTCGCGGGACTCGGCGTTCCTGTACACGATCCTGGACGAGCCGCTCTGGTTCGTGTCGGGGGTCCGCCTCCCGAACTTCGCCCTGCCGACGGCGATCCAGCTGGTGGGAGCGGTCTTCCCGCTCACGGGCAGCCTGATCGCGGTCCGAGGCGCCCTCCTGGAGCACCGCACCCTGACCGAGCTGACCCCGACCCTCCTGGGCCTGGGCGCCCTGAGCGCCCTCCTCCTTGCGGCGTCGGCGCTGATCCTCCGCGTGGGCGAGGCCCACGCCCAGCGCACGGGCAGGCTCTCCCTGGCGTAGCGAGCGAAAAACGCAGACGACCCGTGGGCCTTGGTCCCGTCCGCTCGAGTTCGGACGGGAGCCGGCCGGACTTACCGGCGGCCCACGGGTCGGGTGACTGCGTGGTTTTCGGCAGGTGGCCTGCCGAGGTGCACAGAGTGCGACGGCAGGCCGTTAGCCCGCAGTCACCTCACGAATCCGAAAAGAAACCATGTTCTCGGATCACCTCCTTTCAGCGTGTGCTCCACAGCCTAGGAACCCTCCCGCGAAGCCTCAAGCGATTTATTCGCCGCGATCCGAGGGCGCCCCGCCCGTTCGTTTCCGGGGCGCAACGTTTTCGTGGAACGGGGTGTGTTCTGCGTCACGTTCGAGTTGAATGATCCGAGGCGTGCGGATGCACGTGCGTACACCGTCCTGCAGGGGGTTGCCGGGATGAGTGCTGCCAGGGGTGGGACCACGTCTGTGCCGGGGGACGATCTGCTCGCCGCGCTTCTCGACGGGATGGACGCGGCGCTCTGTGCTTTCGATGCCGACGGGACCGTCACGCACTGGAACAAGGAGGCCGAGCGGATTCTCGGCTGGTCGGCCGGGGAGGCCGTCGGGCGGCGGGGGTTCGAGGGGTGGGCGGCGCGGCCCGCCGACGCGGCGGAGGCGCTCGCACGGCTGATGGCCGCCATGGACGCGCCGGGCCGGCTCGTGCACGAGTGCGCCCTTGTCCGGAAGGACGGCGGCCGCGTGCTCGTACGGACGCAGTCCGCCGGGGTGCGCGGCGCGGACGGCAAGCCCGCCGGGGTGTACTGCGCGTTCAGCGAGGTGCACGCCCAGATCGACCTGGAGCGGTCGATCGCGCTGAGCGAGGCGCTCTTCGAGGAGGCGTCCTGGGGCGTCGTCCTCGTCGACGTGGACCTGCGCCCGGCCGTCGTCAACGGGTACGCGGCCCGGGCGATGCGCGCCGGGCGGACGACCCTGCTGGGCCGGCCGCTCGGAGAGGTCGTCGCGCAGGGCCTGGAGGAGCTGGAGTCCGCCCTGGAGCACGTCCTCGCGGAGGGGGCGCCGAAGGCCCCCGCCGAGGTGTGGGTGACCTTGCGGACGGCGGACGGCGAGCGCCGCCGGTGCTGGCGCAGCGGATTCGTACGGCTCTCGTCGCCGCTCGCGGAGGAGCCGGTGCCGCTGGGCGTGGGCTGGCTGTTCCAGGACGTCACCGAGGAGCGGCTCGCCGAGCAGGAGGCGGACCGGCTGCGATTCCGGTACAGCCAGCTGCACCGGGCCGGCGCCGTCGCCGCCGAGTGCGAGGACCCGAGGGAGGCGGCGACGGTCCTCCTCGACTTCGCCCTCGCGGGCTTCGCCGACCACGCCCTCGTCGACATCGCGGCGGGGGAGCGGCGCCTCGTGCGGGTGGCGACGACCCCGGCCGGTGAGCCGGGGCCCGTCGTGCCGGTCGCGGGCGGGGGCATCCCGCTGCGCTACCCCTCGGGCCACCCCGTCCACCAGGCCCTCTCCCGTACGGGACCGGTGCGGGCGTCCGCGACCGCGGCCGCCGGTTCCCAGGCCGCCGAGGACTGGGCGGCCGAGCGCCTGTGGCCGCGCGACGCCCTCCACGCCCTCTGCCTGCCCCTGCGCAGCCGGGGCCGCACGGTCGGCGCCGTGACCTTCCTCCGCTCCGCGTCCCGTACGCCCTTCGAGCGCCCGGACGCGGTGTTCGCGGAGGCCGTGGCGGTACGGGTCGCGGCCTCGCTCGACCTCGCGGCGGCGCTGGCGGGGGGTACGGGTACGGGGGGCGGCTCCACGCCACGTCGAGACGTCTGAGACGCCTGAGGTGCCTCGGATGCCGCCCCCGCCGGCCCGCTACGCCGCGTGCAGCGCCAGCGTCGGGGACAGCCTCGACGCCCGTACCGCCGGATACAGGCCCGCCACCGTCCCGATCACCAGCGTCGCGCCGAAGCCGCCGCCGACCGCCCACGGCGGCACCACCCACGGCAGGCCGCCCGTGTACGCGTACACGCCCGTCGCCGCGCCGCCGAGCGCCACGCCCGCGAGGCCCCCGAGGCCCGACAGCATCAGGGACTCCGTGACGAACTGGATCCTGATCTGGCCCCTGGTCGCGCCCAGGGAGCGGCGCAGGCCGATCTCGTGGCGGCGTTCAAGGACCGAGATGATCATGGTGTTCGCCACGCCCACCCCGCCCACGAGCAGCGCGATCCCGCCGAGGCCGAGCAGCAGCGTGGAGAAGGCCCCCTCGGTCGCCGCCTTCGCCTGGAGCGCCGCCGACGGGTCGCCGACGGCCACGTTCTGCGGGTTCTCCGGGTCGATCGTCGGGGCGAGCAGCCGCTGGACGTCCCGTACGGACGCGTCGGTGGACCGCTCGTACACCGCCGTCGGGTGCCCGTCGAAGCCCAGCAGCTTCTGCGCGCCCTCCCAGCCGACCAGCGCCGCGCGTTCGATCTCGGGCGCGAGGGGCAGCGGGTCGAGGATGCCGACGACCGTGAAGTACCGGTCGTCGATCCAGACCTGCCGGCCCGGCTCGGTGATGCCGAGCCGTTCGGCCGCGACATGGCCCAACACCACGGACGGGTAGCGGCCGTTGGCGGCGTTCAGCCAGGTGCCGGACGCCGTGCCGCCGCGCAGGGCGGCGAGCAGCCGCTCCGTGGCGGCCTTGACGGCGATCCCGCCCGTCTCGCCCTCGGGGATCTTCTCGGAGCGCCGGACCGTGCGCTTGAGGTCGGCGGTCGCGCCGACCTCCTCGACGCCGTCGATCCGGCCGACCATGCCCACGGCGTCCTTGGGCAGCTTGACCTCCTGGCCGCTGAACATCCCCTCACCCGGCTTGGCCACCAGCATGTTCGTGCCGAGCGCGTCGAGCTGCCGCATCAACTGGGCCTGGCTGGACGCCGAGATGCCCACGACCGCGATCATCGTGGCGATCCCGATGGCGATCCCGAGCGCCGACAACACCACCCGCACGGGCCGACTCCGCAGCCCGGCCGAACCGACGTGCAGCACATCCCGGGGCCCGAGCCGCGCGGCCTTCAGGGCGCGTCGCGCCCTCACGCCGCGACCTTCCCACGTGCCGTGTCCGCCACCACGCGGCCGTCGCGGATCCGGACCTGGCGCGGCAGGCGGCCGGCGATCTCCGTGTCATGCGTGATGACCGCGATCGTCGCGCCGTGCTCGTTGAGGTCGTGCAGCAGGTCCATCACCGCCTCCCCGGACGCCGAGTCGAGCGCGCCCGTCGGCTCGTCGGCGAGCAGCAGGTCGGGTTCGCCGACCACCGCGCGGGCGATGGCCACGCGCTGCTTCTGGCCGCCCGACAGCTCGTGCGGGCGGTGCTTCATCCGGTCGGCGAGCCCGACACGGGCGAGCGCCTCGGCGGCCAGCGCGCGCCGCCGCGCCCGGGGGAGCCCCGAGTAGAGCAGCCCCTCGGCGACGTTCTCCAGGGCGCCGACCCCGGGCACCAGGTGGAAGGCCTGGAACACGAAGCCGATGTGGCGCGCCCGCAGGGCGGACAGCCGGCGGTCCGTCAGCGCGGCCACGTCGTGTCCGGCGATCTCCACGGTCCCGGCGCTCGGCCGGTCCAGGGTGCCGACGATGTGCAGCAGCGTGGACTTGCCGGACCCGGACGGGCCGACGATCCCGAGCAGTTCGCCCGTGCCGACGGTGAGATCCACGCCGTCGAGGGCCCGGACACCGCCCGCGTACTCCTTGGTGACCCCGGAGAGCTTCACTACCGCGCTCATACGGACGGCACCCCGACCTTCATGCCCTCGCGCAGCCCGTCCCCGCTGATCTCCACCCGGCCCTGGCCGAACATCCCGAGCTCGACCCGGACGTCCCGCGTCCGCCCGCCGCCGTCGACGACCTGGACGCCGAAGCCGCCGCCCGGCAGGGCGAGCAGCGCGTTGACGGGCACGGACAGCACGTTCTTCCGGGTCTCCCCGGTGAGGTCGACGGTGACCGGGGACTGGTCCACGCCCGTGACCTTGCCCGGCGCGTCGAAGGAGACCGTGATGTCGATCTTCGGGGTGCGGTCCTGCGGGTCGTCCCCGGTCGACGCGGTCTTCCCCACCGACGACACCTTGCCCGGCGCCGTCGTCCCGTCCGGGAGCTGGACGGTGACCCGGGTCCCGGTCTTCGCCGAACCGGCGTCCGCGACCGGCATCTTGAACCGTACGACCCGCTCGGAGCCGGTCACCGTGAGCACCGGCCGCCCGGGCCCCACCTGGTCACCGGTCGCCGCGCCCGCCTCCTTGACGCGCACCGCGCTCCCGGCGAAGGCGATCGCGTCGGGGCCGACCGTCCCCGTCTGCTTCTGGTCGTGCGACTTCTGCCAGCGCTTCACGGCGGCGGCGGTCTTGTCCGTGTACTCCTCGTCGACGGTGAAGCCGGCGTAGCCGAGGGCGGCCAGGTTCTCCTCCAGCTGCCGCACGTCGTTGCCCTTGTCGCCGGTCTTCAGGGTCCGGTACATGGGCTCGGCGCCGTACATCAGGCGGACGGGCCTGCCGTCGACCTCGTACAGCCGCTCGTCGCGCGCGACGGTCGAGCCGGTCGGGGCGATCCGGGTGAGGATCCCGGAGGGGCCCGCGTTGATCTTCCGCTCGCCGAGATGGCCGAGCGTGCCGTCCTGCTGGGAGCTGTCGCTCAGGTCGCCCCGGGTGATCGGGACCGTCGCGGGCGGCCGCCTCGAGTCCGCCGCGGCCTGCGGCTCCTCGGGGGCGGCGAGCGCGGTCACCGCGACCCCGGCGCCCGCGACGACGACGATCGTCGCCAGGGCGGCCACGAGTTTGCGTCGGCTCATCGCGACACGCTCTCGCACGCCTTGTTGGCCTTCTCGAACTTCTTGGCCTGCTCGCCCTGCGGTATCGGCCGCGCCGCCGTCATCCCGCCCTCGCCGAACGTCGGGTCGGGCATGTCGAAGCCGTTCTTCCGCATGCACTGGGCGTACTTGATCATCTTGTCCTTCTCGGCCTGGGTCGGCTCCTTGCCCATGCCGGCGCCGCCCTTGCCCTGACAGGCCTTGAACGCCTTCTCCATCTTCTCCTTCGACATGCCGTCGCCGCCGATGGTCAGCCCGACACCCTCCTCGCCCGGCTTGGGCTCGGGCACGTCGAGGCCCTGCTCGCGCAGGCACTTGCGGTGCTCCAGGGCCTGGTCGGCCTTCTTGCCCTCGTCGCTCACGCTCTCGCTCGCCGCGTCCTTCTTCCCGCCGCCGTCGGCGGTGCACGCGGTGGTCAGCAGGGCGAGCGCGGCGATGGAGACGGCCGCGGCCATCTGGAAGGTCTCTCGCGTACGTCGAGTGGTACGTCCGGTGATCGTCATGGGCGGCAGCGTGCGCGCCCGAGGGGTTTCGTTTCTCTCAGCGGATCGGTTTACGGAGACGAAAGCCCGGGTCGGATAGACAGGGGCCATGCGTGTACTGGTGGTGGAGGACGAGGCGTTTCTCGCCGAGATGATCGCCGAGGGGCTGCGCCGCGACGCGCTCGCCGTGGACGTCGCGGCCGACGGCCTGGAGGCCCTGCGGAAGCTTCAGTTCGGGGAGTACGACGTCATGGTCCTCGACCGCGACCTGCCCGGGATCCACGGCGACGACGTCTGCCGCCGCGTGGTCGACCAGCGCCTGATGACCCGGGTCCTGATGCTGACGGCCGCCGGAACGGTACGGGACCGGGTCGAGGGGCTCGGCCTCGGCGCCGACGACTACCTGGCCAAGCCCTTCGCGTACGACGAGCTGCTCGCCCGCGTCCTCGCCCTGGGCCGGCGCGCCCGGCCCGCGCTCCCGCCGGTCCTGGAACGGGCCGGGATCGTCCTCGACACCGCCCGCCGCCAGGCCAGCCGCGACGGCCGGCACCTGCACCTGTCGCGGAAGGAGTTCGCGGTCCTGGAGGCGCTGTTGCGCGCCGAGGGCGCCGTGGTGAGCGGTGAGGACCTGATCGAGCAGGTGTGGGAGGAGCACACCAGCTACCGCACGAACGCGGTACGGGTGACCCTGAGCAAGCTCCGCGCGAAGCTCGGTGAGCCACCGGTGGTGGAGACCGTGCCGGGCGCGGGCTACCGGATCGTCGCGTCATGAGGGCGCGCGTGATGCTGTCGCTGAGGGCCGCCATGGCCGGCGAACGCGCCCGCCTCACGGCGCTCTACGGCGGGCTGCTCCTGCTGGCGGGCGCGCTGCTCACCGGGGTCGTGTACTTCCTGGTGAAGGAGGGCCTGTACTCGTCGATCAGCGTGGCCATGACGACCGCTGTGCCCGCGCAGCGCCTCCAGGACCTGCCGGCCGTCGCCGCCACGCCCAGCCCGGCCTGGCGGGAGGCCACGCCCACGGTCCCGACGCAGGGCCTGGCGATCACCCGGACGCTGAGCGACGCGGCCGAGAGCGCCGCCCTCGAACGCCTCCTCACGGTCTCGCTGCTCGTCCTCGCCGCGTACGCCGTCCTCTCCGTCGCCCTCGCCTGGTGGATGGCGGGCCGGGTGCTGCGCCCGGTCGCCGTGATCACGGACACGGCCCGGCGCCTCTCCGGGGAGAACCTGCACGAGAGGATCGCCCTGGACGGGCCGCCGGGGGAGCTGAAGCGCCTCGCGGACACCTTCGACGAGATGCTCGGGCGGATGGAGCGGCTGGTCTCGGCCCAGCAGCGGTTCGCGGCGAACGCGGCGCACGAGCTGCGGACCCCGGTCGCCGTGCAGCGGGCGGCCGCCGAGATCGGCCTCGCGGGGGAGCCGGGTCCCGAGCGGGTGGCCCGGATCCGGGAGAAGCTCATCGAGGTCGCCGACGCCAGCGAACGGACCATCGAGGGCCTGCTGCTGCTCGCCTCCTGCGACCAGGGGCTCCAGGAGCGGCGCCCAGTCGCGCTGCACGAGGTCGCCACGCGGGCGGCCGAGTCCCTCGCGGCCGAGGCGGCCGAGCGCGGGCTCGACGTCGTGGTGGACGCCCGGCCCCTGACGGTGAGCGGCGACGCGGTGCTCCTGGACCGGCTCGCCCACAACCTGGTGGCGAACGCGGTCCGGCACAACGTCCCGGGCGGCCGCGTCGAGGTCCGTACGGGCCCCGAGGGCATCGAGGTCACGAACACCGGCCCGGTCGTCCCGCCCGAGACCGTCCCCCTGCTCTTCGAACCCTTCCGGCGCATCTCCGCCCGCACCCAGGCCCCCGGCGAGGGCGTGGGCCTCGGCCTCTCGATCGTCGACTCCATCGCCCGCGCCCACGGCGCGACCCCGACCGCGACCGCCAACCGGGAGGGCGGCGGGCTCACGGTCGGGGTCCGTTTCAGCCAGTGAGAGCGGTCAGCGCCTCGGTACGCGGGCGCCGGTCAGTGCCGGAAGAAGATCCGGTCGCGGTACTCGGTCATCACGCGGCCGTTCCACTCGTGGCCGCCGTCGACGTTGCCCGAGCGCAGGAGCGGCGGCTCGATGCCCAGGCGGACCATCTCCTCGGCCGCGGCGGCCATGGTGGCCTGCATCAGGGCGCTGGTGACGACCGTCGAGGCCGGGGCGAACGGGGCCTCGATGGCCTCGTGGGTCAGTTCGGCGTCGCCGACCGCGATCCGCGAGTCGAGGACGATGTCGCAGTGGTCCTTCAGGTACGTCCCCGAGACGTGCCGGGACTTCGTCTCCGTCGCGTACGCCACCGAGGTGACGCCGATCACCGTCAGGCCCAGGGCGCGGGCGTTCATCGCCATCTCGACCGGCAGGGCGTTGCGGCCCGAGAGGGAGATGATGATCAGGACGTCGCCCGCCTTGGCGGGCGAGGAGTCGAGCACCGCGCCCGCGAGGCCGTCCACCCGCTCCAGGGCGGAGCCGAGCGTCGCCGGCATGACGTCGACGCCGACGACACCGGGGACGGCCAGCAGGTTCATCAGGGCCAGGCCGCCCGCCCGGTAGACGACGTCCTGGGCGGCCAGCGAGGAGTGGCCCGCGCCGAAGGCGAAGAGCCGGCCGCCGGCGGCGACGGCCTCGGCGATCGCGGTCCCGGCGGCGGCGATCTCCTCGGAGTCCTGGTCGCGGACCTGCTGGAGCAGGCCGATCGCGGCATCGAAGAACTGCCCTGCCAGCTTGGACTCGCGCGCACTGTCGCCCATTGCCGAAGCTCCTTGTCGTCGTGTCGCGGATCACCGTGCGGTCTGGACCATTGCTCTGTCAATACCGTCTTTGCCCGGCGTTTCCCCCGCGCGGCACGGTTGTCGGTGTGATGCGTCAGAATTGGTGCAGGGCCAGCGCACGACTCATCGAGGGGCACGTATGTCCGGACTGATCGACACCACGGAGATGTATCTCCGCACCATCCTCGAGCTCGAAGAGGAAGGCGTGGTCCCCATGCGCGCCCGCATCGCCGAGCGGCTGGACCAGAGCGGCCCCACGGTGAGCCAGACCGTGGCCCGCATGGAGCGGGACGGTCTGGTCGCGGTCGCCAGCGACCGGCACCTGGAGCTGACCGACGAGGGCCGCCGCCTCGCGACGCGCGTGATGCGCAAGCACCGCCTGGCCGAGTGTCTCCTCGTCGACGTGATCGGCCTGGAGTGGGAGCAGGTCCACGCGGAGGCCTGTCGCTGGGAGCACGTGATGAGCGAGGCCGTCGAGCGGCGCGTTCTGGAGCTGCTCCGGCACCCGACGGAGTCGCCGTACGGCAACCCGATCCCGGGCCTGGAGGAGCTGGGCGAGAAGGCCGAGGCGGAGTCCTTCCTGGACGACTCCATGGTCTCGCTCGCCGACCTGGACGCGGGCGCGGACGGCAAGACGGTGATCGTGCGCCGGATCGGCGAGCCGATCCAGACGGACGCCCAGCTGATGTACACGCTGCGTCGGGCGGGCGTGCAGCCCGGTTCCGTGGTGAGCGTGACGGAGTCGGCGGGCGGCGTCCTGGTCGGCAGCAGCGGCGAGGCGGCGGAGCTGGACGCGGAGGTCGCGGCACACGTCTTCGTGGCGAAGCGCTAGGACCACCCCGCGAGGGACACCACGCCACTCCTCGGGTCCCTTTACGGTCCCGTACGCCGCCCCCACAAGCGGCCCGGCCCGTTTTACGGCGGAATCGCCACGCCCGCGCCCCTCGGCGTGCCACGCTGGGGTCGGTTCGTAGAGCCGGATCGTGGGCCGGGGAGGGGTGGGTGCGATGGAGTCGTCGGGGGCGGTGCCTCAGCAGACAAGGAGCCCCGGCGCCCATGGGCGCCGGGGCCTGTCCTCCCCTGTGCTGACCCGGAGCCCCGAGCTCCCAGGGTCATTCCCCTCGGACCGTTTTCCCCGAGCGGTCCGCCTCCCGCTGAAGATCTCCCCTCGGCGGCGCGCGTCAATCCTTGAGCGCGGTCACTCGAACGAGGGGTGTTACGTGGCAGAACCCCATTTTCGAATATGGGTTCGATAGTCTGGCGGGGCTCGACACGCTCGATGGGAAAGAGGGGGTGCCAGGGAACATGGTGCGACGTCTCGACGTCACCGGGGCCGACGGCGTACGCCTGGCTGCCTGGGAGTTCACGGAAGAGCAGACAGCACCGGCCGGGGCCACCGGTTCCGGGGTGTTACTGCTGCACGGCCTGATGGGGAACGCCTCGCACTGGGCCCCCACGGCCCGCTGGCTGGCCGAGGGGCATCGGGTCGTCGCCCTCGACCAGCGCGGTCACGGCAGCAGCGAGAAGCCCGCCGCCGGACCCTTCACACGCGAGGCGTACGTCGCGGACGCGGCCGCCGCCGTCGAGCAGCTGGGCCTCGGCCCCGTCACCCTCGTCGGGCACTCCATGGGCGCCCTCACCGCCTGGCAGCTCGCGGCCGAGCACCCCGACCTGGTCCGCGCCCTGGTCATCTGCGACATGCGGGCCTCGGCCCTCGGGGCCGCCTCGCAGCGCGAATGGACGGACTGGTTCCGCCGCTGGCCGGCGCCCTTCGCCTCGCTCGACGCGGTCCGGCAGTGGTTCGGCGAGGACGACCCCTGGGTCGAGCGGCCGAACCCGGCGCGCGGCGACTTCTTCGCCGAGGTGATGACCGAGCGCCCCGACGGCTGGTGGCCGGTCTTCGACCCGGCCCAGATGCTGACCTCCCGCGAGACCTGGGTCCACGACGCCCACTGGGACTCGCTCGCCCAGGTCCGCTGCCCCACGCTCGTGGTCCGCGGCCTGGACGGCGAGCTGGGCCGCGCCGAGGCCCAGGAGATGGTCCGCGTCCTCCCGCGCGGGGCGTACGCGGAGATCCCGGACGCCGGCCACCTCCTGCACTACGACCACCCGGACGCCTGGCGCACGGCGATCGAGCCGTTCCTGGAAGGCGTCCTCACCTCCTGACGCGCCGTCTCATGCCGTGGGGCGCACGGCGGGTGCGGCCACGCGCGGCGGCACGGGCCGGTCGTAGACGTTGTTCGGTGTCACGACCTGCGTGATCGCGCGGGCGACCAGCGAGCTCGGCTCCTGGCCCTGGCTCGTGATGTCGGTGTTGAGCATCAGCACCAGGGTGGCCTTCTGCGAGGGCAGGTAGACGGTCACGGTCTCGTACCCCGGGATGGAGCCGTTGTGCCCGATCCAGCCACCGCTGTTGAAGATGCCGAGGCCGTAGCTGGTGCCCGGGAAACCGGTCGGCAGGAACTTCAGACGCTGCGCCTGGGTCTCCGGGCTGAGCAGCTCACCCGTGGCGACGATCTTCGCCCAGCGCCGCAGATCCTCAAGGTTCGAGATCATCGCCCCGGCCGCCCACGCCCAACTGGGGTTCCAGTCCGTGGAGTCGGTGACCTCGCCGCTCAGCGTCTGGTTGGTGTAGCCGCGCGGGTGCGGCTCGGGGAACTCGGCGCCCTCCGGCAGCAGCGTGTGGCGCAGCTTCGCCGGGCGGAGCACCCGCTTCTCCAGGAAGTCGACGAGCCGGTGCCCGCTGACCTTCTCGATCACCAGGCCGAGCAGGACCAGGTTGCTGTTGGAGTACTGGAACTGCGCCCCGGGGGCGAAGGTGTTCTTGTGCGTGTAGCCGTACGAGAGCACCTCGTACGGGGAGAAGTACCGGCTCGGGTCGGACAGCAGGTCATGCTGGAAGTCCTCGTCGTCGGTGTACGGGAAGAGGCCGCTGCGCATCTCGGCGAGGTGGCGCAGGGTGATCTTCCAGCCGTTCGGGACGCCGGCGATGTACTTGGCGATCGGGTCGTCGAGCTTGATCCTGCCGTCGTCGACGAGCTTCAGGAGCGCGGTGACCGTGAACGTCTTGGTCTCGCTGCCGATCCGCAGGAAGACGTCGGTGGACATCGGCTCGCCGGTGACCTTGTCGGCGACGCCGCTCGCGCGGACGTAGCGCCCCTTGCCGGGCATCCAGAGCCCGGCGACGAGACCGGGGATCCCGGCCTGCGTACGGACGTCCTCGATGACCTTGTCCAGGCGGGCGGTCAGCTCGGGCGAGAAGCCGTCGCCGCCGCGGTCGGCGGGGACGGAGGCGGGGAGCGCGGCACCGGTGGCGGCGGTCGCCGGAACGGTGGCCAGCGGGGCGAGGAGGGAGGCGACGAGCACGGCGGCGGCGGCGAAGAGCCGGCGGGTGGGGGTACGGCGCATGGCGAGGCGTCTCTTCCAGTTCAGGATGCGGAACTCACGATCCGGACGGCCAACGTGACCCCCGCGCCCTCGCGCGCCCCCGTTCCTCGGCCCGTCGCCCCGGTGAGTCCACTCGCCCGGCGGAGTGGATTTCGTACAGCCACCCGCCGTTGGTGTCGCGTTCCGGTGCGGAACGGCGTCCGGAAAGTATGATCAGGCGATGTCTGACACGACCGAAATCACGCCTGGTTGGCTGGCCACGGACGAGCTGGAGAGTGCTCGCGCGCGGATGCCGATCCTGTACGTCGAGGCTGTTCCCGTGCGCGTGGACGACAGCGGCGAGGTGACCAGCATCGGACTGCTGCTGCGCATCGGCGCCGACGGAACGATCAGCCGCAGCCTGGTGTCCGGCCGCGTGATGCACCACGAGCGGGTCCGCGACGCGCTGCTCCGGCACCTGGAGAAGGACCTCGGCCCCGTGGCCCTCCCCCGAGTCCCGTCCTCCCTGCAGCCGTTCACGATCGCCGAGTACTTCCCCACGGCGGGCGTCACCCCGTACCACGACCCGCGCCAGCACGCCGTGGCCCTCGCGTACGTCGTCCCGGTGACGGGCGACTGCCGTCCCCGCCAGGACGCCCTCGACCTCGTCTGGTTCTCCCCCCAGGAGGCCGCGTCCCCGGCCGTCCAGAACGAGATGCCGGGCGGCCGAGGCCTCCTGCTCAAGCAGGCCTTGGCGTACGTCGGCCACACGTACTGAGCGAAGCGGGGCGGGGGGCGGACCGCCGTCGGGATGCTCGATCGAGCCGAACGGATCCCCGCGTCACTGGAGTTCGCACTTGGTCTTGGACCAGTTCAACGTGCACCCCTCCTGGTCCTTCAGGACCACCAGGGAGAGGCAGCCGTAGATCAGGCTGAGCAGCTGGGCGACGGCCAGGAGCCAGGAGATGACCTGGATGAAGGAGGTCGGGCCCTTCTTGTCGGGGCGCCAGACCGGCAAGGCCCCCAGCAGCCCGACGGCACTCGCGGCCGTCCCGGCGAAGGCCGTCCAGCGGGCGCCGCTCCAGTCCCCGACATCGATGAATCCGCCGACTTCCCCCGCGAACCAGAGCGCCACGACCAGCAGGAGAGCGCAGAGGGCCAGCCGGACGCCGTGGACGACGAGCTTGAGACGCGGCAACGGCTGCGCAGGCTGCCTGTCGGCCACTGCGCCGCCCGGACGGCGGGAGGTCCTGGTGGAACCGGGAGCTCCCGTGCCGGGGGCGATCAGGGTCGGACGCAGTCCCTGACCCGGACCCAGACCCAAGGTCGGACGCGGGGGCGGGGGCGGCGGTGCGGGTGCCGTCACCGCGGCCCGCAGTGCCCCGCGCAGCGCCCGCGCGTCGGGGTACCGATCATCGGGCTTCTTGGCGAGTGCGCGAGCGAGGACCATCTCAAGGCCTGGCTGCCCGGTGATCCCGCGCGATGCCAGCGTCGGTGGCGGCGCGTACAGCTGCTGTTGGGCGATCGCGTGCGCGTCGTGGCCGTCGAAGGGCTTGCTGCCCGTCAGCATCTCGAAGAGCAGGACGCCGACCGCGTACAGGTCGCACCGACCGTCGAGGTCCGGTTCGCCCCGAACCTGCTCCGGGGCCATGTAGTGCGCGGTCCCTATCGCGAAGTAGGGGCTTGTCAGAGCGGTCTGGTTGCGGGTGAGGGCCCGGACGATCCCGAAGTCCGCCACCTTCGCGATGCCACCCGGGGCCAGCAGGACGTTCGCCGGCTTGATGTCGCGGTGGACGAGCCCGCGGTCGTGGCTGGCCTCGAGCGCGGAAAGGATCTGGTCCGCCAGGGGCACCGCCTCTGACGCGGGCAGCATGCCCTGTTCGCGCAGCTTGGCCGACAAGGAAGGCCCGTCCACCAGCTCCATGACGAAGTAGGGCATCGGCGGCCCCTCTGCCTGTTCCTCTTCTCCGGTGTCGTGCACGGTCACCACGTGGATGTGTCCGAGCCTCGCCATCGCTTGTGACTCGCGCTGGAACCGGCGTACGGAGTCCGGTTCCAGGGCGATCCTCGGCCGCATGGTCTTGATCGCGACCTGCCGGTTGAGCCTGACGTCGTGGGCCCGGTAGACATGCGCCATCCCGCCGCTGTCCAGCAGCGCGTCGATGCGGTACCGGCCCCCGGCCAGGGTCGTACCCGGAGCGAGTGTGTCCCCCATGGGACAGATCGTACGATCAACTCGGCTGCGAACCGAGGAGAGTTGACGATTGTCGCGACGCGGGCGGGCGCGTCACGTCACCGAGCGTCGGCCCGCCGCAGGCTCGCTGCCAGGCACTCCGTCAGCCGGGTCCCGATCGAGCCGTCCGGGTCGAGGCGGGGGTTGAAGATGGTGACGTCGAACCCCACGGCCCGGTCGTCGGCCAGCGCCATACCCAGGACGTCCTCCAGCTCGGCCCAGCTCAGCCCGCCCGGCTGGCGGTAGTCCACGGCCGGCATGATCGCGTCGTCGAGGACGTCCACGTCGAGGTGGACCCAATACCCGTCCACCGCACCCCCGGTGAGCCGCTCGACCGCGCCCCGCGCGGCATCGGCGGCGCCGGCCGCGCGGACGTCGTCCAGGTCCAGGGCGTACAGCCCCGCCGGCAGCGGCTGCATCCCGTCGGCGGCGGACGCGTCGGCGTCGCGGAACCCGAAGGCGACGACGTCCTCGTCCCGGACGAGCGGCCGGCGCCCCTCCAGGTCGGTCAGTACGCGGGGCCCGCGGCCGGTCGCGAGGGCCAGCTCCATCGACGCGGCCTCACCGGCCGGCTCGGCCTCGGGCTGGTAGAAGTCGGTGTGCCCGTCCAGGAACAGCAGCCCGTACCGCCCCCTCCGCCGCAGGGCCAGCAGGTTGCCCAGCAGGATGCTGCAGTCCCCACCCAGGACGACCGGAAGCCGCCCCGAATCCAGAACCTGGCCGACGGCATCGGCCAGCAGCCCGGAGTACCGGGCGATCCCGCCCGGATTGAGCACCCCGGTCGCGGCATCCGGCACCGGGTCGTACGGCGGTGCCTCGACCCGACCGGCCCGCGGCAACTCACCAAGCAGCACCCCGGGAAGGTCCTGAACCCCGGACGGCCGCAGCCCGAGTACGGACGGTGCCTCGATGACGACCGGCTCACGCCGTCTGACCAGTGGCATACCTCCATGGTGTCCCCGCGCGCCGACTCGGGCATCGCCACGAAATCGCCCTGCTCAGGGCGGCGCGGCAGCAGTAGCCTCCCCGCATGCGAACCATCGAGACGCTGATACCGCAGGCCGGACACGCCGACACGGCAGGCCTCCTCGAGGTCGACGCCCCGACGCTCGCCCGGTACGTGGCCGACCCCAGCCACCCGTGGTGGCGCCGGAGCCCCTGCGTGATCGCACTGACCGGCCGGGTCCCGGAGCAGTACGCCCCCGAGCTGACCGCCCGCATCCGAGACCCGCACGACGAGCTGCGCCGGGAACTCCTCGACCTGCTCGCGGACCGGGAGGAACTGCTGCCCTGGCTGCGGCACGAGGACCGCCGGAGCGACACCTCGTACGGCATGACCGAGGCGTTCCTCAAGGCGCGCGGCCTGCTCGGCGACCGCTCGGCCGCGCACGACCTGGCGACCCTCGCCGCGTCGCCGTCCCAGGGCACCCGCGCCGCCGCCGAAGCCGGTCTGGACGGGCTGGTCGACCGGCACGGTACGGCCACGATCCTCGCGGACCTGGGCACGGACCGGCCCGAGGACCGCCTCTTCCACCTCCGGATGCGCTACCGCGCCGACGAGGACGTGACCGACGCCCTCGCGGACCCGGACCGGCGGGTCGCCCACCGCGCCCAGTGGTGCGCGGACGACCCGGACCGCCTGCGCGCCTACATCGGCGAGGCGCCGACGACCGAGGCGAAGCTGTGGGCGACGTACGCGCTCCACGGCCTCACCGAGGACACGGCCGAGACCAGGGCGGTGTACGAGAACCTGGGCCGCCCCCGCGTCGAGGTCGAGGACCTGGACGAGGAGCTCCGCGCCGCGATCGTCCACGAGTACGCCCCCGGCTGCGAGACCACGAGCGACCCGCGGTGGCGGATCGAGGTCCTGTGCACCGACCCGCCCGCCCGCCCCGACGTCGACGACCAGCTCCGCCGCGCGACGGCCGCGCTCACGACGGCGGGCCTCGCGCCGAAACCCCCGGTCTCCTGCGGAGAGGACAACCAGCAGGGGGACGGGACGTACCACGTCATCGAGGCCGCCGGCAGGCGCTTCCTGATCAGCACGCTGGGCCCCTTCGCCACGGACGAGGAGGAGGGCTACGAGGAGGACTCCGCCGCCTACGCCACCGCCCGCCACGCACTCGAAGGGGCGGGCTTCCGCTGGATCGACGCGGAGACCGGCACGATCCGCGTCACGGACCTCTGCGTCTACTACTTCGGCGGCCGCGGGCCCCTGACGGTCGGGGCGCTGCTCTTCTACTGGCAGGACTAGGCCTGTTGCGACCGGGCGTGCGATGCCACCTTGCCGTGCGGCAGTTGCGCAACCCTCTTGGCCGTAGCGGAGTCTGAAGGGGAAATACGGGTCGGAGAAAGAAGGATGCCGTGGAAGAGGTGCTGGTGACGGCAGTGAAGTGGACTGCACGCGGTGTGGGACTCGCCCTCGACTACATCAACCTGCGAGATGCCATCAAGCAGTTCCGACGCGACGTTCGAAAGAACTTCCGGTAGGAGCGGTCGGCGCGAAAGCCCTGGTCGGAGTCGTTCGTTGAGGCCGGTTGGGGCGGCAACGGCGGGAACGGGGACCCCTGACCGCGTGCGCGTCGGCGAGGTGTTCAGCACGAACACCTCGCCGACACCCGCGGCTACGCGGGCTGGCAGTACCAGGCGCCCGCGCCGTCCCACACCCAGTCGCAGCTGATGTCCGCGTGACTGGTGCCGGCGAAGCCCAACGAGATCACCGCGGTCATGGCCAGAACCGCGAACGACTTGCGCAATGCGGACATGGTGCCCCCTCGAATCGAAGTGTCGGCCCAAGGTAGGGCCCAACTCGCGTCGAGAGCAGGCGAGTTACAGCCAGGTGCTGCCCGAAAGGAAGTGCGTCCAGGCGGCGGGGGAGAGCGTGAGGGCGGGGACGGTCGTGTCCTTGGAGTCCCGGACGTGGACGGTGTGGGGGCGGCTGTAGGGGGACTTGGTCCAGGCGACCTCGACACAGGCGCCGCCTTGGTCGCCGCTGTACGAGGACTTCGTCCAGCCGACCGCGACCTCGACGCAGTCGCCGCCCTGGTCGCCGCTGTAGCTGCTCTTGAACCAGTTGAGGTCGGTGCTCATAGCTCTCGTGCCACCTGTTCGATCAGTTGTGCCGAGTCCTCGGGAGTAAGGGCCTGCGCCCGCAGAGTGCTGTAGCGGGCGAAGACGTCTCCCACATCCGGCTGCTCGCTGAGAAAGTACCTGCCGCCCTGCCCTTCGACATAGACGAGTTGTCTGCGACGCTCCTCTGTCTCCAGGAGCGTGAAGGACCCGTTGAGTCCGGCATGGGTCCGTCGGTTCTCCGGCATTACCTGGATCGTCACGTTCCGCAGATCGGCGCACTGGCGGATGTGCAGCAGGTTGCTGCGGAGGACTTCCGGCCCGCCGAGTGGTTTGGTGAGCGCGGACCTCTCCAGGACGAAGGTCACCAGCGGTGCGGGTTTGCGGTAGAAGAGCTCCTGCCGTGCGAGGCGAGCCGAGATGCCCGCCTCGATCTCCTCGTCCTCCAGCGCCGGTACGGCGCTCTCGAAGACCGCCCGTGCGTAGTCCTTGGTCTGGAGAAGGCCCGGGACGAGGTGGGTCTCGTACTTGTGAATGCCCGCTGCCTTGGCCTCTTCTCCCAAGTAGTCCTCGAACCAGGCAGCCACCCCGCTCTCGGTCATCTCCTCCGCGACCTCGATCAGTGCACCTTGTGCACCGAGCAGGCTGTCGGCGATCACGACGAAGTCGCCCCTCGCCCGGCGCTCCCCGCGCTCGATCATGGCCACCTGGGACTTGGAGTATCCGGTCGCCTTGCCCAGCGCCTCCTGCGAGACCTTCGCGCGCTCCCGATGGAAGCGCAACAGCCTCCCGAAGGCCTTCGCGGCCCCAGGGCTCCCCTTGTTTCCTTTGTTCACGCCTGACCTCCCCGAACGCACAGCCCGGCACAAAGCGCCTGTGGCCCTGGTCACAGTAGAGCGACGCCGGAAAGCTGGTGTCATGAATTCGCGCAAGTCACTTGACAGGGTGCCCCCTTGGGTTCCCGCCACCGGTCACGCCCTTCGGCACGCGGGCGTGCACTTCGATGCCGTTCGGATCGGCGGGTTCCTCGGGGAGGACGTCGCGTACCGGCTCATGGAGTTCACCGACTTCCGTGCCGGGCCGATCGTGCGGGAGGCCACCGGTGAGCGGAACCTGTACTTTCTGCTGCCCCCGCAGACCGCCGTCGCCCACGCCTGGCCGGCCCCGGCGCGGGCGCTGAGTCGGAGTGGGCGGAGTGAGGCGTTCGTCGGGGTTCCGGCGCTCGACGGGGTGACCTGGCCGTTGGACTGGCGGTCCCGGCCGACCGAGGAGGACCCGTTCGTGGAGCCGGGGCTCCTGCATCTGATGGTCAGTCGCGCGGTGGAGTGACCGGGCGGGTCAACCGGCGGAAGCGCATGCCGTGGGCCGCGCGCAGCCGCCACAGTTCGACGCCTGCGACGGCGGTCGTGGCGACGGCGCCGCTGAGCGGGAGCAGGAAGGGCACGCCCGGGAACTCCGCCAGCGGGAACAGGAGGTCCTGGAGGGTGAGTTCCCAGGCGAGGGCCACTGTGATCAGGGCCGGAAACGCCGGGTGGATCTCGATCGTGCGGAACATGTGCCGCGAGATCGCGGGAACGGCGAAGTAGAGGAACCCGACGCGGCGCAGTCCCACGTACAGACAGACGAGAATCGCGAGACCCGAGAGGATCGGCTGCTCCTCGAAGTCCTTGGTGCTCACCCAGAGGGCGCCCGTCACGCCTCCGACCGTCATCAGCAGATGCCCGAGGAAGGCGCCCGCCGCCGTGAGGGGGCCTCGCAGCCGTCCACCGAGCGCGCCCCCGGTCGGGGGCCGGAGGATCAGGAAGTACGCGGCGACCACCAGCGGTGCCGTCACGAGCAGCAGGAACGGCACGAGGAGGAGTCGTAGGCCGCTGTCCCGCGCCCAGGCCGCCAGGAGGTTTCCGTCGACGTCGTCACCAGTCATGATCACGGGCCACTTGATCGCGACGGCGATCGCGATGCCGCCCCAGAACCTGACCTGCTGGAGGACCGCGATCGGGGTGTCCCGCAGGACGGCCTCCTCGTGCGGTTCCATCCAGCGTCGGACCAGGAACCGGTCCCTGTGCTCGCCCGCCTCGCGCACGTCCCCCGACATGCGGGGGATTGTGCCCGAGCGGGGCTGTGGACGACACGGTTCCGGCCCACCGGCGAGGAGCGGCCCGTGGAGCCGGGGCTCCCGCATGCGGTGACGGTGGCCTGATGTACGGTCCCCCTCGCGGCGCGTCGAGGAGCACTCCGTGCCGCATCAGGGAGGGAAAGCAACAAATGCGTACATCTTGGGGAAGAAGTCTGGCCACCGCGGTCACCGCGCTGGGGCTCACCTCGCTCGGGCTGTTCGGTGCGGGCGCGACGCCCGCGCAGGCCGCCATCAAGGACTGCCCGAAGGGCTACTTCTGCGCCTGGCAGGCCGACAACGGCGCGGGCACGATGTTCAAGACGAACGTCGACAAGGCGACGCTCGGGTCCTGGGACAACAAGTTCTACTCGGTCGTGAACCACACGTCCCTGTACGCCTGCCTGTACAGCGGCCCGAACTACGACGGCACCAACGGCACCGACATCTGGGATCCCGATCCCGCCGGTACCGAATGGGGCTACGCACAGCCGAAGACCGTCAGCTCGGTGAAGCTCGTCCCCACGGTGCGGGAGTGCGACGGGGCCCCGTACCCCGAGTGGCACTCCGCCGTGGCGCCCACGGCGGCCGGCTTCGGCGACATGAACGGCGACCGGCGGGCGGACGTGCTCGTCCGGGACCAGGTGGGGCGCCTGTGGTTCCTGCCGGGTGACATGTCCGGCAGGATGGTCGGTTCGGGCGGGTGGAACGCGATGAACGCGCTCACCCGGCACGGCGACTTCAGTGGTGACGGCCGCGAGGACGTGGTCGCGCGCGAGGCGTCGACCGGCAAGCTGTGGCTGTACCCGGGTACGGGCTCCGGGACCCTGGGCACGCGCAAGCTGCTCGGCAGCGGCGGCTGGAACGCGATGAGCCGCGTCGTCGCCTTCGGCGACCTCTCCGGGGACGGTCGCGGCGACGTCGTCGCCGTGGAGAAGTCCACCGGGAAGCTCTGGCTCTACCCGGGCACCACCTCCGGTGGCCTCGGCGCGCGCAAGCTGCTCGGCAACGGCGGCTGGAACGGCATGAACGCCCTCGTCGCCGCCGGTGACATGAACAAGGACGGCCGGGCCGACCTGGTCGCGCGCGAGGCTTCCACCGGCAAGCTCTGGCTCTACCCGGGCCAGGCCGGCTCCTTCGGGTCCCGCGTGATGATCGGCTCCGGCGGCTGGAACGGCATGCACACCATCCTCGCCGTGGGCGACTACGGCGGCGACGGCGCCGTCGATCTCGCCGCCACGACCACGGGCAGCTTCGTCGCCGACGGCTGCCGGGGCGCCGGCTGCCTGGTGCTCTACCCCGGTACCGGCACCGGCGGCCTGCAGGCCGGCCAGCCGCAGGCCTGGGACTGGTGGCACCTCAACGGCGTCTTCTGACAGACGGAAGGGAGGGCCTTCGTTCCGCATCTCGGACGAAGGCCCTCCCTTCTTTCGCTCGCGCGTCAGAACGCCCGGAACGTCAGGGCGCTCGGAACGTCAGACCGCTCAGAGCGTCAGAACGCGAAGACCGAGCTCTTCCACATGCCGACGTTCATCTCGCACCGGTTGCCGTACGTCGCCGACCACGTCACGCGCTTGCCCTTCCAGATGCCCTCGCCCGTGACCGTGACCGGGTCCCAGATGCGCGTACAGGGGGCGGCGGCGTTCGCGCGGGTCAGCCGGCCGAAGTCGCCGTCCACGGCGTTCAGCTCCTCGCAGGCGGACGCGGGCGCCGGGTGCGTGCCCGTGGCCGTGGGGGTGCAGCCCAGGGTCACCGCGCGCTCGACCGTCGCCGACGTCACGTCCTCGCCCTTCGCCACGGAGAGCACCAGCGCCGACGGCGGGTACAGGCGCGTCGGCTCGGCCTGCGCGGAGGCCGGCGTCGCGGCGACGCCGATCAGTGCGAGACCGGTCGCGAGGGCGGTGGTGAAGGCGGTGTCACGGAGCAGGGGACGCATGGAATTGTCCTTTCGGGGCGGGTGCTGCCTGATTGCGCCCCGGAGTCTTGCCGATGCGGAGGGTGATCGCACATCCTTCGCCGCTTTCCGGTCACGACCGAACGTTCGGCCTGTTGGGGGCGGGTGCGGCCCTCGCTGAGAGCGCTCCGAGCGCAGCTGGTCCAAGGTCGAACAACCAACTGGCCTGCGAAGATAAGGAATTGGTTCGAATTCGCACGACATCCGGAGACGGTGGTTCGGCCGGAAGCCCGTGCCGAGCCCGTGCAGGGACGGGTGCGCCGCGCGCTCCTCGCCGTACGCTCGATCGCCTATTCGGTCGCACGATGGGGAGGGGATTGATGCGCACCACCATGCTGCGAGGCCTGGCCACCGTTCTGGGTCTCGCCTCCGTGGCCGTGCTCGGGGTGGGCGGCACGGCGCCCGCGCGGGCCGCGGCCTCCGACTGCCCGCAGGGCTACTTCTGCGCGTGGAAGAACGAGTCGGCCACCGGGACGATGTTCAAGGCGAACACGGACCAGGCGACGCTGGGCAGTTGGGACAACGCGTTCCGCTCGTTCACCAACCGGACGTCGATGTACGCGTGCCTGTACGACGAGAAGGACCACGCGCCCATGGGCGGGTACGCCTCGCTGGGCCCCGACGGCCCGGGCGAGTGGGGCGCCTGGCCGACCTCGCCCACGAGCTCGATCAAGTTCGTCCGTACGGAGCGGGAGTGCAGCCGGCCCGCGTACCCCGACTGGAACGCCGCGGGGGCGTACGCGGCGCCCTTCGGCGACATGAACGGTGACCGCACGGCCGACCTGCTCTCGCGGGACACGGCCGGCCGGCTCTGGTTCCTGCGGGGAGACGGCCAGGGCCGGCTCGTCGGTACCGGTGGCTGGAACGCGATGAACGCGCTGACCCGCCACGGCGACTTCACCGACGACGGCTGGGAGGACCTCGTCGCCCGTGAGGCGGCCACCGGCAAGCTCTGGGTCTACCCGGGCGTCGGCAGCGGCTTCTTCTACGAGCGCAGGCTGATCGGCAGCGGCGGCTGGAACGGCATGGCCCAGGTCACCGCCTTCGGTGACCTCACCGGGGACGGCCGCAGTGACCTCGTCGCGATCGAGAAGTCCACGGGGAAGCTGTGGCTGTACCCCGGGAACGGCTCGGGTGGTCTCGGCGAGCGCCTGCTGATCGGCTCCGGCGGCTGGAACGGCATGAACGCCCTCGTCGGCGCCGGTGACATGGACCGCGACGGCGTGACCGACCTCGTCGCCCGTGAGGCGGCCACCGGCAAGCTCTGGCTCTACCCGGGCGGCGCCTCGGCCCTCAAGGCCCGCAAGCTCATCGGCACGGGTGGCTGGAACGCGATGGACACCTTCATCGCGGTCGGCGACACCAACGGCGATGGCTACGCCGACCTCTCCACGATCACCAACGAGCAGTACCGGATCGACGGATACCCCGGCCATCTCGGCTGGCTGCTCACCTACCCGGGCGTCGGCGACGGTTCGCTCGCGAGTGGGCAACGCGTCGACGGCGAGTGGTGGGGCCTGAACGGCGTCTTCTGACAGGAGCGGGGGCGGCCGGACCGCAAGGCCCGACCGCCCCCGCACGCTCACTGCCGCCTACCCCTTGCTGACCGCCGCCAGGATCTCCGGCAGCCGCCGCGCAGTCCGGGGCGCCGCCAGCTTCAGGCCGCCCCACAGCAGCAGCGCGCCGTACAGCGTGCCGAGCGGCAGCAGGATCCACAGCAGGGACGTCTCGTCCTCGACGTTGAGGTAGATCGCCGCCCCGATCACCGGGGCGCACAGCACCGCCGCCGCGAACATGCCGCCGAAGATCGAGATCCAGGCAAGTCCGCCCTGCCCCGGCGCCACGTTCTTGTACGCGCTGTCCTGCGGGATCGAGTACGGGAAGAGCGCCGAGGCCAGCGCCCCGACCCCCAGCATCGCGCCGAGCAGCGCGAAGGCCACGCCCAGCGCGTCCGGCAGCGACGACCAGGCGCCGGAGACGACCGCCGTGCCCGTGGTCACCAGGACCGTGAACGGCAGGGTGATCAGGAGCAGCGTCAGGGCCCGCGCCCGCAGTTCGGCGTACGCGTCCGCCGGGGTGGAGATCGTCTGGGCGACCATCCAGAACGCCGAGGTGTCCTGCCCGAACTGGTTGTACATCAGCATGCCGAGCATCCCCGAGGCGAAGCAGGCCCAGTAGACCGAGCCCGCGCCCTGGAGCGCGTTGAACATGGGCACGATCGCGCCCATCGCGAGCGAGGTGATCCAGGCCATCTTGGTCTTCGGGTCGCGCCAGATGTAGCGCAGGCTGCGCTCCATCACCGTTCCCGTACGCCCGCCCGGCAGCATCCGCGCCAGCCGTCCCGTGGACTCCCGGCCGCTGCCGGCCGAGTCTGGGGCCGCGCCGATCGTCGAGCCGTCCGGCTCGGTCATCAGCCGCACCAGGCTCCGCTGCCACCAGTACAGCAGCGCCCCGAGGGCGACGGCCGTGAGCAGCAACTGCGCCGCCGCCACCGCGTAGTCGCCCTCGCTCGCCGAGTCCACGGCCGAGACCGCAGAGGCGGGCGGCAACCAGCTCACGACCGCCGTCGCCGGTTCGAGCGTCGACAGACCCCCGGCCCGGCTCAGGCGCTGGGCGCCCAAGTTGACCACCTGGATGCCGACCGCGATCACCAGACCGCTCAGTACCGCGAGGTCCCGGCCCTTGCGCGAGGTCAGCAGCCGTACGTTGGCGGCCGCGACGGCCCGCGAGAGCGCCACGCACACCAGGACCACCAGCGGCACGGCGACGACCGCCGCCGCGACACCCGCCGCGCCCCGCGCGAGCGCGAGGGCCGCGCCCAGGCCGGCGAGCAGGGTGAACGCGGGGCCCATGCCCACCAGCGAGGCCACGAGCAGCGAGCGCACCAGCGGGCGCGGGTGCAGCGGCAGCATCACGAGCCGCGACGGGTCGAGCGTCTCGTCGCCGCCGGACACGAAGAGCGGCATGAACGCCCACGACAGCGCGATCACGCCCGTCATCAGGATCGCGATCGAGTCGGCGTCCGCGTACCCCCGCAGCAGGACGAAGCCGAGCAGCAGCAGCGCGCCGAAGAGGACGGTGACGACGATCGACGTCACATAGACGGCCGTGCGCGCGGCCGACTGCCGCAGCCCGTTGCGCAGCAGGGCCAGTTTGAGCCGGACGAAGACCGACGTGAGCGAGTCGGGGGCGGGCGCCGTGGTCATCGGGCCGTACCCCCGCCGAGCCAGTCCAGGGAGTCCCCGGCCGACTCGCGCCCGTTCGCGCCCACCAGCTCAAGGAACGCGGCCTGCAGCGACGGCGCGTCGCCCCGTACGTCCGCCAGCGGGCCCTGCGCACGGATCTGGCCCGCGGCCATCACCGCGACCCAGTCGCACAGCGACTCCACCAGCTCCATGACGTGGCTGGAGAAGACGACGGTCGCGCCCGAGCCGGTGTACCGCTCCAGGACGCCCCGGATCGTCTGCGCGGACACCGGGTCGACGCCCTCGAACGGCTCGTCCAGGAAGAGGACTTCCGGGTTGTGCAGGAGCGCCGCGGCCAGACCGATCTTCTTGCGCATACCGGTCGAGTAGTCCACGACCAGCTTGTTCTGCGCGCCCGCCAGGTCCAGGACGTCGAGCAGCTGCGCGGCCCGCTTGTCGACCTCCGCACCGGGCAGCCCCCGCAGCCGCCCGGTGTACGCGAGGAGTTCACGGCCCGAGAGCCGCTCGAAGAGTCGCAGCCCCTCCGGCAGGACCCCGATCCGGGCCTTGACCTCGGCGACCGACTCCGGGTCGCGCCACACGTCGTGCCCGGCGACGAGGACGCGCCCCGCGTCCGGCCGGAGCAGACCGGTGATCATGGAGAGGGTGGTCGTTTTGCCGGCGCCGTTGGGCCCGACGAGACCGATGAACCGGCCCGCGGGCAGCACCAAGTCGATGCCGTTCACGGCGATCTGCTGCCCGAAGCGCTTCCACAGCCCCTCGACGCGAACGGCGGGCACCGCTCCCGGTCCCCCGGGGGCGGTGCCCGCCTCTACGTACATTCCGTCAGATGCCTGGTCAGGCATGGTCCGTCAACCCCTCGGTCGTCCCCGTACGTCGTACGAGCACACCCTAAGGGGCCACCTCTCAGGGGCGCCTGGCCCGTGCGGCCGCCGCTTCCCGTCCGCAGGCGTACGCGAGGGGGCTGATGAGCTCCTCGGCGTCCGGCAGCCAGCGGTTCGCCGGGGTGGGCCGCCGCGCCCACTGCACCGCGCCGTGCCCGCCGACCCGGGTGGGCGGCGCCGCCACGTAGAAGCCCTCGCCGCGGGTGGTCAGGTCGATCGAGGCCGGGGCCCAGCCCAGCTTCCGTACGAGATCGGGGACCTTGGTCGCGGCGCCCGGCAGCACGAAGAAGAACATCCGGCGGTCCGGCGTACAGGTCACCGGGCCGAGCGTGAGCTCCATGCGCTCCATCCGCGCGAGCGCCAGGAAGCCCGCCGACTCCGGCACTTCGATCGCGTCGAAGGTACGGCCCGTCGGCAGCAGGATCGACGCCTTGGGCTGCTTCGACCACATGCGCCGCGCCCCGACCGCGCTGCCGGTCGCCTGGGTCGACCAGTCGGGCCTGGCCGGGTGCGCGCCGGGAGTGACGCACTCCTCCGCG
Source organism: Streptomyces sp. NPDC001927 (assembly GCF_053594455.1). Lineage (NCBI taxonomy): Bacteria > Bacillati > Actinomycetota > Actinomycetes > Kitasatosporales > Streptomycetaceae > Streptomyces > Streptomyces sp. NPDC001927. The sequence goes on along the minus strand of NZ_JBSFEN010000010.1, from coordinate 100,614 downwards.
CCGCAGGAGCACCGCTCCCGCCCCTCGACCGCCTCCAGCCAGGTCCCCGGGAACACGTCCCAGTGCCGCTCTTCCGCATACCGCACGGCGCTGTCCAGCAGCTGCTCGCCTCGCTGCTTGGGGATCTGTGCGGCTTCCGTGACTCCGATGGTCTCTTCCACGGTGAACTCAACTCCCGCCGTCACCTGGGGTTACGGGCGGCGTGCCGCGCGGTGTGGAGCATCGATCCTGCACGACGGGGCGCATGGGTGCACGGACGGGGGCGCGCGTGGGGCCGGGGAGCGGTGGTGGGGTAGCCAGAGGTGGGGGGTGTCGGCCGTGCCCCGCGCCTGGGTCCGTGGCCGATGCGTCCGGTTTCGCGTGTTCACATCGGCATTGACCGGATATCCGCCGGGCAGTGATCAGTTCTCTTCGATCACTCACGGCCTCAGGGGGTAGTCATGTCAGCCAGGCCACTTGTCGCCCGTCAGCCGAACGAACGGCTGCAGGCGCTCATTCAGGAGGCAGCGTGTTCCAACGCGGGCCTCGCCCGCAGGGTGAACATGGTCGGGTCCGAGCGCGGTCTCGACCTGCGGTACGACAAGACGTCGGTGGCGCGCTGGCTGCGCGGGCAGCAGCCGCGCGGGCGGGCGCCGGGGATCATCGCGGAGGCGCTGGGCCGCAAGCTCGGCCGGACGGTCACGATCGACGAGATCGGGATGGCGAACGGCAAGAACCTGGCGGCCGGTGTGGGGCTGCAGTTCGCGCCGACGGTGCTCGGCGCGATCGAGCAGGTCTGCGAGTTGTGGCGGAGCGACGTGGGCCGCCGGGACTTCCTCTCCGGGTCCACGGTCGCGGCCTCCGCGCTGGTGGAGCCGAGCCGGGACTGGCTGATCACGGGCGCGGACGCGCACGTGGCGCGGTCGGCGGGGGCGCGGGTCGGGGTCTCGGACGTGGAGGCGGTCCGGGCGATGACGGCGGCCCTGGTCGACCTGGACCGGCGGTTCGGCAGCGGGCATGTGCGGCCGGTGGTCGTGCACTACCTGAACAGCGTGGTGGCGGGGCTGCTTTCGGGTTCGTACCGGGAGGCGGTCGGCCGGCAGCTGTTCGCGGCGGTCGCGCGGCTCACGGAGCTGGCCGGGTACATGGCGGTGGACACCGGGCAGCCGGGGCTCGCCCAGCGGTACTACATCCAGGCGCTGCGGCTCGCGCAGGCCGCGGGCGACCGGGCGTACGGCGGCTATGTGCTGGCCGCCTCGATGAGTCACCTGGCCGCCGAGCTCGGCAACCCGCGGGAGATCGCGCAGTTGGCGCGCGCGGCGCAGGAGGGTGCGCGGGGGCGGGTGACGCCGCGGGCGGAGGCGATGTTCTTCGCGGCGGAGGCCCGCGGGCACGCGCTGCTCGGGGACGCCCACTCCTTCGAGGCGGTCGCGGGGCGTGCCGTACGGGCCCTTGAGCGGGCGGAGCCGGAGTCGGGCGACGACCCGTCGTGGATCGCGCACTTCGACCACGCGTACCTCGCCGACGAACTGGCCCACTGCCACCGGGACCTGGGGCAGGCGGAGGCGGCGGCGCGGGCGGCCGAGGAGTCCTTGGAGGGGCACCCGGAGACGCGGGCCAGGCGGCGGGCGATCGGCCTGGTGCTGCTGGCCTCGGCGCAGGTGCAGCGGCGCGAGGTGGAGCAGGCCTGCCACACGGGCACGCGCGCCCTCGAACTCCTCGCGACGCTGCGGTCCTCGCGGGGCGCGGAGTATCTGGACGACCTGAAGGACCGTCTGGACCCGTTCGCGGGGGAGCCGGTGGTACGGGAGTTCGGGGCGCGGCTCGCGTTGCACGCGGCGTGACGGCCGGCCCCGGCTGCACGGGGGCCGGGCCGGCTACGGCGTCGGGTCGGTCCTGGTGTGGAGGACGTCGCGGGCCTGTTCGGCGGCGCGGGTGATGCTCTCGGCGACGAAGTCGACGAAGCGGGCGATGTTCTCCAGGCGGGCGGCGGCCGGGGTGTCGGGGCCGAGGACGCGGACGCCCTCCCGTGCGGTCTCGGCGAACTCTATGTTCGACCGGGCGGAGGCCATCATCGACTGGTACCAGACGTCGGCGTCGGCGAAGTAGCGCTCGCGGCGGCGCTCGTCGCGCTCCCGGCGGACCAGGCCCTGGCTCTCCAGGAACGTGATGGCCTTGGAGATGGACGCGGGGCTGACCTGGAGGCGCTGGACGAGTTCGGCCGCCGTGAGGCTGCCCGAGTCGGTGGTGAAGAGGCAGGTCAGCACCGCGGACGTCATCTTGGGCAGGCCCTGGCGCATGAGGAGGGTGGTGAACTGCTCCTCGTACTCGCGCACCGCCTCGGCGTCGCGGCCGTAGGGCTGCGGGGGCGCCTCCGCGCCCTTGGGGGTGGCGGGCCTGCGCCGGTGGGCGCGGTGCTCGGTGGCGCGGTGGGCCAGGTCGGCGCGGTAGGCGGTGGGGCCGCCGTTGCGCATCACCTCGCGGGTGATTGTCGAGGTCGGACGGTCCAGGCGCCTGGCGATCTCCGCGTACGCGAGGCCGTCGGCGAGGCCCAGCGCGATCTGCTGGCGTTCCTGCTGGGTGAGTCTGCCTCCCGGCATCGCGATCTCCCTGTCGATCGTCCTTCGATGTTCCTACGGTCCTGCTCCGCGCGGTCAGCATAGCGTTCACCCCTCGCCCAATGCAACGGGCGAGGGGTTTTGCGTTGCGTTATCGCCTGAGTCGTTGCAATGAAATATGGGGGTCTACCTGCATCAATGCAGTTTGAGTGCAACGAGCTTGTTGCGGGATCAGTGAACACAACGTAGCGTTTCTCTTGTCAGAAACACGGAGCACGGAAACAGAAACCAGGAGAAAACCATGCAGAAGTTCGCCACCACCGCCCCGATCGCCGCCGTTCTCGACATCGCCGCCGGCCGCGTCCAGGTCATCGCCGCCGACCGGGCCGACGCCACGGTCGAGGTCCGGCCCGCGAACGCCTCGAAGAGCCGCGACGTGAAGACGGCCGAGCAGACCACCGTCAGCTACGACGACGGCGTCCTGCGGATCACGACGCCGCCCGCGAAGAACGGACTCCTCGGCAACGTCGGCTCCGTCGAGGTCACCGTCCAGGTGCCCGCCGGCTCCCGCGTCGAGGGCAAGGCGGCCGCCGCCGAGTTCCGGGGCGTCGGACGGCTCGGGGACGTCGCCTTCGACGGCGCGCACGGCACGGTCAAGATCGACGAGGCCGCGAGCGTCCGCCTCACCGCGCTCGGCGGTGACGTCACCGTCGGCCGCCTGAGCGGCCCGGCCGACATCAGCACCCTGAAGGGCGACATCCGTATCGCCGAGGCCACGCGGGGCGCGGTCGTCCTCTCCACCCAGTCCGGCGACCTGTCGGTCGACACGGCGCGCGGGGTCTCCGCCACCCTCGACGCCGGCACCACCCTGGGCCGCGTTCACAACTCCCTCACCAACTCCGCCGGTGCCGCCGCCGAGCTGAACATCAAGGCGACCACCATCCAGGGCGACATCACCGCCCGCAGCCTCTGAACCGTACGAACGGGGGCGATCAGGGGCTTGAGGCAAGGGAGTTGACGGTGAGACCGGTACGGGCCCGTTGTGGGTCTGTTACCGGTCTCACACGTGTGTGCACGGCCCTGGACGCACCCGGTAGCGTGAGCCGACGATTCCGTAGGTCCATCAGTAGGAGTCCCGGTGACGCAGAGCGGACAGGGGCCGGAGCCGCAGTATCCGGCGGTACGGCCCACGCACGAAGGTGTCGTGCTGCCCGCGGAGGGCGGCGTGGAGACCGGCCAGGGCGTAGGCCCGGCCGGCGGCACGCCGTGGGGCGGCGCCTGGGGCCCCGGCGGGGCGCCGCAGGGGCAGCAGCCCCCGCACTCCCAGCCGTCCGCGCAGCCGCTGCCCCCGGCCATGCCGCTCCCGCCGGAGGCCGTGCCGGGCGGGGCCTCGGACATGCAGGCGACGCAGTACATCGCACCGATCCCGCCGCAGGGCGCGCCGCCCGCCGCGGGCCCGGGGCCGATGCCGGGCCCGATGCCCGGCGCCATGCCAGGTGCGATGCACGGGGCGCACGGACAGATACCCGCCGACACCCCGCCGCCCGGTGGCTACGGCTACCCCGCGCCCGCCCAGCCGCCGGTCCAGCCCGGCTACGGCTACCCTCCGGCCGCGCCCTCCCACGCCGACATGCAGGCGACCCAGCACATCCCGCCGGTCGCCGCCCAGAGCCCCGCCCAGGGCGCCGGTTCGGACACGCAGTTCCTCGGCACCGGCCCCCTCGGCCGGCCGCAGCAGCCCGCCGGGGCCTCGGACGCGACCCAGTACATCGCCCCCGTACCGGCGCAGACGCCCGGTGAGCGGCAGCCGCCCGCCGAGTTCGACAACCTCTTCCGCAGCGACTCCACGCAGCACATGCCGCAGCCGCCGCAGCGGCAGTTCCAGCAGGCGCCGTACAGCCCGCCCGCCCAGCAGGCCCCGCAGCAGCAGTTCCAGCAGCAGCCGCCCGTGCCGCCCGGCTTCCAGGGCGCGTACCAGGACGACTACGACGACGAGCCCGAGCCGCGCCGCAGGTCGCCCCTCGCGCTGATCGCCGCCGTCGTCGTCGGCTGCGCGGTCGTCGGCCTCGGCGCCGGCGCGCTGCTCAGCGGCGGGGACGACGAGAAGGACAAGGGCCCCGGCCAGAACGTGGCCGCCAGCTCCGGCGCCCCCTCGACCGCGCCCAGCGGTCAGGCCGCCGACCCCGCCGAGCCGCAGGCGCAGGCCCTCGACAAGCTGCTCGCGGACAGCAACAACAGCCGCGACGCGGTGATCCGCTCGGTCGAGGCCATCAAGGAGTGCAAGAACCTCGACCAGGCCGCCGCCGACCTGCGGGACGCCGCCGGACAGCGGCGCGCCCTGGTGACCCGGCTGCAGGGCCTCACCATCGACAAGCTGCCCAGCAACGCCGACCTGAACACCGAGCTCACCAAGGCCTGGCAGGCGTCGGCGTCCGCCGACGACCACTACGCCGCCTGGGCGGACCAGGTCAAGGGCAACAAGAAGCTCTGCAAGGGCGGCAAGGCCCGGGGCACCTCGCACACCGTCGAGGCCGGCAAGAAGAGCTCCGACGCCACGATCGCCAAGCGCAAGGCGGCGGCGCTGTGGAACCCGACCGCCGAGAAGTACGGCCTGTCCAAGCGGACCCCCACCCAGCTGTAGGGAGGGGGCGCCCGGCTCGGCGCTCCGAACCGTTACGGAGCGCCGAGGACGGTGTCGCCGACGTCGACGAAGCCGGGCTTCTGCGCCACGAGCTGCCCCTTGCGGACCACCTGGAACGTCACCTCGTGGTTGACGATCCGCGGGAAGCGGGGGGCGCCGAGCATGTCCTCGTACCGCCAGCGCAGCTTCGGGGTGAGGCCGCCGGTGTCGATCTCCACCCCGCGGTCCAGGGCGTGCGCGACGGCGGCTGCCGAGATCGAGTCGGTGTCGAGCGACTCGATCACCTTCTTCAGGACCGTGTACGCGATCCAGGTCGTCTGGACGCCCGCGTCGGTCGGGTCGACCCGGTTGTCGACGAACGCGTGGTCCTTGATGACCTTGCGCATCGCCCCCCAGCGCTCGTCGTTCGCCTCCGGGTACCAGCCGGTGACGTACGCGCCCTCGAAGGGGCTGTGCGCGCCGCCCGTGCGGTCGACGACGGGCTGGCTGACGCTGCCGAGCACGGAGGAGATCCGTACGCTCTCCGCGCCCTTGCCGTCCTCGCCGTCCTGACCGTTCTGGCTCTCGTCCTGCTCCTGCGCGGGGAGGCGCCGGAAGGAGTCGAAGAAGGTCTGGGTGCGCTCGCCGAGGACTGCGGCGACACAGCCGTCCTCGCCGCCGGCCTTGGCGCGGGCCCGCTTGGCCTGCGCGGTGTACTCGGCGGCGTCCTCGACGGCCGGGATGTCGGTGGCGCCGTCGTGACTGCTCTTGCGCAGCCCGGAGTTGAGCAGATCGGGCAGCTTGTCGCCGGCGAGGGTGTCGGGCCTGACGAGGGAGACCTTGCGGCAGTCCTCGGCGAGCTGCATGCCGTGACCGGCCATGAGCGAGGCGAGGCCGCCGTTCACCGGGTAGGAGAGCGGGCTGGTGAACTCGTCCTCGGAGACGCCGTATCCGCCGATGTACGGGATCTCGGCCGCCTCCAGGGGCGCCATGAAGGCGCGGCCGTTCTGGCTGTACGAGCCGACGACGGCGACGACCTTCTCGCTGACGGCCCGGCGGGCGCAGGCGGCGGCGCCGGCCGAGGTGTTCTGCTCGTTGCAGGTGAGGATCTTGAGCTCGTGGCCGTCGATCCCGCCGGAGGCGTTCACCCAGCGCGCGTAGGCCTGGGCCATCGCGGGCATGCCGGGCTGGTTGGTGGCGCGAGTCCCGTCGGGTGCCCACGTCATGACGGTGACGGGCTCCCTGGATCCCCCCGTGGTCCCAGGGATCACGCCGCAGCCGGTGAGCAATGACGCACCGGCCGCTGTCGCCGTGACGTATGCGAGGAGTGAGGTCATTCGCCTACCGGTCATGGGCACGCACAATTCCGCCTCACGGGTAACGCAGAAGTGTGCAGAGTTCAACGAGGGGTGACGTGAGGGTGAATTACCGGGGTTGATGCCCTGGTGGGGACTGCGCGGGGAGCGTGTCGGAGGCGTGCCGGCGGGTTACCGGGAGGGTTGCCGGAAGGATGCCGGCGGGGTGCCGGAAGGGTGCTGGTCGGGCGATCTTGATGGGGAACGTACGATCGAACGGTGTCCAGTCCAGTCTCAGGTTCGGTGAACTCTTCCCGTCGCGGCCGTCGCTCCTCCACCATGGGCGGCATGCCGCTCAACGACTTGCCGTGGTGGCGCTGGCGCAGCAACGTGCGCTCCGCGCTGCACATGCTCTCCGACCCCACGTTCCACGAGACCACCTGGCTGACCGGCCAGGAGGGGTACGGCGACGTCACCGACGCCGTCTACCGCCTGGTCGAGGACACGTGGCTGGACAACTGGTCCGCCGAGAAGTACGTCGGAACGATCTTCCGCGACTCCGGCGAGGCCGCCCTGGTGGACGTCGCCGTGCTGCGGGTGCTGCGGATCATGCACCAGGTGGGGCCCGACGCGCCGTTCTCCGCGTACATGGAGCACCACGGCTGGCCGGAGGCCGTACGGGCCGCCCGCGAGGCACACATACGGATGGCGCAGTCGGACGGCGAGGACCCGGACACGCCCCCGCGCTCGCTCGAGGTCCTCCGCATCATGACGGGGTCGGTCGGGGCGTGACCGCGCCCGTCCGCCGTTTCATGGCCGGGTCCGCCTGACGGACGCGGGCCGTGCCCGCCGTGCGCGGTGTGGCACCCTACGGGGATGACCGACCAGTACGTCCTCACGCTCTCCTGCCCCGACAAACAGGGCATCGTGCACGCCGTGTCGAGCTACCTCTTCATCACCGGCTGCAACATCGAGGACAGCCAGCAGTTCAAGGACCGCGACACGGGCCTGTTCTTCATGCGCGTCCACTTCTCGGCGGAGGAGCCGGTGACCGTGGAGAAGCTCCGGGCGAGCTTCGCGGCGGTCGGCGACTCGTTCACGATGGACTGGCACATCAACCGGGCCGACGAGCGGATGCGCGTCGTGCTGATGGTGTCGAAGTTCGGCCACTGCCTGAACGACCTCCTGTTCCGCTCGCGGATCGGGGCGCTGCCGGTCGAGATCGTCGCGGTCGTCTCCAACCACACGGACTTCTCCGAGCTGGTGAGCTCGTACGGCATCCCGTTCCGGCACATTCCGGTCACGAAGGACAACAAGCCGGAGGCGGAGGCCGAACTGCTCGCCCTCGTCCGCGAGGAGAACGTCGAGCTGGTCGTACTCGCCCGCTACATGCAGGTGCTCTCCGACGACCTGTGCAAGCAGCTGTCGGGCCGGATCATCAACATCCACCACTCCTTCCTGCCGAGCTTCAAGGGCGCCAAGCCCTACCACCAGGCGCACGCGCGCGGCGTGAAGCTGATCGGCGCGACGGCCCACTACGTGACGGCCGACCTCGACGAGGGCCCGATCATCGAGCAGGAGGTCGAGCGTGTCGGCCACGAGGTCACCCCGGACCAGCTGGTCGCCGTCGGCCGCGACGTCGAGTGCCAGGCGCTGGCCCGCGCGGTGAAGTGGCACGCGGAGCGCCGCATCCTGCTCAACGGCCGCCGCACGGTGGTCTTCGCGTAAGGGTCCTCGAACCTCTACAGCCTGCTGAGCGAGGCCGCCGCGAAGAGGACGTCGCGGATGGCCTCGCGGTCGCCGTCCTGGCCGGCCGCGGCCTCCTCCGGCGGGATGTGGCCCGCCACGAGCTGGCAGAACTCGACGCCGTCCATCGCCACCTGGGCCACCGCGTGGTCCGGGGAGCCGACGGCCGCCGGGGAGTCCAGGGCGATGTACCAGTGGCCGCCGCCCGAGCCCTCGACCTCCAGGTGGAGCGAGCGGCCGGGGGCGCCCGCCGCGACCAGATGACGCGACGGGGACGCCAGGCCCGCGCGGCGCCGGTCGGCCAGGGCCGCCGGGAGCAGCCGGGCCGCCAGGTCGATCATGCCGTGCAGGTGCGTGCCGCTCGGCGGCTCGTACGGGTACGCCACCGCGTTCGCGATGTCGTCCGCGTGCACCCAGCACTCGAAGGCCCGTTCCAGGAGCGAGTCCCGCATGGGCAGCGCGAAGTCCCCGTACGTCACCGTCAGGTCGGCCACACCCCGCCCGGCGAACGAGACCGTGCGGATCAGGGTGTGGCTCTGCTCCCGCCACGGCTCGCGCACATCGCGCGTCGGCGGGTGGTACGAGCCCCGCCAGTACTCGTCCGTCCGCTCCGAAGGCGTGACCGCCGTGGTCTTCGCGCCCAGCGGGTCGTCCAGGCCGAGCGCGGTGGACACCAGTCCGTCCACCGTCAGCAGATGACCGATGACCCCGGCGACCGTCGTCTTGCGGGTGACCGGGCGCTCGCCCTCGAACCACTTCAGCCGGACCGGCGCGTGCCACTCCGACTCGCCGATGTCCCGCAGCAGCGCGTCGAGCCGGGCCGTCTCCGCGTCGTACGGAGTCGCCCAGGCCGGCACCGGGATACGGGCCGGGCGGCGGCCCAGACAGTTCTCCAGGACTCGGGACCGAAGCAGCGGGTCGAGGTCCAGGTCGCGCTCGGAGTGCAGCAGCCCGACCGCGTCCCGCAGCCGCAGCGCCTCGTCCGCGCACGGGGCGCACTCGGTCAGGTGATCCTCGACGGCCTGGGTCTCCTCGGCCGAACAGGCGGAGAGGGCCCAGGCGCCGAGGAGCGATTTCAGGACACTGTGCGGGGGCGGCGGAGGAGGCGGGGGAGGGGCGGCGGCGAGAACAGGCTCGTCGTGCGTCTCTACGGGGCTGGAAGTCAGTCCTCCCGCCGGACGCGCCGCCGGCTCCGCCGTCAGGTCGGCATGGTCGTCGGCGGCCGCGCGCGGTCCCGGTATCCGGGGAGCGCGCGCCACCTCGTCGGGCGTGTCGTCGGGGCCGTTCACAGGGAGCGTCCGTACCCGGGAGGCGAGGAGCCCTCCAGCGGGCGGGTGTTCGCCGTCGACAGCAGCTGAAGCCCGAGCCGCAGCCGGCGCCGCGCCTCGTCCTCGGTGACGCCGAGGTCGGCGGCGGTCTGGCGGTAGTCGCGGCGCTGGAAGTAGGCCAGTTCCAGCGCGGCGCGCAGCGGCGCCGGCATGGAGGTCACGATGTAGTCGGCGCGGGCGGCGACCGAGGCCTGGCGCACCTTCTGCTCCAGCTCTTCCGCGGAGCCCTCGCCGGTCTCGGCGTACGCCGTCGCCTCGGTCTGCCTCAGCCGGTGCACGGCCTGACGCTGGGTCAGCTTGGCGACCCAGGAACGCATGTTGCCCTGCTTGGGGTCGTAGGCGTCGGGGTTCTCCCAGATGTAGCCGAAGACCTCGCGGGTGACCTGGTCGGCCGCGCCGTCGTCGTCGAGGACCCGGTGGGCGAGGCTGTGGACCAGGGAGGCGAACCGGTCGTAGAGCTCGCCGAGCGCGGCGGCCTCACCGCGCGCCAGCCGCTGCTGCATCCTGCGGTCCCAGCGCGGTGGTGTGTCCTTCGCCATGCGTCGACCTCCCGACCCGAGTTCGCCTTCCAAAGTAATGGGCCGCCCGGCGGTGCACGCCCCTTTGTGACAAGTACGCCCCCAGGGGCGTACCGGATGGTAAGGAACACGTCGTTCCCGATCCAGGGGGTTTCGAGCCCCGATCCCCGGGCAGCGGGAGGGGATGGGAACGACCGCCTCCGCTTGAAACCACCGCTTCCTCCCGAAGGGCGCGACGCGTGAACCTCCACGTCGACGTTGAAGAGCTGGGCCCCTGGACCGTGCTGCGGATCCAGGGGGAGCTGGATCTGCTGACCTCGCCCCTGGTCAGGAGACGGGTCCACGACGCCGTCGCGGGCGGCCGGCACGATGTCGTGCTCGACCTCTCAGGGGTGCTTTTCTGCGACTCCAGCGGGGTCGGCGTACTGATCGCCTCCCGCCGCCTGATGCGCTCCTGCCGAGGCCGCCTCCGGGTGGTCCTCCCCGCCCGCGGCTCGGAGGACGCCTCCCACGTCAACCGCGTCCTCGCCGCCCTCGGCGTCCGCCGCCTCTTCGACGTCTACGGCGACGCGACAGCAGCCGTCGACGACGAGGCCCAACCCCTCTCGGCGTGACCCGGGACCCCCGCCGCTCTCGGCACGACGGCCCGGATCGTCGTACCCTCCGTGGCATGGAGCCCATGGAAACCGAGCAGGATCCCGGACAGCTCTTCGAGCACCGGATCGCCCGTCGATTCGCCGCCTTCGACCAGGACGGCGACGGGACGATCTCGCGCGAGGACTTCAGCACGGCGGCGAAGCGCCTCCTCACGGAGTTCGACGTCTCCTTCCGGTCCGACCGCGGCCAGGCGCTGTGTGACGGTGCCGAGGCGTTCTGGCAGGGCATGGCGGGGATCGCGGACGTCGACGGAGACCAGAAGGTCAGCCGCGAGGAGTTCCTCGGCGGCGCCGTGAAGCGGCTGCACGACCACCCCGAGCGGTTCGCCGAGATCGCCCGGCCGTTCCTGCACGCCGTCCTCGCCATCGCCATGACCCCCGCCGATGTGGAGCGGGCGCTGCTCGCGCTCGGCATCCCGCCGGTTGCGGCCGCGCTGAGCGCCCGTACGCTCCCGACCGTCGCCTCCGGGTCCGTCGACGAGCAGGCGGCGGTCGGTGCCTTCGCGCACTACTTCATGACGGAGTAGGCGTCCCGGAGCCGTAGCGCTCCCTGAGCTTGTACTTCAGGACCTTTCGCAGCGTCTCGTTGCGGGGCAGGGCCTCCACGACCTCCAGCTGTTCCGGCAGCTTGTGGACCGAGAGGCCCTGCGCGCGCAGGAACTCCGTGACCGCCGCGAGCGTCAGCGGGGCCGCGCCCGGTGGCTGCTCGATCACCGCGCAGACGCGTTCGCCGCGGTCGGGGTCGGGGAGGCCGATGACGGCCGCGTCGCCGACGCCCGGGTGCTCGTGCAGGAGGTCCTCGATCTCCTTCGCCGAGATGTTCTCGCCCTTGCGGATGATGATGTCCTTGATCCGCCCGGTCAGGACCAGATGCCCGCTCGCGGTGACGTGGCCGACGTCGCCGGTGATCAGGAAGCCGTCCTCGTCGAAGGCGGCCGCGGTCTGCGCCGGGTCCAGATAGCCCTGGCAGACGGCCTCACCGCGCAGTCGGACCTCCCCGGAGCCGTTCCCGGAGCCGTCGTCCGCGATGCGGATCTCCATGCCCTCCGGCGGCCGCCCCTCCGTCGTCGCCAGGTTCTCCACCGTGTCGTCCGGCGACCCCATCGTGATCATCGGGACCTCGGTCATGCCGTACCCGTGCGTGAGCTGGCAGCCCATCTCGCGGACCACCGCGTGGTAGACCTCCGGCGGCTTCGGCGCCCCGCCGCCCGCGAGCAGCCGCAGGCTCGGTATCAGCTTCTCGCCCGGCGGCAGCTTGCGCTGCTCGGCGAGGAACATCGAGTAGAAGGCCGTCGACCCGCCGGCCACGGTCACGCCGTGCCTGCGGTACTCCGCCAGCGCGTCGGGCAGTGCGAACTGTTCGAACATCACGGCGGGGAATCCGTACAGCAGGAGCATCACCGTGTAGTCGGGCCCGGCGATGTGGGCGTACGGGAAGGCCATCGAGCCGATGTCGTCCTCGGTCAGGTGCAGCGCGTGCGCGAGGCACGAGCCGCCCGCGACGAGGGAGCGGTCGGTGTGCAGGACGCCCTTGGGGTCGGAGGTCGTGCCCGACGTCCAGTAGATCCATCGGACGTCCGTGCCGTTGGAGGGGGGTGGGGGGAGGACCGCCGGGTCCCCGTCCGGCAGGGACTCCGGGGCGTACGCCTCGAAGATCCCGCGCGCGCCCAGCCGGTGTGCCATCTCCGTGTGGTCGAAGCCGCGCCACACGCCCGGTACGGCGAAGAACTCGGCCTTCGACTCGCGCAGCGCGAAGCCCACCTCGCGGTCCCGGTAGAACGGGATGACCGGGGACTGCACCGCGCCGATGCGGGCGAGCGCGAAGGAGAGGACCGCGGTCTCGATCCGGGTCGGCAGCTGCCAGGCCACGACCGTGCCGGGCCGCACCCCCATCCCGTAAAGCCCGGCGGCGCACCGCTCGGCGCGGTCGCGGAGTTCGCCGAAGGTGAGGGTCCTGTCCTCCTGGAGCAGGACGGGCCGGCCGGGGGTGAGGGCGGCGCGGCGCTCGACCAGCTCCCAGAGGGTGCGGGAGGTGCCCAGGGTGTGTGCGGTGTCGGTCATGACGGTCCCCTCCGCGTCCATCGGCGTCCATCTGCGCCCGCAACTGACGGGTAGTCAGATTGACTCGAGAGCGTAGAGGTCCGCCGCTTGTCGGTCCAGGGGGCTGGGGCTAACCTGAGCCCGATCGCTATCTGACGGGTCATCAGAAATCGGGAACGCCAGCGGCAACGGGAGACTCTCATGGCGGAACTTCCACGGATCATCAGCGTCGACGACCACGTGATCGAACCGGCCCACCTCTTCAAGACCTGGCTGCCGGCCAAGTACCGCGACCGGGGACCCCAGCCGCTGACCGCCGGGATCGGCGAGCTTGCGTACGTCGGCGGGAAGTACCAGATCACCATGGACCCGGACGGCCCACCGACCGACTGGTGGATCTACGAGGACCTCAAGTTCCCGTACAAGCGCAACATCGCCGCCGTCGGCTTCGACCGGGACGACATGACCCTGGAGGGCATCACCCGCGAGGAGATGCGGCGCGGCTGCTGGGACCCGGTCGCGCGGCTCAAGGACATGGACCTCAACCATGTCGAGGCGAGCCTCTGCTTCCCCACCTTCCCCCGCTTCTGCGGCCAGACCTTCGCCGAGGCCAAGGACAAGGAGGTCGCCCTCGCCTGCGTCCGCGCCTACAACGACTGGATGGTCGAGGAGTGGTGCGGCGACAGCGGCGGCCGGCTCATCCCGCTCTGCATCATCCCGCTCTGGGACATCGACCTCGCCGTCGAGGAGATCCGGCGGAACGCGGCGCGCGGAGTGAAGGCCGTGACCTTCTCGGAGATCCCCACCTATCTGGGGCTCCCCTCCATCCACTCCGGCTACTGGGACCCCTTCTTCGCGGTCTGCCAGGAGACCGGCACGGTCGTCAACATGCACATCGGCTCCAGCAGCCAGATGCCCGCCGCGTCCCCCGACGCCCCGCCCGCCGTCCAGGCCTCGCTCAGCTTCAACAACGCGATGGCCTCGATGATGGACTTCCTCTTCAGCGGGGTGCTCGTGAAGTTCCCGAGGCTGAAGCTGGCGTACAGCGAGGGCCAGATGGGCTGGATCCCGTACGCCCTGGAGCGCGCCGACGACGTGTGGGAGGAGCACCGGGCCTGGGGCGGCGTGCGGGACCTGATCCCCGAGCCGCCGTCGACGTACTACTACCGGCAGATGTTCTGCTGCTTCTTCCGCGACAAGCACGGCATCGCCTCGCTGGACGTGGTGGGCCGGGACAACGCCACCTTCGAGACCGACTACCCGCACGTCGACTCGACCTTCCCGCACACCAAGGAGGTCGCGCTCGACCACGTCCAGGGACTCGACGACGAGACGATCTACAAGCTGATGCGCGGCAACGCCATCCGCATGCTCGACCTCGACTTCGACCGGGGAACCGTCTGATGGACCTTGACGACGGTCCGGGCGAGGAGGAGTTCCGGGCGCGGCTGCGGGAGTGGCTCGCGGCCGTCCTGCCGACGCTGCCGCCCAAGCCCGACCCGCTGGACTGGCCGGGCCGGCGGGCGTACGACTGCGGCTGGCAGCGCCGATTGCACGACGCGGGGTACGCGGACGTGCACTGGGACGCCTCCCCGACCCAGCGGCTGATCTTCCTGGAGGAGACCGAGCGCGCGGGCGCCCCCTACGTGGGCGCGAACTTCGTCGGGCTGCTGCACGCCGGGCCGACGATCGCCGCCGAGGGCACGGCCGAGCAGCGGGAGCGCTGGCTGCCGCCCGTGCTGCGCGGCGACGAGGTGTGGTGCCAGGGCTTCAGCGAGCCGGACGCCGGTTCGGACCTGGCGGGGCTGCGGACCCGGGCGGTACGGGACGGGGACGCGTACGTCGTCTCCGGCTCGAAGATCTGGACCTCGCACGCGGAGGTCGCCGACTGGTGCGAGCTGCTCGTCCGCACGGACGCGTCGGGGCCGAAGCACCGGGGCATCACCTGGCTCGCGATGCCGATGGACGCGCCCGGGATCACGGTCCGCCCGCTGCGGACGCTCGCCGGGTCGACGGAGTTCGCGGAGATGTTCCTCGACGAGGTCAGGGTGCCGGTCGCCAACCGGGTCGGGGAGGAGAACGACGGCTGGCGCGTGACGATGGTGACCCTGTCGTTCGAGCGCGGTACGGCGTTCGTCGGCGAGGTGGTCGCCTGCCGGCGCGTCCTGGCCGAACTCGCGGGCGCGGCGCGGAAGAACGGCACCTGGGACGACCCGGTGGTGCGCCGCCGGCTGGGACGGCTGAGCGCCGAGTTCCGCGCGCTGTGGCGGCTGACCCAATGGAACGTCAGCGAGGCGCAGGCGGTGGGGGGTGTGCCCGGCATCGGGGGCTCGGTCTTCAAGCTGCGGTACTCGCACGCCCGTCAGGAGCTGTACGACGCGGCGGCGGAGGTCCTCGGCCCGGACGCGCTCGACCTGGGGCGGGAGTGGAACCTCGACCGGCTGTCCTCGCTCTCGTACACGATCGCGGCCGGGACCAGTCAGATCCAGCGGAACATCGTCGCCGAGCGGATACTCGGCCTGCCGAAGGGGCGGTGAGCACGGCCGTGGACTTTCGGCTGACGGACGACCAGCGGGCGCTGCGGGCAGGGGTACGGGAGCTGCTGGAGGGCCGGTTCGGGCGGGAGGCGCTGCGGGCCGCCGTCGATTCCCAGGCCCTCGACCGGGGGCTGTGGCGGGAGCTGGGCGCGGCGGGGTTCTTCGCGCTGAGGCTGCCGGAGGGGGCGGGGGGTGTGGGGCTCGGCCTTCCGGAGGCGGTGCTCGTCTTCGAGGAAGCGGGGCGGGTGTTGTTGCCGGGGCCGTTGATCGCGACGCACATGGCCGCGGGGGAGGTGGAGGGCGCCGCGGAGGGGGAGGCGGTGGTCGCCGCGGTCGACGGGGGGTTGGTGGAGTGGCTGGACGCGGCGGACATGGTCGTCGGGGACGTACAGGGAGCCGCACCCGTGCGGTCGGTGGATCCGCTGACGCCGTTGCATCGGTTGCCGGGGGGCGGGGCGGAGGGGCGGTTGTCCGCGACCGGAGTGCTGCTCACCGCCGCCGAGCAGCTCGGTAGTGCGGGGCGTACCACCGAGATGGCGGTCTCGTACGCGCGTACGCGGGAGCAGTTCGGGCGGCCGATCGGGTCGTTCCAGGCCGTCAAGCACCTCTGCGCGGAGATGCTCGTACGGACGGAGGTGGCGCGGGCGGCGGTGTACGGGGCCGCGGTGACGGGCGACCCCGTCGAGATCGCCGGGGCGAAGCTGCTCGCGGACGAGGCGGCGGTGGCGTGCGCGCGGGACTGCCTGCAGGTGCACGGCGGCATGGGGTTCACGTGGGAGGCGGACGTGCATCTCCACCTCAAGCGGGCCTGGGTGCGGGCCGAGCGGGGCCTTTCGAAGGCCGCGGCCGAGGAGGCGGAGGCGGCCGCGCTGTAGCCGCCCGGTGCGCGGGCGCTCACGGAGCGTCGATATCGGGTTGTGTCCTTCGGGCGGGCCGTCACGGCCCGGAGTCGGGGTTCCGCTCCGGTACTCTCCGTGGGATGCGAGTGGTTGTGAGCCCGGATCGTCCCGGTGTCGCCGAAGAGGTGACCCCGGATCGGGCGATGCCCACCGCTCGTACCCCGTGGAGGCGCTGGACGACCTCCTGTTCGACTCCCCGCAGCGTGCGTCGCACAGTATGGGCCATGCGTACTCCTTCGCGCTGGAATATGCCCGAAGCGCTTGTTGCGGTGACTGTACGTCAACCATGCTGTCTCACAAGGGAATCACGTTCCGTGAGTACGTCGCGGAGGCTGATGGCTGTGAGGCGCGAGGCGATGTGTCCGCCGGTTCGGATGGTGTGAGCGGTGCAGGTGCTTCAGGTTCAGTTGGAGGTCGGGCCGGACCCGGCGGAGGTGGGGCGAGCCCGGCGATGGGCGCGCTCGAGGCTCGCCGGGTCGGGCATAGAGGATGACGAGCCGCTGGCCGAGACGCTGGTGCTGCTCATCTCCGAACTCGTGACCAACGCCGTGGTGCACACCGGCTGTCCGGCCGTGCTGCGGATGCTGTTCGGCGCGGGCTGTCCGGAGGCCGGGACGGTACGGGTGGAGGTCGCCGACTCGAGCGACCGGCCGCCGCAGCCCCGGCACGCGCACGGCGAGGACACCAACGGGCGCGGCCTGGAGCTGGTGGACGGCCTGGCCGACCGGTGGGGTTGGCAGCGCGAGGGCGCCGGCAAGAGCATCTGGTGCGAGGTGGACCGGGGTGTGCCGATGAAGCCTCCGACGCCGGCGGGCGGCTCGACGGTGGGTTCGGTGGCGTCGGCGGCGGGCTCGGTGGCCGGCTCGGCGGGACCGGCTGCCGCCTCGGTGCGCTGTTGACGGTTCGTGGCGGTTTGTTCACTCTGGGGTGAGCGATTCGTTGCGAGGGGACGACGAGGGCGGGCCGGTGCGGCCCTCGACGAGTGCGGGTCGTAGCCGGGTGGCGGCGGGTCGTGCCGTGCTCGGGGCGCGCGCGAGTGCGCCGCCACCCGTAGCTCACAGGCTCACCAGCACAGGCTCACCGGCTCACAGCACGGCGACCGGTGCGACCGGTGTGCCCGTACCGCCCACGAAGGGCTCGGGCATCGCGGAGAGCAGGAACGCGTACTGCTCGCGCTGTGCACAGGCTGTGGACAGACTTTCCAGATTCCAGTTCTGCCCCTGGAGCATCCCCATCTCGACCAGGTCGAGGGCGTGCACGGGCAGCCAGAGGTTCTCGATCTCGGGCGGGAAGATCTCGAAGGTCAGCGTGTCGTTGGCGACGGCGGCGACGTCGTGGGCGTGGAACCACTCGGGTGTACGGACGGAGAGGCCCGGGGACGGGAACGCGTAACCGTGCTTGTCCCCGGCGAGGTACTGCTGGATCTGCCCGGTCCGTACGAGGACGATGTCGCCGGCCCGGACGGTGACCCGGCCGAATTCGGCGGCCTCGTCGAGGTCTTCGGGGGTGACGGCGTGGTCGCCGGGCAACCGGTCGAGGCCCTTGGCGGCGGCGACGTCGAGGAGGACGCCGCGGCTGACGATGTGGCGGGCGGTGTGGATGCCGCTGTACTCGGAGCGGCCGTGCGGGGTGATCGTGGCGGCGGGGCGGCCGTTGTAGATCTTGCCGGAGTGCGAGACGTGGGTGAGGGCGTCCCAGTGGGTGGCGGCCTGAAGGCCGAAGGTCACGGCATCGTCGCTGGTGGCGACCGTGCCGGGGCCGAAGAGCTCCTGGTTGATCTGGACCATGACATGGAGCGGGTTGACCCGGCCGGGGATCATGCCGGTCTGCACGCCGTCCTGCTTGAGGTCGAGGGCGAGAGGGACGCGGTGACCGGAGCGGACGGTGGCGACGGCGTCCCGTACGACGTCGTCGGTGATGAGGTTGAGCGTCCCGATCTCGTCGTCCTGGCCCCAGCGGCCCCAGTTGTTGACGCGCTTGGCGATGTCATGGAATTCGACGGGGAGTTGGGACGGAGGTACGGAAGGTTGGGACGCGGGATCTGACATCGGGGCCTCCGCGGGTCTTGTTCTCCGGTATCTGACGGGTCGTAGAATCCAGCTGACGAACGAATCTAACGGACCGTCAGAAATTGCGGGAAGGGGCCGGGCGTGGGGAACTTCTTGGCAGGCAAGGTCGTGGCGGTGACGGGCGCGGGGCGCGGGATCGGCCGCGCGGTGGCCCTCGCGTGCGCGGCGGAGGGCGCGAAGGTCGTCGTCAACGACTACGGGGTCTCCATCGAGGGCGGAGAGCCCACGTCGGAGGTCGCGCTGGGGGTGGTGAAGGAGATCGAGGCGGCGGGCGGCTCGGCGGTCGCGGTCGCCGACGACATCTCGACGATGGCGGGCGGGCAGCGGATCGTCGATGTCGCGCTCGCGGAGTACGGGCGGATCGACGGGGTCGTGTGCGTGGCGGGGATCCTGCGCGAGCGGATGCTCTTCAACATGTCCGAGGAGGAGTGGGACCCGGTCGTCGCGACGCACCTGAAGGGGACGTTCACGGTCTTCCGGGCGGCGTCGGCGGTGATGCGCAAGCAGGGCGCCGGAACGCTGATCGGCTTCACGAGCGGCAACCACCAGGGGTCCGTCGCGCAGGCGAACTACTCGGCGGCGAAGGGCGGGATCATCTCGCTGGTGCGGAGCGCTGCGCTCGGCCTGCACAAGTACGGGGTCACGGCGAACGCGGTGGCGCCGGTGGCGCGGACGCGGATGTCGGCGAACGTCCCGATGGAGCTGAAGGAGATCGGCGAACCGGAGGACGTGGCGGCGCTGGTCGTCTACCTGCTCTCGGACCGAGCCCGCGAGGAACGGATCACCGGCCAGGTCTACACGATCGCCGGCCCGAAGATCGCGGTCTGGGCCCAGCCGCGGGAACTGCGCGCCGGCTACGCGGAGTCCGGCGCCTGGACCCCGGAACGCATCGCGGACTTCCTCCCGGGGACGGTGGGCGTGGACCCGATGCCGATGCTGGCCCGCCTGGAGGAGATGGCGAGGGCGGCAGCGGAGGGCGCCAGGCCCAACGGGTAGGGGTGCGCGGGGGCGGTCACTCCGCCCCACCCCCGTGTGGGCAATCGTCCCGCAGGGCGGGACGGGTGGGCACACGGG
This sequence comes from Streptomyces sp. NPDC001927, assembly GCF_053594455.1. NCBI lineage: Bacteria > Bacillati > Actinomycetota > Actinomycetes > Kitasatosporales > Streptomycetaceae > Streptomyces > Streptomyces sp. NPDC001927. The sequence continues at coordinate 81,295 of NZ_JBSFEN010000010.1, read as the reverse complement.
ACGGCGCACCTGCGGGCGCGTGCGCTCCGGCGGCCCCCGCACCACGAGGTACGTCCACGTTGAGCGGAACGACTGCCCACAACGGGCGAAGGGGGAGGGGGAGGTCCCCCGTCCCACGGACATGGGAGGAGCACGGTCATGAGAGGTGTCGTCTACGACGGCAAGCAGGTTCAGGTCGTGCACGACCTGGAGGTTCGGGAGCCCGGTCCCGGGGACGTGCTCGTGCGCGTCGCCGCCGCCGGCCTCTGCCACAGCGATCTCGCCGTCATCGACGGCACCATCCCCTTCCCCGCCCCCGTCGTCCTCGGACACGAAGGCGCCGGAGTCGTCGAGGCCGTCGGCCCCGGCGTCACCCATGTCGCCGAAGGCGACCACGTCGCGCTCTCCACGCTCGCCAACTGCGGCGCCTGCGCCGACTGCGACCGCGGCCGGCCCACCATGTGCCGCAAGGCCATCGGGATGCCCAAGCAGCCCTTCTCCCGCAGCGGCACCGGCCAGCCGCTCTACCAGTTCGCCTCCAACTCCTCCTTCGCCGAACGGACCGTCGTCAAGGCCGTCCAGGCCGTGAAGATCCCCAAGGACATCCCGCTCACCTCCGCCGCCCTCATGGGCTGCGGTGTCCTCACCGGCGTCGGCGCCGTCCTCAACCGCGCCAAGGCCGACCGCGGCGAGACCGTCGTCGTCATCGGCACCGGCGGCATCGGGCTCAACGTCCTGCAGGGCGCCCGGATAGCCGGCGCGCTCACGATCGTGGCCGTCGACACCAACCCCGCCAAGGAGGAGACCGCCCTCCGCTTCGGCGCCACCCACTTCCTCACCTCGGCCGACGGCGTACGGGACATCCTCCCCACCGGCGCCGACCACGTCTTCGAGTGCGTCGGCCACGTCGGCCTCGTCCGGCAGGCGATCGACCTCCTCGACCGGCACGGCCAGGCGATCCTCCTCGGCATGACCGCGCCCACCGCCGAGGCGAGCTTCCCGCCCGCCGCGATGTTCCTCGACAAGTCCATCCTCGGCTGCCGCTACGGCTCCTCCCGCCCGCAGAAGGACATCGCGCTCTACGCCGATCTCTACCGCGAGGGCCGCCTCCTCCTCGACGAACTCGTCACCGCCACGTACCCCGTGGAGGAGTTCGCGCGGGCCGCGGAGGACGCCGAGCAGGGCAAGGTCGCCCGGGGGGTGCTGACCTTCTAAGGCGGCGAGGTCTTCACTACGGTCAGGGTCATGGCCTACCGCGACATCGTCACCCGCCCCGTCCTCGTCTGGTCGGCCGTCGCCGTCGCGGCCCGGCTGCCGGTCGCGATGGCGCCGCTCGCGCTCGTGTTCCTGGTCCGCGAGCGGCCCGGGGGCTACACCCTCGGAGCCGTACTCGCCGCCACGTACGTCCTCGGCGAGATCGTCGCCGCGCCCGTCCTCGGCATCCGCCTCGACGCCGAACGGGCCCGGCCGCACCTCGCCGTCGGCCTCGCGGTCGGCGCCGTCGCCTTCACAGGCCTCGGCCTCGGGCTCGCCGGGACCGCGCACCCCGTCGTCCTCGGCGCCCTCGCCTTCCTCGCGGGCGCGGGCCCCGGCGCCGCCCCCGGCGGGCTGCGCGCGCTGCTGACCGGGATGGTCCCGGAGAAGGCCGTCACCCAGGCCCTCTCCATGGAGTCCGTCCTCACCTTCGGCATCTGGGCCGCCGCCCCCGCCCTCGCGACCGGCCTCGCCCTCGGCGTCGGCCCGGGTGTACCGCTGCTGCTCCAGGGCGGGTTGATGGCCGCCGCCGTCGCCGGGCTCTGGGCGCTGCCCGCCGGCTGGCACGTCGAGTCGAAGGGCGGCCCCGGCGAGCCGATGCGCCGCGTCCTCGTACGCGCCTGGCCCGTCTACGTCACGGGCGCGGCCAGTCTGACTCTGCTCGCCCTCGCCGAGCTGATCCTCCCCGCGCTCCTGGAACAGCGGGCGATCGGGATCGGCTGGGCGGGGCCCCTGCTCGCCGGGTTCTCGATCGGCTCGGCGGTCGGCGCGTTCGTGTACGGGCTCCGCAGCGGCTGGCCCGGCTCGCTGCCCGTACAGAGCGCCCTCCTCATCCTGGGCGTCTCCACGGGTGTCGCGCTCGTCGCCGTCCTGCCCTGGGCGGGCGCCATCGCGACCGCCCTCGTTCTCGCCGGCCTGCTCCAGGCGCCGGCGATGCTCTCCCGCAACCTGGCCCTCCGCCAGATCCTCCCGCCGAACGCCCTGGCCGCCGGCTACTCCGTGATGTACGCGGCCGTCGGCGCCGGTTACGCCGCGAGCGGCACCCTCGCCGGCGGCCTCCTGAAGGTCGTCGCCCCCTCCACGGCGATCCTCTGCGGCGTCGCCCTGACCCTGCTCCTGACCGCCATCGGCGCGGCGGGCGAGTGGCGCAGGGCCCGCCTGGACGCGCGTGCGGCGGATGAAGGCGCTCGCGACGCGGCATGCCCGGACCGCTCCGGTGCCGACTCCGCGCGTACCGCCGGTGCCTAGGGGGTGTCTCGGGCCTTTCGTTCGGATCAGGCCGGGCTCGCCGCCGCACCCGTCCGGAACGTGCGCCGGTAGGTCGTCGGTGTGACGCCGATCGCCGACTGGAGGTGGGACCGCAGCGACTGCGGTGTGCCGAAGCCGGCGTCGCGGGCGACCTGGTCGACCGGCAGGTCCGTGGACTCCAGGAGGTGGCGGGCCCGTTCGACGCGCTGCTGGGTCAGCCACTGACCGGGGCTGATGCCGACCTCCTCGCGGAACCGGCGCGTGAACGTCCGTACGCTCATCGACTCCCGCACCGCCAGGTCCCGCAGCACGATCGGCTCGTGCAGATGCGCGAGCGCCCAGGCCCGCGCCGAGGTCGTCGTCGACGCCCCGGCCTCGGGGAGCGGCCGCTCGATGTACTGGGCCTGCCCGCCGTCCCGGTGCGGCGGTACGACGGTCCTGCGGGCGACCTCGTTGGCGACGGCGCTCCCGTGGTCCCGGCGCACGATGTGCAGGCACAGGTCGATCCCGGCCGCGACGCCCGCCGAGGTCAGCACGTCCCCGTCGTCGACGAAGAGGACGTCCGCGTCGACCCGCACCTTCGGGAAGAGCCGCTGGAAGTGCGCGGCCGAGGCCCAGTGCGTGGTGGCGGGCCGCCCGTCGAGGTACCCGGCGGCGGCGAGGACGTACCCGCCCGTGCAGATGGAGACGAGCCGGGTCCCGGGCCGGATGTGCGCGAGCGCGGCCGCGAGCTCGTCGGTCAGCCGGCCCTCGTCGTACACCGGGCCCAGTTCGTACGAGGCGGGCACGACGACCGTGTCCGCGGTGGCGAGCGCCTCCGGGCCGTGCTCCACCTGGATCGCGAAGTCCGCGTCCGTCGGGACCGGGCCCGCGACCGGCGCGCAGGTGACGATCTCGTACAGCGGCCGGCCCGCGGCGTCCTTGGCGCGGCCGAAGATCCGGTGGGGAATGCCCAGCTCGAAGGGGAGGAGGCCGGGCAGGGCCAGGACGGCGATACGGTGCGGCACGGAAAATCCCTTGGTGGTCCAGACCATTTGCTGCTAGAAGTCGGAGCCGTGACGACGGACAAGCAGACCGACAGCCGCGACCACTTCGACGAGTACAAGTCTGGCGGCCGGGCCGCCATTCCCGGCACCATTCCTGTCGAGGCCCCCGCCCTCTGGAACCGCGACTTCCGGCTCTTCTTCGTCGCCCGCGCCGCCGCCGTCTTCGGCGAGGGCATGGTGCCCGTCGCCCTCGCCGCCGGACTGCTCGGCGCCGGGTACCCCGGCTCCTCCGTCGGCTACGCGCTCGGCGCCTGGATCGGGCCCTTCGCGCTGTTCGTCATCGTCGGCGGGGTCCTTGCCGACCGGTTCACGGCCCGCCGCATGATGGTCCTCGCCGACCTGATGCGGCTGCCCGGCGCGGCCGTCCTCGCCGTCGCCTTCGGCCTCGGCAGCCCGCCCCTCTGGGCGGTGTACGCGCTCAGTGCCCTCAGCGGCATCGGCGCCGCGCTCTTCCAGCCCGGAGTCGCGTCCACGATCCCGCGCATCGCCCCCGACGTGCAGCGCGCCAACGCCGTGCTGCGGGTCGTCGAGTCGCTGATGACCATGGCGGGACCGGCCGTCGCGGGCGTCCTCGTCGCGCTCACCGGCGGCGCGGGCGCCGCCTTCGGCCTCAACGGCGCGACCTTCGCCGTCAGCGCGGTCTGCCTCACCCTGATGCGCCTCCCCGCCCTGCCCGCCGACTCGGTCCGGCGCGGCTCGCTGCGGGCCGAGATGGCCGTCGGCTGGCGGGAGTTCACGGCCCGCAGGTGGCTGTGGGGCGTGATCGCGATCTGGACGGTGTACGGGTTCACCGTTGCCGGGCCGATGGTGCCGCTGACCGCGACCCTGGTGACCGGCGACCACGGCTCGGCCACGTACGGCTGGCTGATGGCCGTCGCGGGCGCGGGCAACGCGGCCGGCGGGCTGCTCGCCCTGCGGCTGCGGCCCCGCCGCCCGCTCGCGGCGGGCGCGGTCGCCCTCCTCGGCCTGCCGGTCAACCTCGCCCTGCTCGGCTTCGGCGCGCCCGTCGCCGTACTCGCGCTCGGGCAGTTCCTGGGCGGCGCGGCCTTCGCGTTCTGGCTGGTGATGTGGTCGACGTCGGTCCAGACGCACGTCCCGCAGGACGCGCTGAACCGGATGCACGCGTACGAAGTGGCGGGCTCGCTCCTGATGATGGCCGCGGGCCGGGCGCTCGCGGGCCCGGTCGCGGAGGCGGTCGGCACGGAGGAGGTCCTGCTGGCGGGGGCGGTGATCGCGGCCCTGGTGGTGGTGGCCCTGCTGGTGGTCCGGCCGATCAGGACGCTGCCCCGGGCGTAGCCGGGACGCTGCCCCGGGCGTAGGCAGGACGCTGCCCCGGGCGTGGCCCCCGTGACTGCCGGTACGGTCCCCGCATGTCTGAAGTCCGGTTGACCACGCCCTCGTACCTCGTGCTCGGCATCATCGACAAGCTCGGCGAGGCCAGCCCGTACGACGTGAAGGTGGAGGCGGCGCGCACGGTGGCGCCCTTCTGGTCGATGCCGCACGCGCAGGTCTACGCCCAGTGCGACCGCCTCGTGGAGGCCGGCCTGCTCTCCGAGGCGCGGCAGCCGGGCGGGCGGAACCGGCGCCTGATGCGGCTCACGGAGGCGGGCGCGGAGGCCCTGGCCGGCTGGCTCGCCGACCCCGCCTTCGTCCCGGTCGAGGCGCGCGAACGGGGCATCCTCAAGCTCTGGTTCGGGGCCAGCCCGCGCGTGCACGCCCCGGTCCAGGTCGAGGAGCACCGGCGGACCCTGGACGAGTACGAGGGGCTCGCGGAGAGCGTGGGGGAGCTGCTGACGCGGGGGCAGCGGGAGGCGCTGGAGTTCGGGATCCGGTACGAGCGGATGATGGTCGATTTCTGGCGGTGGGTCGAAGAGCGCGAGTCCTGACCTTCGTGTCCTGACCTTCGTACAGACCGTTGACCGCCGGTAACACCCGCCTCTACCTTCCTCCATAGTCCAGAAAGGACTATCCGCGAAGGCGCGAGGGAGCGGCTGATGGATGTGCGGTGGGGGAGGGTCGCCGTCGTCGCGGTGACCGTGAGCTGTGTGGCGTACGCGCCGGTCGCCATGACCCAGTTGTGGCCGTACGCCTCGCCTGGGGCGCCCGCCTTCGGCGAGTGGATCATGGGCCGGATGGTGTCGCCGGAGTACGTCGCCGAGGTCGTGAAGGACCGGATCGGACCGTACGGCCGCAGCCTCGTCCCGCTGATCGTCCATTCGGTCCTGGGCGGCCTGCTCATGCTGCTCGGCCCGGTCCAGTACCTCTCGGCCGTCCGCCGCAGGCGTCGGCTGCACCGGGTCGCCGGGACCGTGTTCGCGGTCACCGTGTACGCCTCGATGGCGGGCGCCGCGGTCTATCTGGCCCGTACGGCACCGGAGGACGCGTTCAGCGGCGCCGCGTTCTGGGTCGTCCTCGCCACGATCCTCGTCGGCACCGTGGGCAGCGTGACCCTCGGTGTCCTCGCCGCCCTCGCCCGCTTCCCGGACCTGCACCAGCGGTGGATGCTGCTCTGCTACGGCTACCTGATGACCGCGCCCCTGCTCCGGCTCGAATGGGGCGGCTTGCCCTGGCTGTTCCCCGGTCTCTCCATGGCCGAGATCAACCGGATCGCGGTCATGCACCTGGGCTCCGTGGTCGTGTTCGGGGCGCTGCTCGCCTCGCGCGCCCTCGACCGGCGGACCACCGTCCCCGGCGTCGAGGGCACCTGGTGCCCGACGCCCGTCCTCGTCGCCGCGCACGTGGCGGGCGCGGTGGGGCTCGCCTGGATCACCTTCGCCCTCTTGGGCGGCCCGGGACCGGAGGGGCCCCGGCTGCTGCTCGGGTACCTGGTCCCGTACGCGGTGACGTACGCGGTCATGGCCGCCCGGCACGTGCGCGCGGGGCGGCGGGGCGCCGCGTGGCCGCGCGAGGAGTGGCGGCTGCACCTTGCCGCGCTCTGCCTGGCCCCGGTCTTCTCGGCGGGCGCGACGCTCGTACTGGAGCGGCTCGTCCACCTCGACGCGTGGACGTCCCTCGTCGCGGGCGTGGCCATCGGCTGCGGGGTCATGGCCTTCGCGGCGGCGTGGATGGTGAGCCTGCGGGTGATGCACGGCCGCGAGGTGCTCGCGCGGCGGACGCGGTCGCGGGCGGGGGAGGACGCGGAGACGGCGGAGGCAGCAGGGGCGGCGGAGACGGCGGTGAAGGCATGACCCGAGCGGCGAGTGCGGGGCGCGAACTGGCCCCGGGCATCGTGCTGTTGGCGAACGTCGTGGCCGTCGTGAGCCTCATGGTGGGCGCGCTGCTCGCCGTGGCGAGCATGGTCGGGTACGCGGCCGGTGCCTGGACCTCTCCCGAGGCGCTCAGCCCCGGGCTCGTCGGGGCGGCGATGGTGGGCGTGGCGCCCGCGCTGTTCACGGTCGGCCGGGCGCGCGTCTGGGAGGAGGCGCGGACGCTCGTCCTGCCCTTGGCGGTCGTGCTCGTGGGCCTGTTCGTGGTGAGCGTGGTCAACGGCGAGGCGCTGTGGGTGGCGCGGGGTGGCTCGCTCTTCCTCGTCCTCTTCAGCCTCGGCTGGGTCGCGACGCTCGGGGCGCTCGCCGCTTGGGCGGTGCTGTGTCTCGTACTCCAGTACCGGCGACCGCGCTCCGGGTCACCGGAGCGCGCGGCCCCGCTCCCCGGCTGGTCGAAGCCGGCGCTCGCCGTCCTCGGCTCGGGGTGGTCGGGCATCGGCGCGGGCCTGCTGGTCCTTCCGGGCTTCTGGTCCGCCTTCGTACCGTGGCCGGTGAACCGCGCCGACGCGCAGGGCCTGGGGGTGTGGGCGCTCTCGCTCGGAGTCGGCGTACTCGGCGCGCTGGCCGAGGACGACCTGGCCCGCCTCCGCCCGGCCCTCCTCGCCGTCCCCTCCGTGGCGCTCGCGGCGGGCGCAGTCCTCGCCGTCCACGCGCCGGACGTGCGGTGGTCGTCGGGCCCGGGGCTCTCGCTGGTCGTGCTGCTCGCGGGCCTGCTGGTGACCGGAGTGACGGGCAGGACGCTGTGGGGACGGGCAGCGGCCGAGCGGGCGGTCTGATGTCCCGATCCTTGCGAAAGCTGTCATTCGGGCCAATGGTGGGGAGGGGTGCGTCCCAGGAAGCTGTGTGACGTGCCCCAGACAACCAACACCAACGCGCCGCTCACCCCCACCCCCACCCCCACCTCCAAGTCCTCCCGCACACCCCGCATCCACCGCGCGTGGTTCGTGGCGGTCGTCACCTTCGTCACGATCATCGGGGCGGCGGCCTTCGCCTCGCTGCCGGGGCTGCTGATCGAGCCGCTGCACGGCGAGTTCGACTGGTCGCGCGGCACGATCGGCTTCGCGGTGTCGGTGAACCTCGCGCTCTACGGCCTGACGGCGCCGTTCGCCGCCGCGCTGATGGACCGCTTCGGCATCCGCAAGGTCGTCGCGGTCGCGCTGAGCGTGATCGCGCTCGGCTCGGTGCTCACGGTGTGGATGACGGAACCGTGGCAACTCGTCCTGTACTGGGGCATCCTGGTCGGTCTCGGCAGCGGCTCCATGGCGCTCGCCTTCGCGGCGACGGTGACGAACCGGTGGTTCGTGGCCCGGCGCGGCCTGGTGACCGGCATCCTGACGGCGGCCGGCGCGTCGGGCCAGCTGGTCTTCCTGCCGCTGCTCTCCTGGCTGGTCGAGAACGAGGGCTGGCGCCCGGCGGCCGTGACCGTCGCGCTCTCCGCGCTCGCGGTCGTCCCCTTCGTCTGGCTGCTGCTCCGTGACCACCCGGCGGACGTGGGCCTCGCCCCGTACGGCGGGGAGTACGTCCCCAAGCCCGCCCCGGTCACGGGCGCGGCGCGGCGGGCCGTGACGGTCCTCCTCAAGGCGGCCCGTACGGGCCCGTTCTGGCTCCTCGCCGGTACGTTCGCGATCTGCGGGGCCTCGACGAACGGCCTGGTGAAGACCCACTTCGTACCGGCCGCCCACGACCACGGCATGCCGATCACCGCGGCGGCCGGGCTGCTCGCCGTGATCGGGGTCTTCGACGTCGTCGGCACGATCGCCTCGGGCTGGTTCACGGACCGCTTCGACGCGCGCCGCCTGCTGGCGGTGTACTACGCGCTGCGGGGCGTGTCCCTGCTCTTCCTGCCGATGCTGCTCGCGCCCACGGTCCACCCGCCGATGCTCTTCTTCATCGTCTTCTACGGCCTTGACTGGGTGGCCACCGTCCCGCCGACGATCGCCCTGTGCCGCGAGCACTACGGCGAGGACAGCGCGATCGTTTTCGGCTGGGTCCTCGCCTCCCACCAGGTCGGCGCCGCGGCCGTCGCCTTCGCGGGCGGCGTGGCCCGTGACGTCTTCGGCTCCTACGACGTCGTCTGGTACGCCTCGGGCGCCCTCTGCGCGGCAGCGGCCCTGATGGCCCTGGTCATCCGCCGCCGGCCCACTTTGGTCACCGAGGCGGGTCCTCGCCCGTGAGCCCGTCGACGGATTCGCGGATGAGGTCGGCGTGACCGGCGTGGCGGGCGTACTCCTCGACGAGGTCCAGGAGGATGCGGCGGAGGTTGGGGCGTTCGCCGCTCCGGGTGGTGAAGGCGCCGAGCTGGTCGAGGCCGCCCGTGCGGAGCGCCTCGTCGACGACGGCACGGGAACGGGCGACCGACTCCCGCCAGAGGGCGAGCAGCTGCTCGGGGGAGTCGTCGGCGGCGGAACGGTAGTCCCAGTCGGGCGTGGTCTCCCAGTCGACGGCGTCCCAGGGCGCGCCGACGGGCGAGCCGAGCCACAGCCGGGCGAAGTGGCTGTCCTCGATGTGCGCCAGGTGCTTGAGCAGGCCGCCCAGCGTGACGGCGGACGCGCCGACGGTGGCGCGCAGGCCGGCGGCGTCCAGGCCGGAGCACTTCCAGGCCAGCGTGGCCCGCTGGCGTTCGAGCGCGCCGATGACGGCGGCCGCCTCACTGCCGGCGAGCGGGGGTTCGGGCCAGGCTTCGGCCGCGGTCTCGGTCATGGCTTCGGTCGTGTTCTGGGTCATGGACGCTGACCTTAGCCAGGGTGCCCGATCGCCGTGCAGCCACCAGGAAGTTCGCCCTTCCGCTGCTCGGCCCGGGGCAGGGCGGGAGTCGCCTTGCCGCTCCGCGCCCGCCGCAGCGCCGCGGCCTGAGGTTCTACCCGCTGAACCGCCCGAAGCGCCCCCGGTGGAACAGCAGCGGTTCGCCCTCGCCCGCGCCCAGGGCCTCCACCCGGCCCACTACGATCAGGTGGTCGCCGCCCGTGTGGACGGTGGCGATCGTGCAGTCGATCCAGGCCGGGGCGCCGGTCAGGCGGGGGGAGCCCGTCGCCGGGGCGGCGTCGTAGGGCACGCCCGCGAACTTGTCCGCGCCGCTCTTCGCGAAGCCCAGGCACAGCTCCCGCTGGTCCGCGCCCAGGACGTTCACGCAGAAGACGCCCGCCCGGGCGAGCCGGGGCCAGGTCGTCGACGTACGGGCGACCATGAAGGCCACCAGGGGCGGGTCGAGGGAGAGCGACGCGAACGACTGGCAGGCGAAGCCGGTCGGGCCGTCGGGATCGAGGGCCGTCACGACGGTGACCCCGCTCGCGAAGTGCCCGAGCACGCGCCGGAACTCGGCGGGGTCCACGAGCAGCCGCTCGTCCTCCCCGACTGCCCGCAGCCGGGGCCGCGGGAGCGCTTCGACGGCCGTCGGCGATCCGGCCGACCTGAGGTATCGGACGGCGGTGGCCGCCATCCCAGCGTGTCCCATCACATCTCCCATTGAAGCTGACGGATCGTCAGATGAGAAGCCCCGATACGAGGTGAGCCGGGCCGGTACAGGTGGGTCGGGCCGGTACGAGGTGAGCTGGGCCGGTACGAGGCGGCTCAACGCCCCTCGTACCGAGCCGTCCTCCGCTCGACGAAGCTCGCCACGCCCTCGTTCGCGTCCCGGGTCGTCATGTTGATCTCCTGCGCCGCCGCCTCCGCCGCGAAGGCGGCGGTGCGGTCGGAGTCCAGGGAGGCGTTCACCAGCTGCTTCGTGAGCGCGAGCGCCCGCGTCGGGCCCTGGGCCAGGCGCTCGGCCCATTCCCGCGCGGTCTTCTCCAGCTCCTCGGCCGGCACCACCCGGTTCACCAGGCCCAGTTCCCTGGCCTCGGGCGCCGTCACCGCGTCGCCGAAGAACATCAGCTCCTTCGCCCGCTGCGGCCCGATCAGCCGGGGGAGCAGGTACGCCCCGCCGCCGTCCGGTACGAGGCCCCGGCGTACGAACACCTCGATGAACTTGGCCGGTTCCGCCGCGAGCACCAGGTCGCACGCGAACGCCAGGTGTGCCCCGATCCCGGCCGCCGTCCCGTTGACCGCCGCGATCACCGGCTTCTCGCAGTCCATGACCGCCGCGATGAACCGTTGCGCCCCCAGCCGGATCGTCCGCGCCACGTCTCCGGGGACACGGTCCCCGGACGCGGGCGCGCCCCGCAGGTCCGCGCCCGCGCAGAAGCCCCGGCCCGTGGCCGTCAGGACCACCGCCCGTACGTCCGGGTCGGCCGAGGCCTCCCCGAGCAGCGCGATGATCCGCTCCCGCTGGTCCCAGGTGACCGCGTTCATCGCCTCGGGCCGGTTGAGCGTGATCCACGAGACGCCGTTCTCGACGGTGTGCAGGACGTCGGTCATGAAGGTCTCCTCAAGGGTCTCCTCAGCGGCACACCGCGAGCGCGTCGAGCGCCACCGCGCCCTGGCCCCGGGGCAGCACCATCAGCGGGTTGATGTCCAGTTCGGCGAGGTCGCCGTCCAGCTCGAGGGCCATCCGCTGCACCCGCAGCACGACCTCGACCAGCGCGTCCACGTCCGCCGGCGGAGCTCCCCGTACGCCCTTCAGCAGAGCCTGCCCGCGCAGCTCCCCGAGCATGTCCCTGGCCTGGTCCTCGCCGAACGGCGGCACGCGCACGGCCGCGTCGTTCAGGACCTCCACCAGGACGCCCCCGAGCCCCACCGTGACCGTCGGGCCGAAGAGCGGGTCGCGGGTCACGCCCACCACCATCTCGACCCCGCGCCCCACCATCTGGCAGACCAGGATCCCGTCGAGGTCCACCCCTTCGTAGCGCGCGATGTCGGTGAGCTCCCGGTACGCGTCCCGGACCTGGCTCGCCGAGGTCAACCCGACCTTCACCAGGCCGAGTTCGGTCTTGTGAGCGAGTTGCGCGCCCGAGGCCTTCATCACGACCGGGTAGCCGACGAGGCCGGCCGCCCGGACCGCCGCCGCCGCGCTCGTCACCAGCTGCTCGCGCGGCACCCGGATCCCGTACGCCCGGAGCAGCTGCTTCGCCGCGTGCTCGCTGAGCTGCCGGCCCGGCCGCATCAGGGCCTGTGCCTTGCGGAAGGAGGGGGACGGGGTGCGCGGGGCCTCGTCGAAGGGGGAGCGGTAGGCGGTGGTGAAGCGGTGGTGGTCGAGGTAGGCCTTGACGGCCCCGATGCAGTTGGCGAACGTACGGAAGGTGGCGACGCGCGAGGAGCCGAGCAGGGTCTCCCGGTAGGCCGCCTCCGTCCCGACCGGCGACCCCCACACCACGCACACCAGCTTGTCGGTGGCCTCGGCCGCCTCCACGAGGTCCTGCGCGAGCTTGTCGCTCATGGGCGGGAAGGGGCCGGTGATGGGGCAGATCAGGACGCCGACGGACGGGTCGGCGAGGATCGCGTCGATGATCTTCCGGCCGCGCCAGTCGCCGACCGGGTGGCCGCCGTTGTCGACGGGGTTCGCGACGTTCAGGTACTCCGGTATCCACTGGTGCAGCTCGTCCTGCTTGGCCTCGGGGAGGGTGGGCAGGTGGAGTCCGGCCGCCGTGGCCAGGTCGGAGAAGTGCGCGCCGGTGCCGCCGGAGATCGAGTACACGACGACGCCGTCCGCGACCGGCTTGCGCGCGCGGGCCAACAGGGCGGAGGTGTCCTGGAGTTGGTCGAGCCCGTCGACCCGGATCACGCCGTACTGGCGCATCGCCGCGTCCACGACCTGGTCCGCGCCGGTGAGCTTGCCGGTGTGCGAGGCGGCCATCCGTGCGCCGGTCTCGGTCCGCCCGACCTTCACGGCGACCACGGGCACGCCCTCGCGGGCGGCGCGGTCGGCGGCGAGGAGGAAGGAGCGGCCGTCCTTGAGCCCCTCGACGTAACAGGCGATGGCCCCCACCTCGGGCCGGGTCGCGAAGTACGAGATGAAGTCGGCGGTCTCCAGATCGGCCTCGTTGCCGGTCGGCGCCCAGTGGGAGAGCCGTACCCCCAGCTCCTGAAGGGTGTGGACGGGCCGTCCCTGGTGGCCCGACTGCGTGATGAGTGCGATCGCGGGCCCGTCGAGGTCGTCCCTGAACCGCTCGAAGGCGTTGAGGTTGGTGTTGGGGCCGAGGAGGCGGATGCCGGAGCGCCGTACGGCGTCGGTGAGACGTTCCTGCGCGGCGGCCCCCGCGTCGCCGGTCTCGGCGAACCCGGAGGCGAAGGCGACCGCGAACTTCACCTTGGCCTCGGCGAGCTCCTCGATCACGGGGAGCGGGTCGGCGACCAGCAGGACGGCGAGGTCGACGGGTTCGGCGAGCGCGCCGACGGACGGTACGCAGTCGATCCCAAACACGGTCGTACGGGTCGGGTGCACGGGCACGAGCCGGGCGCCGACCCGCTCGGCCCAGGCGATCAGCTGCCGCGTGATCCCGGTGTTGGGCCGCCCCTCGGCGTCGGAGGCCCCGACGACGGCGACGGACCCGGGCCGGAAGAACCGGTCGAGGTCCGGCACGGCCGCGTGCAACGGCCGCCCGCTGACGTCCACGTCGCCCTGGACGGCGGTCACGCCGTGCACGACGTGACCGCTCGGCCCGGGGTGCTCGCCGCAGGCGACCACGCGGGCGCGGAGATCGGTGGTGAAGGTGCCGTGAGTCGATCCGAGCATCGTTCCGCTCCACCCTTCCGCCCATGACGATTACCTGACGCTCAGTCAGATTACAGAACTGACGGCAAGTCAGGAATGGTCGGGACGTGAGGATCTCGGGAGAGGAAGCGCTTGTCGCCTTGCGCGCCTTCCTGATCGCCGGCGTCGCCTACCGGGCGGACGCCTTCCCGATCGCCCGCGCGATCCGCTCCGCGTCGATCGCCATCTCGCGGAGCATCCCGCTGATGGGGTTCGTGAACCCGGTGAAGTAGAGCCCCGGCGCCTCGCGCGGCGTCCGCGCCCCGTGCACCGTCGGGCGGCCCCGCTCGTCCAGGACGCCGAGGTGGCCGACGAGCGGCTCCAGGGCGCGGCGGTAGCCCGTCGCCGCGATCACCGCGTCCGGGGTGATCGCCGAGCCGTCCGCGAGGACGACCTTGTCGCCGTCGAAGGAGGCGACCGCGCTCACGATCTCCACCTTGCCCTGCCGCACGGCGTCGATCAGGCCCACGTCCTGCACCGGGATCGCCCCCTCGCGCACCCGCGAGTACAGCCCGGTGTCGGGGCGGGGCAGCCCGTGCTCGGAGAGGTCCGGTACGGCGACGCGCGCCATCAGCTCGCCCGCCTTGTCCACCAGGCGTACCGGAAGCCGTCGCACCAGGATGCCGGTGCGCTGGGCGGGCCACCCGGCCGTCGAGCGGCGCACGATGTGCGGGACCGTGCGCACCGCGAGCCGTACCCGCGCCGCCCCGCCCTCGACGAGGTCGGCCGCGATCTCGGCGCCCGTGTTCCCGGCGCCGACGACGAGGACGTCACGGCCCGCGTACGGGGCCGGGTTGCGGTACGCGCTAGCGTGGGCGAGCTCGCCGCCGTACGAGTCCAGGCCCGGCCACTCGGGCAGGCGCGGGGTGTGGTTGTAGCCGGTGGCGACGACCACGGCCCGCCCGGTCAGCCGGCGCCCGCCGGTCGCGTGCAGCAGCCAGTCCTCGCCGGCCCGCTCGACACGGTCGACCTCGACGCCGGTCACGATCTCCAGCTCGTGCACGTCGGCGTACTTCTCCAGGTATCGCACGACGTCCGCGCGGGCGACCCAGCGTCCGAAGGAGCGGGGCATCGGGAGGCCCGGGAGCGCGGAGAGCCGGCGGGTCGTGTGCAGCCGCAGCCGGTCGTAGTGCGAGCGCCAGGAGGCGCCGACCGCGTCGGACTTCTCCAGGACGACGGCCCGGACGCCCTTCGCGCGCAGCGAGGCGGCGACGGCGAGCCCGCCGGGCCCGCCCCCGATGACGTATACCGGGTGATCGGGTCTGGATTGGGGGGTGTTGACCATGAGTGCTCAGCGTAACGAGCTGCTCACTTGTTGGGTCTCGGTCAAGAGGGGGTTCGGTTGCGAAACGGTCACGCCTGGGTGGAATCCATGGAGGCGTGCGGGGGTCTTGCGCGGCCGGAGCCCCATCCGCTGAACTGACGTCCACAACTGACGTACCGTCAGATCAGATCTCGGGAGGGGCAGGTATCGCCGATGCAGACCGTCTGGCTCACCGGCGCCGAATGGCTCGCCGTCCTCCGCATCGGCCTCGGCCTGTGGTGGCTGGAGAGCTGGCGCCACAAGGACAAGAAGGGCTGGTTCGAGCGCGGCACCGGCATAGCGTGGGCGGCGGACGTGGCCGGCAAACACCGCTGGCCGTTCGTGAAGCGCGGCTTCGAGTCGATCGTCGCCCCGCGCCCGAAGCTGATGGCGTACATCGTCGTCTACGCCGAACTCGCCCTGGCCCTCGGCCTGATCTTCGGCTTCCTCACCCCGATCGCCCTGGTCGGCGGCCTGCTCCTCAACCTCCTCTACCTCGTCCTGATGATCCACGACTGGGCCGAGCAGGGGCAGAACGCGATGATGGCGCTGATCTCGCTCGTCGCGCTCTTCGCCCTGTCCTGGCAGACCTGGTCCCTCGACCACGCGATCGGACTCTTCTGATGACGGCCGCCGACCCCGACATCGACGCCTTCACCCGCCCCTACTGGGAAGCCGCGGGCGAAGGCCGCCTGCTGCTCAGGCGCTGCGCCGGCTGCGCCCGCGCGCACCACTACCCGCGCGAGTTCTGCCCGCACTGCTGGAGCGAGGACGTGACCTGGGAGCCCGCGAGCGGCCGGGCCACGCTCTACACCTGGTCGGTCGTCCACCGCAACGACCTCCCACCCTTCGGCGAGCGCGTCCCGTACGTGGCGGCGGTGGTCGACCTCGCCGAGGGCCCGCGGATGATGACCGAGGTGGTGGGGGTGGCGGAGGGAGACCTCCGGATCGGGATGACCCTGGAGGTCACGTTCCGCACGGAGGGCGAGACGACCGTCCCCGTCTTCGGTCCGGCGTCACACGGGTGAGATGTTGCGCCAGAGCTGGGCGCGGCTGCTGGAGTCGCAGGAGTACGTGTCCAGGAACGGCGTTCCGACGTTCAGGCACTCCCCGTTGCTCAGGTTCTGGATCGTCCGGCCGGAGGACGTCGTGGCGTGGATCTTCCACGTCTGCGTACTGGAGCCGTTGCAGGCGGCCACGCCGACGCCGCCGGGGTTGCCGCCCACCTGGAGGCAGCGGCCGGTGTGCTTGTTGACCAGCCGGAAGGTGCCGCCCGATCCCGCCGAGTAGGTCCAGGCGTACGAGGCGCTGCCGCTGTTGTTGGGCAGGGCACCGCAATCGTGGGTGTTGGCGAAGATGCCGTAGCCCGGGTTGTACTCGACCAGGCACTTGCCGTTGGAGGCGTTCTCCAGGGAGTACGTCCCCGAGGGTCCCGAGCCGCCGCCGCCACCGGCGGGCGGGGGCGCGGGACGCGTGGTCTTCGGGGTGGACGGCTCGGAGCCGCCTCCGGAAGCTGAGCCGCCGCCACCGTTGCCCGGTGTGGTTCCGGTGCCGCCGGCCGCCGCACCGCCGCCCGCAGCACCGGAACCGTCCGGTCCGGGCCCGGAGGGGGACGGCGTCCCGGACGAGGCCGAGGTCGAGGAGGAGGGCGTGGCGGAGGCGGACGGGGTTCCGGTCGTCGTCGAGGGCGGCGGCGTGGAGGTGCCGGGCGAGGCCGACTGCGAGGCGGAGGCGGACGGCGGCCCCGCGGCCGAGGCGTCGGGCCCGCCCTGTCGGCCGATCTGGTACGGGCCGAGGGCGACGGTCAGGGTGGTGCCGGTGGCCACGACGACGGGGACGGCGAGCATGACGAACCGCTTGCGCCGGGTCTGCTGCCTGCCGGTGGGGGCGGCGACATCGGCCCCCGCGGTGGCGGGCTGGCCGGCCCCGCGCTGGACGAGCGCGACGGTCCCGATGTCTTCGGCCGCCCCGGTGTCTTCCCCGTCCGCGTCGCCCGCGAGTTCGGCGAGCTCCTCGGCCGTGGGCGCGGTCGCGGCGAAGGCGTCCCGTGCCTCGACGGGCGCCATGACGGCGGCCGGCCAGGGGGTGTCGTCGGCGTAGTCCTCCGTCAGCTCGACGACCTCGGCGGCGGTCGGCCGGGCGGCGGGGTCCTTGGCGAGGCAGGAGCGGACGAGGTGGGCCAGGGCGGGGGCGGTCTCCGCGAGCCGCCCGAAGTCGGGGTCCGCGTGGACGACGCGGTAGAGCAGGCCGGGCCCGGAGCCGTCGCCGAAGGGAGGGCGGCCGGTCGCCGCGTACAGCAGCAGGCTGCCGAGGGCGAAGACGTCCGCCCGACCGGTCAACTGGGGGTCGGCGACCGCCTGTTCCGGGGCCATGTACGCGGGCGTACCGATGACCATGCCGGTCCTGGTCAGGCGGCTCTGGTCCGCCGCGCGCGCGACACCGAAGTCGATGAGCGAGAGGCCGTCGGAGGTGAGCATCACGTTGGACGGCTTGAGGTCCCGGTGCACCATGTCGGCGGCGTGCACCGCCCGCAGCCCGGCCGCGGCCTCCCGCAGCAGCCGCCACAGGGCCTCGGTGGGCAGCGGCCCGCCGTTCAGCCTGAGGGCTTCGTTGAGGGTGACGCCGGGGATGTACTCGGTCGCGAACCACGGCGGCTTCGCCGTCCGGTCGCTCGCGAGCAGCCGCACACTGGCCCCGCCGGGCAGCCGGGCCAGGTTGTCGAGTTCGTGCCCGAAGTGGTTCAGGAAGTCGGCGTCCTCGGCGAGCACGGGCAACACCCGCTTGACCGCCGCGAACTTCCCGGGCACGGCGCCGAGATAGACCCGCCCCATGCCTCCGGAGCCGAGTACGCCGAGTAGCTTGAAGGCACCGATCTGCCGGGGGTCCCCCGGTTCGAGCGGTATGGCGCCGCTGCCGTCCAAGCGCGCGTTGAAGTCTGCATCCCCCTGCATGATCAACAGGATAGCGAGGCTATCCTGCGCTCCGCACCACTCTTCAAGTCACAGAATCGTACGGATAGTTGGCGTGGGGCGGGCGCTTTCGGAGCGAACTTCCCGGGGAACGCCCGATGCCCGGGCTCGCGAGGAGCACCGGGCACCGGGGTGGGGCGTCGGAGCGGGGGTGCCGGTCAGAAGACGGTGGCGTTCCCCCAGTCGACGGGGTCCCAGGACGCGGAACGCGGGCGGAAGGGAGCGCGCCAGTCACCTGTGCTCTCGTAGACGTACAGCTGCCCCTTCGGGTCCGTCGTCCTCGGGTTCTTGTCGTCCACCCCGGGGACGTACGCGATCAGGTCGGGACGCCCGTCCCGCGTGGCGTCGCCGACCCCGACGACCTGCTTGTACACGTTCCAGCCGCCGCCGATCCTCGCGCGCGACGCGAACGTGCCGTCGCCCTTGCCGAGGTAGAGCCAGAGGACACCGGCCGCGTCACGGGCGACGAGGTCGCCCGCCGGAGCGCCGGCGATGTTCCCCACGGCGGCGATCTGGTTGTAGATCCCCCAGCCGCCGCCGACCTTCTTGCGGGGCCCGAGCGGTGCGCTGACGTTGCCGGTGCCCGGGTACAGCCACAGCACGCCCGCCTTGTCGGTGGCCAGCAGATCGGGCTTGCCGTCACCGGTCAGCTCGCTGCCGCCGACGATCTTGTCGTAGATGCCCCAGCCGGTGCCGATCTTCACGCGAGGCAGGAAGTTGGGGTATCTCTTGTCGTTCCTCGGGTAGAGCCAGAGCCCGCCACTCCTGTCCCGGGCCACGAGGTCGGCGTCCGGCGAGCCGCCCAGGTTGCCGGGGGCGACGACCCGGTCGTAGATGTTCCAGCCGGTACCGCCTCCTGTCGGGTACCCGGGCCAGCCGACGGGCCATGTGCTCCCGTCACGGTAGTCGCTGTCGTACATGACCAGATCGCCGTCGGCGTCGACGGCTGCCAGGTCGGGCGAACCGTTGTTGGTGAAGTCGTGCGGGGCGGGCTTACGGACCACCGTGAGCTTGCCGGTCACCTCCACCACGGGGCCGACGCCGTCGGCCGGGGTGGCGCGCATGACCCATTCGTAGTCGCCGTTGTACGCGGCGCCCCGGGAGGTGGCCTCCCCGTACCCGTCGTCACGGCTTCCGTCCCAGGTGAGGCCGACGGTTCCAGGGCCTGTGAAGCCGTCCTTGACGGTCGTCCACGACCTCCACTCGAACATCATCTGGCCGAGGGATCCAGGCCGGGCAAGTTCGAAGTAGAGGTGGACGTTGCGCCGGTTCAGCTTCATTTCCAGCGGGACGATGCCACGGTTCTGGTCGAGGTCGATGACGTCGGGGATGCTCTCACCGAGCAGCGTGAGGCCGGTCTCCTCGCCGGTGCTCGCCACCAGCTCCGTGGTGGGGGCGTCGCCGCTGCCCGCGGTGACCCGGTAGAGGCCCTCGCCGTCCGCCACCGAGCCGCCGCGCACCAGCAGGCTGCCGTCGGGCGCGGTCGTGACGCTCGTGACGTGGTCCAGCAGCACCTTCTCGGCTCCGGACGCCACGGGCCGCGCGGTGAACGGGATCCGGCGGTCGTACGGGTCGGTGGCATCCTCGCCGTACGTCACCCAGCCGCCGACCAGGCCGACCTTGAGGCCGTCAGCCGGGCCCACGAGGTAACGCTTCTCCTCGCCGGTCTTCCGGTCGGTGACGACCACTTCTCGGGGCTGCGTCGCGTCCGTGGTGTGCTCCACCCACGCCAGGTGGGTGGGCGAGAGGGCGGCGGACGCCTCCCAGGGGATCGGCCTGGTCTTCTCGTAGGTGTCGGTGACGGCGCCCGTGGCGAGATCCACCACGGCGACGAAGACCTTCTTCCAGCCCACCTCCGGGCCGATGGTGTACGTCAGCAGCGCGCTGCCCGGCAGCGCGGACGACAGGGCGAACCCGTCGGCCTCGGCGGGCAGACCGGTGACCGTGCGGTTGGACACCGTGCCGTCGGCGGAGCCGAGGAGGTGGACCTCCTTGACGCCCTTCTCGTTCACGGTCGACGCAAGCAGCGTCGAACCGACCGCGCCGAACTCGCTGTAGGTGCCCCCCAGCCCCTTCAGGTCGATCTCGACGGGCGTCGCGCTCGTGGCCATGTCCTGGAGCTTGACGACATCACCGGTACGGGTCACGACCACGTCCGAGACGGCGCCGAACGTGGCGCCCTTCGACACGAGGGTCGACCTGCCGTCCGCGTAACGCGTCCAGCGGTACCCGTCGGCCTTCTTGCTCAGGAAGCCGGCGGCGCCCGCACCGGCGATCTCGGCGCCGGCCGGGAACGGCACGACGGCCTGTTCCCGTGCGGCCGCCGCGGTCGCCGCCGGACCGGCGGCCGGTGACGCGACGGCCGGAACGGCCGGCATGCCGACGGTGACGGCCAGCACAGCGGTGACCGCCGCGCCGAGCCGCCGACGGTTCGTACGACGTGCGTGGGTCAAGATGTGTTCCTCCCCCAGAGGTACCGGGCGCAGCATGCGCCACGCCCGATACGACTGCCGACCAGGTCGCTTGGTTGTACGGGAAGCGACTTCTCGGTGAACGGGAGGGTGTGGGAACTCAGGCGATGTGGTCGTACCGGCCTGCGGTGAACGACACCGACTCACGCCCCTTGAACGGCGCGCGCCAGTCACCGGTGCCCTTGTAGAGGTACATGGTGCCGGAGCCGTACGCCACGAGATCGGGCCGCCCGTCCCGGTCGGCGTCGCCGACGCCGACGACCTGGCTGTACGTGTTCCAGCCGCCGCCGATCCTCGTCCGGCCCGTGAAGGTGCCGTCGCCCCTTCCGAGGTACAGCCAGAGGACGCCCGCCTTGTCGCGGGCGACGAGGTCTCCCGCGGGCGCTCCCGCGATGTCGCCGGTGGCGGTGAGCTCGTTGTAGATGCCCCAGCCGCCGCCGATCTTCTTGCGGGCGGAGAAGGGCGCGGAGGAGGATCCGGTGGCCGGGTAGAGCCAGAGGGCTCCCGCCTTGTCGGTGGCGAGGAGGTCGGGGCGGCCGTCACCGGTGAGGTCGGAGCCGGCGGCGATTTTGTCGTAGATCTGCCAGCCGCCGCCGATCCTCGAACGCTGGGTGAAGGCGGTGTCGCCCTTGCCCTGGTAGAGCCACAGAACGCCCGACGTGTCACGCGCCACCAGGTCGCCGGCCGCACCGCCGGCCAGGTTCCCGGCGGCCTCGATCCGGTCGTAGATGTTCCAACCGCCGCCGACGAGCCCCCGCTCTCCTTCCACCAACCTGCGGTAGTCCCCGCGCGTGTCGTAGTACGAGTCGGAGCGCCACAGCCGGCCGCTCGAGTCCCGCAGGAGTACGTCGGGCGAGCCGTTGTCGTTGTAGTCGTGCGGCGCGGCCTTGCGGACCACCGTGAACGAGCCGGATGTATCCACCGCCGGTCCGATGCCGTTCAGCGGTGTGGCCGTGAGCCGCCACATGTACTCGCCGTTGTACGCGGCGGAGGGCATGGCGAGATTCGGCGTGTGGTTGGTGAGCTCGCCGTGCCACGGAAGGGTGAGTTCGACGGCCCCGGGGGCGGACGCGTCGTGAGGGTTCGCGTAACCCACCCAGCGCCGTTCGGAGGCGGTGTGGATCAGCTCGATCCGCAGACGCGTGTTGTGCCGGCTGAAGCTCGCCTTTAGGGACAGCGTGCCGCCGTTCCGGTCCAGATCGAGCACGCCCGCCGGGAGGTTGTGGCCCAGCAGCGTGAGCTTGGTCGGCTCCCCTGTGCTCGCGACCGGAGTCGCGAAGGGCGTGCCGTCCTCCCCGAGCGATATCCGGTACAGCCCTTCCCCGTGCTCCACCGTGCCACCCATGACCAGAAGGGTGCCGTCCGGCGCCGGCAGGGTGGTGGAGTGGTGGTCCAGCAGCTTGACGGTCGCTCCGGTCTTCATGGAGCGTCCGGTCAGGGCGTACATCGGATCCGGCGTGGTGGCCCGGTCGCCGCCGCCGACGCCGTACAGAAGCCAGTCGCCCAGCAGGTCGGGTACCAGCCGGTACAGGCCGCCCAGCGCGATGCGTTCGGTCGCTCCTGTCCCCCGGTGAGCGAAGGCGAGCGCCGCGCCGGTGCGCCAGTTGTATTCGGACCAGGCCAGGTGGGTCGCCGAGGCGGCCGCGTCCGGAAGCGCGGGGAGTTCGAGGGTGTCGCGTGTCTCGACCACGGAGCCCGTGGCGATGTCCACCAGAGCGACGTGGTGGGTCTGCTCGCCGCTGGAGGGCGTGGCATACACGAGGAGGGCGGTGCCCACGGGCGCGTCGGCATCCACGCGCACGATGGAGGCGTTCGGGGGCAGTCCGACCACGGTCCGGTCGACGATCTCACCGTTCGGCTTGGAGACGAGGTGGAGATCGGTCCCGCCGGACTTGTTGGGGGCCGTCATCAGGAGCGTGGCGCCGCTCGCCCTGTGCCGTACGTAGCCGGGCAGTTCGGTCCTGTCGAACGTCACGGGAGCGACGTCGCCCGTCATGTCGCGCAGCGTCAGCTCGTCCCCCTGCGCCAGGAGGACGAGGTCGGACCCCGTGCCGTACGCCGTGCCGGGAAGCTCGGTCACGGAGCCGTCGTCGAAGCGCGTCCACCGGTAGTGGTACGTGTTCGAGGCGTCCTTGGTCGAGGTGAGGAACCCGCTCGCTCCGGCAGAGATGAGTGAGGATCCAGGTGCGACGCGGACGGCGCTCTGCTGGGTCGCGGCTGCGGGGGCCGGCGTCGGCGCGGGAGCGGCGACCGCGGTCGGGGCGGCGAGGACTCCGGCCGTGACGGCGAGCACGGCCGCGATCGACGCGGTGTGGAATCGCCGGGGAGATATGAGGGACAAGACGCGTTCCTTGAGTGGGCGGCCGGGCGGGAAGCCATGCCCGGCCGCATCGGTGGGTGTGGGTCAGGAGACGGTGGGGCTCTGCGTCAAGGCGCCGTCCACGCCGGTCAGTTCCCGCCCGCGGAAGGGGGCGCTCCAGCTTCCGGTGCCCTTGTAGAGGTATCCGGTGCCGATGCTGTAGAGGTCGCCCGGGGTGTACGCGTACAGGTCGTTGCGGCCGTCGCGGTTCGCGTCGCCGACGCCGACGAGGTGGCTGTACGTGTTCCAGCCGCCGCCGATCTTCGTGCGGGTGGTGAAGGTGCCGTCGCCCTTGCCCAGGTAGCTCCAGAGGACGCCGTTCTTGTCGCGGGCGACAAGATCCCCGGCGGGGGCGCCGGCGAAGTTGCCGACGGCGGTGATCTGGTTGTAGATGCCCCAGCCTTGGCCGACCTTCACCCGGGCGGAGTACGGCGCGCGCCAGTCACCGGTGCCCTTGTAGAGGTAGAGCCCGCCGGCGCGGTCGGTGGCGAGCAGGTCGGCCTTCCCGTCGTTGTTGAGGTCGGAGCCGGCGGTGATCTTGTCGTAGATCTGCCAGCCGGCGCCGACCCTCGTACGGGTGGCGAACGTGCCGTCGCCCTTGCCGAGGTAGAGCCAGAGGACTCCGGCCCTGTCGCGGGCGACGAGGTCCCCGGCGGGGGCGCCGGCGACGTTGCCCGCGGCCTCGATCTGGTCGTAGATGTTCCAGCCCGAGCCGACGACCGTCTTCTCCGCCTCGACCAACTGGCCGTAGTTCGCGTACGGGGAGTAGAAGGTGTCGACGCGGATCAGCCGGCCCGACGCGTCGCGCATGAGGACGTCCGGCGAGCCGTTGTCGTTGTAGTCGTGCGGCGCGGGCTTGCGGACGATCTTGAAGCGGCCGGAGGCGGTCAGGTCCGGCCCGATGCCGTTGAGCGGCTTGGCGCTGAGGTCCCAGGTGTAGTCGCCGTTGTAGGCGCTGCGGGCCCAGTCGAGATCGCCTGCCCACTCGAACGCGTACGTCGGCAGGTCCGGCTGGTCGTAGAGGTACGCGACGGTCGTCTTTCCGGTCCGGGTGTGGCGCAGCGTGACCTTCGTCTCCGCATGGCCCCGGGAGAGGTTCCAAGCGAGCGGAACCCGGCCGCCGTTGGCGTCGAGGTCGATCGTGCTCGGGACGTTGTGGCTGAGGAGCGCGAGCCTGGTCGGCTCGCCGGTGCTCGCCACGAGGGTCGCGGTCGGGACGCCGTCGGAGCCGGGCGCGATCCGGTAGACGCCTTCGCCCTGGGCGATCGTTCCGCCGCGCACGGCCTGCGTGCCGTCGGGCGCGGCGGCGGCCGACGTCAGGTGGTCGAGGAGCTTGACGGTGGTCTTCCCGTCGCCGAGGCTCCGGGCGGTCAGCGCGTTCGTGGAGCCCGGGGCGCCGTTCGCGAGCGCGCCCCGCTCTCCGTACGTCACCCAGTCGCCGACCAGGCCGACCTCGATGTTGCCCGCCCACCCGTCGTCGAGCGGGAAGCGCTGGTCCAGGCCGGTGGAGCGGGCGAGGACGACCACCACCGCCCGGTCTGTGGGGGTGGTCTCGATCCAGGCCACGTGCGTCGCGGAGACGGCGATGTCCCCGTTCGCGGCCGCCGAGGGGAGGGCATAGGTCTCCGTCACCACGCCGGTGGACACGTCGACGAGGCCCAGGAACCGCTTGGCCTCCGCCCCCGTGCCGGTGGAGTAGGTCAGCAGGCCGTGGTCGGGGGTGCCGGCCCTGACGGACATGCCCGCCGCCCCGGCGGGGAGGCCCGTCACCAGGGTCTGTCCGGCGGACCGGTGCATGTGGAGGTCCCTGCCCCCGGTCGCGTTCTGCGAGGTGGTGAAGAGGGCCTCGCCGGCCGCACCGACGTACTGGGCGAGCGTCTCGCGCGGGCCGAGGAACACGCGCGTGACCTCCCGGCCGGTGGAGATGTCCAGGAGTTTCGCGTCGGAGCCCACCCGCGTGCCCACGAGGTTTCCCGATCCGGTGCCCTGGAGGGGGTCGCTCGACGACAGGCTCTGCGGAGCGGATCCGTCCACCGGTACCCAGCGCCGCTCGACGAGCGTGCCCTCCTTGGGGAAGTTGGAGGTCAGGAAGCCCGAGGAGGTGGCCCCGAAGATCTTGTCGCCGCGCGGGAACGCGATGACGTCCTGCGCGTCCGTCCTGCCCACCGTCGTGCCTTCGGTGGCAGGGGCGGCGGTCGCCGGACCGGTGAAGGCGGTCGTGCCGACGGTCACGGCCAGAACGGTGGTGACGGCCGCGACGAGCCGGCGACGGGCGGAGGGGCGTGCGTGCATCAAGGTGTGATTCTCCTCGGAGTCCGACCAGGCGCGGTGGGCCGCGTGACGGGTGGGACTGATGAGGAGGAGGAAAGGTTGTATGCACCCTCAGAGTCTTTGGGCACGCTCAGAGTCTTCGGGCACGCTCAGAGTCGGAGTGCACGGCGATCGGCTCGCGCGCGGAACGGGGCAGACGTCACACCCCCGCCCCCCGCTCCACCAACCCCCGTACGTACGCCGCCTGCCCCGCGTGCTGGTTGTCCTCCGCGATGACGCTCACCAGGCGGACGCCGAGGGTGACCGGTGGGTCCCAGGCGTCGTCCACGACGCGGTCGAGGTCCGTGTTGGTCAGGGTGGCGAGGTGGTCCAGGCTTCGGGTGTGCACGGCGTCGTAGTAGCCGAGCAGGAGGTCCGCCGGGGCGCGGACGGCGGCGACCTGGGTGCTGGAGTGGCCGTAGCCGGTGGCGCGGGCGGAGAAGGGGAGCCCGAAGCGGGCCTTCCAGCCGTCGGCCGTCCAGACCTGCTCGGTCTCGAACACGCCCGCGATGTGGTCGTCCTGGATCCGGGTGAGGTGCCAGACCAGCCAGGCGATCGAGTTCGCGTCCTCGTCGACCCTGGCCGCCAACTCCTCCTCCGACAGCCCCTCGACGGCCCCGTGCACGGCCTCCTGGACGCGACCGAACGCGTCCACGAGCAGGTCGGCGCTTCTCATGTCACCCAGCTCCTCGTCCGGCTCGCCATTCCGCCACCACCGTCTCCACGTCGAACGGCTTCAGGTTCAGCGGCGGGCCCGGGGGCGGGCGGTGGAGGGCCTCCGCGATCCTGGTGTTGATCTCGCCGAGGATCCGCCGCACCTGCGTCTCCGAGACGGCCTCGTCGATCGCCTCCCGCGCGTCCTCGGCATCCTTGCGGAGCGCCAGCGCCGGTGGGAGGACCGACGCGCCCTCGCGGTGCATCTTCTGCTTGATCCACCACAGCTCGTCGTACGGCGCGGTGTCGTCGGTCAGGGGTCTGCCGAAGCCGGCCAGCTTCCGGAACTCGCCGCGCTCGGCGGCCTCGCGGATCTGCTTGTCCACGAACGACTCGAAGCTGACTCCGGGCGGTTTCCGTTCGGTCATACGACCAGACTAAAAGCCGTACGGGGCAAAAGGCGGTCCGGGACCAAAGGCAGGAGCCCCGCTCGTGCCCGAAGGCACGGAGCGGGGCTCCTTGGGTACTTCTCTAGCCGTGCGCGATCGCCGACCCGGGCAACTTAGGCCGGGGTGACGTTCTCCGCCTGCGGGCCCTTCGGACCCTGCGTGACGTCGAAGTTCACGACCTGGTTCTCCTCGAGGGAGCGGAACCCGGACGCGTTGATCGCGGAGTAGTGGACGAAGACATCCGGGCCGCCGCCGTCCTGGGCGATGAAGCCGAAGCCCTTTTCAGCGTTGAACCACTTGACGGTTCCGGTAGCCATAAGCCCTCCTTGGGCCAAAGGGTTGCCCTGCTCCAGAACCTGCAAACAAGTCTGAAAACTACAAAAGCCTGCGGGTCACATGCTCCGCAGGCTCTGTACTGCAAGGGAAACCAAACTGCAACTTGCGATGAGCGTAGCACGCAGGGTCTGCGACGCACTAGAGGGAAAGATCACGTCACCCACACGTTTGACGACCTTCTGACGTGCTGACGTTCGGAGCCCTGACGTGCCGACGTTCAGGGCCCACGCGCGCTGACGTTCAGGGCCACGCGCGCCGACCTTCGGCGCCACGCGCGCCCCGGCGATGTCCACCGTACGGGACGGGTCTAGCCTCGCGATGTGGACAATGCAACCGACGACCACCAGCGCAGCCGGCCCCGCGTCGGACACATCCAGTTTCTGAACTGTCTGCCCCTCTACTGGGGCCTGGCCCGCACGGGAACGCTCCTCGATCTTGAGCTGACCAAGGACACCCCGGAGAAGCTCAGCGAGCGGCTCGTGCGCGGCGACCTCGACATCGGGCCCATCACGCTCGTCGAGTACCTCCGCCACGCCGACGAGCTCGTCGCCCTGCCCGACATCGCCGTGGGCTGCGACGGGCCCGTGATGTCCTGCGTGATCGTCTCCCAGGGGCCGCTGGAGCGGCTCGACGGGGCGCGGGTGGCCCTCGGCTCCACCTCCCGTACCTCTGTACGGCTCGCCCAGCTGCTGCTCGCCGAGCAGTACGGCGTCCAGCCCGACTACTACACGTGCCCGCCCGACCTCGGGCTGATGATGCAGGAGGCCGACGCGGCCGTGCTCATCGGCGACGCGGCCCTGCGGGCCTCGCTGCACGACGCCCCGCGGCTCGGGCTCCAGGTCCACGACCTGGGTCTGATGTGGAAGGACTGGACGGGTCTGCCGTTCGTCTTCGCGGTCTGGGCGGCGCGCAAGGACTTCCTGGCCCGTGAGCCGGAGACCGTGCGCGAGGTCCACGAGGCGTTCCTCGCCTCGCGGGACCTGTCGCTCGTCGAGGTCACCAAGGTCGCGGAGCAGGCGGCGCGCTGGGAGTCCTTCGACGCCGAGCTGCTCGAGCGGTACTTCCGGACCCTGGACTTCCGGTTCGGCCCGGAGCAGCTGGCGGGGGTACGTGAGTTCGCCCGCAGGACCGGTCCGACGACCGGCTTCCCGGCGGACGTACGGGTGGAGCTGCTCGGCGCCCACCGAGGCTGAGCGCCCACCGGCGCCCACGCGTCAGGGGGACGGGACCGGGCCCTGCATCTGCTCGCTGATCCAGGCGATCGAGCCGTCCCCCATGCCCCGGACGTACGTCTTCGCGTTGTGCGTGCCGTCCTGGATGACCTGGAGGCGGGTCTTCACCGGGCCCTTCGTGTAGTCCTTCACGAACCTCTTCAGGCTGCCCAGGCCGGACTCCTTCGTTCCGATCTGGAAGGCGAGGTAGACCCGGTTCTTCTCGGTGTCCGGCTTCGTGCCGAGCGCCTTGGCCAGCTTCTCCGGGTTGTTCGCCTGCCGCGCCGCCTCGTGCCCCGCCCACAGCGGCGAGTCGGGCACGGTGTCGGGGCCGGAGGCGATCACGGCCTTGAACCGGTCCGGGCGCTGGAGCACGGCCTTGAGTCCGGCGAAGCCGCCCGAGGACGAGCCCATGAATGCCCAGCCGTCACGGGACGCGAACGTACGGAAATTCGCCCGGACGAAATCGGGGACGTCCTCGGTGAGCCAGGTGCCCATTTTCGGCTGCCCCGGAATATCGCTTCCGTCGTAGTAGTACTTGTCGTCCGGGTTGAGCACAGGCATCACCACAATGAACGGGAGGCTCTTTCCCTCCTGCGACCACGAGCTGATGCTCGACTGGAGTTTGAGGTCGGTCCCCATCCAGTAATTCATCGGGTAGCCGTTTCCGCCCGGGAGTGCCACGAGGACGGGGAAGCCGCTCTTCGCGTACTTCGGGTCGAAATACTGCTTCGGCGCCCACACCCACACCTTGCCCGTGAAACCGGACTTCGCGCCGGAGAGCGTGGTCACGCCGATCTTGGTGCCGTCGTCCAGGGTGTTGGCCGTCGTGAAACTCGCCTTGGGGCCGGTGGGGAGAACCGTTTCGGGCCCGCCGCCGGTGCCCTTGCCCGCGCCGTCCTTGCCCGTGCCCCGGCCGGGGTCCTTCGCCTGTTGGCTCGTGTTCGTGTCACCCGTGGGGGTGTCGAACGTGAGTGGCGCGCCCTCGTCGGAGCAGCCGGTCACCAGGGCGGCCGCGGTGCCGAGAGCGAGGGCGGTGGCGAGGAACCTGGGGAGGCGGTTCATAGGGCGACTCCGGATGTTTCGGACGCGAAGGTCGATTACGGAACGGGCTACGGAAGGGAGGAGGGGCGTGGTGGGCGATCGGTTGGCTGGGTACCGTTCCGAATCGTGGTGATCCGGCCCACGGCTCGGCCCATGGTTCAACCCATGGTTCAACCCATGGCTCGGCCAACGGCTCGGCCCGCGGCTCGGCTCACGCTTCGGCCAACGGCTCGGCCCGCGGTTCGGGCCCCGCATCGGGGTAGGGCCATCAGAGGTACGGCCATCTAGGGGGAGACATGCAGCCGCTCGACGCGGGGGAGCCCAGGACCATCGGCGCGTACCGGATCCTCGGCCGGCTCGGTGCCGGCGGGATGGGGCGCGTCTATCTGGCCCGTACGGAGGGCGGCAGGACCGTCGCCGTCAAGATCGTGCACCCGCACTTCGCCCTGGACGAGCAGTTCCGGGAGCGGTTCCGGCGCGAGGTGGCGGCGGCGCGCCGGGTCGGTGGCCGGTGGACGGCGCCCGTCCTGGACGCGGACCCCGACGCGCCCGTCCCGTGGGTCGCGACCGGGTACGTCGCCGGGCCGACGCTCACGCGCGCCGTGGAGACGGCCGGGCCGCTGCCCGAGCACTCGGTACGGGCCCTGGGCGCCGGTCTCGCCGAGGCGCTCGCGGGCGTGCACGGGCTCGGCCTCGTCCACCGGGACGTGAAGCCGTCCAACGTGCTCGCCACCCTGGAGGGCCCCCGCCTCATCGACTTCGGCATCGCGCGGGCCACCGACGGCACGGCCTCGCTCACCGCGAGCGGGGTCTCCATCGGCTCGCCCGGCTACATGGCGCCCGAGCAGATCCTGGGGGCCGGCGCGACCGGCGCGTCCGACGTCTTCTCGCTCGGCGCCGTCCTGGCGTTCGCGGCGAACGGGGCCCCGCCCTTCCCCGGCGACACCTCGGCGGCCCTGCTCTACAAGGTGGTCCACGAGGAGCCCGAACTGGGCGCGCTCTCGGGGGAGCTGCGTGACCTGGTGACGGCGTGTCTCGCGAAGACCCCGGCGGACCGCCCGACCCCGACCGCCCTCGCCGCCGCGCTCGCCCCGGCCGGGGCGGCGGCCCTGGTGGCGTCCGGCTGGCTGCCGCCCCGCCTCCTGGAGGAGATCAGCCGAACCGCCGTACGCCTCCTGGACATCGACGCGGCCCTCGACGAGGCGCCCGCCCCCGAGCACCCGTCGGGCCCGGTGCCGTTCACCGCCCCCTCCGCGGACGGGGGCCTGACCGGCCCGCCGTCGGGCGTCTTCGGCCCTCCGACCACCCTGCCGCCGCACCACGGCGTCTACGGCCCCCCGCCGGTCACACCCGCCACACCCGCCACACCGGCCACGCCTGCCACAGGCCACCCGGCCGACGCCGTACCCACCGCCCCCGGCGAGCGGCGGGCGACCTTCGCCGTGGCGGGGCGGCGGGTGAGCTGCACGCTCGCCCTCGCCGTCGCGGGCGCGCTCGCGGCCGTGACGCTCGGGGCCGGGTTCCTCTATGACCTGCTGCCCGGCGGCACCAGGGGCGACGACGCGGGCAGGAACGGCGGGACCGGGACCAGCTCGAAGCCCCCGGCGGCGACGGAACCGACGACCAAGGCCCCGACGAACCCCACGGAGAGCCGCACCCCCAGTCCCAGCCCCACCCCCACCGACGCGTCCCCCGTGGCCTCCGTCCCGGCCGCCTTCCTCGGTACCTGGACCGGGCCCACCACCGAGCGCAACGGCTCCCCGCACGGCGACTTCACCGCCGTCGTGACCAAGGGGCGTACCGGCGAGGACATCGTCCGTACCACCCACACCATCAGCCTCCTGGGCACCACCGTCAGCTGCCACGGCATCGGCAGACTCAGCTCCGCCACGGCCGCCGAACTCAAGATCGCCGACCGCACCGACCCCGACCGCCCCGGCACCGAGGGCCTCTGCACCACCGGCACGTCCTCCTTCACGCTCACCCTCGGCGCCGACGGGACCCTGGCCTACCGCTCCGCCGAGGAGGCCGCGGGCCGACCGACCGGCACCCTGCGGAAGTCCTGAGAAGTGCTGGCGTAGGCTGGTTCGGCCCGCCAAGAAGCCCTAGAACCCCTCCGAAAGGGACGCACCCGGTGACCGAGAAGGCCGACCTCCAGTCCGTGCTCGACCGCGCCGCCGAGGGCGGCCGGATCACCCCCGAGGAGGCGCTCGACCTCTACCGCTCCGCGCCGCTGCACGCGCTGGGCGCGGCGGCCGACGCGGTGCGCCGCCGGCGGTACGCGGGGACCGAGCACATCGCGACGTACATCATCGAGCGGAACATCAACTACACGAACGTCTGCGTGACGGCGTGCAAGTTCTGCGCCTTCTACGCGCCGCCCAAGGACACCGCCAAGGGCTGGACCCGCGACCTCGACGACATCCTGCGCCGCTGCGCGGAGACCGTGGAGCTCGGCGGCACGCAGATCATGTTCCAGGGCGGGCACCACCCGGACTTCGGCGTCGAGTACTACGAGAAGCACTTCGCGGCCATCAAGAAGGACTTCCCGCAGCTGGTCATCCACTCCCTCGGCGCGTCCGAGGTCGAGCACATGGCCCGGATCTCCGGCGTCTCCGTCGAGGAGGCGATCACCCGGATCCACGCCGCCGGTCTCGACTCCTTCGCCGGCGCCGGCGCCGAGCTGCTCCCGGAGCGGCCGCGCAAGGCGATCGCCCCGCTCAAGGAGAGCGGCGAGCGGTGGCTGGAGATCATGGAGATCGCGCACAAGCTCGGTGTCGAGTCGACGTCCACGATGCTGATGGGCACGGGCGAGACGAACGCCGAGCGGATCGAGCACCTGCGGATGATCCGTGACACGCAGGACCGGACGGGCGGCTTCCGGGCCTTCATCCCGTACACGTACCAGCCGCAGAACAACAAGCTGCGTGGCCAGACGCAGGCCACGCTCTTCGAGTACCTGCGGATGATCGCGATCGCCCGTCTCTTCCTCGACAACGTCGCCCACATCCAGGGCTCGTGGCTGACCACGGGCAAGGAGATCGGCCAGCTGACGCTGCACTACGGCGCGGACGACCTCGGCTCGATCATGCTGGAGGAGAACGTCGTCTCCTCGGCGGGCGCCAAGCACCGCTCCAACCTGCGCGAGATGATCGACATGATCCGTACGGCGGACCGCGTGCCGGCGCAGCGCTCCACGACGTACGAGCACCTCGTCGTCCACGACGACCCGGCGAACGACCCGGTCGACGAGCGGGTCGCCTCGCACATCTCCTCCACCGCGATCGCGGGCGGTACGGCCCACCCGGAGCTGAAGCTCCTGGACGCCAACTGATGTGCCTGTGCTGACGATCCACGTCGCCGAGGCGTCGCCCGAGATCGCCGTCCTGGTCGACGGCGCGCGCCTCGCCGCCGTCGGCCCGTACGAGGACCTCGTCGCCGTCCGGCCCGAGGCACGGGTACGGCACTGGCCGGGCATCCTCACGCCCGGGCTGCTGAACCCGTACGCCCCCGAGCTGCTCGAAGGCACCTACCACCCGGACCCGCGGGAGGCCGAGGAGTTCGGCACCGAGCCGATCACGGGGGAGCGGGCACGCGCGATCTTCAGCGCCGACCCCGCACGCCGGGGCGCCTCCGCACGGCGCGGCGTGCAGCGGATGCTGGCGCACGGCACGGTCGCCGTCGCGGGTGAACTGCGCGGCCGGGCCGCCGTGGACGCGGTCCGCCGGGCGGGCCTCGCCGTCGGCCGGCGCCCCGAGGTCCTCCCGGGCCCGCCGTCCTTCTCGCCGGTCCCGCTCGTCCTCCTCCCGCGCCTGGCCCCGGGCGCCCCGGCCCGCTTCGCCGTCTTCGACGTCCCCGACCCGGCCACCCTCGTCCGCCGAGGAGCCTCGACCTGCGTGGCGACGGTCATCGAGGGCCGCCTGGTCCACCGCCGCCGGTAACGACGAGCGGCGCCCGGGCCGGGCCCGCCCGTGGATCGGGCGGGGCGCCTGCGAGAATGGGCCGGTCCGTCCCAAACGAAGCCGTACCCGAGTCTGCGAGGCCGAACGCCAGTGACCCGCGCATCCCTGGACAAGCAGCCGCACGAAGTCGCCTCGATGTTCGACGACGTCGCGGCGAACTACGACCTCACCAACGACGTGCTCTCGCTCGGCCAGGACCGGCGCTGGCGCAAGGAGGTCGCCAAGGCGGTCGACGCCCGCCCCGCGCAGCGCGTCCTGGACCTCGCGGCCGGTACGGCGACCTCCTCGCAGCCCTTCGCCCGCGCGGGCGCGTACGTCGTCCCCTGCGACTTCTCGCTCGGCATGCTCCAGGTCGGCAAGAAGAAGCACCCGTGGATGCCGTTCACCGCCGGCGACGGCATGAACCTCCCGTTCCGCGACGACGTGTTCGACGCCGTGACCATCTCCTTCGGGCTGCGCAACATCCAGGACACCGAGGCCGCGCTGCGCGAGCTGTACCGCGTGACGAAGCCCGGCGGCCGGGTCGTGATCTGCGAGTTCTCGCACGCCACCTGGGCCCCGTTCCGCACGGTGTACGAGGAGTACCTGATGCGCGCCCTCCCGCCGGTGGCCCGCGCGGTCTCGTCCAACCCGGACGCGTACGTGTACCTCGCCGAGTCCATCCGGTCCTGGCCCGACCAGCCGACCCTCGCCGGCCTGCTCCAGAAGGCGGGCTGGTCGAAGGTCGCCTGGCGGAACCTCTCGGGCGGCATCGTCGCCCTGCACCGGGGCTTCAAGGCCTGAGGGCCCGGGCACCCGCCCGCCATAGACTGCAACCGCAACCGACTGCCTCCACCTCGACCTTCGGGAGACCCCGCCGTGACCGAGCAGCCCCTCTCCGAGCACAGCGCTGATGTGATCGTCGTCGGGGCGGGCCCGGCCGGTTCGACGACCGCGTACTACCTCGCCAAGGCCGGACTCGACGTCCTGCTCCTGGAGAAGACCGCGTTCCCCCGCGAGAAGGTCTGCGGCGACGGGCTCACGCCCCGCGCCACCAAGCAGCTCGTCTCCATGGGGATCGACATCTCCGAGGAGGCCGGCTGGCTGCGCAACAAGGGCCTGCGCATCATCGGCGGCGGTGTCCGGCTCCAGCTCGACTGGCCCGACCTCGCCTCGTACCCCGACTACGGACTCGTCCGCAAGCGCGACGACTTCGACGAGCAGCTCGCGCGCCAGGCGCAGAAGGCCGGCGCGCGGCTGTACGAGCGCTGCAACGTCGGCGCGCCGATCATCGACGACCGCACCGGCCGCATCACCGGCGTCAGCGCCAAGCTCGGCGAGGAGAAGCGCGAGGTCACCTTCCACGCGCCGCTCGTCGTCGCCGCCGACGGCAACTCGACCCGGCTCTCGCTCGCGATGGGCCTGCACCGGCGCGAGGACCGGCCGATGGGCGTGGCGGTACGGACGTACTTCACCAGTCCCCGCCACGACGACGACTACCTGGAGTCCTGGCTGGAGCTGTGGGACCGGCGCGGCCCGCAGGACCGGCTGCTGCCCGGCTACGGCTGGATCTTCGGCATGGGCGACGGCACGTCCAACGTCGGCCTCGGCATCCTCAACTCCTCCTCCGCCTTCCGCGAGCTGGACTGGCGCGAGGTCCTCAAGGCCTGGTGCGCCTCGATGCCGGAGGACTGGGGCTACACCCCGGAGAACATGACGACCCCGATCCGCGGGGCCGCGCTGCCGATGGCCTTCAACCGACAGCCGCACTACACCAAGGGCCTGCTGCTCGTCGGTGACGCGGGCGGCCTGGTCAACCCGTTCAACGGCGAGGGCATCGCGTACGCCATGGAGTCCGGCCAGATCGCGGCCGACGTCATCGTCCAGGCGCACGCCCGCGCGACCCCGGCCCAGCGCGAACTGGCCCTGCACAACTACCCGAAGATCCTCAAGGACACCTACGGCGGGTACTACACGCTCGGCCGCGCCTTCGTGAAGATCATCGGCAACCCGAAGATCATGAAGATCGCGACCCAGCGCGGCCTGTCCCACCCGGTCCTGATGAAGTTCACGCTGAAGATGCTCGCGAACCTGACCGACCCGACCGGCGGCGACGCGATGGACCGCATCATCAACGGTCTCTCGAAGGTGGCCCCGAAGGCCTGAACGCCCGCCGGTAGTCCGACGGGGAGACCCCGACGGTACGGGTGAAGTGGTGGCGCAGGTTCGCCGCCGTACCGAGCCCGCTGTGGTCGCCGATCTGCTCCACCGGCAGATCGGTCGACTCCAGGAGCGTCTGGGCGCGCGCGACCCGCTGCTGGAGCAACCACTGCAGCGGCGTGGTCCCGTACGCCTCCCGCACCCGGCGGTGGAACGTGCGCGGCGACATCCGGGCGCGCAGCGCGAGCCCCTCCACGGTCAGCGGCTCGGCCAGGTGCTCGGTCGCCCACTGCAGTACGGGTCCCAGGCTGTCGCCGTCGGCGGGCGGCACCGGGGCCTCGATGAACTGGGCCTGGCCGCCGGTGCGGTGGGCCGGGACGACCAGCCGCCGGGCGAGCTGGCCGGCGACGGTCGCGCCGAGGTCCTTGCGGACCAGGTGCAGGCAGAGGTCGAGCGCGGCGGTGGCCCCGGCGCTCGTCAGGACCGTTCCCTCGTCGGTGTAGAGGACCGAGTCGTCCACGATCACCTCGGGGTACCGGGCGGCGAGCTGCGCGGTGTGCTGCCAATGGGCGGTGGCACGGCGGCCGTCGAGCAGCCCGGCGGCGGCGAGCGCGAACGCGCCGGTGCACAGGGAGACCATCCGCGCCCCGGACGCGGCGGCCGCGCGCAGCGCCTCGACCAGGTCGGCCGGCACGTCCTCGCCGTCGTCCACGACCGCTTCGGGCACGGACGGCACGATGACCGTGTCCGCGCCGACGAGCCCGTCGAGGCCGTGGTCCGTACGGACGGAGAAGACGCCCGCGCCGCCCGCGTCCCCGCACAGCCGCAGCGTGTACCA
Source organism: Streptomyces sp. NPDC001927 (assembly GCF_053594455.1). Taxonomy (NCBI): domain Bacteria; kingdom Bacillati; phylum Actinomycetota; class Actinomycetes; order Kitasatosporales; family Streptomycetaceae; genus Streptomyces; species Streptomyces sp. NPDC001927. The sequence goes on along the minus strand of NZ_JBSFEN010000010.1, from coordinate 45,832 downwards.
GGGGTCGGCGAGGTCGGGGTGGGGGACGCCGAAGACCGTGGCGGCGATGGAGAGTTCGTACAACTCCCAGAGCGAGGTGCCGACCCGCTGGTCCGGTACGACAGCGATGGCGACGGTCCCTGTGGTCATGGAGCCGACCCTACGGCAGGAATTTTGCGGGCGTCGTCGGTCCTGCCACTGTCGGCCGGATTCCGCCGCTGCGAGCGTGGACGTCATGAACAAGCCGAACGTCACCGTCATCGGCCTCGGGCAGATGGGCTTCGCCCTCGCCGACGCCTTCCTCGCCGCGGGCCACCCCACCACCGTCTGGAACCGTACGGAGGGCAAGGCCGACGCCCTCGTCGCCCGCGGCGCCACCCGCGCCGCCACCGTCGCCGAGGCGGCCGCGGCGAGCGAACTCGTCGTGGTCTGCGTCCTCGACTACGCGGCCGTCCGCGAACTCCTCGCCCCCGTGGCCGGATCGCTCCGCGGCCGGGTCCTGGTCAACCTCACGAGCGGCTCCCCGGAGCAGGCCCGGGGGGAGGCGGAGTGGGCGGCGGAGCACGGCATCGGCTACCTGGACGGCGGCATCATGACGACCCCGCCGGGGGTCGGCGACAGCGCCAACATGATCCTGTACGCGGGCTCGCCCGCCCTGCTCGCCGAGCACCGGGCCACCCTGGAGGTGCTCGGCGACCCGGTCGACCTCGGCCAGGACGCGGGGCTCGCCTCGCTGTACGACGCCGGGCTGCTCGGGCTCATGTGGTCGGTCTTCGGCGGCTGGCTGCACGCGACCGCCCTCGCCGGCGTGGACGGGGTCGCGGCCAAGGACTTCACCGCGCTCGCCAACCGCTGGCTGAAGACCGTCTCCTGGTTCATGACGGGGTACGCCGAGCAGATCGACGCGGGGGAGTACCCGGGGGCCGACGCCACGATCGACGTCCAGGTGGCGGCGATCGGGCACCTGCTGCACGCGGCGGAGGCGCGCGGCGTCGACAACCGGCTGCCGGAGCTGCATCTGGAGCTGATGCGGCGCGCGGTCGACGCGGGGCACGGCGGGGACAGCTACGCCCGGATCATCGAGGTGTTCCGGGGCAAGTAGGGCGAAACGTCACGTGTACGCGAAAGCCGTCACTCCCCCGAGGAGTGACGGCTTTTCGACGCGTGGATGATCAGGGGCTGATCAGAGGATGCGGACCGCGCCCGACGGGGTGTCCCAGTCCAGGGAGCGCTCGACGACACCGGTCGACGGGTTCTGCGCGCCGACGTACTTGCCGCCGCCCACGTAGATGGCCACGTGGTACGAGCCGCTGCGGGAGCCCCAGTACAGGATGTCGCCCGGCTGGAGGTTGCTCAGCGAGACGGACGTGCCCATGGACGACTGGTCGCCGGAGATCCGGGGCAGGTCGATGCCGGCCTGGCGGTACGCGGCCTGGACGAGGCCGGAGCAGTCCCACGAGTTGGGTCCTGTGCCACCACGGACGTAGGCGTCGCCGACCTGGGCGCGGGCGAAGGCCACGATCGCGGCGGCGGAGCCGGTGGGGGCCTGGGTGTTGCTGCTGGACGAGGAGCCGCTGTCCGAGGACGACGAGGAGCCCGAGTCGGAGAGCTGGGTGCGCGTCTGGGTGCGGGAGGCGCGCTCGCGCTCCTCCGCACGGGCCTTCTCGGCCTTCTCCGCCTTCTCGGCGGCGGCCTTGCGGTCGGCGTCGGCCTTGGCCTTCTTCGCGTCCTTGGCGGCCTTCTCGAGGGCGATCCTCTCCTGCGTCTGCAGGCTGAGGTCCAGGGCCTCCTGCTGGGACGCCTCGGCCGAGGCGGAGACGGCGCTCGCCAGGTCGGTGTCGAGGGATCCGAGCGTGGGCATCTCGATGGTCTCGGTCACCGGCTCGGCATTCGCCGGCCCGGCAGCACCGGCCACCGCGATGGTGCTGAGGACGCCACCGGCAACTCCGGCACGGAGCGCGAGCTTCGAGGCGCTGCGGCGGGGCTTCCGGTGGCTGGGTATGTGAGCGGTGTGGGACATGAGTACAACCGCTATCAGGGCTTCACGGTTCCCTTCAAGAAACGTGGGTTGCGCCACAGTTACGTTCGGAACCACCTAATCCGCTTATCTGGCGGCCTTATTGACGCCGTAACGGACAATACGGGCATGCGCCATCCGGCCCTTGATCACGGGTTTTCCGTGAAACGTCCGAATTGACCGCCGCTTACCACCTCTTTACACCGTTGGCCAAGCCCCGATTTCTCCGGACCACTTTGGTGTGGTGCAGGTCACATCGCGGGTCCACGAAGCGGGCGGTCGGCTCGTGAATCGGTGCACACGTCCACTTCGCTCCCGCCGACCCCTCGACCGGGCGACGGGCCGCTCCTTTATCACCCGGCCGAAGTCCATCGCCAATTTGCCTGTAGATGCCACCTCTTGATAGTGCGGCACGTCCCCGACCAGGGGTTTCCGGTCTGGATGTCACATCTGGTGATCACCTGGGCGCTTCGAGTGCCAAGATCACCGCTCATCCGACTTCATGATCCTTCGTCAGGTGGTGGAGATCACAAAGTCCTTGGCGTACCCCGTGTCGCAGATCACAGAGGGGCGGGCATAAGATGCGGGGCAGCCAGGCTTGTGAACTGCCTCACATGGGGGCGATCTTCGCGGCCCGGTAGTGCGGTCCAACGGTCAAGGACGACTGGAAGGAGCGAGGAGCGTGAATGCGTACGCGCCCATCCTCGTGCTCGGTGCCCTGGGTGCGGGGTTTGCGATCTTCTCCGTGGTCATGGCCACGCTAATCGGCCCAAAGCGGTACAACAGGGCAAAACTTGAGGCGTACGAGTGCGGTATCGAACCGACGCCCACTCCGGCCGGAGGCGGCCGCTTCCCCATCAAGTACTACCTGACGGCGATGCTCTTCATCGTCTTCGACATCGAGATCGTCTTCCTCTACCCCTGGGCCGTCACCTTCGACGCCCTGGGGCTTTTCGGGCTCGTGGAGATGCTGCTCTTCGTGCTCACCGTCTTCGTCGCCTACGCCTATGTGTGGCGGCGCGGCGGCCTGGAATGGGACTGAGGGGCTGAGGGGCACCTATGGGACTCGAAGAGAAGCTGCCGAGCGGCTTTCTGCTGACGACGGTCGAACAGGCCGCGGGCTGGGTGCGCAAGTCATCCGTCTTCCCCGCCACCTTCGGCCTCGCGTGCTGCGCCATCGAGATGATGACGACCGGCGCCGGCCGCTACGACCTGGCGCGCTTCGGCATGGAGGTCTTCCGCGGCTCGCCGCGCCAGGCCGATCTGATGATCGTCGCGGGCCGGGTCAGCCAGAAGATGGCGCCGGTCCTGCGGCAGGTCTACGACCAGATGCCCAACCCCAAGTGGGTCATCTCCATGGGGGTTTGCGCGTCTTCGGGCGGAATGTTCAACAATTACGCGATTGTGCAGGGCGTTGACCACATTGTGCCGGTTGACATCTATTTGCCGGGTTGCCCGCCGCGCCCGGAGATGCTGATGGACGCGATCCTCAAGCTCCACCAGAAGATCCAGACCTCCAAGCTCGGCGTGAACGCCGAGGAGGCGGCCCGCGAGGCGGAGGAAGCGGCGCTCAAGGCGCTGCCGACCATCGAGATGAAGGGGCTCCTCCGTTGAGCGACGAGACTCCCAACCCCGAGAAGGAGCTCTCCGGGCAGAACCTTCCGGGCCAGCGCGGGGAGCACGGTGAGGAGGTCCGCGTCCAGCGCGGGATGTTCGGCGCCAACAACGGCGGCGACACCTCCGGCTACGGCGGCCTCGTCCGCTCCGTACGCCTGCCCGGCGCGGCCACCCGCCCCTACGGCGGCTGGTTCGACGAGGTCGCCGACGAACTGGAGGGCGCGCTCGACGAGCAGGGGCTCCTGCCGGAGAACGCGATCGAGAAGACGGTCGTCGACCGCGACGAGCTCACCTTCCACATCGCCCGCGAGCACCTCGTCCGCGTCGCCCGCACGCTGCGCGACGACCCGGCCCTGCGCTTCGAGCTCTGTACGGGCGTCTCCGGCGTCCACTACCTCGGTGACAAGGGCCGCGAGCTGCACGCCGTCTACCACCTGCGCTCCCTCACCCACGGCCGGCTGATCCGCCTGGAGGTGTCCGCCCCGGACGCCGACCCGCACATTCCGTCGCTCGTCGCGGTCTACCCGACGAACGACTGGCACGAGCGCGAGACGTACGACTTCTTCGGCATCGTCTTCGACGGCCACCCCGCCCTCACCCGGATCATGATGCCGGACGACTGGCAGGGCTTCCCGCAGCGCAAGGACTACCCCCTCGGCGGCATCGCCGTCGAGTACAAGGGCGCCCAGATCCCGGCTCCTGACCAGCGGAGGTCGTACAGCTGATGAGTACCGAACATGCCTCCGCCCGCGAGACGACCGAAGGCACCGTCTACACCGTCACCGGCGGCGACTGGGAAGAGGTCGTCGAGTCCGCCGCCAAGGCGGACGACGAGCGCATCATCGTCAACATGGGCCCCCAGCACCCGTCCACGCACGGTGTGCTCCGGCTGATCCTGGAGATCGACGGCGAGACCGTCACCGAGGCCCGCTGCGGCATCGGCTACCTCCACACCGGCATCGAGAAGAACCTCGAGTTCCGGAACTGGACGCAGGGCACCACCTTCGTCACGCGCATGGACTACCTCACCTCGTTCTACAACGAGACGGCGTACTGCCTGGGCGTCGAGAAGCTGCTCGGCATCACCGACCAGATCCCGGACCGCGCCAGCGTCATCCGCGTGCTCCTCATGGAGCTCAACCGGCTCTCCTCCCACCTGGTGTGCATCGCCACCGGCGGCATGGAGCTGGGCGCCACTACGATCATGATCTACGGCTTCCGGGACCGCGAGATGATCCTGGACCTGTACGAGCTGATCACCGGACTGCGCATGAACCACGCGTTCATCCGCCCCGGCGGCCTCGCCCAGGACCTCCCGCCCGGCGCCGTCGACGCCGTGCGCGAGTTCGTGAAGACCATGAAGAAGAACCTGCCGGAGTACGACAAGCTCGCCACCGGCAACCCCATCTTCAAGGCCCGCATGCAGGACGTCGGCTACCTCGACCTCACCGGCTGCATGGCGCTCGGCGCCACCGGACCGATCCTGCGCTCCGCGGGCCTCCCGCACGACCTGCGCAAGACCGACCCGTACTGCGGCTACGAGACCTACGAGTTCGACGTCCCGACCGCCGACACCTGCGACTCCTACGGACGCTTCCTCGTCCGCCTGGAGGAGATGCGGCAGTCGCTCAGGATCGTCGAGCAGTGCCTGGACCGTCTCCGGCCCGCCGGTCAGGAGCCGGACCCGGTCATGGTCGGCGACAAGAAGATCGCCTGGCCCGCGCAGCTCGCGCTCGGCCCGGACGGACTCGGCAACTCCCTCGACCACATCAAGAAGATCATGGGCACCTCCATGGAGGCCCTGATCCACCACTTCAAGCTGGTCACCGAGGGCTTCCGGGTCCCGGCCGGACAGGCCTACGCGGCCGTCGAGTCGCCCAAGGGCGAACTGGGCGTGCACGTCGTCTCCGACGGCGGCACCCGCCCCTACCGGGTCCACTTCCGCGACCCGTCCTTCACCAACCTGCAGGCCATGGCGGCCATGTGCGAAGGCGGCCAGGTCGCCGACGTCATCGTCGCCGTCGCGTCCATCGACCCCGTGATGGGAGGCGTCGACCGATGACGGACGGACAGACCAGTCTCGGGATGCCCCAGCTCCCCGCCCCCGACTACCCGGCCGAGGTACGCGCCCGGCTGGAGGCGGACGCCAAGGAGATCATCGCCCGCTACCCGGGGTCCCGCTCCGCGCTCCTGCCGCTGCTGCACCTCGTGCAGGCGGAGGAGGGCCACGTCACCCGCACCGGCATGAAGTTCTGCGCCGAGATCCTCGGCCTGACCACCGCCGAGGTCACCGCGGTCGCCACCTTCTACACGATGTACCGGCGCAAGCCCTCCGGCGACTACCAGGTCGGGGTCTGCACCAACACGCTCTGCGCGGTCATGGGCGGCGACGCCATCTTCGAGGAGCTCAAGGAGCACCTCGGCGTCGGCAACAACGAGACGACCGAGGACGGCAAGGTCACGCTGGAGCACATCGAGTGCAACGCGGCCTGCGACTTCGCGCCCGTGATGATGGTCAACTGGGAGTTCTTCGACAACCAGACGCCCGACTCCGCGAAGAGGATCGTCGACGACCTGAGGGCCGGACGCCCCGTCGAACCGACGCGCGGCGCGCCCCTGTGCACGTACAAGGAGACCGCCCGCATCCTGGCCGGCTTCCCCGACGAGCGCGAGGGGGCCGTCGAGGCCACCGGAGGGGCCGGCCCGGCCTCGCTCGTCGGGCTGCGGCTTGCCAAGGGCGAAGCCCCGCACCACAAGATCGTCCACCCGCGCGGCGAATCGGCCAGTGGGGAGGGGGAGTGATGACCTTGGCAGCCGAGATCAACAACAGCAGCCCCGAGAAGCTTCTCGCGCCGGTCCTTTCGGCGTTCTGGGACCAGCCCGACTCCTGGACCCTGGAGACGTACAAGAGGCACGAGGGGTACGAGGGCCTGCGCAAGGCCCTCGCGATGACGCCCGACGAAGTCATCGCGTACGTCAAGGACTCCGGTCTGCGCGGCCGCGGCGGCGCCGGCTTCCCCACCGGGATGAAGTGGCAGTTCATCCCGCAGGGCGACGGCAAGCCGCACTACCTGGTCGTCAACGCCGACGAGTCCGAGCCGGGCACCTGCAAGGACATCCCGCTCCTCTTCGCCAACCCGCACTCCCTCATCGAGGGAATGATCATCGCCTGCTACGCGATCCGCTCCGAGCACGCGTTCATCTATCTGCGCGGCGAGGTCGTGCCCGTCCTGCGCCGTCTGCACGAGGCGGTGCGCGAGGCGTACGAGGCCGGCTACCTCGGCCAGGACATCCTCGGCAGCGGCCTGAACCTCGAACTCACCGTGCACGCGGGCGCCGGCGCGTACATCTGCGGCGAGGAGACCGCCCTGCTCGACTCGCTCGAAGGACGGCGCGGCCAGCCCCGGCTGCGTCCCCCCTTCCCCGCGGTCGCCGGTCTGTACGCGTGCCCCACTGTGGTGAACAACGTCGAGTCCATCGCGTCCGTTCCCGCGATCATGAACCGGGGCAAGGACTGGTTCAAGTCGATGGGCAGCGAGAAGTCCCCGGGCTTCACGCTCTACTCGCTCAGCGGGCACGTCACCACGCCGGGCCAGTACGAGGCCCCGCTCGGGATCACGCTGCGCCAGCTCCTCGACATGAGCGGCGGGATGCGGGCGGGCCACCGGCTGAAGTTCTGGACCCCGGGCGGCTCCTCCACCCCGATGTTCACCGACGAGCACCTCGACGTCCCGCTCGACTACGAGGGCGTGGGCGCGGCCGGCTCGATGCTCGGCACCAAGGCGCTCCAGTGCTTCGACGAGACCACGTGCGTGGTCCGCGCGGTGACCCGCTGGACCGAGTTCTACGCCCACGAGTCCTGCGGCAAGTGCACGCCGTGCCGTGAAGGCACGTACTGGCTCGTGCAGTTGCTCCGCGACATCGAGGCCGGCAAGGGCGTGATGTCCGACCTCGACAAGCTGAACGACATCGCCGACAACATCAACGGCAAGTCGTTCTGCGCGCTCGGTGACGGCGCCGCCTCCCCGATCTTCTCCTCGCTGAAGTACTTCCGCGAGGAGTACGAGCAGCACATCACCGGCCGGGGCTGCCCCTTCGACCCGGCCAAGTCGACCGCCTGGGCGGACAACCACAAGGAGGTGACGGCATGACGGTCACCACGGCCGGCCCCGCCGGCGGGGGTTCGGCTCCCGTACCGCCCGAGGACCTCGTCACGCTGACCATCGACGGCGCCGAGATCTCCGTCCCCAAGGGGACCCTGGTCATCCGCGCCGCCGAGCAGCTCGGCATCGAGATCCCGCGGTTCTGCGACCACCCGCTCCTCGACCCGGCCGGCGCCTGCCGGCAGTGCATCGTCGAGGTCGAGGGCCAGCGCAAGCCGATGGCCTCCTGCACCATCACCTGCACCGACGGCATGGTGGTGAAGTCCCAGCTGACCTCCCCGGTCGCCGAGAAGGCCCAGCACGGTGTGATGGAGCTGCTGCTCATCAACCACCCGCTGGACTGCCCGGTCTGCGACAAGGGCGGCGAGTGCCCGCTGCAGAACCAGGCGATGTCCCACGGGCAGTCCGAGTCCCGCTTCGAGGGCCACAAGCGGACCTACGAGAAGCCGGTACCGATCTCCACGCAGGTGCTGCTCGACCGCGAGCGGTGCGTGCTGTGCGCGCGTTGCACCCGGTTCTCCAACCAGGTCGCGGGCGACCCGATGATCGAGCTGATCGAGCGCGGCGCGCTCCAGCAGGTCGGCACGGGCGAGGGCGATCCGTTCGAGTCGTACTTCTCCGGGAACACCATCCAGATCTGCCCGGTCGGCGCGCTGACCTCGGCCGCGTACCGGTTCCGCTCCCGCCCCTTCGACCTGGTGTCGTCGCCGAGCGTCTGCGAGCACTGCGCGGGCGGCTGCGCCACACGCACGGACCACCGGCGCGGCAAGGTCATGCGGCGGCTCGCGGCGGACGACCCGGAGGTCAACGAGGAGTGGGTGTGCGACAAGGGGCGCTTCGCGTTCCGGTACGCCCAGCAGCGCGACCGGCTGACCACTCCGATGGTACGGAACGCGGAGACGGGCGCTCTCGAACCCGCCTCCTGGCCGGAGGCCCTCGAGGCGGCGGCGCGCGGACTCGTCCGGGGCCGTACCGGTGTCCTGGCCGGCGGCCGGCTGACCGTCGAGGACGCCTACGCGTACGCCAAGTTCGCCCGGGTCGCCCTCGACACCAACGACGTCGACTTCCGGGCCCGGGTCCACTCCAGCGAGGAGGCCGACTTCCTGGCCTCGCAGGTCGCGGGACGTGGCCGGGACCTGGACGGCACAGGGGTCACGTACACCTCGCTCGAAGCCGCCCCGGCGGTGCTGCTCGTCGGCTTCGAGTCCGAGGAGGAGGCCCCCGGCGTCTTCCTGCGGCTGCGCAAGGCCTGGCGCAAGCACGGCCAGAAGACCTACGCGGTGGCCGCGTTCGCGACCCGGGGCCTGGAGAAGGCGGGCGGCACGCTCCTTCCCGCCGCACCCGGCACCGAGACCGAGTGGCTGGACGCGCTCACCTCGCGGGTCGGCCTCGACGAGGCCGGTACGCGCGCGGCGGAGGCGCTCCGCCAGGACGGCGCGGTCCTCGTGGTCGGCGAGCGGCTCGCCGCCGTACCGGGCGGGCTCACCGCCGCCGTACGGACGGCGACGGCGACCGGCGCGAAGCTGGTGTGGATCCCGCGCAGGGCCGGCGAGCGCGGCGCGCTCGAAGCCGGCGCGATCCCCACGCTGCTGCCCGGCGGCCGCCCCGCGACCGACCCCCGCGCGCGTGAGGAGGTCGCGGCCGCCTGGGGCGTACGCGACCTGCCGCACGGCTACGGCCGCGACACCGGTCAGATCGTCGAGGCCGCGGCCACCGGCGAGCTGGGCGCGCTGCTCGTCGGCGCCGTCGAACTCCGCGACCTGCCGGACCCGGCACGCGCGCGTGAGGCGCTCGACGCGGCGTTCGTGGTCTCCCTGGAGCTGCGGCCGAGCGAGGTCACCGAGCGGGCCGACGTGGTCCTGCCGGTCGCCGCGGTCGCCGAGAAGCCCGGCACCTTCCTCAACTGGGAGGGCAGGGCACGGCTCTTCGAGGCCGCGCTCAAGCCCGAGCAGATGACCCGGACGCTGCCGCCGGCCGACGCGCGCGTGCTCCACATGCTCGCCGACGCCCTCGACGCCCACCTGGCCCTGCCCGACCTGCGCTCGGTCCGCCGTGAGCTGGACCGGCTCGGCGGCTGGGACGGCCAGCGGGCCTCCGAACCGACCGAGCCCGCACAGCCCGCGCCCCGCCCGGGCGAGGGCGAGGCGGTCCTCGCCGGACACCGGCTCCTGCTCGACCTCGGCCGCCTCCAGGAGGGCGACACCGCGCTCGCGGGCACCCGCCACGCGGCGGTCGCCCGGCTCTCGGCCACGACCGCGGAGGAGACCGGCGTCAAGGACGGCGACCTCCTCGCGGTCACCGGACCGGCGGGCTCCACGCACTTCCCGCTCCAGGTGACCGAGATGCCCGACCGCGTGGTCTGGCTCCCGCTCAACTCCGAGGCGGGCGGCGTCCTCTCCGACACGGGCGCCCACCCGGGCGACCTGGTCCGCATCGGCGCAGCGACGACGGAGGTGCAGGCATGACCACGCTGCTCGCCGCGGAAGACCTCTCCATGTTCGGGACGGACCCCTGGTGGCTCGTCGCGATCAAGGCGGTCTTCTGCTTCGCCTTCCTCATGGTCACCGTGCTCTTCTCCATCGTGTGGGAGCGCAAGGTCGTCGCCTGGATGCAGCTGCGCATCGGGCCCAACCGGCACGGCCCCTGGGGTTTCCTCCAGTCCCTCGCGGACGGCATCAAGCTGATGCTGAAGGAGGACGTCGTCGTCAAGCGCGCCGACAAGGTCGTCTACATCCTCGCGCCGATCATCGCCGCCGCCCCCGCATTCATGGCGATCGCCGTGATCCCGTTCGGCCCGGCCGGCAACGAGGTCTCGATCTTCGGCCACCGCACCACGATGCAGCTCACCGACCTGCCGATCGCGATGCTGTACGTCCTCGCGATCGCCTCCGTCGGCATCTACGGCATCGTGCTCGCCGGCTGGTCCTCCGGCTCCACGTACCCGCTCCTCGGCGGCCTGCGCTCCTGCGCCCAGATGATCTCCTACGAGATCGCCATGGGCGCCGCGTTCGCCTCCGTCTTCCTCTACTCCGGGTCGATGTCGACCTCGGCGATCGTCGAGGCGCAGGCGGACCGCTGGTTCGTCATCCTGCTGCCGGTCTCGTTCATCATCTACATCGTCACGATGGTCGGCGAGACCAACCGCGCCCCCTTCGACATGCCGGAGTCCGAGGGCGACCTCGTCGGCGGCTTCAACACCGAGTACTCCTCCATCAAGTTCGCGATGTTCATGCTCGCCGAGTACGTGAACATGGTGACGGTCTCCGCCGTCTCCGTGACGCTCTTCCTCGGCGGCTGGCGCGCCCCGTACCCGATCTCCACCTTCTGGGAGGGCGCGAACCACGGCTGGTGGCCGATGCTCTGGTTCATCCTCAAGGTGCAGCTGCTGCTCTTCTTCTTCATCTGGCTGCGCGGCACGCTGCCCCGCGTCCGCTACGACCAGCTGATGAAGCTCGGCTGGAAGGTCCTCATCCCGGTCTCGGTGCTCTGGCTGATGCTGGTCGCCACCGTGCGGGCCCTGCGCAACGAGAACTTCGCGTTCCAGACGATCGTGCTCTACGTCGCCGGAGCCGTGATCGCCGTCCTGTTGCTCTCCTTCGTCGCCGACATGTTCCGCGACCGGCGGGCGGGCGGCGGCGAGGTGGGGGCCGAGGACGAGCCGCCGTTCGACCCGATGGCCGGCGGGTTCCCCGTACCGCCCAAGCCCGGACAGTCCCTGCCGCCCGTGCCGCGGCGCAGGTCGCGTCAGGACCGCGACCTGGTTGTCAGTGGTGCCCCGGATACTGCTACTGCGAGTGAGGGAAAGGAGACGGACGGTGTCTGATTTCCAGAATCCGGTGGCCGGCTTCGGCGTGACCTTCAAGGCCATGTTCAAGAAGCGGCTCACCGAGCAGTACCCGGAGGAGCGCAAGACGACGGCGCCGCGCTTCCACGGCCGGCACCAGCTCAACCGTCATCCGGACGGACTTGAGAAGTGCGTGGGCTGCGAGCTGTGCGCCTGGGCCTGCCCCGCGGACGCCATCTACGTGGAGGGCGCGGACAACACCGAGGAGGAGCGCTACTCCCCGGGCGAGCGCTACGGCCGCGTCTACCAGATCAACTACGCCCGCTGCATCCTGTGCGGGCTGTGCATCGAGGCCTGCCCCACGCGGGCGCTGACGATGACGAACGAGTTCGAACTGGCCGACTCCTCCCGCGAGAACCTGATCTACACCAAGGAGCAGCTCCTCGCGGGCCTTGAGGAGGGCATGGTCGACTCGCCGCACTCGATCTTCCCGGGCATGGACGAGCAGGACTACTACCGGGGCCTGGTCACCGAGGCCGCCCCGGGCACGGTCCAGCAGGTCGCCACGTCCAAGGGGGAGAAGGGCGAGTCGGAAGAGGTGGACGCGTGAACGCCACCCTCGCGGCGTACGAGACGTCCGGCGGCGAGGCCTTCCAGTTCTGGGTCCTCGGCACCGTCGCCGTGATCGGCGCCCTCGCCACCGTCCTGATGAAGAAGGCCATGCACAGCGCGCTGTCGCTGGCCGGCACGATGATCATCCTGGCGGTCTTCTACCTCGCCAACGGCGCGTACTTCCTCGGCATCGTCCAGATCGTCGTCTACACCGGCGCGATCATGATGCTCTTCCTCTTCATCGTCATGCTCGTCGGCGTCACGGCCGCGGACTCGCTGAAGGAGACCATCAAGGGCCAGCGCTGGTGGGCCGCCGCCTGCGGGCTCGGCTTCGGCATCCTGCTGATCGCCGGCATCGGCCAGGCCTCCCTGACCGAGTTCAACGGCCTGGGCGCGGCCAACGGCGCGTACGGCGGGAACGTGGAGGGCCTCGCGGCCCTGATCTTCACCAAGTACGTCTTCGCCTTCGAGATCACCGGCGCGCTGCTCATCACCGCGGCCGTCGGCGCCATGGTCCTCACCCACCGCGAGCGCACCGAACGGGCCCGCACCCAGCGGGAGCTGTCGGAGCAGCGCGTACGGGAAGGCAAGCACGTGCCGCCGCTGCCCGCGCCGGGTGTCTACGCCCGGCACAACGCGGTGGACATCGCCGGTCTCCTGCCCGACGGCACCCCGTCCGAGCTGACCGTGATGCAGACGCTGCGCAAGCGCGGCCAGGTCCGCGACGTGTCCGGCGAGGCGCTGGCCGACCTGAAGGCGCTGGAGCAGCGCTCGGAGGAGCGGCTCGGGCGCACGCGGGACGAGCTCGACCGGGCCGAGCGCGACCGGGCCGATGAGGAGGCCTCCCGATGAACCCCGTGAACTACCTGTACCTCGCCGCCCTGTTGTTCACCATCGGCGCGGCCGGTGTGCTGATCCGGCGGAACGCGATCGTGGTCTTCATGTGCGTCGAGCTGATGCTCAACGCCTGCAACCTCGCGTTCGTCGCCTTCTCCCGGATGCACGGCAACCTCGACGGCCAGATCATCGCCTTCTTCACGATGGTCGTCGCCGCCGCGGAGGTCGTGGTCGGGCTCGCGATCATCGTGTCGCTGTTCCGTTCCCGCCACTCGGCCTCGGTCGACGACGCCAGCCTGATGAAGCTGTAAGGGGCTGAATTGTGGACAACCTGATCGCTCTGCTCATCGCGGCGCCCCTGCTCGGAGCGGCCGTCCTGCTGTGCGGCGGGCGCCGCCTGGACAAGGTCGGGCCGCTGCTCGGCACGGCGCTCGCGGCGACCTCCTTCGTCATCGGCGCCGTCCTCTTCGCCGACATGCTCGGCAAGAGCGCCGACGACCGGGCCCTGTACCAGAACCTGTGGACCTGGATCCCGGTCGAGGGCTTCCAGGCGGACATCGCCTTCCAGCTCGACCAGCTGTCGATGACGTTCGTGCTGCTGATCACCGGCGTCGGCTCGCTGATCCACGTGTACTCGATCGGGTACATGGAGCACGACGAGCGCAAGCGCCGCTTCTTCGGCTATCTGAACCTGTTCCTCGCGGCGATGCTCCTCCTGGTCCTCGCCGACAACTACCTGCTGCTCTACTTCGGCTGGGAGGGCGTCGGCCTCGCCTCGTACCTCCTGATCGGCTTCTGGCAGCACAAGCCCAGCGCGGCCACCGCCGCGAAGAAGGCCTTCCTGGTCAACCGGGTCGGCGACATGGGCCTCTCGATCGCCATCATGATCATGTTCACCACCTTCGGGACCTTCACCTTCGGGCCGGTCCTGGAGGCGACCGGCGAGACGAGCGAGGGCACGCTGACGGCGATCGGCCTGATGCTGCTGCTCGCCGCCTGCGGCAAGTCGGCCCAGGTGCCGCTGCAGTCCTGGCTCGGGGACGCGATGGAGGGCCCGACCCCGGTCTCGGCCCTCATCCACGCGGCCACCATGGTCACCGCCGGTGTCTATCTGATCGTCCGCTCCGCCGACATCTTCAACGCCGCCCCGGACGCCCAGCTCGTGGTCGTCGTGGTCGGCGCGGTCACGCTCCTCTTCGGTGCGATCGTCGGTTGCGCGAAGGACGACATCAAGAAGGCGCTGGCCGGCTCGACGATGTCGCAGATCGGCTACATGATCCTGGCGGCGGGCCTCGGCCCGATCGGCTACGTCTTCGCGATCATGCACCTGGTCACGCACGGCTTCTTCAAGGCCGGGCTCTTCCTCGGCGCCGGTTCGGTCATGCACGGCATGAACGACGAGGTCGACATGCGGCGTTACGGCGGCCTGCGGAAGTACATGCCGGTCACCTTCATCACCTTCGGTCTCGGCTATCTGGCGATCATCGGCTTCCCCGGTCTGTCCGGCTTCTTCTCCAAGGACAAGATCATCGAGGCGGCCTTCGCCAAGGGCGGCACCGAGGGCTGGATCCTCGGCGCGGTCACCCTGCTCGGCGCGGCCATCACCGCGTTCTACATGACCCGCGTGATGCTGATGACCTTCTTCGGCGAGAAGCGCTGGCAGCCCGACGAGAAGGGCGAGCTGCCGCACCCGCACGAGTCGCCGCGGTCCATGACCGTCCCGATGATCCTGCTGGCCGTCGGCTCGGTGGCCGCGGGTGGCTTCTTCTCCATCGGTGACCGGTTCATCAACTGGCTGAAGCCGGTGACCGAGTTCGAGCACGGTCACCCGCCGATCAGCGCCGGGGCCATCACCACGGCCACGGTCGCCGTCATGGTGCTCGGCGTCGGGCTCGCCTACCTCCAGTACGGACGCAGGCCCGTCCCGGTCACCGCCCCGCGCGGCTCGCTGCTCACCCGGGCCGCCCGCCGCGACCTGCTCCAGGACGACTTCAACCACGCCGTCTTCGTGACGGGCGGCACGCACCTCACCCGCTCGCTCGTCTACGTCGACCACACCCTGGTCGACGGGGTCGTCAACGGCACCGCGGCCTCGGTCGGCGGTCTGTCCGGCCGGCTGCGCAAGCTGCAGAACGGCTACGCCCGCACCTATGCGGTCTCCATGTTCGGAGGTACGGCGGTGCTGATCGCCGCGACCCTGCTGATGAGGGCGGTGTAACTGCCATGTCTTTCCCGCTCCTTACGGTGACGGCAGCGGTGCCGGCGGTCGGTGCGATCCTCACCGCCGCCGTGCCCGCCGCCCGCCGTACCGCGGCCAAGTGGCTGGCCCTGGTGGTCTCCCTGGTCACGCTGGTGCTCGCCGCGATCGTCATGATCCGCTTCGAGCCCGGCGGCGACCGGTACCAGCTCGTCGAGTCCCACTCCTGGATCAAGGACTTCGGCGTCCGCTACGAACTGGGCGTGGACGGCATCGGGGTGGCGCTGATCGCGCTCACCGCGCTGCTGATCCCCTTCGTCATCCTGGCCGGCTGGCACGACGCCGACCCCCTGGAGACGAAGTCCTCGCGCTGGCGGCCGACGCAGGGCTTCTTCGCCCTGATCCTGATGGTCGAGGCGATGGTGATCCTCTCCTTCGAGGCCACCGACGTCTTCCTCTTCTACATCCTGTTCGAAGCCATGCTCATCCCGATGTACTTCCTCATCGGCGGCTTCGGCGACCGGGCCCACGCGGGCTCCGACGAGAACGCGGCGGCCCAACGCTCGTACGCGGCCGTCAAGTTCCTGCTGTACAACCTGGTCGGCGGGCTCATCATGCTGGCCGCCGTCATCGGGCTCTACGTGGTCGCGGGGAACTTCTCGCTGACCGAGATCGCCGAGGCGCGGGCCTCCGGGCAGCTGGAGATGGCGACCAACACCGAACGGCTGCTGTTCCTCGGCTTCTTCTTCGCCTTCGCGGTGAAGGCGCCGCTCTGGCCGCTGCACACCTGGCTGCCGAACGCGATGGGGGAGGCGACCGCTCCGGTCGCCGTGCTCATCACCGCGGTCGTCGACAAGGTCGGCACGTTCGCGATGCTCCGCTTCTGCCTCCAGCTCTTCCCCGAGGCCTCGAAGTGGGCGACCCCGGTGATCATCGCGCTCGCCCTGATCAGCATCGTCTACGGCGCGCTGCTCGCGGTCGGCCAGCGGGACATCAAGCGCCTTGTCGCGTACGCCTCGATCTCGCACTTCGGCTTCATCATCATGGGCATCTTCGCGATGACCACCCAGGGCCAGAGCGGCGCGACGCTGTACATGGTCAACCACGGCATCTCGACGGCCGCCCTGATGCTGGTGGCCGGCTTCCTGATCTCGCGGCGCGGCTCGCGGCTCATCGCGGACTACGGCGGTGTGCAGAAGGTCGCCCCGGTGCTCGCCGGCACCTTCCTGATCGGCGGTCTGGCCACCCTCTCGCTGCCGGGGCTCGCGCCCTTCGTCAGTGAATTCCTGGTCCTGGTCGGCACGTTCGCCCGCTACCCGGTGGCCGGCATCATCGCCACCACCGGCATCGTCCTCGCCGCGCTCTACACCCTCGTCCTCTACCAGCGGACGATGACGGGCCCGGTGAAGACGGAGGAGATCCGGACGATGCCGGACCTGCGGGTGCGCGAGCTGGTCGTGGTCGCCCCGCTGATCGCCCTGCTGATCCTCCTCGGGGTGTTCCCGAAGCCGCTGACGGACATCGTGAACCCCGCCGTCTCGCACACCATGTCCGACGTCCAGCAAAAGGACCCCCAGCCTGAAGTGGAGGCGGCCAAGTGAGTGCATCCGCCGTCGCGTCCGGGGCCGCGCCCGTCGTCCACAGCCTGTGGACGACGGCCGCCGAGCCGTTGACCAAGATCCCGGCACCCCACATCGAGTACGTCCAGCTCTCGCCCGTACTCATCGTGGTCGGCGCCGCGGTCCTCAGCGTCCTCGCCGAGGCCTTCGTGCCCCGCAAGGGCCGCTACCACGCCCAGGTGTTCCTGACCGTGCTCGCCCTGGTCGCCGCCTTCGCGGCGATCGTCGGCCTCGCCGCCGGCGGGTACGGCTCCACCAAGGCCCACATCGCGGCCATGGGCGCCATCGCCGTCGACGGCCCGGCGCTCTTCCTCCAGGGCACGATCCTGCTGGCCTCGCTCGTCGCCGTCTTCACCTTCGCCGAGCGCAGGCTCGACCCGGCCGACCACGGCCACAAGGTCGACTCCTTCGCCGCCGAGGCCGCCGCCGTACCCGGCAGCGACCAGGAGAAGGCGGCGGTCAAGGCCGGGTTCACCACCACCGAGGTGTTCCCGCTGGCGCTGTTCGCCGTCGCCGGCATGCTGGTCTTCCCGGCCGCCAACGACCTCCTGACGCTCTTCATCGCGCTCGAGGTCTTCTCGCTGCCGCTCTACCTGCTCTGCGCCGTCGCCCGCCGCAAGCGGCTGATGTCGCAGGAGGCCGCGGTCAAGTACTTCCTGCTCGGCGCCTTCTCCTCGGCGTTCCTGCTCTTCGGCATCGCCCTGCTCTACGGCTACGCGGGCTCCGTCTCGTACGCCACCATCGCGAACGTCGTCGACGGCTCGGTCGCCTCGGTCGACCCGGCCCTCGCCCAGACCATGGGCAACGACGTGCTGCTGCTCATTGGCTTCGCGCTGGTCCTCATGGGCCTGCTCTTCAAGGTCGGCGCCGTGCCGTTCCACATGTGGACCCCGGACGTCTACCAGGGCGCGCCGACCCCCGTCACCGGCTTCATGGCGGCCGCGACGAAGGTCGCCGCGTTCGGCGCGCTCCTGCGCCTGCTGTACGTGGTGCTGCCGGGCCTCACCTGGGACTGGCGGCCGGTCATGTGGGGCGTCGCCATCGTCACCATGCTGGGTGGCGCGATCGTCGCGATCACCCAGACCGACATCAAGCGGCTCCTCGCGTACTCCTCGATCGCGCACGCGGGCTTCCTGCTCGCCGGTGTCATCGCGGCCACGCCCACCGGCATCTCGTCGGTGCTGTTCTACCTGGGCGCGTACTCCTTCGTGACGATCGGCGCGTTCGCGGTCGTCACGCTGGTGCGGGACGCGGGCGGCGAGGCGACGCACCTGTCCAAGTGGGCCGGTCTGGGCCGCCGTTCGCCGCTGGTCGCGGCGGTCTTCGCGGTGTTCCTGCTGGCCTTCGCCGGCATCCCGCTGACGTCGGGCTTCTCCGGCAAGTTCGCGGTCTTCTCGGCGGCGGCGGAGGGCGGCGCGGGCGCGCTGGTCGTCGTCGGTGTCGTCTCGTCGGCGATCGCCGCGTTCTTCTACATCCGGGTGATCGTGCTGATGTTCTTCAGCGAGCCGAAGGCGGACGGCCCCACGGTCGCCGTGCCGTCGGTCTTCACGGCGGCCACGATCACGGTGGGCGTCGCGGTCACGGTGGTGCTCGGCGTCGCGCCGCAGTACTTCCTGGACCTGGCGGGCCAGGCGAGCGTGTTCGTCCGGTAGTTGTCGGGGTTGCCCAAGGGCCCGGTCTCCGCTCAGGCGGAGGCCGGGCCCTTTCCCGTATCTACGGCTACGACTGCGCCGGAACGATCCGCCCGGTGACTTCGCCGAGGGCGACCTGCGTCCCGTCCGGGCCGGGGGCCCAGGCGGTGAGGGTGACCTCGTCGCCGTCCTCCAGGAACGTCCGCTTGCCGGTGGGGAGTTCGAGCGCGTCGCGGCCGTTCCAGGTCAGTTCGAGGAGCGAGCCGCGCTGGTGGACCTCGGGGCCGGAGACCGTACCGGAGCCGTACAGGTCACCGGTGCGCAGCGAGGCGCCGTTGACCGTCATGTGGGCCAGCTGCTGGGCGGCGGTCCAGTACATGGTCGCGAAGGGCGGCTCGGAGACGACCTGGCCGTTGATCTCGACGGTGATCCGCAGATCGAAGCCTCCGTGCTCCTCCTCGGCGGAGTCGTCGAGGTAGGGGAGGAGGTCGAAGTCGCGGGCCGGCGGCTCGGTGCGGGCCGCGTCCAGGGCCTCCAGGGGGGTCACCCAGGCGGAGACGGAGGTGGTGAAGGACTTGCCGAGGAACGGGCCGAGCGGCACGTACTCCCAGGCCTGGATGTCGCGGGCCGACCAGTCGTTGAGGAGCGTCAGGCCGAAGACGTGCTCGCGGAAGTCGGCCAGCGGGACGGGGGTGCCGAGGGTGGAGGGGGTGCCTACGACGAAGCCGACCTCCGCCTCGATGTCCAGCTTCACCGAGGGCCCGAAGACCGGCGCGGGGTCGGTGGGGGCCTTGCGCTGCCCTGCGGGGCGTACGACATCGGTGCCGGACACCACGACCGTGCCCGCGCGGCCGTGGTAGCCGATGGGCAGGTGCTTCCAGTTGGGGGTGAGCGCGTCGCCGTCGGGGCGGAAGATCCGGCCCACGTTGGTGGCGTGGTGCTCGCTGGCGTAGAAGTCGACGTAGTCCGCGACCTCGAACGGCAGGTGCAGCGTGACGGTGTCGAGCGGGTGCAGGAGCGGCTCTATGACCGGCCGGTGGGCGGGTACGGTCACCCAGCCCGTCAGGGCCCTGCGCACGTCGCGCCAGGCGGTGCGGCCGGCGGCGAGCAGCGGGTTGAGGCTGGGCTGGGCGAGCAGCGTCGCGTACGGCGAACCGAGCGCCTGCGCGGCGGCTCCCGCGTCGAGCACATGACCGCCGATGCGGACGCCGACCCTCCGCCGGTCGGGCTCGTCGGCGGGGGAGAAGACGCCGTACGGAAGGTTGTGCGGACCGAAGGGATCGCCCTCGGCCAGGTCGAGCGGGGACTGCTCGGGCATCGGTGCTGCCTCGCTTTCCAGGGTGTGGGGGACACGTTAATGGCCGGGCGGCCGGGCGCGGATGATATGGATCACAGAGAAGGTGCGGCCTCCGTGCACAACTGTCCATGTATGCGCGCTTTATGCGTCCTGTGGGCGAGCTGTGCGTGAGAGACATGACTGAGCGCGTTCAATTCTCACTTTCCAGGGCCTTATCCGGGTCATACGATCACGGCACTGTCGCGCCGCGTGAGGTTCCCGCAGGAGCGACTCCCACTTTGCTCTGCTTTCACCCGACCGCGCTTTGACCAAAGGGCCCATCTTGAAGATTCGCCGCATCCTCGCGACGGCCGTGGCCGCCGCTGTGACGACCCCCGTCGTCCTCCTGTCGGCCGCCCCGGCCTTCGCCGACACGAAGCCGTCCGCGCCCGCGCAGACGCAGAACGACAAGCAGGACCAGGCGCCGGACATCGAGCAGCTGAAGAAGGACGTCGCGGCCGCGCAGAAGACGTACGACGCGGCTGTCCTGGCCGAGGCCGACGCGATGAAGGCCAAGAAGGACCTTGAGAAGCCCGAGCACGAGCTTCAGGTCGCGCTCACCGCCGCGAAGACTGCCGCCGCGGAGGCGGCCACCAAGAAGACCGCCGCGGACACCAAGGTCGCGGAGGCCGAGGCCGCTCTCGCCGCGCTCTCGCCCGAGGCCACCGCCGAGGAGAAGGCCGCTGCGGAGCAGGCGGTCACCGACGCGAAGACCGCCGCCGCCGAGGCCGCCACGGCGAAGACCGCCGCCGACGCGAAGGTCGTGGCAGCCGACACGAAGCTCGTCGACGCGGACGTCGCGGCCTCGACCAAGATCACCACGACCAGGAATGCCACGAAGGAGGCCCTCAAGGCGCTTGACGCCGCCAAGGAGGCCCTGAAGAAGGCCGAGGAGGAAGAGGGCGAGGAGCCGCCGCACGAGGACTGCTTCCCCGAGGACAAGTTCACCTCCGTGGTGACCGGTCTGCCCTCGAAGGTCGTCGCCGGCACCACCGTCGACTTCAAGCTGCGCCTGACGAACGGCAGCGACCGCACGCTGGACGACGCGTACGCCTTCGTCGCGATTCACGCCTTCGACGAGAAGGGCCTGAAGCCGCTCGACAAGTACCTGGACCTGGAGTGGTACGAGGTCGTCAAGGGCAAGGGCTCGTGGAACGACGTTCCCGTCGCCGAGGAGCTGTCCGTCGGCACCCTCAAGCCGAAGGCTTCCGCCGAGATCAAGCTCCGCCTCAAGGTGGACGCGAACACCCCGGCCGGTCAGGGCCTGACCTTCGCGGCGGGTGACTTCTGGAACGAGGACGGGACCTGCGGCGGCACGCCGGACCTGACCGAGTACGAGTTCGACATCCTGGCCAAGGGCAGCAACCCGGGCAAGGTCGAGGACGCCAAGGGCACCCCGGGCGGCAAGAACACCACCACCCAGGGCGGCACCTCCACCACCGCGGTGACGACCGGCCAGCTCGCCAAGACCGGTTCGAACGACGCCATGCCGCAGATCGCCCTCGCGGGCGGCGCGGCCGTCGCCCTCGGCGCCGGCGCGATGTTCATCGTCCGCCGCCGCAAGGCCGGCGCGAACGCCTGATCCGAGTAGTACGTGAAGGGCCC
Organism: Streptomyces sp. NPDC001927; assembly: GCF_053594455.1. Taxonomy (NCBI): domain Bacteria; kingdom Bacillati; phylum Actinomycetota; class Actinomycetes; order Kitasatosporales; family Streptomycetaceae; genus Streptomyces; species Streptomyces sp. NPDC001927. The sequence continues at coordinate 24,435 of NZ_JBSFEN010000010.1, read as the reverse complement.
GCGTTCCAGGAGGAACGCGGGCCCCTTCCGTTTCGGGGGCAACCATCCACACGGTCCGCGTGTCGAACAGACGTCATATGCCACGCCTGAGCCGAGGGAACAAGGTGCACCCGATGAAGACAAGCAGAACTCTGGCGGCCACCGCGGCGCTCGCCGCGACGATGTCGCTGACCCTGCTGTCCGCGACACCGGCCCTCGCCGCAGGTACGCCGTCCCCGCCGCCGTCCCCCTCCTCGTCGACGCCCGGCAAGCCGACGCTGGAGGAGCTGTTGGCGGCCACCAAGGCGGCCAACAAGGCGCATGACGAGGCGAAGGCCGCCGCCGGCAGGGCCACCGCCAGGCGTGAGGCGGTCATGAAGGGTGACAGCGACCTCGCCAGGGCGGCCGTCGCGGCGAAGACCGCGGCGGAGACGGCCGCCGCGGGGAAGACCTCCGCCGACGGGAAGCTCACCACCGCCAAGACCGACCTGGCGGCTCTGCCCGCCGACGCCACGCCCCAGGAGCGTGCGGCCGCGGAGAAGGCCGTCGCGGACGCCCAGAAGGCCGCGGAGGACGCGGCCGCCGCGAAGACGGCGGCGGACACGGCACTGGTCACGGCCTTGGGGGCGCGCGACGACGAGCGAGTCGAGGTTGTCCGCCTGGAGAAGGAGGCGAAGAAGGCCGAGAGCGAAGCTCTGGAGGTGGCCGAGGATGCCGGCTACGCGTACCACATCGCTTTGGCCCAGGCGTACGGTCGATGTCACGGGGTGCGGGACAACGGCGTCACGGCGAAGCTGAGCGGGCCCGAGGAAGTGAAAGCGGGGACCAGCGTCGACCTCACGCTGCGGCTGACCAGCAACTTGCCGACGTCCTTCGACAGTTACCACCTCTTTTCCTCCACCGCCTGGTACAAGCGCGGTGCATTCGACAATCCCAACGACAAATATCTGACGGTCCGCTGGTTCAACGAGGCGACCGGACGGTGGGAGAAGTCCAAGAACGTGAACCCGCCCGCAGGAAAGCCGAAGAAGGGTGTTCCCGCCTCCATCAAGCTGCGCCTGACCGTGGACGCCCGAGCGGAGGTCGGCGCCGTGCACGTGATGGCCATCGGAAAGTTCAAGTCGGCGGACGACTGTGTCGTCACAGAGACCGAGCTCCTCACCGTCAATGTGGAGCCCAAGGGCGCGACCCCTGGCCCAGGCACCGGAGACGGCAGCGGTACGGGTGGCGCTGGAACCGGCAATCCCGGTACCCCGCAGGGTGGTTCGTCCACCGCACCGGTGAGCACCGGCAGCGGCCCGCTCGCCGAGACCGGCTCCGACTCGGCCGTTCCGCAGATCGCCCTCGCGGGCGGCGCGGCCGTCGTCCTCGGCGCCGGCGCGATGGTCGTCGTCCGCCGCCGCAAGGCCGGCACCGACGCCTGAGCGCGGGGCTTCGCCTCCGCTCAACCCGCCGTGCGCGGAATCCTCTTCTCCCAGGTGCGGTGGAAGACGACTTCGGCGCCCTCCTTGCAGATCACCTCGTTCGTCGTCAGGAAGGCGTCCGCGTCGCAGGTGATGTCCGAGTGGGAGGTGATCGTGGTGTCCCAGGACAGGTCCGGGCGGTGGAGGCGGATCGTCCAGGTGGAGTGGGTGTGGGCCGAGAGGGGGTCGGTCTCGGTGATCGTGTAGGTCTCCAGGGCGTCCTCGGTGAATTCGAGGCCGTCCGGGTAGACCCGGGTGCCGCCGTAGCGGGGGTCGACCTCCAGGCGCCATTCGCCCTTGGCCACGTCGCGGACGACCAGGCGTTCCGGGCGGGGTTCCTCCAGGGTCGCCGGGGTGACCACGCCCAGGGGTTCGGACTGTTCCGGGGGGTGCCATTCGACCGCGTCCGGGGTCGTCGCGTGGCGCACCGGGAGCGTCAAGGCCGATGTGGTCGGAGCGAGGGTGAAGCCCGCCGCGTCCGGTTGCGGCCAGATCCAGGGCCAGTACGCGGACGAGACCGCGAGGCGGATCCGGTGGCCCGGCGGGAAGGTGTGGCCGATGCCGTTCAGGGAGAAGACGAAGTCTTCCGTCTCGTCGATCTGCGCTTCCACCGCCCGGTCCCGGCCGTAGCGGGACGAGAAGTTCATCGCGCCCCGGGTCACCAGCGTCGACGAGCCGTCCGGCGCCACGTCGCACAGGCGGGCGATCACCTGGCCCGTCGGCGCAGGCGTCGTCAACGTCAGGCTCACCCTCGGGCGGCCCAGGATCTCGATCGCCTCGCCGTCCTCCGGGACCACGAAGTCGAAGCAGGCCCCGTGCGCGTCCTCCTCGCGCTGGTCCGGCGGCAGGTCGCCCTCGTTGCCGAACGGGAAGAAGCGGCCCGCGTCCAGGCCCGTGTGCTGCGGGGAGTCCACCACGACCGGGTCGCCCTGGAAGGCGTACGTGACCGGGGTGACGTTCGGGGACGGCCAGGCCGGGTCCGTGACCCAGCGGCCCGGCATCTCGTCGTAGACGGTCGCGGGCGGGTGTGAGTCGCTGATCCAGGAGCGGAGGAGTGGCTCCGCCATCACGTCGTTGTCCGCGCCCTTCAGATGGTGGTCCCACCAGCGGAGGGTTTCCTGGAGGAAGCCGATCGCCGGGCCCGGCGGCAGGCCCCTGTCCGGGTACTGGTGCGACCACGGGCCGATGATCCCCCGCACCCGGTCCTGCGGCAGGTGCTCCACGAGCCGCAGCACCGTGTCCCGGTACGGGTCGTGCCAGCCGCCCAACGCCAGGACGGCCGCCCGGATCGCGCCGTAGTCCTCGCAGACGCTGCCGTGCCTCCAGTACGCGTCCCGCGTCTGGTGGGCGAGCCAGGTGTGGATGAACGGGTCCACGGCCTCCAGACGCCGCAGCCACATCTCCCGCCACTCCTCGCCCACGTGCAGCGGGTCCGGCGGCCGGCACACGAAGGCGAGCATGGTGGCCGCCCAGGCGTGCATGTCCACGGCCAGGACGGAGCCGCCCATGTAGTGGACGTCGTTGTCGTAGCGGTCGTCCGTCGAGCAGACCGTCACCACGGCCTTCAGCGGCTCGGGGGCCAGGGCGGCGATCTGGAGTGAGTTGAAGCCGCCCCAGGAGATCCCGAACATGCCGACCTTCCCCGTGCACCAGGGCTGCTCGGCGAGCCAGTTCACCACCGCCACGCCGTCCGCCAGCTCGACCGCGTCGTACTCGTCGCCCGGCAGCCCCTCGCTGTTCCCGTGCCCGCGCACGTCGACGCGTACGGAGGCGTAGCCGTGCCCGGCGTACCAGGGGTGCCGCTGCCAGTCCCGGGGCGCCGTCCAGTCGCTCAGGCGGTACGGGAGGTACTCCAGCAGGGCGGGGACGGGCTCCTCGGTGACCGGGCGCCAGATCCGGGCGTAGAGCCGCGTCCCGTCCGGGAGAGGGATCCGGACGTCCTCGCGGGTCGTCTCGTACGGGAACTCGGTACGGATGCGCATGACGGATCTCCGCGGAGCTCAGTGGACGGGGTGCATGGTGCGGCGCAGCCAGGGCGCCATGGCGATCACGACGAGGCCCGCGACGACCGCGATGGCTCCGTTGACGCCGAAGTAGGCGGGCTTGGAGACGTCGTCGTACAGCTTCACCGTCTGCGCCTGGATGCCGTTGGCGAGCGCGAGGGAGAGGAACCAGAGCGACATCGTCTGGCTGGAGAAGGCCTTGGGCGCGAGCTTGCTGGTCGCCGACATCCCGGAGGTCTCCAGAAGCACGTCGCCGAGGCCGAGCAGCAGGTACGAGCCGACGATCCACCAGGCCGCCATCTGGTACGTGTCGTCCGCGTGCCCGGACGTCGGCAGCACCATCAGCAGGAACGACAGTCCGCCGAGGATCACGCCGAAGGCGATCTTGTTGGAGGCGTGCGGCTGCTTGTGGCCCATCCGGGCCCAGACGCCCGCCACGACGGGCGCGAGGGCCACCTCGAAGGCGCCGAGGGCGGAGGCGTACCAGCTGGCGGGGAAGTCGAAGCCGAGGATGGTGGTGCGGGCGTTGGTGGAGGCCAGCAGGATCATCGTCGAGTACGCCTGGAAGAGGATGAAGTTGAAGACGACGGAGGCCAGGAAGAGCACGATGTACGGTTTCAGCCGCCCGCGCTCCTCCGCCGTGACCCGGGGGCTCTTGAACATCACCCAGAAGTAGACGACCGGCGCGAGCACCGAGATCAGCGTCAGCAGGTCGACGAAGCGGTCCATCGTCAGCCAGCCGATGCCGGCAAGCAGCCCGCCCAGGGCCCCCACGACCACGACCCCGAGGACGATCCTGCGCACCGCCCGCCGCATGGCCTCGGGGGAGAGTGCGAATTCGGCCGAATGCTTGCGCCCGGCCAGGTGACGGCGGCCGAGGACGTACTGGGCCAGGCCGAAGGTCATGCCGATGGCGGCGGCCGAGAAGCCCCAGTGGTAGCCGCGGTGGTCGGCGAGCCAGCCGGTGATCAGCGGTCCGGCGAAGGCGCCGATGTTGATCGCCATGTAGTAGAGGGCGAAGCCGGCGTCGCGGCGGTCGTCGTCGGTGGCGTAGAGCTTGCCGACCATGGTGGCGACGTTCGGCTTGAGCAGGCCGGTGCCGGCGCTGATCAGGCCGAGGCCCACCCAGGTCATGGCCGCCGTCGGCACCGCCATGGAGTAGTGGCCGAGCGCGATCAGGATGCCGCCCCACAGGACCGCACGGTACGAGCCGAGGATGCGGTCGGCGAGCCAGCCGCCGGCCACGGAGACCAGGTAGACGAGGGTGCCGTAGGCCGCCGCCACGGAGGCGGCGGTGCCCGGGGCCATGCCGAGGCCCTCGTTCGCGACGGAGTCGGCGAAGTAGAGGACGAGGATCGCCTGCATGCCGAGGAAGGAGAACCGCTCCCAGACCTCCAGGCCCGAGAGGGTGAGAAGGCCCTTCGGGTGCCCGAAGAAGGCATGATCGTCTTCGGGTGGCGGCTGCTCGCCGTTCGCTTCGGTATCGATCGCTGTTCGGGACAAAAGGGCCACTCCTGGTCGTATGAGCTGATCACGAACATACCGGGGGTGGCGGGAAGGCGCCCATGGTGATCGAAACGCGACCGGATACGCTGACTTGAGCGAATCCAGCGACACATCGACAATCCGTGTGGTCGCCGGCAGCAGAAGCAGGCGTTGGAGCAGGCGCACGGCAGGCGTGCAGCAGGCGTGCGGCAGGCGTTGGAACAGCTTTAGAGCAGCTTTAGAGCAGGCGTTAGACAGGCGTTTAGGCAGGCGTTGGAGCAGGCGTCAGCAGACAGGAGACCCCCTCGTGACCGTCGTCGGGCCGTTCGGTCTTAGCGTGCGGGACCAGGCTCTTGAGGCCGATGTCCAGGCCGGGTTGGCGGCCGTGGAGGCAGGGCTCCTCGACGCCACCAAGAGCGAGATCCCGTTCATCACGGAGGCCGCGCAGCACCTCGTCCTGGCAGGTGGCAAGCGGTTCAGGCCCCTGCTCGTGATGCTCGCCGCCCAGTTCGGCGACCCGTACGCGCCGGGTGTCGTGCCCTCGGCCGTCGTCGTCGAGCTCACCCACCTGGCGACGCTCTACCACGACGACGTCATGGACGAGGCGGACGTGCGGCGCGGGGTCGACAGCGCGAACACCCGATGGGGGAACTCCATCGCCGTCCTGACGGGTGACTTCCTCTTCGCCCGCGCCTCGCACACGCTGGCGGACCTCGGCCCCGAGGCCGTACGGATCCAGTCCGAGGCGTTCGAACGCCTCGTGACCGGCCAGATCCTGGAGACGGCAGGACCGCAGGGCGACCGCGACCCGGTCGACCACTACCTCGACGTGCTCGGCGGCAAGACCGGCTCGCTCGTCGCCGTCTCCTGCCGCTTCGGCGCGATGATGTCCGGCGCGGACGAGAGCGTCGTCGACATCCTCACCCAGTACGGCGAGCGGCTCGGCGTCGCCTTCCAGCTCGCCGACGACGTCCTCGACATCGCCTCCGACTCCCACGAGTCCGGCAAGACCCCCGGCACGGACCTCCGCGAGGGCATCCCGACCCTTCCGGTCCTGCACCTGCGCACCGCCGCGGCGGCGCACGGGCGCCCCGAGGACGTCGAGCTGGTCGAGCTGATCGACGGCGACCTCAGCGACGACGACCGGCACGCCGAGGTCCTGCGCCGGCTGCGCGTCCACCCGGCCCTGGAGCAGGCCCGCCGGGACACCGTGCGGTTCGCGGAGGAGGCGCGGGCGATGCTGGCGCCGCTCCCGGAGGGGTACGCGAAGTCGGCCCTGATGGAGCTCTGCGACGCGGTGGTCCACCGCGCGGGCTAACAGACCCTAGGGGTGTGTCATCCCATAGCAGTACGCGAGGTTGAGTCCGGAGTCTGACGATTCCGAGCCGCCGGTTTGGTCAGATGGAGTCATCGACCACGGAGGTTAGGACAGACCATGGCAGAGACCCGTAAGGCGAGCCGCTACGTCGTCCCGTTCGCGGTGGCCGGAGTGGCCGCGGCGACGATCGGACTCGTACCGGCGCTGGCGGCGTCCGGCGACCCCGATCTGCCGGAGATCACGGCACAGCAGCTGATCGAGAAGATCGCCGCGTCGGACACGCAGACGCTGTCCGGCACGTTCAAGGTGAGCACCGACCTGGGCCTGCCGTCGGTGGCCGGCCTCGCCGACAGCTTCGCGGGCGACGCGGCCCGCGGCGGATCCGGCGACGCCCCGTCCACGGACCCGACCGAGATGCTGACGAAGCTGGTCTCGGGCACGCACACCCTGCGCGTGGCCGCGGACGGCCCGGACAAGCAGAAGCTGACGATCCTGGACGGCTCGGACGAGTACAGCCTGATCCACAACGGCGACGACGTCTGGGCGTACGACAGCAAGTCGAACCAGGTCTTCCACGAGAAGGGCGACGCCTCGGACCGCCCCGCCGAGGAGAAGGGCGAGAAGGACGGGCTCCCGGGCACGCCCAAGGAGCTCGCGGACGAGGTCCTGAAGGAGGCGGGCGACACCACGTCGATCACGGTCGGCGGGACGGCCACGGTGGCCGGCCGGGACGCCTACCAGCTGGTGATCAAGCCCAAGCAGAGCGGCTCGACGGTCGAGTCGATCAAGATCGCGGTGGACGCGAAGACCGGTACGCCGCTGAAGTTCACGCTGGCGTCGGTCGAGGGCGGCAAGCCGGTCCTCGACGCGGGCTTCACGAAGGTCGACTTCGGCAAGCCGACGGCCTCGACGTTCGACTTCAAGGCCCCCAAGGGCGCGAAGGTGACCGAGGGCACGGGCGAGGGCGGCCCGGCGGAGCACGGCACGTCGCCGGAGGACGTCGAGAAGGACCTGGAGAAGGAGTTCGGCGGCCCCGGCGGCCTGGGCGGCCTCTTCGGCGGCGCGGTGCCCGGTGCGGCCGGCGACGGCGAGGGCATGAACGTCATCGGCGAGGGCTGGACGGCGATCGCGACCTTCGACACCGGCGCCAAGGCCCCGAAGACCGACGAGGCCCCGAAGGAGGTCCAGGGCTTCCTGGACTCGCTCGGGGACGAGGTGAAGGGGAAGTTCGGCTCCGGCACGGTCTTCAAGACGAAGATCGTGAACGCGCTGATGACGGACGACGGCAAGGTCTACGTCGGCGCGGTGACGAAGCAGGCGCTCGTGGACGCGGCGAACGCGGCGAAGTAGCAGCCGCGGGTACGAACGGAATGGGACCCCGGGTGGGTCGGGGGCGATGGTCACCGACCCACCCGGGCGTTTTTCGTGCGGAACGGCTACTGCCTTACGGGTACTCCCTTACGGGAACGTCAGCTTGACGCTGTTGATGTACCCGGTGTCCTGCGCGGCCCGGTCCTGGACGCGGAGTTTCCAGGCGCCGTTGGCGACCTCCGAGGAGGCGTTCACGGTGTAGGCCTGCACGAGGTTGTCGGCGCTGCCGCCGCTCTGGTTGTGCAGGTTGTAGACAGAGCCGTCCGGGGCGACGAGGTCGACGACGAGGTCACCGCGGTAGGTGTGGACGATGTTGACGTCGACCTTGAGGGCGGCGGGCGCGTTGCCGGTGATGCCCGTGACGTTGACCGTGGAGGTCACCGCGGCGCCGTTGTCCGGGATGGACACGTCGGCGGCGTTCTCGAAGACCGTGCCGGGGGGCGTGGTCGTACCGGCCGACAGGGTCCAGATCGCGTGGGCGACGGCGTCGCTGTTGCGGTCGAGGGCCGTGTCGTTGATGTTCGAGGTCGTGTCGCAGGAGGAGTGGTAGCAGCGGTCGAAGGCCGTGGCCGTACCGCCCCACTTCTGGACCTGCGCGCTGCTCTTCACGCGGCTGGCGCCGGTGAACAGGCCGCCGACGGGGATGCCCACGTTCTTGAACGAGGCGTGGTCGGAGCGGCCGTCGCCCTCGGTCTCGATCTCGGTGGGGACGCCGATGCCGGCGAAGTAGCTCTTGAAGGTCTGCTCGATGGTGGGGTCGTCGTCGTAGACGAAGTAGCCCGGGTTGGGCGAGCCGATCATGTCGAAGTTCAGGTAGCCGGAGAACTTCGAACGCTCCGTGGACGGGAGCTGGTTGACGTAGTACTTCGACCCGACCAGGCCGAGCTCCTCGGCGCCCCACCAGCCGAAGCGCAGGTGCTTCGTGGGCTGGAGGTTGGCCCGGGAGACGGCGAGCGCGGTCTCCAGGACGGCGGCGGAACCGGAGCCGTTGTCGTTGATCCCGGCGCCGGAGGAGACGGAGTCGAGGTGCGCGCCGGCCATGAGGACCTGGTTCGGGTCACCGCCCGGCCAGTCGGCTATCAGGTTGTAGCCGGTGGCGCCGCTGGAGGTGAACTGCTGGACGGTGGTGGTGAATCCGGCCGCGTCCAGCTTGGCCTTCACGAAGTCGATGGAGGCCTTGTAGCCGGTCCGGCCGTGGGCGCGGTTGCCGCCGTTGGCGGTGGCTATCGCCTGGAGGTCGGTGAGGTGCTGCTTGACGTTGGCGAGCGGGATGTCGGGCGCGGCGGTGGGCGCTGCGGGCGCGGCCGGGGCCGCGGTCGCGGAGGCGCCGGTGAAGCCGGCGAGGGCCAGTGCTGCTACGGCGGAGAGCGCGGCGGCACGTCTGGGAACGGAGAACTTCATGTGGGGGCTCCGGATTCCGAACGGGGATGGGACGGAAACGTGCGAGACGCCCCGGGGCGTGGGTGCCACGAGGCGCTGGAGCTGTGCGGGTGGTTCGTGGGCTGAATGTTCGGGGAGAAGGTGACGCTCCGTCAAGAGCGGAAACCGGTCAGGATTGTTCGCTCACCGAACGAGCGGCTTCGCGGACGTCCGGGTGCGGGTCGGACGTCAACTCCCGTAGCAGATCGGCGACTCCGGGAGTCGACCAGTACGCGACCGCCTCCGCGAGCGCGACCCGTACGCCGGGATCGGGGTGCCGGGCCAGCCGGGCCAGTCGCTCCAGGGGGCCGCGCCGCCGGTACGCGAACCAGCGCAGCGCCTCGCCAAGGGCGACGACGTCCCCCGCGGCCTCGGCCGCCTCGACGCGCGCGAGCAGGACACGGGGCGGCGGAGGTGGCCCGTCCAGCGGATGCGGCCGCCGCTCCCGCAGCCGCCGCGCCCCGTACTCCCCGCGCGCCAGGCGCCCCTGGCAGGTGCAGGGCGTCCGGCCGTGCGCATCGGGGAAGTACCGCCACCCGTTGACCCCACGCACCGCCCGGACGCTCCGGACCTCGCCCCGCCCGACGCCCCGGGGCAGAAACACCTCCCACCCCCGCGGATCGTCGAGCCCGCGCACGGCCCGCACGGCGCCGGCCGCCGTCACCTCGGACGGCTCCCGATCCCCGTACCGCCCGACGGTGACGGGCTCGTCGTCCGCGAGCCTGACGTGCACGGCGACGACCTCGCGCGGACCGGGGCGGCGGGCCAGCTCGCGCAGCCACTGGTGGGTGAGCGTGTACGACGGCAGCACGGGAAACAGGTACACCCCGGGCCCGGACGCACCGAGCCCGCTGCCACGACCGTGGCTGAGGGCCCGTATCCCGGCGCGGCGGATCCGCGGGGCGTTGGCCGCGGGGGTGAGGTGCACGAAGGTCGCCATGCGGGACACGGTCCACCGCGTCGGCCGGCCGCCGCAAGCGCTTTGTGCGGGGTGGCCATGGGGCTTGGTTGGGCCGCGCGAAATCTCTTCCCCGTTCCGGTCACATCGCCGGGCGCGTCTCCGTCAGTGCTGTGAAGACGCCGGAAGGCGGACCGACGCAGAATGCAGAATGAGGAGAACAGCCATGACGAACCCCTCCCTCTCCCGGATGCCCAACCCCGGCCAGTTCGTGCCCGAGTTGGCGGATGTCAGTGCCGCGCTGTTCCGGGCCACCGGGAACCGGTCCGTGCCGCGGGCCACGATGAGCCTTGTGCACCTGCGCGCCGGGCAGATCGTCGGGAACACGTACCTGACCGTGCTCAACACCGCCTTCCTGCGGAAGGCCGGCGTGTCCGAGGAGCGCATCACCGCCGTCTCCTCCTGGCAGGACGCCCCGTACTTCACCGACGCCGAGCGCGCCGCCCTCGCCCTGGTCGAGGCCACCCTCCAGCCCGCCCCGCACGGCAAGGAGCGCGTCTCCGACGAGCTGTACGCCGAGGTCGCCGAGCACTACGACGAGAAGGCGCTGGCCACCCTCACCATCGCCATCGGCCAGATCAACTTCTTCATCGCCCTGGCCGTCATCGGCAAGCCGCAGCCGGTCACCACCCTCGCCGACGAGCAGTGGGACTGAGACCGCCGAGCCGTCGAACGCCGCGTCCGAATTCCGCCAGCGCGCGGGGGCGCGGGCGCGTGAGGCTGGGGTCATGACGACCTACACCGCACGCCCCATCGCCCCCGCCGCCCTCGCCGAACTCCGGCACGTGGACGACGCCGGGCAGCCCTGCGTCCCGTTCACCGCCACCGACGGCGGCGACCCCCTGCGCTGCTGCCTCCGGCCCGTCGCCGCGGGGGAGCGGGTCGCGCTCGTCTCCTACGCGCCCCTGCGCCGGTGGGCCGCCACGACCGGGGCCCGGCCGGGCGCGTACGACGAGCAGGGGCCGGTCTTCATCCACGCCGAGGAGTGCGACGGGCCGGTGCCGGGAGCGGAGTCGTACCCCTTCGACCGGCCCGGCGCGCTGCGTACGCTGCGGCGGTACGACGCCGAGGGGCGGATCGTCGGCGGCCGGCTCCTGGAGATCCCGGCCGAGGCGACCGAGGGCTTCGACCAGGCCCTGGCGGAGGCCTTCGACGACACCCGGGTCGCGCTCGTGCACATCAGGGCCGTGGAGTACGGCTGCTTCCAGTTCGAGGTCCGCCGCGCGGGCGCGTGAACGTCACTCCACGCAGAACTCGTTGCCCTCCGGGTCCGCCATGACGACCCACGTCATCCCGTACTCCGACACCCGGCGCAGCACCGACGCGCCCAGGGTCTCCAGGCGCTCGACCTCCGCGTCGCGCTTCTCCTGGCCGGGGTGGAGGTCCATGTGGACGCGGTTCTTGACCGTCTTCTTCTCCGGGACCCGCTGGAACAGGATCCGGCGGCCGCGTCCGGTGCCCGACTTCTCGTCGTAGGGGTCGTCCGGGTGCCGGACGGCGGCCAGATCGCGCCAGGCGCGGCGACCGTCCGCGAGCGTCAGCGTGAGGTCGGCCGGGGCGGCGCCGGCGGCGAGGAGTCCGTCGATGAAGGCCGTGTGGTCCTCGTCCGTATAGCCGAGGGCGGCGGCCCAGAAGGCGGCCTGGGCGTGCGGGTCGCCGGCGTCGATCACGAGCTTCCAGTGCAGTGGAGTCATGCCTCCAGTCTCGACGCGACCGGCGGGGGCGGCGAGCAGGCACGCGTACGGGAACGCCGCCAGGTTCAGACGCCGGCCGTCACGGCCTCCGTCCCCGCCGTCGCCTCCGCCTCCTTGGCGTCGTACGCCTCCCGGGCCGCCGCGATCTCGTTCTGGTGCCGCTCCGTCCATGTCACGAGCGAGCGGATCGTCGTGTGCAACGTTCCGCCCAGCGCGGTGAGTTCGTAGTCCACGCGCGGCGGGACCACCGGGTGGACCGTGCGCTTCACCAGGCCGTCCCGCTCCAACTGCCGCAGCGTCACGGTCAGCATCCGCTGGCTGACCCCGTCGATCTCCCGCTTCAGCTCCGAGAAGCGCAGCTTGCGGCGGTCGAGCAGGGCGATGACGAGCAGGGACCACTTGTCGGCGACCCGGTCGAGGATCTGCCGTACCTCGCAGTCCTCCCGCGTGTCCCACTGGAAGGGGTCCGTGTCCCCGGACTCGCCGTCGGCGTAGGTGACTTCGCAGTGACTCGGTGACTTCAAAGTGCCTTCTTCCATGGCACGCGATCCTGCCGCAGGATCGGGGTGGTTACAAGAGGGAACCGACCCTCTGTCCAGTAACCGCCCCTTCCCCTCTTCCTGCCTGGAGACAGCCGTGTCCACGTCCACCTCCCTCCCCGCGCGTGCCTGGGCCCTCCTCCTCGTCCTCTGCGGGACGATCTTCCTCGAAGGCATCGACGTCGCCATGCTCGCCGTCGCCGTACCGAGCATCAGATCCGATCTCGACCTGTCCACCGGCACAGCGGCCTGGGTGATGTCCGCGTACGTCCTCGGCTACGCCGGCTTCACCCTCCTCGGCGGACGCGCCGCCGACCTGCTCGGCCGCCGCCGGATGTTCCTCGGCTGGCTCGTCGTCTTCCTGCTCTTCTCCGGGCTCGGCGGCTTCGCGACCGAGGGCTGGATGCTGATCACGGCCCGCTTCGTGACGGGCGTCGCCGCCGCGTTCATGACCCCCGCCGCGCTGTCGATCATCACCACCTCGTACGCCGAAGGTCCGCAGCGAAACCAGGCGCTCCTCGTCTTCGCCGGCACCGCCGCCGGAGGCTTCTCCCTCGGCCTCGTCATCGGCGGGCTGCTCACCCAGCTCGGCTGGCGCTGGGTCTTCTTCGCGCCGGTCCTCCTCGCGGCCGCGATCCTGCTCGCCGCGCTGCGCCTGGTCCCCAAGGAGCCCCGCCCGGAGCGGGTGGCCGGCGGCTTCGACCTGGCGGGCGCGCTGACGGCGGCCGGCGCGATGCTGCTGCTCGCCTTCGCGATCGTCCGGCTCGAACACGGCCTGACCGGCTGGCCGCTGACCGCGCTCGTGGCCGCCGCGGGCGTGGCCCTGGCCGGGGTGTTCGTCGCCGTCGAGCGGCGGGCCGCCGCCCCGCTCGTCCGCCTCGGGCTGCTGCGCAAGGCCTCGACCGTCCGGGCCGACCTCGGGGCGCTGCTCTTCGTGGGGTCCTTCTTCGGCTTCCAGTTCGTCGCCACGCTCTACCTGCAGGAGCTGCGCGGCTGGTCCTCGCTGGAGACGGCGTTCGCGCTGATGGTGATGGGCATCGACGCGATCCTCGCCCCGACGCTGACGCCGAGGCTGGTCGCGCGGTTCGGCAACGGCCGGGTGATCCTCGGCGGGTTCGTGCTCGCGGTCGTCTCGTACGCGCTGTTCCTGCCGGTCGGCCCCGACTGGTCGTACGCGGCGATGTTCCCGACCCTGCTCCTGACCGGGCTCGCCTTCTCGCTCGCGTACGGTCCGCTGACCATCGCCGCGACCGACGGCATCGCGGAGGAGGAGCAGGGGCTCGCGAGCGGGCTGCTCACGACGGCCACGCAGTTCGGCTCGGCGGTCGGGATCTCGCTGGTCACGGCGGTCTACGGGATCGTCGGCGGCGGCCTCGACGGCTTCCGCGCGGCCCTGGCCGTACCGGTGGCGATGGTGGCCCTCGGGGCCGTGATCACGGCGACGGGCGTGCGAGGGCGGGCGGGGGCCGCCTCCTTGGAGGAGGCCCCGAAGGCCGGCGTCTCCTAGGCGGGCTGGGTGGGCTGGGCGGGCTGGGGTGCCGCAGTGGGCACCGCACCCGCCCCAGCCGCCGTACCCGTACCCGTACCCGTACCCGTACCCGCTCCCGCGTCCGTCGCCGCGCGCTCCGCGGCCGCCAGTTCCGCGCGGCTGCGGCGGGCGGTCCGCAGGGCGTCCCAGGTCAGGATGGTCAGGGCGAGCCAGACCAGCGAGAAGCCCGCCCAGCGCTCCGGCGGCATGGCCTCGTGGAAGTACGCGATGCCCAGCACGAACTGGAACATCGGCGCCAGGTACTGCAGCAGCCCCAGCGTCGACAGCGGGACGCGGATCGCCGCCGCGCCGAAGCAGATCAGCGGGACGGCGGTCACGATGCCCGTCGCCGCGAGCAGCGCCGCGTGCCCGGTGCCCTCCGCGCCGAAGGTGGCCGAGCCCTGCGAGCCGAGCCAGAGCAGGTACGCGAGGGCGGGCAGGAACTGGACGGCGGTCTCGGCCGCCAGGGACTCCAGGCCGCCGATGTTGACCTTCTTCTTCACCAGGCCGTAGACGCCGAACGAGAAGGCCAGGATCAGCGAGATCCAGGGCGGCTGCCCGTAGCCGATCGAGAGGACCAGGACGGCCGTGGCGGCCACGCCGACCGCCACCCACTGCGCGGGCCGCAGCCGTTCCTTCAGGAGCAGGACGCCGAGCGCGATGGTGACGAGCGGGTTGATGAAGTAGCCGAGGGACGCCTCGACGACGTGGCCGGTGTTGACGGACCAGATGTAGACGCCCCAGTTGACGGTGATCACCGAGGCGGCGAGCGTGATCAGGCCCAGCTTGCGCGGGCTGCGCGCCAGCTCCCGTATCCAGCCCCAGCGGCGCACCACGAGGAGCGCGACGACGACGAAGGCCAGGGACCAGACCATCCGGTGGGCGAGGATCTCGACCGCCCCGGCCGGCTTCAGGAGCGGCCAGAAGAGCGGGACCAGTCCCCACATTCCGTAGGCACCGATCCCGTAGAGGAGACCCGCTCGTCCCTCGTTGTCCGTCTTCACCGAACCTCCTGCCCCGCGCCGCGCCGTCCTGATGAAGGTAGCGCCGCACAGGGCAGGCTGTCATGTCCGTACCGCGATACGGTCATGACCTCTCGCCGTCGGTCAGGCGAGCGCCGTCGCGACCGTCTCGGCCAGCGGGGTCGTCGGGCGGCCGATGAGGCGGGACAGGTCGCCGGTCCGCCGGGCGAGCGCGCCGCGCGCGATGGCCTTGTCGACGTCCACGAGGATCGCGGCGAAGAACGCCGGGACGCCCGCGCCGGTCAGGATCTCCTCGTGCGTCTCGGCCGGGACGTTGTTGTACGCGATCTCCTTGCCGGTCTGGCGGGCGACCTCGGCCGCGTACTCTGCCAGCGACCAGGCGACGTCGCCGCTCAGCTCGTACGCCGTGTTCACGTGCTCCTCGACCGGGCCCGCCAGGACGGCGGCGGCCGCGGCGGCGTAGTCGGCGCGGGTGGCGGAGGCGACGCGGCCCTCGCCGGCGTTGGAGACGACGGCGCCGTGGGCGAGGACGGGGGCGAGGTTGGCGGTGTAGTTCTCGGTGTACCAGCCGTTGCGCAGGAACGTGTACGGCAGCCCCGAGTCGAGGATCAGCGTCTCCGTCGCCCGGTGCTCGGCGGCCAGGTCGAAGTCGGCCTCCGGGCCGCCCAGGATGCCGGTGTACGCGAGCTGCGCGACGCCGGCGGCCTTGGCCGCGTCGATGACGGCGGTGTGCTGGGCCACGCGCTGCCCGACCTCGCTGCCGGAGATCAGCAGCACCCGGTCGCCCGCCTGGAAGGCGTCCGCGAGCGTCTCGGGCTTGCTGTAGTCCGCGATCCGCAGCTCCACACCGCGCTCGGCGAGGGCGGCGGCCTTCGCCTTGTCGCGGACGACGGCGACGACGGACTCGGCGGGGACGCGGGCGAGGAGCTCGTCGACGACGAGACGGCCGAGCTGTCCGGTGGCTCCGGTGACGACGATGCTCATGGTGGGTTCCTTCTCCGGTGGCTTGGGGTGGGCGCCTGGGGTGGGCGATGCACTCACCGTACGTCGGACACTAACCTTCCGAAAGTACCCACTTTGAAGTAAGGTACTGGCATGGGAGTAAGTACGGGAGCGCGAGATGAACGCGAGCCGCTGAGCCTGCTGGCCGACGTCGACGGCGCCATGTGCCCGTCCCGGCTCGTCCTGGAGCACGTCACCAGCCGGTGGGGCGTCCTGGTCTTCATCGCGCTGAGCGAGCGTTCGTACCGCTTCAGCGAGCTGCGCCGCCGGGTCGGTGGCGTCAGCGAGAAGATGCTGACGCAGACGCTCCAGACCCTGGAGCGCGACGGCTTCGTCCACCGCGACGCCAAGCCCGTCATCCCGCCCCGCGTCGACTACAGCCTCACCCCGCTCGGCGAGGAGGCCGCCGGGCTCGTCAGGGAGCTGGCCCGGTGGACCGACGCCCGGCTCCCGGCGGTCGAGGAGGCGCGCGTGCGGTACGACGTGGCGAGGAGCGCGGCGGTGGCCACGAGATCGTCTCAATGAGGCGGTAATCAGGGCCAGTTGTGCCCATGCGTCGTACGATCTGCTCACCACTGGGGGCAAGTGTGAGCGTGTGTGGGGGATTCGTGACGTACGCGTACGGAAGAGTGCTGCGCGCCTGCGGGGGTGTACTGGCCTGCGGACTGGTCCTGACCGCCTGTTCGGACGCGGGGGGTGAGGACGGCAAGGCGCGTACGAGTGCGTCCCCGGCGCCGTCCGGAACCTCGACCGCGCCGCCGAGCTCGGCCGCACCCGCGCCCACACCGACCGGCCTCGAATTCACGGCGGACCCCAAGCGGGCCCCGAAGAACGAGGCCGACGCCAAGAAGCTCGCCCTCGCGATCGTCGCCGGCCCCGAGTCCTGGGGCTCCGACTACGTCAAGCGCACCCCGCACCTCAGCGGCGACTCCTACTGGCCCGTCCTCGACACCGGCTGCACCTGGGAGGCCGGCACCCGGCCGGCGACCGTGCTCCACAACGTGACCGCCTACAGCCAGATCCCCGCGTCGACGGGGAAGGGGCTCCTGCAGGTCTCCGCGACCGTCACCGTCCACCGCACGGAGACCGACGCCGACTGGGAGATGGCCCAGACGCTGGAGGAGGCGCTCCGCTGCCCCTCCCAGCAACTGCGCGACGGTGAGCGCATCACCGGACTCATGTCCCTCGGCAGCCCCTTCGGCGTCGGCGGCAACTTCACGGCCGCGGACTCGCTCCGCGAGGCCGGGACGTACGTCAACGACGCCGTGAAGGGCGAGCAGACGTACTCCTGGTACCAGTCCCGCGTCGGCCAGATCACCGTCGCCGCCGTCGTCAAGGGCGCACCCGGCCACATCGGCAAGGACGTCGACCGGGCCCAGATCCAGGCCCTCGTCGCCATGGTCGGCCGCGCCGAGGACGCCCTGGAGGTCACGTCATGAGCAACCCCACCAGCAGCCCCACCGGCCCCACCCCGCAGCCGCGGCCCGGCGCCCTCCAGCCGCTCCTCCCCTCCGACCCCTCCACCATCGCCGCGTACCGGCTCCTCGGCCGGCTCGGCGCCGGTGGCATGGGCGTCGTCTACCTCGGGCGTACGGAGCACGGTGAGCTCGCCGCCGTGAAGGTCACCCACGCCGACCAGGCCGAACAGGCCGACTTCCGGGAGCGGTTCCGGCGCGAGGTCGAGGCCGCGCGCCGGGTCGTCAGCCCCTGGGCCGTCCCCGTGACCGGGGCCGACCCGGACGCGCCCGAGCCGTGGATGGCGACCGCCTTCGTCCCCGGGCCCTCCCTCGGCGAGGCCGTCGCCGCGCACGGGCCGCTGCCCGAGCGGAGCGTACGGATCCTCGGCGGCGCCGTCGCCCGCGCGCTCGCCGCCGTCCACGCGGCCGGGCTCGTCCACCGGGACGTCAAGCCGGGCAACGTCCTCCTCGCCGTCGACGGCCCCCGCCTCATCGACTTCGGCATCGCCCGGGCGACCGGGGAGACCGCGCTGACCTCCACCGACATGGTCGTCGGCACCCCCGGCTTCCTCGCCCCCGAACAGGCCGAGGCCCGCGCCGCCGAGATCGGCCCGCCCAGCGACGTCTTCGCCCTCGGCTGCCTCCTCGCCCACGCGGCGACCGGCCGCCCGCCCTTCGGTACGGGGGCGGTCGACGCCCTCCTCTACCGCACCGTCCACGACGAGCCCGACCTCGCCGGTGTACCGGAGGGGTCGCTCCTCGACCTCGTCCAGGCCTGCCTCGCCAAGGACCCCGCCGACCGGCCCACCGCCGAGGACGTCGTCGCCCGCCTCACCGAGGACACCCCCGGCGCGGCCGCCGACTGGCTGCCCGCCCCCGTCGTCCGGACCATCGCCGAACGCTCCGCCGCGATGCTCGCCCTCCCCGAGATCGACCGCACCGAGCACGGAACACCGGCCGCCCCCAGCCAACCGGCTGCCGGCAGACGGAAGTTCCTGCTCCTGGCCTCCGGCGGCGCCGCCGCCCTCGCCGCCGGCGGCGGCATCGCCGCCTACGCAGCGCTGCGCGACGACGACAACGGCAAGAACGGCAGGACCGCCGCCCCGCCGCCCAAGAAGCGGCGCTGGATCGTCGGCGTACAAGCCGACCTGACCGGCCCCGCCAAGGACATCGGCCGCGCCCAGGAACGCGGCGCCCGCCTCGCGGTCGAGCTGTTCAACGCCCGCAAGGACAAGCCCTTCACCCTCGAACTCAAGGTCTCCGACGACGCCGGCGACAAGAACAAGGCCCTCGCCGCCGCCCGCGTCCTCACCGGCGACCCGGACGTCCTCGGCGTCCTCGGCCCCACCTCCGACTACACCGGCCTCAACGCGCTGCCCGCGTACGACGAGTCACGGCTGCCGCTCATGACGGTCTCCGCCGGGCTCAACCTGCTGACCCTCCCGGGCAGCCAGGGCCTCTCCGTGCTGCGCGCCTGCCCCCAGCACCCCATCGCCGGCAGCTGCCTCGCCTACTACGTCCTCAACAAGACCGCGAGCGTCCGCCCGGGCATCCTCCAGGAACGCACCGACGACACCTACGCCTGGCAGTACATCGGCGGCGCCAACTTCGCCTTCCGCGACGGGAAGGTCGTACCCGTCCCCCGTGTCGTCCCCGGGCCCACCACCGACTACAAGCGGATCCTCGGCTCGATGATCGCCGAGGGCATGGACGCGTACGTCCACTGCGGCATCACCCCCAGCGCCGTCCTCGCCGCCCGCGCCCTCGACGAACTCGGCTTCACCGGCATGAAGATCACCGGCCAGCACGTCTTCGAGTCCCGCTTCCTCACCGAGGCCGGAGCCGCCGCCGAGGGCTGGATCCTCGGCGCGCCCGTCACCGACCCGACCACACGCAAGGAGGCGGCCGCCTTCGTCGCCGCCCACCGCACCCGGTACGGCGCGCCCCCCGCCTACTACGCCGGCGAGTCCTTCGACGTCGTCAACCTGCTGATCCAGGAAGTGGAGAAGGCCGCCAAGGGCGGGCAGCGCCCCGACCGCACCACCCTCACGCCCGCACTACGCAAGGCCAAGTACACGGGCGCCATGGGCGGCTACACCTTCGACACGGAGTCCGGGAACCTCACGGGCATCGGCACCTTCATGTACGCCGTCCGCAACGGCCGCTTCGCGCCCCTGGAGTTCGCGCCCGCCGGCCCGCCCAAGAACAGACGGACCTGACGCGTGCGGCCCCTCCGACCCGCCGATCCCTCGGCGATCGCCGGCTACCGCCTCCTCGGCCGGCTCGGCGCCGGCGGCATGGGCGTGGTCTACCTCGCCCGCTCCGCCGGCGGCGCGCTCGCCGCTCTCAAGCTGATCCGGGCCGAGCACGCCGCCGACCCCGGATTCCGGGAGCGGTTCCGGCGCGAGGCCCTGGTCGCCCAGCGGATCACCGGCCGCTGGGTGGTCCGGGTCCTCGGCGCCGACCCGGAGGCCCGGGAGCCCTGGCTCGCCACCGAGTTCGTCCCGGGCCCTTCGCTCGCCGAGGCCGTCGGCCTGCACGGCGCCCTGCCCGAGGCGACCGTACGGGCCCTGGGCGCCCGGCTCGCCGACGCCCTCGCGGACATGCACGAGGCCGGGCTCGTCCACCGGGACGTCAAGCCCGGCAACGTCCTCCTCGCCCTCGACGGGCCGCGCCTCATCGACTTCGGCATCGCCCGGTCGGCCGGGGCGACCGCCCTGACCGCCACCGACGCGATGATCGGCACCCCCGGCTTCCTCGCCCCCGAGCAGGCCCGTGTCAGCGGCGCGGGCGAGGTCGGCCCGGGGAGCGACGTCTTCTCGCTCGGCTGCGTGCTCGCGTACGCGACGACGGGCCGCCGCCCCTTCGGTACGGGCACGGTGGCCGCGATCGTCTACCGCACGGTCCACGAGGAGCCCGACCTCGACGGCGTACCGGAGGCGCTGCTGCCGCTGGTGACCGCCTGCCTGGCCAAGGACCCCTCCGACCGGCCGACGGCGGAGGAGACACGGGCGCGGCTCGGCCGGGCCGACGAACCGGCGGGGGACTGGCTGCCGCCAGGACTGCCCGCCCTCATCGCCGAACGCTCCACCCGCGTCCTCGACCTGCCCGTCGCCGAACCGACCGTCGTCGTGCCCTCCGCCGGCCCGACCCGCACCTCGCCGTCCCGGCGACGGTTCCTGGCCCTCGGCTCCGCAGTCGCCGTCGCCGGCGCGGGCGGCCTCACGGCCTGGCTGGTGAACCGCGAGCCGGGGGCGGGCGGCACGAGCGGGGGTACGGGCACGGGCGGGCCGTCCGGGCCCCGTCCCTCCTACACGATCGGCGTCCAGACCGACCTGACCGGCCCCGGCAAGGCGTCCGGGCGCGCCCAGGAACGCGGGGTGCGGCTGGCCGCCGAGACCTTCAACGCCCGCGCCGACCGGCCCTTCGACCTCGCGGTGAAGGTACGGGACGACGGCGGCGACCCGCGCCGGGCCGCCGCCGTGGCCGAGGACTTCGTGAAGGACGCGTCCGTCATGGCGGTGATCGGCCCCACGAACAGGGAGACCGTCGTCGCCGGCTCCCAGGCGTACGACAGGAGCCAGCTCGTCTTCGCGACCGTCGGCGTCGGCATCGACCCGGGCGACCTGACGATCCAGACCGTCAACCCGGTCTACCGCGAGATGCGCGCCCCGCACGACATGCTGCAACTCCCCTTCACCAGCGTCGCCATCATGACGAAGGCCAAGCGGACGGCCGTGGTCGACGACCGCGCGGCGGGCGACTTCAGCTGGCGGACGGCCAACTCCGCGCAGAGCACCATGACGCAGGTCTCCGAAGCGGTGACGGTCCATCGGATCGCCGCCGACAGCGAGGACTTCGGCCCCGTCGTGCGCGAGGTCCTCGCCGCCCGCCCGCACGCGGTCCTCTACGCCGGGGTCTCCCCGCGCCGGGCCGGACTCTGCGCCAAGGCCCTGCGCGCGCAGGGGTACAAGGGCCTGTGCGGCGGCGTCGAGTACGCGCTCGGCCCCGAGTTCCTGTCCGTCGCGGGCCCGGCGGCCGAGGAGTGGTACTTCGGCACGACGTACGTCGACCCGGCGCTCGTACCGGCCGCGAAGGCCTTCACGGCCGCCTACCGCAAGCGCTGGGGGCTGTCGGAGCGAGCAGTGGTTGAGCCGTTCGCCGCCGAGGCGTACGACGTCGTGACGGGCATCGCCGCGAGCATGAGCGACCTCGTGTCGGACCAGAAGCTGGACATCGCGCGGAGCGCCGTGCGCGGGGCGCTGCGGCTGTTCCCGTACCAGGGGATCACGAAGAAGTACGGCTTCGACGAACGGAACGTCACGGCGTTCAAGTTCATCAAGGAGATGTTCCTCTACCGGATCGAGGACGGCACCCCGCGCTACCTCGGCCCCTTCGAGGCGGCGGCGGAGGGCGAGAAGAAGCGGCGGAAGTTCGACTGAGGGGCGCGACCGATGTTCCGGTCGCGCCCCTCATCCGTTCGTTCCGTTGGTCTGTTCTTAGCCGACGACGGTCCAGGTGTCGTTGCCGGCGAGGAGTTGTCCGAGGTCGCCCTTGCCGTGCTGTTCGATGGCGGTGTCGAGTTGGTCGGCCATGAGGGTGTCGTAGACGGGGCGTCGGGTGGAGCGGAAGACGCCGATGGGGGTCTGGTGGAGGGTGTCGGGGTCGGCGAGGCGGGAGAGCGCGAACGCGGTGGTGGGTGAGGCCGCGTGGGCGTCGTGGACCAGGACCGCGTGTTCGTTCTCGGGGGTGACCGTGACGACCTTGAGGTCGCCGGTCGCGGGGTCGCGGACGACGCCCTTGTCCTGGTCGGTGCCGAAGCGGATCGGCTGTCCGTGTTCGAGGCGGATGACGGCTTCCTGGGCCTGGTCCTTGTCCTTGAGGACTTCGAAGGCGCCGTCGTTGAAGATGTTGCAGTTCTGGTAGATCTCCACGAGGGCGGTGCCGGGGTGGTCGGCGGCCTGGCGCAGGACCTCGGTGAGGTGCTTGCGGTCGGAGTCGACGGTCCGTGCCACGAACGAGGCCTCGGCGCCCAGGGCGAGGGAGACCGGGTTGAACGGTGCGTCCAGGGAGCCCATCGGGGTGGACTTGGTGATCTTGCCGAGTTCGCTGGTGGGGCTGTACTGGCCCTTGGTGAGGCCGTAGATCCTGTTGTTGAAGAGGAGGATCTTGAGGTTGACGTTGCGGCGCAGGGCGTGGATGAGGTGGTTGCCGCCGATGGAGAGGGCGTCGCCGTCGCCGGTGACGACCCAGACGGACAGGTCGCGGCGGGAGGTTGCGAGGCCGGTGGCGATGGCGGGGGCGCGGCCGTGGATGGAGTGCATCCCGTAGGTGTTCATGTAGTACGGGAAGCGCGAGGAGCAGCCGATCCCGGAGACGAAGACGATGTTCTCCTTCGCCAGACCGAGCTCCGGCATGAACCCCTGCACCGCGGCCAGGACGGCGTAGTCGCCGCAGCCGGGGCACCAGCGCACTTCCTGGTCGGACTTGAAGTCCTTCATCGACTGCGCGGCTTCGGCCTTGGGCACGAGGTTCAGGAGCGTCTCACTCATCGATGGCCTCCTTGAGCGCCGAAGCGAGCTGCTCGGCCTTGAACGGCATGCCGTTGACCTGGGTGTGCGAGCGGGCGTCGACCAGGTACTTCGCCCGTACGAGCGTGGCGAGCTGGCCGAGGTTCATCTCGGGCACCACTACCTTGTCGTAACGCTTCAGGACCTCTCCGAGATTCCTCGGGAAGGGGTTGAGGTGGCGCAGGTGGGCCTGGGCGATGGGGTGTCCGGCCCGGCGCAGCCGGCGGACGGCGGCGGTGATGGGCCCGTAGGTGGAGCCCCAGCCGAGGACCAGGGTCTTCGCGCCGCTGGGGTCGTCGACCTCGATGTCGGGGACTTCGATGCCGTCGATCTTCGCCTGGCGGGTGCGGACCATGAGCTCGTGGTTGGCGGGGTCGTAGCTGATGTTGCCGGTGCCGTCCTGTTTCTCGATGCCGCCGATGCGGTGTTCGAGGCCGGGGGTGCCGGGGATCGCCCAGGGGCGGGCGAGGGTCTGCGGGTCGCGCTTGTAGGGCCAGAAGACCTCGGTGCCGTCGGCGAGTTCGTGGTTGGGGCCGGTGGCGAACTGGGTCCGCAGGTCGGGGAGTTCCTCGACGTCGGGGATCCGCCAGGGCTCGGAGCCGTTGGCGAGGTAGCCGTCGGAGAGCAGGAAGACCGGGGTGCGGTAGGTGAGCGCGATCCGCGCGGCCTCGATCGCCGCGTCGAAACAGTCCGCCGGCGTCTTCGGCGCGACCACCGGGACGGGTGCTTCGCCGTTACGGCCGTACATCGCCTGCAGCAGGTCCGCCTGCTCGGTCTTGGTCGGAAGGCCGGTCGAAGGCCCGCCGCGCTGGATGTCCACGATCAGCAGCGGCAACTCCAGCGACACCGCGAGCCCGATCGTCTCCGACTTCAACGCCACACCCGGCCCGGACGTCGTGGTCACGGCGAGGGACCCGCCGAAGGCCGCCCCGAGCGCGGCGCCGATGCCGGCGATCTCGTCCTCGGCCTGGAAGGTGCGCACGCCGAAGTTCTTGTGCCGGCTCAGCTCGTGCAGGATGTCCGACGCCGGAGTGATCGGGTACGAGCCCAGGTAGAGCGGCAGGTCCGCCTGGCGGGAGGCGGCGATCAGGCCGTAGGACAGGGCCAGGTTCCCGGAGATGTTCCGGTAGGTGCCGGTCGGGAAGGCGCTGGTCGCGGGGGCGACCTCGTAGGAGACGGCGAAGTCCTCGGTCGTCTCGCCGAAGTTCCAGCCGGCGCGGAACGCGGCCACGTTCGCCTCGGCGATCTGCGGCTTCTTCGCGAACTTCTGCCGCAGGAAGGTCTCCGTGCCCTCGGTGGGCCGGTGGTACATCCAGGAGAGCAGTCCGAGGGCGAACATGTTCTTCGACCGCTCGGCCTCCTTGCGGGAGAGCCCGAAGTCCTTCAGCGCCTCGATCGTCAGCGTCGTGAGCGGCACCGGGTGGACCCGGTAGGCGTCCAGCGAGCCGTCCTCCAGCGGGGAGGTCTCGTAGCCGACCTTCGCCATCGCGCGCTTGGCGAACTCGTCGGTGTTCACGATGATCTCGCTGCCGCGCGGCACGTCGTCGATGTTGGCCTTCAACGCGGCCGGGTTCATCGCGACCAGCACGTTCGGGGCATCGCCCGGGGTCAGGATGTCGTGATCGGCGAAGTGCAACTGGAACGAGGAGACACCCGGCAGCGTGCC